>NZ_JALJRY010000004.1 GCF_024519455.1 Streptomyces sp. STR69 | reverse complement strand
ACAGCGTCTCCGCCGGGTCGAGGTCACGGGTCGCCTCGTGCAGGTCGGCGCCGTCCACGTTCGACACGAAGCGAACCGTCAACTCGCGGTCGGTGAAGGCGCGGAGGGCTTCGTACGCCATCGCGGGACCCAGATCCGAGCCGCCGATGCCGATGTTGACGACATTGCGGATACGGCGGCCGGTGTGCCCGGTCCACTCGCCGGAGCGGACGCGGTCGGCGAAGTTCGCCATCTTGTCGAGCACCGCGTGCACGGCGGGCACCACGTTCTCGCCGTCGACCTCGATCACGGCGTCACGCGGGGCGCGCAGCGCGGTGTGCAGGACCGCGCGGTCCTCGGTGACGTTGATCTTCTCGCCGCGGAACATGGCGTCCCGCAGGCCGGACACACCGGTGGCCGTGGCGAGTTCCTGGAGGAGGGCGAGGGTCTCGTCCGTGATCAGGTGCTTGGAGTAGTCGATGCGCAGGTCGCCGACGGTGACCACGTACCGCTCCGCGCGCCCCGGGTCCGCCGCGAACAACTCACGCAACTGCGAGTGCAGTTGACCCGCGCGGTGGTCCTCCAGAGCGGTCCACTCGGGCCGCCGCACGAGCTTGGGGGAGTCAGACATGACTGGGCGTCTCCTTGGTGCCCTCGGCCCGGAGGGCGATGGCGTACATCTCGTCGGCGTCGAGGCGCCGCAGCTCCTCGGCGATGAGTTCGGAGGTGGTGCGGACCTTCAGCGCGAGGGTGCGGGAGGGCTGTCCGGGCAGGGACAGCGTTGCAAGGGGGCCGTCGGGACGGTCGATGACGATGTCGCCGGCCCCGGTGCCCAGGCGGACGGCCGTGATGACCGGCCCGTCGGTGACCACGCGGTCGATCTTCACCTTGAGGCGGGCCTCAAGCCAGCGGGCCAGCAGCTCGGCGGCCGGGTTGTCGGCCTCGCTCTCCACGGCACCCGAGGTGATCTTGGACTTGGCCTGGTCGAGGGCCGCCGCCAGCATCGAGCGCCACGGGGTCAGCCGGGTCCAGGCGAGGTCGGTGTCGCCGGGCGCGTAGGCGCGGGCGCGGGCGGCCAGCGCTTCGAGCGGGTCCGTCGCCGCGTACAGGTCGGTGATCCGGCGCTGTGCGAGGGCGCCCAGCGGGTCCTTCGCCGGGATCTCGGGCGCGTCGCCCGGCCACCACACGACGACCGGCGCGTCCGGCAGCAGCAGCGGTAGCACCACGGAGTCGGCGTGGTCGGACACCTCGCCGTAGGTCCGCAGCACGACCGTCTCGCCGGTGCCGGCGTCGGCGCCCACCCGGACCTCGGCGTCGAGGTGCGAGTTGGTGCGGTCGCGCGGGGTGCGGGCGTGCCGCTTGATGACGACCAGGGTGCGCGAGGGGTGCTCGTGCGAGGCCTCCTCGGCCGCCTTGATCGAGTCGTAGGCGTTCTCCTCGTCCGTGACGATGACCATCGTCAGGACCATGCCCACGGCAGGGGTGCCGATGTCGCGGCGACCCTGCACCAGCGCCTTGTTGATCTTGCTTGCCGTGGTGTCGCTCAGGTCGATCTTCATGGCCTGCGCCAGCTCCGTCCGTCTCGTGCGAGCATCTCGTCCGCCTCCTCGGGACCCCAACTGCCCGAGGAGTACTGCGCGGGCCTGCCGTTCTGTGCCCAGTACTCCTCGATCGGGTCGAGGATCTTCCAGGACTCTTCCACTTCCTGGTGGCGCGGGAACAGGTTGGCGTCGCCGAGCAGCACATCCAGGATGAGCCGCTCGTACGCCTCCGGGCTCGACTCCGTGAACGACTCGCCGTAGGCGAAGTCCATGGACACGTCCCGGATCTCCATCGAGGTGCCCGGCACCTTCGAACCGAACCGGACCGTCATGCCCTCGTCGGGCTGGACGCGGATGACGATCGCGTTCTGGCCCAGTTCCTCGGTGGCGTTGGAGTCGAAGGGGGAGTGCGGGGCCCGCTTGAAGACGACCGCGATCTCCGTGACGCGCCGCCCGAGCCGCTTGCCGGTGCGCAGGTAGAACGGGATGCCCGCCCAGCGGCGGTTGTCCACCTCCAGCTTGACGGCCGCGTAGGTGTCGGTCTTCGACTGCGGGTCGATGCCGTCCTCCTGGAGGTAGCCGACGACCTTCTCGCCGCCCTGCCAGCCCTCCGCGTACTGCCCGAACACCGTGTGCTCGCCCAGCTCCTTGGGGAGCCGCACCGACTTCAGCACCTTCAGCTTCTCGGTGAGCAGCGCCTCCTCGTCGAAGGCGATCGGCTCCTCCATGGCGGTCAGCGCCATGAGTTGGAGCAGGTGGTTCTGGATGACGTCACGCGCCGAACCGATGCCGTCGTAGTAGCCGGCCCGGCCCCCGATGCCGATGTCCTCGGCCATCGTGATCTGGATGTGGTCGACGTAGGACCGGTTCCAGATGGGCTCGTACATCTGGTTGGCGAAGCGCAGCGCCAGGATGTTCTGGACGGTCTCCTTGCCGAGGTAGTGGTCGATCCGGAACACCTGGTCCGGGTCGAACACCTCGTGCACGATCTTGTTCAGCTCACGCGCGCTCTTGAGGTCACGCCCGAACGGCTTCTCGATGACCGCGCGCCGCCACGCCCCCTCCGGAGCGTCCGCCAGCCCGTGCTTCTTGAGCTGCTTGACGACCTTCGGGAAGAACTTCGGCGGTACGGAGAGATAGAACGCGTAGTTGCCACTGGTACCGCGCGAGGTGTCCAGCTCGTCGACGGCCGCGCGCAGTTGCTTGAACGCGGTGTCGTCGTCGAAGTCGCCCGGGATGAACCGCATCCCCTCGGCGAGCTGCTGCCAGACCTCCTCGCGGAACTCGGTGCGGGAGTGCTCGCGCACCGAGTCGTGCACCACCTGGGCGAAGTCCTGGTCCTCCCAGTCCCGCCGGGCGAACCCGACGAGGGAGAAGCCCGGCGGCAGCATGCCCCGGTTGGCCAGGTCGTAGACGGCCGGCATCAGCTTCTTGCGGGACAGGTCACCGGTGACCCCGAAGATCACCAGCCCGGACGGACCCGCGATCCGCGGCAGCCGACGGTCCCGGGCGTCCCGCAGCGGGTTGTCCCAGCCGACGGCCGGGGCGCCCGCGATGTCCTCGACGCCGAGCGCCTGCACGGCCGTTGTCGATGTGGGAAGTTCCGCGCTCATTCCCCGTCGACCCCCTTCCCGCTCAGCGACTTCGCGACGGCACCCAGCAGGTCCTGCCAGGCCACCTCGAACTTGGCGACGCCCTCGTCCTCCAACTGCTTGACGACGGTGTCGTAGGAGATCCCCAGACGCTCTACGGCGTCCAGGTCGGCGCGGGCCTGCGCGTAGCCGCCGGTCACCGTGTCGCCGTGGATGTCACCGTGGTCGGCGGTGGCGTTCAGCGTGGCCTCGGGCATGGTGTTGACGGTGCCGGGCGCGACCAGTTCATCGACGTAGAGGGTGTCCTTGTAGGACGGGTCCTTCACGCCGGTCGAGGCCCAGAGGGGGCGCTGCTTGTTGGCGCCGACACCCGCGAGGGCGGCCCAGCGGTCACCGGCGAAGACGTCCTCGTAGGCCTCGTACGCGAGCCGCGCGTTGGCGAGCGCGGCCCTGCCCTTGAGGGCGAGGGCCTCGTCCGTGCCGAGCGCGGTCAGGCGCTTGTCGATCTCGGAGTCGACACGGGAGACGAAGAAGGAGGCGACGGAGTGGATGGTGGCGAGGTCGATGCCGGCCGCCTGCGCCTTCTCCAGGCCGGCCAGGTAGGCGTCCATGACCTCGCGGTAGCGCTCCAGGGAGAAGATCAGCGTGACGTTGACGCTGATGCCCTCGCCGATGACCTCGGTGATGGCCGGGAGACCGGCCTTCGTCGCCGGGATCTTGATCATCACGTTGGGGCGGTCCACCAGCCAGGACAGTTGCTTGGCCTCGGCGACGGTCGCCGCCGTGTGGTGCGCGAGGCGCGGGTCGACCTCGATGGAGACCCGGCCGTCCCGGCCGCCGGTCGCCTCGTGGACGGGGCGCAGGATGTCGGCGGCGGCGCGGACGTCGGCCGTGGTCATCATCCGTACGGCTTCCTCGACCGTCACCTCGCGTACGGCGAGGTCGGCGAGCTGCTCCTCGTAACCCTCGCCGGAGCCGATGGCGGCCTGGAAGATCGACGGGTTGGTGGTGACGCCGACGACGTTCTTGGTGTCGATGAGTTCGGCGAGGTTGCCGGACTCGATCCGCTTGCGCGACAGGTCGTCCAGCCAGATGGAGACGCCCTCGTCGGACAGGCGCTTGAGTGTTCCCGCGGTGGCGGTCACTTCGGTCACTGTGATCATCTTCTTTCTGGCGATCGGATCAACCGCGCGCGGCGGCGAGGGATTCCTTGGCTGCTGCGGCGACGTTCTCGGCGGTGAAACCGAACTCGGCGAACAGGGTCTTCGCATCGGCGGAGGCGCCGAAGTGTTCGAGGGAGACGATGCGTCCTGCGTCACCCACGAACCGGTACCACGTGAGACCGATCCCGGCCTCGACCGCAACGCGGGCCTTCACGGACGGCGGCAGGACGCTGTCGCGGTACTCGCGCGACTGCTCCTCGAACCACTCCACGGACGGCATCGACACCACCCGGGTGCCCACGCCCTCGGCCTCCAGCTGCTCGCGCGCCCCGACGGCGAGGTGGACCTCGGAACCGGTCGCGATGAGCACCACGTCGGGCGTCTCGGTGGAGGAGTCCTTGAGGACGTAACCGCCGCGCGCCGCATCGGAGTTGGGCGCGTACGTCGGCACACCCTGACGGGTCAGCGCGAGGCCGTGCGGGGCGGGCTTCGTGGCGTGCCGCTTGAGGATCTCGGCCCAGGCGATCGCGGTCTCGTTGGCGTCGGCGGGGCGCACGATGTTCAGGCCCGGGATGGCGCGCAGCGAGGCGAGGTGCTCGACCGGCTGGTGGGTGGGTCCGTCCTCGCCGAGACCGATGGAGTCGTGGGTCCAGACGTACGTCACCGGGAGCTGCATCAGCGCGGAGAGGCGGACGGCGTTGCGCATGTAGTCGGAGAACACCAGGAAGGTGCCGCCGTAGACACGCGTGTTGCCGTGCAGGGCGATGCCGTTCATCTCGGCCGCCATGGAGTGCTCGCGGATGCCGAAGTGGATCGTACGGCCGTACGGGTCGGCCTCCGGGAGCGGGTTGCCCTTCGGGAGGAAGGACGAGGTCTTGTCGATGGTGGTGTTGTTCGATCCGGCCAGGTCGGCGGAGCCGCCCCACAGCTCGGGCAGGACCGCGCCGAGCGCCTGGAGCACCTTGCCGGAGGCGGCGCGGGTGGCGACGGAGGAGCCCGCCTCGAACACCGGGAGGGTGTCCTCCCAGCCCTCGGGGAGCTGACCGGCGAGGACCCGGTCGAAGAGCTTCGCGCGCTCGGGCTGGGCGCCGCGCCACTTGTCGAGCTGCTTGTCCCACGCGGAGTGCGCCTCGGCGCCCCGGTCCAGGGCCCTGCGGCTGTGCGCGAGGACCTCGTCGGCGACCTCGAAGGACTGCTCCGGGTCGAAGCCGAGGACGCGCTTGGTGGCGGCGATCTCGTCGGCGCCGAGCGCGGAGCCGTGGGCGGCCTCGGTGTTCTGCGCGTTCGGGGCGGGCCAGGCGATGATCGTGCGCATCGCGATGATCGAGGGGCGCCCGGTCTCGGCCTGCGCCGTCTTGAGCGCCGTGTACAGCGCGTGCGGGTCGATGTCGCCGTCGGCGGCGGGCTCGATGCGCTGGGTGTGCCAGCCGTAGGCCTCGTAGCGCTTCAGTACGTCCTCGGAGAAGGCGGTCGCGGTGTCGCCCTCGATGGAGATGTGGTTGTCGTCGTAGACGAAGACGAGGTTGCCGAGCTGCTGGTGGCCGGCGAGGGAGGAGGCCTCGGCGGAGATGCCCTCCTCCAGGTCGCCGTCGGAGACGATGGCCCAGATCGTGTGGTCGAAGGGCGACTCGCCCTCGGGGGCCTCGGGGTCGAACAGACCGCGCTCGTAGCGGGCGGCCATCGCCATGCCCACCGCGTTCGCGACGCCCTGTCCGAGCGGGCCGGTCGTGGTCTCCACACCGGCCGTGTGCCCGTACTCGGGGTGACCAGGCGTCTTCGAACCGTGCGTCCGGAACGCCTTCAGGTCGTCCAGCTCCAGCTCGTACCCGGCGAGGTAGAGCTGCGTGTAGAGCGTCAGCGAGGTGTGGCCGGGGGAGAGGACGAAGCGGTCCCGGCCGGTCCACTCGGGATCCGCCGGATCGTGACGCATCACCTTCTGAAAGATCGTGTACGCGGCGGGAGCCAGGGCCATCGCGGTGCCCGGGTGCCCGTTGCCGACCTTCTGCACCGCGTCAGCGGCCAGAACACGGGCGGTGTCGACGGCACGACGGTCGAGATCGGTCCACTCGAAGCTGTCAGGTGTGTGCGCGTTCATCTTCAAGAAGTCCTCGGTAAGAGCGGCAGAACTGCTCGGACGTCTTCAAATCTAAAAGTCTGACTTTTACGAGGGAAGGTGCCGGTGTGCCAGCCTGTGGTGAAAGTGGGACACCGGAACCCGTACTGAGGCGGCACGAGAAGGACATGGCGGACAGAACCATCCAAGGCGTCGCGGGTGACGGCGACGTGATCAGAACGTTTCCCTTCCCTGTCGATCTGAGCGTCTGCGGCGTCGGCATGCAGGTCGGCCCGATGAGCCCCGGACGCGCCTGGCATGCCGACGCACCCCTGCACCGCGTCCACCGCATCGACTTCCATGTGGTGATGCTCTTCGACGAGGGCCCGGTCCGCCACATGATCGACTTCGCCGAGTACGAGGCGAACGCCGGCGACGTCCTGTGGATCCGCCCCGGCCAGGTCCATCACTTCTCGCGGATGGACGAGTACCGCGGCACGGTCCTGACCATGCAGCCCGGCTTCCTCCCCCGTGCCACGGTCGAGGCGACCGGCCTCTACCGCTACGACCTGCCGCCCCTGCTCCACCCCGACGAGCCCCGCCTCGCGGCCCTCCGTTCCTCACTGGGCCAGCTGCAACGCGAGTACGAGGACACCCAGACGCTCCCGCTGAGCCTCCACACCTCGGTCCTACGACACTCCCTGACGGCGTTCCTGCTACGGCTCGCGCATCTCGCGGCCAGCTCGGCGGAGGCGGCCCGGCAGCAGGCCGACACGACGTTCACGCTCTTCCGTGACGCCGTCGAGAAGGGCTTCGCCACCAACCACAGCGTCAGCGCCTACGCCGACGCCCTCGGCTACTCCCGCCGCACCCTCGTCCGCGCGGTCCGCGCCGCCACCGGTGAGACTCCCAAGGGCTTCATCGACAAGCGGGTCGTGCTGGAGGCGAAACGGCTGTTGGCCCACACGGACCTGCCGATCGGCCGCGTGGGAGCGGCAGTTGGCTTCCCCGACGCGGCCAACTTCTCCAAGTTCTTCCAGCAGCACACGGATGTGACACCGGCTGGGTTCCGGGCGGAGTTGCGGTGAGCGAGCGCGGACGGGCGGTGGCGGGGGAGCGGTGCGGCAGCCGGGGCGCACGGGTGGCCACGACCGGGTGGCGCGTGAGGCACGAGCACTGACGACGGGGCCCGGCACGTCGATCCGTGCCGGGCCCCGGGTACGCGGGCCCGAAGTGGGCCCGGTTGTCGGACGGTTCACAGGTGGTGCGCGGTGGGCCTCAGCGTGCCCGGTGCAGGAAGTCGACGACCAGGTCCGTCGTCGCCTGCGGCTGCTCCTCCGTGATCCAGTGCCCGCAGTCGGGGATGACCGCGTGCTCGACGTCGTCGGCGACACCCCGCAGTACCTCGCCGATCCCGGGGCCGAAGGTGGCCTCGCCGCCGAAGGCCAGCACCGGCATCCGGAGCCTGCCCTGCGCGAGGAACTTCTCGTTGTCGGCCGCGTCCCGACCGAACGCCAGGAACTGGGCGAAGCTCGCGCGCATCGCGCCGGGTTGTGCGTAGAGCGCCGCGTAGTGCTGGCGCTTGGCCTCGTCGAACCGCTCGGGGACCACGGAAAGCTCGTTCCAGAAGCGGTCGAGATAGATGCGCTCCCGGCCGGCGACCAGGCGCTCCATGTCGTGGCCGCCGAATCCGAAGTGCCACATGGCCGGGTCCTGCGTGATCCGGTCCCAGGGTCCGATGCCGGGCAGCGGCGCGTCGATCGCCACCCATCGACTCACCCGCTCGGGACGGGTGGCGGCGACCGCGTAGCCGACCATGATGCCGATGTCGTGCGTCACCAACTCGACCGGGCCCACGCCCAGGGCGTCCAGGACGCCCCACACGTCGGCCGCCTGGTTCTTCTTGTCGTAGCCGCCCTCGGGCTTCGACGAGAGGCCCAGCCCGCGCAGGTCGGGTGCGATGACGGTGTGGCCCTCGACGAGTGCGCTCGCCAGGTGGCCCCACATGTCGCCCGTGGTGCCGAAGCCGTGCAGCATGACGACCGCCGGCCCCTGTCCGCCGACGCGTACATGGATCGTGGCGCCGTTGGTCTCGATCGCACGCGACTCCATGCCGGCCGGGAAGGGGTGGATGCCGTCCTGATGACCGTGGTCGTTCATGGCTCTGCTCCGGATTCAAAGGTAGAAGGGCTCCGACGTCCGATCCGCGTCGCACCATCGAAGCTAGCCGACCGGTCTACTACGGTCCATCGCGCGTCGGTGGCCGTCTCCGCGGGAGCGGAGCGCTGACCTGCGATGGAAGGCAGGGGCTAGCAGCAGGGAGGAAGCCGGTCGTGATCCTGCCCCGACCGGAACGCACAGGAGCAGGGGCCTCACGCACGCATGCGTGAAGCCCCTTGTCCCCGTGGGGGGTTGCTGTCAGTGGCCGAAGTCGAACCAGTTGACGTTGACGAAGTCCGCCGGCTGGCCGCTGCTGAAGGTGAGATAGACGTCATGGGTGCCGGTGACCGAGCTGATGTTCGCCGGGACCGTCTTCCACGACTGCCAGCCCCCGGTGTTGGCCAGCGCGAAGCTGCCGATCGGGGTCGCGGTCGGACTGTCCAGGCGTACCTGCACCAGACCGCTCACCCCGCTCGCCGCACCGCTCGCGACCCGGCCGTAGAACTGGGTGGCCGCCGTGGAGCCGAAGTTGACGCCCTTGTAGAGCGCCCAGTCGCCGTTGGCTATCGAGCCGAGGTCCTGTCCGCCGCCGGTGTCCGTCGTGGTCTCGGCGACCGTGCCGGACTGGCTGTCGTAGGACTCGGCCTGGATGGCGCCGTAGGCGTCCCGGCTGCCGGTCGGCGGGGTCGTGGTACCGCTCCCACTGCCCGTGGACTGGAGTACCTGGACGTAGTCCACCGTCATCGGGTGGTTCGGGTCGGTGGCGCTGGTGGGGCCGCCGCCGTACGCCGCCGGGAAACCGCCGCCCATCGCCACGTTCAGGATGATGAAGAAGCCGTGGTTGGTGGCGTTGGCCCAGGTCGTCGCGTCGACCTGACTGGCGTTCACCGTGTGGAAGTTGACGCCGTCGAGGTAGAAGCGGATCTGCTCGGGGCTGGTGGAGCGGTCCCACTCCATGGCGTAGGTGTGGAAGCCGGCCTGACAAGTGGTGCCGGTGCAGGCGGTGTTGCCGCCGATGCCGGTCGTCTCGTTGCAGGGGCCGCCCGGGCTGGTGCCGCAATGCATCGTCGCCCAGTCGGTGTTGAGACCCTGGACGTTCTCCATGATGTCCAACTCGCCCACGCTGGGCCAGTTCTGGTAGTTGCCCCGGTAGGGCGCGCCCAGCATCCAGAACGCGGGCCAGTAGCCGAGCGCCGACGAGCCCGTGACGTTCGGCATCTGGATGCGGGCCTCGACCCGCAGCTTCCCGCCGGCCGGCGGCTGGAAGTCCGTGCGGTTGGTCTCGATCCGGCCCGAGGTCCAGTTGCCGGAGGCGTCCCGGCGCGGGGTGATCAGGAGGTTGCCGTTGCCGTCGAGTGCCACGTTGTTGGTGGAGGAGGTCATCGTCTCGACCTCGCCCGTGCCCCAGTTGGCGGCGCCGCCCGGATACGAAGTCCCGGTGTCGTACTGCCAGTTGGTGGTGGAGACGCCGGTGCCCGCGGTGCCGTTGAAGTCGTCGAGGAAGACCTGCGTCCAGCCTGTGGGGGGCGTGGGCGCGGAGGCGTCCGCGGGCAGGGTGAAGGCCGTCGCGGTGGCGAGGGCCAGGCCGAGGGTGCTGAGGGCGGCGATCACAACGCGCCGGAGGGGACGGGGTCTGCGCTGCGTGCCGGAGGTTTCACTCATGGGTGCCTCTCGGATACGGAGTGGGGGTGCGGGTGCCGCGCCTGCTGCTTGAGAGCGCTCTCACGCAGTGGGTGCGCGGTCAATGTGCTCTCAGCCACTCCGGCCGTCAAGAGGTGAAGCCGGGAAAGTCCTTTCGCTGTGCGGGAGTTCAGGTGATGAAGGCGATGAATGCGGGTGAAAGAGGAGGTTCCGAGCGGCCCTCCCCGGCGGGCGGGTCGCGAGGGGTGCCGTGGGCGGACGGGCCACGGGTCGTATCGTTCGTCTCCGGGAACCGGGCGGTCGCGGAGAGGGTCGAGGACGATGGTGGCAGTGCGCATGGTGGCATCGGTGCTGGCCACGTGGGTTGCGCTGACAGTGCTCGTGCTCGCGCCGGCGGCCCTGCCCGAGCACTGGCAGTACTACGTCTACTCGCCGGCCAGCGTGGGACTGTGGATGCTGGCCATGCTCGTCGCACCTGTGGTGGTCTGCTTCGTCAAGTGGCCGTGGATCCGCTCGGGCGGCGGATGAAGTCGCCCCACCCGCGGGCGCGGAGCAGGTGTTCGCCTGCGGCACGGCCTCAGACCGCGCTGCCCGCCTTCCAGTCCGCCCAGGACAGGTTCCAGCCGTTGAGGCCGTTGTCCGCCGCCACTGTCTTGTCGCCGGAGTTCTTCACGATGACGACGTCGCCGAGCATCGAGCTGTCGTAGAACTTGTAGCCCGCCACCGAGCTGTTGTCGGCGCCCTTGGCGTCGTGCAGGCCGACGCAGCCGTGGCTGGTGTTCTCGTGGCCGAACACCGCGGTGGACGCCCAGTAGTTGCCGTGCACGAACGTGCCGGAGGTGGTCAGGCGCTGGGCGTGCGGCACGTCGGAGATGTCGTACTCGTCGCCGAGCCCGACCGTCGAGGACTCCATACGGGTCTGCTTGAAGCGCTCGCTGATCACCATGATCCCGGACCAGGTGGTGTGCTGGGCGTTGCCGCCGCTGACCGGGTAGGTGGCGAGGGTCCTGCCGTCCCGCTTGACGACCATCTCCTTGCTCGACAGGTCGACCGTGCTGATCTGCTCGCGCCCGATGTCGAAGGTGACGTCCTTGGACTGGATACCGTAGACACTGTCCTGGCCCTCGACGTCCTTCAGGCGCAGGCTGAGCGTGATCTTCGTGCCGGCCGCCCAGTACGTCTCGGGGCGGAAGTCGAGGCGGGTGTCGCTGAACCAGTGGCCGACCACCTCGACGGCGGGTTCGGCGGTGACCGTGATCGCCTTCTGGACGGCGGCGCGGTCCTTGACGGCGTGCGTGAAGTTGATCGACACGGGCATGCCGACGCCGGAGGTCGAGTTCGCCTCGGGGGTGAAATAGCCGACGAAGGTCTCGCCGGGCGACTTGGTGGTGAAGGTCGCGGTCTTCGCGGCGGCGCCCTGCGCCTGTGCGGCGACCGTGTACTTCGTGCCCGAGTACGGGTTCTTCGTGGACGTCCATTTCGTCTTGGCCTCGTTGAAGGTCCCGGCCAGCGTGGAGCCGTCGTTGCCGGTCACCTTCACCGTGGTGAACGTGCCGTCGGCCACCGTGACTGTGACCGGGGCCGAGAAGTCGGCCTTCTTCGTACCGTCGGCGGGCGAGACCGTGACGGTCGGCGTCTTCGCGGCCTTCACCGATGCCGTCGCCGGCGCACCGCCGGACGCGGCGCTCTCCGCGGCGCCCGCCGAACTGCTGCAACCGGTCAGCACAGCCGCCGGTACCACCCCGAGCACGGTGAGGACCCCACGCCGGGACCACCTCTCCGACGACTTCTCGGACCGGTTGGATATGTGCGACACGCCCACGGCAGGCCTTCCTCCATATGTCGCGCACACCCCCTGGCCGTACGCGACGAGATCACCAGTGCCGTTGCATCCTGCGTCACTTCCATGGGTTGAGTCTTTGAATCCCAGGGCCCCAACCTGAGATTCCTGTGAAGAGAACCTGAAAGAAGGCCTGAAACCACGGTTGTCGGACGCTCCGCGCGTGTGAACAGAGTATGAAGGCGCCGGCCGGTGCCCTGAGTATCCGGTGAGATCCCCGTCCCGCCATGGCTTCCCCACCCATCCGGTCGGAAGAGTGAGGAAGGAACTGAAGGCGGAGTTCCGCTTCGGCGGCTCCGCGGCAGACCACGCCGGAGGCATTCGTGACCGAAGTCCGCAAGCGGCCCACCACGGCGATCGTCGGAGCGGGCGCGGCAGGCACCCTGACCGCCGTTCAACTCTGCGAGACGGCCACGCGCCGCCGGACCCCTCTTGATCTGGTGCTGGTCGACCCGGCCCCGGAGGCCGGCCGCGGCACCGCCTACGCGACACCCGACCCGCGCCACCGCCTCAACGTCCCCGCAGGGGGCATGAGTTGCTACCCCGACGACCCCGGCCACTTCACCCGCTGGCTGTGCCGCCACGGCGAACCCACCGTCGGCGCCGCCGACTTCGCCACCCGCTACCGCTACGGCGCCTACCTCGCCGACACCCTCGCCCAGGCCGTCGTCCGCTCCCACGGCACGGTCTCCGTACGCCGGTTGCGCACCCGCGCGGAGAGCTGTACCGGCGCCCCCGGAGGCCCGGTGCAACTCCACCTCGCCGACGGGGGACTCCTCACCGCCGACAGCGCCGTCCTCGCCACCGGCCCCGCCGCCCCCACCGCCGCCTGGGCCCCGCCCGCGCTGCGCGCCTCGCCCCGTTTCATCAACTCGCCCTGGATTCCCGGTGCGTTGGACGCCATACGCGAGGACACCACCGACATCCTCCTCGTCGGTACCGGCCTCACCGCCGTCGACCTCGCCCTCACCCTCGACCGCCCCGAACGCACCGTGCACGCCGCCTCCCGCAGCGGACTCCTGCCGCAGCCGCACGCGTTGGGACCGGCCGGCCCGATGGACGCACCCACGTGGCCGCGCGACCTGACCCTGGGCGGACTGCGCCGGACCGTCTACCGGCACGTCAGCCGCTCCGTGCGCACCCACGGCGACTGGCGACCCGCACTGGACAGCCTGCGCCCGCACACCGCGCGCCTCTGGCACAGCCTCACCCCCGAAGAACGCGCGGAGTTCCTCGCCCACGAGAGCGCGATCTGGAACACCCACCGGCACCGCATGGCCCCCGCCACCGCCGAATCGGTCACCCGGGCCCGCACCGCACGACGCCTCCGGGTGCACACGGGCACGATCGCCGACGCGGGGGAAGTCGACGGGCAGTTGGCGGTCACACTCTCCAACGGCCGTACGCTGCGCGTCGGGTGGGTCATCGACTGCACAGGTCCGGGGCAACGGCTCGAAGACCCGCTGTGGCGCGGCCTGTTCGACACGGGAAGGGCGGTGCCGGGGCCGCTCGGCATGGGAGTCGCCACCCGTGACGGACGGCTCCTCGACGCCCAAGGCCGCTGCGCACGGCCCCTGTTCACCCTCGGCGCCCCACGGCGCGGCGAACTCTGGGAGACCACCGCGATCCCCGAGATCCGCGTCCAGGCCGCTGCCCTGGCCCGGCAACTGCTCGCACCACCGGCCCGCCGCACCGCCCGCCGCAGGCCCGTCGACGGACTCGGACTCCCGCTCTCCACCCACGCCGAGGCCGCCACCGCATACCGCAGCGGACTCGACCGGGTCCTCAAAGTGCGCGCCGGCGCCGAGGACGCGTTCGCCCGCGCGGTCGCGCTGGACCCCGGATTCGCCCTGGGCCACGCGGCGTTGGCCCTCCTCGGCCACGAGTGCGGGGCCGCGGTCGACGTGCCCCGCGCCCTCGCCGAAGCCCAGCGCTGCGCCCAGGAACGGGCCGACGAGCGGGAGCGGTCCTTCGTGGACGTGATCACCCGCCGCGTTCAATTCACCGACGGGGACCGCGCGTTGATACGGCACCTCGACACCCACCCCGCCGACGCGCTCGCCCTCGCCGCCGCCGTACCCACCATCGCGTTCTCCGGTGTCACCGACCTGGACGACGACTACGCGCTCCGCCTGGCCGAGCGCACGTCCCCCGCCTACGACGGGCACTGGTTCCACACCTCGCTGCTCGCGTTCCTGCGCCAGGAGCAGGGCCGGCTGCACGAGGCGGGCGAACTCGCCCACCGCGCCCTGGGAGTCGAGCCCGCCTCCGGGCACGCCGTGCACGCGCTGGCCCACGTCCACTACGAGTCCGGCGCCCACGAGGCGGGCCGGGACTGGCTCGACGGCTGGGTGTCAGGACAGGGCCGGGGCGCGGTCCACCGGGCCCACTTCTCCTGGCACATCGCCCTGCACGAACTCGCGTTGGACGACCACGCCGCCGTACGCAGGCGCTGGTTCGCCCAGTTGGCGCCCGGGCGGGTGACCGGGGTACGCGCGCTTGTTGATTCGGGGTCCCTGCTGTGGCGGGCCCGGCTCAGCGGCAACTGGCAGGGACAACTGCCGACTTCGGACGTCCTGGACGCCGTCGCCCGCGAGGTCCTGGAGCGCCCCGCGACCGCGTTCACCGCCCTGCATGTGGCGGTGGCCCTCGCCGCCGCCGGTGACCTTCCGGCGCTGCGCCGCCTCCGCGACCACGCGGCGGGGGCCGATCCGGTGCAGCGCGAGGTCGTCGCCCCGCTCTGCGAGGCCTTCGCCGCCCTCGTCGAACACCGCTTCCACGACGCGGCCCACGGCCTCGACGCACTCCTTCCGGTACTGCGCAAGGTGGGCGGCAGCGCGGCCCAACGCGAGGTCGTGGAGGAGACGTTGCTGTACGCACTGGTGTCCGCGGGGCGGTGCGACGCGGCAAGGCGCTTGCTGGACGCGCGACTTGACCGGAAGGCGGCGCCCAGGGACCGGCGGATGCTGGCGGGGTTGGCCGGGTGAGCGCGTCGGCGCTCCGTCCGTCCTGCCGTTCGAGGCCCGGCGAGCCCGTAAAGGCAGAGCATCCCTGATAGGCGAAAGGCGTGTTCGAGTACGGAACTGCTCCTGCCGCACCAAGGGCAGGGCCGTAGAACCTTAAGGCTGTCCAGTATCGCGACGGCACTGTCGCGCGGAACCTCACCGGTACGAGGGATATCGGGGTCCTCGGTATATGCATTCGACGGTGGGGAGGACGCCGCGACCCTACAATCGCCTGCGTGTCTTTGCCGCAGGACCAATGGGGGGTCGTATGCGAGTTGTCATCGCAGCTCCGGAGCATGACGACGGGCAATTGCTCGTCGACGAGCTTCACACCTGGCTCGCAGGGGACGCCGATCTGCATCGGACCGCCGAGATTCGCCGTGTCGCCCGTGACGCCGCCGGCACGATGGGTGCGCTGGATGTCATTGAGGTTGTGGTGGGTCAGGGCGTCGCCGTACTCAATCTTGCGATGGCCTACGCCAGTTGGCGCTCCACGCGGCCTGTCCCACCAGCTGTCACCGTGACTTTCCCGGGCGGCAGCGCGCTGACCGTGACTGACGACAGCCCGGAGGCACTGGAGCTCATTCTGGCCACCCTCCGTGCGACCCCGGACGGGCAGGAGGGCACGCACGGCGATGGCACAGCCTGACCCGTCTGCCGCGAGAGTGCTCATCGTCGGGGTGGGTGACTACTCCCACCTGGAACCGCTCCCGGCGGTCGCCAACAACGTACGGCGCCTCGCCGAACTGCTGCTCGACCCAGGTCTGTGGGGTCTGGCGGACGAACACTGCAGAGTGCTGCTGAACCCGACGTCGGAACGTGAAATCCTCGAAGCGGTGCACCAGATGGCATCCGAGGCCGAAGGAACATTCCTGTTCTACTTCGCGGGGCACGGTCTCCCAGAACCGCCCGACGGCCTGCATCTCGCCCTGCCGGACGCATCCATGGAACACCTCTACCGGGCTTTGGCCTACGACCGTCTCCGATCGCTGATCCTCTCCGTCTGCAAGGCTCTCCACAAGGTTGTCATCCTCGACACCTGCTTCAGCGGCCGTGCTCTCAAGGGCGTTATGGCGCCGACGGGCATCGCCGATATCGCGGGCGTCGACGGTACCTTCCTCATGACCTCCTCAGCCGAGAACCGGCGTTCGATGGCCCCGGTCGGTGCTCAGTACACGCTGTTCACCGGAGAACTCCTGGCAGTGCTGGAGCAGGGTGATCCCGATGCTGGGGACCTGCTCGACATGCACACCATCTACCGCAGGATCGAGGGCGCGCTACGCGCTGGTGGCGGGCCCGTGCCGCAGCAGCGAGCCCGCAACGGCGGCGCCGAGATCGCCCTCGTCCGCAACCGGGCTCACGTCGGATTCCGGCACCGGCCGATCTCTGGGCCGCGTACGGCCGCACTCCAGCCCGGCCACGAGAATCTGTTGCACGAGACTGTGTCGGGCTTTGTCCAACGGCTGGCCGGGCTTGTGAGGTCCGGAGAGGACGTCCAGGCGGATGCCGCGCTCGTGGCTGTCGCCAGTCGATGGCCCGAACAGCAGACGGCGAGTCTGCTCCGTGAGGTCTTTGACGTGGGCCTGACGCGTGAGGCGGCCCTCGCCTGCCGGATTGTCGCCGACCGGCCCGCGCGGGAGGTCGCCGGGTGTCTGGACGTTCTCGACCGGCTCGGGGCGCTGACAGCGGTCGACGCGCTGGTCGACGCGTTGGCTCGGACCGGTGCGTCGACCGTCGCACCCGTGGCGCGGAACCTGCGCGAGCTCGTGCCGGCTCTGACGGAGCGCCTGGTACGGGCTGCCTTCGCCGAAGCCGGACCGGACGGAGCGGCCGACCTGGTCGACGGCCTGTACCGGTGTGCGCTGGGCGAAGAGGCGCTGAACGCCCTGCGCGGGGTCTTGGCGGAGCACCACGACCCCGCGTACCTACCGGCCGCGGACACCCTGCTGGCGCTCGGTTTCACCGCGCCCGCGTACGAGATCTACCGAGCCCTGCCCGTGGCGCTCGGCGCATCGCGTCCGCAGGAGGAGACCGCACGGCTGCTGAGCTCCATGGCCGAGCACGGCGCCCACCTCCTCGCGGAGGCGCTGCTCGCCGACCTGCTCGGGGCGGGCGACCCGGCGGAGCGGGTGGGATGGGCGCTCGTCCTGGGCGCTGAAGGTCTCGACTGGGCCGACGAAGCAGCGCGGGGACTGTTGTGCTCGGCCGCCGTCGAGGATGTGCTGCGGATCCTGGAACACGTGCGGAGGGCGCGCCCCGCCGATCTCCTGCTGGTGGTGCGCTGGGCGATCGGCGAGGACCGGAGCGCGGCCGACATCGTGTCCTTCACCATGGCTCTGCGGGAGTACGGTCTGCCTCTGGACGCCATGCGCATCCTCGACGAAGCTGCGGATTCGAGTCCTGAGACGGCCGCGATCCTCATCTCGACGCTCCGCGCCGAGCGAGGGAGCGAAGCGTCCAGGCTCCTGCAACGGATGGGCGACCGCCCTCTCACGGACCGCCTCGAACTCGTGGCGTTCCTGCGTGGGCACGGTGGAGAGGATGATGCCGCCCGGATGCTCGCCGATGTCCTCGACAGGCCCGCCGAGCAACTGCTCGACGCTCTCTCTTCCCTGGCCGGGGAGGTCGACGTGGAGACCTTGCACTCCTGTATCGCCCCTTCGGCCAAGGGCAAGCAGGTGGCGCCGGTCCTTCTGGGGTACTGGCAGAGTGGGCGGGACACCGAAGCGGACCAGCTCCTGCAATTGCTCGCCGGGCGCGAGTCGCCTCTGCTGGAGGAGACGCTGTCCGCAGCCCCGCTGGTGCTGGCGTCCGAGCTTCGCCTCGAACGACACCCCGAGCGCGGACGACTGCTCGGGGTGTCGGAGACACGGTTCATACAGGACCGCTGGGCAGGGCCCCTGGCCGCTGCAGTGCCTCGTCTCGATTCCCGGACACTCTTACGCATCGTCACTTATGCCGCCGAGGGCGCCTCGCGCGGTGGTGATTGGGGGAGCTGGGTCACGGCAGGACTTCAGTCGGCTGTGCGGGAGGGGCTGCTCCAGATGCGGGTGTCCGCAGTGCTGGCCCTGATCGCGGTGCTGAGGGAGCAGCGCTCCGATTCGCCTGCCCGAGGCCCCGCAAGTGGGCGCATCTCGTCCGACCGGCTGACCTCGGGTACGGGTGGTACGCGCCCGTTGGTCTGGGTGCTGGAATCGGCTCTGGCCGACCGGGAGGACGCTCCACTCCTGCTTTCCGAACTGCTGGAGGCACCCGGGCACGCCGATCGCGTCGCCGCAGAGCTGAGTCAGGTGCTACGGACAGCTTCTCCGGACCGGGCCGCCTCGGTGTACTGGATCATGGTCCGAAACGGGCGTCCCCCCGACGCGTCGATGCTGTCCGAGATCGCGAGCCGCCCCGATGTCCTGGCTCGGTTGCGTGAGTCGGGACTCTCCCGTGGGGACGCCATGCGTATCCGGCGTGCGGGACAGGTGCTCGCGCCCCAGCAGCGCAGTCAGGTTGTGGCGGACGTCCTCGAAAACGCTCAGGGCGTCCACACGACGAGCGTCCTTCTGGAAGCGGGCACGGTCCTTCCCCGACAGCAGCTCGCTGAGCTTCTCGCATCGTTCGACGGGCAGAGCCAGCGCTACGAAGTGGACCGGGTCATTGCCGGTGCCGCCCTCCGGCCGGGAGTACTGGGGGATTGGCTGCCCGACGTACTCGCCGAGCTGGGCGGTGCCCGTAAGGACGACCTTGCGCTCCGCCTGGTGCACAAGGTGGTTCGGCGCTCGCCCGTGCGAGAGGTGGTGGACACCGCTGAGGCCCTGCGTGCGGACGGCATGCCCGAGCAGGCCGCCATGCTGGAGGAGGTGAACCAGCGCATGCGGATGACCCGCTGGCTGCACCGGTGACCTGCTCCCTCACCGCTCCGGCCGCCACCCCAGCGCCCGCGAGATCCCGCGCGCAGCGAGCCGTACCGCCGGGATCAACGCCGGTACCTGGGCGTCCACTTGGGGCACGACGACCGACACGGCTGCCACCACCGCACCGCCCGGCCCGCGTACCGGAGCGGCCACCGACAGCGCGTCGTCCGTGACCTGACGGTCGCTCACCGCCACGCCGGCGCGCCGCACTTCGGCCAGCACCCGCCGCAGCCGTACCGGATCGGTGATCGTGTACGGCGTGAAGGTCGCCAACGGGCCCGCGCAGTAGGCCTCTTGGAGGTCCGGTTCGTCGTGTGCCAGCAGGGCGAGGCCGACGCCGGTGGCGTGCAGCGGCCAGCGGGCGCCCACCCGGATGTGCACGCCGACCGCCGAACGGCCCGAGATCCACTCGGTGTAGACGACCTCCGTGCCGTCCCGCACCGCCAACTGCACGTTCTCGTGCGTCGATTCGTAGAGGTCCTCCAGGTAGGGCAGGGCCCGTTGGCGCAGGGCGAGGCCGCGGGGTGCGAGCGCCGCGATCTCCCACAGCCGCAGCCCCACGTGGTAGACGCCGGACGCGTCCCGCTCCAGCGCGCCCCACTCGGTGAGGGCGCCCGCGAGCCGGTGCGCGGTGGTCAGGGTGAGTCCGGCCCGGCGGGCGATGTCGGACAGGGACAGGGCCGTGTGCTCGTGGTCGAAGGCGGCGAGCACGGCGAGCAGCCGGTCGGGGGCGGAACGGGCGGCCGTCCCGGATCCGGCGGTGGTCGCGGACCCGGTGCCGGTCTCGGGCCGGGTGGTGGTCATCGCCGGGCCTCCTTCGTCGGGCGTCAGGCGAGTCCGTCCTCGGCGACCTGTTGCAACAGCGTGTGCAGGGTCTCCCGCTGGGTCGCGTCCAGCGGGCCGAGCAGTTCGTTGGTCACCCGCAGACCGGCCTCGTCCGTGTCGCGCAGGAAGCCGCGGCCGTCCTCCGTCAGGACCACGATGCGGCTTCGCCGGTCGTCGGGGGAAGGGCGCCGCTCGGCGAATCCCAGCTTCTCCAGGTCGTCGACCAGGCCGACGATCGCGCTCGGGTCGTAGCCGAGCCGCGTGCTCAGCTCGCGCTGGAGGGCGCCCTCGGACGTGGCCAGGAAGCGGAGCAGCGCGTAGTGGCGCAGGCGCAGGCCCGACTCCTGGAGGAACGTGTTGAAGAGCTGGCCGGAGCGCAGGCCCAGCCGGTACAGGAGGTAGCCGGTGTCCGCGTGCAGCCCGCGCATCCACGGCTCGTGCGCGTCGATCGGGGGGGTCGCGGCGTGCTGCTGGCGGGCGATGGCGGGCTCCCTGGGTCGAGGCCCCGGGCGGGGCGTGCGGCGGTTCGGGGCCAGTGTGACGCACCTGGTCCGTCAGCAACAACTATTGACGTCAACAATTATTGCTCTTAGCTTCGATCTCGAAGCCGCACCGGTGCCGCTCGTAGCCGCGTCCCGGTCGTCTTCACGGCCGTATCGCCTTGTGAAGGGACTCGCTCGTGCCCAGCATCGATCTGACCGGCAAGGTCGCCGTCGTCACCGGCAGTGGCCGGGGCCTCGGTCTCGCCTACGCGCAGGCCCTGGCCGCCCACGGCGCGTCCGTGGTCGTCAACGACATCGACGAGGCGGTGGCCGACCAGGCCGTGAAGTCGATCACCGAAGCGGGCGGCACCGCCGTCGCCGAGGTGGTCCCGGTCGGCACGACCGAGGCCGCCGAGCGGCTGGTCGACCGTGCCGTGGCGGAGTTCGGGCGGATCGATATCCTGGTCACCAACGCGGGCATCCTGCGCGACAAGGTGCTGTGGAAGATGACCGACGAGGACTTCGACGCGGTGATCACCACCCACCTCAAGGGCACCTTCACCTGCGCCCGCGCCGCCGCCGTACGGATGCGCGAACAGGGCGAGGGCGGCAGCCTGATCCTGGTCGGCTCGCCGGCCGGCCAGCGGGGCAACTTCGGCCAGACGAACTACTCGGCCGCCAAGGCCGGCATCGCCGCCTTCGCCCGCACCTGGTCGATGGAACTGGGCCGCGCCGGCATCACCGTCAACGCGATCGTGCCGGTCGCCGCGACCGCGATGACCGAGACGATCCCCGCGTTCGCCCCGTACGTCGAGGCCATGCGCGGCGGCGACCCGCTGCCCGACTTCCTCCGCAAGGGCGAGGGCTTCGGCACCCCCGAGGACTGCGCCGCCCTCGTCCCCTTCCTCGCCTCCGAGGCCGCGCGGGGCATCACCGGCCAGGCCATCGGCATCGGCGGCGACAAGGTGGCACTCTGGTCCCACCCGCAGGAGATCAGCACGGCCTACGCCGACGGCGGCTGGACCCCCGACACCCTCGCCGTCGCCTTCCCCACCTCGGTCGGCGCCGAACTCCAGTCGGTCGGCATCCCCGCGCCCAAGCTGCCGGAGGCGTGATGACACCCCCCAGGGACCCCATGGACATCGGCGAACTCGTCGCGATCGACGTCCACACCCACGCGGAGGTGTCCTCCAAGGGCCACTCCTCCCTGGACGACGACCTCCACGACGCCTCCTCCGCCTACTTCAAGGTCGAGGGCAAACGGAAGCCGACCCTGGAGGAGACCGCCGCGTACTACCGCGAGCGGAAGATGGCCGCCGTGATCTTCACGGTCGACGCCGAGTCCGCGACCGGCACCGAGCCCGTCCCGAACGAGGAGGTCGCCGAGGCCGCCGCCGCCAACGCGGACGTGCTCATCCCCTTCGCGTCCATCGACCCGTTCCGGGGCCGAGCGGGCGTGAAGCAGGCCCGGCGGCTGGTCGAGGAGTACGGCGTCAAGGGCTTCAAGTTCCACCCCAACATCCAGGGCTTCTTCCCCAACGACCGGGCCGCGGCCTACGACCTGTACGAGGTCATCGAGGAGACGGGCGCCATCGCCCTGTTCCACACCGGCCAGACGGGCATCGGCGCGGGGGTACCAGGAGGCGGCGGCATCCGCCTCAAGTACTCCAACCCCCTCCATGTGGACGACGTCGCCGCCGACTTCCCCCACCTCAAGATCATCCTGGCGCACCCGTCCTTCCCCTGGCAGGACGAGGCCCTCGCCGTCGCCACCCACAAGCCGGGCGTGCACATCGACCTGTCCGGCTGGTCGCCGAAGTACTTCCCGCCGCAGCTGGTGCAGTACGCGAACACCCTGCTCAAGGACAAGGTCCTCTTCGGCTCGGACTACCCCGTCCTCACCCCGGACCGCTGGCTCGCCGACTTCGAGAAGCTGCCCATCAAGGACGAGGTCAGGCCGAAGATCCTCAAGGAGAACGCCGCCCGCCTGCTCGGGCTGACGTAAGGGGCACCGGATGCGCAACGAGGGACTGGGGTCATGGCCCGCACGCCGGGCCCGCAAGACCCCGCACCGCACGGCTCTGGTCTACGGCGGACTGTCCACGGTCGGCGGTGGGCAGTCCGCGGAGGTCGGCGATGGATCGCCTGCGGAGGCCGGCGGTGGATCGCCCGCGGGGCACGGTAGTTCGCCGACCGGCTCCGGCAGTTCGTCGACGGTCGCCGGTGGACGGTCGTCCGGCCACGGTGGTTCGTCGGCAGTCGCCGGTGGATCGTCGTCCGGCGACGGTAGTTCGTCGACAGTCGACAGCGGATCGTCGACGGGCGGCAACGGCTCGTCGATGGACTACGGCACATTGCACACACGAACCAACCGCCTCGCCCACGCCCTGCGCGCCCGGGGCGTCCGCCGCGGTGACCGCATCGCCTACCTCGGTCCCAACCACCCCTCCTACCTGGAGACCCTGTTCGCGGCCGGCACGCTCGGCGCGGTCTTCGTCCCGCTCAACACCCGCCTCACCGCCCCCGAGATCGCCTACCAACTCGCCGACTCCGGTGCCAAGATCCTCGTCCACGGCCCGAGACACACAGCCCTCGTCGCCGGACTGCCGGGCAGCACCGACGTACGCGTCTACGTCGAAGTCGGCCCCGCATACGAGGAGTTGCTCGAAGCCGCATCCGCCGAGCCGATCGACGAGCCCGTCACGGCCGACGACACCTGCATCATCATGTACACCTCGGGCACGACCGGCCGCCCCAAGGGCGCCATGCTCACCCACGGCAACCTGACCTGGAACGCGCTCAACGTCCTCGTCGACACCGACCTGATCGCCGACGAACGCGCCCTGGTCTCCGCCCCGTTGTTCCACACGGCCGGCCTCAACATGCTCACCCTTCCGGTGCTGCTCAAGGGCGGCACCTGCGTCCTGGTCGAGTCCTTCGACCCGGACGCCACCTTCGACCTGGTCGAACGGCACCGGATCACCTTCATGTTCGGGGTGCCCACGATGTTCGACCAGATCGCCCGGCATCCCCGCTGGGCCGACGCCGACCTGTCCTCGCTGCGCATCCTCACCTGCGGCGGCTCCCCGGTCCCGTCCCCGCTGATCGCCGCGTACCAGGAGCGCGGCCTGACCTTCCTCCAGGGCTACGGCATGACGGAGGCCTCGCCCGGAACCCTGTTCCTGGACGCCGAACACGCGGTGAGCAAAGCGGGTTCGGCGGGTGTGCCGCACTTCTTCAGCGACGTACGGGTCGTCCGGCCGGACCTCACCCCTGTCGACGTCGGCGAGACCGGCGAGGTCGTGGTCCGCGGACCGCATGTCATGCCCGGCTACTGGGGGCTGCCCGAGGAGACGGCCGCGGTTTTCGCCGACGGCTGGTTCCGCAGCGGGGACGCGGCCCGGACCGACGACGACGGATACGTGTACATCGTCGACCGTATGAAGGACATGATCATTTCCGGTGGGGAGAACATCTACCCCGCCGAGATCGAGGACCTGCTGCTGGCCCACCCGGACGTCGTCGAGTGCGCGGTCATCGGGGTCGCGGACGACAAGTGGGGCGAGGTGCCGCGCGCGGTCGTCGTACCGCGGGAAGGCGCCGCGCTGGACCCCGACGAGGTGCTCGCCTCGCTGGCCGGCCGCCTGGCCAAGTACAAGATCCCCAAGTCGGTGGTGGTCGCGGACGAACTCCCGCGCACCGCCTCGGGGAAGCTCCTCAAGTCCCGGGTGCGCAAGCACTTCGGCGACCAGTAGACAGCCAAGAGACAGCCCATGGACAACCGGTAACTCCCGTAAGGAACAGGCTACTTATGAGCATCACCGTCAACGGCCTCGACGAACTCAAGAAGCTCGCGGGCAGCGACCTGGGCACCAGCGAGTGGATCGAGGTCACCCAGGAACGCATCGACACCTTCGCCGACGCGACGGGCGACCACCAGTGGATCCACGTCGACCCGGAGAAGGCCGCGGCGGGCCCCTTCGGCGCACCCATCGCCCACGGCTATCTGACCCTCTCCCTCTTCATCCCGCTCTTCACCGAACTGCTGGACGTCGAGGGCGTGTCCACGAAGGTCAACTACGGCCTGAACAAGGTGCGTTTCCCCTCGCCGGTCAAGGTGGGCTCGCGGATCCGGCTCGCCGCGAGGCTCGCCTCGGTGGAGGACGTGCCGGGAGGGGTGCAGATCGCCGTCGACGGGACGATCGAGATCGAGGGCGGGCCGAAGCCGGCGGCGGTGGTGCAGAGTCTGTCCCGTTTCTACGCATGACGCGGCATGGCGGAGATTGGCCGGTACCGGGCGGCGGCGCGGTTTTGCCGGCACGCTGCGCGCATACGAACGCTATGGTGAGGGAAGAAACTACCCGAGTGGCCCAACGCACCCACAGCGATAGGCCCGCTGACCTGCGGTAAAGAATCCGCCGTCGGCGTTGGCTAACATGGTGGGCCAGTCCGCGATAGCGTGTTCCCCGAGACTCTCGCCTGTGCGGTGAAGGGGCGGCTTGTTCTGCCGCCCTACCGCCCTCCTGATCAGGGAATGCCGTGATCATTTCAGCAAGAACCATTTCGCAGCCGACTGCTGTCGCCAACCGTGCTGCGGCCATGACGCAACTTGACGCTCCGCACGACCCGAGGAGTGTCCGAGGGGTACGTCGTGCTCTCTCGTCCACGCACAGTCGAGAGGGCGCCCGGGTCACATTCCAGTCTTCTATTTGATGACAGCGATTCCTTCAGAATGACCAGTCCGCTGGTTCCACTTCGGCAAATCGTTCTCAAGGTCCACAGCAGGTGCGACCTTGCGTGCGATCACTGCTATGTATACGAGCATGCCGATCAAAGTTGGAGTTCCCGCCCCAAAGTGATCTCGGACGAGGTCATTTCGTGGACTGCTCTGCGTCTGGCGGAACACGCGAAAACCCATGCATTGCCCTCCGTGCAGGTCATCCTGCACGGAGGGGAGCCCCTGCTGGCGGGCCCGGCCCGCCTGCGGCGCATCTGCGAGGAACTGCACACCGCACTGCACGGAATCGCCGAACTCGATTTACGTATCCACACGAACGGCGTTCAACTCAGCGAGCGCTACCTCGATCTCTTCGCCGAATTCGACGTCCGGGTGGGCATCTCCCTGGACGGCGATCAGGCCGCCAACGACCTGCACCGTCGATTCGCCAACGGCCGCACCAGCTACGACAAGGTGCTGGCAGCTGTCGCACTGCTCCGGCAGGAGCGCTACCGCCACCTCTACGCGGGCCTCCTGTGCACCATCGACGTGCGCAACGATCCGGTCGCCGCCTACGAAGCGCTGGCCGCGCTGGATCCCCCGCGCATCGACTTCCTTCTGCCGCACGCCACTTGGGACGACCCGCCGCCGCGCCCCGACACAGTCCCCACGCCGTACGCCGACTGGCTGATGGCGGTCTACGACCGCTGGGACGCTCAAGGGCGCCCCATGCCTGTGCGGTTGTTCGACTCGGTGATCAGCACACTCGGCGGTGGACTGAGCCTGACCGAGTCCATGGGACTGGCACCCGCCGACGTCGCGGTGATCGAGACCGACGGGACGTTCGAGCAGGCGGACTCGCTCAAGACCGCGTACGACGGCGCTCCGGCCACCGGTGAGGACGTCTTCGACAACACCCTTGACGACGTGGCCCGTCATCCCGGAATCACCGCTCGCCAGCAGGGACTTGCGGGACTGAGCGAACAATGCCGGTCCTGCCCCGTGGTGCGCTCCTGCGGAGGCGGACTGTTCGCCCACCGGTACCGGGGCGACGGCAGCGGATTCGACAACCCGTCGGTCTTCTGCGCCGATCTCGAAGCGCTGATCCGCTCGATCGACCACCGCACGGGTGCCGGCGCCGACCGGCCGATCGACGGATTCGACGCCCTGGCCGACGGCAGCGACGACGGCACGGCGGTGCGGGAACTGGTGCGGGCGCGGCAGGCGGTGACCCGTCAGCTGCTCACCATGGTCGACCGTGAACTGCCGCACGGAGACGACGAGTTGTGGGAGTCCGCCTGGGACCTGGCGCTTCGGCTCGGTCGTCGGGACGCCGCTCTGCTGGAGCCCTTCCTGTCCCATCCCTACACCCGGACATGGCTGGTGCGCTGCCTCGACGGCGAAGCTCCGTCCGGCCATCTGGCCTCGCTGGTCGCTGCCGCCGCGCTGCCGGCCGGCGCTGTCGACCGGGTCACGGTGCCCGTCCGCGAAGGCTTCGCCCATCTTGCCGGGGCGGGGCGGCTGCGCACCCAAGAGGCCGCGGCGACAGTGGAGTTGACCGGTGACCGGATCCGCGTCGGCGCACCCGGCTGGGAGCACCTGCGACGGCTGCGGGCCGACGGCCTCGACGTGGCACTGGACGATGTCGACCCGTACCGCGACTGCTACGACCGGCCCGTCCGCGGGCGGTTGACGGACGAGGAGATCGAGGAGTGGCGGCATCTGCTCCCGCAGGCATGGGAGTTGATCCGCAAGACGCTGCCGGGGGTGGCCTCCGGAATGGCGGCCGGTGTGCGGGTGGTGACACCACTCGTCGGTGCCGCGGATCCGGACGGTGTCTCCCCGGGAGGGGGATTCGCGGGCCTCGGAGTCGCGTTGAGCAGCGATCCGGTGCGGCTCGCCGTCGATCTGGTGCGCGCCTTCCGCCTCGGTCTCCTGGACGCCGTGCTCGACGTGTGCGACCTGTATGACGAGGCGGACACGCACACCGGGATTCTGCTCGCCGACCTGTACGCCCGCGTGGCGACCGAGGCGCTGCGGCCGACCGCCGGGTCGGCTCGGCGGACGAACGCCCGGCTGGAGGAACTCGCGGCGGTCGGTTCGCTCACGGTGCTCGGACGACGGTTCGTCGACGGCATGCGGCGGGGCCGGTGAGAGGGCCCCGGCCGTTATCGGACGGCCTCGAAGCCCTCGGTGTCAGGCCCGGGGCGACGTTGCTGGTGCACGCGTCGTCGCGCCGGGTCGGCCCGGTCGCCGACTCGCTGCCCGGTGCCCTGCTCGACGCTCTCGGCCGGGACGGAACGCTGGTCGTCCCCACGTTCACCGCAGGCAACTCCGACTCCTCGCCCGCCTACCGACAGCGGGTCCGCGGGATGACGGACCGTCAGCGAGCGTCCCACGAAAGGGACATGCCGCCGTTCGACCCGGCGCGGACGGCCTCGCAGGGCATGGGGTGGCTGGCGGAGACGGTGCGTCGCAGACGGGACGCGGTGCGCAGCGCACATCCCCAGACGTCGTTCGCCGCTGTGGGAGCCCGGGCGGCGGAACTGATGGCCGATCACGACGAGGAGTGCCATCTGGGGGAGAGCTCGCCCCTGGCCCGGCTGTTCGCGGCCCGTGCCCAGGTGCTGCTGGTCGGCGTCGGCTACGAGGTGTGCAGCGCTTTCCATCTCGCGGAGTACCGGATCGCGGACCCGCCCCGCCGGGAGTACCGCTGCGTGGTCCTGCGCGACGGGCGGCGCGTCTGGACCTCGTACAAGGACGTCGACCTGGACGACAGCGACTTCGGCGCACTGGGCGCGGCGTACGAGGCTCACGACGCGGCACTCGCTTCCCCCGCCCTGCGGCACGACCGGCTCGGCCACGCAGACGCCCGGCTGCTGCCGCTGAGAGCGGCGGTGGAGTTCGCCGTCGGATGGCTGTCCGGAAATCGCCCTCGCCCGCATGAGGCGAACCAGTCACAAAACGCTGTCGGATTCCTACACTGAGTCTCCACGCATGGGGGATCGGGGGATCGTGTGGAGCGGATGGAACCATTAGGGGTGGAGAGTGCCGCCCCGTATTTCTTCCTGAGCTACGCCCACTCGCCCCGAGACGACTTCGACGAGCCCGACCCGGACATGTGGGTCCACCGATTCTTCCGTGATCTGCGCGGCCACATACGGGAGATGGCGGACACGGACGGCGGTCCCGCGGGGTTCATGGACCGTTCGATGCGTGCCGGGGAGGTCTGGACGGAAGAGCTCGAAGGTTCGCTCGCCGGCTGCAGGGTGTTCGTACCGTTGTACTCGCCCCGCTACTTCCGCAGTACCTGGTGCGGTCGGGAATGGACTGCTTTCGGCCGCCGCGCCGCGCGCCGTCGCACCGGGGAGCGCACCACCGCCCCCAGCGCGGTGGTGCCGGCCCTGTGGACGCCCGTCCCCACCCATCGACTGCCGGACAGCGTCAAGGACTTGCAGTACACGCATCCCGAACTGGGCGACCGCTACCGCGAGTACGGGCTGTACGGACTCATCAAGGTCAGTTCGTTCCGCGGTGCCTACCAGAAGGCGGTGATGGAACTCGCCCAGCGCATCGTCAAGGTCGGCGAGGACGTCATCGTGGAGCGTGGCGGCGACACACCACTGAGGCACCTGCCGAACGCCTTCGAGCCGCTGAACACCCGGCGGACCCTGCGGATCACCGTCGCCGCGCAATCGGTGGACCGAATTCCGGACGGGCGCACGCACTCCTACTACGGCCGCTCGCCACTCCACTGGAATCCCTACCACCCGGAGTCCGCCAAACCGCTCGCGAGCGTTGCCGCCGAGATCGCCGAACGCCTGGACTACCGGCCCGACGTCAGGGCGTTCGACCCCGGCACGACCGCCGACGCGGGACCGCCCGACGGACCCGAGGTGATGCTGCTCGACCGCTGGACGCTGCGCGATCCCGAACACCGGGCGGGACTGGCCGAGTTCGACCGGAGCCACCGGCCGGCGACCGCGCTCGTCGTGCCGTGGAACCGCGACGATCCCGACAGCGAGGCGGCGGAGGACGAACTGTCGGCGGCGACGGAGGCGATCCTGCCGCAGAAGATGAACCAGGGGCGCCAGGCCTGCAGACCCGCCGTCCGGGGCATTCCCGACCACGAGTCCTGTGGCGTGCTGCTGCCGCACGTCGTGCAGTGGGCGGCGGTCCAGTACCTCAAACAGAACCCGGGACCTGCACTTCCCGGCCCCACCGCCCCGCGCTTCCGGCTGAGCATCTCGGGAGACCAGGACGGTCAACGGCGGAGGCCCCGCCCGTATGCCGAGGAGGACGACGATGACCAGCCCTGAGGAACATGACGGCCCCGAGGGCCGGATCGTGACGTTCTACTCGTACAAGGGCGGCACCGGCCGGACGATGACGCTCGCCAACGCCGCCTGGATCCTGGCCGCCAACGGCAAACGGGTCCTGGCCGTCGACTGGGACCTGGAGGCGCCCGGCCTGCACCGCTTCTTCCACCCGTTCCTCGACCCGGCGACCATCGGTGCCACCACAGGTGTCATCGAACTGCTCTCGGACTACGCCTGGGCGGCCGCGGCCGATGCCGTCGAGAGCGAGTCCCGCCCGCCGGACTGGTACCTCGACTACGCCCGCATCCAGCGCCACGCCGTCTCCCTGGAATGGACCTTCCCCGGCCAGGGCACCCTGGACCTGGTCACCGCGGGACGGCAGAACCGCGACTACTCGGCGATCGTGAGCACCTTCGACTGGGACAACTTCTACGACCACCTCGGCGGTGGCGTGTTCTTCGACGCGTTACGCGACGACATGCGGCGCAACTACGACTACGTCCTCATCGACAGCCGCACCGGTCTGTCCGACATCGCGGACATCTGCACCGCCCATCTCCCGGACATCCTCGTCGACTGCTTCACACTCAGCGACCAGAGCATCGACGGTGCCTCGGCGGTCGCCCACCACATCGACCGTCGTTTCGCCACCCGCGCCATCCGCATTCTGCCGGTCCCCATGCGCATCGACGAGGGCGAGAAGGAGAAGGCCGAGGCCGGACGCTCCCTGGCCCGGGCCAAGTTCGACGGCTTCCCCTCGGGCATGACCGAGACCGAACGCACCAGCTACTGGGGGTCGGTGGAGATCCCGTACCGCGTCTACTACGCCTACGAGGAGACGCTCGCCACGTTCGGCGACGAGATCGGCAATCCCACCTCGCTGCTCTCGGCCTTCGAGCGGCTCACCGGTGTCATCAGCGGCCAGTCCGTCACCGCGTTGCCGCGCATCGACGAACAGGTGCGCCAGCGCTACAAGACCGCCTTCACCCGCAGCCGCGCGGTACTCCCCGCCGATCTCCACCTCAGCTATGTCGCCGAGGACCGGATGTGGGCGGACTGGATCGGCTCGCTGCTGGCACGCGCCGGTTTCCGCGTGGTCCTGAAGTACGTCGGTTCCGAGGGCGACGGTGCGGAGAAGCCGGCCGATCGGACCGTCGTCGTACTGTCCCAGGCCTATCAGCGTTCCGCGCGTGCCCGTCAGGTGTGGGAGACCGCGACCGGTGGCGACCCGTCGAGGCGGCGTGAGGTGACGGCGGTCCGGGTCGGCGACATCCGGCTGACACCGTCGTTCAGCGAGTGGGAGTCCGTCGACCTGGTGCGGCTGGACGAGCCGCGTGCGGCCTCCGTGCTGCTGCGGGCCCTCGGCAAGCCGTCGCTGCCCGTCGAGCAGTCCGCCGACGGAATCGCCTCGGAGGCACGTTTCCCGGGAACCGCCCCGAAGTTCTGGAACGTCTCGCCGCGCAACGCCTCGTTCACCGGACGCAGCGCCCTGCTGGAAAGGCTCCGCGACGGCCTCGTCACCAGCACCGCCGGAGGCTCCCCGGCGCCCTACGCCCTGTACGGGCTGGGCGGCGTCGGCAAGACCCAGATCGCACTGGAGTACGTCCACCGTTTCGCCGCCGACTACGACCTGGTGTGGTGGATCCCCTCGGAGCAGAGCGAGTTCGTGATCTCGGCGCTGCAGGACCTCGCCGGCCGACTGAACCTGAGGGTCGGCGACGACGCGGCACAGGCCGCGCAGGAGGCGCGCGAGTACCTGCGCCAGTCGACCTCCGCGCTGCACTGGCTGCTGGTGTTCGACAACGCCGACGAGCCGGAGGAGGTCAGGCGGTACTTCCCGGGCGGCAACGGCCACATCCTCGTGACCTCCCGCAACCAGACCTGGCTGCAGTTCGGCGAGGCCCTGGAGGTCGACCCCTTCCTGCGCGAGGAGAGCGTCGAGCACCTGCTGCGCAGGGCCGCCGACCTCAGCGTCGCGGAGGCCGACCGGGTCGCGGAGGCCGTCGGCGACCTGCCGCTGGCCCTGGACCAGGCGGGCGCCTGGCTGGCCGAGACCGGCACCCCGGTGGACACCTACCTGATGGAGCTGGAACAGCAGGCCGAACAGGTGCTGTCCTTCAGCCACCCCGCCAACTACCCCCAACCGGTGGCCGCCACCTGGAACGTCTCCATCGAGCGCCTCAAGGACCGCTCGCCCGCCGCCGTACGCCTGCTGCAGCTGTGCGCCTTCTTCGCCGCGGAACCGATATCCCTGAATCTGCTCTACGGCAACGAGATGATCAAGGTCCTCTCCGAGGAGGACCCCACGCTGCAGGAGAAGATGGTCCTGGGCCGGGTGATCCGCGAGATCGGCCGGTTCGCGCTCGCCAAGGTGGACCGGGCCACCAAGTCGATCCAGGTGCACCGGCTGGTCCAGGCGGTGATCCGCTCCCAGCTCTCGCAGGAGGAGCAGGAGAGCGCCCAGCACGTGGTGCACCGCATCCTGGCGGGCGCCAGGCCCGCGGGCGAGGAGCCCATCGACGAGCCGGAGAACAACGCGATCTTCGCCGCGATCTGGCCGCACCTGGAGGCCTCCGAGGCCAGTACCTGCGACGAGCCCGCGACCCGGCAGCTCCTCATCGACCGACTGCGCTATCTGTGGAAGCGCGGTGATCTCAACTCCGCCCTCGCCTTCGGTACGGAGCTGCGGTCGTCCTGGGAACACCAACTCGCCGCGCGGCGGGAGGAGATCGCCGAGCTGGAGAAGAGGATCGCCGCGGACAAGGAGCGGACCGGCAGCGCGGACCCCGCGGATCTGGAGCTGCTGGAGTCGGAGGAACGCTATGTGCGGGACCTCGACATCCAGATCCTGCATCTGCGCTTTCACATCGCGAACCCGCTGCGCTCACTGGGGAAGTACGTGGAGGCGGAGAAACTGGGGTCGGACACGCTGGCCCGCCAGCGTCGCATACTGGCCCCCGACCATCCGCACATCTTCATGACGGCGAGCGGTCTTGCCACCGACCTCGGCAGCGTCGGCCGTTTCTCCGAGGCTCTGGAACTGGCCACCGAGGCCTACAACGGCTTCAAGGAGTACTTCGACGAGGACCATCAGCGGACCCTCAACGCCAACAACAACCGCGCCGTCTGCCTGCGCCAGCTGGGCCGCTACACCGAGGCCCGCGACATCGACCAGGAGATCTACGACCGGCGACGCAACGACCTGGGGGCGGAGCACGAGCAGACCCTGAACAGCGGCGTCAACCTGGGTCGCGATCTGCGCGAGGTGGGGGACTACAACGGTTCGCTCACACTGCTGCGGAGCAGTTACGAGACCTACCGGCGGCGGTTCGGCGACACGTACCCCGACACCCTGCGCGCCGCCAAGAGCCTCGCCGTTTCGCTGCGCAAGGCCGGTCAGGTCGCGGAGGCCAGCCACATCACCCTCCAGACCCGGGAGCACTACCGGGCACGCGAGATCCCCACGTCCACTCCGGACGTGCTGGACTGCACCCTCAACTACGCCACCGACCTCTACGCCACCAACGCCCGGGACGAGGCCGTGGCACTGGCGCTGGAGATCGTGCCGCAGTACCGGATAGCGCCGGGTCTGCGCCATCCCGCGACCCTCGCCGCGGTCAACAACCTCGGTATATTCCTGCGGGGTTCGGGCGAGGTGGGCAGCGCCCGGGAACTGCTGGAGGAGAACCTCGCCGTCCTGCGCGAGGTCCTCGGCGAGCAGCATCCCTACAGCCTGTCCGGTGCCGTGAACCTCGCCAATGTGCTGGCCGAGCACGGGGAACTGCTCAAGACCGAGCAACTGGAGCGGACGGCCATAGCCGGATTCCAGCGCAGCCTCGGCCCGAGCCATCCGGACACCGTCGTCTCACGCGCCAATCTGTCCGTCACGCTGCGCGCCCTGAAGCGGTTGCCGGAGGCCGACCAGTTGCAGGGGGGCGCCGTGGAGGAACTGTCCCGGCGGCTCGGTGAGGAGCATCCGCACACCGTGAGTGTCCGCGACGGCAAACGTGTCCACCGGGACCTGGAGCCGCTGCCCGTGTGAGCGGTACGCGGTGACGGCCCCTCAGCAGCGCTCGGCCGTCAGCGCGGGCCGGCCGCCCAGAAGCCAGGTGACGATGTCCGGCAGCACGCGCAGCGACGCGAAGTGCGCGGCGGTGGGCTGGAGGATGGCGATCACACTGGGAATGTGCTCGGCGAGCCAGCGCGAGTGGCTGGCGGGGGAGAACGCGTCCTGCTCTCCGTGCCAGAGCAGCACCGGTACGGAGATGTCGTCCGGGGAGAAGCCCCACGGGCTGCAGAACGACAGGGCGTCGTCCACCCAGCCGTCGGCCGACACCCGCAGCGCCTCACGGTAGTTGCGGACCAGCATCGCGCGGATGCCCGCGTCGGCGATCACCCGGAGGTCGGACTCGGTCAGTTCCCGGCGCAGCTGGGCCAGGAGTTGTACGGGGTCGGCGCGGATGGCGATCGAGCGTCTGCGCAGGCTGGCCGCGAGCCGGTCGGGGCCGGCCAGGGCCTTCGTGTACTCGTTGACGTTCGACGCGGCCATCCCGGCGAACCAGTCCAGCCCGACGGCGTCACGCGGAGCCAGCCCGACGAGTACCGCCACCCGGGTGACCCGGTCCGGCAGGAGTGCGGCGCAGGCCAGTGCGTGCGGGCCGCCGCCGGAGCGGCCCACCACGGCGAAACGCTCCAGCCCCACGGCGTCGGCGATGGCGGCCACATCGGCGGCGACGTGCGCGACCGGGCGGCCGGGGAGGCGGTCCGAGGGGCCGTAGCCGGGGCGGTCGTAGGTGATCAGCATGGCCCGTTGGTGGTAGAGCATCATCGGGCGGGGCGCCGGGCCGAGTCTGCTGCCGGGTGTGCCGTGCAGGAGGAACACCGGTGACCCGTTGAGATCGCCGGTGATCTCGACGGCTAATCGTCGACCGTCCCCCGTCCGCACCTCTTTCCGCATGCGCGGCCTCCCCTCATGACCCGGTCGCGGTGGTGTGCCTGGTGGTTGTGCAGCGGTCAATCCCCATGGTGGACCACATCATCCCGGTGTGCGTGTGTTTCTGACACCCGCTCGCCCGGGAACGTCGAAGCCGGCGGCGGGCCGAAGCCCACCGCCGGCTGTCCGCGGTTCCCGGTCTACTGCTGCTTGTACGAGTACACGCTGGTCGACACCACACACACGCCCGGCTGGACCACCTCGGCGCGGAGCGTGCCGCTGTTCACGTCGTAGTCGACGCCCTCGGCCTCGAACGTGCCCGTGCAGATGCTGCGTTGGGGCAGCGCGAACAGGCTCGTCACCGTGCCGGTGATCGGCTGCCCGTCCAGCTTGTGCGGCAGGTCGACCTGGAGGAGCGGGCGGATCTCGGGGAACTTGGTCCCCGACGCGTCGTCCGAGACGCACACCAGGCGGGTGTCCGTCACGAAGTCGCAGCCCTGGATGTCGTTCACCGTCCTGTCCAGGGTGATCTGCCCGGCCTGCGGCAGCGTTCCGCCCGTCGCCGGAGTGGACGGGTTGAGCAGGGGAGTGGGGAAGACCTGGAGTCTGGACTGGTCGCCCCACTCGCCCGACACCATCCACTGCGTGTCCGGCGAGATGGCGTCGAACGAGTTGTTGATCTTCTCGCCCGAGTCGAGCGGGTGGACGTACGTGTAGCGCGTCCCGGACGGCGTGGTGACCGCGAACATCTTGGACGTGCCCGTGTCGGCGGCCTGGTAGGCGTCGAAGACGTAGCCGTTCGCGATGTCCGGGTCACCGACGTGGTTCCAGCCCTGGACGCGCAGATCCAGCGGGATGGAGGCCGGCCCGCGGTACAGCAGCGAGCCGTCCGCACGAGAGGCGACGCCCTCGCCGCCGCCGAGACTGTCGGTGTAGGCCGTGCCGGTCTCCGCCCAGGTGGTGGCAGCGGCGGCCGAGGAGGTGCTCACGCCGAGCGTGAGAGCACCCGATAAGGCGGCGAGGACAGTGAGTTGACGCTTCATCAGGTACCTGCCAGGTCGACGAAGATGGGGTTGGAATAGAACCATGTGTCGGCCCACGGGTCACCGTTTCCGGGCGCGTGGGGGATCGGGCCGTGCGGGTCGACCGAGGCGCCGAGGTAGCCCGCGCCGTGCCGCTCGCCGTCGCTGCCGCGCAGCCGCAGGTAGAAGGACTCGTCCCCGGCTGTCACCGGGATCCGCAGGGTGTACGTCCCCTTGCGGCCGTTCACGTCGGCCGTACGGACGACCTTCGTGTCCGGCGCCCGCCATGCGTCCCGGTCGGACACCGCGCCGCGCACGGCACCCCGGATCACGTCCACGTGCGCCAACTCCGGCAGGATTCCCTGGGCGTTGGGCCGCGAGGCGGTCGTCACGGTGACGCTCAGCGTGAGCCTCTCGCCCTTGCGGACCCGCAGCCGACCGCCCAGCGTGACACCCCGGCCGGAGTCGCAGTCCCGCTTCAGGCGGACGTCGAGCCCGTCCAGCAGATGCCCGTGGTCCACCCAGACCCGGCCCGCGCGCATCCCCGCCATCACCGCGCCGTAGCCGTAACGGGTCACGCCCACATGCGTGCGGCTGAACTCGCCGGGCCAGAAGTCGCTGCCGGGCTGCGGGGTGCCGGTCTGCACCGGGTCGGGCAGCTTGCCGGTGTTGTCGAAGTTCTGCCCCTCGGGCCAGGCGCCGTTGGCCCAAGTGTCGTAGACCGTACGGTGGTTGTCGGAGTTCGTGGTGATCGAGAACAGCCGACCCTCGGCCAGCATCGAGTCCCACAGCCCGCCGACGGTCGCCGTCGCCCAGTCGAACCCGCCGTACGTCACATACGCGTCCGCCGGATAACCCGCCCAGGACTGCGCCGACGGCTTGTTCTCGTACTCGCCGCGGATCGACGTGGCGCCGCGCCAGCCGGGCAGGGCCGCGCCCTGGGCGCCGGGCGCGCCCTCCATGCCGATCATGATCTCGGGGGCCGCGTCCCGCCAGGCCCGCATCTCGTGCGGGGAGTCGATGCCCAGGCGCAGCGGGTGGTTGGCGAGGACGAGGACGTCGTCGACGTAGCCCGAACGGCGCTGCTCCGCCAGCCACTTGATGGCCTTGACGGCGTGCGCCTCGTTGCGCGCGGTGTCCGTCGCCCCTGCCGAGCCCTCGGTGTAGCCCAACAGCTTGCCGTCGTAGGCGAGTTCGAACTGCGTGAGCAGATCCACCTCGTGACGGCCCGGCGCGGCGAAGATCGTGCAGTGCTCGGCGGCCGGGATGTACCACTCCAGGCCCTGGAAGATGAGCTGGCGCGGGTTCTCGGCGCGCGCCTTGAGGATCTCGGTGTGCTCCAACTTCGCGCCGTAGTTGGCGTGTCCGAAGTTGGAGTGCTCGTTGAACACCATCCAGTCGAGGCCGTACTGCGCGGCGGCCTTCGCCTGCTGGGAGAACGTGTACTTGGCGTCGTGGCTGTACACCGAGTGCACATGGTGGTCGCCGACGAGGTAGGCGAGGCGCGGGTCGTTGCCGCCGTAGCCCCGCCCGGCCGCCACGGCAGGTGCGGCGAGCGGTCCTGCGCCGAGGGTGAACGCGGCGCCGAACAGGCCAGCGCGGCGCAGGAGTTGGCGCCGGGAGACGCCCTGGGCGTCGAGGGCGGCGGGGGAGACGGAAGGGTCGGCCCAGATGGGCAGCTGCTGCTCGGTCATGATCGGTGTGAGTCCTCTGGAGCGCTGTCAGTGGGTCATGAAGGAGGTCACGGGCAGCGCCCGGGAGACGATCCGGACGTCGCCGAGGCGGCCGTGCAGGATCTGGTCGATCTTGTCCGCGTACTCGTATCCGCCGAGCAGCCACGGCTGACCGGAGGACGCGATGCCGATCGCGGGGGCGTGCGGGTTGCGGGCCACCGGGCAGCCCTGGACGTACATCGTGGTGTGCCGTCCGTCGTTGACGACGGCTAGGTGCCACCAGATCTCGGGGTCGGTCTCGTCACCCCAGTTGGTGGCCAACTGCTGCTGGTTCAGGGCGTGTACCGCCCACTGCGGGCCCGGTCCGTCGGACAGGGACAGGGTCGCGAGCGGCTCGTCGGGGTCGTCCGTCACCGTGCCCACGGAGCCGTTGCGGCCCGTGCGGCTGACCAGACCGGCCCAGGCGTTGTGCGAGGCGTTCCAGTCGGCGGGCAGCCAGTAGAACGCCTCGATGGTGTAACCGTTCTTGAACGTCGCCGAGTTGAGCGGCGCCTCGTCCACGGTCCGCAGATAAGCGCCCTTCAGCGGTGACTTGTAGCCGGTGAACTCCAGGCTGCCGTGGCCCGGTTGGTCCGGGTGGTGGTCGGCCGACCAGCCGAGGGTGCCGCCGTTCACGGAGACCACCGCGAGGTCGTTGCCGCGGCCGGACAGGTCACGGACGGTGCCGGAGCCGGAAACCGGGGACTCGAAGCGCCAGTAGGCGGCCGTGCCCGGGATCAGCATCTTCGACGCGGGGCGCGCCGCGCGGACCGGCACCGGGTCGAAGCCCGCGAAGCGGTCCGCGAAGTCGATGTCGACGGAGAACCGGTCGGCGTCGCCGCTGAGTTCGATCTCCTGCCGCTCCAGCTCGTTGAGGCCCTTCGCGGCCCGGCCCAGGATCCACGGCGACACCGTCTCCACGTCGATGACGTCGCGGTCCAGGTCGAAGTGGTAGAGACGGATCATCGCCGCGCCACCGAAGTAGCGGTTCTGATAGTTCGTCAGGTGCAGGTGGACGTCGTTGCCCGCCGCGTTCTTGCGGGTCGCCCGGCGAGCCGGCCAGTAGTGGCCGTTCAGAGTCAGGAAGATCTGGTCGTGGTCCGCGATGAGCTGGTCCCACAGCTGCTGCCCGTAGTCCGACAACGTGTCGTCGTCCACGACCAGTTCGTGCGTGGTGAGGACGACCGGCGTCTTCGGGTGCTTGGCGATGACGTCCTTGGCCCAGGCGTACCCCTTCGCCGACAGCCGCCAGTCGAGCGCCAGCACGAGCCACTCCCGCCCGGCCGCCCTGAACAGGTGGTACGTGTTGTAGCCGTCCGAAGAGGCGCCGCCGAACGTGGACTTGTTCTTGAACCGCTGCGGGCCGAACGCGTCCAGGTAGGGCGACGCCCCGCGCTGGTCGTCCGTCGACGACTTGATGTCGTGGTTGCCCGCCAGCACGCTGTAGCCGACACCGCGCCGGTCCAGCAGCTTGAACGCCTCCCCGATGGCGGTGAATTCGGGCACGGCCCCGTTCTGCGTCAGGTCGCCCAGGTGCGACAGGAAGACGATGTTGTCGTCCTTGCCGTGCTCCAGGAGATAGCGCAGCGAGGCCTCGATCGGCGCCTTGTCGATGCTCGGACCGTCGAAGAGGTACTGGGTGTCCGGCATCACGGCGAGCGTGAAGCGCCGGCTGTCGGTGTCGGGCCGCCAACCCGCCTTCGTCGACGCCGAGTTCGGGGCCGCTTCGGCGACGCCCGGCAGCGCGACACCGGCCGTGGCGGCGGCACCGAGCAGCGCGGTGGCCCGGAGGAAGTTGCGTCGCCCGGCACCGGCCTGGGCGCTCTCGCACTGCTCGTGCTCGTGGTCATGCGAAGTACACACGTGTGCTCCGTGGGTAAGTGCTCGTGAAAGCTGGGGAGTTCAAAGCCGGGAAGTTCCGAACCGGTGGGTTCAGAGAACGCGCAGGGTCCAGCTCCAGCGATGGACACCCGGTGCGACGAGATACTGCGGTGTGGTGTCGGGGCCGCACGAAGCCGTGCCCAACCCCCGGTGTGCCGCGTCGAGTTGCACCACGCAGGACGTGCGCGGCACCAGCTCGTCGTGATGCCGTACGGCGGTCAGGTCCTCGGCGCGGTGGCGGGTCACCGAGACCTGGCGGGGCTCGTCGAGGTCGACCGTGAGACCGGTGGCGTCCGGTGCCGACAGCGTGAACCGCCGTACCCCGTGCCGGCCACCGCTCTCCTGCGGGCGCAGATACGGGGTGAACAACTCGTCGACGGGGACCGAGTGATGGCCCACGGGCGCGCCCGTGCAGCGGTCGGGGTACGACTCCCAGGGACCCCGGCCGAACCACTCCAGCAGATCCAGACCCGGCACCGTCTCGAACACGGTGCCCACCCGGGCCACGTCGACGAACTCCTCGGGCAGCTCGGCCGACTCCTCGACCCGGACCCCGCCCTCCACCGGCGTGAACACCTGACAGTGCCGGACCACACCGACCGCCCCGGCGTACTCGGCGACCGCCGTCACGCGCTCGCCGTCACGCCGTACCGAAACGACCTTGCGGACCAGTGAGTCGAGCCCCCAGGTCCGCCAGCGCAGCGCCATGCCGCCCAACTCGTCGTTGTCGGTGGGCGCCCGCCACAGGGACAGGGTCGGCGCGACCGTCAGCAGCGGGTGGAGCAGCAGACCCTCCCCGTCGACCTCGACACCGCTGCCGCCAACCACCGGTGGCGCCACGGGCGTTGCCGCCCGCAGCCGTACCTGGGGCGTGCACACCTCAGTGCCGCGCGGCGCCCACACCTGGTCCTCGGCCGTGGTCACCCGCAGCGTCAGCCAGGCCTCGCCGCCGTCCTCAGGCAGTTCGAACGGCAGCGGTACGGCCGTCGTCTCGCCAGGGCACAGGGCGGGCAGCTGGGCCGGAGCGGTCAGCGTACGGCCGTCCGCGAGCGCCAGCTCCCACGTCCCGGCGAGCCATTCGAGGCCCCGGAAGTGCTGGTGGTTGCCGAGGACGATGCCCTCGTGCCGGAAGCACTCGATGCGCACCGGCGCCGCGATCTCCCGGTGCTCGAACATCACCGGCTTGGGCGTGCGGTCGGGAAACACCACGCCGTCCGCGATGAACGCGCCGTCGTGGATCGCCTCGCCGAAGTCACCGCCGTACGCCCAGCGGTTACCGGGCGCGGCGACACCGTTGTCATACAGTCCGGCGCCCGCGCGGCCGGTGGGTCTTCCGTCGTTCACACGCTGCAGGATTCCGTGGTCCCAGAACTCCCAGATGAAGCCGCCCTGAAGACCCGGGGTTGACTCGATGGCAGCCCAGTGGTCCGCGAGGGTCCCGTTGCTGTTGCCCATCGCGTGCGAGTACTCGCACTGGATCAACGGCTTGGTCTGCTCACCGGACAGCGCGTGCGCGACACAGTCCTCCAGCGGCGCGTACATCGGGCACGCGATGTCGGAGGCCAGATCCGGATCGGCCCAGCCACGCTTGGCGGCGCCCTCGTACTGGATCGGTCTGGTGGGATCGTGCCGGCGGACCCAGCCGGCCGCCGCGTCGTGGTTGGCGCCGTAGTCGGACTCGTTGCCGAGCGACCAGACGATGACCGACGGGTGGTTCTTGTCGCGCAGCACCATCCGCGAGACGCGGTCCACGAAGGCGTTCAGATAGCGCGGGTCGTCGGCGATCTCGTGCGCGTGGTCGTGCGACTCGATGTCCGCCTCGTCGACGACATACAGACCCAGCTCGTCGGCGAGGTCGTAGAACGCCGGGTCGTTCGGGTAGTGCGAGGTGCGGACCGCGTTGAACCCGAACCGCTTGAGCAGCACCAGATCCGCGCGCATCTCGTCGTACGACACCGTCCGGCCGGTCAGCGGATGGAAGTCGTGCCGGTTGACGCCCCGGACGAACACCCGCTCGCCGTTGACGAGCAGGTCCCGCCCGACGATCTCGACGTCACGGAAACCGATGCGCCGGTACGAGGTGTCGGCGACCGTTCCGTCGGCCCGGTGCAGCCTGACCGTCAGTCCGTACAGCTCGGGCGTCTCGGCGTTCCAGGTGCGCACCTCGGGGACGGTGGCCGTGATCCGGGCCTCGCCGAGGAAGTCGGAGACCCGGTCGTCCTCCGTGTTGAAACGGTCGAACTCCGCTTCCTGGGCCAGGAGTTGGCCCTCCAGGTCACCGCTGATCCACCACCCGGCCGGCAGCGCGCCGCCCGCGTCCCGCACCTGGCAGTCGACCTGCAGCTCCCCGTCGTGGCGCGCCCGCACGGTCAGGTCCGCGAGATACAGCGGGTCGGTCGCGTACAGCAGCACCGACCGCGTGATGCCCCCGTGCCACCACTGGTCCTGGTCCTCGATGTGCGAGGCGTCCGACCACTTGACCACGGTCAGCCGTACGGTGGCCCGCTCGCCGGGACGTACGACCGCCGAGAGGTCGAACTCGGCGGCGAGGTGGGAATCCTTGGAGACGCCGACGGGCCGCCCGTCGACGTGCACGAGCAGCACGCTCTCGGCGGCCCCGACCTGGAGCACGATGCGCCGGCCGGCCCACTCGGCGGGGATGTCGATCTCACGCTCGTAGACGCCCGTCGGATTGTCGGCGGGCGACAGTGGAGGGAATTCTGCATACGGCATACGGACGTTCGTGTACTGCGGAAGGTCGTCCGTGTCCTGCATGGTCCATACGCCCGGCACGTATGCGGACGACCAGGTGTCCGCGAGCGTGGCGTCGGGTGCCGGCAGCAACTGGAAGCGCCAGTCCCCGTCGAGAGGGAGTGCTCCGGTGCGCCGGTCGACGGCGTTCATGGGGAGCCGTGCCCAGGAGGTCAGCTCGGGTGCCTCCCAGGGGCGGAGGGCGATCAGGGGATCGGCGGGCCGGAGCCCGTGGATCGACGGATCGTTCATCGGCGGATGGCTCCCTTGTCGGTCGGTGTGCGCGGCATGACGGGGGGCGGGGGTGGCATGACGGGTCCGGGCAGGACCCGTCCGGCCAGGCCCCAGTCCGGGTCGACGGGGATGCCGAGCCGGTCCAGGACGGTGGGGGCGATGTCGACGAGCCGGGGCGAGTCGAGCCGGGTGCCGGCGAGCGTGCCGGGCTCGGCGAGGACGACGAACACCTCGCGCTCGGCGCGGGTGTCGCCGCCGTGGCCGCCCGTGTCGAGGTGCCCGTGGTCGGTGGTGACCAGCACGGTCCACCGCTCGCCGGAGGGCCGTGCGTCGAGCGCCGCGAGCAGCCGCCCCAGATGGGTGTCCTGGGCGAGAAGAGCGTGGTCGTAGGCGGCGGAGAGGGGACCCGTGGCGTGACCGGCCTCGTCGGTGGCGCCGAAGTACACGAACACCAGGTCGGGGTCGTCCTCGGTGAGCCAGCGCAGGGCGGTGCGGGCGACGAGGTCGTCCGCGGTCGCGTAGCCGTCGCTCTCGCCGTCGTGGTGCACCCGCCGCCCGATGGCGGGGCCGAGGACACCGCGGTGGACCAGCTCCGGCCAGGACACTGCGGCGGCGGTGCGCAGACCGGGGCGGGCGAGGGCCGCGCGGCTGAGGAAGTCGGGGTGGCGGGCGTAGTCGGCGCCCGCGAAGTCGTTGCCGGTGACCCCATGCCGGTCGGGCCACACCCCGGTCAGCACGCTGGACCAGCCGGGCCCGGAGTCGGTGTAGGCCATGCTCGTCCACGGTCCGCCCTCGGCCTGGCCGTCGGCCTCGCCGTACGGCAGCAGGCTGGTGCCGTGGGCGCCCCCGGCCAGCAGGCCGTGCAGGACGGGGGCGTGGGCCGCGGAGCGGACCAGCCGGTCGTGGCGCAGTCCGTCCATGCCCACCACGAGCACCTTGCCGCGCGGGGTGCCGCCCCGGCCGGCGGACCCCTGGCTCTCCGCCGCCCGCGTCCGCTCGGCGTCCGTGTCCGTCACCGGATCCCTCCTCTGTCCTGCGCTTACCGCTGTCTGTGCGTACCGCGCGGGCCGGGGCGGCCCGCGCGGGTCAGGTGCCCTGCACCGCGCCCTCAGTGGCGCCCGCGATGAAGCCGCGGGCGAAGACGGCGAAGACCAGCACCAGCGGGAGCGACGCCATCAGCACCCCGGCCATGACCATGCTGTAGTCGGTGGTGTGGCCGACGTTCAGCTGGGCCAGCTCCACCTGGAGGGTCACGTGGTCCGGGTTGGTGAGCACGATGAGCGGCCAGACGTAGTCGTTCCAGGCGCCGACGAAGGCGTAGATCGCGAGGAAGGACAGCGCGGGCCTGATCATCGGCAGCGCGATGTTCCAGTACTGGCGGAAGAACCCGGCGCCGTCGATGCGCGCGGCATCGAGGAGTTCGTCGGGCACGCCGTTCTCGATGTACTGGCGCAGCCAGAAGATGCCGAAGGCGTTGGCCAGGGCGGGCGGGATCAGCGCCTTGAGCATGCCCACCCAGCCGATGTTCGACATGAGGATGAACTGCGGCAGGATCGCCAGTTGCAACGGCAGCATCATGAACAGCAGCAGCGTGCCGAAGAGCACCTTGCGGCCGGGGAAGTCGAACTTGGCGAAGGTGAAGGCCGCCAGCGAGTCGACGAACAGCACCAGGACGGTGGTGACGGTCGCGACGACGACCGTGTTGAGCATCGACCCGAAGAAGTCGATGGTGTTCAGCACATGCCGGATGTTCTCCAGCAGATGGGAGCCGAAGGTGAACTTCGGCGGGCTCTTGTAGATGTCCTGGGTGGTGTTGGTCGCCATGACGATCGTCCACACGAACGGGAAGACCGAGAGCAGGACGGCCGCCATGAGGATGATGTGCGCGGTCAGGCCCTTGGGGCGGCGCAGCCGCCTCGAGCGCGGGGCCGGCCGGGTCGGATCGGCTGTGGTCACGGTTTCCTCCCTCGTTGGGTGATGCGCCAGTTGACGGCGACGAGGACGATGATCAACAGGAAGAAGGCCCACACGATGGCGGCGCCGTAGCCGTAGTCGTTGTTGAGGAAGGCCGACTGGTAGAAGTACAGCAGCGTGGTCAGACCGGCCTGTCCGGGGCCGCCGAGGTTGGCGTTGGCGGCGTTGCTGGCGAACAGCACCTGGGGTTCGCTGAAGCTCTGCAGGCCGTTGATGGTCGAGATGATGACCGTGAACAGGATGATCGGCCGCAGGATCGGGACGGTGATCTGGAAGAACGTGCGGACCGGGCCGGCGCCGTCCACCTTCGCCGCCTCGTAGATGGAGGTCGGGATCGCCTGGAGACCGGCCAGGTAGATGATCATGTTGTAACCGGTCCACATCCACGTCATCAGCAGCGCGATGACCACCTTGATCAGCCACGGGTTGCTCAGCCACGGCACCGGCGAGATGCCGACCGTGCCGAGGATCGCGTTGACCAGGCCGAAGTTGTTGCTGAACACCGCGCCGAAGAAGATCGCCACGGCGACGATCGAGGTGACGTTCGGCACGTAGAGGGCGATCCGGTAGAAGCCCTTGAAGCGGCGCACCGAGTGCAGCAGCGTGGCCAGCACCAGGGCGCCCAGCAGGGTGGGCACCGTGGACAGCACCCAGATCACCAGGGTGTTGCGGATCGACAGCCAGAAGACCGGGTCCGACCACAGGAACCGGAACTGCTGCAGGCCCACGAACTGCTTGTCGCCGAGGCCGTCCCAGCGCTGGAAGGCCAGGTACAGCGAGTAGAAGACCGGGAAGAAGGAGAACGCGGCGAAGATCAGGTAGAAGGGCGAGATCGCCAGGTACTGCCGCCAGTACGCCAGCGGGCCGCGCCGCTTCGGCCGGACGGTGCCCACGGGCGTGGCGCGCCGGGGGCGGAACCGGGCCGGGCCCGGCCCGCCGCGGTGTTCGGGCACCGCGGCGGGACCGGTGACCGGAGGGGAAGTCACCTCAGTTCACCCCCTGGCGGCGGGCGATCTGCTTGGCCTGGCTGACCGCATCGTTCCAGGCGTCGTCGGGCTTCTTGCCCTTGGCCTCGATGTTGGTCAGCTCCGTCTTGTACGGGGCCATCACGGCGGCGTCGGCGGGGGCCTCGTAGGTGTTCGGGACGGCCTTGGCGGCCGGTCCGAAGATCTCGATGATCTTCTGTCCGCCGAAGAAGGCGTCGGGGCCCGTCATGGCCGGCATCGTGTACGCGGCCGGGGCGGCGGGGAAGATGGCGGCGTCGGTGAACCCGCGGGCGTCGTTGGCCGGGCTGAGGATCCAGCTGATGATCTTGAATGCCTCTTCGGGATTCCGGCACTGCTTGGGCAGCGCCAGGTAGGAGCCGCCCTGGTTGGCCGGTCCGACGGGCATCGCGCACACCCGCCACTTGCCCTTGGTCTGCGGGGCCGCCTGCTCGATGTCCAGCGCGTGCCAGGCCGCGCCGAGCTCGGTGAGGAGGGTCTTGCCGACGGCGGCGTTCCAGGAGTTGTCGTTGATCTTGGCGTCGAGACCCAGGGTGTAGGGGCGCACCGACGTGGTCCAAGCGGCGCGGATGTGGTCCTGGTCGCCGATGAAGTGGTTGTTCTTGTCGATGAACCGCTGTGTGCCCTGGCCGACGGTCATGTCGAACATGGAGCCGAGGTTGTTGACCAGGAAGGTGCCGGGGTTCTTCTTCTGCAGCTCGGTGCCGAGCGCGAAGTAGTCGTCCCAGGTCTTGACCAGGGCGGCGACCTTGTCGGGGTCGGTGGCCACCCCCGCCTTGGCGAACATGTCCTCGCGGTAGAAGAGCGCGGTGGGACCGATGTCGATCGGGAAACCGATCTGCTTGCCGTCGGAGGTCTGGGCGAGCTTCGTCTTCCAGCCCAGGTACTGCGAGGAGATCTTCTTGAAGCCCAGGTCGTTCAGGTCGAGGAAGCGGGAGGCGTTGGGCAGGAAGGACGCGATGTCCTCGCCCTTGATGCCGGTGATGTCGGGCACGGAGGAGCCGCCCGCGGCGAGGGTGGTGGTGAGCTTCTGCTTGAAGTCACCGCCGATGGAGGAGGCCGTCAGCTTGACCGCGCCGCTGAAGTGGGTCTTTGCCTCCGCCACCACCTTGTCGCTGAGCGCGCCGCCCCAGTACCACAGGGTGAGGTTCTTGCCGTTCTTGGTGCCGCCCGATCCGGAGCCGCCGCATGCGACGGTCAGGCCGGACGCGGCCGCGGTGAGCGCGGCGGCCTGGAGGAAGCCTCTGCGTGATAGGTCCACGGGTCACTCCTGTTGTTCCTGTGCGTGGTACTGAGGGGCGTGGGCTGAGGGGGGTGGTGCTGTGGGTGTGGGGCGGGGGTGCTGTGGGGCTCTGGGACCGGGCGGTGGATCGGGTGCGGGTCAGTGCTGCCGGGCGGGCGGGGTGACGGGCGCGTGGCGCACCGGGGGGCCCACGTCCGGCGGCAGGCGGTCGGCGAGGAAGCCGTAGGCCTGCCTCAGGTCGGGATCGGTCAGGGAGCGCCACCAGCGGTCGACGCCGTACCAGCCGGGGGCCGCGAGGGCGCCGCCGTGGTGCTGTACGGAGAGCCCGGCCGCCAGGACCGCGAACCGCAGCCGTTCGGCCAGTGGCCAGCCGCCGAGGGAGGCCGTGACGAAGCTCGCCCCGAAGACGTCCCCGGCGCCGGTCGCGTCCAGGACGTCCACGGCGAGGGCCGGGACCTCCGCGTACTCCCCGGTGGTCTGGTCGACGGCGACCGCCCCGTCCCCGCCCCGGGTGACGACCGCCACCGGCACCAGCTCCGCGAGCGTGCCGAGGGCCGCCACCGCGCTGTCGGTGCGGGTGTAGGCCATCGCCTCGGTCTCGTTCGGGAGGAAGGCGTGGCACAGTGCGAGCTGGTCGAGGAGGTCGCGGGACCACTCCTGGGTGGGGTCCCAGCCGACGTCCGCGTAGACGTGGGTTCCGTTCGCTGCGGCCTTGGCGATCCACTCGCGCGGCTCGGCCTCGATGTGCACGAGCGCCGTGCGCGCCTCGGGCGGGTCGCCCGTCAGCGCGTCCTGCGAGAACGGGGGCTCCTGGCCGTGGGTGACGAGGGCCCGGTCGTGGCCGGTCGCGAGCGAGACGGTGACGGGGGTGGGCCAGCCGTCCGCGGTGCGGGAGAGCGAGAGGTCGATGTTCTCCTGGTCGCGCAGGACGTCCCGGCAGTACTCGCCGTAGAAGTCGTCCCCGAAGACCGTGGCCAGCGAGGTGCGCAGGCCGAAGCGGGCCGTGGCCACCGCGAGGTTCGCGATGCCGCCGGGGCTGCATCCCATGCCGGCCGTCCAGATCTCCTCGCCCGGCGTCGGCGGCTTTCCCAGCCCCGTGAGGACGAGGTCGTAGAAGAGCAGTCCGGTCAGCAGCACATCGGGCCTGTCGTCGTCCACGTGCGCCGCCTCTCGTCAAAACTCGTCATTTTCGATGCCGGAATCGTGCGCTGCTCGGCGAGATTGGTCAATACCCGAGCAGAACTGAGCATGGAAATGATTGAAGATGACGAGTAGTGTGCACCGCGTGCTGGCAGAACGACGACACCAACTCATCCTGCGGGCCCTTCGCTCCGGTGGCCCCGCCTCTGTGACCGACCTCTCCGAGCAACTGGGCGTGAGTCCGGCCACCATCCGGCGCGACCTGGTCAGACTGGAGGAGGACGGGCTGCTCACCCGCGTCCACGGCGGTGCCGTGGCCGACGAGGGCGACCAGCCCTTCGCCGAGGTCGCCGAGGTTCGGGTGGCCGAGAAGGACGCGATAGCCGCGCACGCCGCCGCCATGGTGGCCGACGGCCAGTCCGTCCTCCTCGACATCGGCACCACCGCCTACCGGCTCGCCCGGCAACTGCACGGCCGCCGGCTCACCGTGATCACCAGCAACCTGGTCGTCTACGAGGAGCTGGCCGACGACGAGGGCATCGAACTGGTGCTGCTCGGCGGCATGGTCCGGCGCGAGTACCGCTCCCTGGTGGGCTTCCTCACCGAGGACAACCTGCGTCAACTGCACGCCGACTGGGTCTTCCTCGGCACCAGCGGCGTGCGGCCCGGCGGACAGGTGATGGACACCACGGTCGTCGAGGTGCCGGTCAAGCGAGCCATGATCAAGGCCGGCGAGAAGGTCGTCCTGCTCGCCGACGCGCAGAAGTTCCCGGGTACGGGCATGGCGAAGGTGTGCGGTCCCGAGGACCTGGACGCGGTCGTGACGAACGCCCCGGTCGACCCGGTGACCCGTTCCTCCCTGGAGGAAGCGGGCGTCGAGGTCGTCGTGGCAGGAAAGGTGAAAGCGTGAAGCTGACGATTCTGGGCGGCGGCGGGTTCCGCGTACCGCTCGTGTACGGGGCACTGCTCACGGACCGCGGCGAGGGCCGGGTCACGGAGGTGGTGCTGCACGATCTCGACGACAGTCGACTGTATGCGGTCGCCCGTGTACTGGCCGAACAGGCCGCCACCGTGCCCGACGCCCCCACCGTCACCGCCACCACCGACCTCGACGAGGCCCTGCGCGGAGCCGACTTCGTCTTCTCCGCGATCCGCGTAGGCGGCCTGGAGGGACGTGCGAACGACGAGCGGGTGGCCCTCGCCCAGGGCGTCCTCGGCCAGGAGACGGTCGGCGCCGGCGGTATTGCCTATGGTCTACGAACCGTCCCGGTCGCCGTCGACATCGCGCAGCGCGTCGCCCGCCTCGCCCCCGACGCCTGGGTCATCAACTTCACCAACCCGGCGGGCCTGGTCACCGAGGCCATGTCCCGCCACCTCGGCGACCGCGTCATCGGTATCTGCGACTCACCGGTCGGCCTCGGCCGCCGTATCGCCAAGGTGCTCGGCGCCAACCCGCGCGAGGCCTACATCGACTACGTCGGCCTCAACCACCTCGGCTGGGTACGCGGCCTGCGCGTCGCCGGCCGTGACGAACTCCCGCGCCTGCTCGCCGACCCGGACCTGCTCGGCTCCTTCGAGGAGGGCAAGCTCTTCGGCACCGACTGGCTGCAGTCGCTCGGCGCCATCCCGAACGAGTACCTGCACTACTACTACTTCAACCGCGAGACCGTCCGCGCCTACAGCGAGGTCGAGCGCACCCGCGGCGCGTTCCTGCGCGACCAACAGGCCCAGTTCTACGACGAGATGAAGCACCCGGACGCCGCCGCGCTGACCGCCTGGGACCGTACCCGCGCCGAGCGCGAGGCGACCTACATGTCGGAGAACCGGGAGACGGCCGGCGCCGGCGAACGCGACGCCGACGACCTCTCCGGCGGTTACGAGAAGGTCGCCCTCGCCCTGATGCGGGCCATCGCCCGCGACGAGCGCACCACCCTGATCCTCAACGTCCGCAACCAGGGCGCGCTGTCGGTCCTCGACACGGACGCCGTCATCGAGGTGCCGTGCCTGGTCGACGCCAACGGCGCCCACCCCGTCGCGGTCGACCCGCTGCCCGACCATGCCACCGGCCTGGTCTGCGCGGTCAAGGGCGTCGAGCGCGAGGTCCTCTCGGCGGCCGAGAACGGCTCCCGCACGACGGCGGTGAAGGCCTTCGCGCTGCACCCGCTGGTCGACTCCGTGAACGTCGCACGCCGCCTGGTCGAGGGCTACACCGAGGTCCACCCGGGTCTGGCGTACCTTAAGTAGGCACCGCCCCAGTAAGCGCTTTCCCCGAGTTCTCGGCAGCGAGTTCTCAACAGCTCCCCAAGTTCTCAGCAGCTCAGCTCCCTGGTTCCCTGGAGACTTCCCATGCACGACGAACGCAGCCGGATCGAGGAGCGCGTCCAGCGCGCCCATGACCAGCGGATCAAGCCCGCGATCTACGCGGCCACCGCTCCCTTCACGGTCGAGGCCTGGCAGGCCCCCGGCGAGCCGGTCCCCTTCGAGGAGGCCGCCGCGGCGCCGTACAAGCCGTTCGCGATGGACACCCCGTGGGGCCCGCCGTGGGGCACCACCTGGTTCCGGATGCGTGGACAGGTGCCCGCGGAGTGGGCCGGGAAGCGTGTCGAGGCCGTCATCGACCTCGGCTTCGTCGGCGACTGGCCGGGCAACCAGGCCGAGGCGCTGGTCCACCTCGTGGACGGGACGCCGCTGAAGGCGGTCAACCCGCTCAACCAGTACGTGGCGATCGCCAACCCGGCGACCGGCGGAGAGGCGATCGACTACCTGGTCGAGGCGGCCTCCAACCCCGACATCCTCGCCAACAACTTCTCCGAGCCGACACCACTCGGCGACGTACTGACGGCGGGCGACCGTCCACTGTATACATTCCGCCGCGCCGATCTCGCCGTCCTCGACGAGGAGGTCTTCCACCTCGACCTCGACGTCCAGGTGCTGCGCGAACTGATGCTGGAACTGGGCGAGCACGACCCCCGCCGTCACGAGATCATGCACGCGCTCGACCGCGCCCTGGACCTCCTCGACCTCGACGACGTCGCCGGCACGGCCGCCGACGTACGGGCCGCGCTCAAGCCGGTGCTGTCCAAGCCCGCCAACGCCAGCGCGCACATCGTCTCCGGTGTCGGGCACGCGCACATCGACTCGGCGTGGCTGTGGCCGATCCGCGAGACCAAGCGCAAGACGTCCCGCACCTTCTCGAACGTGACCTCCCTCGCCGACGAGTACGAGGACTTCATCTTCGCCTGCTCGCAGGCCCAGCAGTACGAGTGGGTCCGCGACAACTACCCGCAGGTGTGGGCCCGCATCCAGGAGTCCGTCAAGCGCGGCCAGTGGGCGCCGGTCGGCGGCATGTGGGTCGAGTCCGACGGCAACCTGCCCGGCGGCGAGGCCATCGCCCGCCAACTGATCCACGGCAAGCGGTTCTTCATCGAGCACTTCGGCGTCGAGACCAAGGGCGTCTGGCTGCCCGACTCCTTCGGCTACAACGCGGCCTACCCGCAGCTCGCCAAGCTCGCAGGCAACGAGTGGTTCCTCACCCAGAAGATCTCCTGGAACCAGACCAACAAGTTCCCCCACCACACCTTCTGGTGGGAGGGCATCGACGGCACCCGCATCTTCACCCACTTCCCGCCGGTCGACACCTACAACGCCCGCTTCAGCGGCGAGGAGATGTCCCGCGCGGTCCGCAACTACCAGGAGAAGGGCAGCGCCACCCGCTCCCTGGCCCCCTTCGGCTGGGGCGACGGCGGTGGCGGCCCCACCCGCGAGATCATGGAACGCGCGCGCAGGCTCGCCGACTTGGAGGGTTCGCCCAAGGTCGTCGTCGAGCACCCCGACGAGTTCTTCGCCAAGGCCCGCGCCGAGTACCCCGACGCCCCGGTCTGGGTAGGCGAGCTCTACCTCGAACTCCACCGCGCCACCTACACCTCCCAGGCCCGCACCAAGCAGGGCAACCGGCGCAGCGAACACAAGCTGCGCGAGGCCGAGTTGTGGGCGACCACGGCCGCGCTGCACGCACCGGGCTACGCGTACCCGTACGAGAAGCTGGACCGGCTGTGGAAGACGGTGCTGCTGCACCAGTTCCACGACATCCTGCCGGGCTCCTCGATCGCCTGGGTGCACCGCGAGGCCGAGGCCGAATACGCCCGCGTGGCAACGGAGTTGGAGGAGCTGACGACGGCGGCCGTCGCCGCGCTCGGCGGCAGCGAGACCCGCGTCTTCAACACCAGCCCCTACGACCGTGCCGAGGTCATCCGCACCGCGACCGGCGTGCCGATGTACGCGACGGTCCCGGCGAACGGCAGCGCCGAGCTGGCCGCCGAGTACGTCCCGCAGGCGGTGACCGTCACCGACCGCGTCCTCGACAACGGCATCGTCCGCGTCGAACTCGCCGACGACGGCACCCTCGCCTCGGTGCGCGACCTGCGTCACGGCGGCCGTGAAGTCCTCGCCGACCAGGGCAACTTGCTGCGCCTGCACACCGACCTGCCCAACTACTGGGACGCCTGGGACGTCGACAAGCACTACAAGAACCGCTTCACCGACCTCCTGACCGCCGACTCCATCACGGTGGTCGAGCAGGACCCGCTGCTCGGCGCGATCCGCGTGGAGCGGTCCTTCGGCAAGGGCTCGAAGATCGTGCAGACGATCACCGTGCGCGCCGGCAGCGCCCGGATCGACTTCGAGACCGACATCGACTGGCACGAGGCCGAGAAGTTCCTCAAGGCAGGCTTCCCGGTCGACATCCGCGCGGCGCACTCCTCCGCCGAGATCCAGTTCGGCCACATCCAGCGGCCCACCCACACCAACACCAGCTGGGAGGCGGCCCGTTTCGAGGTCTCCGGCCACCGCTGGGTGCACCTCGCCGAGCCCGGCTACGGCGTCGCCGTCATCAACGACTCGACGTACGGCCACGACGTCTCCCGCACCGTCCGCGAGGACGGCGGTACGACGACCACGGTCCGCCTCAGCCTGGTGCGCGCCCCGCGCATCCCGGACCCGGGCGCCGACCAGGGCAGGCACCGCTTCGTCTACTCGCTGCTGCCCGGCGCGAGCATCGAGGACGCGGTCGCCGAGGGCTACGCCCTCAACCTCCCGCTGCGGGTGGCCGATTCGGGCGGTGCCCCGCAGCCGGTCGTCTCCGTCGACGGCGACGGCATCACCGTCGAGGCGGTCAAGCTCGCCGACGACGGGTCCGGCGATGTCGTGGTCCGGCTCTACGAGTCGAACGGCGGCCGAGCCGAGGGCACGCTGCGCACGGGCTTCCCGCTCGCCGGTGCCCGGATCACCGACCTGCTGGAGCGACCGCTGGAGGAGGAGGTCTCCTTCGACGGCGGCTCGGTCGCCGTCGCCCTGCGGCCCTTCCAGATCCTGACGCTCCGTCTGAAGCGGGCGGACGCGGGCCAGTAGACCCCAGGGGGCGGGCCCGGTCGTCGCACGCCGGGCCCGCCCCCTGACATCCCCCAACTGACCTTGTACGTAACGGGAGTTCAGCCGTGCCCATGCAACCGTGGTTCACCGACGCCAAGTTGGGGATCTTCGTCCACTGGGGGATCTACGCCGTCGACGGCGTCCAGGAGTCCTGGTCGTTCTACGACGACATCGTGCCGCACGACCAGTACATGTCCCAGCTCGACCGCTTCACCGGCGCGCAGTACGACCCGCAAGCCTGGGCGGACCTGTTCGCCCGCGCCGGCGCCAAGTACGCCGTCCTCACCAGCCGCCACCACGACGGAGTGGCCCTGTGGGACACCGAGTTCGGCGATCTCAACCTGGGCAGGGACTACCTCACCGGCTACGCCGACGCGCTCCGCGAGCAGGGCCTCAAGGTGGGCCTCTACTACTCGCACTCCGACTGGAACCACCCCGACTACGCCACCACCCGCAAGCCGGGCCGCCCGCCGGAGCAGGAGGACAACCGGTACTCCGAGGTCGCGGCCGAGTTCGAGGACCTGGACGCCTGGGAGCGGTTCATCGTCTACCGGGACGGCCAGATACGGGAGTTGGCCTCCCGCTACCGGCCCGACCTGATGTGGTTCGACGGTGAGTGGGACCGCAGCGAGGAGCAGTGGCGCATCAAGGAACTCGCCGCGCTCATCCGCTCGTACTCACCGCACGTCGTCTTCAACGCCCGCATGCTCAGCGAGGGCGACTACGCGACACCGGAACAGGGCGCCCCCATCGAACCCCCGGACGGGCCCTGGGAGTTGTGCCTCACCATCAACGACTCGTGGGGCTACCAGCACCACGACGACAACCACAAGTCGCTGAGCCAGCTGGTCCGTTACTTCACGGAGACGATCGGCGGGGGCGGCAACCTCCTCCTGGACGTCGGCCCGATGGAGGACGGCACCATCCCCGCGCCGCAGGTCGAGCGCCTCGAAGGCCTGGGGGAGTGGATCCGGAAGCACTCCGACGCCGTGTACGGCACCGTCCGCGGCCTCCCTGCCGGTCACCACTACGGGCCGAGCACCCTCTCCGCCGACGGCCGCACCCTCTATCTCACCCTGTTCGACGTCCCACGCGCCGAGATCGGCGTCCGAGGGCTGGTCACCCCGGTCCGCAGGGTCACCGTGCTCGGCACCGGCACCGAACTCGCCCACCGAGTGATCGGCGGCCTGCACGAGGCGGTCGGCGTGCTGTGGATCGACCCGCCCGCCGCAGCGGACCTCGACCCGCATGCGACCGTGCTGGCCGTGGAACTCGACGGGGATCTGGAGCTGTATCGCGGCTCGGGACGGTTCTGAGACCGCTGCGCGTCCCGAGGCGTGGACCAGTTCCCATCAAGAATTAAGGAAACGGTAAGTGGGCAGGTCAGCAGCTCTTTTCGGCTGATTTCGGCTTGCGCCGTTCGACTCCGTGACACCTGGAGTTCGCCTGCCCCCTCTGGGATCCGGGGGGAACGGCGAGAGAAAGGTGTCAGCATGCGAGACCCGCGGATGTCCGCGATCGGCAAGGGGCTCAGGCGGCGGGGGAGGCTGATGGCGCAGGCGGTCAGCCCGCCGCGCCGCCAGCTCGACGCGATGCCCGCGCCCCGGCCGGCCGCGGACGGCTACACCGCGCCGCGCGCCCCGCGCCTGGTGGATTCGCCGGTGTTCGTGCTGTCGTCCGTGCGCTCCGGGTCCACGCTGCTGCGGGTGCTGATGAACAGTCACAGCCGGATCCGCGCCCCGCACGAGATGCATCTGCGGACCCTGCACGTCCATCTGTCCCGTGAGTTCAGCGACGACGCCATGCGGGAGCTCGCGCTCGACAAGGAGGAACTGGAACACGTCCTGTGGGACCGGGTGCTCCACCTCGAACTGCAGCGCAGCGGCAAGGACGTCATCGTCGACAAGACCCCGCCCAACACCCTCATCTGGCCCCGCCTGCACCGATGTTGGCCGCATGCCCGCTACATCCTGCTGCTGCGCCACCCCGGTGCGGTCGTCGCCTCGCTCACCGCCCGCCGGGACGACCCCGACCACGAGGCGATACGCGCCGAAGTCCTGGGCTACGCCGAGAAGTTGGAGGAGGCCCGGCAGCATCTCGACGCCCATGTGATGACGTACGAGGACCTCACCGCCGAACCGGAGAAGTCGACCCGCGGCCTGTGCGAGTACCTCGGTGTGCCCTGGGAGAGCGGCATGCTCGACTACGGCAGCAAGGACCACGGCGTCCACCGGCCGCAGCTCGGCGACTGGAGCAGCACCCTCAAGTCGGGCCGGGTCCAGCCCGCCCGCACCGCCGATCCGGCCACTGAACTGCCGCCCAGGCTCAGGGAGTTGGCGCGGGCGTGGGGGTACCCGGACGGGGCACCCCCACGCTGACGCTCAGCCGGTGAAGCCGGCCGTGATGGACGTGAACTGCCAGGTGCTCTGGTTGATGCCGGAGCAGTTGCTGACCACTCCGCCACCGGCGCACGGCCGGTCGCGGTTCACGGCCCAGTAGGCGAGCCGCGCGATGTGGTGCGAGTTGGACCAGTCGCGGATCTGGGTCCAGATCGCCGGAGTGGTGTTCTCCTGCTGGTCGCTGAGACCGTTCATGCCGGAGATGCCGATGTGCGAGTAGGCCGTCGCGTCGTCCCACCCGAAGGTGGACTTCAGCTTGGTCTTCAGGCCCTCGGCCGCGGAGACCGTGTTGCCGTACATGTCGGAGCCGCCGCCGAAGTCGAACGGCATGATGGTGAAGACGTCGATGCCGGCGTTGAGGGACTGCGCCTGCTCGATCAGCCGGTTGCCGTAGTACGTCGGGCCGGTGGTCGAGGTGCCGAAGGTGACGATCGTCTTCAGGCCGGGGTTGTTGGCCTTGACGGTCTTCAGCGCGGTGAGGATCTTCGCCTGGACGGCCTCGTTCTCGAACTCGTCCGTGTTCTCGATGTCCATGTCGATGGCCTTGAGGCCGTAGGCGCTGATCACCTTCTGCAGCGCCCCGGCGAGCGCGCTCGCGGAGGAGCAGTTGGCGCCGAGCTTGCTGCCCTGCCAGCCGCCGAACGACGGCACGATGTCACCGCCGGCCCCACGGATCTGGTTGATCGCCGTCTGGTCGACGCCGCCGGTCAGCGCCCGGCTGCCGTCCCAGGCGGGGTTGCAGCCGCCGGAGTCCAGCACGAACGCCATCGTGAACCACTTGACGCCCGTCGCGGCCATCACCGTCGCCGGGTTGGGCGGGTCGCCCCACCCTTCGTACAGATAGGGCGCGGCCTGCTTGAAGCCGGTGCCGCCGCCGGTGCCCGCGTCCGTGGTGACGCTCACGGAGTTGGACGCCGCGGAGGAGTTCCCGGCCGCGTCCCGCGCCTTCACGGTGAACGTGTACGCGGTGCTGGACGAGAGCCCGCTGACCGTGGCGCTCGTACCGGAGACGCTGAGGACCTGGTTCGCACCGCTGTAGATGTCGTACGCCGTGACACCCACGTTGTCCGTCGCGGCGCCCCACGACAGGGACACGCTGGAGGACGTCTTGCCCGTGGAGGTCAGTCCGGTCGGCGCGGTCGGGGCCTGGGTGTCGCCACCACCGCCACCGCCGGGGCCGTCGAGGCTGATGTCGTCCGCGTAGTAGGTGCCCTGCGCGTACCAGCCGTGGACGTAGATGGTGGCGCTGGTCTGCGAGGCGCCGGTGGTGAACGACGTCGTCAACTGGGCGTACGCCGACGGGGACGAAGTCCACGTCGAGGAACCGCCGTTGACACCGAGGTAGACATAACTGCCGCGCACCCAGCCGCTGAGCGAGTACGCCGTGTTCGGTTGCACGGCGACCGTCTGGGAGCACTGTGCGGTGTCGCTCGAACTCACCGCGCCCGCAAGGGCCTTGGAGCCACCGTGCACCGGAGAGGAGACCACCGAGCCGAGGTTTCCGGTGCAGGACCAGGGGGACAGGGAACCCGACTCGAAGCCGGGGTTGGTCAGGACGTTGGCCGCCTGTGCGGTACCGGGCAGAGCGATGGCCCCGGCCATGGCCAGGGCTGCGGTACCGAGCAGGGCAAGGAGCCTGCGTCTGGAACGTCTGAGTGTGTCGCGCACGCGATCTCCCTGAAGGAATGGGGGTGTTCGGGAGTGCAGGAAGGTGCGCAACCAATTTGGTCTGGACCAATCATGGTGTCAAGGTGCTGCGCCATGATTGGTCCAGGCCGGTATGAAGTTGTGGTGCGGAGGGGAAAGAGGAGACCCGGGAGGCCTAGGCGCGGGCTGCCGCCCGGCTGCCCAACTCCGGTGTGCGGGTGCTCTCCGGCTCCGCCTCGGTCTGCGCCGGCACTGTCGGGAGCAGCGGCTCCGACTCCTCCGCGCGCTGGTGCGGGAGCGTCACGGGACGCAGCTGACGGGGGCCCGAGACCACCGCGTAGTCCGCGCCCAGGAACGGCGGCTCCATCGTGCCAGGGTCCTCGCCGAGCGCCAACTGCACGGCCGCCCAAGGGGCGTTGACCCCGCACAGCGACAGCTGGTGCAGGCCGCCCGCGGGGCGGGTGTTGACGTCCATCAGCACGGGCTTGTCGCCGAACATCCGGAACTGGATGTTGGACAGGTAGTGCAGCCCGAAGCCCTCCGCGATCCGGCGGGCCGGCTCCAGCCACTGCTCGTGCAGGGTGAAACCGCGCCGACGGCCGTTCTTCGTGCGGCCCACGGCGAGCCGGACCAGGTTGTCGGGACCGGTCAGGCAGTCCACCGACACCTCCGGCTCCTCCAGACGCGGCATGACCAGCCAGTCGACCTGCTCGTCGGCCTGCTCCAGCGCCTCGACGACCGTGTCGAGCGGGACGTAGGGGCTCGGGAATCCGTTGAGGTGCATGAGCGAGAAGGGGGCGCGCGTGACCACGCGGAAGCCCACCCCGCCCGCACCGGACGCCGGCTTGAAGCACGCCTTGTGCCCGGCCGCCTCCAACTCCTCGACTGCCGCGACGAGTTCGGGCGCCGTGCGGACCCGCCACCACGGCGGCACGGGCACGCCGATCGCCTGGACCGCCTCGTACGCGATCACCTTGTCGTGGAAGACGGCGACGGCTTCGGGGGTCGGCGCCAGCAGTGCCGTACCCACCGCCTCGAAGTCCGCGCGGTGCGCCACGATCTCCGACTGGTGCAGCCGGGGCACGAACACGTCGATGCCGCGGCGGGCGCACTGGTCGAGGGCGTACTCGACGTATCCGGCCGGGGACAGGCCCTCGGGCTCCAGGTCGGCGGTGTCGGCGGCGGCCAGTACGGGGGAGTCCGCGTCGCCGTGCGTGGCATGGATCTCGACGGCCCGATCGCTGGGATTTCTCCGCAGCTGATCCATGAAGAACACGTTCTCCGCGTACGTGCGGTTGAGCCAGACGCGTACGCGAGAGACCATGCAGGGCCGTCCTTTCGGGTTCGCGGGCACGGCGGAGCGAGGCCGTGCCCGGCCAGGGTGGTTGGAGGGACACCAAACCGCCCTCGGCGAAGAGGCGTTCGTGGCGGTGGTGTTGGGGCGATCATACGGCTTTCAAGGGGTGCCGCGTGCAACGCCCGTGTTACGGATTTCCAGATCCTGCCCACCCGGCACACGAACTCCCGTCACCGGGCCGCTCCGACCGCCTTCCTCCGACAGCTCCGACCACTGTCCCGACCACCGCTCCCTCCGCCCCGCCGTCTTGTCGCGCAACGGCGGGATGTGATCTCGTGGCCTCATTCGTGCGCGGAGGCGGAGGGGGCGAGAGGTGGAGTCGACGGTCGGCGGTGCCAGACAGCTGCTGGCCATCAGCGACCTGCACATCGGGTACGCCGAGAACCGCGCCCTGGTCGGGAACATGCGGCCCGTCACGGATGACGACTGGCTGATCGTGGCCGGTGACATCGCCGAGACCGTGGCCGACATCCGCTGGGTCCTCGAACTCCTCGCCGGCCGCTTCCGCAAGGTCCTGTGGTCCCCCGGGAACCACGAACTGTGGACCCACCCCAAGGACCCCGTGACACTGCGCGGAGTCGCCCGCTACGAACACCTCGTCGCCCTGTGCCGGGAGCTCGGCGTCCTCACCCCCGAGGACCCCTACCCCGTCTGGGACGGCCCCGGCGGCCCGGTCGTCGTGGCCCCGCTCTTCCTCCTCTACGACTACTCGTACCTCCCGGCCGGCTGCGCCACCAAGGACGAGGGACTGAAGTACGCGCACGGCACCGGCATCGTCTGCAACGACGAGTTCCTGCTGCACCCCGACCCCTACCCCAGCCGCGAGGCCTGGTGCCGGGCCCGGGTCGCCGAGACCGCACGCAGGCTCACCGAGATCCCCGACACCCTGCCCACGGTCCTGATCAACCACTACCCCCTGGACCGGCACCCCACCGAGGTCCTGTGGTACCCCGAGTTCGCCATGTGGTGCGGCACCACCCTGACCGCCGACTGGCACCGCAGATTCCGCGTGGACACCATGGTCTACGGCCATCTCCACATCCCGCGGACCACCCACCACGAGGGGGTCCGCTTCGAAGAGGTGTCCGTGGGATACCCCCGCGAGTGGCAGAAGCGCCCGGAGCCCCCGGGACGACTGCGCCGCATCCTGCCGATGGAGGTCGGAGCCGGTGATCGAGGAGCTGCTCCCGGAGTCCGTGGTGACCGTGGAGACACACGGTGACGAGGGGTTCCAGGACGCCCCGCTGTACCCCGAGGAACAGGCCCGGGTGGCCCGCGCGGTGCTCAAGCGGCGGCGCGAGTTCACCGCCGTACGGGCCTGCGCCCGGCGCGCCATGGAGAAGCTCGGCGTGCCCCCGCAGCCGATCCTGCCCGGTGCCCACGGCGCGCCGATCTGGCCCGCCGGTCTCATCGGCAGCATGACCCACTGCGACGGCTACTGCGCCGCCGCGCTGGCCCGCGCCACCGACCTCGCCTCGCTCGGCATCGACGCCGAACCCCATGCACCGCTCCCCGACGGCGTCCTCCCCTCCGTCTTCCTGCCCGCCGAACAGGAACGGCTGACGCGGCTCGCGGCACAACTGCCGGCCGTGCACTGGGACCGGCTCCTGTTCAGCGCCAAGGAGTCCGTCTACAAGGCCTGGTTCCCCCTCACCGGGAAGTGGCTGGACTTCTCGGAGGCCGACATCGAACTCTTCGCGGACCCCGGCGACGAACCACGCGGCGGCCTGCGCGCCCGCCTCCTCGTCCCCGGCCCGGTGGTCGGCGGCGAGCGCCTCGACACCTTCGAGGGCCGCTGGACCGTACGACGGGGACTGGTCGCCACGGCGATCACGGTCCCGCATCCCTGAACCCCCTCACCCTTCCGGGCACCAGCTCTCCAGCAACCTGAAGAGCGCCCCCTCGTTGCCCGCGAGTCCGGCGTCCGTCAGGGCCTGGTCCGCCTCGGCCAGTACCGAGGGTGGGACCAGGACCGGGCGTGGGTCGCCCGGGGGGCCGTCGAAGGCGGCTCTGACCGTGTGCAGCAGCCGTAGATAGGCCTGGACGGCGGCGCGCTCGCGGTCGGTCATCACTGCGGTCTGCATAGGACGGCTCTCCCCTGATCGGCGTCGTGCGCCCCCGCACGGCGGTGGCACGACTCCAGCTTGCCGCCTGCCACTGACAATCCCGTTTCCCCCGGCCCCGGTTCGCCCGCTTAGCGGAGGCGAAACGTCCCCGAAATCCCCGGTGGGACAGCGGCCCTACGCTGAGGGGAAGGGCTTTCGGCCGTCCGCGGGCGGCCAGGTGAACGGGAGGCGAGTGCGTGGAGGACGTCCCGGCACGGCGCCCGGCGCGCGCCGCACGGCTGCGCCCGGTGGGCGACGAAGAACTCACGCTCCAGTACCGCGTCGTGCACGGATACCGGCGTGCCTTCCGCATGGCCGGCGAGGGCCCGGCGCTCGTCCTCATCCACGGCATCGGCGACTCCTCGGCCACCTGGGCCGAGCTGATACCGCACCTCGCCCGCACCCACACGGTGATCGCCCCCGACCTCCTCGGCCACGGCGCCTCCGACAAACCGCGGGCCGACTACTCGGTCGCCGCCTATGCGAACGGCGTGCGCGATCTGCTCACCACCCTCGGCATCGAGTCCGCGACCCTGCTCGGGCACTCGCTGGGCGGCGGAGTGGCGATGCAGTTCGCCTACCAGTTCCCCGAACGCACCGAACGGCTCGTCCTGGTCAGCGCGGGCGGCGTGGGCCGCGAGGTCAACCCCGTGCTACGGCTCGTCACGCTTCCGGGTTCCCATCTCGCCCTGTCCGCGCTGCGGTTGCCCGGCATGCGCCTCCAAGTCGGCCTCGCCGTGGGCCTGATGAGACTCCTCGACACCGATCTCGGCCAGGATGCCCCAGAACTCCTCACCCTCGTCGACGCGTTGCCCGACGAGACCGCCCGCAACGCCTTCATCCGCACCCTGCGCGCGGTCGTCGACTGGCGCGGCCAGGTGGTGACCATGCTCGACCGCTGCTATCTGACCGAGGGCATGCCGACCATGCTGCTGTGGGGCGACCGCGACAGCGTGGTGCCGGTACGCCACGCCTACGGCGCCCACGAGGCGATGCCGGGCAGCCGGCTGGAGATCTTCGAGGGGGCGGGGCACTTCCCGTTCCACACCGACCCGGCCCGATTCCTCGCCCTGGTCGCGGAATTCACCGGTACCACCACCCCGGCCCACTGGAGCCGCGAGCACTGGCGCGACCTCCTGTGCGAGGGCCGGCCCGACACCACGGCACACAGCGGCGCCCTGGAACGGGACCTGCGGGAGGCGAGCGAGCGCAGCGCGACCTGACGATCCGTCAATTCCCGGCCGTGCGGACCCGGATCACGACTCGGGACGCTTCACGCTCTCCAGGAGCATGTCCAGCCACTCGGCGACCTTGTCGCGGTGCTGGTCGGTGGGCAACTGCGCGGCACGCCAGGCGATTCCGCGCACCCCGTGGTCCTGCAGCAGCCTCTCCAGCGGGTCTCCCGCGGCCTCGGCCGCCGCCCGCTCGCGGTCGGCGAGCTTCTGCAACAGCTCCTGCTCGGTGCGCTGCAGGGCGCCCGCGAGGGCCTCGGGATCCTCGGCCGTGAGGAATCCGGCATGCACCCGGAAGAACCGCTGGAGTGCGTCGCAGTGCTCCATGGTGGGACGCCGGTCGCCGTTGATGAGCGCACCCGCCTGCTGGCGGGACATGCCGGCGCCGTCGGCGATCTCCTGCTGGGTGTACTTGCGCCCGTTGGGCTTGAGCCTGGTGCGGCGCAACAGTCCGAGGCGCTGCAGGAACCGCGCCTGCACATCGGGCTCGCCCGCGGGGCGACCGCTCAGCAGGGCCCTGACCACGGAGTCGGGGACACCGGAGGCCACGGAGAGCCGGCCCATGTGGAAGACCTCGGCCTGCGGGACGTCGAGCCGCTCGGCGAGCGCGGTGACGCGGTCGACGACGGCGGGCAGCACGGCGTTCGCCGTCGTGCCCGGTACCTCGAAGCCATCCGACACCGACAGATCTCCTACGTCTCTCACAGGCTTCTCACAAATGGTGGCCGTGAACATCCCGGAGGGTAGCGGTTCGTTCGAACTCGCATCCAGGTCTCGCCACAACTGTGGCCAATTTCAGCCGTCAACCATCATGAAATGCCACGATAGTTGACACGGCAAGAGTCGGGGCAGCAGGATCAGGGCGCCGCGAGAAGGCCGCATAGGCAAGAGGGGTGACCTCCCGATGGCGTATCAGGCAGGTGGGCAGCGGTCCGCACCGCGGCCCGCCCCCGAGAGTCCCGAGGCCCAGGCGTATCTGCTGGACTACGCCACACTGTTGGAGGCCGTCCCTTTTCCCTCCGTCGTCATGGACCACCGCTGGGACGTGGTGTTGACCAACGGCGCGTTCAAGTCACTTTTCCGGGCGGTCGGTTCGCATCCGACGGCCATGCCGGGCGACAACTTCCTTCGGTTCGTGCTCTTCCACCCCGACGCGAGCACCGTTCTCGGTGAGCACGAGTCGAGTTGGTGCCTGCCGATGCTGGCCCACTTCGCCTCCGTCGTGGAGACCCACGGCCACGATCACGGCCTGCAGGCGATCCGCCGCGACATCGCCCAGGACCCGATCATGGAGGCCGCCTACCGGCAGGGCCTGCCGCACTGGATCCGCGCGGTGGGCGAGGGGGCCGTGGAACACGACGGCGCGGTCCGTCCGGTGCTGCACCCCGACCCGCGCTGGGGTGCCACGGACTGCCGGGTCGTCGGCGAGACCCCCAAGACCCTTGAGAACATGGGCTACACGCGTCTGACACTGGTCCTGCGCGAGGCCCGCCGCACCCCGCCGCCCAGGACGCGCAGGCCGGGACGCGGCGCGGGACACCTGAGGGTGGTCCCGGCGGCAGAGTGAGCACCACCCGACCCGCGGCACGACTGGGCGGGTTCCGCCACCACCTCAACTCGCGCCATCACCACGCGAGTTCGGTCACCGCTCGGCGACGACCAGGACCAACGGCACCCCGTCGCACGGCACCAGCCGCAGCCCGCGCGCATACCCCGCCCGGCCCGCCGCCAGCGCCTCCGCGAAGTCCGGACCCTTGCTGAGCGAACCGACCAGATGACGCGGGTCGGTGGACGCGGCGACCCGGCCCCGCGCGTTCACCAGCCGTGCCGGACCGGGCAGTTGACGCAGCATCGGCATCACGGCCGCCTCGAAGTGCCGTAGGTACACGTCCGCCGCGGCCACCCCCGCGAACCGTCCCTCCACATCCACCGGCGCGGACAGGGTGAGGCTGTACTCGTCCGAGCAGAGGTAGTCGACGTACGGTCCGGCGACCGCCCGCTCGCCGGTGTCACGGGGCAGCGCGAACCAGTCCCAGTGCGTGTAGTCGGCGTAGGCCGAGTGCTCGGGATCGAGGTCGAGCAGCAGCGGCCGGATGCCCCCGTCGGACGTGGTCTGCCACCACTCCAGCCAGGCCGGCACGTCGCTCAGCAGCCCCGGTGCGGCCACGAAGCCGACGCCGGACACCAACTCGTGGCGGGCCAGCCGGAGATGGAGGCCCGGGCGCAGCGCCGCGAGGTCCACGGTCGCCGGGCGGCGGCCCTGTGCGGACACCTTGGCGAGCAGGGCCGTCGTGTCGGCGCGGGTGGCGGCCACGGCGTCGAAGACGGACTCCAGGGCCGAGCGGACCCCCGCCGCGACGGACTGCTCGGGTGCCGTGGCCGGCGGTGCCGTCGCGAGGCTCATGCGTGCCCTCCAGCAGACGGGGAGCGGACGCGGCGACGGCTACAGGGCCAGCCGCTCGGCGATCAGCCGCGCCGTCGATTCCTGCACGCACCGCTCGGCCAGCTCCCTGGCCGAATCGTGGGCCCCATCTTGCACGGCCGAGATTACGGAGCGGTGACGGTCTGCGGCTTCCTCACGATATTCGTCGCTGCCGAGCACGAGACACAGCAGCGCCCCGACCTCGGTCTGCAACGCCACCTGTTCCCGGGTGAGCCGGGCCGACTGCGCGGCGGCGGCCAGCTCGACATGGAACCGGCCGTACACCCGGCCGCGCGCCGCCGCATCCTCGGCGTGCGTCAACTCCACGGCCGTACGCCGAAGTTGTACGAGATCCTCGGGCTCGGTGCGCTCCGCGGCGAGCCGGGCCGCGGTGCCGGACAGAGCGGCCCAGTGGTCGCCGAGGTCACGCAGCTCCTCGGTGCTCCAGCCGCGCAGCCGGACCTTCAGCCGCTCCTCGCCCGGCACTTCGGGCAGCGACACGAAGCTGCCGCCGCCGCGCCCGCGCCGGGTGGTGACCAGCCCCTGCTGCCGCAGCGCCATCAGTGCCTCCCGCAGGGTCACCGTGGACACACCGAGCTGCCCGGCGAGCTCGCTCTCGCCCGGCAGCTGCTCGCCGTCGGCGAGCAGTCCGAGTTCGATGGCGTCCCCGAGCCGGCTGACGACGGCGTCGACCCGCGCCCGGTTGTCGACCGGGGCGAAGACGGCTTTTCGGGCGCCGCCGTTGAGGTGCTGCTGCTGGTTCACGGCCACCACCTTGCACGTTGACTCAAGCTTTACCCTAAGGGGGCCTTGAGCTTTGAACTATGACTTCATATGTTTCCGTGCAACGTCACAGAGCACCAGAAAGGTTCCCGCCCATGGAGGGGATTGCGATCCGGCTGCGGGATCTGCGGAAGTCGTTCGGCGAGACGACCGCCGTGGCCGGCGTCGACCTGGAGATCAGGGACGGCGAGTTCTTCTCGATGCTCGGCCCGTCCGGCTCGGGCAAGACGACCGTGCTCCGTATGATCGCCGGCTTCGAGAGCCCCACCGGCGGCACCATCGAACTCGCCGGCCAGGACGTCACCGGCCTCGCCCCCTTCGAGCGCGACGTCCACACCGTCTTCCAGGACTACGCCCTCTTCCCGCACATGACTGTCGAGCAGAACGTCGCCTATGGCCTCAAAGTCCGCAAGGTCGCCAAGGCCGAACGACTGGTCCGCGCCCGGACAGCCCTCGCCGAAGTACGACTCGAGGGCTACGGCAACCGCCGGCCCGCCCAACTCTCCGGCGGCCAGCGGCAACGCGTCGCCCTCGCCCGCGCCCTCGTCGGCCGCCCCCGTCTGCTGCTGCTCGACGAACCGCTCGGCGCCCTCGACCTGAAACTGCGCGAGCAGATGCAGGTCGAACTCAAGGCGCTCCAGCGGGAGGTGGGCATCACCTTCGTCTTCGTCACCCACGACCAGGAGGAGGCCCTGACGATGAGCGACCGCATCGCCGTCTTCGACCAGGGCCGCATCCAGCAGGTCGGCACCCCCGCCGAGGTCTACGAGCGTCCCGCGACCCCGTTCGTCGCGTCCTTCGTCGGCACCTCCAACCTGCTGGCGGGCGAGGCGGCCGAGCGCATCGTCGGCACCACCGGCACCTACAGCATCCGGCCCGAGAAGATCCGCGTCCTCAAGGACTCCGCCGAGACCGGCGAACCGGACCACGAGAGCGCCGCCGGCACCGTCGCCGAGGTCGTCTACCTCGGGGACTCCACCCGCTTCCTCGTCGACCTCGACGCCGGCGGCCGGCTCACCGCCCTCCAGCAGAACCTGGAGACCTCCGCCGAGGACGTGGCCGCCTACCGCGGCAGCCGGGTGCTACTGCAATGGCACCGACGCCACACGGTGCACGTCCCCGACCCCCGCTGACCCCGCTCGCTCCTTCACCCATCTCCTTCACCCATGGAGAACGCCGTGCGTCTCACCCGAACCCTCCAGGTGACGGCCTGTGCCGCCGTCCTGCTCGCCGCCACCGCCTGCGGCTCCTCCGGCAGCAACTCGTCGGGCGGCGGCCTCAACCCCCCTGACCTCAAAGCCCAGTCGAAGCTCGGCAAGAGCGAGGGCGAGGTCAATCTGATCGCCTGGGCCGGCTATGTCGAGGACGGCTCCAACGACCCCAAGGTCAACTGGGTCGGCGACTTCGAGAAGCAGACGGGCTGCCAGGTCAACTCCAAGGTCGCCGCCAGCTCCGACGAGATGGTCAAACTGATGAAGACCGGCGAGTACGACGCCGTCTCCGCCTCCGGCGACGCCTCCCTGCGCCTCATAGCCTCCGGCGACGCGGCCCCCGTCAACACGAGTCTGGTCCCCAACTACAAGGACATCTTCCCGGACTTGAAGCTCCAGGCCTGGAACTCGGTCAAGGGCAAGGCCTACGGCATCCCGCACGGCCGCGGCGCCAACCTGCTGATGTACAACACCCAGAAGGTCACGCCCGCCCCGACCTCCTGGGCCGCGGTCTTCGACGACGCCTCCAAGTACAAGGGCCATGTCACCGCGTACGACTCGCCGATCTACATCGCCGACGCGGCCCTCTATCTCAAGGCCACCAAGCCCGAGTTGAAGATCAAGGACCCCTACGCGCTCGACCAGACCCAGTTCGACGCCGCCGTCGCCCTGCTGAAGAAGCAGAACGCGGACATCGGCGAGTACTGGAGCGACTACCTCAAGGAGATCTCCGCCTTCAAGAGCGGCGACTCCGTCGTCGGCACCACCTGGCAGGTCATCGCCAACCTCACCGCCGACGAGGGCGCCAGGATCAAGGCCTTCGTGCCCAAGGAGGGTTCGACCGGCTGGTCCGACACCTGGATGATCTCCGCCAAGGCCAAGCACCCCAACTGCGCCTACAAGTGGCTCAACTGGATCGTCTCACCGAAGGTCAACGCCCAGGTCGCCGAGTACTTCGGCGAGGCCCCCGCCAACTCCAAGGCCTGCGAGGAGACCAGCGACAAGAACTTCTGCACCACCTACCACGCCGCCGACACCGCGTACTGGAAGAACATCGCCTTCTGGAACACGCCCATCGAGCAGTGCCTCGACGGCCGCTCCGACGTCAAGTGCGTGCCGTACGCCAAGTGGGTACAGGCCTGGACCGAGATCAAGGGCTGAGACATGTCCCTGCTGAACCGGACCGCGGGGGCGCTGTACCGGCGCCCCCGGCTGCGGCTCTCCCTGCTGCTCACCGCACCCCTGCTGTGGCTGGCCGTGCTCTATCTCGGTTCGCTGAGCGTGCTGTTCGTCTCCGCGTTCTGGACGACGGACTCCTTCACCTCCGAGGTCGTGAAGGTCTGGTCGACCGACAACTTCCACGAGCTGTTCACGGTGCCCGTGTACCGCCAGGTCATCCTGCGCAGCATCGGCGTCGCGCTCTCGGTCACGGTCCTGTGCGCGGTGATCGCGTTCCCGCTCGCCTTCTACACGGCCCGTGTCGCCAAGCCCAAGTGGCGCCCGCTGCTAGTGGTCGCCATCCTGACCCCGCTGTGGGCCAGTTACCTGGTCAAGGTGTACGCGTGGCGGCTCATCCTGTCCCAAGGCGGCCTGGCCGACTGGATGTTGAAGCCGTTCGGGCTCAGCGGCCCGGGGTTCGGACTCCCCGCCGCCGTCCTCACTCTGACCTACCTCTGGCTGCCCTACATGGTCCTGCCGATCCACACCGCGCTGGAGCAGCTGCCCGCCAACCTCCTTGACGCGTCGGCCGACTTGGGCGCGCGGACCGGGCGCACCTTCCGGTCGGTCGTGCTGCCGATGGTGCTGCCGTCCGTCGCCGCCGGGTCGATCTTCACCTTCTCGCTCAGCCTCGGCGACTACATCACCGTGCAGATCGTCGGCGGCAAGACCCAGCTCATCGGCAACCTCGTCTACTCCAACATCGAACTCAACCTGCCCATGGCCGCCGCCCTCGGCACCGTCCCCGTCGTCGTGATCGTCGTGTATCTGCTCGCGATGCGCCGCACGGGCGCGTTGAGCAGTCTGTAGAGGAGCCCGTCGTGCAACTCTCCCGTTCCGCGCGCATCGCCCTGCGCGTGGCCGCCGGGTTCGGCTTCGCGGTGATCTACGTCCCGCTCCTGCTCGTCCTCGTCAACTCCCTGAACCCGGACCGCAGCGCGAGCTGGCCGCCGTCGAGCCTGACCCTGCACTGGTGGTCCGTCGCCTGGCAGAACTCCGGTGCCCGCGCGGCGCTCTGGGTCTCGGTGAAGGCCGGCCTCGGTGCCACCGCCATCGCCCTGGTGCTCGGCACCCTGATCGCCTTCGCGGTCGCCCGGTACCGCTTCTTCGGCCGCGGCGCCATCTCCTTCGTGGTCGTGCTGCCGATCGCACTGCCCGGCATCGTCACGGGCATCGCCCTCAACTCGGCGTTCAGCACGGTACTTGAGCCGCTCGGCGTGGGCCTCGGCCTGTTCACGGTGATCGTCGGGCACGCCACCTTCTGCATCGTCGTCGTCTTCAACAACGTCGTCGCCCGCCTCAGGCGCACCTCCGGGTCGTACGAGGAAGCCGCGATGGACCTGGGCGCCGACAGCTTCCGCGCCTTCGTCGACGTCACCTTCCCGCTGGTGCGCTCGGCGCTCCTGGCCGGCGGACTGCTCGCGTTCGCGCTGTCCTTCGACGAGATCGTGGTGACCACCTTCACCGCCGGACCCGGCATCGAGACCCTCCCGATCTGGATCTTCAACAACATGACCCGGCCCCAACAGGCGCCGGTCGTCAACGTGGTGGCCGCGGTGCTCGTCCTCCTCTCGGTCCTCCCGATCTACGTCGCACAGCGGCTGTCCGCCGACACGGCCACCGCCAGCCGGGTCTGACGCCCTGAGCACCTGTTTTCCGGGGCTCCGGCCGGTCTAAGCTCTGCGGATGACCTTGGAATGGGAACAGGTAATCGTGCACTCGGAGGACCCGGCGGCCCTGGGCCAGTGGTGGGCCACGGCTCTCGGCTGGGTGGTGGTCCACTCCTCCGACGACGAGTTCGAGATCCGTCCGGCGCCGGACCGCCTGCCGGGGATCGACTTCGTGCGGCTCGCCGAGAGCAAGAAGTCCAAGAGCCGACTGCACCTCGACTTCAGGCCCGACGACCAGGACGCCGAGGTGGCCCGACTGGTGGCGCACGGCGCACAGCGTGTCGACATCGGCCAGGGCGAACAGTCGTGGGTCGTCCTGGCGGACCCCGAGGGCAACGAGTTCTGCATCCTCGGGCAACGGCGTCAGTAAGCACTCCTGAAGGAGTGGTGTCCCCGGTCCGCCACGGCGCACCGTCCTCGCGGTTGAGAGCCGCCGCTGAAAGTGAGAGTTCACAAGGCCTCTGACCTGCGCACTATCACTTTCACAGTCATCGCAGTAGCTCGGATGTGTGGAGTTGTAAATGAGAGTGGGCCTGACCAGCCCTTATTGAGTGGCAGCGGCTTCAGCGCAACGATTGCATGGTGTGGGCACTGTCGAGCACGAAGGACGCCGTCGGCGGGACAACGGTCATCGCGGACCACGGTTACCAGGGCACCGGGCTGGTCATCCCGCATCGCCGCGAACCCGGCCAGGCTGGACTCCTGGCCTGGAAGGAGGAACGACGTCTCTCACCGCGAAGTCCGCGCTCGCGTCGAGCACGTCCGTGCCCGGAAGAAGGACTGGAAGATCCAGTGGTATCGCCCGTCTGCACAACCTCACCCTCGCCGGATGACGCAGGTGCCCGCACCCCACGCGACCACGCCCCCGTTTCACCGCTGATCATTACGGGACAGCCGCTTAGTAGGACTCCGTTAGGTCGTTCTTGATCTCCGAGGTGTGGGATGGAATCGGAAGGAGCGCGCGCCCATGAGGCTCTGCACAGCACGCCCGGCAGCCCGGCGTGCCTGGACTGTGGAGTTGCGGCCCGGCTCCGGGGGGCCGCGGCTCGTGTGTCGGCAGTGCGATCACCGAGGCGTGCTGCTGGCTGGGGTGTCCGCGCGCTCCGCGGTGCTTGAGCATCTTGCCGGACATGCCCGCGGCGACGTTCTGCCGCCGCACCTGCGTACCTGTCAGTGTCACGAGCGTGGCTGCCGCTGGCACCCCCGTCACCGAGGCTGTGCCGGCCCCATCCGTCTGCTTCTCGCCCGCGAGCGAGGTGGACGGCTCTGGCGCCTCGCGGATGCCTGCACGGCCTGCGCGTCGGTGACGGAGCAGGCCGCCGTGGTTCCGGAAACCGTCCTGCGCGCGGCCGCGACGTTGCCCGACCTCACGTTGCGCCGACGCAGACGATGTCCCAAAGGGCCGGGTGACCAGATTCGGGTGCGAGAGATGCTCAGCTACTTGGCTGCCGCCCTGCCCGCCCATGTCGGAGCTGCGGCCAGGCTCCTCGCCATGCAGTGCGCACTGCGCATGGACTCCGAAGGGCAGGTTCGCTTGTCGGCCGGCGTCCTGCGCAGCCTTCGCCTCGATCGTGATCCGCTCCCGTGGGACGAACTTGAGCGAGAGCGGTGGCTCCGGGGAATGCCGACGGCGCCGGAGAGCGCGGCCAGGGGGATGGTCGTCCAGATCCTCGACGGTGCGCTGTTCGCCCAGTCTCCGGCACGGCCGGACCGTAGGCGCGCTGCTGACTGGGCGCTGCGTACGGACGGCGGCAGGTGTGTGGATACCAGTGACCCGTCTCTGCGGTTGGTCGCCCTCTGTCTTGCGGCGCACGCGGACTCCTTGACTGGTCGTGGGTGCGTCGAGCTGGACCGGATCGCACGTGAGTGTGGGCTTGTTCCTGCTGCTCTGCCCCCTGTGCTTGATCGGTTGGCGGTGTCCTTCGCTTCCTGGAGGGTGACCCTTGCCTCCGGAGATCTCTGCTGGGAGCTGCTGTCGAAGGGGGATCTGCGTCAGCGGGCGCTCGGCCGACCTGGCGGCGCCACTGACCCCGAGAACTGACGGTGGTCTACGGAGGAGCCGGCTCGTCACGTAAAGTGACGCGGTTTGTGGTTCGTCAGCCGCCACCGGGACGTGCACCGGGGCGGTCCGGACGGTGGCTTCGTCGTTCCCAGGGGTTCAGACGGTCTGCTCGGCCGCGGGCAGCTTCTCCGTTTTTCGAATCGCGCTGTTCACCAGGGCGCCGCGCCAAGGCCTGAGGCCTCGGAGTTGAGCCGTCCCGATCGGAAGGGCTCAACCCGGTGGGGCAGTTCGGCGAAGCCTGCGTCCGCCAGCGCCCCCGCGAGCCCGGGGAGCGCGGAGATCCGGTCGACGAGCGAGGCGTCCACTTCCAGGCGGGCGGTGTCTCCCAGGTCGCGGACCCGGAGGTCGGTCACTGTCAGTCCGGCGTCGGCCAGGAGCGCGCGCACCGCGGTCTCGGCTCGGTCGACGCGGGCCAGGCGGTGCGGGGTGACCTCGATGCCGTAGCGGATGCGGCTGGCCAGGCAGGGCGTCGCGGGTTTGTTCCAGGTCGGCAGTGACCAGTGGCTGCTCAGCAGGCGCACCTCCGCCTTGGTCAGGCCGGTGTCGAGGAGCGGGGTGTGGATGCCGCGTTCCCGGCCGGCCCTGATGCCCGGGCGGTGGGGGTCCCGGGCGTCGTCCGCGTTGGTTCCGGTGGCCACCCGCTCGTATCCGTGGTCGTGGGCGAGCCCGGTGATGGTGTCCAGGACCTCGGACTTGCAGAAGTAGCAGCGGTCGGGGCCGTTGGCGCGGTAGCCGGGACGGGTCAGTTCGCTGGTGCGCGGGGTGAGGTGAGTGACGCCGAGGTCTGTGGCCAGGCGGCGGGCATGCGGCAGTTCACCGGCGGCCAGGCTCTCCGACACGGCGGTGACGGCGAGAACCCGCTCCGGGCCGACGGCACGTACGGCGGCGGCGAGCACGAGGGCGGAGTCCGCGCCGCCCGAATAGGCCACGGCGACGGCGCCGATGACGCGCATGCGGTCCAGAAGCCGGTCGGCGAGGACGTCGGCGTGTGCGAGTGCGGCCGCTCCCTCGTCTGGGACGGTCATGGTTGTCCTCCTGCGAGAAGGTCGGTGTGCTGAGGGGCGGCGGTCCGACCGCTCTCCGCGAGTGCGCGTGCCGCCACGGTCCGGAGGGGCAGGCCAAGGGCTGCGGCAACGGCGGCGAGGTCGTCGTGTTCGGGTTTGGCGCCGTGCGGACCGTGCTTGATCCGAACCGGGTGGCCGTCCACGTGCACGGTCTCGAAGTCCCGCGGCAGCGCGGTGCGGGTGGCGGCGACGCGGCGGATGCCGAGGCTGCCGGTCTCCGACAGTACGAGGTCGCGCATCCGACGCTCGTCCTGGCGGGTGGTCAGGATGTGCAACACGTGCGCGGGGCGGCTCTTTTTCATCACGGCGGGCGTCACCCAGGCGTCGAGAGCACCGGACTCCATCGCCCGGGTGATGGTGTGTCCGAGGATCTCGCCGGTGACGTCGTCGAGGTTGGTCTCGAGAACGACGACGTCTTCCGCCGGAGGGTCCTGGCTCGAAGCTGCCGGGGCGGGGACTCCCAGGGTCACCGCCGTGACATTGGCCCGGTCCGGCAGGCGGCGAGTGCCCGCCCCGTACCCGGTGCGGCCCAGGGTCATGGATGGCGGCGGTTCGTACCGCGCCCCGAGCGCGCGCAGCAGTGCGGCGCCGGTGGGCGTCACCGTCTCGCCGGGCAGATCGCTTCCCATGACAGCCGCTCCGGCGAGCAGCGCCAGCGTGGCGGGTGCCGGGCAGGGCAGTACTCCGTGCGCCGAGGCCACCCGCCCCCTGCCCAGCGGGAGCGGTGCGCTGAAGACGTCGATGACGCCCAGGGCATGCAGGGCGGCCGCGACGCCGACGATGTCGACCAGGGTGTCGTGGCCGCCGAGTTCGTGGAGGTGGACGGTGGCGGGGTCGGCGCCGTGCAGGCGGCCCTCCACCTCGGCAACGGCGGTCACGGCGGCGACCGCGAGGGCGGCGACAGGTTCGGGGGTGGCCCGGGAGGCGAGGTGGATGACTTCGGCGGCCTGGCGCTCGGTGCACGGGTCGGTGACGTTCACATGGATCCGGGTGGCGGCCAGCCCGTGGTCGGTGACGTGCTCGGCGGTCAGTTCCCAACCGGTGAGCCCCGTGGCGGCGATCGAGGCCCGGATCGCGTCCAGCGGTGCTCCGGCGTCGATGAGGGCGGCCAGGAGCATGTCTCCGGCCAGCCCGGTGAACGGGTTGATCCAGACGATCACCGGTGGCCTCCGGGTGTGTTCACACGGCTTTGTGGGGTCACACGGCTTTGGGCGATGCGGTGGACCGCCATCGCGGCCGAGAAGCCGGAGTCGATGTTGACCACGGTCACCCCGGCAGCACAGGAGGCGTGCATGGCGAGCAGTGCGGTGACGCCCTCCAGGGACGCGCCGTACCCGGTGGAGACCGGCACCGCGACGACCGGTGCGCGCACCAGACCGCCCACGACACTGGCGAGGGCGCCCTCCATCCCGGCCACGACGATCAACGCGTCGGCGGCCTGGAGCCGGTCGCGCACCTGGAGGATCCGGTCGAGGCCGGCCACACCCACGTCGTGGATGGCGGTGGTGTCCAGGCCGACGGCGGCGGCCACGGCGACGGCTTCGGCGGCGACAGGCAGGTCCGAGGTGCCGGCTGCCACCACCGTCACGGAGAAGTCCCCGGCCGGAGAGGGCCGCCAGCACAGCAGCCGGGCCTCGGCGTCGTACGTTCCCGGGCCGTGCGGCTGACCGTCGTACGTTCCCGGGTCGTATGGCTGACCGTCGTACGGCCCCGGGCCTCGCGTTTCCTCGTCGTGCGCGCCCGGATCCAGCCGTGCCATGACGGCCTCGGCGGTCTCCGCCTCGATCCGGGTGACGAGGACAGGACCGGTGTTGTGTCCCAGCAGGCCGGTGACGATGCCGCTGATCTGCTCGACTGTCTTTCCGGGCCCGTAGACGACCTCGGGGAGTCCCTGCCGGGCCTCGCGGGCGAGGTCAAGCCGGGCGAAGCCGAGGTCCAGTACCCCGCTCATGCCCCGCTCCTGCCGACGTACGGGATGGTCTGCGGCCCTTCGGGCAGGACGCAGAGACGGGCGCCGGGGCCCGCTGCGGCCAGCGCCTCGGCGACGGTGGCCGAGATGTCGCGGGTCTGTCGCAGGTGGGCGGTGGCCAGTTCGGCGTCGCTCAGGAAACCGGTGTGCATGACGACGCGGCTGCCGGACTGGATACGTGCCTGGATCTGTACCTGCCACTGGTCGGGCACGGTTTCGGTGCGGGCGCTGATGTCGTCGAACAGCGCCTGCGGGGACGGAGCGGAGGCCAGCACCTCCCGGTAGGAGCCGTGGTCGGGGAAGCCGTCGCGGCACTCGGCTGCGCAGACGATCATGCCGCCGGGTTTGACCACCTGGTAGGCGGCGGACATGCCCTTGACCGCCTGGTAGAGGTTCTGGTCCAGCGGGAAGCCGGAGTTGGTGGTGACGACGACGTCGAACGGCGCCTCGACCGGCCGCATCGCCATGCGTTTCGCCGTGGCCGTGGCCGCGGCGTGCATCGGCGCCAGATCGCCCCCGAAGGCGGCCACGATGTCCTTGTCCCGGTTCAGCACCACATCCAGCGAGAAGGTGACTCTGGTCGCTTCGGCGATGGCCCGTACGTCGTCGTGGACGGGGTTGCCGTGCGTGTTGCCCCAGGTGGCGCGCGGGTCGCCGATGCGGGCCGCGTCGTGCAGGACGAGGACCGTCTCCAGCGCGGCCAGGCCGGGGGCCACGAGTTTCGGACCGCCCGAGAAGCCGGCGAAGAAGTGCGGTTCGACGAAGCCTGTGGTGATGCGGACGTCCGCCTCGGCCCACGCACGGTTCAGCCAGACCGGGACGCCGTTGCCGTACGTCCCCATCCAGGTCAGTCGTCCGGGGTCGCGGGCGTCGTGGTTGACGATGCGTACGGCGTCCACGACCTCGTCGCCGAACATCTCGCGCAGTTCCGCCTCGCCGTTGCCCCGGTGGGTGCCGGTGGCGACGAGGATCACCACGTCCTCCAGCCGGACGATCCCTTCGAGTTCGGCGAGGACGGCGGGGATCATCAGATGGCGCGGCTGGGGGCGGGTGCCGTCGCAGGCCGAGATCGCCACCGTCTGCCCCGGTCGCACCCGTTCGCGCAGCGGGGGCCCGGCGACGGGGGCGCGCAACGCCTCGCGCAGTACGGCCATTTGGTCCGCGGCGGCCTCGTGGTGAACGGGTTCGACGACGGTCGCCGTCCGCGGATCCACCTCGATGTCGAGGCCCGACTGCCCGTAGGCCAGACGTATCTTCACAGGTTTTCCTTCCGCAGTCGGTAGGCGCGGGCCGCCGTGCCTCCGAAGACCTCGGTACGTTCGGCGGCGGTCAGCCGGTCGGTCACTTCCTCGGCCGCGCGGACGACCTCCTCGTAGGAGGCGGCAGGCAGACACACCGGCCAGTCGGAGCCGAACATCACACGGGACGGGCCGAAGGCGTCCAGCACCTCATCGGCGTACGGTCGCAGATCCGCGACGGTCCAGCCGGTGCGGTCCGCCTCGGTGACCATGCCGGACAGCTTGCAGAACACGTTGGGTTCGGCGGCCAGTTCACGGATCAGCGAGACCCACGGATGCAGTTCGCCGGAGGCGATGGGCGGCTTGGACAGGTGGTCGAGGACGAAGGTCAGCTCGGGCAGGGCCCGTGCGGTGGCGATGGCGGCGGGGAGCTGGTGCGGGAGGGTGAGCAGGTCGTAGGCGAGACCCGCGTCCGCCACTCTGCCCAGTCCGCGCCGGACGCCCACCCGGTTCAGCCAGCCCGGGTCCGCCTCCCCCTGCACCAAGTGGCGGATCCCTACCAGGAGTTCACCTCCGGTGCCCGTCCGCAGGGCGGCCAGTGTGTCCGTGAGGTGGTCCGAAGTGAGGTCCGCCCAGCCGACGACACCGGCGACCAGGTCCGCTGCCCCCGCCAGGGACAGGAACTCCGCCGTCTCGTCGGCGTCGGGGAGGACCTGGACCAGGATCGTACGGTCGATGTCCGCTGCCGCGGCCCCCGGTGCGAGGTCGTCGAGGGTGAAGTCACGGCGTAGCGCTGCCATGCCGGGGGCGTCCAGCCAGTCGTGCGGGCGACGGCTCGGGCCGGAAGCGGTCCTGGGCGCTCTCGGAGCCGTCTCTGCCACAGGCGTCGCGGGCCGGGGCCGCCAGACGTGGTGGTGTGCGTCGATCCGTGTCATGGCCGGGCCCCCGCCAGGGCGTCGAGTTCCGCCCACAACTGCGCGGGGATCTCCGCCGTGGCGTGCGCGATGTTCTCCGTGACCTCCAGTGGACTGCGCGCGCCGAGGACCACACCGGTGACCGCCGGGTGGCGCAGCGGGAACTGCAGTGCGGCGGCGGCCAGCGGCACCCCGCGGGCTGCGCACCGCTCGCTCAGGGACCGGGCGCGGCGCAGCACTTCGTCGGGGGCCGGGGCGTAGTCGTAGGTGGCGCCCGGGGACGGGTCGGCGAGGATGCCGCTGTTGAAGACGCCGCCGACCAGGACGCCCACCTCGCGCTCGGCGCACAGCGGCAGCAGCACGTCGGCGGCGCTGCGGTCCAGCAGGGAGTAGCGGCCGGCGACGAGTACGCAGTCGAGGTCGGTCTCGGTGACGAAGCGGGTGAGCATCGCCGTCTGGTTCATGCCCGCGCCGATCGCCCGCACCGCTCCCTGGTCACGCAGCCGGGCCAGAGCCGGGTACGCCCCCGTGACCGCGTCCTCCCAGTGGTCGTCCGGGTCGTGGATCAGGACCGTGTCGAAGGCTTCGAGACCGGACCGCTCAAGGCTCTCGGCGAGCGAACGGTAGACGCCCTCGGCGCTGTAGTCGCGTACCCTGACCAGCCCTCGTTCGCCGTGGAACGCCTCGTCCCCGAGGGCGGCGTCGCCCGGCACGAGCAGCCGTCCCACCTTTGTGGACACGGTGAACTCGGCGCGCGGGCGGCCCGTGCCGGCGAGGAAGGATCCCAGCCGCCGTTCCGCGAGCCCGGCACCGTAGTGCGGGGCGGTGTCGAAGTACCGGACACCGGCCGCCCAGGCTGCGTCGAGCGTGGCGGTGGCCTGTTCGTCGCCGACCGCCGAGAACAGCCCGGCCAGCGGTGCGGTGCCCAGGCCGATACGGCTGACGGTGACCCTGGAGCGGCCGAGCGGGACGCGCTCGGCGAACCAGGGCGGGCTCGCGGAGGTCATCAGGCCTGTCCGAGGACGTGCCGCTGGCGGCCGAGCCGGTCGATCTCCACCTCGACCACGTCACCGGCGACCAGATAGGGGAAGTCGTTGGCGCCGAAGGCCACGCCGGCCGGGGTACCCGTGCTGATCACGTCTCCGGGGTCCAGCACCATGAACTGGCTCAGATACCAGACGATGTGGCGCACCCCGAAGATCATGTTCTTGGTGTGGCCGTCCTGGCGCAGTTCGCCGTTGACCCACAGCCGCATGGCCAGCCCCTGCGGGTCGCCGGTCTCGTCGGGGGTGACCAGCCAGGGGCCGAGCGGGTTGAACGTCTCGCAGGACTTGCCCTTGTCCCACTGCCCGCCCCGCTCGTGCTGGAAGGCCCGCTCGGAGACGTCGTCGGCGATGGCGTAGCCCGCGATGACGTCGTCGGCCGCCTCCGGCGAGTCCAGGTAGCGCGCGGTGCGGCCGATGACCACGGCGAGTTCGATCTCGTAGTCCGTCTTCTCACTGGTGTGCGGTACGAGCACGGTGTCGTCGGGGCCGACGATCGTGTTGGCGGCCTTCATGAAGACGACCGGTTCGGCAGGGGGCGGTGTCGCCGTCTCCGCAGCATGGTCGACGTAGTTGAGCCCGATGCACACCACCTTGCCGGGGCGTGCGACCGGGGCGCCGACCCGCCGGCCGGCGATGTCCGTGCGCGGCAGCGCGTTGTCGGCCAGGGCGGCACGGACGCGTTCCACGCCGCCCTCGGCCAGGAACGCACCGTCGATGTCGGCGGTCAGCGGACTCAGATCTCTCGCGGTGCCGTCGGAATCCAGAACCACGGGCCGCTCGAAGCCCGCCGGGCCCACGCGCAGAAATCTCATCGGTACTCCTAGGTGAGGTGAACAAGCCCGCCCGGTGACCGGCAATTCGGCACCCGGGAGCGGGACATCAGGAATGAAAGGGGGGAAAGGGGGAAAAGGGGCGCACCAGCGCTCGGAGAGGAAGCCTCTACGCGGCTGAGCCGTTCCGGGGGAGCCGGCTGTCCCGTTCCAGGTGCTCGCGCAGCCACCGCTCGGTGGTGCTGACGTGCATCAGCGCCGCCGCCTGGGCGAGCGCGGCGTCACCGTCGGCCAGCGCTTGGTAGATCGCCTCGTGTTCGGCGAGGGTGCGGCCGGCGGCGTTGTCGTCGACCAGTCCCCGCCAGACGCGGGCGCCCAGCGTCCGGCCGGAAATGCCCTCCAGGAGAGTGGTCAGCGTGGCGTTGCCGGTGGCCGCGACCACGGCCCGGTGGAAGGCGGCGTCGTGTTCGTTGAGGCGTTCCACGTCGTCGCGGGCCGCCCGCATCGCGTCCAGGTGCCGCTCCACCTCGCCGAGTTCGGTGGCCGAGATCCGGGTGGCGGCCAGCGCCGTGGCGACCGGCTCGAACAATCGGCGCACCTCGGTGAGCTCCAGCAACGTGTCGCCACGCAGCAACTCCACCGCGGACCCGATGCTGCTGAGCAGCAGCTCCGGTTCCAGGCTGGTCACGTAGGTGCCGTCCCCGCGCCGGATCTCCAGCACCCGCGCGACGACCAGTGCCTTCACCGCTTCCCGCATCAGGTTGCGGGACAGACCCAGCTCCGCGGCGAGCTGTTGCTCGGGCGGAAGTTTGGCCCCAGGGGGCAGCTCGCCCGACTGGATGAGGTCCCTGATGCGGTCGATGGCCTTGTCGGTCAGTGACATGTGTGGCTGCCCTCCTTGTCGTTGCGTGCGCAGCGGCACCGTAGCAATACATCCCATGACGTAGGAAGACATGGGATGACTGAACCCGCTGCCGCGACCACGAAAATCTCGTCTACCTTGCAGGTCAGAGGCGTAATCGCCCATCTCTTTTCGTTTCGGCTATGGACACGGAGGCGAACAGAGACTAAAAATCCATCCCATGTCTGGAGCCGCTGCTGCAGAACAGACATGCCATGTACACATGACGATGGGTGGTTGCCATGACCCCGAAACGACAGCTCGGCCTCCCGGCCACGAAGGCCGGGCACCATGAGTGAACTGATCAGCGCCGTCGACGCGGTCGACGTACGGTTCCCGACCTCTCTGGAACTCGACGGCTCCGATGCGATGAACCCCGAACCCGACTACTCGGCCGCCTATGTGACGATCCGTACGAGCGGCGGCGACGAGGGCCACGGGCTCGCCTTCACCGTGGGGCGCGGCAACGACGTGGAGGTCGCCGCCGTACGTGCGCTGGCCCCGCTGGTGGTCGGCCTGCCGGTGGAAGAGGTCCTGAACGACCTCGGCGGTTTCTCCCGGCGGCTGACCGGCGACAGCCAACTGCGCTGGCTGGGCCCGGAGAAGGGCGCCATCCACATGGCCGCCGCGGCGATCGTGAACGCCGTGTGGGACCTGTACGGCCGCCGTACGGGCAAGCCGGTCTGGCGACTGCTGGCCGAACTGTCCCCGGAGCAGCTGGTCGACCTGGTCGACTTCCGCTATCTGCAGGACGCGCTGACCCGCGACGAGGCCCTGGACATCCTGCGCCGCGCCGAACCGGGCCGCGCCGAACGTGCCGCGCACCTGCTGGAGCACGGATATCCGGCGTACACGACGACACCCGGCTGGCTCGGCTACGACGACGAGAAGCTGGTGCGGCTGTCGAAGGAGGCGGTCGCCGACGGGTTCTCGCAGATCAAACTGAAGGTCGGCGCCGACCGCGCGGACGACGAGCGCCGGATGCGGCTGGCCCGCGAGGCGGTCGGCCCGGACATCAGGATCGCCGTCGACGCCAACCAGGCGTGGGGCGTCCAGCAGGCCATCGACTGGATGCGGGCGCTCGTGCCCTACGACCCGTACTGGATCGAGGAACCCACGTCCCCCGACGACATCCTCGGCCACGCCGCCATCCGCAAGGCGCTGGCGCCCGTGAAGGTGGCCACCGGTGAGCACACCCACAACCAGGTGATGTTCAAGCAGTTGCTCCAGGTCGGTTCGCTCGACATCCTCCAGATGGACGCGAGCCGCACCGCGGGCGTCACCGAGAACGTCGCCATCCTGCTGCTGGCCGCCAAGTTCGGCGTCCCGGTCTGCCCGCACGCCGGCGGGGTCGGCCTGTGCGAGATGGTGCAGCACCTGGCGATGTTCGACTACGTCGCCGTCAGCGGCACCACCGAGAACCGCGTGATCGAGTACGTCGACCATCTGCACGAGCACTTCACCGATCCCGTACGCATCCGGGAAGGCCACTACCTCGCACCGACCGCTCCCGGGATCAGTGCCGAACTGCACCCGGACTCCGTGGCGGCCCACCGCTACCCCGAGGGCCCCGTATGGGAAGCGAAGGCCGGGACATGAGCACGAAGGAGTTCGCCGGGCTGACCGCGCTGGTCACCGGTGGTGCCTCCGGCATCGGTCTGGCCACCGCTCAGTTGCTCGCCGGGCGTGGGGCGCGCGTGGCCTGCCTCGATCTCAAGCCGGACGACGTGCCCGGACCGCTCATCGGCATACAGGCGGACGTGGCGGACGACAGCGGTGTCCAAACGGCCGTCGAGGAGGCCGCGCGTCGGCTCGGGGGCATCGACATTCTCGTCAACAACGCGGGGATCGGCGCCCAGGGCACGATCGAGGACAACACCGACGACGAGTGGCGTCGAGTCTTCGATGTCAATGTCTTCGGCATGGTGCGGGTGACCCGTGCCGCGCTGCCGCACCTGCGGCGCTCGCACAGCGCGGCCATCGTCAACACCTGCTCCATCGCGGCCACGGCGGGGCTGCCCGACCGGGCCCTGTACTCGGCCACGAAGGGCGCCGTCCTCTCCCTCACCCGGGCGACCGCCGCCGACCTCGTGCACTCCGGAATCCGCGTCAACTGCGTCAATCCCGGTACCGCTGACACCCCTTGGGTCGGACGCCTGCTGGAGAGCGCCGCCGACCCCGAGGCCGAACGCGCCGCCCTGAACGCTCGCCAGCCCATGGGCCGCCTGGTCAGCGCGGAAGAGGTCGCCGCGGCCATCGCCTACCTGGCGAGCCCGCTCTCCGGCTCCACCACCGGCACCGATCTCGCCGTCGACGGCGGCATGCACGGACTGCGGATCCGCCCGCGCGCCTGAACACGGCTGTCCGGCACACCGCACCGGCAGTACCTTCCCACCCCGGCAAGGAGTTGGAGAAGCTGTTGTCATTCCGGAGATGAGGACTGCGTTTTCGCTGGTCGGGCGTAAGGGTGGCGGTCTTGTGGGAAGAGGGGCCTGTCGTGCCGTCGCTGCCCAGGAGGTCGTGGATGCCGTCGGTGGTCGGGCTGTTGGAGCTGTGTGAGCTGGGTGCTCGCCGCCCGCCGGCTGACCCGCTCACGCCCACAGCCGACGCGAACCGGCCCCGCGCGGGCTCGGCCAGCGGCGAGTCGATCACTGCAGAATCCTCCGCATCTCGGACTCGCTCAACCACCCGTGCCAGGTCACTTCTCCCGGATCGGGGGCGCCGATCTCCGAAAGCACGGCATCGCACATCTCAAGCCAGTGAGGGCTGAGCCCACCCCGATTGAGCGCGTATGTCGATGACGGCCGGCAACGCCCGTCGTTGAGTCTCAGCAACGTCGCCGGGGCCCCGGGAGTGTCGACGAAAGTGCTGCTGATCACCGACGGAACGGGTGGCATCGTGATCACGATGCCACCCGTTCCGTGTTGTCGATCGTCGCGGCGGCTGGACAGCTCCGGGCGGTGGTCCGCAGGCGGAAGACAGCCCAGGCACAATCGGCCCGCGTCTTTACATCCGTTTATACGGTCGGCGAGGGCAACGGCCGAAGATCGGGTGGAAAGCAGGCAAGGCGACGCTGCGTCAACGAGGCCACGGAAGAAGGCTCTTGGGTCAGGACCAGCGCGGAATCATCATCGGCCTCATCGGCCTCGACGGCCTTGCGGGCCTCCGGAGCGACAGCGTCCGCGGTCGATGCGCCCCCCAAGGACGCGGCCAGCCCGGCCACCAGGTGCTCGTGTGAGACACGACGGTGCAACAGCAGCACCTCGATCAGAGCCTTCGTGCCCGTCTTGTACCTGCTGGCCTTGCGGGCAGCTGACCACCACGCGTCGTGTATCGGGGTGAACCTGCCCGCTCGGCGCGGACCGTCCCGCTCGACTGACGCCGTAGGGCCGACGCCACATCGTGCGCCGGCCCATGAACACGCTCACGTGACGACCCTGGCGGGAGCCCGACGTCCGGCCGGGCTCCCGCTTTGTGTGCTGCCCGTTGAGGCGTGCCGGTGTCTAGGACGACACCAGCACCAGGGACCACAGTTGAGAGGAGGCGCCGGTGTACGTCTGCTGGACGATCTGCGCGCCGTCGCTGGTGGATGCTCCGGAAACGCCGAGGGCGAGACCCGAGTTGCGGTTCACCAGCTTGTAGTTGGAGCCGACGGCGACCACCTGCCACTGCTGGTCGTTGCCGCTGTTCTGTACCCACTGCACGGCGCTCGCACCGCTCGACGTGTTGGCGGCCAGGATGCCGAGGGCTCGGCCGCTGTTCTTGTCGAGCAGTGTGCTGTATCCGCTGCCGACATCCGTGACGTGCCACAACTGGTCTGCCGACCCGTTGTCGGTCCACTGGACCACGTTCTGCCCGTCGAGGAGGTCCGCGCCCAGCACACCAAGGGCCTTACCGCTGTTGACGTTGACGAGCTTGTAGTACGCGCCGGTGGAGTTTCCGAAGTCGATGTCCGCGTAGGAGATCGTGGTTGTCCCGCCGACGATCTCGACCCGGCCCGTGTTGGGGATGTAGGTGAGGCTGCGGCTGTAGGAGGACGCCATCGTCGTGTGCTGCTGCGTCCACGCGCCGGTGCTGCTTCCGCTGGCGTTCGTCCAGACGTCCCCGCTGCCCGCGGCGTTGAAGACGATCCGTCCGTTCGGCATCCGCATGAGCACCGGGCTCCCTCCACGGGACAAGGCGCTGGAGCCCGATGTCACCGAGAGCGAGGTGATGCCGGTGCCCGCGGTGCCGCCCACCGAGTAGAAGTGCAGCGGATCGCTGGCGATCTTGTAGCGGACGTTGTCGCCGCCGCCCCAGTATTCGTAGGTCATCATCCACTTGCCGTCACTGGTCTGGACGACATTGGTCATGCCGGGGCGACCACCGCCGATCTCGCTGTAGCCGGACGAATTGGTGACGGTCGTTCCGGAGACATCGACAACCGGGCTGCTCCACGACGAGCTGACGCCGTCCCATGTCCGGTGCGCAAGGATCTGTGTGGCGGGATCCGGAGTTGTGCTGTTGTTCGGATCGATCGTCGGAATGCCCGTCGACGAGTCGTAACCGGTGTAGTCGTTCTCGTCGGAGTAGTAGGCGACGAGCTGGTTGTTGTAGACCATCAGATACGGTTCCCATACGGGGTCGTTCTGGTGGCTGGTGTTCTCGGTGGCCGGATAGTTCACGCCGTTGGACCAGCTGCCCGTCGTGATGACGTTGACGACATTCCACGTCGCGCCCGAGTCGGTGCTCGAATAGAGCGCGATCGCCGTGTTACTGCGGTCGCCGTCATGCGTCGGCGTGTAGCTGGAGTTGGCTGCCTTCTGGTCGAGGTAGTTGTAGTCGTCGCCCGAGACGACGGTGGCCATCAGCAGTGTGCCGGATGCGAGATTTCCGACTGCCTGGGGCAGCACGTACAGATACGGGTTGGTCCAGTTACTGACATACGACGAGTAGGCGGGGTTCGACGACGCGTACGCCGGTGCCTTGACGTCTGTCAGGTGTTGCCAGGTCGTGCCGTTGTCGTCGCTCTTGTACAACGGCATTGTCTGGCCGTCGGCCGAGCCCGAGGCGGCCACCGTCGACTTTTCGAATGCCGCGACGAGCCGTCCGCTCGGCAGCACTGCCGTTTTCGGGTACAGGGCGCAGTTGTTGGTGGCCTTCGTGCAGGATGCGTTGCTCGGGAGCTGGTAGAGGGTGGCAGGAGTCGGCGTGGACGCCTGCGCGGGCGTCACGAAGGCCCACAGCGCCGCGGCTATAGCCAGAACGACGATCAAGGCTTTACGCGGATGTCTTGTGCCTTTCATCTTTCCTCCCGAAAAGATAGACAAGATCGGATCTTGGAGTCCGGAGCGAGCCGGGATCCGCATGGCGGCGGCCGGTGGTTCGATTCCGAGTTGGCGGCGCCAAGGCGGAGGCGGGTTTGTCTTCCCCCAGGTATTTGGAGCGGCCCGTTCGTGCCGTGGCAAGGGGAAGCCAAACGTTCGAGTCGCGGACTGAGCCTGCGGATCGGCGCAGTCGAGTCGGGCCCTGGGGTACCGGTTTCCCTGGTTGGCGAGCGGGCGAATTCACGGCTTATGGCGTACACGTGCGTCAGTGCGTGAAATCCGAAGGGAGCCGAGCGACCTGTCCGCGACTGCTGTTCACAGAGGAAGGCGGTGTTGCGTTTTCCTCAACCGTTGGCGGTGACAGGGGAATCGGTGATGGCACGTCGCTGTCGGTACATTCGCAGACGGCACGGACCGGATGGGTGGCGGTCCGTTCAGAGGAGGCCGGCGGTGTGCCATTCCGGCTGCGGTTGTAACGCAGTTCCAATGCCTTCGTGCCAGCGCGAGCAAGGCAACCCCTTCACCTCCTCTGAAATCTCCGACGGGGAGCGGGGTTGGGACAATTATTCGGGCGTGGGGCATCCATGTCACCAGCGCGTTTCGAAAGTGTTTCGCGGAGGGGTGGTTCACCGTGTATTGACGTGCCGGCGCATCCGTCGCCATCCAGGGCGGTTTCAAAGTCCCGGTGATCACGTGAGGGTGTAGGTCGCGATGCTCGGTCGATGGGTGGTCGGCCCGGTCCGGATGCAACGAAGCTCCGGTTGATGCCGGGGCCCGATCAAGTCGCCCGCGCCGTCCGGAGCTTCGATGTGCCGTCAGTCCGTCAGCGATTGTCTGGTCAAGTGAGTGCGCTGCCGATCGACCTCACCCTGACTGATCCGAGAAGTCCGTGTCGTTCCGGTGGAGTTGCTGCCCTGTCGGCCTGACCAGACCGGTCTCGTAGGCGAACACGACGGCCTGGACGCGGGCGCGGGCGCCGATCTTGGTGAGGATGCTGCTGATGTGGCTCTTGACCGTGGTCGGGGCTATCGAGAGCCGTTCGGCGATCTCCCCGCTGCTCCAGCCGGAGGCGAGAGCGGCGAGCACCTCGCATTCGCGCTCGCTGAGATGAGACAGCCTGTGTCTGCGTTCGGTGAGGTCGGCCTGGCTCTGCTCACGGACCGCGTCGACGAGTGCGCGGGTGAGGTGGGGAGACAGGACGGCACCTCCGAGGGCGATGACGTGGAGAGCCGCTGTCAGTTCGTGAGGGAGGGCGTCCTTGAGGAGGAGTCCGTCGGCACCGGCGCGCAGGGCGGCGCAGGCGGACTCGTCGGCGTCGAAGGGACTGAGTATGAGCACCCGCGGAGGGAGCCTGCTTGTCCCGTCCGCGTGAGGTGTACTCGCATCCTCATAGGGCCGGGTGATGCGATGTATGGCCTGAATGTGCTTCTCGTCAGGTCGGCCCATGTCCATGAGGACGACGTCGGGCCGGAGCGAGTCGGCGAGTCGGACCGCCTGGGCGTAGGCGGTCGCCTCGCCCACGATCGTGAGGTCGGGCTGGGCTTCCAGGAACATCCGCAGCCCGAGGCGTTGCAGAGCCTGGTCGTTGACGATGAGTACGGTGGTCATGCGGGTGCTCTCCCGGCGGACCGGGCCCTGAAGGCGTTCGGCCGGCGATGGTCGGGGCGGGGACGGTGCGTGGGGGTGCGGACCCGGCCACGGATCCTGGGATTTCAGATCGTGGCCGGGCCCTTCACCCGCACCGGGCGCCTGTCCCCACGGACGGCCGATGCGGACCGGACGCGCGCTCCGCTTGAGTACGCGCGACCGGAGTCGTGGGGCGCAGGAGGCAGAAGGCCGGGGTGGCCTGCCGGATGGTCTCACTGCCGTCGGACTGTCGTGTCCTCAGCTCTTGACGGTGCTCAGGACGGCGGTGGCCATACCTCGTTCACCCCGTTCGTTGGGGTGGACCATGGCGGCGGGGCTGCTGGGCTTGAGGGGTTCGATCCAGCGGGTGGCTGCCGGCGAGCAGGCGTCGTGGCCGGCGGACGGGGTGAAGGTGTCGACGTACGTTGCTCCTGCCGCCCGTGCGCGTTTGCCGAGCATGGTGTTGAGCTGCTGTTGCTTCTCGCGGAGGAACGTGACGTCACCGGGAGCGATGGGCAGGCCACGACCGCAGCGAGTGCCCTTGGCGGGCAGGATCGACGGGTAACCGACGACGTAGACCCGGGCCTCGGGCGCACGGCGTTGGATCTCGTTCAGTGCGCGGGTGAGGCGGTCACCCGCGGTGCTGATCTTCTGGGCCACCTTGTCGGTGCCGCCGGAGGTGTACTTCTCCTCGCAGGGTGCCTTGTCGGTGATGTCCGTGACGCGCTCGGCCAGTTTGAAGAGCGTTCCGGTGCCTACGCACTTGGTGATCATCGAGCTGAAGTCGATGTCGTTGCCGCCGATGCCGAGCGTGACCAGCCGCGTGTCGGCGGTCAGCGCGGAGAGCTGCGCGGGGTTGGTGCCGTTGCCCGTGGACTGGGAGGTGGTGAGGTCGGAGATGGTGGCCCCACTGCAGCTGACGTCACGGAAGTCGGCCGTCTTGAGGCCGAGTCCCTTGGCGACCAGGGCCGGGTAGTTGCGGCCGGATCGGTCGCAGCCGGCCGGAGTGCCGGTCTGAGGGGGGATCTTGGGACCCGAGGTGTACGAATCGCCGAGTGCGACGTACGGCCCCTTGGATATCTCTTCGGCGGTGCTCTTGTCGTGGCTCTTGCCGCTGCTGTCGGAGCTCTGTCCGATGCTGACGGCGGTGACCAGTACCCCGCAGGCAAGGGCCACGCCCATGCCGGTTCGTGCCAACGGTCCCATTGCTGTGTCCTGTTCTTCGTTGCGGATGCTGGGTTGCGGGGACGTGTCGGTACACAAGGAGCGGCGTCGGTGTGGCCCTTGGGGGTCGGGCGAGCGGGGCGGGGCGGTTTACGACGGGCGGACGAGTCCGGTGTCGTAGGCGAAGATGACGGCCTGCACGCGGTCGCGGGCGTCGATCTTGGTGAGGATGCGGCCGATGTGGGATTTGACCGTGGATTCGGCGAGGTGGAGACGCTCGGCGATCTCCTGGTTGGTCCAGCCGGTGGCCATGGCGGTGAGGACTTCGCACTCGCGTTGGGTCAAGTCGGCGAGTCGGCGCTGCTGCTGCGGACTGTGCCCGGGGAGGCGGTCGCTGAAGGCGTCGATCAGTTTGCGGGTGAGGCCTGGGGAGATGACGGCGTCGCCGGCGGCCACGGCCCGGACCCCGGCGACGAGTTCGTCGGGCTGGGCGTCCTTGAGCAGGAAGCCGCTGGCGCCGGCACGCAGGGCGTCGTAGGCGTATTCGTCGAGGTCGAAGGTCGTCAGCACCAGGATGCGTGAACGGCCGCCGGACTCCACGATGCGGCGGGTGGCCTCGATGCCGTCCATGCCGGGCATCCGGACGTCCATGAGGACGACGTCGGGCCGGAGTTCGGCGGTCATACGGACCGCTTCACCGCCGTTGGTGGCCTCACCGACGACGTTCATGTCGGACTGGGCCTCCAGGAGCATGTTGAAGCCCATGCGTTGCAGGGCCTGGTCGTCGACGATGAGGACGGTGGTCATGAGGGGTGCTTCTCCGGGGAGTTGGGCTGCGGGCTGGGGACGAGGAGGGCGTGGACGGACCAGCCGCCGTGAGCGTTGGGGCCTGCGGTGACGGTGCCCTGGTAGAGGGCGGCGCGTTCGCGCATGCCTACCAGGCCACGGCCGCCGCCCGCGCGGGGACGGTTCGCCGAGGGTGTGCGGGACGGGCCGGTGTCCTCGACGGTGACGCGTACGGCGTCCGGGTCGGCGGTGAGGGACACCTGGACCGAGGTGTCGGGGGCGGCGTACTTGACGGTGTTGGTCAGGGCCTCCTGGATGATGCGGTAGACGGAGAGCTGGATCCCGGGAGGCAGGTCGGTGAGGCTGCCGTGGGTGTCCAGGGTGACGGTGGGACCGGCCGCGCGGACGCGGTCCAGCAGCGAGTCGAGGTCGGTCAGGCCGGGCTGCGGGGCGAGCGGCTTGTCGCCCGGCCGGTCGTCCTCGTCGCCGATGACGGAGAGCAGGCGGCGCAGTTCGGCCAGTGCGTCACGGCCGCTGGTGCTGATGATGCGGAGAGTCTGGGCCCCGCGTTCCGGCTTCTTGTCGGTGAGGGCGGCGGCGCCGTCGGCGAGACCGACGATGACGGCGAGGGTGTGGCCGAGGATGTCGTGCATCTCCCGGGAGACCCGGGCCCGTTCCTGCGCTATGGCCAGGCGGGCCTGCTGGTCGCGTTCCTTCCGCAGGGCGTCGATGTAGGCACTGGCCAGTCGGCTGAGCAGGCCCAGCGCGGCGAACGCCGCCATGGCGGTCATCGCCAGCAGGGTCACGACCTCGGGGCGTGTGGCGTGTTCCAGCTGGCCGCCCCGCCAGAAGACGGCGGCCCACACTCCGAGCTGCACGGTGGTGATGCCGACGGCGAGAGCGAGTTGCCGGGGGGTGCTGTAGCGGCCGACGTTGAACAGGGCCACGACCCGTGCGGACTCGGCCCCGGTCAGCACCCCCAGGGGGAGGGCCAGCACGGAGGCGGCGGTGGTCAGGGCGAAGACCAGCATGGGCCGGCGTTCCCGCCACAGGAGGGGGAGGGCGAACGCGACGATGAGCGCCAGCTGCGCCGGGACGTCGCCGGTGTTGTAGGGGTTGAGGTAGGAGTTGATGCCGAGCGCGGCGCAGAAGGCCGGTACCCCCCAGTACCGGACCTTGGGATGGGCCCGGTCGGCCCGCCGCAGCGCGGCCAGCCGGAAGATGACCGAGGCGATCACGCGCTGTTCGGAATCGCTGGTCAGGGTCTCCAGGACCCGGCGGTCGTCCGGGCCGGGGGCCGCGGGGGCGCTCGGTGTGGTCACGGGGGTCCTTCACGGGTCGGGAGGCCGCCCGCCGGTCCCGGGGGATTGGACCGGCGGGCGGGGCTGGGGAATCGGCCGGTGGGAGGTGGCCGATCCGGTCGGTGGTCGAACAGCGGTCGGCAGTGGTCGCTGTTGCGACGCGTCTCCGTCAGCTCTTAGCTCTTGCGGAACAGTTTGTTCCGCAACCCCCTCGTCGGCGTTGCTTTCGGCTCGGCCGTGTCGGCCGACGGGGCGGCGTCGCCTTCGTTCGCGCGGTGCCCGAGGCCGGGCAGTCCCGGGATCCTTCCACGGTGGTGCCGGGGAAGCGGCGACGCGAAGCCAGGCGTGTCCGAGGCGTCGGAGCCGGAGCTGCTGGTGAGGACTGACGGGGCGGCGTGGTCGTCCGAGCCCTGGCGGCCCCCGGCGGGTACGCCGGCGAATACGGGTTCGGGTGCGGTGCTCGTCTCCTCGGCTGCCAGGGCCTTTCGCAACTTCTCGCCCTCGACGTCCACGTTGGGCATGACCCGGTCCAGCCACTTGGGCAGGGCCCAGGCGCGGCGCCCGAGCAGGGTCATGACCGCCGGGACGATGGTCATGCGGACCACGAAGGCGTCGAAGAACACGGCGGAGCCGAGGCCGAGGCCGATGGACTTGATGAGTGCCACGTCGTCGAGGAGGAAGCCGGAGAACACCGAGATCATGATGATCGCCGCCGCGGTGACCACGCGCGCACTGTGCTTGAAGCCCTGGACGATCGCCTGCGTGGGTTCGGCCCCGTGGACGTACTCCTCCCGCATCCGGGTGACGAGGAAGACCTCGTAGTCCATGGCGAGTCCGAAGACCACGCCGATCAGCAGGATGGGCAGGACGCTCACGATCGGCGCGGTTTCCTGGATGCCGAAGAGACCCTTGAGCCAGCCCCACTGGAAGACGGCGACCACGACACCGAGCGTGGCGCCCACGCTCAGGAGGAATCCGAGGGCTGCCTTGAGCGGGACCAGGATCGAGCGGAAGACCAGCAGGAGCAGGACCAGCGCCAGGCCGACCACGATCGCCAGGTAGGGGATGAGGGCCTGGCCGAGCTTGGTGGAGACGTCGATGTTGACGGCGGTGGTGCCGGTCACCATCAGGTCGGCACCCGTGTCCTTGTGCAACGTGCCGCTCTGGGCGCGGATGTCCTTGACCAGGTCCTTGGTGGCCTGGCTGCTCGGCGCGCTCTTCGGGATGGCCCCGATCAGGGCCACGTCGCCGGACTCGTTGAACGCGGCGTCGCGCACCGTGGCCACGTTGGGCAGCTTCTTGATCCGCGCCACCGCGTCCGCGGCGGCGGCCTTCGGGTCCTTGCTGTCACGGGCGTCGACCACCACGGTCAGGGGACCGTTGAAGCCGGGACGGAAGCCCTTGCTGAGGGTGTCGTAGGCGACGCGCTGGGTGCTGTCGGGGGACTTCATGGAGTCGTCGGGCAGCGCTAGGCGCAGCGACATGGCGGGGATGGTCAGCAGGCCCAGGCCGATCACCGCGACGGCGAGGACCTTGACCGGATTGCGGGTGACGAAGCGCGCCCAGCGCACACCCATGGCCTCGCCCTCGCCGCGTTCCTCCAGCGCGTGCATGCGGCGGCTGAGGAGCTTGCCCTTCATGATCCGCGTCCCGGCGAAGCCCAGCATCGCGGGCAGCAGGGTCAGGGCGATGACCACGGCGACAGCGACCGCGAAGGCGGAGGCCAGGCCCATCGAGGTGAGCATCTTGATGCCGATGACACTCAGGCCCGCCAGCGCGATGATCACGGTGAGGCCGGCGAAGACGACGGCGGATCCGGCGGTGCCCAGGGCCCGGCCGGCGGCTTCTTCCGGATCATGGCCGTCGCGGATCTCGTTGCGGTAGCGGGAGACGATGAACAAGGCGTAGTCGATGGCGACCGCCAGACCCAGCATCAGAGCCAGTGTCGAGGCGGCCGAGGCCATGTCCACGAACGAGGTGGCGATGGTGATGCACATGACGGCCACGCCCACGCCGAGGATCGCGGTCAGCAGCGGAAGGCCCGCCGCGATCAGCGAGCCGAAGGTGATCACCAGAACGACCGCGGCGACCGCCAGACCGATCAGTTCGGCAGCCTTGCTGGCCGCCTTGTCCTCGACCGCGTCACCGCCCATGCTGACCGTCAGCCCGGCCTTCTCGCCCTCCGCGGCAACCTTGTTCAAGGCCTCGTGCGCGGCGCTGCTGACGTCGGACTTGGCGACCTTGTAGGACACCTGGGTGTAGGCGATGGAGCCCGACTTGCTGACCAGACCACTGGTGAACGGGTCGGAGACGCTCGCCACCTGCGGCGACGCCTTCAACTCGGCCACCAGCGAGGTGATTTCCGCCTTGTTGGCGGCGGAGGTGAGCTTCTGGCCGGAAGGGGCCTCGAAGACGACCCGAGCGGTGGCGCCCGAGGCGGAGGCCTGCGGGAACTCCTTGCCCAGCAGGTCGATGGCCTTCTGGGACTGCGTGCCGGGCAGCGTGAAGCTGTCCGAGGTGGAGCCGGTGGAACTCATGGCGCCGATGCCTACGGCGGCCAGGACGGCGATCCACAACATCAGGAACAGGCGTCGTCGCCGGAAGGCGAGCCGTCCCAGTCGATAGAGGAAGGTGGCCACGGGGTACTCCCACCAGGAGAAGAGATCATTACGCGAGCAGGGCCTGATCGACCCTTGATCTCAAGCTAGGTGCGGGTTTCCGCGCTTCCTGCCCCCTGTGGCATCGAATCGACAGGCCTCGATTAGTACCGCAGGACTAATGCCCCTCTCCTGACAACACGGCGACTGGCCGTGCTCCGGTCAGCCGGGGACGGTGACCACCACCCTGGCCCGCCCGCCCGCGTCGACCCGTTCGTGGGCCTTGGCGATGTCCTCCAGCGGGTAGCGGTCCGCGACGTCGACGGTGAGGGCGCCGACCGCGGCGGCCGCGGTGAGATCACGGGCGGCCTGCCGCTTCGCCACGGCGGGGAAGTCGTCGCTGCCGAGCAGCCGCAGGGTGACGTTGTTGAACAGCAGGGGCCAGAAGGGGAGTTCGGTACGGTCGGCGTGGGTGCCGTAGGCGGCGATGACGGCGTCGAGCGCGGTGACCGCGTTGTCGAGGTCGGCGTTGGCCGACAGGGACACCTCGACGACACGGTGGACACCACCCGGCGCGTACGAGCGGATCGCTGCCGCCGGGTCGGCCGAATCCAGGGCGACGGCGTGGGAGACGGCGGTCGCGTCGACATGGGCGAGGTCGTCGCCGCGTCGGACGGTGCCGATGACGGTGGCGCCGCCCCAGCGGGCGAGCTGTGCGGCCAGGGAGCCGACGCCGCCGAGCACACCGTGGACGAGGACGATCCGGCCGTCGACCGGGCCGTCCGCGAAAACGGCGCGGTGAGCGGTGATGCCCGGGATGCCCAGACTCGCGCCGAGCTCGTCGGTGAGGTGGTCGGGGAGACGTACGGCCTGCTGATCCGGTACGACGGTGTACTGCGCGGCGGTGCCGAAGGCCCGGTAGGACTGGGCGCCGTACACCCACACCCGCTCTCCGACGCGGTGGGCGTCGATGCCGTCGCCCACCGCGTCGATGACGCCGGCGGCGTCGCTGTGCGGGACGACCCTCGGATACGGCATCGAGGAGCCCAGCCAGCCGCGCCGCTTCTTGGTGTCACCGGGATTGACGCCCGAGACGGTCACGCGGACCCGCACCTCACCGGGGCCGGGGTGGGCGTCGGGCAGTTCACCGACGTGCAGGACATCGGCGGCGGAGCCCTGCCGGTCATACCAGGACGCGAGCATGGAGGTACCTCCGGGGTCTTTCAGGGGTTCTCGGGCGGTTGTTCGCCCAGGACCTCGCGGAGCCAGGCGCGTTCGGCGCGGCTGGTCGCGCGGGCGGTGAGGAGCAGGCCACGCCGGTAGGGGTCGGAGACCTCCTCGGCGCGTAGGGGCCGGTCACCGTCGTAGAAGAAGCTCACCGGCTCCTCCAGGAACGCCAGGCGGCGGCGCAGTACCGCGTGCTGTTCGGCGACGTCAGGGAGGTGCGAGAGGAAGGACAGCACCGTGTAGAAACGGGTGAAGTCGGTGATCTCGTGGTCGGCCGGCTTGCGCAGGCGCTCCAGCATGTCGGCGCGGCCTGCCTCGGTCAGGCTGAGCATGTAGCGGCCCGCACCCGCGCGCGGATCGGCCCGCCGTTCCAGCAGACCCGCCTTCGCGAGGCGGTTGATGGCCGGGTAGAGGGTGCCGTCACTGACCGGGCGCGTGTAGCCGGTCAGGTCCGAAACACGTCGGCGCAGCTCATGACCCGGTAGGGGGCCTTCGGCCAGGAAGCCCAGTATCGCGAGTTCCAGCATGGGGTCATCTTCTCATATGTTTCATCGATTCGATGTTCACATCGAATCGATGACACCGTCGACGGCGGCTCGCCTCACCGTCGAGGCCCGCACGTCCCGCAGCTCGGCTCGTCCCCGCAGGCGCGCCCCGTCCGAAACGCCGCCGACCTCCCCGAGAGCCCGAACCATGGATCTTCATTCCTCCTCCTCCGCCATTTCGCCGGTGACCTCGCCCGCTCTGTCGCGCGAGGCGGGCCCTCGCCCTCGAAGGCGCGGGTCTTCGAAGTGCGAACTCGTCGACAAATGAGTTCGTCTAGTGAAATATGATTCACGAAAATCTGAGGCGGCCGGCCACGTATCCCGTTCGGTGATCCGCTTGAATCCCGCGTGCGGACCGTCTGCCCGGTGGCCGGTCCTTTGAGGAGTCGTCGATGAGCAGTAGCGAGTTTCCGGAGGCCAGGACGGTGGCGGGCGCGGTCCGCGGTCGTCGTGAGGGTGGCCTGGAGGTCTTCCGGGGTATCCCGTTCGCGCAGCCGCCGGTGGGTGCGGCGCGCTTCGCGGCGCCGCGACCCGTGGACGGCTGGGACGGTGTGCGGGAGGCGTTCACGTTCGGCCCGCCTCCTCCGCAGGAACAGGCGGGTCCCGGGCCCGAGGTTCCCGCCGGTCTTCCGGCCGGTGACGACTGGCTGACGGTCAACGTGTGGTCGCCCGAGACGGACCCGGCCGTGCGGCGGCCGGTGATGGTGTGGATCTACGGCGGCGCGTACAAGTTCGGCTCCGCCGACGATCCGGCCTACGACGGGAGTCGCCTCTCGCGTGACGGCGAGTTGGTCGTGGTCACGCTCAACTACCGGGTCGGCATCGAGGGATTCGCCCTGATCGAGGGAGCGCCCGCGAACCGTGGTCTGCTCGACCAGGTCGCTGCCCTGGAGTGGGTGCGCGAGAACATCGCCGCCTTCGGTGGCGACCCCGAGCAGGTCACCGTCTTCGGCGAGTCCGCGGGTGCCGGGTCCATCGCCGCGCTGATGGCCATGCCGCGGGCGCGGGGTCTGTTCCGGCGGGCGATCACCCAGAGTGTGCCGGGCACGTTCTTCTCCTCCGAGCTGGCCGGTGACATCGCCGAGGTGCTGGCCGGCGGGTTGGGGCTGCGTCCGACGGTCGCCGATCTGTCCGGTGTGGACCCGCGCAAGCTGCCTGAGGCAGGAGCCGAACTGACCGGCCGGATGAGTGGGTACGTGGAGCGCTGGGGTCCGGTCGCTCTGACCCCGACCCCGTTCTCGCCCGTCGTCGACGGCGATGTCCTGCCCACTACCCCGTGGCAGGCCCTCGCGAGTGGTGCCGCGCGGGACGTGGAGCTGATCGCCGGGCACAACAGGGACGAATACCGCCTCTTCCTGATGCTCGGTGGGCTGCTCGGCCAGGTGGACGAGGGGCTGGCCTCGATGGCGTTGGGCCTGTTCGGACCGGGGCCGGAGAGCGAGTCGGCCTACCGTGGCGCGTTTCCGGACGCCTCGGCGGAGTATCTGTTCGAACTGGTGCAGTCCGACTGGCTGTTCCGGATGCCGTCGCTGCACCTCGCGGAGGCGCAGGTGGCCGGCGGCGGCAGGGCGCACGTGTACGAGCTGACCTGGGCCGCACCCGCCAACGGCGGCGCCCTGGGCGCCTGTCACGGACTCGATGTGCCCTTGACGTTCGGCGTCTACGGCGGTCTCGGCGCCATGCTGACCGGTCCCGTTCCCTCGCCGGAGACCGAGGCGCTCTCCGCCCGCTTCCGCTCCGCCTGGACCGCCTTCGCGACCACGGGTGACCCGGGCTGGCCCGCGTACGATCCCGAGCGCCGCCTCGTCCAACTCCTCGACACCGAACCGACGGTGACCGCGTACCCGGAGGAGGCCGTCCGTCGACTCTGGGAACACCACACCTTCGCCGCGCTGCCCCTGACGACGGCGTAGCCCCGCCACCTCCGCACCTCCGCTCCATGGCCGGCCGGCTGATCACTGGTCGGCAGTCCCGGCCGTCGCTCACCGTTGCCACCCTCCCGTCGCCGAGCGAGAGGGGAGTGGCCGGAGCGGTACCGGTCCGGGCCTGGACTCAGGCTCACTCGCGGGGACGTGCCACCGGCGCACCGCGTGCTGTTCCCGGACGACGGCGCGTAGAGGTCGCGCGGACAGGTGCGGTCGGGGTCATCCGACGCAGCAGCCTTGTCACCGGGCCTTTCGTCCTGTTGGCTTGCGGCGGAGTTTCGGGTGGCAGCTCAAAGGCGAGGCGTACGAGTGACAGGTTGGGGCAGCGCGCGCGGGGATGCGCAGTACGGTTTGCTGACCAGCATCGCCGGCGAGGCGGGGGGGTCGCTCAGTACCGTGTCGAAGGTCGTGCACCGGCGTGCCGACGTCGGAGCGGCGACGCGAGCCCGAGTCGAGGATCTCCTGGCACGCCACGGGTACGTCCGCCCGGGAGAACCCGATCCCGCGGCGTCGCGTCAGATCATCGCGGTGTTCCGTGACCTGTCGGGGCCGTACACGCTGGAAGTCGTCCGCGGGATCGTGGACGCGGCGGACGAACTGGGCCTGGACGTGGTGACCGGGACGACCGGTCACCGTTCGATCTCCCAGTGGCTCGACGAGTGCGTGGCGCTCGACGCGGCGGGCCTGATCATCGTGATCTCCATGCTGGCCGAGGAAGACCAGCGCCGGATCGTCGAGCGGCGGCTTCCCGTGGTGCTGATCGACCCGCTGAGCGCACCGACCCACGACATTCCGAGCATCGGGGTGACGAACTGGAGCGGAGCCAGGGAAGCGGTGCAACACCTGCTGGGCCTCGGGCACACCCGGATCGGCATGGTCGCGGGCCGTTCGCACTCGCTGGCCGGGGCGGCGCGACTGCACGGCTACCGGGCCGCTCTGGAGGAGGCGGGGATCGCGTACGACCCGGCGATCGTGCGCTCGACCGACTTCGACTTCGAAGAAGGGCTGCTCGCCAGCCTGCAGATCCTGCGCTCCGGCAATCCACCCACCGCCGTCTTCGCGGCGAGTGACGCGCAGGCGCTCGGTGTTCTGGAAGCGGCGCGTCAGCACGGGTTCAGCGTTCCCGAGGACTTGGCGGTCATGTCCTTCGACGACACCCTCGTGGCGGCCATGGCCTGTCCGCCGCTGAGCGCGGTGCGCCAGCCGTTCGAGGAGCTGGGCGCCGAGGCCACGAGGGTGCTCGTGCAACTCGCGGAGGGTCGACCGCCCGCGTCGTCCCGGATCGAGTTGGCGACGGAGCTCGTGCTGCGCACCTCGACGTCGGTACGCAGGCGAGTCGATACACAGTGAGTGACCCCAGGGCACACGCGTTGCGCCGTTGCGGCTGCCCCGAGGGCGGGCGTCCCTGAGGCCTCAGGCGAGCGGGACGGTCACCGTGGTGGGGACGTGCGGCAGCAGGTGTACGGTCTGCCGCTGGTCCGAGCCGTCACGGCACACGAGGACGAGGTCCCGCTCAAGTGGCGATGTGAGAACCACCTTCGCGAGGCCCTCGGACACATCCCACGTCAGTTCGTCGACGCCGACACCGGCGCGCGTGGCGAGGCCGCGCAGGCTGCCGGACCGCCACTCCGGGGGCCGGGCCGGCAGGAGTTCCACGATCCCGGGCCGGGAGTCGAGGAGCATCTCCACGACCACGGCCGGCAGACAGTGGGCGGCGTCCGCGTTGTAGATCTCCAAGTCGGGGTTGTGCGAGGTCATCAGGGATCGGAAGACCATGTTGTGGCCCACGATCTTGAGGACGTTCTCCTTCGCCGTCCCGCTGTCCTTCAGGCGTGCGGCGACCAGGGCGCGATGCAGGCTGCCGTGCGCGGAGAGGTTCTCGTCACCGCGTCGCAGCAGGGCTTCGCGGGCGGCGGCGGCCAGGTCGGGGGTGTCGTCCGGGGTGATGTCGTGCAGCGGCCACACCGGGTAGAGGTGGCTGATGTGCCGGTGGTCGTCTGCGGTCTCCAGTCCCGGCCACGCCCACTCGGCGAGCGCCCCCTGCCCGTCGACGCGGTAGGGCGGCAGCCGCTCCGCCAGCGCGCGCCAGCGGCCGACCGCGTCCTGTTCGATACCGAGGTGGGTGCAGACGTCGGCTGCGGTGGTGAGGGCGTGCCGGGCCGCGGCCAGGTCCATGGTGGCATTCACCCCGGACATGCCCCGCCCGTCGCGAGGGCCGACCTCGGGGGAGTAGGAGGGGACCAGGACGACGTGCCCGTCGTCGTCCTCGCGGGTGAGGAAGTCCTCGAAGAAGACGGCGGCCTCGACGAGCCAGGGGGCGAGGGTACGGGCGAGGAAGCCGTCGTCGCCGGTCGCCTGCCAGTACTCGTGCAGCGGGAACAGCAGCCAGTCCGCGCCCGCCAGCCACATGGTCCAGGGCCAGTCGTCGTCCAGGTGGAAGAGCAGCCCGTGTTCGCCGTCCGTCCGGCTGGGGGCCAGGATTCCGCGGGTGCCGTAGATCGTGCGGGCGTTGGTGCGCCAGTCGTCGATCTGACCATCGATCAAGGCGGCGTACGGCGCGATGAGTTCGGGCATGCGGGTGAGGACCGCCCCGGCCATCTGGAGGTTGATGTTGGCGTCGGTGGTGTAGTCGCCGGACCAGGCGGCGCCCCATTCGCCCAGCCACAGGCCGGTCAGTCGGGGCGGCAGTACCCCGCTGGAGCTGAGCAGCAGATAGCGGCCGGAGTGGAACAGCGCCTCGACCAGCGCGCCGTCCAGCGTCTTGGTGTCGGCGAGGGCGATCAGCTCGCCCACGGGGAGGCCGCGGTCGCTGTCCGGCACGCCCAGGTCGAGTTCGGCGCGGCCGTAGAGCTCGCCGTGGACGGGCGCGTGCCGGGAGAGCAACTCGTCGTATTCGGCGGGCAGTTCAGCCAGGGCCGCGCGGAGCGCGTCGATGCGGGGGAGGGGCGCCGACCGGTCCATCCGGGTCAGCAGAACGACGCGTGTCGCTCCTTCGACACGGACCGTGTCCCCTTCCGCGGCGACCCGGCCGCCCGTGACGACGGCCCGGGTCACGCCGGTGAAACCCGCCGCGCCGGGACCGGGCGGATACTCGCCCACGACGGCGAGTGACGCCTCGCCGTCCCCGGTGACCTCGGTGGACGTCGTGAAAGTGACCTCGGCGGGGCGGCCCGACAGCTCTCCGGACAGTCGTAGGGCCAGGTCGAGCCGCGGACCGGTGATCTCGACGACCGCGACGGCGTCGGTGCGCGACACGAACGCGCGCCGTATCCACTCCCGTTCCCCGTCGGACCAGGTGACCCTCACTTCGCCGGTGGTGAAGTCGGTGACCCGGCGGTAGTGCTCGACAGCGCCGTCCCCGGCCGTCGTGTCCACATGCAGCATGTGCCCCGGATGGAAGGACTGTGTCCAGGCCATCCCCCTGCCGTCGGAGAACTCGCGCTGTGCCTGCTCCCGTTCCCCGGCGAGGGCCAGGTCGCGAACCTGTTCAAGACGGTCGGCGACGGCCGGCGGCCGCATCCCTAGGGACTCGTTGGGCAGCACGTAACGGTGGTGGTTGTGAACGATCCGTTCCCGGTGGGGATGCCCGAACACCATGATTCCGTACTCGCCGTTGCCGGAGAGGAAAGCGTCCTCCCAGCGGTCGGCGGGCTGTGTGTCGTAGATGCTGTGCACCGGCATTCCCGGCCTCCCGGAAGTAACGTGCCTGAGCGGCTCGAACAGGCTGCGGGGGAGCCTACAAGAGGCGGCCGATCGGGTCGCGAAAGACTTTCGCAGCCCTTGAGCCTCCCCGTTTCCGCAGGTGTACAGGGCTTTCGGCGCCCTGTCTCGGCCTGCCGTGATCGAACCGGCGTGTACGTTCGCTCAGCACGCAATCAGATCAAGCCAATGGACGGGGTCGGGGAGGTCCACACCGCAGTGACGGGCCCAACCAGCTCCCGACGGAACGCCCAGTACGGGCTTCTCGCCTCGATAGCCGACGAGGTCGGCGTCTCGCCGGCGACCGTGTCCAAGGTCGTCCACAGGCGGCGCGACGTGTCCCAGGCGACACGCGCCCGCATCGAGGCGCTGCTGGCCGAACGTGGGTTTGTCCGTACGTGGGAGACCGAAGCTCGTCGGCCACGGCAGATCCTCGCGGTGTTCCGGGACCTGGCGGGACCGTACACCCTCGAAGTGGTCCGCGGCATCGTGGAGTCGGCGGCCGAGATCGGTGTCCACACGACCGTCGGCACGACGAGTCGGCGCTCCATCGCGCAGTGGTTGGAAGAGTCTCAGAAGCTGGACGCCCTCGGGGTCGTCATCGTCATCTCCACACTCGTGGAGAGGGACGAGCGCCGGATCCTGGAGCAGCGGATTCCGGTGGTGCTCGTCGATCCCCTGAACGCCCCGTCAGCAGACATCCCCAGCGTAGGGGTGGCGAACTGGCACGGCGCGACGACCGCTGTCCAGCACCTGATCGACCTCGGGCACCGCCGCATCGGCATGCTGGCCGGCCGGTCGCACTCCCTGGCCGGGTCCGCGCGCCTGCACGGCTACCGGGCCGCCCTGACGGAGGCCGGGATCCCTTACGACGCCACGCTCGTGCGCTCGACGGACTTCGACTACGGCGAGGCACTGCGCGCCGCCCGCAGTGTGCTGGAGCAGGGCGAGAGACCGACGGCTCTCTTCGCCGCGAGTGACGTCCAGGCGCTCGGCGCCCTGGAGGCAGCCCGGCAACTGGGCATCGCTGTACCGCGCGGGCTGTCGGTGATGTCGTTCGACGACACCCTCGTGGCCGGCATGGCCTCGCCACCGCTGAGTGCGGTGAGGCAGCCGTTCAGGGAACTGGGTCAGGAGGCCACGCGCGTCCTGCTGAACCTCGCCGACGGCAGGCCTCCCGCCACGACGCGCAGGGAACTCGCGACCGAACTCGTCGTGCGCATGTCCACGGCGCCGCCCGAAACCGGGAAATAGGGACGAACCCCGAGCCGGTTCCGCAAGCCCTCGGACAGCGAAAGTCTTTCGGAAGTGATTTCGCTCCGATATTGCCGCGGCCGAATTGCGCCGCTTAACGTGACCGACGCCAGCTCAACCGCAGGAGCAACGGAACCGCAACACTTGCGCAACAGCACCTGACGGTCATGGCCATCGACCCAGATCCCCCAGTGCGGGCAGGCCCGGGACGGCCTGCCGGGTGCAGTTCACCCGCGAAGGGATCCTGCTGACTCGAAAGGTGTTCAACGATGAACAGTGTGTCCCGGAGATGGTTCCTCACCGCGACGGCGGCGACCACGCTGAGCGTCACCGTGGCCGGCTGTGGCTCGTCCGCCAGCTCCACGTCCTCGCCCACAGGCAACGTCGACTTCTGGACGCTGCAGGACCCGACCAACTCCGTCCAGAAGGCGGCGGTGGACACCTTCAATTCCGCCGGCAAGGGCAAGGTCAGCATGACCGTCATCGCCACGGACGGGTACAAGGACAAGCTGCGGACCGCGATGGGCTCGGCCAAGATGCCCGGGGTGTTCTTCAGCTGGGGCGGCGGCAGCCTGAACGACTACGTCACGGCCGGGAAGCTGGTCACGCTGGACACGGCCCTGGAGTCGCACTTCCTGCCGTCCGCCCTGGCCGCGGGCAAGGTCGGCGGCAAGCTGGTCGGCATCCCCTGCCGGGGCACCCAGCCGGTGTTCCTCTTCTACAACAAGAAGGTCTTCGCCGACGCGGGCGTCGAGCCGCCGACGACCTACGCCGAGCTGCAGAACCTGGTCAAGGTCTTCAAGGGCAAGGGCATCACGCCCTTCGCGCTCGCCGGCAACGCCAGCTCCTCGTGGACCGAGCTGATGTGGGTCGAGTACCTCGTCGACCGCCTCGCGGGGCCGAAGCTGTTCGACAAGATCCAGGGCGGCGACTGGTCGCAGTGGAAGGACCCCGCCATCCTCAAGACCGCGCAGATGATCAAGGAGCTGGTGGACAGCGGCGCGTTCGGCAAGAAGTTCGGATCGGTCAACTACGGCGCCGGCGGCACCTCCACGCTGCTCAACAAGGGCAAGGCGGCCATGGTGCTGATGGGCTCGTGGGAGTACGCGACCCAGCTGGCCGAGGCCCCCGACTTCGCGAAGAACGGCCTGGGATACGTGGCCTTCCCCTCTGTGGAGGGAGGCAAGGGCGATGCCGCCAACGTGGTCGGCAACCCCACGAACTACCTTTCGGTGACCACTTCCGCCGCCATGCAGACCGCGACGGACTTCCTGCAGACCACCTACAGCGACAGCTACGTGCAGGGGCTGGTCGAGAAGGGTGAGGTGCCGGTCACCTCCAACGCCGCGCAGTACCTCACCAAGGCGGCCGACCCGGCGTACGCCAAGTTCCAGTACGACCTGGTGCAGAAGGCACCCTCCTTCACCCAGTCCTGGGACCAGGCGCTCGGCCTCACCCTCGGCACGCCGCTGCTGACCGAGATCCAGAAGCTGTTCAACGGGCAGAGCTCGCCGGAGCAGTTCGTCAGCGCGGTTCTGGCGATCAAGAAGTAGGAAGGCGCGTCCACGTGGTCTCCGCAACGACTTCACGGCCCATGCGCAAGCAGCGGGTGCGTGACCGGGCCGCTCCGCCCACCCTGGAGCGGCCCGGCGTGGCCTGGGCGGTTCCCGGGCTGCTGTTCTTCCTCGTCTTCGCCGTCGCGCCGATGGTGGGCGTGCTCTACCTCTCCTTCACGCACTGGGACGGCCTGAACCCACCGCAGTTCACCGGCACGGCGAACTGGTCGCGGTTCTTCGGCGACAGTCAGGTCTGGCAGTCCACCGTGGTCACAGGGGTCCTGCTGATCGGGAACATCGTGGTGCAGGCGCCGGTCAGCATCCTGCTGGGCGTCTGGGCGGCCGGTCCCCAGCGCAACCGGGCGGTCCTGTCGGCGCTGTTCTTCCTGCCGCTGCTGCTGTCCACAGCGGCAACGGCCGTCATGTGGCGCCAGCTGCTGGACCCGAACTTCGGTCTTCCATCGAAGTTCGAATGGCTCTTCGGTTCCGATCCGATGGGTACCCAGCAGGGTGCGATCGCCTGCCTGGTCCTCGTGACCACCTGGCAGTTCGTCCCCTTCCACAGCCTGCTCTACCAGGGCGCCGCCCGGGCCATCCCGCACACGCTCTATCAGGCTGCCTCGATCGACGGCGCGGGACGGGTCCGGCAGTTCGTCCACATCACCCTGCCGCAGCTGCGCAACACGATGATCACTTCGACCATCTTCATGGTCGTCGGCGGCCTCACGGCCTTCGACATCGTGCTGCTGCTGACCAACGGCGGACCCGGCACGGACACCTCAATCCTGCCGTTCTCCATGTACCAGACGGCCTTCCGGACCTACGACTACGGCTATGCGAGCGCCATCGCCAGCTTCCTGCTGCTGCTCGCCACCGCCGCCTCGGTCCTCCTCACGAAGCTCAGCGGGTACGACAAGATGACGAGCACGATGGAGGGGCTGTGAGGACGCGCCCGAACTACCTCGCCGGCGCTGCCACCCTGGTCTGGCTGTTGATCATCGGCGTCCCGCTGTACGCGCTGGTGAACACGGCGGTACAGCCGCAGACGACGTACACCGACAAGGGCCCCGTCTCGATCCCCGACACCGTGACCCTGGACAACTTCCGCACGGTCCTGGACAGCGGCTTCCTGCAGTACATCTGGAACACCGTCGTCGTCGCGGTGGCCACGGTCGCCATCGTGCTGGCGCTCGCGGTCCCGATCAGCTACGCCGTGGTGCGCGGCCGGGGCTGGATGACCAAGGGCGTGTTCCGCCTGTTCCTGCTGGGCCTGGCGATCCCCTCGCAGGCGGTGATCATCCCGCTCTTCCTGATCATCAACAATCTCGGCTTCTACGACACCCTGTGGGGCATCATCCTGCCCACCGCCGCGTTCGCGCTGCCGGTGAGCGTGCTGGTCCTCAGCGGCGGGATGCGGGACATCTCCAACGAGCTGTACGAGGCCATGGCCCTGGACGGCGCGAGCCCGGCCCGGACCCTGCTGACGCTGGTCGTCCCGATGTCGAAGTCGGCCATCGCGACCACGTGCGTCTTCACGGCCCTCCAGGCGTGGAACGGCTTCCTGTTCCCGCTGATCATGACCCAGTCGAACGACAACAAGGTGGTGACACTGGGCCTGTACAACTTCGTCTCCGAGTACGGGTCGAACGTGCCGGCCCTGCTGGCCGCGGTGCTGATGTCCGCGGTCCCCATCCTCGTCGTCTACCTCTTCGCCCGCCGCGCCCTCGTCGCGGGTCTGATGGGAGCCGGCGGCAAGTAACGGTGCCGAGTCCCGCCGGATTCGCCGAAGCGGGACGCCACCCTGTTCGGGGCCCGGACGCCGAAAGGCGCCGACTCCCCCCGTGCGACGCAGTCCGGCGTGTCTGCCTCCCCATGACCGCCGGACCGGCGCCCGGGCCCACTCCCTTCCCGGTCGGCAGTATCCCCTCGGCCCCTTGGACCATTCGCGCGCTCTCGCGCACCCCCCCCGCAACAGAACGGATGAGACCTTGACGATCAGCGACGAGCGCCCGACGACCGGGCTGTGGAACGATCCCGCCCTGCCGGCGTCCGTTCGCGCGCGGGCCCTCCTCGACACCATGACCAGGGCCGAGAAGGTCGCACAGCTCGGCAGCACCTGGCCCGGCCACGACGAGTCCGGCGACGTGGCCCCGATGCAGGACACCTTCCGCGGCGCCGAGAGCTTCGAAGAAGCGATCGTCGACGGTCTCGGGCATCTGACCCGGGTGTTCGGTACGGCGCCGGTCGAACCGGAGGCGGGCCGCAAGCGCCTCGCGGAGTTCCAGGAGCGGGTGACAGCGGCCAACCGCTTCGGCATCCCGGCCATTGCCCACGAGGAGTGCCTCACCGGGTTCACCGCCTGGCAGGCCACGGTCTACCCCACACCGCTCGCCTGGGCAGCCGCCTTCAACCCCGACCTCGTCCACCGCATGGCAGCGGCCATCGGCTCGGACATGGCGGCCGTCGGTATCCACCAGGGACTGTCACCCGTCGTGGACGTCGTACGCGACTACCGCTGGGGCCGGGTCGAGGAGACCCTCGGAGAGGACCCCTACCTCGTGTCCGAACTCGGCCTGTCCTACGTGCAGGGGCTGCAGTCGGCAGGCGTCGTCGCCACGCTGAAGCACTTCGCCGGTTACTCCGCATCGAGGGCCGCCCGTAACCACGCCCCCGCCGCCGTCGGTCCCCGCGAACTCGCCGACCTGATCCTCGTGCCGTTCGAGAAGGCCGTGGTGAAGGGCCGGGTCGGCTCGGTCATGAACGCCTACAACGACATAGACGGCGTGCCCTGTGGTGCCAGCGAGGAACTCCTGACCCGACTGCTGCGTGACAGCTGGGGATTCGAGGGCACGGTGGTGTCCGACTACTGGGCGATCGCGTTCCTCGCCTCCCTGCACCACGTGGCGGCCGACATCCCGGGCGCGGCACGTGCCGCGCTCCGGGCCGGAATCGACGTCGAACTGCCCCACACCACCGCATACGGGGGGCCGCTCCTGGACGACGGAATGCCGGCGGATCTCGTCGACCGCGCGGTACTGCGGGTCCTGACCCAGAAGGCCGAACTCGGCCTGCTCGATCCAGACTGGAAGCCCGGGCAGTACACCGCTCCCGCCGACTTCGACTCGGCCCGAAACCGCTCCGTCGCACGCGAGTTGGCCGAGGAGTCCGTCGTCCTGCTCGACAACTCCTCGGACCTGCTGCCGCTCACCGGCGCGCGCTCCGTCGCCGTGATCGGTCCCGCGGCCGCCGACGTCCGGTGCCTGTTCGGCTGCTACTCGTTCCCCAACCACGTACTGCCCCACTACCCCGACACCCCCCTGGGAGTCGAGGCGCCCACGGTGCTCGACGCCTTCCGGCGCGAGTTCCCCGACGCCGAGGTCCGCCACGAGACCGGTTGCCAAGTCATCGGGGACGACCGCAGCGGCATCGCCGCCGCGGTGGCCGCCGCAGCCGCGGCCGACGTGACGGTCCTCGTCGTCGGTGACCGCTCCGGGATGTTCGGACACGGTTCCTCCGGCGAGGGCTGCGACGTCAGCGTGCTGACACTCCCCGGAGTCCAGGACGAACTGGTGGAGGCCGTCCTCGACGCGGCGAACCAAGCCGTCCTCGTCGTCCTTTCGGGCCGTCCGTACGCCATCGGCCGGCACGCGTGGCGGGCGGGCGCCACGGTCCAGGCGTTCTTCCCCGGCGAGGAAGGGGCGGGGGCGATCGCCGGTGTCCTCTCGGGCCGGATCAACCCCTCCGGGCGCCTGCCGGTCCAGATCCCGGGCGACGAGGCCGGCCAGCCGGGCACCTACCTGGCGCCTCCGCTCGCCCTCAAGAGCGATGGTGTGAGCAACATCGACCCCACACCCGCGTTCCCGTTCGGGCACGGTCTGTCGTACACGACCTTCGAGATCGAGAGCGCGTCCGTCGACGAAGCCGTGGTGTCCGTCGACGCCACGATCACGTTGCGGGCCAGGGTCTCCAACACCGGTGAGCGCGCGGGCACTTGCGTCCCCCAGCTCTACCTCACCGACCCGGTCGCCTCGGTCACCCGCCCGGTCCGCCAACTCATCGCCTTCACTCGCGTCGACCTCGCCGCCGGTGAGACCCGTGTCGTCGAGTTCGAGGTCCACACGGACATGGCCGCCTTCACCGGGAGAGACCTTCGCCGACGCGTCGAACCCGGCGACCTCACCCTCACCGTCGCCCGGTCGGCGGGCGACCGTGGCGTTCCCGTCCAGGTGACCCTGCAAGGAGACGAGCGCATCGTCGACAGCACCCGCACCATGACCACGCCCGTCAGGGGGCTCCCGGGCTGACCTCGGGTACTCCGCAGGCCAGGAGGCTTCCCGTGTCAGGTGCGGGGAGCCTCCTTTTGCATCCCGTCTCCAGTGGTTCACAGCGGGCTGTGGGGATGGACGTGAGACGAACTGGCGTGAGCTGCTCAGAGCTCGTAACAGGATCTTGCTGGGCGGTCCTGGTCGGGCGTGACTGTTGTGACGATCCGATCGGTCGGGTGGGTGTGATGACTCGGCCGCGGATCGTAGACGACGACTTGTGGGCAGTGAGCGAGCCGCTGCTGCCGTCCTGGCCTGAGTGGTCGCAGGGGCCGAAACCGGTGCCGGACCGGTTGTGCCTGCAGGGCACCCCCCACAGGGCAAGCCAGTTCAGATGTCACCCGATCGTGCATCAGACCCTTTTCACGTGCCGCCCTCAGCGGTGACATTCGCGCGGGGACATACTCAGCCAGAGAGGTATGTGACATAGTACTGATGTGAGCAAGCGACTGACCTGCGATGTCGTGGTCGTCGGAGCCGGAGTGGTGGGCGCGGCCTGCGCCCTCTACGCGGCCCGGGCAGGCCTCGATGTCGTCATCGTGGATCGCGGCCCGGTGTCCGGCGGCACGACCGGCGCCGGCGAGGGCAACCTGCTCGTCTCCGACAAGGAACCCGGCCCCGAACTCGACCTCGCCCTCCTCTCCGCCCGCCTGTGGGCACAACTTGCGGAGGGTCTGGGGGAGTTCATCGAGTACGAGGCGAAAGGCGGCCTCGTCGTGGCCTCCACGCCCAGCGGGCTCACCGCCTTGGAACGCTTCGCCGGGGAACAGCGCACCGCCGGCGTCGTCGCCGAACCGGTCGACGCCGAGGCCCTGTACGACCTCGAACCCCGCCTCGCCCCGGGCCTCCCGGGCGGCGTGTACTACCCCCAGGACCGCCAGGTGATGCCCGCCCTGGCCGCCGCCCACCTCGTCCGGGCATCCGGCGCCCGCCTGTTCACCGGCCGCACGGTGACGGCCGTACTCCGCAAGGCCGATGGAACGGTCCAAGGTGTCCGCACAGCCCCGGGCGACATCCTCGCCCCGACCGTGATCAACGCCGCCGGCACCTGGGGCGGCGAACTCGCCGCCCTCGCAGGCGTCATCCTCCCCGTCCTCCCGCGCCGCGGCTTCGTCCTCGTCACCGAACCGCTCCCGCGCCTGATCCACCACAAGGTGTACGCCGCCGACTACGTGGCCGACGTGGCCAGCGACTCTGCCGCCCTGCAGACCTCACCCGTCGTGGAAGGCACGGCCGCCGGACCCGTCCTGATCGGCGCCAGCCGTGAACGCGTCGGTTTCGACCGGGAGTTCTCGCTGCCGATCGTCCGGGCGCTGGCGGCGGGCGCGACCCGGCTGTTCCCGTTCCTGGCCGACGTACGGGCGATGCGCTCCTATCTCGGCTTCCGCCCCTACCTGCCGGACCACCTCCCCGCCATCGGCCCCGACCCCCGGGCCCCCGGCCTCGTCCACGCCTGCGGACACGAGGGCGCCGGCATCGGACTCGCCACCGGCACCGGGCACTTGATCGCCCAACTGCTCGGCGGCAAGGCCCCCGACCTGGACCTGGCACCCTTCCGCCCCGACCGCTTCCCGGACCAGGAGGGCAAGTGAGCTCAGGATCCCCGCAGGACCTCGCCGACGCCCGCCCGGGACCGGCCTTCACGGTCACCCTGGACGGCCGTGAGATCGAGGCAGTCCCCGGCCGGACCGTCGCCGCCGCACTGTGGTCGGCGGGCGTGACGTCCTGGCGCACCACCCGGGTCGGGGGAGCGCCGCGCGGCGTCTTCTGCGGCATCGGGGTCTGCTACGACTGCCTCGTCACCGTCAACGACCGCCCGAACCAACGGGCCTGCCTGGTGCTGTTGCACCCGGGAGACGCCATCCGCACACAGGACGGAACGGGCCACGATGACTGACCGACCGCACCTCGCCGTGATCGGCGCGGGCCCGGCGGGACTCGCCGCCACCGTGGCCGCCGCGGCCCACGGCGTCCGGGTCACGCTGCTCGACTCGGCGGCGCTGGCGGGCGGCCAGTTCTACCGTCAGCCCGCCGCCGAACTGCGCGCCGCGCGACCGCAGGCCCTGCACCACCGGTGGCGCACATGGCGGCGGCTCAGCGACGCCCTCGCCCGCCACGTGGAGGCAGGCCGCGTAACCCACTTGACGGACCATCACATCTGGTTCGTGGAGCGGAGGTCGAACCGAGAGGGTGACCGTACTGCCGACGGAAGCAGCCCCCGTGACTCCTTCACCGTGCACGCCCTCCTCGGCCCCGAACAGGAAGTCCCCGTCGAGATCCGTGCCGACGCCGTCCTCCTCGCCACCGGCGGCTACGAGAAGGTCCTCCCCTTCCCCGGCTGGACCCTCCCCGGAGTCCTCTCCGCGGGCGGCGCGCAGGCCATGCTCAAGGGCTCCCTCGCCGTCCCGGGACGAACCGCCGTGGTCGCCGGCACCGGCCCGCTCCTCCTCCCCGTGGCGACCGGACTCGCCGCGGCCGGTGTCGAGGTGGCCGCGCTCATCGAGTCCGCCGACCTCAAGGCGTTCGCACGACGGCCCCGCACGTTCGCGGCACAGCCCGGCAAGGTCGCCGAAGGCGCCCAGTACGCGGCCCAACTCCTGCGCCACCGCATCAAGTTGCTCACTCGGCACACCGTCGTCGAGGCGCACGGCGCCGAGCGGCTGGAGGCGGTGACCGTCGCCGCGCTCGACACCGACGGGCGTGTCCGCCCAGGCACCGAACGGCGCCTCGCCTGCGACACCCTCGCCGTCGGCCACGGCATGCTGCCGCACACCGACCTCACCGAGACCCTCGGCTGCCGGCTCGAAGGGCTCGACGTCCACGTCGACGACGAGCAACGCACCGACGTCCCCGGCGTCTGGGCGGCCGGCGAGACCACCGGTATCGGCGGCGCGGACCTCGCCCTCGCCGAAGGGCACATCGCGGGACGCTCCGCAGCCGCCCGCCTGACGGGTGCCGTACCCGACCCGCGCGGGTGGGCGACGGCTGCCAAGTCCCGTACGGGACTGCGGGAGTTCTTCGCCGCACTCGACACCGTGTACGCGCCGCCCGCCTGTTGGACGGATCTCGTCACCGACGACACCGTTGTGTGCCGCTGCGAAGAGGTGACCGGAGGTGCGATCCGCGAGGCCGTGGCCGGGCTCGGCGCCGGTGACGTACGCACCGTGAAGCTGCTGACGCGGGCCGGGATGGGCTGGTGCCAGGGGCGGATGTGCGGGCCCGCGGTCGCGGGGCTCGCCGGGTGCGAACCCACCCCGCCCCGGCGGCCGTTCGCCAGACCCGTGCCGCTCGGTGTACTGGCGCGCGCCGGTGCGGCCGAGGACGACGAGCATCAATGAAATGTCACACCCTGTTGAGATGAGGCGCTCCATGACCACCACCCCGAACCGTCCCTGGCGCGGCGTCCTCGTCGCCGCCGCGCTTCCGCTGACCGACGAACTCGCCGTCGACCACGACAAGTTCGCCGAGCACTGCGCCTGGTTGGTCGACAACGGCTGCGACGGTGTCGTGCCCAACGGCTCGCTCGGCGAGTACCAGGTGCTCACCCCCGAGGAGCGCGCCAAGGTCGTCGAGACGGCCGTCGCCGCGATCGGCGGGGCGCGGGTGATGCCCGGTGTCGCCGCCTACGGTTCCGCCGAGTCCCGCCGCTGGGCCGAGCAGGCCCGCGACGCCGGCTGCGCCTCCGTGATGCTGCTGCCGCCCAACGCCTACCGTGCCGACGAGCGTTCGGTCCTCGCGCACTACGCGGAGGTCGCGAAGGCGGGCGTGCCGATCGTGGCGTACAACAACCCCATCGACACCAAGGTCGACCTGGTGCCCGAACTCCTCGCCAAGCTGCACGGCGAGGGGTACATCCACGCCGTCAAGGAGTTCTCCGGCGATGTCCGCCGCGCCTACCAGCTCGCCGAACTCGCCCCGGAACTCGACCTGTTGATCGGCGCCGACGACGTCCTGCTGGAGCTGGCGCTCGCGGGTGCGAAGGGCTGGGTGGCCGGTTACCCGAACGCGCTGCCCGCCGCGAGTGTCGAGCTGTACCACGCGGCCGTCGACGGGGACCTGGCCACCGCGAAGAAGTTGTACGAGCAGCTGCACCCGCTGCTGCGCTGGGACTCCAAGGTCGAGTTCGTGCAGGCCATCAAGCTGTCCATGGACATCGTCGGACGGTACGGCGGCCCGGTGCGCCCGCCGCGCGTCCCGCTGCTGCCCGAGCAGGAAGCCGTCGTGCGCGCCGCCACCGAGAGGGCGGTCGCGGCCGGACTCGCGTAAGCACCCTCGCATCGGCATCGATCCACCAGGAGCGTCATGCGCAGCAAACTCGTCCTGCACGCCGTCGACTCGCACACCGAGGGCATGCCGACCCGGGTGATCACCGGCGGCATCGGCGCCATCCCCGGTGCCACCATGAACGAGCGGCGGCTGTACTTCCGCGAACACCGCGACCACATCCGGCAGTTCCTGATGAACGAGCCGCGCGGCCACTCCGCGATGAGTGGCGCGATCCTGCAGCCGCCCACCCGCCCCGACTGCGACTGGGGCGTCGTCTACATCGAGGTCTCCGGCTATCTGCCGATGTGCGGGCACGGCACGATCGGCGTGGCCACCGTGCTTGTCGAGACGGGCATGGTCGAGGTCGTCGAGCCGGTCACCACGATCCGCCTCGACACCCCGGCGGGACTCGTCGTCGCCGAGGTCGCGGTCGAGAACGGTGCCGCGAAGAACGTCACCCTCAAGAACGTCCCGTCGTTCTCCGTCGGCCTAGACCGGAAAATCGCACTCGCCGACGGGCGGACGGTGACATACGACATGGCGTACGGCGGCAACTTCTACGCCATTCTGCCGCTGGACCAGTTCGAGCTGCCCTTCGACCGGTCCCGCAAGGACGACATCATCAAGGCCGGCCTGTCCCTCATGGAAGCGATCAACGAGAGGGACGAGCCCGTCCACCCCGAGGACGCCTCCATTCGCGGTTGCCATCACGTCCACCTGTACGCGCCCGGCGCGACCGCGCGGCACTCGCGGCACGCGATGGCGATCCACCCCGGCTGGTTCGACCGCTCGCCCTGCGGCACGGGCACCAGCGCCCGCATGGCGCAGCTCCACGCGCGCGGCGAACTCCCGCTGCACACCGAGTTCGTGAACGAGTCCTTCATCGGCACACAGTTCACCGGACGGCTCCTCGGCACCACGGAGGTCGCCGGTGTCCCCGCCGTCCTGCCCAGCTTCACCGGCCGTGCCTGGATCACCGGCACCGCGCAGTACTCGCTCGACCCCACCGACCCGTTCCCGGGCGGGTTCATCCTCTAGCCCGGGGATAATGGCCGGTCACGCGTGACATTGCACCACTTGCACCACGAGGAGATTCGATGGCCGTCCAGCGCACCGGCGCCCCGCCCGCCACTGCCCCGGATCTGCCCACGCTGGGCGGGAAGAGCAGTTACCGCGAGCGGGTCGCCGACGCGCTCAGGGCCGCGCTGATCGCGGGGGAGCTGCGGCCCGGCGAGGTGTACTCCGCGCCGACGCTCGCCGCCCGCTTCGGTGTCTCGGCCACACCGGTACGCGAGGCCATGCTCGACCTCGTCAAGGAGGGTCTGGTCGACACCGTGCCGAACAAGGGATTCCGGGTCACCGCGGTCTCCGAGAGGCAGCTCGACGAGTACACCCATGTCCGCGCCCTGATCGAGATCCCCACGGTGGTGGGGCTGGCAGGGACCGCCGACCCCGTCTCGCTGGAGGCGCTGCGACCCGCCGCCCGGGAGATCGTCGGCGCGGCCGTGGCCGGCGACCTCATCGCGTACGTCGAGGCCGACACCCGCTTCCATCTCGGGCTGCTCGCCCTGGCCGGCAACGCCCATCTCGTCGAGGTCGTCGGCGATCTGCGCAAGCGGTCCCGCCTCTACGGGCTCACGGCCCTCGTCAAGGAAGGACGCCTGCTCGCCTCCGCCCAGGAGCACCTGGACCTCCTCGACGCGCTGGTGGACCGTGACGAGCGGGCCGTGCGTGAGATCATGACCTGCCACCTGGGACATGTCCGCGGACTGTGGGCCGCACACGACTGACATCGGGGCCGGGACGCCGTGAGTCGGTTCCGGTCACTTGCCCCATGGCGCAAACCGCTTGCGTCCCTTGCGCTATTCTTGCGCACATGACGCGACGACTTGCTGAGGTGGCGAAGAAGGTCGGGGTCAGCGAGGCCACGGTCAGCCGGGTACTCAACGGCAAACCCGGAGTCTCCGACTCGACCCGGCAGTCCGTGCTGTCGGCCCTGGACGTCCTCGGCTACGAGCGGCCCACCCAACTGCGCGGTGAACGCGCGCGGCTGGTGGGCCTGGTGCTGCCCGAGTTGCAGAACCCCATCTTCCCCGCCTTCGCCGAGGTGATCGGCGGCGCGCTCGCCCAACTCGGCCTCACCCCGGTGCTCTGCACCCAGACCAAGGGCGGGGTGTCCGAGGCCGACTATGTGACGCTGCTGCTGCAACAGCAGGTCTCCGGAGTCGTGTTCGCCGGCGGCCTGTACGCCCAGGCGGACGCGCCGCACGACCACTACCGGCTGCTCGCCGAGCGCAACATCCCGGTCGTCCTGCTCAACGCGGCCATCGACCACCTCGGTTTCCCCGCCGTCTCCTGCGACGACGCCGTCGCCGTCGAACAGGCCTGGCGTCACCTCGCCTCCCTCGGTCACGAGCGCATCGGGCTGGTCCTCGGACCCGCCGACCACATGCCGTCGGCAAGGAAGTTGGCCGCCGCGCGGGCCCTGTCCGGGGACCTGCCCGACGAGTTCGTGGCGCGCGCCATCTTCTCCATCGAGGGCGGTCACGCGGCGGCCTCCCGGCTGATCGACCGGGGTGTCACCGGCATCATCTGCGCCAGCGACCCGCTCGCTCTCGGCGCGGTAAGGGCCGCCCGTCGCAAGGGACTTGACGTCCCGTCACAGATTTCCGTCGTCGGTTACGACGACTCCGCGTTCATGAACTGCACCGAGCCCCCGCTGACCACTGTCCGCCAGCCCATCGAGGCCATGGGCCGGGCGGCCGTTGAGCTCCTGAACTCACAGGTCGGCGGAGCCGTCGTACCCGCCGAAGAGCTGCTCTTCGAGCCGGAGTTGGTGGTCAGGGGTTCCACCGCGCAAGCCCCGCGCAGCTGACGGCCGTATAGCTGTCGAATAATTACAGATTCTGCGCGACATCTTGCGGAGAGATGTCGGCGGTGCTTGAGTGTGGGCGCCCACCGCTCCTGCCCAGAGGGGTCCACCGATGAGAAGCACCGGGTTCCGCCGTACCTTCGCCGCGATCGGCGTCTGTTCTCTCGCGCTCACCGCCGCCGCCTGCGGGTCCGGCGACGACTCGGCGAGCGGCAAGACGCGCATCACGGTCAACTGCGAGCCGCCCAAGAGCGCCAAGGTCGACCGCAAGTTCTTCGACTCCGATGTCGCGTCCTTCGAGAAGAAGAACCCGGACATCGACGTCGTCGCCCATGACGCGTTCCCCTGCCAGGACCCGAAGACCTTCGACGCCAAACTCGCCGGCGGCCAGATGGAGGACGTGTTCTACACGTACTTCACCGACGCCGAGCACGTGGTCGACATCAAGCAGGCGGCCGATCTCACCCCGTACATCAAGGAGTTGAAGAGCTACGACACTCTTCAGCAGCAGCTGCGCGACATCTACACCGTCGACGGCAAGATCTACGGCATCCCGCGCACCGGCTACTCGATGGGCCTGCTCTACAACCGCAAGCTCTTCCAGCAGGCCGGCCTCGACCCCGACAAGCCGCCGACGACCTGGGCCGAAGTCCGCGCCGACGCCAAGAAGATCGCCGCGCTCGGCAACGGCACCATCGGCTACGCCGACTACAGCGCCCAGAACCAAGGGGGTTGGCACTTCACCGTCGAGATGTACTCACAGGGCGGCGACGTCGTCAGCGCCGACGGCAAGAAGGCCACCATCGACACCCCGCAGGGCCACGCCGTGCTGCAGAACCTGCACGACATGCGCTGGACCGACAACTCGATGGGCAGCAAGCAGCTCCTCGTCATCAACGACGTGCAGCAGCTGATGGGTTCGGGCAAGCTCGGCATGTACCTCTCCGCCCCGGACAACATCCCGATCCTGGTCAAGGAGAAGGGCGGCAACTACGACGACCTCGCCCTCGGCCCGATGCCCGGCGGCCAGGGCACGCTCATCGGCGGCGACGGCTACATGTTCAACAAGCACGACACGCCCGCCCAGATCCGCGCCGGCCTCAAGTGGCTCGACAGCATGTTCCTCACCCCGGGCAGCGGTTTCCTCGGCGACTACGCCCGCGCCAAGCAGGCCAACGCGCCCGTCGGACTGCCCGAACCGCGCCTGTTCACCGGCGCCGCCGACGCCAAGGACCAACAGGTCAAGAAGGCCAACTCCAATGTCCCGGTGCAGAATTACCAGGCCTTCCTGGACGGCAACCAGTCCCTCCAGATGAAGATCGAGCCGCCGGACGCCCAGCAGATCTACTCCGTCCTCGACTCGGCCGTCTCCGCCGTCCTCACCAAGAAGGACGCGAACATCGACCAACTCCTCAAGGACGCCTCCGGAAAGATCGACGGCATCCTGGCCCGGGGCTGACCCGATGACCCGGACGGCCACCCGGAGTCCCGCCCGGACGACGGCGGTACGACAGGTCGAGGCGCCGCCCCCGGTAGGGGGCCGGGGGCGGCGCCGCCTCCTCGACCAGGCCCGCGCCTACGCGTTCCTCCTCGGCGGCCTCATCTGCTTCGCCCTGTTCTCCTGGTACCCGGCGATCCGCGCCGTCGTGATCGCCTTCCAGAAGTACACGCCCGGCTCCTCGCCCGAGTGGGTCGGCACCGCCAACTTCACCCGCGTCTGGCACGACCCCGAGTTCACCGCCGCCTGGCGCAACACCCTCGTCTTCACCCTGCTGGCCCTGCTCATCGGCTTCGCGATCCCGTTCGTACTCGCCCTGGTCCTCAACGAGTTGAGGCACTGGAAGGCCTTCTTCAGGGTCGTCGTCTACCTCCCGGTGATGATCCCGCCGGTGGTCACCGCCCTGCTCTGGAAGTGGTTCTACGACCCGGGAGCGGGCCTCGCCAACGAGACGCTCCGCTTCCTGCACCTGCCCACCTCGAACTGGTCCAACGGCACCGACACCGCCCTCATCTCCCTGGTCATCGTGGCCACTTGGGCCAACCTGGGCGGCACCGTCCTGATCTACCTGGCCGCGCTCCAGTCCATCCCGGGCGAGCTGTACGAGGCCGCCGAACTGGACGGCGCGAGCCTGCTGCAACGCGTCCGCTATGTGACGATCCCTCAGACCCGGTTCGTCATCCTGATGCTGATGCTCCTTCAGATCATCGCCACGATGCAGGTGTTCACCGAACCGTTCGTCATCACCGGCGGCGGACCGGAGAGCGCCACCGTCACCGTCCTCTACCTGATCTACAAATACGCCTTCCTCTACAACGACTTCGGCGGCGCCTGCGCGCTCAGCGTGATGCTCCTCGTGCTGCTCGGCGTCTTCTCGGCCCTCTATCTGCGGCTGACCCGCTCCGGAGAGGACGACCTGTGAGCACCCGCACCCTTCTCTCCCCGGCAGCGCTCGCCCGGCCCCGCGGCAAGGCCGTCTACTGGACGGTGTTCACCAGCGTCGTCGTGCTCTTCGCGCTGGCCTTCCTCTTCCCCGTCTACTGGATGGTCACCGGCGCCATGAAGTCGCCGGACGAGATCGCGCAGACACCGCCCACGATCATCCCCAAGGACTGGCACCTCAGCGGCTACACCGACGCCTGGGACCTGATGCAGCTCCCGGAGCACCTGTGGAACACGGTCGTCCAGGCCGCCGGCGCCTGGGCCTTCCAGCTGGTCCTGTGCACGGCCGCCGCCTACGCCCTGTCCAAACTCAAGCCCGCCTTCGGCAAGTTGATCCTCGGCGGCATCCTGGCGACGCTGATGGTCCCCGCGCAGGCCCTGGTCGTACCGAAGTACCTGACCGTCGCCGACCTCCCGCTGATCCACACCAGCCTGCTCAACGACCCCCTCGGCATCTGGCTGCCGGCCGTCGCCAACGCCTTCAACCTCTATCTCCTCAAACGGTTCTTCGACCAACTCCCGCGCGACGTCATGGAGGCCGCCGAGATCGACGGCGCCGGAAAACTCCGCATCCTGTGGTCCATCGTGCTGCCCATGTCCCGGCCCGTGCTCGGCGTCGTCTCCATCTTCGCCCTGGTCGCCGTGTGGCAGGACTTCCTGTGGCCCCTGATGGTCTTCTCCGACACCGACAAACAGCCGATCAGCGTGGCACTCGTCCAGCTGTCGCAGAACATCCAACTGACCGTGCTCATCGCCGCGATGGTGATCGCGAGCATCCCCATGGTCGCCATGTTCCTGGTCTTCCAGCGCCACATCATCGCCGGGATCAGCGCGGGCAGCACGAAGGGCTGACACCGCCCCTCGACGCCCTCCGACAGAAAGGCCAGCACAGTGGGACAGCCCACCCCTGCCCTCAGCCACGACTGGTGGCGCTCCGCCGTCATCTACCAGGTCTACGTCCGCAGCTTCGCGGACGGTGACGGCGACGGCACCGGCGACCTCGCGGGCGTCCGCTCCAGACTGCCCTACCTCGCCGAACTCGGCGTGGACGCCCTGTGGTTCAACCCCTGGTACCTGTCACCGATGAAGGACGGCGGCTACGACGTCGCCGACTACCGCGCCATCGACCCCGCCTTCGGATCGCTCGCCGAGGCCGAGAAACTCATCGCCGAGGCACGGGAGTTGGGCATCCGCACGATCGTCGACATCGTGCCCAACCATGTCTCCGACCAGCACCCGTGGTTCCGCGCCGCCCTCGCCGGCGGCCCCGAGCGCGAGCTGTTCCACCTGCGCCCCGGACGCGGCGAACACGGTGAACTCCCGCCCAACGACTGGCCGTCCCAGTTCGCCGGCTCCACCGAACCCGTGTGGACCCGCCTCCCCGACGGCGACTGGTACCTCCACCTGTTCACCCCCGAACAGCCCGACCTCAACTGGGCCCACCCGGCCGTCCGACAGGAGCACGAGGACATCCTGCGCTTCTGGTTTGAGCGCGGCGTCGCCGGAGTGCGCATCGACTCGGCGGCACTGCTCGCCAAGGACCCGGCACTGCCCGACTTCGTCGAGGGCCGTGACCCGAACCCCTTCGTCGACCGCGACGAACTCCACGACATCTACCGCGCCTGGCGGGCCGTCGCCGACGAGTACGGCGCCGTCTTCGTCGGCGAGGTCTGGCTCCCCGACACCGAGCGCTTCGCCCGCTACCTGCGCCCCGACGAACTGCACACCGCCTTCAACTTCTCCTTCCTGTCCTGCCCCTGGGACCCCGACCGGCTGCGCACCTCGATCGACGAGACCCTCGCCGAGCACGCCCCGATCGGCGCCCCCGCCACCTGGGTCCTGTGCAACCACGACGTGACCCGCACGGTCACCCGCTACGGCCGCACCGACACCGGCTTCGACTTCGCCACCAAGGCCTTCGGCACCCCGACCGACCTCGCCCTCGGCACCCGGCGCGCCAGGGCGGCGGCGCTGCTGTCACTGGCACTGCCCGGGGTGGTCTACCTCTACCAGGGGGAGGAGTTGGGGCTGCCCGAGGTCGAGCTGCCGGTCGACCGTATTCAGGATCCGATGTACCTCCGGTCGGGCGGCACCGACCCCGGCCGCGACGGCTGCCGGGTACCGCTGCCGTGGGTCGCGGACGCGCCGTACGCGGGCTTCGGCTCGCGCGGTGAGCCCTGGCTGCCGCAGCCGGACGGCTGGACATCGTATGCGGTCGACCGTCAGCTGCGGACGGTTGACTCCATGCTCAACCTCTACCGCGAGGCGATCCGCCTCCGGCCGGCCTTCGGTGACGGCCCCCTCGCCTGGCTGCCCGCCCCCGAGGGCGTCCTCGCCTTCGCCCGGGCCGACGGCGCGACGTGCGTGGTCAACCTGTCGGACACGCCCGTCGAACTCCCGCCGCACAGCCGACTCCTGCTGACCAGCGGCCCCCCGGACGACCGGGGCCGACTGCCGAAGGACACGGCGGCCTGGCTGCACACCGCGTAGTGCCCACGGTCGACCGTCAACGGTCGACCGCCACCCCGCATCCGCTGTCCCCGCGACCGGCACCGGAATCGGCCCCGACTAAACCCAGGGGAGCCTCGCCTCCGAGGCCTCCGGGCGGCAGGCCGTACGGCTGGCCCCCGGAGAGCGCGTCGACTTCACCGTGCCGCGCGCGGCCAATGCCGTGAAGGTGTCCTACAGCGTCCCGGACGGGCAGAGCGGCAGCCTCGACGTGTACGTCAACGGCACCAAGATCGCCAAAACCCTCGCCGTCACGTCCAAGTACTCGTATGTCGACACCAGTTGGATCGCCGGTGCCAAGACGCACCACTACTTCGACAACTCCCGGCTCCTGCTCGCCCAGAACGTGCAGCAGGGCGACAAGGTCGCGTTCGCGGCGACAGGTACTCAAGTCACCGTCGACGTCGCCGACTTCGAGCAGCAGGTCGCCGGTGCTGCAGCGCAGCCGGCCGGTTCGGTGTCCGTGGTCTCCAAGGGCGCCGACCCCAGCGGCGCGGGCAACTCCACGCAGGCCTTCCGGGACGACATCTCCGCCGCCCAAGGAGTCCACCAACAACGCCTTCCCGCAGGCCTGGACGGTCGACCTCGGCTCGGCCCAGGCCGTCCGCAGACTGGTGCTGAAGCTCCCGCCCGCGTCCGCGTGGAGCGCGCACGCAGACCGTCACCGTGCTCGGCAGCACCGACGGTTCCACGTACTCGACCGTCGCTGGCTCCGCCGGCTACCGCTTCGACCCGGCGACCGGCAACACGGGCACCGTGGCCCGGCCGAGCGGCACCAACCTGCGCTGTCTGCGGCTGACGTGAGCGCCAACTCCGGCCGACCGGCGGCTCAGTTCAGCGAAGTGGAGGCGTATCCGACTTTGTGAGCCGGTCCTGAACCGGGAGCGTCCCGCGCTTCGCCGCCTGGATCTGCTCGTACACATGGGTCCGCAGTTCGGCGAAGCGCGGGGCGACCCGGGTGTGCAACTGGTCGCGTTCCACGGGCAGATCGACCTTCAGCTGCTCCTGCACGACGGTCGGCGACGCGGACAGAACGACGACCCGCTCGCCCAAGTAGACGGCCTCGTCGATGTCGTGGGTCACGAAGAGGATCGTGATGCCGCGCTCCCGCCACAACCCCCGTACCAAGTCCTCCAGATCGGCCCGGGTCTGCGCGTCGACCGCCGCGAACGGCTCGTCCATCAGCAGGACTTCGGGCTCGTAGGCGAGCGCGCGGGCGATGGCGACCCGCTGCTGCATACCGCCGGACAACTGCCACGGATACGCCCCCGCCGCATCCGTCAGTCCCACCGACTCCAGCGCGTCCGCGACCAGTTCCCGACGCCGGGACCTGCTCAAGTCCTTCTGCTTCAAAGGGAGTTCGATATTCTCGCCGACCCGCATCCAGGGAAACAGGCTGCGCCCGTACTCCTGGAACACGAACGCCATCCCGGGCGGCGGACCGCTCACCTTCCGTCCGCTCAGCAGGACTTCGCCCGCGGTCGGGGTGAGCAGTCCGCCCATGCACTTGAGCAGAGTGGTCTTGCCGCAGCCCGACGGGCCGACGAGACAGACGAGTTCGCCGGCGTCGACGGTGAAGGTGAGGTCCCGCACCGCCTCCACCCGGCGGCCGGAACCCTCGTAGACCTTGTTGAGGCCGCATACGTCGAGTAGCGCGTGCATGGACCGCCCTTTCACGATGTTCACGGGGACCGGCGGCTTGCCGCGCGCAGGCCGTGGTACCAGCCGAGCACCCGCCGCTCGACCACCTGGAAGACGACGGAGAGCAGGAATCCCAGCATCCCGAGGACGAGGATGCCGGTCCACATGTCGGGCACGGCGAAACTGCGCTGGAACTGGACGACGGTGTAACCGAGTCCGTCGGTGCCCGCGAACATCTCGCTGATGACCATGAGGATGATCCCGATGGACAGCGCCTGGCGCAGCCCGGTGAAGATCTGCGGGCTCGCCGAGCGCAGCACCAGGCTCCGCAGGCGGGCGGCGCCCGTGATGCCGTAGGAGAGGGCCGTCTCCTTCATGACCGGGTCGACCGCGCGGACGCCCTCGACCGTGTTGAGGAGGATCGGCCAGACGCAGCCGCTCGCGATGACCACGATCTTCATGGTGTCGCCGATGCCCGCGAACAGCATGATGACCGGGACGAGGACCGGCGGCGGGACCGCGCGCAGGAACTCCAGGACCGGTTCGCACACCGCGCGCACCCGACGGTAGGAGCCGATGACCGTGCCGAGTGCGACCCCGAGGACGGCCGCCGCGGCGTAACCGGCCGTCAGCCGCAGCACGCTGGGCAGCACGTCCGTCCTGAAGCGGTCGGCGGTCCACACGTCCGGGAACGTCTTGAGGATGGTCCGCAGTGGTGGCCAGAAGACATTGGTGCTGCCGTCCGACGCCAGCCACCAGACGGTGAGCAGCACCGCCGGGAGTGCGATCACGAACAGCAGCCGGAGGAGAACACGCCTCACACCGTCACCTCCCCGCGCACGGACTGGTGCCAGGCAAGCGCCCGCCGCTCCACCGTTCGCGCGCCCACGTTGATGATCAGGCCCAGCAGACCGGTCACCACGATCAGCGCGTACATCTCGGGCACGGCCTGCGAGCTCTGCGCGACCATGATGGTCGCGCCCAACCCCGGTGCCCCGATGACCAGTTCGGCGGTGATGGTGAGAATCAGCGCGACGGCCGCCGCCAGCCGCACACCCGTCATGACGTACGGCAGCGCGCTCGGCCACAGCACGTACCGCACCCGCGCCCAGGTGCCGAGACCGTAGGACCGCGCCGTCTCCTCGGCGACCGGGTCGACGTCCTGGACGCCGTAGAGGACCTGGATCAGGATCTGCCAGAAGGAGGCGTAGACGACGAGCAATAGCACCGACTTCAGCTCGGTGCCGTACAACAGCACCGCGAGGGGGATGAGGGCGACCGAGGGGATCGGGCGGAGGAACTCGATCGTGGAGGCGGTCGCCTCGCGCAGGTACGGGACGACGGAGAGCAGGACGCCCGCGGCGATGCCCGCGCCGACGGCGATGGCGAGGCCGAGGGCCCAGCCGGTGAGGGTGTCGCCGAGCGCCGACCAGAACGCGGAGTCCGTCAGCTCGTCCCGGAGTGCGGACGCGATCCTGCTGGTCGTCGGGAAGTAGGCCTCCTTGACGATGCCGACGCGCGGCACGACCTCGCCGAGGGCGAGGAAGGCCGCGAGTCCGGCCGCACCGAGTGCGGTGTTCAGTCCTTTCACGGGAGCAGCGTGTTCAGGTCGGGGGTCTTCTTGAAGAGGCCGTCGGTCTCGCTCAGCTTCTCCAGCGCATCGATCGACGAACGGTTGGGATCGGCGGGCCACTTGGGCAGGATCACCTTGGCCAGCACGCTCGCCGGGACCTTGGTGTAGGTGGCGACGATCTGGCGGACCTCGTCCGGGTGGGCGTCGGCGTAGGCGAGGGACTCGGCGGTCGCCTCCTGGAACTTCTTCACCACGTCCGGGTTCTTGGTCGCGTACGCCGACGACGTGAAGTACATGGCGACGGTGAGGTTCGGCGCGACGTCGACCAGCGGCCAGGCGATCTGCTGGGCGCCCTGGCTCAGCATGGTGGTGAGCGCGGGCTCGACGGCCATCGCGGCGTCGATCTGGCCCTTGTCGAGCGCGGCCGGCATCTGGTCGAAGGCCAACTCGACGAACTTCACCTTGTCCGGGTCGCCGCCGGCCTTGCGGACGGATTCGCGTACGGCCGTCTCGTTGATGTTCTTCAGCGTGTTGACCGCGACCTTCTTGCCCTCCAGCTCCTTCGCCGACTTGAGCGTGCTGCCCTTCTTGACGACCAGCGCGCCAAAGTCCTTCCCTGACACGCCGGTTGAGGCGACACCGTTGGCGATGGCCTTCACCGGCACGTCATTGCTCTGGGCGAGCATCAGCGAGGTCATGTTGGAGAAGCCGAACTGGAACTGCCCGCTGACCACACCCGGCACGATGGCCGCGCCGCCCTGCGCGAGCGTCATGGTCAGCTTCAGGCCGTGCTTGGTGTAGAAGCCCTGCTTCTGGCCGAGGTAGAGCGGGGCGACATCGACGATGGGGATGACCCCCACCTTGACCGTGGTGGTGCCTCCCGAGGACGTGCTCTTCGACGAACTCGACCCGTCGGACGAGCCACAGGCCGCGGTGGCGAGCAGAAATGTGCCGACCGTGAGACCGGCGAGCAGACGACGCATACGGCTCCTCCTGTGCAGACAACGGTGTTCCGACAGGCTGTGCGCACAGCGCACAGTGGTGCTCTTCTTGGTGCTCAGCGGGAACGTAGAACCCGGCGTCCAACCGGGTCAATGGTTTGGCTAACAAAATTGTTGACAGTTATCGAAATGCGCTTCTACCGTGCTCCCGGAGCGCACTCCGTGCGTCCGTCTGGAGGCGACGATGCCTGCGGCAGTCCGCGCACCGCACTTCGTGAGGTCCTTCGAGCGCGGCCTCGCCGTCATCCGCTCCTTCGACGCCGAGCATCCCGCCCGTACGCTCAGCGAGGTGGCCCGCGCCTGCGAGCTGACTCGTGCCGCCGCCCGCCGACTGCTGCTGACCCTGGCCGACCTCGGCTACGTCCAGTCCGACGGGCGCCTCTTCCGGCTCACCCCGCGCGTCCTGGAGCTCGGCTACTCCTACCTCGCGGGCTCCACCCTGCCGCAGATCGTGGCCCCGCATCTGGAGCAACTCGTCGCACGGACAGGGGAGTCGGCGTCCCTGTGCGTCCTCGACGGCGACGACGTCGTCCACGTCGTCTGTCTCCCGGCCCGCCGCGTCCTGGCCGCCACGATCACCGTGGGCACCCGCCACCCCGCCCGTGCCACCGCCGCGGGCCGGGTGCTCCTCGCCCACCTGCCGGCCGGGGAACCGGACGCCCGGCCGTCAAGCGACCTACTGCGCAAGGAACTTCACCGGATACGGCACGAGGGGTACGCGCTCGTCGACGAAGAGCTGGAGGAAGGGCTCAGATCGGTCGCCGCCCCGGTGCGGGACCGGGACGGCGCGGTGGTCGCCGGCGTGAGCGTCGGGGCGCACTCCGGCCGGCACTCCGCCGAGGCCGTACGACGGGACCTGCTGCCCCAGTTGCTGGCGGCGGTGGCGCTCATCGACGACGATCTGCGGATCACAGATCGAGCACGAGCCGCTTCCCCGCACAGCGCGAGACACAGATGAGCATGGTCTCGCCGGCCGCCCGCTCCTCCTCGCTCAGCACCGAGTCCCGGTGGTCCGGGGTGCCGTCGAGGACGTCGGTCTCGCAGGTCCCGCAGGTGCCCTCGGTGCAGGAGAACAGCACCTCGACCCCGGCGGAGCGCACCGTGTCGAGCACGGACACGCCCACCGGGACGGTGAGGGTCTTTCCGCTCCGTTCCAACACCACCTCGAACTCGCTGTCGGTGCCCGCCTGTTGGACCTTCGGCTGGAACCGCTCCAGGTGCAGGATGCCGCCGGGGCAGCGTGCCTCGACCGCGTCGAGCAGCGGTCCGGGACCGCAGCAGTAGACGAGGGTGCCCTCGGGCACGTCGTCCAGGACGGACGGCAGGTCGAGCAGCCCGACCTCGTCCTGCGGAGCGACGGTGACCCGGTCGCCGTAGCGGCTCAACTCCTCTAGGAAGGCTATGGAGTTGCGGGTGCGACCGCCGTAGAGGAGGCTCCACTCAGCGCCCGCCGCCTCCGCCGCGGCCAGCATCGGCAGGAGCGGGGTGATGCCGATGCCGCCCGCGACGAAGCGGTAGCGGGGGGCGGGCTCCAGGCGGAAGTGGTTGCGCGGTCCGCGCACCCGCACCTTGTCGCCCTGCCTCAACTGCCCGTGCACATAAGCCGATCCGCCCCGCCCGTCCGGTTCCCGCAGCACCGCGATCCGCCACGCCGTACGGTCCGCCGGGTCGCCGCACAGCGAGTACTGGCGCTCCAGATCCGGGCCGAGGAGGACGTCGATGTGCGCGCCCGGCTCCCAGCGCGGCAGTTGCTCGCCGAGCGGGTGGCGCAGGGTGAGGGCGAGCACGCCGTCTGCCGCGAACTCGCGCCGGTCGACGACGAGTTCGGTGTCGGCTGTGAATTCGCTCCGTTCGACGGCGGGTTCGGCCTCGTAGGTGGTCATGCGTCGGCTCCCTGCGGCTCGTCGACCGAGTGGCCCCTGGGATGGGCGAGCATCCACTCCCACATCTCGATCGGGTCCTGGGACGTGTGCTCGCGTCCGCAGTGGCAGGTGCCGTGCAGGATGTCGGTGCCCGGCAGCCAGTCGATGCGGTAGACCTCGCCGGTCGGAGCGGTCACTGGACCTTCTCCACCGGCTTGGCGCCCTCCTCGACCAGCCGGGCGAGGATCCGGCGGGCGGCGAGACCGCCCGTGTCGATGTTGATGCTCAGCTCCTGGTAGCCGGTGCGCTCCGAACCCAACGTCTTCTGAAGGAGGTTGAGGGCGTCCACGTCCTGCATGACGACGGTGTGGTTGTTGGCCCGCAGGAACTCGGTGACCTCGGCGTCGTCCGTGGCCCAGTCGCGCGAGACCGCCCAGAAGTCGTACACCTTGCCGTCGGAGGAGGGCGTGATGGCGTAGGTGATCTCGGTGTGGAAGCCGTTCGGGTCGCTGCTGTCCGCCTCGGGGAGCACGCCGACCGGGGCGATCCGGCTGTGCAGGAGGTAGAGGCAGGGGGCGTGGTACTCGATGTCCTGCCAGCGGGTGATGCGGCCTTCGATGCCGGTCGACCTGGCGTAGAACGGCGGGCACTCGGCGTCGTCCATGTGCCGGCTCACCCGTACGACACCGGCGCCCTCGTCGACCTCCGTGGTGATCGGCGTCTCGGCGACCTCGGGGGAGCCGATGTAGCCGCCGTGCAGATACGTCTCGTGGGAGAGGTCGAGGAGGTTGTCGACGAGGAGGCCGTAGTCGGCGTCGATCGGCTCCATGCCGCTGACGGTGACCCACTCGGGGGAGGCGAGGTGCGGGGCGCGCGGGATGACCTGCGGGTCCGCGAGCGCCGGGTCGCCGATCCACACCCAGACCAGCGCGTCCTGCTCGACCACCGGGTAGGAGGCGACGCGGGCGGTGCGGGGGATGCGTTTCTGCCCCGGCACGTACACGCAGGTGCCGGTCGTGTCGTAGGTGAAACCGTGGTAGCCGCAGACGATCCGGTCCCCGTCGAGCCGGCTCTCGGAGAGCGGGAACCGCCGGTGCACACACCGGTCGTGCAGCGCCACCGGGGTGCCGTCGTCCTCGGTGCGGTAGAAGACGAGGGGCTCGCCGAGGATCGTCCGGCCGAGCAGGTCACGGCCGACCTCGTGGCTGTAGGCGGCGACGTACCACTGGTTCCTGGCGAAGGCGGTGGTGTGCGGCATCGTTGCGGCTCCCGTCGTTGGGTGATGGCGACATCGTCCGGAAGGGCGTCACCGGGGCGCAATACCTCTTCCGTCTCGCGGAAGAGGTAGGGGGAACTGCCTGTTCAGGACGGGTGCTCGTCTCTGGGAGTGAGATCAGGGCTGCGCCGAGCCGGCGACCTTGCCGAGCGTTTCTGCCGATGATTCGTGTCGGGACTGTCCCCGTAGGTGCAGGGGTGGCCCTTGGTGGAAGCGGTCCGACGGTCGGTTACACGGTGAGTTCCTTGGTGATGCGGTCGAGCATGAAGGTGGAGGATTCGCGGGCGCGTTCCTCCCAGGCGAAGACGCAGGCTGTGGCCACGCCGTCGAAGTTCAGCTCGCGGAGGGTGCCGAAGAAGGCGTTCCAGTCGACCTCGCCCTGACCGATGTCGAGGTGCTGGTGGATGCGGGCGGTGGTGCCGGGCGGGTTGAGGATGTAGCGCAGTCCGCTGGACCCCTTGTGGTTGAAGGAGTCGGCGATGTGCACGTGCTGGAGCTTGTCGCCGGCGTAGCGCATCATCGCGGCGATGTCCGCGGTCGGGTCGGAGCCCGAAAGGTGGAAGGAGTGCGGGGCGCAGTAGAGGTAGTTCACCCAGGGCTTGTTGACGGCGCGGACGAGGTCGACGGCGGGGGTGTTCTCCTCGCAGAAGTCGTCGGGATGGGCCTCCAGGTTGAGGGCGATGCCCTCGCGCTCGAAGGCCGGGAGCAGTTCCTCCAGTGAGCGCCAGAAGGCGGATTCGCTCTCGGCGGCGCGCTCGGGGCGGCCGTTGAACTCCGAGTTCATCAGGGGGCATTCGAGGTCGGCGGTGATCTCGATCATCCGCTTCCAGTACCGTACGGCGGTCTGTCGCTCGGTCTCGTCGGGCGAGGACCACCTGTACAGCGGGAGCACGGAGGACAACTTCACCCCGTGCGTGCGCAGGGAGTTCTTCGGCTCGGCGACGCGCTCGTCGTCGGCGCGCGGGTGCAGGAAGAACGGCATGAAGTCGTCGCGGGGTGACAACTCGATGTATTCGTAGCCGAGTTGGGCGACCGTGCGGACCATCTCGTCGATGGGCAGGCTGCGGAACATGTACGGGTCGAGGGCGATCTTCACGCGGCACCTCCGTAGAAGGCGGGTCGGGGCTTGAGGTCGGTGGCGACGGCGTGGCCCGACTCCAGGGCCTCGACGGTCGCGCTGGTGATGACGGTGGCCGCGTAGCCGTCCCAGGCCGAGGGGCCGGTGGGCTCGGTGCCGGCGGCGATCCCCGCGATCCACTCGCGGAACTCGGTGTCGAAGGCGTCCGCGAAGCGGCCCACCCAGTCGGTGAGCACCTCCGTGCTGTGCTGTCCCGCCGTGCGCACGCCGACGGCGGTCGGGTCGGGCAGCCGGACGAGGCCCTCTTCGCCGATCGCCTCGCACTGGATGTCGTAGCCGTACTGGCAGTTGACGAAGACCTCCAGGTCGATACGGACGCCCTTGGCTGTCTCGAAGAGCATGATCTGCGGGTCCTTGAGGTGCGCGAACCGCTTGCTCGTGGCGCGCGGGGTCACCACCTGCGTGGAGACGATCTCGTCGTCGAGCAGCCAGCGCAGTACGTCCACCTCGTGCACGGCCGTGTCCAGGGCGGCCATGTCGGACGTGTACGACTCCGGGACGGTCGGGTTGCGGTGGGCGCAGTGCACGATCAGCGGCTCACCGATGCGGCCGGCGTCGATGACCTGTTTCATCTGCCGGTATCCGGCGTCGTAGCGGCGCATGAAGCCGACCTGGACCAGGCGACGGCCGTGCGCCTGCTCGGCCTCGATGATCCGCAGGCAGTCCTCGGCGGTGGTGGCCAGCGGCTTCTCGCAGAACACCGGTTTCCCAGCGGATATCGCGGTCAGCACGTGCTCGGCGTGGGTCGGGCCCCAGGACGTCACGAGAACCGCGTCGACGTCGTTCGCCGCGATCACGGCGGCGCCGTCGGGCAGGACCCGGGCGCCGACCGGGGCAGCTGCCTCCTCGGCGCGGGCGGCGTCGATGTCGGTGACCGCGGTGACGCGGGCGCCGGTGACGGTGTGGGTGAGGCGCCGGATGTGTTTCTTGCCGATCCAGCCGGCGCCGATGACTCCTACACGTACGGTCATGGTCAATTCCTTCAGGAATGAGGGGTGTTCAGGAGAAGCGCGCCCGGAGTTCGGCTTCGAGGGTTTCGAGGGTGTGGCCCTTGGTCTCCGGGACGTAGAGCCTGACGAAGGTGAACGAGAAGACCCCCGCCACCACGAAGAGGAAGAAGGTGTTGGAGACCCCGATCCCGTCGACCAGGGACGGGAAGACCAGCCCGATCACGAAGTTGGTCAGCCACAGCACCACGGCCGCGACACCCATCCCGAATCCGCGCATCCGCATCGGGAAGATCTCCGAGAGCATCAGCCAGGTCACCGGCGAGATCGCCCCCTGCTGGAAGGCGAGGAAGGTGACCGTCATGGCGAGTACGGGGAAGGCCCGGGTATCGCCCGACGGCAGCAGCAGGGAGAAGATTCCGATGAGCAACAGGGCTGCTGTCGTACCGATCTGACCGGTCATCAGCATCGGGCGGCGCGCGACGCGGCCCAGCAGCCAGATGCCGACGAAGGTCGCCAGCACCGAGATGACGCCGTTGGCGATGTTCGCGGTCAGGGCACTGTCGGCCGTGAAGCCGGCGTCGGTGAGGATCTGGGTGCCGTAGTACATGATCGTGTTGACGCCGGTGATCTGCTGCACGATGGCGATACCGAAGCCGACGAGCATCAGTCGGCGCAGCCACGGGGTGGACTTCATGTCCTGCCAGCCGCCGAGCCTCTGCTGGTCCTCCCGGACCGCGAGCGCGGAGACTTCGGCGAGTTCGGCCTCGGCCCGCTGCTGGGACCGGACCTGTTCGAGCACGTCGAGGGCCTCGGCGAAGCGGGTCCTGGAGGCCAGCCAGCGTGGGCTCTCCGGCATGACCAGCATGCCGAACCAGCGCACGACGGCCGGGATCGTGGCGAGGACTGGGCTTCGTCTTCGGGCACGTCTGGCAGCGCCCCGGACTGACCCGCCGCGAACGCCGGATCATCACCGTCGCCAGCGTTGCTCTCGACGACTCGCCCGTTCCCTTGCAGACGCACGTCAGGTCCGCGCTCCACTCCGGCGACCTCACCAAGGAGGAGATGGACGAGATCGTGCTGCAGTTCGCCGCGTACTACGGCTTCGCGAAGGGAGAGGCCCTGGCGGACGCGGTCGAGAAGGCGTGGGCGACCATGCCCGGTTGACCGGCCTCGGCGCCACCCACCGTCCGATCGGCGCGGTCACGGGTCTGCCTACGGCTGGGCCTGTCGGTGTGTGTCTGGATACCGATCGTCATTCCGGCTGTTCTCGCGACGCGTGGTCCACCGGTGCAGGGACTCATGTGCGAGGGAGCCCATGACGAGGTCTTGGACCGTACTTCGACGACCTAGCCTCCATGGGACGGACCTTCGCGGATCCCTCCGCGCGCCAGGTCGTCGGCCCCGATGCGATCGACTTCAGAGACCAGCCGTTCTCCACTGCCTCGGGCGGCAGGGCCGGATGGCCAGGCGGGCCGCGGCCACGCAGTCACTTTTCGAGGCCGGTCGGGCTCTGCCGGCGCAGCACCGCAGGCGGTATGCGGAGCACGACACGGTCATAGCAGCGCGGGCGGAACGCGCCGGTACTGATCACGCGGGGATGGCCTGTGGGCCCTACCCAAGAAAGCAAGGGCGGGCGGCGCGCTCAGCGGGTGAGGCGCAGGGCGGTGGCCACCTCGGGACGGATACGCACGGCGAGATCCGTGAACGGGTCAGCTCATGGCCGGTGACGACCACGCTCCAGCCGAGTTGGCTTTGTTCGGTCCGGTCCGCCCTGTGCATCAGCCTGTGGCTTCCGAGTCGCTGAGTATCAGGGCTTCCTCCCGCGTGGCGAGGGGGGTGAACCGGCCGATGAGACGTCCTGCGCGCAGGACCCTCAGGATCATCGGATGCGGGCAGACCAGTAACAGCCATCCGCCCCGCTCTTTGACGCGTCGCTCGGCGTGGCACAGCAGTCGTAGCCCATAGGCGTCGAAGAACTCGGTCGGAGTCAGATCGATCACCACGGTTTGGCTGGGAGCGGCTGTCGCGGCGTCCAGGTTCGGCAGGATCTGTTGGGCGGCGGCGATGTCGATCTCGCCGTGGAACTCGATGACTGTGGCCCCGCTGACCTGTTGGGTGCGGATGTACCCAATGGGCCATGTGCTGTCGCCCTGTTGCACGGCGGTTCCCCCGAGTGAGCCCGGAAGCCCGATATGCCGGGTCCGGGGCGCTTTTCGCCACCGGGGGCTGGGGCGGCAACAGACCGCCAGCGTATGCCCCATTGGAGTCTCTTGCATGACAAAACGATTCTCTGCAGGCGGAGTTCACTCGGTGGAGCGATTTTCGCCGGATCTGCTTGACATGCGTGTCCCAATCCTTCTACGTCCTCGTACGTCAAGGGCGTGTTGGTCGCACGGGTCGGCGACGGGTGCTCACTTCGCCGGATTCGGCGTGCGACAGATCAGCTCCGCGGGGACAGGGGGAGCTGCCCGGGTCAGGAGTGGTTACTCCGGAGGGCCGCTCGCGTCTCCCGATGTGTTCTCGCCCTGGCGGTGAGGAGAGCCGGGCAGGGGGAGCGAGAACCACACGGCTTTGCCTTCCTCGGCGAGCAGGGTGCCCCAGGTGGAGGCCAGTTGGTCGAGCAGGGCCAGTCCGCGGCCGGACTCCTCGTCGGGGCCCGCGGTCCTGGCTCGGGGCAGGACCGGGCTGCCGTCGCAGACTTCGATGTGGAGTTCGTCCCGGGTGCGGCGCAGTCGCAGCCGCAGGGGGTCGCAGGCGTGGCGTACCGAGTTGGACAGTAGTTCGGAGGCCAGCAGGCATGCCGTGTCGGTGAGGGTCTCGCAGTGCCAGTCCTGCAGGGTGCGGCGCAGGAATTGGCGTCCTTCCCGCACGCTGATGGGCTGTGCCGGAAGGAGCGCGGACACGGCGGTCACCGGAGAGGGCGGGATGCGGGCCAGGAGCAGGGTCACGTCGTCGCTGTAGTCCTGGGGGTCGGGCAGCAGGGCGGTGAGAACGCAGTCGGCGGCCCGCTCCAGGCAAGTGGTGTCGGCGGCGGCTTTTTCCAGGGCGATGGCGAGGGCGTCGATCTGCAGTTCGATGTCGCTGGTGGGGGTTTCCACCAGGCCGTCGGTGTAGAGGGCCAGCACCGAGCCCGGGGGGACGGTGATGCGGGTCTCCTGGTGGGGTACGTCGCCGACGCCCAGCGGCACACTGACATCGACCGGGAGCCTGCGGACCTGTCCGGTGGGATCCACCACCAGCACCGGCAGGTGACCGGCCGAGCACACGGTCAGGGCGCTCTCGTCGGGGTCCAGGACCAGGTAGCAGCAGGTGACGAGTTGGTCGGGCAGTTCGCTGACGACCGCGTCCAGGGCCCGCATCAGCTGCCAGGGCGGCATGCCGGTCTTCGCCAGGGCGTGGGAGGCAGAGCGCAGCTGGCCCATGACGGCGGCGGCCTCCAGGCCGCGGCCCATGACGTCGCCGATCAGGACGCCCATCCGTCCGCCGCCCAGGGCGATCAGGTCGAACCAGTCCCCACCCACGCCGGGTCCCTGGCGTGCGGGGAAGTAGCGGCTGGAGGTGTCCATGCCGGGCAGGGGGATGGGTGAGCCCATCAGGCTGCGCTGGAGCGTCAGGGCGACGTGGCGCTGCTGTTCGTAGAGTTCGGCGAGCTGGGCTTCGGCCTTCTTGCGTTCGCTGACGTCACGGATGGCGGCGGAGACCAGGGTGCCGTCCGGGGTTTCCAGGGGGCTGAGGCTGATCTCGACCGGGAACTCGACCCCGTTCTGGCGCAGTCCGTAGAGCTCCAGCCCGGCGCCCATGGGACGCACACGCCTGTTGTCGACATAGCCGTGCCTGTGGGCGGGGTGGTGATGGTGGAACCGCTGGGGGACGAGGATTTCCACCTGCTGTCCCAGGAGTTCTTCCCGCCGGTAGCCGAAGAGTGCCTCGGTCTGTGCGTTGACCAGCTGGATGGTGCCGGTGTCGTCCACGATGACGATGGCATCGGGGGCGGCTTCCAACAGGGCGCGGAAACGTGCTTCGGCGGCCTTGCGTTCGCTGACGTCCCGCACGGCGGCGGAGATCAACAACCCGTCGGGGGTCTGCAGCGGGCTGATGCTGATCTCGACCGGGAACTCGGCTCCGTCCCGGCGTAGCCCGTACAGGTCCAGGTTGGCACCCATCGGACGGACCTGCTGGTTGGCGGAGTAGCCCAGACGGTGACCGGGGTGCTGACCGCGGAAACGCTCCGGGACCAGCATCTCGATGGGACGGCCGAGCAGTTCGTTGCGGGGATGACCGAACAGGGCTTCGGTCTGGGCATTGACCAGGCGGATGACTCCGGCGTCGTCCACGATCACCATCGCGTCGGGAGCCGCCTCCAGCAATGCGCGAAACGGCTCCTCAGCCACCGGGATCATGTTGGGGTGCCTCTCGCGCCTGCCTGGTTCCATGGCATATCTCAGCACCGGCTGAAGCGAGGGCGGGCGCTTTGTAGCGAAGTGTCCTTTCGTGACATTTCCTGGCCGGAACTGAGGTGCGGTTTCCGGGGCGCGCAAGCGGCGAGCGAAGCAGGCTGCCGACGGTCAGCCGTGGTGTCTCGCGACGGTGGAGCCGCCGATCAGGGCTGAGCCTGTCTGGGTGCGGATGATGACCGTGTCGCCGTCGAGGACGTGGTTGACCGGGCGGATCACGGGGAGTGCCCGGCAGGTGGCCCGTGCGTTCACGATCACGACCCGTTCAGGCTCTTACCGAGCGACAGGCCTCCCGAGGCCGCGACCGGGAGAGGAGGGGACGCCTCGGCGTACACCGAGGCAATGCCGTACTCGTAGTAGCGCTCCGGGATCGGATCGCGGAACACGCCCGCGACACCGGTGCCGGACCAGGCGCCGCGTTCTTCCCCTGCGCGCTGTCGCTCGGCCGAGGTGTCCCTGAGTTCGCGCTACTGGGTCTTCATGAAGGGCATGTGGAAGGCCAGTACTGTGATTTCGCATGACCGGCACCGAGATCGAGATCACCGCGGACCTGGTCCGCGACCTGCTCCAGGAGCAGCATCCAGACCTTGCGGGGCTGGCCATCCGTGAGGTGGCGGGCGGCTGGGGCAATCAAATGTGGCGCCTCGGGGACGAGTTGGCCGTACGCATGCAGCGCATGGACCCCACCCCGGAGCTCCAGCTCAAGGAGCGGCGGTGGTTACCCGTGGTGGCCCCGCGTCTGCCGCTCCCGGTGCCGACCCCGGTGCGGTTCGGCGAACCGTCCGAGCGCTTCCCCAAGCACTGGACCGTGATGACGTGGGTCCCCGGCGAGCCGCTGGACCACGGCTCGATCAGCCGCGGCGTCCACGCGGCCGACACCCTGGCGGGCTTCCTGCGGGCGCTCCACGTGGAGGCGCCCGCCGAGGCGCCGATCAGCTCGAACTTCGGCGTGCACCCGAAGAGGTGCACGAACGGCTTCGACCACTTCTTCGAAGCCGTTGTCCCCGGCGGCATCGCCGACGAGGTGCGGGCTGTCTGGGACGACGCCGTTGCGGCCCCCGAACGGGAGGCCCCGTCGGTGTGGGTGCACGGTGACCTTCATCCCGCGAACGTCGTCGTTTCGGACGGAACGCTCTCGGGCGTCGTCGACTTCGGTGCCCTGTGCGCCGGCGACCCGGCCTGCGACCTCGCCGCCGCATGGGTGCTGCTGCCCGCGGGCACGGCCTCACGGTTCTTCGAGGTGTACGCGCACGCAGACGAGGCGGCGATCCGGCGCGCCCGCGGGCTGGCCGCGATGAAGTGCCTCTTCCTGATGCTCATGGGACAGAACGGAGACCGGGGCCTTCCCGGCGGCAAGCCGAACTGGGGACCTGTAGGCCGTGCGGCACTCGATCGGGTTCTGAAAGGGGTCTGAAGGGCATCTCATCGGCGCCGACTTGGAGAAGGCGGGCCCGTGATCCGTCGGGCATGGGAGGCGGCCCGACCACCACGGCACCACGGTGCCGAGCCGCCCCGCACGCAGGGTCACCGTGACCAGGCCAATCGGTCGGTGCGGCCGTCGGGGATCATTCCAGGGGAGGCGACCGTCTCGCGGAAGGGGCTCGCCTACGAGCACCGAGCCGCGGCCGGTTCCTCGGCGGTCGGCGTCTGTGGCGTCGTACGGCGACGGGTGTTGACGCCGTTGATCACGACCGTCGCCGCGAGCGCCCCGAGCGGCGGGGCGAGGAGATAGACCGGCAGGAGGGAGAGGTCGCCCGAGAGCAGCGCCGGGCCGAACTCCCGCGCAGGGTTGGCGATTCCGCCGGACAGGGTGCCGAAGGCGATGATCTGGGCGGCGATCATCGTGCCGACCGCCCAAGGGGTGAACGGGCCGAGTCCGTGGCTGGAGACGCCGATCCCGGCGACGGCGACGATGACGAACATCGTGGCCGCCTCGACCACGGCGACCGCGGCCCAACTCCAGCCGGGGGCCGGCCTGATGACGGCGAAGTCCACGGCGGGGGAGGCGAACACCGGTCCCCAGACCAGACGTCCGGCCGCGATGCCGAGGAGTGAACCGAGCAGTTGCCCCGCGACGAACGGCGCGACATCGCGGCCCGGTGTGCGGCCGTAGCGCCACATCGCGAGGGTGATCGCCGGGTTGATGTGGCCGCCGGTCACTCTGCCCCAGGGGGAGAGCATGACGGCGGTGACCGTGTAGCCGGAGAGCGGGGCCACCACGAGGAGCCGGGCTTCTGGACCGTTCCACCAGCCGCCCGCCGCCGGGTCGAGGGTGCCCATCAGCCAGCGGACCGTGGTGGCCACGACGAACAACATGACCGCGGTCAGGGCGAGTTCGAGGAGGGACGAGTGCAGCGTGCGGCGGTTCGCGCTCACAGCGGCTTCGTCCACGAGGCGTCGGAGCGGGTCAGCACGAACGCGGTGACGGAGGCCGCGACCAGCAGCAGCGCGGCGAACAGCAGGGGCAGGGCCCGGCCGCCGTGCTCGACCGCGACGGCACCGGCCAGACCGCCCGCGAACATCGCCGCCGCCGAGAGCAGCCGGCGGCCGATCCTGCTGCCCTTGCCGCCCGCGAGGCGGCTGTCCGCGGCGACTCCGGTGATGGTGAGCGTCAGCACGGTCGTGGTCAGGTCGGGTACGGCCAGGGCGCGCGCGGTGGCGTTCTGTACGCCCATCGCCAGGCCGAGGAGAGCGATCAGGGCGTACTGCACCACCGTGCTCACGTGCGCGGTGTCGGTGGTCCGGGCGATGACGTACGCCCCCAGGACCAGGGTCGTCTCCAGCAGCAGCGCCAGGTGCAGGACCCGTCCCCGGTGGGCGCCGGCCCCGTGGGCGAGCCGGCCGCCGAGCAGGGCGCCGAGGGCGAACGCGGCCAGCGCGGCGAGGGAGGCGGCCAGCGAGAAACCGGCCGCACCGGCGATCGCGAAGCCGGAGAAGACGACGTTGCCCGTCATGTTGGCGACGAAGACATGGCCCAGGACGAGATAGCTGAAGGCGTCCACCAGCCCGGTCACCACCGTCAGCGCGAGCATGAGCGGGGGGAGCGGACCGTGCCGGTCCTTCATGTCCGGGACGACCGTGGACCAGGCGTCCCGCAGTACGGCAGACATGGCAGTGCTCCCCTTCGCTGGATCTCGGGCTTCTCCACGAGCCTCGCGCCGCGGGAGCGTTTCGTCCAACATATGGATGCGGATGCAGCGATCTGTTGCAGCGATCGAACTATCGCGGCGATCGATCGCTCTCCTCCCGGGCCGCGTGCCGCTCCACCACTTCGAGGAACGCGGCGGCGGCCGGGGCCAGCCGCTTGCTGTCGTGGACCACGCAGATGGTGTGCACCGCCGCCTCGTCCGCGACCCGGAGCGCGCGGGCCCCGTACGGCAGGGAGCCCTGGGGGTCGGTGCCCGGCGCGGAGCCGGTGAACACGGACGAGCGCGGCACGACCGTCACGCCGATGCCCCGCGCGGCCAGCCGGATCATGTCGTGGATCTGGCCGACCTGGAAGTGCTGGCCGGGTTCCACCCCGGCGCGCGCGAAGGCCGCCTCCACCTGACGGCGCAGTCCGCTGCCCCGGGTGAACTGGATGAGCTGATGGCTCTCCGGCAGGTCGGCGAGGTCGACGGCGTCGCGGTCGGCCAGGGCGTGATCGGCGGGCACGATGAGGAGCAGCGGGTCGACGGCCAGCACCAAGTGGTCGAGCCCTTCCGGGACTTGGCGCGGTCCAAGGCCCACGACCGCGATGTCGAGGTCACCGGCCAGGACGGACGCGGCCATCTGCGCGCTGGGCGCGTTGGTCACATGGAAGTCGATGCCGGGGTAGCGGGCGTGGTAGTCGGCCATCACCTCGACCAGGTCGACGGAGGAGGCGCGCGTCTGGACGAGGCCGAGGCGCAGCCGCCCGCGCCGCAGCCCGGACAGCGCGTCGAGGGCCGCCTGCGCGTTGTCGACGTCTGCGAGGACGCGGCGGGCCAACGGTTCCAGGAGTTCCCCGGCGGCCGTCAGCCGTACGGAACGGCTGGTGCGGCTGAACAGCCGGGCGCCCACGTCCTTCTCCAACCGGGCGATCTGCTGGCTCAGGGCGGACTGCGCGACGTAGCAACTGGCCGCCGCCTGCGTGAAGTTGCGGGTCTCGGCGACGGCGAGGAAGTACTTCAGGTGGCGCAGGTCCATGGCCTCGTCCATCCCTTTGGCCGATCGATTCGAGCAGAACCATGTGTTGGACCGATCCATCGTCGCAAACCTAGCGTCGGGACGCCACCAGCCGACCGACCCCTCAGGAGCCGACGTGTCCAGCAGCACCATGCCCGTGGGCGGCATACGCCCCTACGACGGGGTCCGGCACCCCGCGCAACTCGTCGTCCGCAACGGTCGGGTTCACACCGGTGACCCCGCCCGCCCGGCGGCGTCCGCCGTGGCCATCACCGACGGTGTCTTCAGCGCCGTGGGAGACGACGCGACCGTGGCCCCGCACATCGGCCCGGACACCCGCGTCGTGGACGCGCTCGGGCGACGGGTGATCCCCGGCCTCAACGACTCCCATCTGCACGTCATCCGGGGCGGGTTGAACTACCTCCTCGAACTGCGCTGGGACGGCGTACGGTCCCTGCGCACCGCGCTGCGGATGCTGCGGGAACAGGCCGAGCGCACGCCAACAGGGCAGTGGGTGAGGGTGGTTGGCGGCTGGACCGGCGAACAGTTCGCGGAGAAGCGGTTGCCGACCGTGTCCGAGTTGAACGCCGCGGCCCCCGACACCCCTGTGTTCGTCCTGCACTTGTACCAGTCGGCGATCCTCAACCGGGCCGCGCTGGAGGCCGTCGGCTTCACACGTGACTCGCCGAACCCGCCCGGCGGCGAGATCGTCCGCGACTTCGCGGGCAACCCAACCGGCGTTCTGCTCGCCGCGCCCGCCGCCGGGCTGCTCTACTCCACCCTCGCCAAGGGCCCGATCCTCGCCCCCGAGGACCAACTCGGCTCCACCCGCCACTACTTGCGCGAACTGAACCGCTTCGGCATCACCAGCGCCATCGACGCCGCCGGCGGTTTCCAGAACTTCCCCGACAACTACGCGGCCGTCACCGAACTCGCCGAGCGCGGCGAACTCACGGTCCGTATCGCCTACCACCTCTTCCCGCAGACCGCCGGTCAGGAACTCGACGACCTGCGCCGCTGGATCGGTATGGTCAGCCCCGGGGACGGCGACGCATGGCTGCGCTGCAACGGCGCCGGCGAGAACCTCGCCTGGTCCCCGGCCGACTTCGAGAACTTCGCCGAACCCCGCCCCCAACTCACCACCCGCGCAAGCCAGGACCTGGAGGCTGCGGCCCGACTGCTCCTCGACAACGGCTGGGGCTTCCGCCTCCACGCCACCTACGACGAGACGATCCGCCAGGACCTCGACGTCTTCGAGAAGATCGCCGCGGACGGCGCCTTCCCGGCCGGGACCCGCTGGCTGTTCGACCATGCCGAGACCGTCAGCCAGGAGAGTCTGGACCGGATCAAGGCCCTCGGCGGCGCCGTCTCCGTCCAGAACCGCATGATGTTCCAGGGCAAGGCGTTCATCGACCGGTACGGCGCCGAGCGCGCCGCGACCGCACCCCCGATCCGCGCCATGCGCGACACCGGCCTGCTGGTCGCCGCCGGCACCGACGCCACCCGCGTCTCCAGCTACAACCCCTGGCTCTCCCTGTCCTGGCTGGTCACCGGCCGCACCATCGGCGACACACTCCTCTACCCGGCCGAGAACCGCGTGGACCGTTCCACCGCCCTGGAGATGTACACCAGCGCGGGCGCCCGTCTGACCGGCGAGTCCGACGTCAAGGGCACCATCACCGAGGGCAAGTACGGCGACCTGGCGATCCTGTCCGCCGACTACTTCTCCGTCGCCGACGAGGACATCGACCGCATCGAGGCCCTGGTGACCGTGGCGGGCGGCAAGGTCGTGCACGCGGCCGGTGAGTACGAGAACATCGCCGCCCCGCTCCCGGAGATCAGCCCCGCCTGGAGCCCGGTCGCCCGCTTCGGCGGCTGCCGGGCGGCGACCGGCGGACGACAGGCCGACGGCTCGGGCGCGCGCCAGGCCCGCGACTTCGTGGACGCGGCCAGCGACTCCGAGGAGCAGCGCGCCTGGCGCGAGCGACGCGGCGACTTCGACCACGTACCGCACGTACCGTCCGTGCCGCACCGACTCGGCGGTGCCCTCGACCCGCTGGACGGCTGCTTCTGACCGGCAGACGCGTCCGGCGTACCTTCTTCCTCGACCGGTCACCTTTCCCGACCGCCCGACCTCGCCCCGGGAGCAGCACCATGAGCGCCAGTACGACGTCCGGGAGCGACGCCCGGTCCAGCTCGGCGTGGGCACCGCTGGCCCGCCCCGTGTTCCGGGCCCTGTGGATCGCCCAGTTCGTGTCGAACATCGGCACCTGGATGCAGACGGTCGGCGCCCAGTGGCTGCTGCTGGGGCACGGGGCGACCATGGTCACCCTGGTGCAGACGGCGTCGAGTCTGCCGATCGTGCTGCTGGCGCTGCCCTCGGGCGTCCTCGCCGACCGGTTCGACCGGCGGGGGCTGCTGCTGGTCGCGCAGCTCGCGATGTTCGCCGTATCGGCGGTGCTGACCGCGCTCGCCTTCGCGGACGCGCTGTCCGCCGTACCGCTGCTGGCTCTCACCTTCCTCCTCGGCTGCGGTACGGCGCTGATGGGGCCGTCGTGGCAGGCCATCCAGCCCGAGCTGGTGGAGCGGGAGCAGTTGGGGCAGGCGTCCGCGCTGGGGGCGGTGAACATGAACCTCGCGCGGGCGGTCGGTCCGGCGCTCGGCGGTGTGGTGGTCGCGGCGGCCGGTGCGGGGTGGGTGTTCGGCTTCAACGCGCTGTCGTTCCTCGGGATCGCCGCCGTACTGCTGCTGTGGCACCGCCCGAAGACCACCGTCCCGGCCGCCGAACGCGAACGGCTGCTGACCGCGCTGTACGCGGGCCGCCGCTACGTCTGGAACGCTCCAGGCATCCGGCGCGTCCTGCTGCGCACCGCCCTGTTCATCCCCGGCGCGGCGGCACTGTGGTCCCTGCTCCCGCTGATCGCCGCCGACTCGCTCGGGATGGGGTCGGGCGGCTACGGCCTGCTGCTCGGCGCGGTCGGGTTCGGCGCGGTGGGCGGCGCGTTCGCACTGCCGTGGCTGCGCGGGCGCCTGGGCATCAACGGCATCCTGGCCGCCGGTGCCGTCGTGTTCGCGCTCGTCCTGCTGGTCCTCGCCACCGTGCACGTCACCTGGCTCGCGGTCCTTGCACTGCTGCCCGCCGGGGTCGCCTGGATCGGCGTCCTGTCCACCCTCAACGCGGCGATCCAGACCCGGCTGCCGGGCTGGGTCCGGGCCCGCGGACTCGCCGTCTACCTGCTGGTCTTCCAGGGCGGCCAGGCACTCGCCGCCCCCGTGTGGGGCGCCCTGGTCCAATGGCTGGGCCTGACCACGGCCCTCCTCATCGGCACCGCCGTCATGCTGCTGAGCGCGCTCAGCCTCCGCCGCTGGCGGCTCTACGGCATGGAGGGCATCGACCCCACCCTCTCCGACCACTGGCCCACCCCGCCGCTGGTCTTCGTGCCCGGCCCCTCCGACGGCCCGGTGCTGGTCTCCGTCGTGTACCGCGTCACACCGGACGACAGTCCCGCGTTCGTCGAGGCCATGGACAACGTCGCCCGCTCCCGCCGCCGCACCGGCGCGCTCACCTGGGGCCTCTTCCAGGACGGCAACGAACCCGGCCGGTTCATCGAGAACTACCTCGTCGGCTCCTGGGCCGAGCACCTCGCCCAGCACCACAACCGCCTCACCACCACCGACCGTGCCTTCGAGGACAAGGCCCGCGCCCTCCTCCTGCCCGGCACCGCACCCGAGGTCACGCACGCCTTCGACGCCTCCGCCGTAGGACCGGTCCACTGAGGGTGGGTGCCGTGCACCCAGGAGAGGCGTGGCCTGGTTGACCCCGTGCGGGACCGCGACCGTGGAGCCATGAACACGAACGCAGCACCGCACCCCTTCGTCGGCATGTGGGTCACCGCCGACGGCCACATCCGGCAGGAACTCCTGCCCAACGGCCGCTACGACGAGGCCCGTGGCAACCGGCAGAGCGCCTACACCGGCAGCTACACCGTCACCGGCAACCACATCGACTACGTCGACGACACCGGCTTCACCGCCACCGGTGACGTCCGCGACGGTGTGCTCTTCCACGAGCACCTCGTCCTGTACCGCGCGTAAGCCGGTACGGCCATGGACAGCCTCGAACTGATCGTCGTCGTCGCGATCGCCGTCCTGCTGATGGGCAGGCTCTCGCGGCGCACGGGCCTGAGCGAACCCCTGTTGCTGCTCGGCGTGGGCACTCTCGTGGGGCTGACCCCGTCCTTCGCGTCGTTCGCGCTGTCCCCGGACGTCGTCCTGTTCCTCCTCCTGCCCGCGCTGCTGTACTGGGAGGCGCTGACCTCCTCGGTGCGGGAGATCCGCAACAACTTCCGCAGCATCGCGCTCCAGTCCACCGGTCTGGTCCTCGCCACCGCCGTCGCGGTCGCCGCCGTGGCCCACGCGCTGGGCTACGGCTGGCCGATCGCCTTCGTCCTCGGCGCCGTCCTCGCGCCGACGGACGCGGCGGCCGTCGCCGCGGTCGCCAGGGCCATGCCGCGCCGCTTCCTGACCGTGCTGCGCACCGAGAGCCTCCTCAACGACGGGACCGCGCTCGTCCTGCTCGCCGTGACCATCGACGTCGTCACCGACGAACACCCCTTCTCCTGGTCCGGCACGGCGCTCGCCTTCGTCACGTCCTACGCGGGCGGCATCCTGATCGGCGCCGCCGTGGCCCTGCTCCTGATCCCGGTCCGGCGCCGGCTGCCCGAGCCGCTGCTGCACAGCGTCCTGAGCGTCGCGACGCCCTTCCTCGCCTACCTCCCCGCCGAACTCCTGCATGTCTCCGGTGTGTTGGCGGTCGTCGTCTGCGGTCTGGTGTCCGCCAGGTTCGGGCCGCGGGTCATCGGCTCCGAGGCCCGTATCCAGGCCGTCGCCTTCTGGGAGGTGGCCAGTTATCTGCTCAACGGCGCCCTGTTCGTCCTCGTCGGCATCCAACTGCCGGCCGCCGTAAGAGCGTTGACCTCGGTCTCGCTGCTGCAGGCGACGACCGCCTCCCTCGCCGTGAGCGTCGCCGTGCTCGGCACCCGGCTGCTCTGGTTCTACTCGGTGCCCTATCTGGTACGGCTCCTCGACCGGCGCCCCCAGCAACGGGACCGCCGGATCACCGCCCCGCAGCGGCTGCCGCTGGCCTGGGCGGGCATGCGCGGCGCGATCTCGCTGGCCGCCGCACTGACCGTGCCCGCCACGACCGCCGACGGGCCGGTCGTCGGACAGCGTGACGCCGTCGTGTTCATCACCACGGTCGCCATCGTCGTCACCCTCACGATGCTCGGCCCCACCCTGCCGGCCATGGTCCGCCGGGCCCGCTTCCCCGCCGACGCGGCCAAGAGCGCCGAACTCACCCTCGCCCGCTGCCGGTTGAGCAGCGCCGCCCTCGACGCCCTGCCCGAGCTGGCGGAGCGGTTCGGGGTGCCCGAGGAGGACACCGCGCGCATGGTCCAGGACATCGAGGACCGCACCGCCCCCGCACCCGACTCCGCGCACCGCCGCGAGAGCCTGCGACACCTCCAACTCGCCCTGCTCCAGGTCAAACGCGACACCCTCACCGACCTCCGCGACAGCGGCCGGATCGACGACATCGTCCTGCGCAGCGTGCAGGAAGTCCTCGACGTGGAGGAAGTCCGGCTGAGCAGGCCCTGAACTCCCCATCCCGCACGCGAAGCCAACTCGGCACAGTCTCAGCGCACCTGAAAGGCACCGCTCATGAACACCCACGACACCACCAGCGCCGCCGTCCTGGAACAACTCCGCCGCCAGTCCGCCGATCCGCGCCGACGCATCCTCCTCACCGGCGCGACCATCGTCACCATGGACCCCGAACTGGGCATCCTCCAGGGTGACTTGCTCGTCGAGGGCGACAGTATCGCCGCGATCGGGCCGAACCTGGGCGCGGACGGCGCGGTGGTCGTCGACGCCTCCGGCACCATCCTGGCCCCCGGCCTCGTCGACACCCACCGGCACGCCTGGGAGGCGCAGTTGCGCCGGATCATGCCCGACGTCGACGACCTCGGCGGCTATGTGATGACCACCCTCGCCGGGTACGCCACCGTCTACCGGCCCGAGGACATGTACATCGGCACCAGACTCGCGGCGCTCACCGCGCTCGACAGCGGCATCACCACCATGCTCGACTTCTCGCACAACTCCCGTACCCGCGAACACTCCGAGGCGGCGATCGAGGCCCTCCGCGACACCGGCATCCGTGGCGTCCACGCGTCCATGGGACCGCACTTCGGGGACTGGGACCGCCAATGGCCCGCCGACCTGACCCGACTCAAGGACCGGTACTTCAGCAGCGAGGACCAACTCCTCACCCTCCGCCTGGCGACCCTGGCCACCGACGAGATCGCCGGCCCCGCCCTCGCCTACGGCCCCGAACTCGCCCGCACCGCAGCAGACTTGGGCATCGGCGTCAGCGTCGACGCGGTCTTCGGCGAGGCGTCCTCGCGGGCCGTACTGTCCTGGGCCGAGCACGGCATCCTCGGCCCCGACGTCACCCTGATCCACTCCACGGGTCTGACCGCCGAAGCCTGGAAGTCGATGGGGGAGTCGGGTACGACGGTTGCGCTGGCCCCGACCTCGGACGCGCAGATCGGCCTGGAGACCGCGATCCCCGCCGTGGACGAGGCACTCGCCGTCGGCATCCGCCCAGGCCTGAGCATCGACGTCGAAGTCGCCCTGGCCAGCGACCTGTTCACCCAGATGCGGGCCCTGCTCGCCATCCAGCGGATGCGCGCGGTCAACGCCGCCCACGGCACCGGCGGCGAGCTCTCCCGCATCACCACGCGCGACGTCCTGGACTTCGCCACCCTCCAGGGCGCCCGGACCAACGGGCTCGGCGATGTCACCGGCTCCCTGACCGTCGGCAAGAAGGCCGACCTGCTGGTGGTCCGGGCCGAGGACCTCAACAACATGCCGCTCAACGACCCCATCGGGACTCTGGTGCTGGGCTCCGACGCCCGCAACATCAGTGCCGTGTTCGTCGACGGGCAGCCGCGCAAGTGGGACGGGCAGGTCCTCGACGTGGACCTGCCCGCACTGCGCGCCGAGGTCAACGCCTCCCGCGACCACGTCCTCAACACCCCTGTCGCCTGACGGGAGTTCGGGGCGCTTCCGGGACGAGCCCGGGAGCGCCCCGAACGCGTGCTCAGGTCAGTTGGAGAACCAGGGGTTGCCGCCGCCCAGCGACCACACCGAGACCTTGGTGACGCCGAGGCCCTTGAGGACGGCCAGCTTGCGGTCCATGGCGACGCTGTCGACGTAGTCGTAGAGGACACCTCCGGAGGTCCAGCGGATCTCGCCCGAGGACGCGTCCCGGCGGCTCTCAATGGTCGCCGGGTTGCTGGAGAAGCCGGGGCTCTTCTTCATGTCGCTGAACTGGATGTTGCCCGTAACGGAGTTGAGGTCGCAGGGGTCGGGCGCGCTGTAGCCGTAGGAGGGCACGCCGATGATCAGGCGGTTGGGGTCGGGGACCTTGCTCTGCGCGTACTTGGTGACCTTCTTCAGCCAGTCGTAGGGGCTGATGGGCAGGCAGCGGGCGCCGGACGCGGTGTCGAACTCCTCGTCGTACGCCATGATCACCAGGTCGTCCACGCCGGTGGCGGCCACGGCCGCGTAGTCGTAGAAGGCGGCGTCCTCCGTCATCGCCGGTGCGTCGACCTGGAGACGCTTGCCCTTGGCGTGCAGGGCGGTCGCCAACTGCCCGAGGAACGTCTTGTAGTTGGTGAAGTCGGCGGTGCTCCAGGACCAGTAGTCCTCCAGGTCGACGTCGACGCCGCTGAGCCCGGCGTCGCTGACGAGGGAGGTGACCTTGGAGACGGCCGCCGTACGCTTGGCGCTGCTGCCGACCAGGGCGTGGACGTCGGCGGTGGTCATGCCGGAGAGCGTCGGGTACTGGTAGGTGGAGTGCGCCTTGAGGTCGGCGACGTTGGCCGCGCTGTAGGTGTTGCAGGTGCCGTTGGCGGTGGTCTCCAGGGTGACCGAGCCGTCGCCGCCGACCGACCAGTACTCGGGGTTGAGGGCGCCGTTCTTCACCCTGTTGTCGGCGTACTCGCTCTTGGCGGTGCAGGTGGAGTCGCCCGTCGAGCCGGGGTACAGCCAGGTCTGGAGCTGGACGCCCGAGGTGGCGGAGGGGCTGGCGCCGGCCGGGACGGAGGCCGTACAGGCGAGCAGCGTGGTGACCGTGGAGGCCACGACGCCGGTCACGGTGAGTGCGTGACGGAACATGAGCGGTCCTTTCGGGTGGGGAGGGGCGTGCGGGATCGCCGCGTCGGCCGGAGGACCGGCGCGGTGAACTGGGGGACAGGAGTGGCTAGTTGCTCCAGTAGGGGTCGAAGGCCAGGGTGTCGGCGCCGGGGACGGTGGTGGCGGCCGACCAGGAGCCGTCGACGACGCGTCCGCCGTCGGGCCGGCCGGCCAGCGACAGCCGGGTGAAGATGCGGTAGCGGTCACCCCGGTAGACGGAGCGGGTGAACTCGACCACCCTGCCCTCGGCGTCCCTGGCCGCCCGCTCGAACAGCAGCGCGGGGGTGTGCACGGACACGCCGAGGAGTTCGGCCTCCCACTCGTCGACCACGGTCGGTTCGATGCTCTGCGCGGCGTCGGTCAGCAGGATCTGGTAGCGGCGGCCGAGCAGCCGGTAGAAGGAGTCGGTCTCCAGGTCGCGGGCGGTCAGGCCGGGCACCAGCGCGTGCGGCACATGCAGCGTCTCCACACACATCGGGTCGCCGTCCACCGTCCGCAGCCGGAGGATCCGCAGGATCTGCTCGCTGGGCGCGATGCCCAGCCGGCGGCCGATCCGGGGCCCCGCGGCGACGGTCTTGAAGTCCAGGGTGCGGCTGGCCCAGGTGCCGTCCACACCGCCGACCCCCAGCGTCTGCGGCTGCCCGGGGGAGCCGCTGAGGTGCTGGGCGACCTTGGCCCGGGCGACGAACACACCGCGCCCGTGCTCCCGCACCAGCAGACCGTCGCGGACGAAGTCGTCGACGACCGCGCGCAACGTGGGGCGGGAGACCCCGAGTTCCTCGCACAGTTGCCGTTCGCCCGGGAGGGGGCGTCCGGTCCCGGTCTCCTCGATCAGATCGAGGAGGTGGGTGCGGATGCGTTCCCGCTTCTCCCAACGGCTCTCACCGCTGACCATTCCTACCAACTTTCCTTACCAGTGGTTCATCTTCTCTGCCGGTTACTTCCGAAATGCTTGCTTGACAGTCCCCAAATAGTGCCCCAACATGTGCCCACTGGTCAATAAGTGGTAAGTGAATTCGCCGGAGGTCCCATGTCCGAGTCCCGTGGCGGACCCGTCACCCGCACCGCCCGCCGCCCCCGCCGTACCGTCGCCGCGTCGCTGCTCGCGGCCACGGCCCTGCTGGCCGCAGCATGCACCACCGGCGGTGCCGCGTCGAAGGCGGACACCGGCGCCGACGACACCACGCCCGTCACCATCACCTTCTGGCACGGTCTCAGCTCCCCGCACGAGATCGCCTCGGTGAACGCCGTGCTCGCCAAGTTCCACAAGAAGTACCCCTACATCACGGTCAAGGCCGTCGCCGCCCAGACCGACGACAAGGTCAACCAGGCCATCCGCGGCGGCACCGCGCCCGACGTGGCGTCCTCGTTCAACGCGGCGAACGTCGGCGGCTGGTGTACCAGTGGAGCGTTCCAGGACCTCACCCCGGACATCAAGGCCGACCACGTCGACATGTCCCAGATCCCGAAGGCGGTCCAGTCGTACACCGCGTTCGGCGGCAAGCGCTGCACCATGCCCTGGCTCGCCGACACCTTCGGCCTGTACTACAACAAGAAGCTCTTCGCGCAGGCCGGGATATCCGCGCCGCCCAAGACGATGTCCGAACTCGCCGCGGACACCAAGAAGTTGACCACCTTCAACACGGACGGCTCGATCAAGACCGCTGGATTCATGCCCTACTTGGGCGCCTACGAGATGCTCACCGAGCACCTGGTCCCCAGCTGGGGCGGCAAGTGGCTCACCGCCGACGGCCAGTCCAACGTCGGCGGCGATCCCGCCTTCGCCCAGGCGCTGACCTGGCAGAAGAGCCTGGTCGACTGGTTCGGCGCGAAGAAACTGGTCACCTTCAAGGCCGGCATGGGCGACGAGTTCTCCGCGCAGAACGCCTTCGAGACCGGCAAGCTGGCCATGATGGTGGACGGCGAGTGGCGCAACTCCTTCATCAAGAGCGACAAGGCCGACATCGACTACGGCACCGCGGTGATGCCCGCCGCCGACGGCAAGTCCCAGCTGTACGGCGCCGGTTACGTAGGCGGCAACGTGATCGGCATGCCGCGCGGCGCCAAACACCCGGGCGCGGCCTGGAAGTTGATCAAATTCCTCACCACCGACACCGACGCGCTGACCACCCTCGCCGACGCCATCGGCAACGTCCCCACCACCAAGGCCGCGCTCGACTCGCCCGCGCTGGGGCTCTCCAAGGACCCGCACTTCGCGCCGTTCCTCCAGGTGTTCAAGAACCCGCTCACCACCACCACTCCGGCGAGCGCAGACGGCGGTGCCTACCTCACCAACTTCGGTCACTTCGTGGAGAAGTGGCAGAGCGGCTCCGTATCCGACCTGAAGGCCGGTCTCGCCGCCGTCGACAAGCAGAACAACGCCGCGCTCAAGCTGGGGCAGTGACCGTCATGGCCACCCAACTCCAGCTCGCCCCGGCGCCGTTGAGGGCCCGGCTGCGCCGCAACCGGCTGCGCGTCCTGCTCTTCCTCGCACCCGGCCTGATCGGCTTCGCCGTCTTCCTGGTCTACCCCCTGGTGATGACGGTCTGGCTGTCCTTCACCAACTCCAACATGATCTCCCCGGCCCGCTTCGTCGGCCTGCGCAACTACCGCTATCTGCTGGACGGCGACCCGCTGATCTGGCACGCGATCCGCAACACCGGCTGGCTGGTGGCCGTCATGGTGCCGGCGCAGGTGCTCTTCGCCCTCGGCGTCGCCATGGTCACCGCCCGCCTCAAGGCAGGGGCGAGCCTGTTCCGCACCCTGTTCTATCTGCCTGCGCTGGCCCCGCCGGTCGCCGCGACCGTCGCCTTCGTCTGCATGTTCAACCCCAACTCCGGCCCGGTGAACCGAATCCTGGGCCTGCTCGGCATCCACGGACCGCTGTGGTTCAACTCGCCGGGCTGGTCCAAACCGGCCCTGACACTGCTCGCCCTCTGGGGCAGCGGCACCATGATGGTCATCTTCCTGGCGGCCCTGCTGGAGGTGCCCGCCGAACTGTACGAGGCCGCGGAACTGGACGGCGCAGGCTCCTGGCAGCGCTTCCGCTACGTCACCCTGCCGACGATCTCACCGGTCGTGCTGTTCGCGACCGTCACCGGGGTGATCGCCGGACTCCAGTACTTCACCCAGGCGATGGTCGCCTCACAGGTCGCCAACGGCAACATCCAGCCCGCGCCCGGCTATCCCGACGGCTCCACCCTCACCTTCCCGCAGCAGCTCTACATCGCCGGCTTCAACCAGTTCCACGCGGGTTACGCCTGCGCGCTGGCCGTGGTGCTCTTCGTGGTGGCGATGGCCTTCACCGTCGTCCTGCTCCGCCGCGCCTCCGGCTTCGACATCGAGGAGGCGCCGCGATGACGGCCACCTATGCCCCGGCCCCCGCCCGCCAGACCCGCGCCGCATCACCCCACCAGGCCGCACGCGGCCGGGCGAGCCGGCGGCGCAAACTGGTCTGGATCGCCGAACACGCCGTCGCCGTCGGCCTGGCCTGTGCCTTCATCGGCCCGATCGTGTTCATCTTCCTGACGTCCGTCATGACCGACGGCCAGTCCCTCACCACCAGCCTGTGGCCCCACCACTGGCAGTGGTCCAACTACCGCACCGTCTTCGCCACCGCACCGGTCGGCACCTGGCTGGTCAACACCGTGCTCTACGCGGTCGCTGCCACCGTCGCCACCCTGCTCTCCAGCGTCCCCATCGCCTACGCGCTGGCCCGGCTCCGCTTCAAGGGACGCAACACCGCGTTCCTCTGCGTCATCACCATGATGATGCTGCCGCCCCAAGTCCTCGTCATCCCCATGTACTTGATGTGGGCGAGGCTCCATCTCACCGGCACCATCTGGCCGTTGGTCCTCCCCTCCCTGTTCGGGGACGCCTTCTCGGTGTTCCTCCTGCGCCAGTTCCTGCTCACCGTCCCGGAGGACTACCTCAACGCGGCCCGCATCGACGGCTGCGGCGAACTGCGCGTGCTCACCCGGGTGGTGCTGCCGATGATGCGCCCCGCGCTCGTCGCGGTCGGCCTGTTCTCCTTCTTCAACGCCTGGAACGACTACTACGGGCCCCTCATCTACACCGGCGAGACGCCCGCCCACTGGACCCTGGCCCTGGGCCTGGCCACCTTCAAGACCTCCCATGCGGTGCAGTGGAACCTCACCATGGCCGCGACCCTCATCGCGATGGCGCCGGTGATCATCGTCTTCTTCTTCGCGCAAAAGGCCTTCATCGAGGGCGTCACACTGACAGGAGTCAAAGGTTGAAGATCACCGTTGTCGGCGGCGGATCCACGTACACCCCCGAACTGGTCGACGGATTCGCCCGGTTGGGACTGCCCGTCACCGAGATCGCCCTCGTCGACCCCGACCCCGAACGCCTCGACGTCGTCGCCCCGTTCGCCCGCCGCATCCTGGCCCGCCAGGGCAGCCCCGCGAAGATCACCACCACCGCCGACCCGGACGCCGGCATCGACGGCACCGACGCCGTCCTCTTCCAGCTCCGCATCGGCGGCCAGGCCGCCCGGCACATTGACGAGACCCTCCCGCACGAGTGCGGCTGCATCGGCCAGGAGACCACCGGCGCAGGCGGGTTGGCCAAGGCGCTGCGCACCGTACCGGTCGTCCTCGACCTCGCCGAACGGGTCGCCGAGCGCGCCCCGAACGCCTGGATCGTCGACTTCACCAACCCGGTCGGCATCGTCACCCGCGCCCTTCTCGACGCCGGGCACAAGGCGGTCGGCCTGTGCAACGTCGCCATCGGCTTCCAGCGCACCTTCGCCGACTGGCTCGGCGTCGACCACGAGCGGATCACCCTGGACCACGTCGGGCTCAACCACCTGACCTGGGAACGGAGCGTACGGCTCGACGGCGTCGACGTCCTGCCGCGACTCCTCGACGAGCACGGCCAGGCCCTCGCCGACCGGCTGCGCATGCCGCTCGACGTGGTCCGCCGCCTCGGCGTGGTCCCCTCCTACTACCTGCGCTACTACTACGCCCACGACGAGGTCCTCCGCGAACAGCTCACCGAGCCGTCCCGCGCCGAGCAAGTCGCCGCGATGGAGGGCGACTTGCTGAAGATGTACGCCGACCCGGCCCTGACCGAGAAGCCCGCCCTCCTCGACAAGCGCGGCGGCGCCTACTACTCCGAGGCCGCCGTCCAACTGGTCCACGCCCTCACCACCGACACCGGTGACGTTCGCGTCGCCAACGTCCGCAACAACGGCACCCTGCCCTTCCTCCCCGACGACGCCGTCATCGAGGTCCCCTCCCGTATCGGCGCGCACGGCGCAACTCCTTTGCCCGTCACCGCCGTTGAGCCGCTGTTCGCCGGACTGATCGCGCATGTGACGGCGTACGAGGAACTGGCCCTGGAAGCCGCCCTGCACGGCGGAGTCGACCGGGTCGCGACCGCACTGCTCGCGCACCCGCTGATCGGACAGGTCTCCGTCGCCGAGGAGTTGGCGGCGAAGCTCGTCGCCGCCAATCGCGAACACCTCTGGTGGGCCTGATGAGTTCAGGTCTGCTGCTGGCCGTCGACGGCGGCAACTCCAAGACCGACCTCGCCGTACTGACCACGGACGGTACGGTCCTGGGCCGCGCCCGGGGCGGCGGATTCCGCCCCCAGGCGGTGGGCCTCGACGCGGCCATGGACGTACTGGCTGCACTGCGCGCCGAGGCCATGGCAGCGGCGGGTGTCGGGGCCGACACCGTGGTGGACGGCATCACCGCCTTCCTCGCCGGGGCCGACCTGCCGCACGAGGTCAAGGCGTTGCGCGAGGCCGTCGGCGCCCGCCGCTGGGCCGTCACCCAGCGCGTCGACAACGACTCCTACGCCGTCCTGCGCGCCGGGGCTGCCAGACCCTGGGGCGTCGGCGTGGTCTGCGGCACCGGCATCAACTGTGTCGGCGTCGCCCCCGACGGCCGTACCACCGGTTTCGCCGCGCTCGGCCGGATCTCCGGGGACTGGGGCGGCGGTATCGACATGGGCACCTCGGCGCTGTGGCACGCGGCGAGGGCCGAGGACGGCCGGGGCGCGCCGACCGCGCTGCGGGCCGCGGTGACCGGGCACTTCGGTCTCGCCGCGGTCGCCGACGTGACCGCCGCCCTGCACAGCGGCGACCTGCCCGCGCTCCGGCTGAGCGAACTCTGCCCGGCGGTCTTCGCGGCCCGCGACGACGGCGACGAGATCGCGACCGAACTGGTCGAACGCCTCGCGGCGGAGATCGCGAGAATGGCCCTGACGGTCCTGTGCCGCCTCCAGCTCGCGACCGCCCCGGACCCCGAAGTGGTCCTCGGCGGAAGCGTGTTGGCCGCCGGCCACCGGTCCTTCCTCGACGACATCGAACGCAGACTCACCGAGGCCGTACCGGGCGTCCGCCCGGTGGTGTGCACCCAACCGCCGTTGCTCGGCGCCGCGTTGGCGGCCCTGGACCTCCACCCGCGAGCGGCCCCCGGCGCGGAGGCCCGGCTGCGCGCCGGGTTCCGGGGGAGCGGCGCCCGATGATCCGCTACGACTGATCCGCTACGACCGGGAGCGCGCCCCGAGCCGCATCGCGTACCCCGCGTGGTGCAGCTCGTCGCCCCGGAACTCGCCGAAGGCCCAGAAGCCGAGGTCGTCCAGGTAGTCGATGCGGTCGCCGTCGATCCAGTAGCGGCCCTCGTAGGCGTGCGGGCGGCCACCGCGGGTCTCGTCGTAGCGCCCGTCGGCGGTCAACTCCTGGTGCAGGAAGTCGTTCTCGTCGATCCAGACGCCGACGCGCGGGCTGCCGGTCAGGTCCTGGGCGGCCGGGATACCCGCCTCGGGCGCGGTGGCCCGGCCGGGGGCATCGGCGCCCGCCCACAGCACCGGCCTGCCGTCCGCCACGAGGGCGCGGACCTGTTCCGGCCGGGTCAGCAACGTGGCCTGCGCGCCCGCCACGTCCGGGGCGCACTCGTCCGGTACGACGAGCAGGTCACCGGTGTTCCCGGGCGTCAACGTCGCCACGTACTCGGAGCGTTGGCCGCGTCCACCTACCAGGGCGACCGTGTCCACGACGGCCGGCACCACCGTCATGCCGGTGCAGTCGACGACGATGGCGTTGTCGTCCCCGGCCGCCGTGACGATGCCCGGACCGACGCCCACGAGCAGGGCGCCGACGAGCAGGACGTCGGCACCGGTCAGGGTGCCGATCAGCGGGTCCATGGTCAGGACCCGGGCGTTGGTGAACAGGACGGGACGGCCCGCGTCGTTCCTGACGATCTCGTCGAAGGCTGGACCGTTCCAGGTCACGGTGTCCGTGTGGGTGGTGCTCATCGCCTGCTCCTCGGGTGGGCGGATCGGGTGCTGCACGGCAAGCCTGGCCGCGTCCGAGGGACGCAACCAGGCCGCCGTTACCCCAGGTGTCCCGCACCCACCCTGCGCGCCGGCTCAGCCCGCGGCGGCGGTCAGCGCCCCGAGCGCGCTGGCCTGTGTCCGCCAGTCGGTCTGGTTCGGACTGGTGCCGGCCCAGCGTTCACCGAGCGCGTTGAGCGTGGACCGGTCCTGCGCCCACAGGGTGTCGGCCTGTTTCTGGATGTAGGCGCGGTAGGTACTGGATCCGGTCACGTTCGCGAGATCGGCGAAGTTCCGCATGAAGATGCCCTTGAACTGCTTCTGGTTGTCGTCGCAGGAGGCCGAGCCGACATCGCAGGACTCGGTGAGCACCCCGCCGACGGTCAGCTGCGAACTGCTGATCGCGGCATTCGCCAGGGTCTTCGCCGTGGTGAGCAGCGAGCTGTCCCCGGTCGACTTCCACAGTTCGGTGAAGGCGCCGATGGCCAGCCCCTGGTTGTAACTCCACACGGTGGAACCGTTGTTGGCACAGGACGAGGACAGTCCGTCGTTGACCAGACCCGAGGAGTTGATCATCCCGCTGGCCCTGTACCAGGCGGCCGAGGTCTTCGCCCGCTGCAGCCACACGGTGTCACCCGGGATCCGCTGGTGCAGCGCGGTGGTCAGCCACAGGTACTGCCCGTTGGTCACCGCGTTCTTGTAGGTCTTCTCCCGGTCCCACCACACACCGCCGCCACAGGTGCTCGTGTCCCAGTACTGCTGCACGTAATTGGCGATGGTGACGGCCTCGTTGAGATAGCGCGCGTCGTGCGTGTAGTCGTAGGCGTCGATCCATGCGATCGCCCACCAGCCCGAGTCGTCGATGGACCGGCTGATGAAGTCGCCCTCGATCGCGTCCGAGCTGCGCGTCCCGGCCGGGAAGGCGCCCTTGTTCTGGTCGAAGGTGCGGGCGATGATCCAGTCGTAGTCGTGTGTGCCCGTGGTCTTCGCGAAGTCGATGACGGAGGTGAGGGTGGCCGCCGAGTTCCACCAACTGCTGGGCCACCAGCCGTTGTAGGGGTCGTACGACGTCATCAGCGCGTCCGCCGCCGCGCGCGCCCGGGTCGGCACCGGCCGGTACCACGCGGTGCAGCTGCCCTCGTTGTGGCTCGCCTCCCGGCCGCAGGCGCGGACCGCGCCGCCGTAGAGGAGACCGCGCGGATCGCGGGTGGCGTACATCGTGGTGCGGGTGGTGGTGGCCCCGGACGGGGTGCTGGTACGGCCGAGGGAGGAGCCGTCCGGCCAGGTCGCGCCACCGTCCCAGGACCGGTCCAGCCAGATCTCGTCACCGGCGCCGCCCGTGTCGATGCTCGCCCAGGCCATGGAGTTCTTCTGGTCCACGTGCAGCCGGATCGTGCGGCCGTAGAGGGTGGTTGACGGTACCGGCTGGTCGTCGCCCGCCGCCTGGCCCGCGCCCGTGCCGTCGCAGAGGGTGTCGCAGACGGTGGGGTAGACCCAGTTCGTGCAGCCGACGCCGGCCGCGTCGCCGCAGGCCCGGACCAGGCCGCGCTTGTGGTTGCGCGGGTCGGTGATGTTGTACATCAGCGTCCTGGTACCGGTCCACGTACTCGGGATGCTCGCCTTGCCGAGCAGCCCGTCCCAGGTGGCGCCGCCGTCCCAGGACCGGTCCAACCAGACCGCGTCACCGGTCGAGCCGTTGTCGATGCTGGCCCACGCCATGTCGTCCGCGTCGGACACATGGAGCTGCACACGCCGGCCGTTGAGCGTCTTGTCCGGCACTGGAAACGTTTCCTGTCCGGCCTGCGAAGGGTCCAGCGTGTCACAGGCCAGGACGCACACCTGGGTTGCGGCGGACGCCGGCGTCGCGGCCGGGACGAGCGCCACGAACGCGAGGGCGGCCGTCAGCAGAAAGCTGAGGAACCGTGGTCTGACAACGATGTCGAAGCCATGTAGGGACACCGGAAACTCGCCTCGATTTCACGATGGGGGACGCCGGGCATGAATGGATTCAGCTCTGGATCAAAGGTCCATACCTATACCCGTACTCGACGCAGTGAACCGGCTTGGTGCGGCCCTGTCAATGTCGTAAGGTGCGCTTTTTACCCGGGAGTTGAAGGCTTTCGCGATGGGTTGACACCCGCTCTCCCGGCGCCCATCATCGGTGCGAACTTCGGCGAGTCATCTCGCACACCCGTCACTCCTCCAGCTCCAGGCTTCCGTGGTCGATCGAGTTGAATCGATTCACTCACCTGGTTGTCCAGTTGAGCGGCTGGTTCCCCCACCGATCCGGGAGGCACTCATGCGCCGTCGCAGGCCAGCGCTGAACCGAAAGCCCAGACCAGGGCGTCTAGTCGGGCTCACCGTGGTGGTGGCCGCCGCGCTGGCCGTGACCCCGGCCCTGTCCGCCGGGGCGGCGCCGACGACCGCAACGCCCGCCCCCAAGGCGGCCCTCGACGCCGTGAACTACTCGCCGACCTCGCGCACCCTCAAGCCGACCGCCGTCTATCGCACCTCGGGCAGCGTCGCGAACCCGACGAACGTGCTGAACGGACAGGCGACCCGGATCTCCGGCTCGCAGTCCGCCGTCACGCTCGACTTCGGGAAGGAGGTCGGCGGCTTGGTAACGTTGTCATTCGGCAGCACCAGCTCCAGCGGCCAGCGCGTCGGCCTGGCCTTCAGCGAGTCGTCCCTGTACGTGGGCAACAACAGCGACCGCAGCAGTGGCCGCGACGGCGAGGACGGCGCCCTCTACGCCACCCCGTCGGCCAACGGCACCTACACCGTGCCCACCGCCCAACTCCGGGGCGGTTTCCGCTACTTGACCGTCTTCCTGGACAGCTCGGGCTGGGTGGACCTCACCGGTGTCAGCCTCGACTTCACCGCGGCACCGGGGAAGTCCGACCCGGCCGACTACGCCAACTACTTCACCTCCAGCGACGAGTTGCTCAACCGCATCTGGTACGCCGGGGCATACACCGTGCAGTTGAACACCATCGCCTCCAACCAGGGCCGCGCCTGGCCGCCGCCCTCCTCGGCGTGGGACAACAGCGCCACCGTGGGTGTCGGGGACTCCGTGCTGGTCGACGGGGCGAAGCGCGACCGCACGGTGTGGCCCGGCGACATGGGCATCGCCGTACCCACGCAGTACGCGTACTCCAACGACCTCACCTCGACCCGCAACGCGCTCACCACCATGTACAACGCGCAGTCGTCCGCCGGTGAAATCCCGTGGTCCGGGCCGCCGTTCAACCTCACCGGCTCGGACACCTACCACACCTGGACACTGCTGGGGACGGCCACGTACTACACGTACACCGCCGACCGGTCGTGGCTGGACTCCGAATGGTCCAACTACAAGCGGGGGATGGCCTTCATCACCAACAAGATCGACGGCAACAACCTGCTCAACGTGACCCGCACCCAGGACTGGGCCCGGGTCGGCCAGGGCGGCGAGAACATCTCCGCCAACGCGCTGCTGTACGGCGCCCTCAGAGGCGGCGCCACCCTCGCCACGGTCGAGGGCGACAGCGCCCTTGCGGCGAGCTGGAACAGCAAGGCCGACGCCATCAGGACCGCGGCCAACTCCCGGCTGTGGGACGCCTCCAAGGGCATGTACAAGGACAACCCGACCAGCGGCCTGTACCCGCAGGACGGCAACTCCCTGGCCGTCTGGTACGGGTTGAGCGACTCCACGGCCAAGTCGAGGAGCATCATCGCGGGGCTCGGCAACAACTGGGGCATCTACGGCCCGACCACGCCCGAATGGGGCGGCAACGTCTCGCCGTTCGCCGGCGGCATGGAGCTGAACGCCCGCTTCACCGCCAACGACGACTACACCGCCCTGGACCAGATCCGCCGCACCTGGGGCCACATGCTCGACAGCGACATCGGCACCAAGAGCACGTTCTGGGAGGGCATCCAGTCCGACGGGGGCCTCGCGTACGGCGGTTCGTTCATGAGCCTGGCCCACGGCTGGTCCACGGCGCCCACCTCCACGCTCACCTTCGACGTGCTCGGCACCGCGCCCGAGTCGTCCACCGGCGCCTACCGCTTCGTCCCGCACCCCGGCGACCTGACCAGTGCCCAGGGCCGCATCACCATGCCCCAGGGCGCGATCAACGCCTCCTGGTCCCGCAACCCGTCGGCCGGCACCTACTCGGCCACGCTCTCCAGCCCGTCCGGCAGCACCGGCCGGATCGGCGTCCCGAAGCTCGGCGGGAACATCACGGTGACCGTGAACGGCGCAACGGTCTGGAGCAACGGCTCATTCGCGCCCACCTCCGGCATCACCGGCGGCAGCCAGGACGACACGTACGTCTACCTCACCGGCGTCGCCCCCGGCAGCTACACGGTGTCCGCCACCGGCCTCGGCAACCCGGCACCGCCCGCCGAACCCGGCACCGGCGCCCTGCGCGCGGGCTACACCCGGTGCGCGGGCGAGGGCGGCACCTGCTCCTTCAGCGGCACCCGCTCGGTGGCGTACGGCGCCGGGACGTACACGTACAAGACCGTGACGAGCAGCACCGCCTGCTCCAACGACTCCTTCGGCGGGGACCCGGCGGCGAACCTCGTCAAGTCCTGCTACGTCGCCGACGCGGGCGGCCCGCCCGGATACACGGTCTGCGCGGCCGAGAACGGCACCTGCTCCGTGCCGGGCTACAACCGTGACGTCGCCTACGGAGCCAACGGCAACTTCGTCCACCAGGTCACCAACGGCTCCGTCGACTGCTCCAACGCCCACTTCGGCGATCCCATCGACGGCGTCGCCAAGTCCTGCTACCTGCCGCCCGCCGGTGCCCCGGCCGGTGGCTGGACCAAGTGTGCGGACCAGAACGGGACTTGTGCGGCGGTGGCGGGACAGCCGGTGATGTACGGCGCCTACGGAGCGTTCACCACGGCCACCGCCACCGGCGACACCGCGTGCACCGACGCCACGTTCGGCGACCCCATCGCCGGTGAGTCGAAGGCCTGTTACACCGCCACCGGCGGCCCGGTCGGCTACGCCACCAACTGCTCGGCGGAAGGCGGCACTTGCGGCTTCACCGGGCAGCAGACCGTCGCCTACGGCGCCCGGGGCCGCTTCCTCTACAAGACCTTCAGCGGTGGCGCGAGCTGCACGACGACGGCCTTCGGATCCGACCCGCTCCCGAACGTGAGCAAGTCCTGCTACCTCACGTCCTGAGCGGCCCGGCGCATCCGGCAGCCTCCACTCCCCGCGTGACCGGAGGCTGCCGGATCACTCCGGATGGGCCACTGCCTCCTTCTGCAGATGCACAGCGGCCAGCAGGCTCAGTCGCGGTTCCGCCTGGCGCAGCGCACGCACCGCCGCGACCGAGGTGGGGTCCCCGGTGAAGCCGACCGCGTCCAGCCGGGACCGTACCCAATGTGCGCGCAGCCGCCCCTCGCTGGCGGCGGCGGTGGACTCGACGAGAGCGGCGGCGCGTTCCAGGCCGGGGCGCTCCTCGGGAGACGCCCCGGCCAGTGCCTGGCGCAGGGCCGCCGCGATCACGTCCGAGTCCCGGACGGTCAACACGAAGGTGTTTTTCTTGCTCAGTCCCGTGATTCCTGTCATGGGGCTCAGCCTGACCGTCATGTCCCGTGCGCGCCAAGCGACTTGAGGAGGCTCAGAGGCTCGGCCACGCGCCCTCCTCCTGCGCCGTCAGGGCGAAGGCCAGCAGGGCCGTTGTGGTGAAGTCGAGCGAGGGCTCCACCGTCTGCCAGGCGCCCACGTCGTCCACGTACCGCGAACCCTTGCCGTCGAAGTCGGTCCAGGCTCCCGACGGCGGGCCGGCGGTGCACTTCTTCATGGTCGGGAAGCCGTTCAAGTCGGTAAGTTTCCCTGCCGCGTTGGGGCCGTTGACCACCGCGCCGCGCAGGATCGCCCCCTTCCCGTCGAGGCTGCCGCGCAGATTGGCCAACTGGTGTTCCGGGCAGTGCGGATAGACCTCACCCGCCCCGATCACGAAGCTGGTGCCCCACGGGTTGGCGCCGAGCGCCCAGCCCCGCTGCCGTCCGGCGAAGGCGGCGAAGCGGGTGTCCCCGGTCGCCTTGGCGTAGAGGCGGGCGGTGGCCACAAGACCGAACGTGTGCGGTACGGCGTCGAAGTCGTCGTAGACCGCGCCGGCGCCGAACGGATCGTGCCCGGCGCGCTCGACCCCGTCCTCCAACTGCCGGCGCAGGTCCTTGTACAGGTCCTCGGCCCCGACGCCGTTGCTGCGGGCGCCGTCCAGTGCGGCGGCCAGGTCGACATGGGCGAGGGCGCTGACGTCCGCGACGTTCAGGGTGCCCTTGACGTCGGAGTCCAGGTAGGCGCGGGACCAGCGGGCCGCTTCGGCCGTCCAGCCGCTTTCCCGGTCGTCCCCCAACTCCCTTGCAGCAAGAGCCAGTTCGGCACCGGCGAACTCCAGGTCGTCCTGCCAGGAGTCCTCGGGGTAGAAGCCGCTGGGGAAGGCGGTGACGAGCGGCTGGTCGGGGTCCGGGTCGGTGTCGGCCTGCTCGTAGACGGCCGCGGCCTTCTCCAGCCACTCCCGCGACTGGTCCGGGTCGGAGTCGGCCGTGCGCTGCGCGGCGAGGGCGAACACCGCCGCCACCCGTCCCGCCGGACTCGGTGTGATCGGCTCGCCCGGCGCGTTCGCCCGGAACACCGGCCGGTACTTGATCGTGTAGTCCGGGTCGCCGGGCGAGACGTCGAGCCGGTCGTCGGCCTCCGGCAGCCGCCACACGTCGTGATCCGTGCGCACGTTCTCGTTGCCCGCGCCGATGCCGACCTGGGCGTAGAGCGTTCCACTGTCGCCGTCCCACATCTTGTCCAGCCACTCCAGCCCATGGTCGGCCTCGGCGGACAGCGCCGGCATGGCCGGCAAGTCCCGCTCGGCGAGCAGGAGTTCGGCGGTCGAGTAGGAGGTGGTGCCGGTGAACTTGAGGAAGTCGCCCGCGTCGAACCAGCCGCCCGAGACATCGGTCTTCACACCCGTCGGGGTCAGGTGCTCGTCGAGGAGTTCCTCGCCCGCCTCGTCGTAGTGCGGGTCGGCGTAGACGGTCGCGTCCTGGTCGGCGAGATGGGAGGGCCCGTGGGTCAGGCCGCCGCCGGACACCACGTCGGCACCGTCGCGCTGCGCCTGCAGGAAGAGGACGTTGTCCCGGACCAGCGGGGTCATCAGCTCGCTCGCGTCGGCGATCCGGAAGGCGGGGGAGCGGCCGGACGCGGTGCCGGACAGGACGACGCGGTAGGTGCCGGGCTTGTCCAGCGCGGAGAGGTCGACGGTCCGCACGGAGGGGAACTTCGCGTTCCAATGACCGGTGACGGCACCGAGCCGGCCCGCCGTGACCACCTTGTCCTTCGCGTCCACGACCTTGAAACGCGCCCCCGCGAGCGCCTTCGTGGGTCCCATGACGTACGCCTGCTTCGTCTCGCCGCGCACATAGCCGACCTGGTCGACCCGGACGGCCACCTCGGAGGCGGACGGTGTGGCGGCCTCGCCGTACACGTTCAGGCCGACGAGGACGGCGCCGATGCCCACGGCGGTGGTGGTGACCAGCAGGAAAGGGCTGCGCAAAACGTTCATGCGCCCACGGTGCCGGGGCCTTCATGAGATGAGGATGAGGACGCCCGGGCCGCCGGCAGCCGGAGTTCGGCGACCAGGCCGCCGCCGGGAGCGTCCGTGAGGCGGGCGGTGCCGTGATGCAGGCCGGCGACCCAGCGGACGATGGCGAGGCCGGCTCCGGTGCCCTGACCGGCTCCCGTGACACCGCGCGCGAAGACGCGTTCCCGGTCCTCGGGCGGCACCCCCGACCCGTGGTCGCGGACCGTTACCAGCCCCGGCGCGACGGTGACCTCCACCGGAGACCCGACCGGACCCCCGTACCGCTGGGCGTTCTCCACCAGGTTCCGTACCGCCTGCGCCAGCAGGTCCGGATCGCCGAGCACCACCACCGGTTCGACCGTCACCGTCACGCTGTCGTGGTCGGGCAGCTCCTCGACCGTGGTCTCCACCAGCTGGTCCAGGCGCAGCGGTACCAGCTCGACCCGCTGCGCACCCGACTCCAGCCGGGCCCTGGCGAGCAGCCCGGTGACCAGTCGGCCCAGCCGGTCCACCAGCCGTAGCGCCTCGTCGGACGAGCCGCCGCGCTCGACGGTGAGCCGCAGGGTCGCCAGCGGGGTGCGCAGCTCGTGCGCGGCCTCGGCCAGGAACTGTTCCTGCTGGTCGAGACCGCGCAGGGCCGGGCGCATGGCCCACCCGGACAGCAGATGTCCTACGGCCGCCGCGCAGCACACCAGCGCCGTGCAGCCGAGTGCCAGCCAGCGCACGAGGAGGTCGTGGTCGCGGTCGCTGCGCGCCAGTTCCGTGCCGACCAGCACGGCCGCCCCGATCCGGTCGTCGTCCCAGACCGGCGCCGCAGCCCACCGCAGCCGCCCGCCCTTGGTGGCGGGGGCGCTCACGAGGACCGTCTCCTGCTCGTCCAGGACACTGCGCCAGACCTCGTCCAGTCGGTCCTGATCGGGGAGCGAGTCGCGTCCTGGTACGACATTCCGCAGCGTCGGCGCCTTCCCGGGCGCGGCCTGCAGCACGGCCAACACCTGGGCGCCCTGGGCGAGTTCGTCCTCGCGCAGCGGCTCCAGGTGCAGCACTCCCGCGTCGAACCAGACCGCCCGCGACAGCCCCGCCGCGCGGCTGCCCACCTCGTGGTCGAGGCCGGAGCGGCGGGAGGCCGCGTCGATACGGACGGCGACGACGGCGAGTACGACGAGACAGGCCGCCGTCGTCGAGGCGAACAGGAGCGTCATCAGCCGTCGGGTACGCCGCAGCCGGGCCACCGCCGGTGAGGGGGCAGCCGCCTCGGCCCGGCGCTTCACGCCTCGCCGCCCAGGCGGTAGCCGACACCGCGCACCGTCACGATCGGGTCGGGCGGCCCGAGCCGTCTGCGCAACTGCCCGATCAGGACGTCCACCACATTGGACATCGGCTCGCTCGCTTCGTCCCAGCAGCTCTCGATCAGCCCGCTGCGCGTGACCACCTCGCCCGCCCGCAGCATCAGCAGTTCCAGCACCGCGAACTCCTTGGCCGACAGACTGAGCAGCACCCCGGCCCGGGTCACCCGGCGGCGCGGCAGATCGACCTCCAGGTCACCCGCCCGCAGCAACGAGGGCCGCGCGGGCTGCTCCCGTCGGCACAACGCCCTTACCCGTACGACGAGTTCGGCGAAGGCGAACGGCTTCACCAGGTAGTCGTCCGCGCCGTGCTCGAAGCCGGCGACCCGGTCGCTCACCGCGTCCAGCGCGGTCAGCAGCAGGAAGGGCAGCACCGATCCAGCCCGGCGCTGTGCGGCGAGCAGCGTGAGGGAATCGCCGTCCGGGACCGAGCGGTCGGCCACGACACAGTCGTAGCGATTCACGGACAGCTTGAGGTCGGCCTCGGCCAGCGTCCGCGCGAGGTCGACCGCGAACCCCGCACCCCGTAGCTGAGCTGCGACGACGGGCCCCAGCTCAAGATCGTCCTCCAGGACCAATACGCGCATGGCCCGGAGCTTAGGCGACGGTGGGGCGCGCACTCCGATCCCGTACGCCGAGTGCGCGCCCCGCCGCGCTCCGTGCTCAACTGCTGGGCACGGTGTCCTCGAACGTGGTGCCCGCTCCTCGGTACGCGGCCACCTTGGCGGCGACCTGTGCCGGGGTGAGGACCTGGTCCTTGACGTGCAGGACGTAGTCGACCTGCTCGTCGTAGGCGCGGGCGGTGGAGCTGGTCAGGCCGCCGAAGTCGATCAGCCACTGGTTGAAGTTGATCGACATCGGCCGCTCCGGCAGGTACGCGGCGTCATGGGTGCCGAAGAGCTGGCCGTCGATGTAGTACTTGATGGAGCTGTTGTCGATGGTCAGCACCAGGTCGTGCCAGCCGTTGTAGCTCTGCCGGCCCTCGGTGTGCTGGTTGACCGCGATCCAGGGGTCGGCCTGGTAGGTCTCCCAGGACGTCGTGTAGAGGATGTTGGAGGTCTCGCCCCAGCCGCCGTTGGGCAGGTACTCGAAGTCGTACTCGGAGTAGTCGTCCGCCAGCGGCGCGGTGAGGTCGTTGATGGTGAAGAACGTCTGGACGAGGTGGTCGCCGTCCGGGCCGGACTTGGGCGCGTCGTTGAACTTGACCCGGGCCGCGTAGGTGCCGTTCTTGAACTTCCTTGAGTTGGTGACGACTTCGGTCTGCTTGGTGCTCTCTCCGGTGCCCGAGGTCGAGGTCTCCAGGTTCATGATGGAGTTGCCGCTCGTGCTGGCGAAGGTGACGTTCTGGGGCGCCCAGGTGGCGCCGGAGACGCCCGGGCCGCCGGAGCTGGAGCGCACGCTCCAGCCGTGTGCCGAGACCTTCGGGTCGTTGTAGGCGCTGTAGTTGAAGTCGTCGAACAGCGTGGCGCCGGCGGCCGGGGGATCGGTCGGCGGGTCGGTGGGCGGGTTCGTCGGGTCGTTGCCCGCCGGAGCCGTGCCCCACAGGGTGGCGCCGGACAGCTGTGCCGTGACCTTCGACCAGTCGGCGTACGACGTCTGCGAGGCGCCGAAGGAGTAGTCGTCGCTCTGGTTCAGGGTCTGCCACGTCGACTGGTAGAAGCGCAGCTGCATGTCACTGGTGTCGGCCCCGGGCGCGAGGGTGCCGGCGCCGGAGGTGAAGCCGATCTCCAGGTAACGGTCCGCCGTGGCCGTCGGGTTGGCGAGGGTGCCGAAGGTGCCCGTGATGTTGGCGCAGCCCTTGACCGCCCAGGAACACGCGAAGCGGTAACTCGCGCTCGCCGAGTCCGCCTTGAAGTAGTAGCGGACCTTGACGTTCGCCAACTGCACTGTGGTGGAGCCGGTGTTCTTCACCTTGAACCAGGGCTCGGACTGGTCGGCGGTGGCACCCGTGGCGCTCGTGCGGTACTGGACGCTCAGCCCGTCGCCGGCCGCGCTCGCGGTGGACGGCATGGCGGTCAGGGCGGCGGCGCCCAGGGCCACCGCGACGGCGGCGGACGCTGCGGCGCGCAGCCTGGCCTTGGCGAACCTCGTGTCGTGTCTCATGTCGTGCCTCTCCAGAAGGTGGGGTGATTCCGGAACGGGACAGCAAGGGCGGTACGGGACGGGTCAGGGGTGGTACCGGACGTCGAGCGCGTCGAGCCGGGCCGTGTGGCCGTCGAGCCGGGCGCGGAAGTCGTCCCAGTCGGTCGGGCCGCTCCAGGCGCGGTCGGCCAGGGCGCACAGGCGGGGATAGGTGAGGTACTCGACGCGCTCGGGTGTCGTGACGAACTCGGTCCACAACTGGGCCTGGGTACCGAGCACTTGACGGGCTGCCTGGGCGTCCGCGTCCTCGGGAACGGGGTCGTGGGTGTGGACGGTCCGCAGATCGACGACCTTGCCGGACTGCGCCGGGGGCTCGCGCGGGTCCTCGGACTGGGCGTAGTCGAGGTAGGTCGCCCGGTGATAGGCGCTCACCACCTGGTGGCCGCGCCGGGCGGCCGTCAGGGTGTGTGCCGCGTCGCGCCAGGTCATCACCGTGAAGTCCAGGGGCAGTTCGGCTCCTGTCTCGGCCCAGCCGACCGGGCGCCGCCCGTGCCGGACGAGGAACTCGCCGATCCGCCCGAGGAACCAGCCGTGCAGCGCGGCGGGACTCGACAGGCCCTGCGCGACCGCCCGTTCGCGCGCGGCGGTACTGCTCGTCCACTCGGCGGTGGGGCACTCTTCGCCGCCGACGTGGATGTACGGCGAGGGGAAGACGTCCATGACCTCGTCGAGGACGGTACGGCAGAAGTCGAGGACCTCGTCGTGGACGGCGAGGACGGTGTCGCACACGCCCCACCTGGTCCAGACGTCGAGGCTGCGCTCCGGGTGGTTGCCCAGCTCGGGATAGGCGGCCAGGGCGGCCCGGACGTGCCCGGGCATCTCTATCTCCGGCATGACGGTCACACCGCGAGCCGCCGCGTACGCCACCAGGTCGGCGAGTTCGGCCCGCGTGTAGGACCCGCCGTGCGGTACGCCGTCGTACAAGTCGCTTCCGGCGGGGCCCTGTTGGGACTCGGCGCGGTGGCCGCCGATCTCGGTGAGCTTGGGGTAGGCGGCCACCGGCATGCGCCAGCCCTGGTCGTCCGTGAGGTGGAGATGGAACATACCGATCTTGTGCAGCGCCAGCAGGTCGACGTACCGGCGCAGATAGGAGACGGGCTGGAAGTGCCGGGCCACGTCCAGCATCGCGCCGCGCCAGGGGTGCCGGGGCAGGTCGGTGATCTCGATGCAGGGGAGCAGCCACTCCGTGTCGGGCTGTGGATTCGCCGACAGGGCTTGTGGGGGCAGGAGTTGACGGATCGTCTGGATTCCGCGCAGCAGTCCGGTGAGGTGCGCGGCGCGCAGCAGGACGGCGTGCGGGGCGACGGTGAGTCCGTAGCCCTCGTCGCCGAGACCGGCCAGGCCGGGGTCGAGCGTCAGGGTCAACTGCCCGTCGGGGGACGCCCCCAGGGGCAGTCCGGTGGCGGGGGCGAGCAGGGTGCGCAGCAGGTCCGCGGCCGGTTCGGCGCCCGCGCCGATGTGCAGCGCGGTGTCGGCGTCGAGCGTGAAGTGCCCTGGCCGGGGTGCTGACTTGGTGGGTCGGGGGACGAGGAAGAGCGCGGAACGCTGTGCGGGCATGGATCGTCTCCGGGACGGGGGCGTGTGGGGGTGGTGCGCAGCGTCAGCCCTTGACCGCGCCGGCCGCGAAGCCGGAGGTGACATGGCGCTGGAGCAGCAGGAAGATCACAAGTGCCGGTGCCGCGAAGAGAGTCGAGGCCGCCATGGTGGCGCCCCAGTCGGTGCCGAAGACGTTCTGGAACGAGGACAGCCACACGGGCAGCGTGCGGTGGTCCTGCTGTTTGATGATCAGGAAGTTGGCGTAGGTGAACTCGTTCCAGGCCGTGATGTAGCCGAACAGCGAGGTGGCCATCAGACCCGGTGCGAGCAGCGGGAACGCGATGCGCCGGAACGCGCCGAACCGGGTGCAGCCGTCGACCTGCGCGGCCTCCTCCAGCTCCGGCGGGATGGTGCCGATGAAGCCGCGCAGCACGATGATCGTGAACGGCAGCGTCATCATGAAGTAGACGAGCGTCAGCGTCGGCAGCCGGTCCAGCATGTCGGTGTCCCGGGAGATGATGTACACCGGGATGATCAGTGACTCCCAGGGTGCCATCTGCGCGATGAACACCATCAGCATGAACTGCCGGCGCCCCTTCCACCTCATCCGGGCGACCGCGTAGGCCGAGCCGAGCGCGATGACGAGGGCGAGCAGGACCGCGCTCAGCGTGACGAGAACGCTGTTGCGCCAGAACAGTCCGAAACCGGTGGCGCCGACGGCCGTACGGAAGTGGTCGAGGGTCCAACTCCCGGGAATGATCCGGGGGTTGTCGGACTGGATGTCACGGGTCGGGGTGAACGCGGTCGCGACCATCCAGTACACCGGGAACAGGCACACCAGGACCGTGAGGACGGCGGCGGCGTTCAGGGGCAGACGGCGGATCCGGGGCCGGGTCGTGCTCATGCGAGCTCGTCCTCCTGGCGGAACATCTGACGGAAGTAGAAGACCAGCACGCCCGACATCAGCACCACGGTGACCATGGAGGCCGCCGAACCGAGGTCGTAGCGCTGGTGGGAGAGCGCGGTCTGCACCGCGTACACGGGCAGGATCGTGGTGGCGTCGCCCGGCCCGCCGTTGGTCATCACCCAGATCTGCACGAACGCCTTGAACGTCCAGATCACTTCGAGGGAGAACACCAGCAGGAAGATCGGCCGGATCATCGGGAAGGTGACCGAGCGGAAGATCCGCGGCCCCGACGCCCCGTCGATGCGGGCCGACTCGTACAGTTCGACGGGGACGGTGGTGAGCGCCGAGTACAGGGTGATCGCCGCGAAGGGCACGGACTGCCACACCACGAGCGCGACCACGATGGCGAAGGCGGCCGGGCCGTGCGCGAACCAGGGATAGCGGTCGAAGGACTCGAACCCCATCCCGGTCAGGACCGCGTTGACGATTCCGAACTCCGAGTGGAACAGCCACTGGAAGACCGTCGTCGCCGAGATCACCGGCATCGCCCAGGTCAGCACGAGCGCGCTGAGCACCGTGGTCCGCCCGAACCGGCCGAGCCGCTCGACCATGAGCGCGACCAGCGTGGACAGCGTCATGATCAGTACGACGTTGATCGCCATGAAGAGGAACGTGCGCCGCACGACCTCCCAGAAGTCGCTGTCGCCCAGCAGCGTCCCGTAGTTCCGGAGGCCGACGAACTTCGCGTGCCCCAGGATGAGTTGGCGCAGCCCGAAGTCCTGCAGCGAGATCACCACGGCACGGATCAGCGGATACACGAGCAGATAGAGCGTGCCGAGCACGGCGGGCGCGATCAGGAGGTACGGCCAGATTCCCCGGCCGCCGGACTTCGACGGGCGGCGCGTGCCCGGTGCCTGGGAGCGCCGGGGCGGGTCGGTACCGAGTGGGGGACGGGGGGCGGTCTGTTCTCGGACGGCCGGCACGGCGCTCCTCCTTCCGGTCAACGGGCGCTTCAGGAGCCGGAGTTCATCGCCGCGGTGATGGCCTCGGACGCGGTGGCGGCCTTCTTCTGGATGTCGCCGCCGGTGAGCACGGCCGTCATGTAGTCCTTGATCGGGTTCTTCGCCTCGACGGCGGCCCAGCCCGGGGTGTTGGGCGTGGCGTGGCCCTGCGCGGCGCCGACCGCCATGGCCGCGGCACCCGGGTCGGCGGCGACGGCGGAGGCGAGGGTGGTCTTGTTCGGGACGTAGCTCATGGCGAGCGCGAGCTTCTTCTGCCAGGTGTCGCCGGTGAGTTCCTTGATGAACGTGTAGGCCGCGTCCTGCTTGGTGGACGCCGTCGGGATGACGAGGTCGGACCCACCTGTGAAGACCGCGCCGGGCGTCGCGGCGGTCTTGCCCGGGATCGGGAAGAAGCCCAACTTGCCCTTCAGGGCCGGGTTGTTCTGGATGACGACGTTGGCGCCGCCCGGGGACGAGACGACCTGGGCGACCTTGCCCTTGGCCATGACGTCGGCCTGCGGCGGGTTGGCCTCGTCGGAGTCCTTGGGGCCCTTGCCGAGGGCCTGCAGCTTCTCGTAGAACTGCATGCCGCGAATCGCCGCCGGGGTGTCCAGCGTGCCCTTCCACTTGCCGCCGGACTGGACGGCGAGGTCGCCGCCCTCGTCCCAGATGAAGCCGGAGAGCGTGTACCAGTTCTGGCCGGGCAGGTAAATGCCCTGCGTGCCACCGGAGTTGAGCCTCTTGGTGGCGGCGATCCACTGGTCCCGGGTCTTGATGGCGGACGCGTCGACACCGGCCTGCTTGAAGAGGTCGGTGCGGTAGATGACGACGCGGTTGGCGGCGTAGTACGGAATGCCGTACTGCTTGCCGTCGTAGGCGCCCGGCTCGGCGAGGCCCTTGAGCCAGGTCTTCCCGCCGAGGTCGTCGACCTTGTCGCTGAGGTCGCGCAGCCCCCCGCTCTGCGCGAACTGGGCGACCTGGGTGTTGCCGGTCTCGATGACGTCCGGTGCGTCGTTGCTGGCCAGGGCGGCCGTGACCTTCTCGCCGATCCCGTCCCACTCCTGGATCTGCACCTTGACCTTGATGTCCGGGTGGGCGGCCTCGAAGCCCTTGACGAACTCGTTCTGGAACTGGGCGGAGACGCTGTCGCGCATCAGCCAGACGTCGATGGTGGTGTTTCCCCCGGAGCCTTTGGAACTGCCGTCGGAGGTATCGGAAGAGCTGCTGCAGGCACTCAGCCCTGCTGTCATCACGAGCACGGACACGCCGGCGAACATACGGAGCTGCACGGTTCACCCCTGGAGGACATGAACTGACCACCTGACCAGTGAAGCCCACTGGACAGCTCACCTCTCGATGTGGGGATGAAGGTGGCATAGACCAATGCGGGCGTCAACCCCCTCTGCCGCTAGGGGATTTGGCCCGTATATCGGTCGGGAACCGGATGATCACCGGCCGATGGTGGTTACACTTCCCCGGTCAAGAGGGGCGAACTGCGGGCACTCGCTGGTCAACTGGTCAACCGGTCGGCCGGGGGTTCCGCGTACGAGGGAGTGCGACATGAAGGCCGACGCGCCAGGGGCGGTACTCAAACGGGAGCGGGTCCGCGACTTCATCCTCGACCTCGTCGAGTCGCAGCAGCCGGGGGACCCGATCCCTTCCGAGCGCGCCCTCTGTGCCCGCCTGGGCGTGTCCCGCCCGACACTGCGCGCGGCGGTCGACGAACTCGTCGCCGCGGGGCTGCTGGTGCGGGAGCACGGGCGCGGCATGTTCGTGGCGCCCGAGAAGATCACCCAGGAACTCGTCTCCGCCGAGCAGACCATGACGGCGCCGCAGGCCTCCGGGGCCTGGTCGAGCCGGCTGCTGGAGTTCACCACCATCCCGGCCGGTGCCCGGGTGGGGCGCAGACTGCGCCTCTCGCCCGCCGCCGAGATCGTGTACGTGGCGCGGTTGCGGCTGGTCGACGGCGCCCCGATGGCCATCGAGCACCTGCACATCAGGGCCGATCTGGTCCCCACCCTGTCCGCACAGGAGCTGGAGACCGGCGACCTCTACGAACACCTCCGGGAACAGCACGGCGTGCACGTCCAGGAGGCGGTCCAGGCGATCGAGCCGACGGTCGTCACCAAGGCCGAGGCCGAACTCCTCGACGTCCCCGAACTCTCCCCGGCCCTGCTCTTCGAACGCCTCACCTCGGACACGACCGGGCGGCCCGTCGAGTACGTCCACTCGATCTACCGCGGCGACCGCTACCGCATCGTCTCCCGCCTCACCCTCGGTCCCTCGGTCGCGGCCCCCACGGCCCCCCTCGGCCACCACCCCGGCATCCCCCCGGGCGACTTCGCCCACCGCGACACCATCGAGTCGTCGACGCGGGGGGACATCCAGTCGGGGGCGTGAACTGCCGCTGAGGGCAAGGTGGTTCTACAGCTCGCCGGGGCGGCCGTAGCGGTAGAAGAACGGTCCGTCGAGCTGGCCCGCCAGAGCGCGGGTCAGGCCGGAGCTGTCCTCCAGGAGGCGGGCGCCGGGGGTGAGGTCGCCGACGTAGAGCGGGTCGAAGCCGGCGTCGGTGATGAGTCGCGCGGTGAGGTCCTTCGCGGCGGGTTCGGCGGCGTAGAGGTTGCTCGGGGTGACGCGCTGGGTGCCGATCCGGTCGTACGCCGAGGCGAAGACGGTGTTGAAGGACTTCGCGGTCGGACCGCCGACGATCGACTTGACCTGGTGCGCGAGCGAGGGGAAGGACTCGTCGCGGTCGCCGTAGAGGTTCGTCGCGTCGATGGTCACCTGGCCGCTGAGCCCGGTGACGCCGGCGAGCGCTTCGGCGATGAGCCCGCCGGGGACGGCCACGACCACCACGTCCGCGTCCGAGGCGTCACCGCCGTCCCGGCCCAGCGTCCTGACCTGGTGCCCGGCCTTCTCCCACAGCCGGGCCAGGCCGCCGCCGACGTGTCCTCGTCCGATCACCGTGATGTTCATGTCGGGCCCTCCGGTCTGCCGGGAGTTCGCTGTCCTCGTTGACGTATCAACAAAACACCAGGCTTGTTGTCATGTCAACCAATGCTGGAGCTCAGACGGCCTGCGCGGTGGGCAGGATGGTGATCTCGGTCAGGTTGACGTGGCGCGGCACGGCGGCCATGAAGGCGACGGTCTCGGCGATGTCGGCGCTCTGCAGGACGTCGATGTCGTGGATGAGGTCGGCCATCAGCTTCGACGCGTCGGCGTCCGTGACGTGGTCGGGGAGCTCGGTGTCGACCATGCCGGGCTCGATGGTGGCCACGCGGACCATCTTCGGGCCGAGCTCGACCCGCAGCAGCCGGGTGAGATGGCTGATGTAGGCCTTGGTGCCGGAGTAGATCGAGAACTTCGTCAGGATGCGGGTGGCCGCGATCGACGAGGTGTTGATCAGGTCGGCCGACTTGCCCGCGGCGGCGGAGTCCGTGAGGTGGGGGAGGAACGCGGCGATCACGTTCATCAGTCCGCTGATGTTGAGGTCGATCTGGCGCTGCCAGTCGTCGACCTTCAACTCCTGGATACCGGAGATGAGTTGCACACCGGCGTTGTTGAACACCAGGTCGGCCTTGCCGAAGCGCTCGGCCACCTCGTCGGCGGCGCTCTGGACGGCGGCCCGGTCGGTGACGTCGACGGCCAGGGCGAGCGCGGTGCCGCCGCCGGCCTCGATGTTCTTCACCAGGCTGTCCAGCCGCTCCTTGCGGCGGGCCAACGCCACGACGGTGGCGCCGAGTTCGGCGAGGCGTTCGGCGGTGACGGCACCCATGCCGCTGGAGGCGCCGGAGACGACGGCGACACGGCCGGCCAGCGGGGTGCCGGTGAGTAGGGCGGAAGTGGACATCGCAAGACCTCGATCTCTGTGCGGGAAAGCGTGCCGGGGGTGCTGGGAAGTGTGCTGGGAACGGTGTTTGACGGTGTGTCAGGCGACGTCGTCGTGCGCGGTGGCCGCGGACTTCTCGCGCCACGGGGTCAGGTCGTCCTGCACCTGCCGGTACTTGACCTCCAGCCGCTCCAGCGTGTCGCGGCCGAGGTAGAGATGCGTGGGCAGCTTCTCGGTGCCGGTGACCTCGACGATCAGCGCGGCGCCGCGCACGGGGTCGCCGAGCTGGGCGTGGTTGGCCCGGTCGATCCAGTCCAGCGTGACGTGGGCGGGGGTGTCGTCGTAGTCGGCGATACGGTTCGCGGCCACCGAGAGCGAGCTCGCGTCGAGGAAGTTGGTGCGGAACACGCCCGGTTCGACCACCATCGACTGGATGCCGAACGGTGCCATCTCCGCGGAGAGCGCCTCGCTGACGCCTGCGACCGCGAACTTCGAGGCGGAGTACAGGCTGACACCGGGCTCGCCCTCGAAACCCGAGCGGGAACCGATGTGCACGAGCCTGCCGGAACCCTGCTTGCGCATCACGGGCAGGACGGCCCGGGTGACGTTGATCAGGCCGAACACATTGAGGTCGAACAGCGAGCGGGCCTCCGCGTCGGTGATCTCCTCCAGCGCGCCGAGCAGACCGCGGCCCGCATTGTTCACCAGGACGTCGATACCGCCGAAGCGCTCCACGGCGGCCTCGACCGCCTGCGGGATGCTGTCGTTGTCCGTGACGTCCAGTGCGACCGCGAACACGTTGTCCGACTTCTTCAGGTCGCCGGGCACCCGCTCCGGATTCCGTACGGCGACCACGACATTGTTACCGCCTGCCAGCGCGGCCCGGGCGATTTCCGCGCCGATTCCACGGGAGGCGCCGGTGACAAACCACGTAGCCATGGGGAAAACCTCTTTCTTCGCTTCCCCTTGTGGGGGATTTCCTGTTGACACAAATGAGTCTGTCCCTCCAGCGAGGAGCTATGAAGGCAGCGGTTTTCCTGGGAGTCCCACACCCAGGAACGGGGACCGGACCGCGAAGTCGGTGACATGTCAACAAGCTGGTACGGTGACGGCATGTCCGAACCCCGATGGCTCACCCCCGACCAGGCCGAGGTCTGGGCGAAGTACCGGACGCTGCGCCGCACCCTGCAACGGGCCCAGGACCAGCAGCTGCAGCGCGATTCGGGCCTCTCGGCGGCCGACTACGCGCTCCTCGCGCCCCTGTCGGAGTCCGCCGACGGGGTGCTGCGGGCACGGGACCTCGGCGCCGAGGTCGACTGGGAGCGCAGTCGGCTGTCCCACCAGATCAGCCGCATGGAGAAGCGCGGGCTGGTCACCCGCGAGGCCTGCGCCGACGACGCCCGCGGCTCCATGGTGCGGCTGACGGAAAAGGGCCGAGAAGCTATCGAGGCCGCCGCACCCGCGCACGCGGAAAATGTACGGCGGCTCGTGTTCGATCCGCTGACTCCTGACGAGGTGCGCCTTTTCGGCGAGATGCTGCACCGAATACTGGAGGCTGTCGAGCAGAATTCCCAGTAAAAGCCAATGCGGCAAAGGGCCGTGCTTTTATTGGGCGTCCTGTGCCGGATTCTGCTGGTGCGGCACCTCTGGCAGGCTGAGCGAGCCCAGCAGAGCCAGGGCGTCCGCCGAGGGGGAGTCAGGCTCCGCCTGGAGAACGATGAGCTGCTGGCCCGGCGCGCTGCGGATGTTGAGGGCCTCGTGCCGCAACTCCAGTTCCCCCACCACGGAATGCCGCATCCGCTTCACCTCGTAGGGCGGGACCCGGGTGTACTCACGGGCCCACAGTGAGCGGAACTCGCCGCTGCGCACGGACAGTTCACCGACGAGTTCCAGGATGCGGGGATCCTCGGGGGTGCTCGCGGCGGTCTGCTGGAGGTCGGCGACCGCACGGTCCTTGGCCCGCTCCGCGTTCCGGTAGAACATCTTGGCCGCCGGGTCAAGGAACAGCATCCGCAGCACGTTGTCCTGCTGGGCGAAGTCGCCGTAGAGGGCGTCGGTCAGGGCGTTGGTGGCCAGCAGGTCCTGGGCGTGGCCGACGATGAAGGCCGGTGTCCCGGTCCAGCTCTCGATCAGCTGCCGCAGATGCGGGCGGACCCGCTCGACCCGCACGGGCTGCCTCGTACGACGGGCCGTGGGCCGTGCGAGGCGGAACAGCTCCCGCCGGTCCTCGTCCCCGAGCCGCAGCGCACGGGCCATCGCCTCCAACACGCTTACCGATGGGCTGAGTTCACGGCCCTGCTCCAGCCGGCTGTAGTAGCCCGGGCTGACCCCCGCGAGCGCCGCGACCTCGTCGCGTCGCAGCCCGGGCACCCTGCGGCGGCCGGAGCCGGCCAGTCCCGCGTCGGCGGGGCTGACGCGTTCCCTGCGGGAGCGGAGGAAACGACCCAGTCCTTCCACCGGGTCGGGGCGCGTGTCGTTGTCCATACCGTCGAGGCTAGGCGGAAAACACCGGGAGAAGTTCGGTCGACAGTGGGTGCGTCGCACCCAGGACCGCGGCTCCCCGGGTGACGCGGGAGGGCCGGCCCACGGCGAATCACTGTGTGTGCAGCGTGTGGAACCTGGTGCAATGGTGGACGACCGATCCTTCTCATCGATCGAAAAGCATTTAGTCTTGCCGCATGAGCAATGGGACCCCTTTGGGTGATTTCCTCCGGGCCCGCCGCGAGGCCCTCAAACCCCAGGACGTCGGTCTGCCGGAGTACGGCCGCCGCCGGGTGCCGGGTCTGCGCAGGGAGGAAGTCGCGCTGCTCGCCGGAGTCAGCTCCGACTACTACATCAGGCTGGAGCAGGGGCGGGAGAACAGCCCGTCCGCGCAGGTGCTGGAGTCCGTGGCGCAGGCGCTGAAGCTGGACGCGGAGTCCACCGACCATCTCAACCGCCTCTGCCTCGCGCCCTCGCAGCGCCCGCACGGCCGGAGCGAGGCCGAAGTCGGCGCGCAGCTGCTGCAGTTGATGGACGGCTGGGAGCACACCCCGGCCTTCGTCCTCGGCCCGGCCCTGGACATCCTCGCGGGTAACTCCCTCGCCACGGCGCTGCACAGCGGGTTCGACGCCTTCGACAACCTCGCCCGCAATGTGTTCGTCGACCCGGCAGGACGCGAGTTCTACCAGGAGTGGGAGCGGGCCGCGCACTCCTGTGTCGCCGAACTCAGGGCCGCCTACGGACATGATCCCCAATCGGCCCGGATCGCCGAGGTGGTCGCCGAACTGTCCGACGCCAGCGAGGAGTTCACCGCCCTATGGCGGCTGCACGACGTCAAGTCCAAGTCCCAGGAGGGCAAGCACCTCAAGCACCCGGACGTCGGCGACCTGCACATCGCGTTCGCCGCCTTCACGGTCAACGGCGCCCCGCACCAGCAACTCGTCGTCTACCAGGCCGAACCCGCGAGCCCCACCGCGGCGGCCTTCGAGACGCTGCGGGCCCTGGCCACCGAGCCGAAGAAGGCCCGGGCGACCGCACACTTGTGACCGCGCCGGGAGTTTCAGGTCTGGACGGCGAGAAGGTGCGGGCCCTGCTCGTCGCGGAGCGCGTCGCCGACACCCGCACCCTCGACGGCCCGACGAGGCCTACCGGCAGGTGCAGCGACGCCACACCCGCGGGAAGATCGTGCTCAGTCAGGTCCCGCCGGACGAACGTGCCGCCCTCGCCGACGAGCTCCGCAGCCCTGATGCCTGACCACACTCCATGGAGGACTCCATGCCCGTACGTCGTATCGGCCTCGTCGTCCACCAGGGGCGGGCGACCGCCCGGGACGCGGCACGCGCCGTGCACAGCTGGAGCGAGGCACACGGCGTCCGCTGCACGGAGATCGACGTGTGGGCCAAGGACCAGCACCGCCGCACCGGACGCGAGGAGGCCGAGGCCGCGGGCAACCCCGACCTCGTGGTCACCCTCGGCGGCGACGGCACCTTCCTGCGCGGGGCCCGCATCGCCGTCAAGAGCGGAGCCGACGTCCTCGGCGTCGACCTCGGCAAGGTCGGCTTCCTCACCGAGGTCCCGGCCTGCGACATCGGCGACGCCCTCGACGCCGTGCACGAGGGGCAGGCCATCGTGGAGGAACGCATGACGCTGACCATGCGCGCCTCCCGGCCCCTGGACATCCCGGCGGAGATGGAGTCCCTGCTGCGCTACGGACGCGGTCCCATGCTGCCGCCGCCGCAGGTCAGGCCCGAGACCACGGAGGGCGGCGGCTGGGGCTGCGCGCTGGACGTCATCGCCCTCAACGACGTCGTCCTGGAGAAGCTCGCCCGCGACCGGCAGGTCAGCGTCGGCGTCTACCTGGCCGGCGGGCTGCTGGCCAGCTACTCGGCCGACGCCCTGGCCGTCGCCACCCCCACCGGATCCACGGCCTACAGCTTCGCCGCCGGCGGACCCGTCCTCTCACCCCACATGGACGCCCTCGTCTTCACGCCCATCGCCCCGCACATGACCTTCGACCGCAGCGTCGTCGCGGCCCCCGACGAACCGGTCGGCCTACGGGTACTGCCCCACTCGGGCCAGGCCGCCGTCAGCGTCGACGGCCAACTGCGCGGCGTCCTGGACCCCGGCGACTGGATCGGCGTCTTCCGCGCCCCGCAGCGGGTCCGCCTCATCCGCCTGCGCCCCACCGACTTCTACGGCCGACTGCGCGACCGGTTCCGGCTCACCGACGCCCCCGCCACCGCCCAGGACGGCCCGGCGGCCCCCTTCTTCCGCCCCGACACCCCCGTCCCGCCGGACCTCGCCGGAATGCGCCTGCCCCCGCCCGCCGCCGCGCGCTGAGGAGTCGTAGAGGGAAGGTTCCGCGTCGAGGGGTCACACCGGCAGGCGGACGGTGAAGACCGTGCCGGCGCCGACCGTGCCGGCCACCGTCACCGTCCCGCCGTGCGCCTCCGTGAGGCGGCGGACGATGGCCAGGCCGAGACCGCTGCCGCCGGTGCGCGGGCTGCGGGACTTCGCCGCAAGGAGATCGGTCTGCGCCGCGCGCTGGGGCCAACAGGGGTCAGATCCGCGGCCAGTTCCTCACCGAGTCGGTGGCCCTGTCCTGCCTGGGCGGTCTGGCCGGCACGGTCCTCGGCGTCCTGGCGACGGTCGGCTACGCCGCCTACCAGGGCTGGCCGCCGGTGATCCCGCTGCCGGCGGTGGCCGGCGGCTTCGGCGGTGCTGTCCTGATCGGCATGGCCGCCGGTGTCCACCCCTCCATCAGGGCCTCCCGGCTCACCCCGACGGAGGCGTTGGCGACGGCGTGAGGCTGTGGGGAACGCCGACCCGCCCCCGCACGTACGGACGACTTTCACATGGGCGCCACCAGACCCTTCCCTGACGTTTGTTGCTCTTGGAACACTCGCACCGCGCGCATTTCGCCATGTTCCGGCCGGCCGCGCGTCAGGATGAGAGGTGCCTCACCCATGTCCGAAGTCAATCGGCGTCGCTTTCTCCAACTCGCGGGTGCCACCACGGCGTTCACCGCGCTGTCGAACAGCATCGAGCGTGCCGCCGCGCTCCCCGCGAACCACCGTTCCGGGAGCATCGAGGACGTCGAGCACATCGTCGTCCTGATGCAGGAGAACCGGTCGTTCGACCACTACTTCGGTTCGCTCAGAGGTGTCCGGGGCTTCGGCGACCCGCGTCCGGTCGTGACCCGGCAGGACGGAAAACCGGTCTGGTACCAGTCGGACGGCACGAAGGACATCCTGCCGTTCCGCCCCGAGGCGGACGACCTGGGCCTGCAGTTCATCCAGGACCTCCCGCACGGCTGGAACGACGGGCACGCCGCTTTCGACGGCGGCAAGTACGACAAGTGGGTGCCGTCCAAGGGCTCCACGACGATGGCGTACCTGACCCGCGAGGACATCCCGTTCCACTACGCGCTCGCCGACTCCTTCACCATCTGCGACGCCTACCACTGCTCGTTCATCGGCTCGACCGACCCCAACCGCTACTACATGTGGACGGGTTACACGGGCAACGACGGCCAGGGCGGCGGCCCCGTCCTCGGCAACGACGAGGCCGGCTACAGCTGGACGACGTACCCCGAGCGGCTCGAAAAGGCCGGGGTCTCCTGGAAGATCTACCAGGACGTCGGCGACGGCCTCGACGCGGCCGGCGGCTGGGGCTGGATCCAGGACGCCTACCGCGGCAACTACGGCGACAACTCGCTGCTCTACTTCAAGCAGTTCCAGAACGCCCAGCCCGGCGACCCGCTCTACGACAAGGCCCGCACCGGCACCGACGCCACCAAGGGCGAGGGCTTCTTCGACCGGTTGAAGGCCGACGTCAAGGGCGGCAAGCTGCCGAAGATCTCCTGGGTCGTCGCCCCCGAGGCCTTCACCGAGCACCCCAACTGGCCCGCGAACTACGGCGCCTGGTACGTCTCCCAGGTTCTGGACGCGCTGACCTCCGACCCGAAGGTGTGGGCGAAGACGGCTCTGTTCATCACCTACGACGAGAACGACGGCTTCTTCGACCACCTGGTCCCGCCGTTCGCGCCGGGCTCCGCCGCGCAGGGCAAGTCGACCGTGGACGTCGGTCCCGACCTCTTCGCGGGCAACGCCAGCCCCCCCGCCGGTCCCTACGGCCTCGGCCAGCGGGTGCCGATGATCGTCGTCTCGCCCTGGAGCAAGGGCGGTTACGTCTGCTCGGAGACCTTCGACCACACCTCGGTCATCCGCTTCATGGAGCGCCGCTTCGGTGTCCACGAGCCCAACATCTCGCCGTGGCGGCGCGCGATCTGCGGCGACCTGACCACCGCCTTCGACTTCTCCCACAAGGACGTCAAGAAGGTCTCGCTGCCGGACACCGACGGCTACCAGCCGCCGGACAAGAACCGCCACCCCGACTATGTGCCGACCCCGCCCGCCAACCCCGTGCTGCCGAAGCAGGAGCGCGGACTGCGCCCGGCCCGCCCGCTCAAGTACGCGTCGGCGGTGGACGGTTCGGCGGACACGGCGGCCGGGAAGTTCACGCTCGCCTTCGCCTCCGGTGCCAAGGCCGGCGCCAACTTCCTGGTCACCTCCGGCAACCGCACGGACGGGCCCTGGAGTTACACCACCGAGGCCGGCAAGACCGTCTCGGACACCTGGAACTCGGCCTACTCCAACGGCTCCCACGACCTGACCGTGCACGGCCCGAACGGCTTCCTGCGCGTCTTCAAGGGCCCCGGCAAGAGCGCCGGACCCGAGGTCACCGCCCGCGACTGCGGCGACGACGTCGAGCTGACCTTCACCAACAAGGGCTCCGGCACAGTGCAGTTGAAGGTCGCCAACGGCTACGGCGGCAAGACCCTGACCGTCAAGGTGCGGGCGGGTGCCACCGTCCGGCACACCTTCGACCTCGGCGCCAGCAAGCGGTGGTACGACCTGACGGTCACCTCCGACGGCGACGCGGGCTTCCTGCGGCGATTCGCCGGACATGTCGAGAACGGCCGCCCGGGGGTCAGCGACCCGGCGTTCGGGCAGGTGTGACCGCTGTCGTAGCGCCGGTTGTATTCCGGGGCACTCGCGGTAGTGTGCCCCGGTGACCACGCATTCGAACACACCTGCAGGCTGGTACCCGGATCCGCACGGAGCGCCCCAGACCCTCCGTTACTGGGACGGCGCGAAGTGGACCGAGCACACCAACCCGGACCAGCAGGCGCAGGGCGCCCAGCAGGCGCCGCAGGGCGTACCGCAGCAGGCGCCCGGGCCGGACCCGCGGGTCCAGCAGCAGGTTCAGCAGCAGGCCGGGGTCGCCGGGGGTGGCCCCGGCGGCGGTGGTCTGTTCAGCGAGCCGGTCCTCGTGGTGAACCAGAAGGCCAAGCTGATCGAGCTGACCAACGAGTACAAGGTCATGGATCAGAACGGCAATCTGATCGGCACCGTCACCGAGATCGGCCAGAGCGCGCTGAAGAAGGCGCTGCGCTTCGTCTCCAGCCTCGACCAGTTCATGACGCACCGGCTGGAGATCCGGGACGCCCACGGACAGCCGCAGTTGGTGCTGACCCGGCCCGCGAAGATCATGAAGTCCAGGGTGATCGTGTCCCGTCCCGACGGCTCGCCGGTGGGCGAGATCGTCCAGCAGAACATGATCGGGAAGATCAACTTCGGGCTGATGGTGAACGGTCAGCAGATCGGCGCCATCAAGGCGGAGAACTGGCGGGCCTGGAACTTCGCGATCGTCGACCACGCGGACAACGAGGTCGCCCGGATCACCAAGACCTGGGAAGGCCTCGCCAAGACGATGTTCACCACCGCGGACAACTACGTCCTGCAGATCCACTACCAGCTGCCCGAGCCGCTGCTGAGCCTGGTGGTGGCGACGGCCCTGACCGTCGACACCGCCCTCAAGCAGGACTCGCGGGGCCTCGGCTGACCCCGATCAGAGCGCGGTGAGGTGCCCCGGCTCGGACCGTCGGTTCGGCTGCCGGGGCATCAACGCCGGTTCCAGGGAGGCCGATTCGGGCTCCAGCGCCAGGACGGCGGCCACGGGATGATCGTGGTCGCCGTACTCGTTCGGCAGCGGCACGACCGGGGTCACCCGGGTCAACAGCACCACACCCCACGACGCGAGTGCGGCCCCCGCCAGCGCGAGGAGGATGCCGGCCGCACCGCCCTGGAGGCGTTCGCCGAGCAGGGCCAGGCCGATCCCGGCGGCGGCCAGCGGGTTCGCCAGGGTCACCACCGCGAGCGGGGCACCGAGGCCGCCCCGGTAGGCGGTCTGCGACAGCAGCAGCCCGCCCGCCGCGAACACCGCGACCAGCAGGGCGACTCCGACCACCTGCATGCTCAGCAGCGGGCCCGAGCGGTCCGTCGCCGCGACCGTCACCGTCTGCGTGAGCGCGGAGGCGACACCCGAGGCGACACCGGACGCCGAGGCGTGCCGTAGACCGGGCTTCGCGCCGCGCCGGGCCAGCAGGCCGATCAGCGCGGACGTCGCGCCCGCGACCGCCAACGCCTGCGGAACGGTGAGGACTTGGTCGGGCTGCGGTCCGGACGCCGTGACCAGGAGGGCCGACAGGCCGAGCAGGGTGAGCGCGGTGCCCCGCCACTCGACCGCGCTGACCCGCCGCCCGGCCACCCGCGCGCCCATGGGCACGGCGGCGACCAGGGTGAGCGCGCCCAGCGGCTGTACGACGGTCAGCGGACCGTACTTGAGGGCCACCACGTGCAGCAGCGCGGCCGACGCGTTCAGGACGACCGTCCACCACCAGGAACCCGTGGCGAGCAGCCGCAGCATGCCCGCGTCGGAGTTGCGGGACGCCAGCCGTTCCTGCGCCACGGCGGCGGCGGCGTAGGCGACGGCCGAGAACAGGGAGAGGCCGACGGCGACGAGCGTGGCGTTCATCGGCCGGCTCCGACGAGAACCGGCTGCTTCTCGGGGGCGAGCTCCGGCTGACCGCGACCTGCCGTGGTCGCCGTGCGGTGCGGCGGGGGGGTCAGCGCGAGGGCGATGCCGAGCATGGCGGTGGCGACGATCGCGTCCAGCCAGTAGTGGTTCGCCGTGCCCACGATCACGAGCAGCGTGACCAGGGGATGGAGCAGCCACAGCCAGCGCCAGCGTGAGCGGGTGGCCACGATCAGGCCGACCGCCACCATCAGCGCCCAGCCGAAGTGCAGCGAGGGCATCGCCGCGAACTGGTTCGAGAGGTGGTCGCTGGTCGGCGGACCGTACACCGAGGGGCCGTAGACCTTCGCGGTGTCGACCAGGCCCGTCGCGGCCAGCATGCGCGGGGGCGCGAGCGGGAACACGAAGGGCAGGACCAGGGCGGCCGAGGTGACCGTCGCCAGGACCCGGCGGGCCCAGACGTAGTGCGCCGGGCGCCGCAGGTACAGCCAGACCAGGAAGGCCACGGTGGCCGGGAAGTGGACGGTCGCGTAGAAGGTGTTCGCGAGGTGCACGAGGGTGTCGCTGTGCAGCAGCACCGACTGCACCGAGCCCTCGCCGGGAAGATGCAGGGTCCGTTCCAGGTCCCATACGTGGCGGGCGTTGTGCAGGGCCTCCACGGTGTGGCCCGTCGCCAGCTGGCGGCCGAACTTGTAGACGAGGAAGAGTCCTGCGACGAGCAGGAGCTCACGGACGAGCGGGGGCCGCGCTATCGCGCTGGTCCCCGGCTCTGCAGGCTCGGTGCGGGCATTCATCCCCCGGCCCCTTCGCTGACGGTGGTGCGTGTGGTGGTGCTGGCAGGGCTTGTGACCCGTCCGGCGGCCCGAACTCATCGGTACGAGTTCGTTCCGATACGCCAGTGTACCGATACGAGAGTGTTCCGATACGCCGCTGTACCGGTACACTGGCGTATCGATAGCGAAACGAGACACACTGTCGAGCGGTCCTCGAGTCCGCGGGCCGAGCGAGGAGAAGAGCCATGACGTCGCAGGCTGAGGACGCACCGGACACGGTCGCCGCCTCGCGCCGCTCCAAGATCACGCCCGAGCGTGAGCGGGAGTTCTTCGACGCCGTGCTCGACCAGATCAGAGAATGCGGGTACGACTCTGTCAGCATGGAGGGCGTCGCCAGCAGTACGCGGTGCAGCAAGTCCACGCTGTACCGGCAGTGGGGGACCAAGCCCCAGTTCGTCGCCGCCGCGCTGCGCGCCAACCGCCGGGCGCACTTCACCGGCATCGACACCGGCTCCCTCGCGGAGGACCTGCGCCAGGCCGCGCGGGCCGCGGGCGCCTGGTCGGCGAAGGACACCAAGCTCGTCTCGGCCCTCGGCCACGCCGTCACCCAGGACAGCGAACTCGCCCAGGCCCTGCGCGAGGCGCTCGTCCACCCCGAGATCGCCGCGCTGGAGGACATCCTGCGCCGCGGTGTGGAACGCGGCGAGATCCCGCCCGACCACCCCGCGCTGCCGTACGTCCCCGCCCAGATCTTCGGCGTCCTGCGGGCCCGCCCCGTCCTTGAGGGCTGCTACGCCGACCCCGACTACCTCGTCAGATTCGTGGAGGCCGCGGTGCTCCCCGCGCTGGGCCTGTCCGGGTCGCCCTGAGAATCAGGCCGCCGTCCATGGGATGACTGGACGGTGACCTGGCCGCGCCGCACCGTGGGGACGGGGGCGGCGCGCACCCCCCGGCCGGGTGGGGTTCCTCTTGAGCGGAGAGGCGCCCCACCCGGCCGACTGTGTGCCGGGGGCGGAACGGGATCAGATCGTCTGGCCGTCGCCGCCGCCCGAGGCCACCTTGATGCCCGCGGTGATCTGGTCGATCAGGGACTCCTTCTGGCCGACGTCGACGCCGAAGCGGACCACGACCATCTGGCCGGTGCTCGCGGGCGAGGGGAACGCGAGCGACTCGACATAGCCGTCGGCACCCTTGCTGGTGACCGCCTTCCAGCGCACCAGGTAGCCCTTCTGCCCGGCGACGGTGATGGCCTTGGAGGCGAGCACCTGGTGCGAGGTGATGCCGCCGTAGACCTTGCCGCCGTACTGCTGTTCGGCCGCGGCGGAGATGTCGGCCTTGGCGACCGCCTCGGCCGTGCTGCCGGCGGTGCCGAGGAGCACGGCGGGGGCCGAGTACGCACCACCCGTGGAACAGTCCTGGGACGTGTCGCCGGGGCACTTGTACGTGTCGTTCGCGCTGACTTGGGCGCCACCCTCGATGACCTGGCCGTACCAGTCGGACGGCACGGTGAAGCTGATGCCGTCGAGCGAGTCGGTCACCGTGCCGCCGGCCTTGACCTTCGGCTGCGCGGACTGGCTGGGCGCGGGTGTCGCACCGCCCGTACCACCGGAACCACCCGTCCCGCCGGACCCGCCGAAGGGATTGCCCTGCCCGCCCGTGCCGCCCTGGCCCTCGGGTCCGCCCTGGCCGCCGACACCGCCCTGCCCGTTCGGCGCCTGCTGGTTGCCGGCCTGGTTGCCGTTCCCGCTGTCGTTGCCGGACAGCGCGTAGGCGCCGACACCGATGGCCGTCAGGACCGCGACGGCCACCGCCACGGCTATGCCGGTGCGGAGGTTGCGGCGCGACGCGGCCGGGGGCTGCGCGGGATACGCCGGGTACGCCCCGGGGAACGGCGGCTCGGTCGGAGGACCCCATTCGGCGGCCGACCCGGCCGGGCGGGTCCGGTCCGTCCATGCCGTGCCGTCCCACCAGCGCTCGGTGGAGGGACCGTCATTCGTCTGCCCGGGATCGGGGTACCACCCGGGGGGAGTCACCTGCGTCATGTCCCTACCGTATGAGGCGTCGGTGAAAGCGGGATGAGAGGATCCGGCCGCGACTCGCGTCGGTCGCCCTCCTGCACAACGGACGGCGGCCCGGAATCAGTTCCGGGCCGCCGCCGTACCAGGTGCGGGGTCGCCGTCGGCCACCCAGCGGTAGGCGATCAGCAGTACTTCTTCTTCACCGCGTAGGCAAGGCTCGTCTTCGGAACGGTGGCGTTGCAGCGAACACCGCCGTCCACCTGATCGGTCCAGCTCTGGGCCTTTCCGCGCTGGCCGGTCTTGACCCAGCCGATGCCGTCGCAGGCCCACCGTGTCCAGTTGCCCGAGACTTTCCGCGTGCCGGAGTAGATCACGTACGTGCCGTTCTGCTTCAGCGTGTAAGTGATGCTCTCCGAATGCTTGTTGGTGTAGGAGCCCGACGCCTGGAGTTGCAGACTGGCGCTTCCCTCAAGGCTCGCTATGAGGACCTCGGCGCTGATCTTGGCCCCGGCGGTGTAGGTCACCGAGGCCCCGATCATGAGGACCTTCTCGACGCTGTACGTCTTGGTGACAGTGCCGCCCGTGTAGTTTTCGATGACTTTGCGATGGGTGATTGCCCAGGGCTTGGTCACCTTCGCCCAAGTGATCTTGTGGCCGGTGCAGTGGTTGACCGCGGAAGCCTGGGTCGCCGGAGCGGCGACGAGCACGGATGTCGTCATGCCGGTGACGAGGGCGGCACTGGCCCATTTCTTGTTCATGGTTGATTCCCCGTTGTGGTGAGTGATCCGATCCTGGATCGGACGACCGGCATTGATTCGCACATGCCAACATCGGTCGCCGAGCGGATTCGATCACGCAACCCGCCACCGGCACAACGAATTTGAGCTGATTCACAGACTGGATCGGCGCGGGACGGGCCTGTTCATGGTGTTACGCGATTGATCGAAAGTGGCTTCATTTGGATGCCTTCTGACTGTTCGTCATGCCCAAGAGCCCCGCCGTCACCCGATACGGCAACAGCTGCCCGGACCCGCCTCCGCTCCGACAGCCGGACGGCTACGCTCGAGGCCTGTACGTCGTTCGGCCTATTCGTGGAGGAATCGGGATGACGGAGGACCGGCCTCCGGAGGCCACCTCGGCCTCCCTGTGGGAGCGCGACGAAGAGATCGCCGGTGTCGTGGAGGCGATCGACGCCCTGTGCGTGGACCAGTCGTCCTCGGGCAGTCTGCTGGTCGTCCGGGGCGAGGCGGGATTCGGCAAGACCGCGCTCCTGGCGGAGATCCGCCGCATCGCCGAGGAGCGCAACTGCGTGGTCTGGCAGGCCCGCGGCGGCGAGACCCTCAAGTCCGTCCCCTTCAACGTCGTACGGCAACTGCTGCAGCCCGCCCTGCTCTCGCTGATGCCCGAGGAGGCACGCGAGTACCTCGGCGACTGGTACGACATCGCGGGACCCGCCCTCGGTATCGCCGAACCCGGCGAGCGACGGGCCGACCCGCAGGGCGTGTGCGACGGCCTGGTCGCCGCCGTGCGCAGACTCGCCAAACGCGAGTGGCCCCTCGTCCTGCTGATCGACGACGCCCACTGGGCCGACCAGGAGACCCTGCGCTGGCTCTCCGCGTTCGCCGAGCGCCTCGACGACCTGTCCGTCCTCGTCGTGGTCGCCCGCAGGCCCGGCGAGGTCACCGGCGAGCGCGGCCGTTATCTGGACGCGATCGCCGACCTCACCGGCCACCCCATCACCCACCTGAGCGTCCTGACCCCGGAGGCGACCGCCGGCCTCACCCGCGCCACCGTCGGCCCGCACGCCGACGACCCGTTCTGCCGCGAGGTGTGGGCGGTCACCGGCGGCAACCCGTACGAGACCGTCGAACTCCTCGCCAAGGTGCAGGACAGCCAACTCCAGCCGGTCGAGGCCTCGGCCGCCGAACTGCGCGCCCTGAACGCCTCCTCACGCGGCGACGGACTCGTCGCCCGCCTGGACGGCCTCGGCACCGAGGCCACCCGCTTCGCCTGGGCCGCCGCCATCCTCGGCACCGGCATCTCCGCGAAGCTGGTCGCTCGGCTCGCCACCATCAGCGGCGACGAGGCGGACCGCTGCGCCGAACTGCTGCGCGACGCCCGTATCCTCACCGCCCCCGACCCCGCCGTCTCCCAGGCCGACGCCGGCGAGCTGGAGTTCGTCCACCCGCTGATCGCCAGCGCCGTCTACGACTCCATCCCGGGCGGATGGCGTACGGCCATGCACGGCATCGCCGCCCAGGTCGTCACCGACTCCGGCCGCGGCGCCGCCGCCGCCTCACGGCACCTCCTCCAAGTGCACCCGGAGGAGGACCAGGAACTCGTCGAGCAGCTGCGCGAGGCCGCCAGGGAACACCTCTCCATCGGCGCCCCCGACGCCGCCCGCCGCTGTCTGGAGCGCGCCCTGGTGGAGCCGCCGCTCGCCGAGACCCACGCGAGCGTGCTCTACGAACTGGGCTGCGCCACCCTGCTCACCGCACCCGCCGTCACCATCGGCCACATCCAGAGCGCCCTGGCCATGCCGGGCCTCGACGGCCACGCGCGCGTGGACGCCGTCTTCCGACTGTCCCAGGCACTGACCCACAACGACCAGCTGGAGGAGGCCGTCCGCACCGTCGAGGCGGAGGCCGCCCGGCACGAACCGGGCGCCGCCAGGATGCGGTTGAAGGCCGTGCAGTACATGTGGGAGGGCATCCACGCGGGCGAGGGCACCTCCCCGGGACGCTCCGAGCGGCTCGCCGAACTCGCCGCGACCTGCACCGGCCGGGACAACTCCGAGCGGGCCCTGCTGATCCTGCGCGGCTTCGACGCCATGACCCACGGTGAGAACGCCGAGGAGGTCGTCGAGGTCTGCGACCGAGCCCTCGTCAACGGACGGCTCGCCCCCGGACTCGGCTGGACCGACACCGAGTGGGGCCTGGAGATCCTCATGATGCTGGCCAGCGCGTACGCCTACACGGACCGCCTGGACCGCGCGGAGAGCCTTTACAACGAAGCGCTGCGCGCCTACGAGACGGCGGGCTGGAGCGGCGGCCACCTCTCCCTGGCGCACGCCTATCTCGGCCTCGGCCTCCGCAGGCGCGGCCGGCTCCGGGAGGCGGAGATCTCGCTGCGCGAGTCCCTGCGGCTGGCCGAGCGGGTCGGCCGCGGACTGCCCCTGTACTGGTCGGCGACCTGCAACCTGGTCGACACGCTGCTCGCCCGCGGCCATGTCGAGCAGGCCTGGGCGATCGCCGAACAGTACGGCTTCACACCGCCCTACCCGTCCACCATCGTGCTGCCCGACCCCCGCTGTGTGCGCGGCCGGCTGCTGATCGCCGTCGGCCGGACCAAGGACGGCATCAACGAACTGGAGCAGGCCGCGAAGGCGGCGAGCGTGCGCAGCCACCACAACCCGGTACTGGTCCCGTGGGCCATCGACCTCGCCCGGGCCCTCGCCGTCGAGGACCCGACCCGCGCCGCCCAGCTCGCCTCCGACGCCCGCCGCCGGGCCGAACGCTTCGGCACGGACACCGCCATCGGCGAGGCCCTGCGGTGCGCTGCCGCGCTGGAAACGGGTCAGCGCGCGGTACGGCTTGCTGCGCAGGCTGTTGCGTACCTGGAGTCTTCGCCCTGCCAGTACGAGCATGCGGCGGCGCGGGTGGAGTACGGGATCGCTGCGCGGTCCGTGGCTGAGATCAACAGGGGTCTGACGCTGGCGCGTTCGTGCGGGGCAGACGGCTTGGTGGCGCAGGCGCGGGAGGTGTTGGAGACGGGGAGGGGGTTGCGGTGAGTCGTTGTTAGGCCGCGGGCCGGTGGGGGCTGGTCGCGCAGTTCCCCGCGCCCCTAAAAGACATGGGCCGGCGTGTGCTTTGAGGTGCGCGCAGTCCTCGTGCACCTAAAGACATAGGCAGGCGTGTGCTTTTAAGGAGCGCGGGGCTGGCCTGTGCTTTTAAGGAGCGCGGGGAACTGCGCGACCAGCCACGACGCAGCCGCAGCCGCAGCCGACTGACAACGCCACCCCCACCCCCTTAGTCGCCCTCTTCCCCCAACACCCGCTGAGCCACGGCGAACGCCGAGTTCGCCGCAGGCACCCCGCAATACACCGCACTCTGCAACAGCACCGCGCCGATCTCCTCCGCCGTGAGCCCATTACGCCGAGCCGCCCGCACATGCATCGCCAGTTCGTCGTAATGCCCGTGAGCAATCAACGCCGTCAGCGTGACCATGCTCCGCTCGCGCCGCGACAACGTGGGGTCGGTCCAGATCTCCCCCCACGCGTACCGGGAGATGAAGTCCTGGTAGCGCGCGGTAAAGGGGGTCTGCCGGGCCTGAGCCCGGTCCACGTGCTCGTCGCCGAGGACCTCACGCCGTACCGCCATCCCGCGCCTCGCACCCCCGTCCAGATGCGCGCGCAGCGCCGTGAGGACGGCCCCCGGGCACTGCGCGGGCGCCAGATGCGAGGCCCCCGGGATCTCGACCAGGGCCGCGCCGGCCACCGCGTCGGCGATCTCCCGCAGATGCGCGGGCGGGGTCGCCGGGTCCTCGCGCCCGGCGATCACCAGCGTGCGCGCGCCGATCTCGGAGAGCCGCGACCGCAGGTCGAACGCGGCCAGCGCGTCACAGCACGCGGCATACGCGGCCGGGTCGGCGGCCCGCTGGTCGGCCACCAGCTCCGGCACGGTGAACCCGGGCGTGAACCAACGGGAGTTCGCGTTCTCGGCCAGCCAGCCCAGCCCCTCGCTCCGTACGCGCGCGGCCCGTTCCTCCCACGGCTTCGCCCCGTTGAAGTGCGCGGAGGAGCAGATGACGGCGAGCGACGACACGCGCTCCGGGTGATGCACGGCCAGGTGCAGGCCGACCGCACCGCCCAACGACACGCCCGCGTAGGCGAATTGCCCGATCCCCAGGGAGTCGGCGAGCGCGAGCACCAGATCGGCGAGGTCACCGACGGTCGCCCCGGGACCGATCAGACCGGGTGCCGAACCCGCGTGTCCCGGCAGGTCCCAGCGGATCACCCGGTGGGTGATGGACAGTTCGGGCGCGACCTCGTCCCACAGGGCGTACGACGTGCCCAGCGAGGGGCCCAGCAGCAGCGGGGGAGCGGAAGCGGGCCCCTCGGCACGGAAGTTGAGCAGCTTCTCGGTCAACGTCGCTCCAGCGCACGGTCGGTGAGGGCTCCGGCGGAACCCGTGTAGCGGGCGGGGTCGGTGGGTGCGGAGAGGTCGAGATCCTTCAACTCGGGTTCCCCGGCGAGCAGTTCGGACAGCGGACGGTCCTCCGCGTACGTCCGCCGCGCGGCCTCGGTGAGCAGCTCCTTCGCCCGGGCCCGGCCGAGCAGCGGCGCCAGTTCGGCGGACAGCCGCTCGGAGACGATCAACCCATGGGTGAGACCGAGGTGTTCACGCATCACGTCCGGGTGCACCCGCAGCCCCTCGGCCAGTTCGGCGGCATCGTGCGCCGCGCCTCCGACCAGCCGCAGCAGTTCCCTGAGCGGTTCCCACTCGGCGTGCCAGGCCCCGGCCGGCCGCTCGTCCTCGGCGACCAGCGAGCCGTAGAGGACGGCCGCGAGCTGCGGCGTCCTGCGCGCGGCGGCGGCGATCAGGGTGGACCGTACGGGATTCGCCTTGTGCGGCATGGCCGACGAACCTCCGCCGTTGCTCTCCGAGACCTCGGCGATCTCGGTACGGCCCAGGACGAGCACATCGGCGGCGAGCTTGCCCAGCGCGCCCGCCGTGAAGGCCAGGCACCCGGCGAGATCGGCGATCGGTGTGCGCAGCGTATGCCAGGGCAACAGCGGTGCCGTCAGGCCGAGTTCACGGGCGTACGCGTCCGGCAGCGCGAGCGGGTCCTCGGCGCCGTACGCGATGAAGGCCGCCAACGTGCCTGCCGCGCCGCCGAGTTGGACGGGCAGCCCGTCCCGCACCACCCGCACCCGGTCCCGCGCGTCGAGCACCAGCGACCGCCATCCGGCCGCCTTCAGCCCGAAGGTCGTCGGTACGGCGTGCTGGGTGAGTGTCCGGCCCGGCATCGCGGTGTCACGGTGGTCGGCGGCCAGTCGGGCGAGTGCCTGTTCCGTGCGCGTGAGGTCCCCGAGGACGAGGTCCAGGGTGCGGGCGGCGACCAGCATCGTCGCGGTGTCCATGATGTCCTGGCTGGTCGCGCCCCGGTGGACGTAGGGACCGTACTCCTCGCCGACCGCCTTCGTCAGATCGGCGACCAGCGGGATCACCGGGTTCCCGCCGCCGCGGGCGCGCTTCGCGAGGGACCGTACGTCGAAGCGGTCCGCGTCGGCCGCAGCGGTCACCGCCGTCGCCGCCTCGGCGGGCGCGAGCCCGAGCGCGGCCTGGGCGCGGGTGAGCGCGGCCTCCGCGTGGAGCAGTGCCCGTAGATATGCGGTGTCGCTGGTCGCGGACGCGGCGGGGGAGCCGGCCCACCCGGGGGCGAGCAGGCCGGTGTCCGACGGGTCGGCAAAAGTCACTGGAACTCCAGGAAGACCGTCTCGCCTTCGCCTTGAAGGCGGATGTCGAAACGGTAGGTGCCCCTGCCGTCGTCCTGGGCGATCAGCGTGTCGCGCCGCGCCGGGTCCAGCCCGGACAGCAGCGGGTCCGCGGCGAGCGCGGCCTCGTCGCCCGGGAGGTAGATCCGGGTGAAGAGGTGCACCAGCAGCCCGCGCGCGAAGACGCACGCGCTCAGGTACGGGGCGCTGAGGCCGCGGGCGCCGGGCCGCAGTGTCCGCGCGTACCAGTGGCCGTTGGCGTCGGTCTGGATGCGGCCCCAGCCGGTGAACTCCACGCCGTTGCGGCCGAGATAGCCGCCGCTCGCCGGGTCGCGCCGGATCGAGCCGTCGGTCGTGGACAGGTTGCCGTCGGGGTCGGGCCCCCACAGCTCCACGAAGGCGTCCGGCAGCGGCCTGCCCTCGCCGTCGTGGACGTACCCCTGGACGGTGATCGTGTCCGGGTGCCCGACCGGTGCGATGTCGCCGCCGCCGGGGAACGGGAGCGCATAGCCGTAGAAGGGGCCGACCGTGTGCGACGGGGTCGGCAGCACGGACTCCGGGCGGCTCGTGTCGATCTTCGTCATGGCGGGTCAGCGTCCTTCTTCGATCCAGGTGGCGTGCGGGCCGTCGAGCACGATGTCCCAGTGGTAGCCCATCGAGAACTCGGGCACGGACAGGCTGTGGTCGTAGGTCGCGACGAGGCGCTGCCGGGCCGCGTCGTCCGTCACCGACTGGATGATCGGGTCGTAGGGGAACAGCGGATCGCTCGGGAAGTACATCTGCGTCACGAGCCGTTGGGTGAACGCCGTGCCGAACATCGAGAAGTGGATGTGCGCCGGACGCCAGGCGTTGACGTGGTTGCGCCAGGGGTAGGGGCCCGGCTGGATCGTGGTGAAGCGGTAGGTGCCCTCGTCGTCGGTCAACGTGCGCCCGACGCCGGTGAAGTTGGGGTCCAGCGGGGCGTCGTGCTGCTCGCGCTGGTGCGCGTATCGGCCGGCCGAGTTGGCTTGCCAGATCTCCACCAACTGGCCGCGGACAGGCCGCCCGTCGCGGTCCAGCAGCCGCCCCGAGACGGTGATCCGCTCACCGATCGGCTCCCCGTTGTGCTGCCGCGTCAGGTCGTTGTCGATCTCGGTGATGTCCCGCTCGCCGAAGGCGGGGGAGGCCAGCTCCACCAGCTCCGGGTCCTTCGACACGTCGATGGTGACCGGCGGCTGTTTCGGGTGTCGCAGGAGCGAGGAGCGGTACGGGGCGTAGTCGCGGCGCGGGTGGTGCTCGACCGGGGCGCCGTCCGCGATCCGCTTCTCGTACGTCGCGTGCTCGGCCGCTATTTCGAGGTCGATGTCGTGCTGGGTGAGCGTCATGGGGTTCCTACCGTTCGAGGACGAGGGCGAGGCCCTGGCCCACGCCGATGCAGAGGGTGGCGACACCGACTCCCGAACCCTTGCGGGCGAGTTGGTGGGCGACGGTGCCGGCGAGCCGGGCACCGGAGGCGCCGAGAGGGTGACCGAGGGCGATGGCGCCACCCTGCGGGTTGAGGATCGCCGGGTCGAACTCGGGCCATTCGGCGACACATCCGAGGACCTGGGCGGCGAAGGCCTCGTTGAGTTCGAGGACTGACAGATCGTCAAATCCCTTGCCCGCCTTGGCGAGTGCGCGGTTCACGGCCTCGACGGGGGCGAGTCCGAAGTAGTCCGGGTCGAGCGCGTGCACACCGGTCGCCGAGACCCGGGCGAGGGGCTGACGGCCGGTGGCCCTGAGGCCTTCCTCGTCGACCAGCAGCAGGGCGGCGGCACCGTCGTTGAGCGGCGAGGCGTTGCCGGCCGTGACCGTCCCGTTCTCCGCGCGGAACGACGGCTTGAGCCTGGCCATCGCCGCCAGGGAGGCATCCGCCCGTACGCATTCGTCGGCGGCGAAGGCGACCGGGTCGCCCTTGCGCTGCGGAACCGGGACGGGTGCGATCTCGCCGTCGAAGAGCCCCGCGGCCTGTGCGTCGGCCGCCTTCTTGTGGCTGGCGAGCGCGAACTCGTCCTGCTGCTCGCGGCTGATCTTGTGCTTGTCGGCGATCAACTCCGCGCTCTCGCCGAGCGGGATGGTCCACTGCGGGTTCATGGCCGGGTTGACCATGCGCCAGCCGAGCGTGGTCGAGTACAACTCGGTGTGCCCGGCCGGGAAGGGACGGTCCGACTTGGGCAGGACGTACGGTGCCCGGGTCATCGACTCCACCCCGCCCGCCACGGCGATGGAGGCGTCCCCGACCGCGATCGCACGGGCCGCCTGGATGACCGCCTCCAGGCCGGAGGCGCACAGCCGGTTGACGGTCACGCCCGGCACGGAGGTGGGCAGACCCGCGAGGAGAGTGGCCATGCGGGCCACGTCGCGGTTCTCCTCGCCGGCGCCGTTGGCGTTGCCGAAGTACACGTCCTCGATGCGGGCCGGGTCCAAGTCCGGGGTGCGGGCGAGGAGTTCGCGGATGGCGTGGGCGGCCAGGTCGTCGGGGCGGACCGAGGCGAGACCTCCGCTGTACCTGCCGAACGGGGTGCGGACGGCGTCGACGATGTAGACCGTGTTCACAACAGTCCCTCCGTGATGGTGAGTTCGGCGTCGGTCCTGGCGACGATCTCCTCGACGGTCACACCGGGCGCGGTCTCGGTCAGTACCAGCCCCTCGGGCGTCACGTCGATCACGCCGAGATCGGTGATGACCCGGTTCACGCACGCCTTCCCGGTGAGCGGCAGCGCGCACTCCTTGAGGATCTTCGGGGAGCCGTCCTTGGCCACGTGGGTCATCACGACGATGACCGTGCGGGCGCCGTGCACGAGGTCCATCGCCCCGCCGATCCCGGTGACCAGCTTGCCGGGGATCGCCCAGTTCGCGAGATCGCCGCCGGCCGAGACCTGCATCGCGCCCAGCACGGCGACGTCTATGTGACCGCCCCGGATCATCCCGAAGGAGAGCGCGGAGTCGAAGAAGGAGGCGCCCGGCAGGACCGTCACGGTCTCCTTGCCGGCGTTGATCAGATCCGGGTCGACCTGCTCCTCGGTCGGATAGGGGCCGGTGCCCAGGATGCCGTTCTCGGATTCGAGGATCACCTCGACGCCCGGCGGGAGGTAGTTGGGGATCAGGGTCGGCAGGCCGATGCCGAGATTGACGTACTGCCCGTCTGCGAGTTCGCGGGCCGCGCGGGCCGCCATCTGTTCCCGTGTCCAGGCCATCAGCCGCTCACCGTCACTGTCCGCTGCTCGATCCGCTTGTCGGAGGCCTGTTCGGGGGTGAGGGACACCACCCGCTGCACGAAGATCCCCGGCAGGTGCACCGCGTCCGGGTCGATCTCGCCGGGCTCCACCAGCTCCTCGACCTCGGCGATCGTCACCCTGCCCGCCATGGCGGCGAGGGGGTTGAAGTTGCGGGTCGACTTGTTGAAGACCAGGTTCCCGTGCCGGTCGCCCTTCGCGGCCCGCACCAGGGCGAAGTCGGTGCGGATGCCGCGCTCCAGCACGTACTCGGTGCCGTCGAAGTCCCGCACCTCCTTCGGCGGCGAGGCGAGCGAGACCCCGCCGGAGCCGTCGTAGCGCCAGGGCAGTCCGCCCTCGGCTACCTGGGTGCCGACACCCGCCGGGGTGTAGAAGGCGGGGATGCCCGCCCCGCCCGCGCGCAGCCGCTCCGCGAGGGTGCCCTGGGGGATCAGCTCGACCTCCAGTTCCCCGGCCAGGTACTGGCGGGCGAACTCCTTGTTGGCGCCGATGTAGGAGCCGGTCACCCGGGCGATCCGGCCTGCGGCCAGCAGTACGGCGAGGCCGGACTCCAGCGCCCCGCAGTTGTTGGACACCACGCCCAGCGAGCCGACCCCGCGCTCGTACAGCGCCTGGATCAGCACGTTCGGTACACCGCTCAGCCCGAAGCCGCCGACGGCCAGGGTCGCTCCGTCCGGCACATCGGCCACTGCCTCCAGGGCTGTGGCGACCACCTTGTCCATCCGTGAAGCTCCGTCCCGTCCGAGCGCCCGGTCAGCAGTCCATGCGGTGCAGATCGCCGCAGTTCGTCAGGGCACTGAGCATTTCGGTGAAGTTTCTTTCACGCTGCCACTGCGGGGCCACCGCGTCAAGGCCTGGGAGAAGCCGCAGGTCGGTCCCGTGCGCGGGCCTGGACTCGGCTCCGGGGTCCCCGGGTATCGTTCAGTGCACGGACGAATATGACTTCGGGAGGGCACATGGGCGCGGTGGACCTCACCATCCACCCCGGGCACCTCGCCCGGCGACTCCAGCAGGCGCACTACCTGTTGTGGAACACGATGGTCTCCGAGGAGATCACCTCGCCGCAGTTCGCGGTGCTCAACGCGCTCGTCGCCGAGCCGGGGCTCGACCAGCGCACGGTGGGCGAGCGGGTGGGCCTGGACCGCTCGACCGTCGCCGAGGTGATCAGCCGGCTGAGCAGCCGCGGTCTCCTCGACAAGGTACGTGACGCGCGCGACGGCCGCCGTTTCCTGCTCTGTCTCACCGACGACGGCCGGCGGGTCCACCGCAAGCTCGCCGTCCGCACGGCCCGCATGAACCAGGTCTTCCTGGCCCCCCTCTCCGCCGAGGAACAGGGCGTCTTCCTCGACCTCATCCAACGGGTCTCGGACGCGGCCGAGGGGCTCCGCAACCCCGCGGAGCCCCTCGCCGCCCACCGCTGACCCTCGGGCGTCGCCGCCGTCAGGCTTTCGCGAACACCACCCAGACCTGGCCCTCGGCGAAGTTCACGGGCGTGCCGTCGGAGGTGGTGAACTCCGTTCCGTCCGTAGCCTTCGGCCGCTTCCAGTCGACGCTGTAGGTACGGCCGTCCCGCAGCACGTCCGCCTTCCCGGAGCCGACGGTCACGGTGTACGGCGTGTTGTTGCCGAGGACGTCGTGGTACACGGACTTGCGGATCTGCACGTACTGGATCACGACCGTCGCCGGAGCCAGCCGCTTGCCTGCCGTCGTCACGGTGGGCGTGCCGTCCTCGGTGACCAGCCAGCGGTGCTGGGACCCGGACCAGGTGAAGGTGAAGCGGGCCGCCGGATAGCGCACCGTGCGGGAGGCGGTGGCCTTGCCGCCCGCGGGGGCCGCGCCGTAGTGGAAACCGGTCGTCAGGGCCGCCGCGCCAGGGGCGGCGGAGAGCAGTTTGTTCGGGCGCAGATAGAGGTTGTGCGGGGCGGACTTGTCGACGCCCCGGTAGTAGGCGTTCGCCACCTCGTCGGGCGACGCGGAGCGCAGCGGTGCCTTGTCGATCAGTGGCAGCAGCTTGTGCTGGGCCCCGGAGAAGGCGAGCGTCGGGTCGTCGAACTGGCGCAGCAGCTCCAGATCGGACACGCGGGCGCTGCGCACCGGCCCGACGGACTTGGGCAGCTTGGTGGCGAAGACCGCCATCAGCCGGCTCAGCCCGCCCTCGACCTGCTCGGCGTAGACGATGTCCGCCGAGTCCAGGCCCGTCTGCGGGCGGGCCGCGGGCACGTTGTCGATCTTCACCGCGAGCACCGGATCGGCGGCAGGGGCGACCGTGCCGCCCGCGCTCGGGCTCTGGGTCGGGCTCTGTGCGGGGGACTGGCTCCGTCCGCGTCCGTCGTCGGCGGTGCCGCCGTGCTTCGCCGTGCAGCCCACCGCGAGGGAGGCCGCCATCGTGGCGGCCAGCAGCGCCGCTCTTCTCGCGCCGCGACGCCGGGGCGCCTTTTGTCCCATGCCCACCGTTGCCACCAGTCCGTGTTTTCGATTGTGCTCTTATAAGTTCATTGCTGGCCATACCCGCTCGGTTGTGTTTGTGCGCGTCGAATGGGCCGATCGGCCCACCGGAAGATCCGGAGGAAGTCAGTCCGGCGGGCCGAGGATCTCCGCAAGGTCGTAGCGGACCGGCTCCTCCAGCTGCGCGTAGGTGCAGCTCTCGGGCGTCCGGTCCGGGCGCCAGCGGCGGAAACGCGCCGTGTGCCGGAAGCGCGCGCCGTTCTCCATGTGGTCGTACGCCACCTCGGCCACCCGCTCCGGCCGCAGCGGCAGCCAGGAGAGGTCCTTCTTGCCCGACCAGCGGCTCGGCGCCCCGGGCAGCCGGGCGCTCTCATGGGCAGCCTCCTCCGCCCAGGCCGCCCACGGATGCCCCGCGGGGTCGTCCATGCGCAGCGGCTCCAGCTCATCGATCAGCTCGGCGCGCCGCTTCATCGTGAAGGCGGCCGACACACCCACGTGTTGGAGGGTGCCGTGATCGTCGTGGAGACCGAGCAGGAGCGAACCCACCACGGGCCCGCTCTTGTGCAGGCGGTACCCGGCGACCACCACGTCCGCCGTCCGCTCGTGCTTGATCTTGAACATGGCACGCTCGTCCTGGCGGTAGCGCAGATCCAGCGGCTTCGCCACGACACCGTCGAGCCCGGCCCCCTCGTACTGCTCGAACCACCGCCGCGCCACCTCGATGTCGGTGGTCGCGGGCGCCAGATGCACGGGCGCGGTCGCGCCCGACAGCGCCCGCGCGAGCAGCGCACGCCGGTCGCCGAGCGGTACGTCGAGCAGCGACTCGTCGGCCAGGGCCAGCAGGTCGAAGGCGACGAAGGAGGCCGGGGTCCGCTGGGCCAGCGTCCGCACCCGTGACTCGGCCGGGTGGATGCGCTCGGTCAGCGCGTCGAAGTCGAGCCGCCCCTCCCGCGCGATCACGATCTCGCCGTCCAGCACACAGCGCTCCGGGACCCGCGCCTTCAACGCCTCGACCAGCTCGGGAAAGTACCTGGTCAACGGCTTTCCGGTACGGCTCCCCAGCTCGACCTCGGCGCCGTCGCGGAACACGATCGCCCGGAAGCCGTCCCACTTCGCCTCGTAGTGCATGCCCGGCGGAATCCTCGCCACCGACTTGGCGAGCATCGGTTTCACGGGTGGCATCACCGGCAGATCCATGATTCCGATTCTGCGCTCGTGCGCCGCTTGTCGCCCGGTATGCGATTTCTGGGCGGCGGGCCTAGCGTGGCTCGCATGGGCGAAGCGGTGGAACTGGAGGCGGGCGGCCGGACGGTACGGCTGTCCAGTCCCGGCAAGATCTTCTTCCCGGAGCGCGGCTTCACCAAGCTGGACCTCGCCCGCTACTACATCGCGGTCGGCCCGGGAATCCTGCGCGCCCTGCGCAACCGCCCCACCACCCTGGAGCGCTACCCGGACGGGGTCGAGGGCGAGAACTTCTTCCAGAAACGGGCGCCCAAGAACATGCCCGACTGGATCCCGACCGCCCACATCACCTTCCCCAGCGGACGCAGCGCCGACGAGATGTGCCCGACCGAGGAGGCCGCCGTCCTGTGGGCCGCCCAGTACGGCACGCTCACCTTCCACCCCTGGCCCGTGCGCCGCGACGACGCCGACAGCCCCGACGAACTCCGCATCGACCTCGACCCGCAGCCCGGCACCGACTACGACGACGCCGTCCGCGCCGCCCACGAACTCCGCGCCGTACTCGACGAGTTCGGCGGCCTCAAGGGCTTCCCCAAGACCTCCGGCGGACGCGGCCTGCATGTCTTCGTCCCCATCGAACCCCACTGGACCTTCACCCAGGTCCGCCGCGCCGCCATCGCCGTCGGCCGCGAACTGGAACGCCGGATGCCCGAGCAGGTGACGATCAAGTGGTGGAAGGAGGAGCGCGGCGAGCGCATCTTCGTCGACTACAACCAGACCGCCCGCGACCGCACCATCGCCTCCGCCTACTCCGTACGGCCCCGTCCGTACGCCCCCGTCTCGGCACCCCTGCGCTGGGACGAGGTCGACGCCGCGCACCCCCGCGACTTCGACCTGGCGACCATGCCGGCCCGTTTCGCCGAACTCGGCGACGTGCACGCCGACATGGACGACCACCGCTACTCCCTCGACGCCCTCCTCGAACTGGCCAGGCGCGACGAACACGACCACGGGCTCGGCGATCTGCCGTACCCGCCGGAGTACCCGAAGATGCCGGGGGAGCCCAAGCGGGTGCAGCCGAGCCGCGCGAAGAAGGACCCCGACCCCGACGCCGCCTCTGACGGATCATGAGCGCATGACCCGCCTCCTGACCCGAAGCGATCTCGGTGACCTCCTGGAACCCTCGGCCTGTCTCGCCGCACTGCGCGACGGCTTCCGCGCCGTGGGGGCCGAGGCGGCGATCCCCGGCCAACGGGTGCGCACCGACCTGCCGTTCCCCGGTACGGCCACCGCCCTGATTCCCGGACTGCTGCCCGGCATCGAGGCCTACACCGTGAAGGTCAATGCCAAGTTCCCCGGTGCGCGGCCCGCGTTGCGGGGTGTCATCTGCCTGTACAGCGGTGTGGACGGCGAGTTGCTCGCCCTGCTGGACTCGGCGACGGTGACCGCCTGGCGTACGGGACTGGCGGCGGCGCTGGGCACCCATGCGCTGGCGGGTCCGGCCGAGGGCGCGGTGGTGGGGGTCATCGGGTCGGGCGCGCAGGCCGAGTTGATGGTGCGGGGGCTGGGCGTCCTGCGGCCGTACGGTCAACTCCTCGTCCATGACACGGACTTCGAGCGGGCGGCCGACTTCGCCGTACGGCACGGCGGCCGGGTGCTGGGCTCGGCGACGGAGATCGCCTCGGACGCCGACATCGTGCTCCTCGCGACCTGGTCCCGCACCCCGCTGCTGTCCCTCGCGGACACCCGTGCGGGCCAGCACTTCACCAGCCTCGGCGCCGACGAACCCGGCAAGCGGGAACTCGCCGCGGACCTGCTCGACGCGGCGCTCGTCGTCGTCGACGACCGCCAACTGGTCGCTTCAGTGGGCGCGTTGGCGCCGGACGACATCGACACCACACTCGGCGACGTACTGCGCGGCGACCACCCGGGCCGCACCGACGCCACTGCCCGCTCGGTGTACGCCCCCGTCGGCCTGCCCTGGCAGGACCTGGCGCTCGCCTGGCTGGCGTACCGGCGGGCGGAGCAGGACGGGGTCGGGCGACGGGTGAATCTGCTGGGGTGACCCAGGGGATCCCGCCGAGTTGGGAGCGCTCTCACCGTCGGGTTCGGCCGCGGCTATCCTGATCCGCAGCATCGAGGAGGGGTCCAGAAGTGACCGAGACAGCACCGCGCCCCACGCTGGAGGCCGTGGCCGCGCGGGCGGGGGTGTCGCGGGCCACCGTGTCCCGCGTGGTCAACGGCGGGGACGGGGTGCGGGAATCGCTCGTCGAACGGGTCCGGCAGGCCGTGGACGAACTCGGCTACGTCCCCAACCAGGCCGCTCGCAGCCTGGTGACCAGGCGGCACGACGCCATCGCCGTGGTGATCGCCGAACCGGAGACCCGGGTCTTCGCCGACCCCTTCTTCGCCATGCAACTCCGGGGCATCAGCAAGGAGTTGACCGCCCACGACTCCCAACTCGTGCTGCTCCTCACGGAAGGCCGCGCCGATCACGCCCGCGTCGGCCGCTATCTCGCCGGCGGACATGTGGACGGCGCGCTCGTCTTCTCCCTCCACCTCGACGACCCGCTGCCCGGACTGATCCAGCGGGCCGGTGTCCCCACGGTGTTCGGCGGCAGGCCCTGCTGGAGCGAGGGGACCCGCGCGTCCGGGCCCACCGTGTACGTCGACTGCGACAACCGGGGCGGTGCCCGCGAGGCCGTACGCCATCTCGTCGGGCTCGGCCGCACCCGGATCGCGCACATCACCGGCGCACTCGACCAGACGTCCGCGGTGGACCGGCTCGACGGGTTCCGGGACGTCATGGTCGACGTCGACCCCCGGCTCATCGTCGAGAGCGACTTCACGCCGGGCGGCGGCGAGCGCGCCATGCGGGAACTCCTCGACCGCTGCCCCGACGTGGACGCCGTGTTCGCCGCCAACGACCTCACCGCCTACGGCGCCCTGAAGGTGCTGCGCGAGGAGGGGCTGCGGGTGCCCGAGGACGTGGCCGTCATCGGCTTCGACGACATGCTTCCGGTCGCCGAGCAGACCGAGCCGCCGCTCACGACGGTCCGTCAGGACATAGAGGAGATGGGCCGGTTGATGGCACGCCTGCTGCTGCGCGGCCTCGACCGCCGCGGGGTCAGGGACGGCATCGGAGGCGCGCCGTCCAGCGTGATCCTGCCGACCACACTGGTCCACCGCGCCTCCGCGTAGGCCCGCCCCCAGGCGCCGGGGCTCCGTCAGCCCTGCGGCGGCTCGCTCTTGATGATCGCGAAGCGGGCGCCGTGCGGGTCGGTGAGCTGGGCCATGCGGCCGACGCCCTCCATGCTGGTGGCGGGCATGGCGACCTTGCCACCGGTCTCCAGCGCCTTGGCCACGGTGGCGTCCACGTCGGCGACCTCGAAGTAGGCCAGCCAGTACGCCCCCGGGGCCGCCCCGGTGGCGTCGAAGTCGAGCGGGACGACACCGCCGAACATCGCGTCCTCACCGGCACCCGCCGGGTTGAGACAGGTGTAGTCACCGCCCGGCATGGGGGCGGCCGAGGTCTCCAGACCGAACGAGGCGTGGTAGAACGCCGCAGCCGCCGCGACGTCCGGCGTGTACAACTCCACCCAGGTCAGCGAACCCGGGTCGCCCGCCACATCGACACCCTTGGTCCGGCCCGGCTGCCAGACGCCGAACGCGGCGCCCGCCGGGTCCCTGAGGATCGCCATGTGACCCTCGCCCATCACGTCCATCGGCTGGAACAGGACCGCGCCGTGCGCCTGCTCCACCGCCTTGGCCGTGGCCTCCGCGTCAGGGCTCTGGAAGTACACCGTCCAGGCGGACGAGTCGTGCTCCGGGGGCAGTGGCATACCGCCGGCGACCGTCTTGCCGTCCAGCTGGAAGAAGCCGTAGCCGCCGGCCTCGGGTCCCGCCGACTGGAACTCCCAGCCGAAGAGACCGCCGTAGAAGGAGATGGCGCTGTCGATGTCGGGCGAGCCGACGTCCAGCCAGTTGGGAGCGCCGTTGACGAAACGGGTGGTGAGCATCTTTGCCCTCCTCATTGAAGGGTCCCGTGGTGAGGGGGTCCGTTCTCTGCACTGCCGAGTCTTGCACCGCCCACTGACAATCGCTGCCGGAGTGCCGGTTCGACTTGGGGATACGGTCGTCATTACCCTCGGTGACCGTCGAAGTTCTCCGTGTTTTCATCGGGTTCCGCGCGCCGCCGTGCGCCGGTGCGGGCGCGGCGCCACCATCGGGGTGGCCGGAGGCCCCGGAGCGCGGCGTTGATCCCGCGTTGATCGAACGTTTTTCACCGCACGGCACGCTCCTGCTCATGCACATCGACACGATCACCTCGCCCGACCTGGACTGGCAGCAGGAGGCGTTGTGCGCGCAGACCGGGGCGGACTTCTTCTTCCCCGAGCCCGGCAGCTCCGTCCGGGAGGCCAAGCGCATCTGCGGCATGTGCCCGATCCGCTCCGCCTGCCTGGAGTACGCCCTCGACAACGACGAGCGCTTCGGCGTGTGGGGAGGCCTCTCGGAGAAGGAACGCCTGGAGCTCCGACGCGCCTCGCACTGACCGGGACCGGGGCGTTTATCGATGCGGCCGGCTCGGGGGAGTGCGGTTAGGATCCGGAGGCGCACCCGGGCGTAGCGCAGAGGCAGGCGCGCGTCTTGGCAAGACGGTCACATCGGTTCGAATCCGATCCCCGGGCTGCGTTCGGGGGCCCTGTAGAGCAGAGGCAGACTCGCCACCTTGTCAGGGTGGATACGCCGGTTCGAATCCGGCCGGGGCCCATTTCGGAGCACGGCCGGGGCGGGAATCGATGACTGACGAGGGCGGGATCACCGAGGCGGAACTCGCCGCCTTCCACCACGCGGTGGGCAGACTGCGGGAGTTGCCCGCCGACGATCCGGTGCGCCTGCGCGCGGAACAGGTCGCCGCGTCCTTCGCCAGGGACGGGCGACTGCGGCGCCGCAAGGCGCGCGGCGCCGACGTGTCCGCCGCCGACGCGGCGACCATGGCCGCGACGGCGACGGGATCGGCGGACCGGCGCGAGGACGCCGCGCTGCGTCCGACCGGCGAGACGGTTCACGGGGATGCCGGTGGTGTCTACCGCAAGCCGCGCGGTTGCTATGTCTGCAAGTCGCCCTATCGACAGGTGGATTCGTTCTACCACCGGCTGTGCCCCGAGTGCGCAGCCGACAACACCGCCCGCCGTGCGCTGAGTACGGATCTGAGCGGGCGCCGGGTGCTGCTCACCGGCGGGCGCGTGAAGATCGGTTTCCAACTGGCCCTGATGATGCTGCGGGACGGCGCGGAGGTGCAGGTCACCTCGCGGTTCCCGCACGACACCGTGCGCCGGTTCCACGCGGAGCCCGGCAGCGAGAAGTGGCTGGACCGGCTGACGGTGCTCGCCGTGGACCTCCGCGACCCGCGCCAAGTCCTCGGCCTGTGCGAGGAGTTGCGGCAGACGGGCGAACCGCTGGACATCCTCGTGAACAACGCCGCGCAGACGGTACGACGCCCCCCGCAGTCGTACGCCCTGTTGGCCGCGGGCGAGCGCGACGCACTGCCCGAACGGGCCCGCCAGGCACCGGGGTTCACACCCATGAGGATGCTCGCGGGCGGGGCCTCGGCGCTGCCCGTCGTACTGCGCGAGGCCGACGAGGCCGGACTGTTGCCCGACCCGTCCCCGGACAACTCCTGGTCGGCGCGGCTCGGTGCTCTCGACCCGGCCGAGGTCCTGGAGACCCAGCTCGTCAACGCGCTCGCCCCCGCCCTGCTGTGCGACCGGCTGTTGCCGCTGCTCCTCGCGTCACCGCGCCCACGCCGGTACGTCGTCAACGTGACCGCCGTCGAGGGTCGGTTCGCCGTTCGCAACAAGACGGCCGGACACCCGCACACCAACATGGCCAAGGCCGCGCTCAACATGCTCACCCGCACCAGCGCCGCCGAACTCGCCGACCAGGGCGTCCACATGTGCGCCGTCGACACGGGCTGGATCACCGACGAGAACCCCGCCCCCAAGAAGAGCCGCATCGCCGGGGCCGGCTTCCGCACGCCGCTCGACATCGTGGACGGCGCGGCCCGCGTCTACGACCCCATCGTGCGCGGCGAGTCGGGGGATCCGGTGTCCGGGGTGTTCCTCAAGGACTATCGGGAGGCGGCGTGGTGAGCGGGGACGCGGAGGACACGGACGGACCCGAGGCGGAGGCCTCGGGCGCGGTCGGCTTCGCCGGTGTGGTGTACGTGCCGCCACGTCCGGTCGCCGAACTCGGGCCGCTGCTCGACTGGTTGCGGGCGGGGCGGCCCGCCGGGGAGCGGCTGGACTTCGCCGTGGGGACGGCGCTGCCGGACGGGCGGCTCGACCTGTGCAAACAGGGACTGGGCGCGGAGGGCGCCGCCCGCGTCGCCGAGGCACTGGCCCAAGGGCCTTCGCCCGTAAGGCACTTGCTGCTCGGAACCGACGGGCTCGGTGACGAGGGTGCCGAGGTCGTGGCGGGCGGGAGCGGTGAGGTCGAGACGCTCTACCTGGGCTGCAACGGGATCACGGCCGGCGGTGCCTGCCGGATCGCCGACCGGTTGCGTGCCTCGCCACAGGTCGTGACCGGTGTGTGGCTCAAGCGCAATCCCCTGGGCAGCGGCGGAGGGCGGGCGGCGGCCGAACTCATCGAGTCCGCGCGGTCGTTGCGCACGCTCGACCTCGTGCAGACCGGGCTCGACCCGGCGGCCGTGACCGTCCTCGCCGACGCGCTGCTGGCAGCCGCCGGCAACGGGCGCCGTATCGAGCGGCTCTTCGTCGGCGGCAACCCGCTCGGCGCGGACGGTGCCGCACCGCTCGCCGTCGTCGTCGCGGCGGGCGCGATCGACGAACTCTACGTGTCCGCCGCCCAGTTGGGTGATGCGGGCGCCCTCCGGCTGGCCGACGCCCTGGCACGGGCACCGTACGGACGGCTCACCCGGCTGTCCGTCGCCAGCAACGGCATCGGTCCGCGGGCCGCGGCACGGCTGGTGACGGCGGCCACCGGGGCCGGGGTCGGCCTGCTGGACCTCGGCCGGGTCCGGGCGGCGGGTGTGCTGGACGCCGCCGACAACCACGTCGATCTGTCCGCCGCCGAGACCATCGCCCGCACCCTCGTGGCCGCCGAGCACCGCCTCACCCACCTCGTCCTCTCCCACACCGGGATGCGCAGCCGCGAGGCCCACCGTCTCCTCGACACGGCACCCGGCGCGCTCACCCCCACCCGCTTCGTCCTCGGCCAGGGCATCGCCGCCAGCATCAAACGCCGCCTGGAATCCCTCACCGCCCACCTCCCGCCACCACCGCTCGCCCCCGACGTGGCCGCCGTACGCAGCGTGCACCGCACGGCGCGGCCCGGGGAGGGCGACCACGGGGTCAGCGACGCGCCAGCCCGGTGAACACGTCGGTCCAGAACCGCTGTTGCTGTGCCGACGCCCCCACCAGATACGTCGCCCGGAGCTTCGCCGGCAGCAGTGCCACCATGCGGGCCACCACCGCGCGGTGCTTCTTCAGCTGGGACAGCTCCGCGTTGGCGAGGATCTGGTGGACCACGTCGCTGTCGTCGCCGCCCTCGTCGGTGTGCTCGGCGGCGCGCCGCAGCCGGGCCTCCCAGCGGTCCGCGTCGCGGGCCAGTTCACGCAGACCGGTCACGGGGCGGCCCTTGAAGCGGTCGATCAGGGCGGTGAGCGGCACGGGCGCGTACTCGCCGTCGCCGAGATAGACCGTCGCCATCTCCAGCGGCAGCCCCTTCCGGTGCAGCTTGATGAGCCGCTCCAGGGTGCGCTTGGTGATCCAGGCGCGGCCGTCGTCGTCGATGTCGTGCTTCCACCACTCCAACACCGTCTCGGCGTCCGAGCCGTACCGCGCGAGCAGCCACTCGTTGGCCGGGATGTCGTCCGGTTCCACCGTCAGCGAGGCCGTGAACCGCGTCGCCTGGGCGATGTTGTTCCGCGAGACCAGCAGCTTGCGGCCGAGATGGTACGGCGGGTTCTGGACGGCGATCTGCGCCCGCAGGTTCTCGATGCGGCGGCCGGCCAGTGACCACTCCTGGGTGATCTCCATGAGCTTGGCGAACGCGGCCTTGTCCTTGGGGCGGTTGTACTCGTCCCACACGATCGCCTTGGGGTCGGGCCCGGTGAAGTTCGCGGCCAGCAGGTTGTCCAGGGTGCCGTCCGGCGACGGGATCGGCGCGCACAGGTCCTCGACGTTCGTCACCGGCAGCGAGAAGTACAGCGGCTCCCGGCCCAGGCCCGCGCGGACCGTCTCCCGGACCAGCTCCGTCTTGCCGCAGCCGGGCGGGCCCTGCAGCAGCACCGTCCAGCGGTTGCGCAGCGCGGCCCGCACCACCTGCCGTACCGGGTCGGGGATCGTGGCCGGGTTGGGCACGCCGAGGGCCTGGGCGAGGCGGTCCAGGATCTCCGTCGTGCGGTTCTGCCCGGGCCTGCCGTCGGCGCCCGGCTCGGCCAGCCGCAGCCGCTCGCCGTCGATCAGGGGCAGGCCCCAGCGGAGCGGGAAGCCCTCCTTCGCGTTGGCCAGGACATGGTCCAGCGTGCGCGGGGAGAGCAGCTCGCGCAGCGCGGGGGAGAGCGACGCCCACACGGCGAACACCGGATTCAGGTCCCAGGGACGGTACTTGGCGGCGAGATGCCGGCGCCAGGACGTGTCGTTCGCCGTGATCCGCATCGTGACCATGCGGTCGAGCAGCGCGAGATCGCCGCGCCGGGCGGAGGTCTCCGACAGCGACTCGTTGTCCGTGAGGAAGACACCGACACAGCCCAGCGCCCGCAGATCGTGCTCGCCGAGCGTCCAGTTGCAGGCGATCTGCATCAGCTGCGACTGGATCGTGTCGCCCGCCTGCAGCGAGTCGTCGATGAGCAGCACGAACGGCGTGCCCGGCTTCAACTGGCTCATCACCAGCTGCCGCAGCACGAGTTCACCGGTGCGCGGGTCCCGCACCGGAGCGTTGATCAACAGGTCGTCCGGCGTCAGATTGGCCGCCGGGACGTACACCAGCGCGGTGCCCGGGTGGGCGCGCCCGATGTGGGAGAAGAACGTCGCCGTCTTGCCGATGCCGTGCTCGCCGAAGATCTGCCCGGTCTGCCCCAGGTCGATCATCGCGTCGACGAAGGACTCCAGACGCGACAGCTCACGCCGGTCGCGCTTGCCCTCGGCTGCCGTCAACTGCCCTGTCTCCGTGCTCATTTACCGCGATCCTGTCGTGACGCGATGGCAGTCCATCGCCGGGGTGTGCGTCTCGGGCCACTCGCTGCCGCCCTCGGTGATCAGCCAGATCCACTTGTCCGGCTCGGCGGGCGCGATCGGCGGCGCGTACCCGTCGGTGAGCATCACGACCGCGTCCGGAGTGACGTCGAACCGGCGGCCGTTCACCTCCGTACGCCCCTCCACGTAGTCCGCGACGACCTGGAAGCTGGTGCCGCCACCGCCGTACACCCGCTCGCCCGGTGTGAACGGCATGACCACGGCGTCGAAGGACAGCCAGTGCGCCTCGACTCCGTCGATGCGACCGACGAGCTCGGTGAGCCAGGTGATCACCTGCCGAGGCATCGAGCCCGAGGTGTCGTAGGCGATGACCAGGACCTTGTCGCGGACCGGGCCGCGCCGCGAGAGCATCGGGTCCTGGCCGAGGGCCGCGAGCAGGGCGCCGCGTTTCTTCGGGTACACCAGCCGCTCGCCGTCGCGCAGCTTCGAGCCGAGGACGTCGACCAGCCAGCGCTGCCACCAGTGGACCGTACGCGTGCGTGCCGTCTCGCCGCGCAGGACGCCCGCGCCGAGGTTCCCCCAGATCCGGGCGGCCCGCGCGGAACCATCCTCCGTACGGCTCATCAGGTCGAGCAACTCCCGCTCCGCGCCCGCGTGTCCGCGCCGGGCGGCCAGCAGGGAGTTCAGCAGCGCGGACGACGTCGCCGCGTCGACCGTCTCCTGGTCGGCCGGTACCCACCCGCCCATCAGGTGCACGCACAGGTGCCGCTCCGGGACCGGGGGATGCGCCATGCGCTTGAGCTCGCCGTAGACCTTCATGTCGGTCGCGACGAACTCCTCGTAGGGGACGGGCTCCAGGCCGTGCGTGGTGAGGTCCTCTTGGTAGAGGTCGTGGATCCGCCGTGGGTCGATGCCCGTCGGGCGGCCGTCCAGCAGGGGCAGTTCGGTCCGGCCGAGCCGGACCAGGGCGACATGGTTGATGGAGACCTCTGCGGCCAGCTCGAACACCGGGTCCTCGCGCAGCTCGGGGTCGGCGAACAGGTGTCGCTGCACCAGGTGCCGGGCCTCGTGGAAGAGCACGAACTTCACGCCGTCCAGGCCGAGTCCGACGAAGAAGTCCGGGTTGAAGAGCAGCAGACAGGAGCCGTCGCCGGAGGCGACCACGGCCGCCGTGTCCACCGCCGTGGTCGGGATCTGGTGATGGCACTTCGCGTACAGCCAGGACGCCACCGCCGACTCGGTCAGCCCGAAGTCCAGCAGCGCGGCCTCCTTCAGCCGCCGCGCCTCCGCGACCTTCGCCGGGTCCGCCGGCCGGTACCGCTCCAGCGCCCTGCGGTCGGCCAGATCGACCACAGGAGTACGCCGACCCCGCTCCCCGTACGCCATCCCACGCCCCCCGCGCCGCAGTTCCCCTAGTGCCACATTGGTACCAGGCCGCACTGACAACGGGCCAAGGCATTACGCTCTGGCCCCAAGGGTGGGGTCGTAGCGCAGAGGCAGACGCACCGGTCTCCAGAACCGGAATCACGCTGGTTCGAATCCAGCCGCCCCGCCCCCTCAGGCGATCGCGCCCGCCGTCATCACCAGCTCCGCCGCGTTCCCCTGGAACGTGTCGATGAGCTGCGCCAGCACGGCCCAGGCGTCCTCGCGGTCGCCCAAGTGGTCGCGCACGAGCGGTCGTAGCGCCTCCTGGGCCTCGCCCACGCGCGCGGGGAACATCAACTGTCCGGTGGACAGCACGTTGAGTACGTGTGACGCGGGGCCCCAAGAGGTCGCGTAGTCGGCGGGGCCGTCCAGGACCCCGGCCTTCCGCACCCGGTGGGTGAACTTGCGGTGCGTGCCGAAGTGCGCGCGCAGCGCGGGCGGGCAGTCCGGCCGGATCGACAGTGCCCAGCGCGCGTAACCGGGCAGTGGTCGGTTCCGGTCCGCCTCGGTGACCGCACGCCAGTCGGAGCGCTCCAGCACCATCGACGCCGCCGTCCGCGCGGACTGCATGGAGGTGCCCTCGCGCAGGGCGCCGACCAGGCCGAAGCGGGTGAAGTTCTCGGGGACCGGCGGTGCCAGCTCCGGGCCCAGCCCGTCGACAACGGTCACCAGCGCTTCACGGTCGGGGCCGAACGGCACACCCCGTGCGATGGCACGCCGCATCGCGTTGTCCGCCGACCTGTGCCGCCAGACCCACTGGTTCCGTTCCGGATCGTCCTGCTCCAGGACCCACAGCAGCACGGAGGCGGGCACCGCCGTCCTCGTCCAGGACCAGAGCAGGGCGTTCTGCCGGGCTTCGAGAGTTGCTTGTACCGCCGGCTCGGGCAGGCCGATCCGCCGCCGTATCCGGTCCGCGTCCTCGTGGTCGATCAGGCCCAGCAGAAAGCCGACCGCCGCCCCTGACGTGCTGTTGTCGCGCATGCCGGAATGATGCCGCAGGCAGACCGCGGCCCGCACCGGCAAATCGAACGCCGGAGCGGGCCGAGGAGGGTCGGGTCAGGCGCTCGCGCGGGCCGCCATCCGGGCCTTGCGGTTTGCCAGCTTCTCGTCGAACTTCGAGGCCTCGGAGTCGAGGCCGCCCATGTAGAGGCCGATCTCCTCCTGGGCGCGCTGGCCCTCGGGGCCGAGACCGTCGATGTCCATGACCTTCAGGAAGCGCAGCACGGGCTGGATCACGTCGTCGTGGTGGATACGCAGGTTGTAGACCTCGCCGATGGCCATCTGGGCGGCGAACCGCTCGAAGCCGGGCATGCCGTGACCGGGCATCCGGAAGTTGACGAGGACGTCGCGCACGGCCTGCATGGTGAGGTCGGGGGCGAGCTCGAACGCGGCCTTCAGGAGGTTGCGGTAGAAGACCATGTGGAGGTTCTCGTCGGTCGCGATGCGGGCCAGCATGCGGTCGCAGACCGGGTCGCCCGACTGGTGGCCGGTGTTGCGGTGCGAGACGCGCGTGGCCAGCTCCTGGAAGGCGACGTACGCCACGGAGTGCAGCATCGAGTGCCGGTTGTCCGACTCGAAGCCCTCGCTCATGTGCTGCATGCGGAACGCTTCGAGCTTGTCCGGGTCGACCGCGCGGGAGGCGAGCAGGTAGTCCCGCATGACGATGCCGTGCCGGCCCTCCTCCGCCGTCCAGCGGTGCACCCAGGTGCCCCAGGCGCCGTCGCGGCCGAACAGGGAGGCGATCTCGTGGTGGTAGCTGGGGAGGTTGTCCTCGGTGAGGAGGTTCACCACGAGGGCGATGCGGCCGATCTCGGTGACCTTGGACTGCTCCTTGTCCCAGGCCTCGCCGTCCTCGAAGAAGCCGGGGAAGTTGCGGGCGTCGCTCCAGGGCACGTACTCGTGCGGCATCCAGTCCTTGGTGACCTTGAGGTGCCGGTTGAGTTCCTGCTCGACGACTTCTTCCAACGCGTACAGCAGCTTGGCGTCGGTCCAGACTGCGGGGCTGCCGAGGTGCGGGGAAGTGATCGTCACGGGGACTCCAGGGGGACGTGGTGCAAATCTGAACAAACCGGCGAGCGGTGCCGGGGGTCTGTGCAACTTACGGAATCGTAGGCTACGAAACCGTAGGTTACGAGAGCGTAGGTTAAGGGCGCTGTAAAGATCGCTGTTCAGGCCACGTTGCCGGGGAATCCCGAACAGTGCCAGGACCGCAGGTCCCGGCACCGAACGGGTGGTCCGGTCACCCGGTCAGGCGTACAGATCCCGGAGCCTGACCGAGAGGCACGTCACACAGCCTTCGAGTTTCTCGAACTCGCTGATGTCCACCACGACCGGCTCCAGACCGAGGTCGGCCAGCAGGTCGGCCGTCTTGGGCGCGCTCGCCGCCATCAGCAGCTTGTCGCCGCCGAGCTGCACCACATGCGCACCGGCCTCCTCGGGCACCGACAGGAAGCGCGGGAAGAGCGAGGGCCGGTCCACCTTGGGGATGTGTCCGAGCACCGTCCCGTCGGGCAGCGCGGTGACCGCCGACTTCAGATGCAGCACCTTGCTCACGGGCACGGCGACCACGCGCGCCCCGAGCGGCTCGAACACGGCCCGCAGCTGCTGCACACCGGCCGCGTTCGTCCGCCCGCCCCGGCCGACGTAGATCGTGTCGTCGATCTTGAGGACGTCGCCGCCCTCCAGGGTGCCCGGTTCCCAGACCCAGTTCACCGAGCAGCCGAGCCGGGCCACCGCCTCCTCGACCCCGCCGGTCTCCTCGCGCCGGGTCTCGGCGCCGGGCCGCGCGATCAGCGCCACGTTCTTGTACATGACGACCGTGTCCTCGACGAACACGGAGTCGGGGAAGTCGTCGGCGGGCTCCACCTCGATGGTCTCCCAGCCGTGCGTGCGCAGCGCCTGGACGTACGCCTCCCACTGCTCGACGGCTTGCTCGACGTCGACCTTCTCCCGCTCGATGTGCGTGACCAGCCCTTCGGCCAGGCGCGGGCTGGGGCGGCGGACGAGGGCCTTGTGGCTGGGCACGAGCGGGACTCCGTATCGGCGGGATCGTTTCGGCGCCGGCATCGCGGCACCGGTTGGCCATCATGCGTCACCCGTCCGTGCCGACAAAACCCCTGCCGTGAGGCTGTGGCCCTCCTGAGACTCGCCGCCCCGTCCTACACCAGGTGCTCCACCTCCTCCGGAGTGATCGTCCGCAGCTCCCCGTCCAGCAGCAGCCAGCGGGTGACACCGATGGACTCCAGGAACGGCAGATCGTGACTGGCCACGATCAACGCGCCCTCGTAGGACTCCAGCGCCGTGGTGAGTTGCCGCACACTCGCCATGTCGAGGTTGTTCGTCGGCTCGTCCAGCATCAGCAGCTGCGGGGCGGGCTCCGCCAGCATCAGCGCGGCCAGCGCGGCCCGGAAGCGCTCGCCGCCGGACAGCGTCGCCGCCTTCTGGTCGGCGCGGGCGCCCCGGAACAGGAAACGGGCGAGCCGGGCCCGGACCCGGTTGTTGGTGGCGGCCGGCGCGAACCGGGCCACGTTCTCGGCGACGGTCAGCTCGTCGTCGAGGACGTCGAGCCGCTGCGGCAGGAAGCGCAGCGGGACCTGCGCCGTCGCCTCGCCCGACACCGGCTCCAGTTCCCCGGCGATCGTGCGCAGCAGCGTCGTCTTGCCCGCGCCGTTGCGCCCGATCAACGCGATCCGCTCCGGCCCGCGCAGATCGAGCCCGCCGGCCACCCGCGCGCCGTAGGCGAGTTCGAGGTCCAGGAGGGTCAGGACCGTACGACCCGGCGGTACGGCCGTGTACGGCAGGTCGACGCGGATCTCGTCGTCGTCCCGTACGGCCTCCACCGCCTCGTCGAGCCGTTCCTTCGCCTCGGTGAGCCGCTCCTCGTGCAGGATGCGGTGCTTGCCGGCGGACTCCTGCGCCGACCGCCTGCGCGCCTGCATGACGATCTTCGGCTCGCGCTTCTGGTCGTACATCTTCTGCCCGTACCGCCTGCGGTGGGCCAACTTGACCTGGGCGTCGACCAGTTCGCGTTTCTGTTTGCGGAAGTCGGACTCGGCGACGCGCACCATCCGTTCGGCGGCGTCCTGTTCGACGGCGAGGGCCTCCTCGTAGGCGGAGAAGTTGCCGCCGTACCAGGTGATCCCGCCGGAGCGCAGATCGGCGATCTGGTCGACGAGGTCCAGGAGTTCGCGGTCGTGGCTGACCACGATCAGCACGCCCGGCCAGGACGCGACGGCCGAGTACAGCCGTCTGCGCGCGTACAGGTCGAGGTTGTTCGTCGGTTCGTCGAGGAGCAGGACGTCCGGCCGGCCCAGCAGCAGCGCGGCCAGCCGCAGCAGGACCGACTCGCCGCCGGACACCTCGCCGATGGTGCGGTCCAAGTCGATGTGTCCCAGGCCGAGTTCGCCGAGTGTGGCGAGGGCCCGTTCTTCTACGTCCCAGTCGTCGCCGAGCGTCTCGAAGTGCTCCTCGGACGCGTCACCCGCCTCGATGGCGTGCAGGGCGGCCCGGCGCGCGGCGATGCCGAGGGTCTCGTCGACGCGCAGGGAGGTGTCGAGCGTGACGTTCTGCGGGAGGTGGCCGACCTCGCCCGCGACCCGCACCGTGCCGTCGGCCGGGGCGAGTTCGCCCGCGATCAGCTTCAACAGGGTTGATTTTCCTGACCCGTTGACGCCGACGAGCCCGGTTCTGCCGGGTCCGAAGGCGACATCGAGGTCTTCGAGGACGGGGGTGCCGTCGGACCAGGCGAAGGAGAGGGACGTACAGGTGACGGAAGAACTCATGCGGGCCTCGCGGTTGCTCGGTGCGGTCAGGGCAGACGCGTTGCGAGACACCGCGGGGCGGGAGGCTGGTCCCGGAGGGCAGAGAGAAGGCCCTGTTCCGGAGGACGGCTCGGACGCCGAGGTCGAACACGACGGACACACCTCAGAGGTGTGTGACGCGGTGTCTCAGAACCTCAGACGAGCAACGTCCTTCTCCAATCGACGACAACAGGACCGGGAGAAACGCTACGGAGGGCCTCTGCCGCCTGTCAACGCAATTAAGAGGGCGCCTCCCGGCCGACACATCGATGTCGGATTCCTGCCAGCCGACGGGCATCCGCGGCTGCTTGAGTGGGCCGTATGACGAACCACAACACCCTTCGTGACCGGGCGCTGGCCTTCCACGCGCTGCATGTACCGGGGCGTCCGCTCGTCCTGCCGAACGCCTGGGACGCCGCCAGCGCCCGCCTCGTCGAGGACGCGGGCGCCGCCGCCGTGGCGACCACCAGCGCGGGCCTCGCCTGGGCCCTGGGCGTCCCGGACGGCGACCGGCTGGACCGGGGCCGGGCCCTGGAGGCGGTCGCCCGCATCACCTCGACCGTGACCGTGCCGGTGAGCGCCGACATCGAGAGCGGCTTCGCGAAGGACCCGGCGGGCGTCGCCGACACGGTCCGCGCGGTGCTCGCGGCGGGCGCGGTGGGGGTGAACATCGAGGACGCGCCCTACGGGGGTGAGGGCGTCCTGCGCTCGGTCGGGGAGCAGGCCGAGCGCATCGCCGCCGCCCGCGAGGCCGCCGACGCGGAGGGGGTGCCGCTGTTCGTCAACGCGCGCATCGACACGTTTCTGCGGGGCGCCGGGGGAGTGGACGCGACCCTGGAACGGGCCGCCGCGTTCCGGGCCGCGGGTGCGGACGGGATCTTCGTCCCCGGGGCCGTCGAGCCGGGAACGGTCAAGGAACTCGCCGACGGGATCGACGGTCCGCTCAATGTGCTGGTCGGCCCCGGCGCACCGCCGGTCGCCGAACTGGCCGCGCTGGGCGTGGCCCGGGTGAGCGCGGGCTCCAGCGTCGCCCTGGCCACCTACGCCGTGGTCCGCCGTGCCGCGCGGGAGCTGCTGGACACGGGTACCTACGACGCGGTCGTGGGGGGCCTGGGCTACGGCGAGCTGAACTCGCTGCTGGGCCGGGGGCAGTAGCTCAGCAGGCGTCCCGCATCAGCTCGGCGAGTTCGTGGTCCAGGTCGAGCTGGAGGTGTTCGAGACCGGCGGGCACCAGCTCGCCGGTGGCCCGCAGGAAGCGGCGGATCTCGGTCGAGCGGACGTGCACGACGGCGGTCCCCTCGGGGGCGTGGAACTCCAGGACGGTGCGGTCGAAGCCGTAGGGCCGCACGCGGACGTCGCCGTGGCCCTCGGCGCCGTGCAGACCGGCCGCCAGGAGTTCCCGGGCGAAGGTCCAGCAGACCTCGACGCCCTCCAGGGTGGCCGGTGCCGGGAAGGTCATCCGGACGGCGAAGGGGTCGCGCCGGTCGTAGTGCAGGGTGGCGGGAATGCTCGTCATCCGCGGTGCGGCGGCGACGAGACGGGCTTCTACGAGCTGCTCGATTGCGATGGACAACGCCTTGCTCCCTTGTGTGACGGCGGTGCGGACTGCGATGACGGCCGGACGGACTCCCGAAAAGACTCCGGAACGGACCTCCGAGTGGATGGGTCCGCACTGGAAGAGACGCCGGAACCAGCCAATCCGTGCACACGAATTTCTAGTGACCTCTGTCACCGCCGCCCATATGCGCCCAAGGCGGGCGCAGGCCATCTGGACGGCCTTCGGGGAGTGGGCTAGCTTCGCCCGCCATGAGGCGCATGGGGAACACGCGACGGGTGGGACGTACGTACCGGAGGACTGCGGCCGGGGTGATGTGCGCGGCGGCGCTGGCCCTGCTGACCGCGGTACCGGCGCAGGCACGGGAGACGGTGCACCGGGCTCCGCACTGGGAGCTCAAGGACAGCGGGGCCGCCGGTGTGCGCTTCCGGGGACTGTCGGCGGTCAGCCGGAACACCGCGTGGGTGGCCGGCACCGCGGGCACCGTGCTGCGCACCACCGACGGCGGGGCGAGCTGGCGGAACGTCTCGCCGTCCGGCGCGGCCGATCTGCAGTTCCGGGACATCGAGGCGTTCGACGCGCACCGCGCGGTGGTGCTGGCGATCGGCGAGGGCGAGGCGTCCCGCGTCTACCGCACCGACGACGGCGGGACGACCTGGACGGAGTCCTTCCGCAACACCGACGCGAACGCCTTCTACGACTGCATGACCTTCTTCGACAGCCGCCACGGCCTCGCGATGAGCGACCCGGTGGACGGGAAGTTCCGCATCCTGTCGACCGGCGACGGCGGCCGTTCCTGGAAGGTGCTGCCCAGCACCGGGATGCCGGCCGCGCTCGACGGCGAGGCGGGCTTCGCGGCCAGCGGCCAGTGCCTGGTGAGCTCCGGGCCCCGGGACGTGTGGCTGGCCACCGGCGGGGGTGCACGCGCGCGTGTCCTGCACTCCGCCGACCGCGGCCTCACCTGGACGGCGACCGACACCCCGATCCCGGCCGGCGACCCCGCGCGCGGTGTCTTCGCCCTCGCCTTCCGCGACCGTACGCACGGCCTCGCGGTCGGCGGCAACTACACCGCGGACCAGCCGTCACCGCTGGCGGCGGCCGTCACCGGCGACGGGGGCCGCACCTGGGCTCCCGCCACGACCCCGCCGCCCGCCTACCGCTCCGGCGTGACCTGGCTGCCCCACAGCCGCTCCACCGCCCTCGCGGTCGGCCCCACCGGCACGGACCTCACGACCGACGCCGGCCGCACCTGGAGGACCGTCGACACCGGCTCCTATGACACCGTGGACTGCGCGGCCGACCTGGGCTGCTGGGCGGCGGGGGAGAAGGGCCGCGTGGCCCGGCTGGAGGACTGACGGTTCATTGGTGGCGCGCCCCGCCGCCGAAGATCCCCGTACGCTCGGCACCACCATGACGACCGTACGCATTCCCGCGGGCTGGCCCGCGACCGAGGAGCAGGCCCGCGCCGTTCAGGACGAGTTGCGGGAGCGGGTGGTGACCGACGAACCGGGGCCGCCGCCAAGGACCGGGCATGTCACGGGAGTTGACGTCGCCTACGACGACGAGCGGGACGTCGTGGTGGCAGCGGCGGTCGTGCTGGACGCGGCGGACCTCACGGTCGTCGCCGAGGCCACCGCCGTCGGAGGCGTCTCCTTCCCGTACGTGCCGGGCCTGCTCGCCTTCCGTGAAATCCCCACGGTGCTGGCCGCGTTGGACGCCCTGCCCTGCCCGCCGGGCCTGGTCGTGTGCGACGGCTACGGCCTGGCCCACCCGCGCCGCTTCGGCCTCGCCAGCCACCTCGGCGTCCTCACCGGCCTGCCCACGATCGGCGTCGCGAAGAACCCCTTCACCTTCACCTACGACGACCCGGGCGTCCCGCGCGGATCCGCGTCCCCGCTCCGTGCGGACGCCGAGGAGGTCGGCCGCGCGCTGCGCACCCGCGAGGGCGTGAAGCCGGTCTTCGTCTCCGTCGGCCACCGGGTGACCCTGGACAACGCCTGTGCCCACACCCTCGCGTTGACCCCGGAGTACCGCCTCCCGGAGACGACCCGCAGGGCGGACGCGCTGTGCCGGCGGGCGCTGCGGGAGGCCACTGCCTGAGTACGTGCGGCGAGTTGGTTCTGAGTACCTGTTCTGAGTACTTGTACGGATGTGGCCGCGCCCGGGTGATCGGCAGGCTGTGCCGCATGACAACGCACCGTTCTCCGAAGCCCGTTGCCCACCCGAGCCAGCCGATCGAGCGTGCCGTCACGATCGCGCTGGTCCTGTCCGTGGCGGCGGGCCTCGCCTGGATCGGCGGAATGATCTACACGCTGTGGCCGTGAGCCTGGCTGGCGGGCGGGGGCGGAAAACAAACGAGCCCCACACCGCAACAATCGGTGTGGGGCTCGGACTTGAGCGCCGGGCAGGCCTTGCACCTGCATCTCCCCGCAGGAAGCGGGACATCTTTCCTTGGACGACCAACGCGTAACCAGGCTCCGGGTGTTCCGGCGACCGGCTCGTGATCAACTATAGCCCATCCTGGGCGGCGCTTCGAACTCCTCGAACGGCGGGGCCAGTTCAGGGCCCGATGCCGCGGGCGGGACGACAGCTCAACTCGTCCTGGAGGAAGGGCATCCGGTCGGTGTCGCTCTCCACGGCGTCTCCATGGCGTTCATCGTGGCATGGGGAGCCGGTTTCCTCACCGGGTCGCCGCCACCCGGAACGTGATGCCCGCGGCGCGGAGTCGCTCGATGAGGGCGTTGCCCATCGCGACCGCCGTCGTCACCTGGCCCGTGGTGGGCGGGAGTTCGTCGAGGGCCAGGGAGAGGGCCGCCTCCGCGAACATCTTCGCCGTCTCGTCGTAGCCGGGGTCGCCGCCCGCGACCTCGGTGAAGACGCGTCGGCCGCCGCCCTCGCCCACGAACTTCACGGAGAACCAGCTCTTCGCGCGCTTCTCCGGGCTCGGTCCGTCGCCCGGCTTGAGGCGGTCGGACAACCAGCGGCGGGCGGGCGGGAGTTGAGCGGCGGTGGCCAGTGCGCCGACCGCCGTGACACCGCCGAGCGCCACGGGAAGGTGCCGTACGGCCGCGTAGTGGCGGTAGCGGAAGTCGGGGCCGTAGCGGTCCAGGGCCTTGGCGGATCGTTGAACGATCTGCGGGTCGATGGTCGGCAAGGGCACCGCCCAGGAACCGACCTCCCCCGCGAACCGCGGTGCCCCGGAGGGCGCGGTGGCCCGGCGTCCCACCAGGCGCGGTTCGTGGCGTCGCCGGTCCCGCGCGGCGGCCAGCACCTGCCTGCCGCGCCCGAGTTGGGTCAGCGCCGTGGCGAACGTACCGCCGGAGAACATCGCGTCGGCGGTCACGAAGCCGTCCACCGTCAGGGGCACCCCCTCCGGCAGTTGTTGGACGGTGAAATACGCCCCGAGGTCGTGCGGGATCGAGTCGAAGCCGGCCGCGTGCACCAGGCGGGCGCCGGTCTCACGCGCGCGTGCGTCGTGGCGGACGTACGTCAGGTCGACGAACTCCGGCTCGCCGCTGAGGTCCAGATAGTCGGCGCCGGTGTCCGCGCAGGCGGCGACGAGGTCCTCGCCGTAGGTCACATAGGGGCCGACCGTCGTGGCCACCACGCGCGCGTGCTCGGCGAGTTCGCGCAAGGAGGCGGGGTCGGACACGTCGGCGCGCAGGACGCCCACCTTCGTGCCGCCTGGCAGCCGTTCGCGCAGCCGCTTCAGTTTCAGCTCGTCGCGGCCGGCGATCGCCCAGCGCAGGCCCTCGGGCGCGTGCGCGGCGAGGTACTCCGCGGTGAGCGCGCCGACGAAGCCCGTGGCTCCGAAGAGCACGATGTCGTAGGGACGGTCCGTCCTGTTCAGCCTGCTCATGACACTCCTGGGTCCCGCAGCCCGCGCCGCTGTCGGTGGCTGAGGCTAGCGTGAAGAGTGCGGAGCCCGACGACGAGCCCGGAGGTATGCAGGTGGCCGTGCCCAGGAACGCCCTGAAGAAGTGGGCGAAAGTACGTGAGTTCGCCCTCGGGCTGCCGGGTGTCGTCGAGGCCGCGCGGCGGAGCCGCGTATCGGTACTGCCCCTGGGGCGAGAGCGTCGCGAAGGTCAACAAGAAGGTGTTCGTCTTCCGGCTGGGTGGAGGAGAGCTACCGCGCGATCGCCCCGAAGCGTCTGACGGCCGAACTGGACGCGGACGGCCGTGGCCAGGGGTGGCCGACGGCGGTACTTTGACTAAGCGCTTGCTCGTCATGGGCTTGTGTCGAGTGGAACACGTTCTTAGCATCATCGGTGTTACATCAGTTGTGTCACAGCTGGGGGCTGGATGACAGCGGCAACGACGCCCGGGCACGGCCCGCTCTCCGGCGTGCGCGTGGTCGAGCTGGCCGGGATCGGCCCCGGCCCCTTCGCGGCCATGCTCCTCGCCGACCTCGGCGCCGACGTCGTCCGCGTCGACCGGCCCGGCGGGCCCGGACTCGGTGTCGCCCCCGAGCGCGACGTCACCAACCGCAACAAACGCTCGGTCCTCGTCGACCTGAAGGCCCCCGAGGGCCCCGCGCGCGTCCTCGACCTGGTCGAACGCGCCGACATCCTGATCGAGGGCAACCGCCCCGGCGTCACCGAACGCCTCGGCGTCGGTCCCGAGGCCTGCCACGCCCGCAACCCCCGGCTCGTCTACGGCCGTATGACCGGCTGGGGCCAGGACGGCCCGCTCGCCCAGCGCGCCGGGCACGACATCGCGTACATCGCGCTGACCGGGACCCTCGGCATGATCGGCAGCCCGGGGGAGCCCCCGCCCGCGCCCGCCAACCTGCTCGGCGACTACGCGGGCGGCTCGCTCTACCTCGTCGTCGGCGTCCTCGCCGCACTGCACCACGCGCGCGTGACGGGCACCGGCCAGGTCGTCGACGCCGCCATCGTCGACGGCACCGCCCACCTCTCCGCGATGATCCACGGCATGCTCGCCGCCGGCGGCTGGCAGGACCGGCGCGCCGCCAACCTCCTCGACGGCGGCTGCCCGTACTACGGCACCTACGAGACCGGCGACGGCAAGCACATGGCGGTGGGCGCGCTGGAACCGCGGTTCTACGACGAGTTCACGCGCCTGCTCGACCTCGCCGACTTCGCCGACGCCCGCCGGGACTGGACCCGTTGGGGCGAACTGCGCGAGGCGGTCGCGGCCCGCTTCCGGAGCCGCACGCGAGACGAGTGGAGTGTCGTCTTCGAGGGGACGGACGCGTGCGTGGCGCCCGTGCTGTCGCTCCGCGAGGCCCCGAAGCATCCGCATCTCGCGGCGCGCGGGACCTTCACCGAGCACGGCGGGATCACCCAGCCCGCCCCCGCGCCCCGGTTCTCCGAAACGCCCACCTCGGTGCGCGGCGGGCCCGCCCTGCCGGGCGCCGACACCTCGGACGTGGCCCGTGACTGGGACGTCCCCCGGCTTGCCGACGTCGTTGAGGACTCCGGTCGGGGAACATCTCGACGCGTCCTCGAAAACCCTCAGTGAAAGGCTTGGCAGTGAGCACCGAAGCGTATGTCTACGACGCGATCCGCACCCCGCGCGGGCGCGGCAAGGCGAACGGATCCCTGCACGGCACGAAGCCCATCGACCTGGTCGTCGGACTCATCCACGAGATCCGCGACCGCTTCCCGGACCTGGACCCGGCCGCGATCGACGACATCGTGCTCGGCGTCGTCGGCCCGGTCGGCGACCAGGGCTCCGACATCGCCCGGATCGCCGCCGTGGCCGCCGGACTCCCGGACACGGTGGCCGGAGTGCAGGAGAACCGCTTCTGTGCCTCGGGTCTCGAAGCCGTCAACATGGCCGCCGCGAAGGTGCGTTCGGGCTGGGAGGACCTCGTCCTCGCCGGTGGCGTCGAGTCCATGTCCCGGGTGCCGATGGCCTCGGACGGCGGCGCCTGGTTCAACGACCCGATGACGAACCTCGCCGTCAACTTCGTGCCCCAGGGCATCGGCGCCGACCTGATCGCCACGATCGAGGGATTCTCGCGGCGCGATGTGGACGAGTACGCGGCGCTCTCGCAGGAGCGGGCGGCCACCGCCTGGAAGGAGGGCCGCTTCGAGCGGTCCGTCGTCCCGGTGCGCGACCGCAGCGGGCTTGTCGTCCTCGACCACGACGAACACCTGCGCCCCGGCACCACCGCCGACTCCCTCGCCCGGCTGAAGCCGTCCTTCGCGGACATCGGGGAACTCGGCGGCTTCGACGCCGTGGCCCTGCAGAAGTACCACTGGGTCGAGAAGATCGACCACGTCCACCACGCGGGCAACTCCTCCGGCATCGTCGACGGCGCCTCCCTCGTCGCCATCGGCTCCAAGGAGGTCGGCGAGCGCTACGGCCTCACCCCGCGCGCGCGGATCGTCTCCGCCGCAGTCTCCGGCTCCGAGCCGACCATCATGCTCACCGGGCCCGCCCCGGCCACCCGCAAGGCCCTAGCCAAGGCCGGCCTGACCATCGACGACATCGACCTCGTCGAGATCAACGAGGCGTTCGCCGCGGTCGTCCTGCGCTTCGTCCGCGACATGGGCCTGTCCCTGGACAAGGTCAACGTCAACGGCGGCGCCATCGCGCTCGGCCACCCGCTCGGCGCCACCGGCGCGATCATCCTCGGCACGCTCGTCGACGAACTGGAGCGCCAGGACAAGCGCTACGGCCTCGCCACACTGTGCGTCGGCGGCGGCATGGGCATCGCGACGATCGTCGAGCGCCTCTGAGACCCCGGCGGCCGGCAGCGCTGTCTGCGGCCACCCGAGGCTTCCGCGGCGACCAGAGACTTCTACGGAGAACCCCCTCATGACCGAGAGCACCACCATCCGCTGGGAACAGGACGACACCGGCGTCGTCACCCTCGTCCTCGACGACCCCGACCAGTCCGCCAACACCATGAACGCGGCCTTCCGCGCCTCCCTCGCCGCGGTCACCGACCGCCTGGAGGCCGAGCAGGAGTCCATCCGCGGCATCATCGTCACCTCCGCCAAGAAGACCTTCTTCGCGGGCGGCGACCTGCGCGACCTGATCCGTGTCACCCCGGACACCGCACAGGAACTGCTCGACGGCGGCCTCGCCATCAAACGCAACCTGCGCCGCATCGAGACCCTCGGCAAGCCGGTCGTCGCCGCGCTCAACGGCGCTGCCCTGGGCGGCGGTTACGAACTCGCCCTCGCCTGCCACCACCGCGTCGCCCTCGACGCGCCCGGCTCGAAGATCGGCTGCCCGGAGGTCACCCTCGGGCTGCTCCCCGGAGGCGGCGGAGTCGTCCGCACGGTACGGCTGCTGGGCATCACCGACGCCCTGCTGAAGGTGCTGCTCCAGGGCACCCAGTACAGCCCGCGGCGCGCTCTCGACAACGGCCTCATCCACGAAGTGGCCGCCACGCCGGACGAGTTGATCGCCAAGGCCCGCGCCTTCATCGACGCCAACCCGCAGTCGCAGCAGCCCTGGGACAAGCCCGGCTACCGCATCCCCGGCGGCACCCCCGCCAACCCGAAGTTCGCGGCCAACCTGCCCGCCTTCCCCGCCAGCCTGCGCAAGCAGACCAACGGCGCCCCCTACCCCGCCCCGCGCAACATCCTCGCCGCCGCCGTCGAGGGCGCCCAGGTCGACTTCGAGACCGCCCAGCTCATCGAGGCCCGCTACTTCGTCGAGCTGGCGGCCGGGCAGACCTCGAAGAACATGATCCAGGCGTTCTTCTTCGACCTCCAGGCCGTCAACTCCGGCGCCAACCGCCCCAAGGGCATCGAGCCGCGCCCGGTCCGCAGGGTCGCCGTCCTCGGCGCCGGGATGATGGGCGCCGGCATCGCCTACTCGTGCGCCCGCGCGGGCATCGACGTCGTCCTGAAGGACGTGACTCCGGAGGCGGCGGCCAAGGGCAAGGCCTACTCCGAGAAGCTCTGCGCCAAGGCCGTCTCGCGCGGTCGCAGTACCCAGGAGAAGGCGGACGCGCTGCTCGCCCGCATCACCCCCACCGCCGACCCGCAGCAACTCGCGGGCTGCGACGCGGTGATCGAGGCCGTCTTCGAGGACACCTCCCTCAAGCACAAGGTGTTCCAGGAGATCCAGCACATCGTCGAGCCCGACGCGCTGCTCTGCTCCAACACCTCCACCCTGCCCATCACCGTCCTCGCCGAGGGTGTCGAGCGCCAGGCCGACTTCGTCGGGCTGCACTTCTTCTCGCCCGTCGACAAGATGCCCCTCGTCGAGATCATCAAGGGCGAGCGCACCGGCGACGAGGCCCTCGCGCGGGCCTTCGACCTGGTCCGGCAGATCAAGAAGACGCCGATCGTCGTCAACGACTCGCGCGGCTTCTTCACCTCACGGGTGATCGGGCAGTTCATCAACGAGGGTGTCGCGATGGTCGGCGAGGGCATCGAGCCCGCGTCGATCGAGCAGGCCGCCGCACAGGCGGGCTACCCGGCCAAGGTCCTTTCCCTGATGGACGAGTTGACGCTCACGCTCCCGCGCAAGATCCGCAACGAGTCCAGGCGGGCCGTCGAAGAGGCGGGCGGCACCTGGCCCGGTCACCCCGCCGAGGCCGTCATCGACCGCATGGTCGACGAGTTCGGCCGCACCGGGCGCAGCGGCGGCGCGGGCTTCTACGACTACGGCGACGACGGCAGGCGCGCCGGTCTCTGGCCGGGCCTGCGCGAGCACTTCACCCGCGAGGGCGCCGAGATCCCCTTCACGGACATGCAGGAACGCATGCTGTTCTCCGAGGCGCTCGACACGGTCAAGCTCCTTGAGGAGGGCGTCCTGACATCCGTCGCGGACGCCAACATCGGGTCCATCTTCGGCATCGGGTTCCCCGGCTGGACCGGCGGTGTGCTCCAGTACATCAACGGCTACGAGGGCGGCCTGCCCGGCTTCGTGGCACGCGCGCGTGCGCTCGCCGAGCGCTACGGGGAGCGGTTCACCCCGCCCGCGCTGCTCGTGGAGAAGGCCGAGAAGGGCGAGCGGTTCAGCGATGCGCGCTGACGTGTCGACGTATCGCTGAGCGACACGCTGCACTTGCCTCGCGGGGACGGGACCCCGACGCTGACCGGCGAACCGGTCACCGGTCCCGTCCCCCGAGGAGCCCCCATGGGTCACCGCCCCGCCCTCGCCTTCCTCGACATCCTGCGCGGCGAGGGCGTGGACCGGATCTTCGGCAACCCCGGCACCACCGAACTCCCGTTCCTCGCCGCCCTGTCGGAGGCCGAGAACGCCCCCGAGTACGTCCTCGGCGTCCACGAGGGCGCCGTCGTCTCCATGGCCGACGGCTACGCCCGCGGCACCGGCCGCCCCGCGTTCGTCAGCCTGCACATCGCCGCCGGACTCGCCAACGGCCTCATCGGCCTCCTCAACGCCCGCCGTTCGCGCACCCCGCTCGTCGTCACGGCCGGCCAGCAGGACCGCCGCCACCTCCAGCAGGACCCCATGCTCTCCGGCGACCTCCTCGGCCTCGCACGGCCCGCGGCCAAGGCGACGTACGACATCCAGCACGTCCGCGACCTGCCCCTCGCCCTGCGCCGCGCCTTCGCGCAGGCCCAACGGCCGCCCGCCGGGCCGGTGTTCCTGTCCCTGCCCATGGACCTGCTCGCCGAGGACATCGAGGTAGAGGTCCCCGCCCGCACCACACCGCCCCGGCCGGGGCCCGCCGCCGGGCTCGACCGGGCCGCCGTGCTGCTCGGCGGCGCCGCCCGCCCCGCGATCGTCGCCGGGGACGGAGTGGGCCGCGAGGACGCGGTGGCCGCGCTCGTCCGTACCGCCGAGGCCTGCGGCGCGACCGTCCACCACCAGCCGATGGCCGACTGCCTCAACTTCCCCGCCACGCACCCCCTCTACGCCGGGATGCTGCCGCCCCGCCACGACGCGATCCGGGCCGCCCTCGCGCCGTACGACACCGTCCTGATCGTCGGCGCCCACGCCTTCACCCCCCACCACTACAGCCCCGGGCCCGCCCTGCCGCCCGGCATCACCGTCGTCCAACTCGACTCGGACGCCGAGGAGATCGGCCGCAACTTCCCCGCCGACGCGGGTCTCGTCGGCTCCCTCGCGCCCTCGCTCCACCGGCTCGCCGAGCTGCTGCGCGAACAGGTCCCGGACCACACCGCGAAGGCCCGCGTCCTGCGCGCCGGCGAACGGCACACCGCCGAGCGGGCCCGCGCCGAGTCCGCCGCCCGCGCCGCCTACTCGGCGGCACCTCTCGCGCCCTGGGCCGCCGCCCACGCCGTCGCCCGCGGACTGCCGCCGGACGCCGTGGTCGTCGAAGAGGCCATCACCGTGGGCCTGTTGCTCCGTCGGCTGCTACGACTCGACCGCCCCGGCAGCTACACCCACACCGTCGGCGGCGGCCTCGGCTGGGGCATCGGCGCCGCCGTCGGCCGCTCGCTCGCCGACCCCGCCCGGCCGGTCGTCTCGGTCCTCGGGGACGGCTGCGCGCTGTTCGGACTCCAGGGGCTGTGGAGCGCGGCGCGGCAGCAAGTGCCGGTGCTGTTCGTCGTGATGGGCAACGGCGGCTACCGCACCCTCCAGGACACCTACAACGCGATGGGCGGCAAGGGGAGTTGCCCCGGCACCGAACTCGGCGCCCTGGACTTCACCGTGGCCGCGCACTTCTTCGGGGTCGACGCGGTACGAGCGGAGAGCGCGGACCACCTGCGTGAACTGGTCGCCGGGGTCAGCGGGTTGACGCGCCCGATGCTCGTCGACGTACCGCTGCGCACCTCGTAGAGATACCGCTTCGATTGCGGTCGCGACTCACCGTGACCCACACCTTGTCACCCGTGCGCGGAAGCGACCACCATCGGTCCATGACGGACGGGCCGCTGCCGAAGTCGGTGCTCGCACGCGGGGTGTTGCTGCTCCGCGCCTGCGGCGACGCGGGGACCGCGCTCTCCCTCGCCGAACTGGCCGTACGCACCGGGCTGCCCAAGCCCACCGCGCACCGGCTGATCGGCGAACTCGTCCGGCTCGGCCTCGTCGAGCGCATGACGGACGGCAGCTACCGCATCGGGCTCGCCCTCTTCGTCCTCGGCCAGTCCTCCCCGTCCGTACGGGAGTTGCGGGACGTGGCGCTGCCCTATCTGGGCGATCTGCACGAGGCGACCCACGAGAACGTGCACCTGGCCGTCCCGGACGGCACCGACACCCTCTTCCTGGAGAAGATCACCGGCCGCCGCGCCACCCCGATCGTCTCCCGCACCGGCGGCCGACTGCCCGCCCACTGCACCGCCACCGGCAAGGTCTTCCTCGCCCAGGACCCCCGCCCGCCCCGCCGCACCCTGCCCCGCCTCACCCCGCGCACCCTGGTCCTCCCGGGCCAGCTCGCCCGCGACCTCGCCCTCACCCGGGCCCGCGGCTACGGCGTCAACCTGGAGGAGGCCGAGGTCGGCATCTCGGCGGTCGCGGCCCCCGTCTACGCCTCCGACCGCGGCTCCCGCCCGATCGCCGCGATCTCCGTCACCGGCGGCACCCGCCGCCTGGACGTGGACCGCATCGGGGCCCGGCTGTGCGCTGCGGCGCGGGCGATCACACGGAGCCTGTCGGTCTGACGCGGCCACCTCCGGACCCTGTCAGTCCGACGCCGCCACCTCCGGCCGCTGCATCGCCACCGCCAGCCCGTGCTCGGTCAACTGCTCCCCGCGCACCTCCTCCGTGACCCGCCCGCGCACGAACACCAGCACCCGGTCGCAGACCTCCGTCAGCTCCGCGAGATCGGTCGAGGCGATCAGGACGGCCGCGCCGCCCGCCGCCAACTCGCCGACGATGCGGTGCATTTCGGCGCGTACGCCGACGTCGACACCCCGGGTCGGATCGTCCAGGACGACGATCTTCGGTTCGGTCGCGAGCCACTTCGCGAAGACGACCTTCTGCTGGTTGCCGCCGGACAGCCGGGCGACCAGGTCGTAGGGCCCGCCGCGCAGCCGCAGCCGTTCGGTCGACTCGGCCGTGCAGCGCACGAGTTCGGAGCGGGCGGGGGCGATCCCGCCCCGGCCCAGCGCCAGCCAGCTGACCGCCGTGGTGTTCTCCCACACCGTGCGGTCCACCATCAGCCCGTACCGTTTGCGGTCGCTCGGCACGAAGGCGACACCCGCGCGCACCGCGCCCCGCAGCGAGCGCGGCAGCCCCCGCCCGCCGACGTCCACCCGGCCCCCGGAGACCGCCCTACGCCCGCACACCACCGCCAACGCGTCGAGATGGCCCGCCCCTTGGAGCCCCGCGACCCCGACCACCTCACCCGCCCGCACGGTGAACGTCACGTCGGTCAGCCGCCCCGGCACGGTCACCCCGGAGAGCACCACGGGCGGTGGCCGGTCCACCAACGACCGTACCCGGCGCGGCGGTTGCTCCGGCCGCCCGCCCAGCATCGCCGACACCAGCTCCGCTACGTCGACCCCGGCCCGCTCCACACCTGCCAGGACGACCCGCCCGTCCCGCAGGACCGTCACCCGGCGCGCGAAGCGCATCACCTCGTCCAGGAAGTGGGAGACGTACAGGACGGCGATGCCCCGGTCGGTCAGCGTGCGCAGGACGCGTTCGAGGCGGTCGACGGCGGAGGCCGGGAGTGCCGACGTGGGCTCGTCGAGGATCAGCAGCCCGGGGCGGCGCAGCAGAGCGCGGGCTATCTCCGTCAACTGCTGGTCGGCCAGCGAGAGTTCACCCAGTTCGGTGCGCGGGTCCATGTCGAGGCCGAGTTCCGCGAGGACGGGCCGGGCCGCCCGGTCCATGGCCCGCCGGTCCAACAGGCCCAGGCGCAGGGGCGGGTGCTGCGGGAAGAGGTTCTCGCGGACGGTGAGGTCCGGGAAGAGGCTCAACTCCTGGGAGACGACGGCGATCCGGGTGTCCTTGGCCGACCGCACCGTCCCGCCGTCCGCGCCCAGTGTCCCCGACAGGATGCGCACCAGCGTCGACTTCCCGGCGCCGTTCTCGCCGACCAGCGCATGCACCTCGCCGCCGCGCAGCCGGATCGAGGCGCCGTCCAACGCCCGTACGCCGCCGTAGGACTTGACCAGTTCCTCCGCCACGAGGATGTCGTCGTGGACCATGTCAGCGCGCGTCCTTGAGCGGTTTGAGGTTGGCCGCCTGGTCGCCGAGGAGCTTGTCGATCGTCGGCTTGTACCAGTCGTAGGCCGCCTGCGCCGACTTCTGCCGCGCGATGATCTCGTCGATGTTCGACGAGTCGACGACCCCGCCGGGGGACAGGAACCAACCGCTGGGCAGCTTGCCCTTCTTGTCGCGGACGGCCTCGATCAGCATCGCCGTGGACAGATAGCCCTTCAGGAAGTGCTGCGGATCGATGGTCACGAAGTTGGAGCCGTCCTTCACCGCGTCCAGGGTCTTCGGGTCGACGTCGAAGCCGGCCGTGAGCCACTTGCCGTGCTCGGCCTTCTTGATCTTGGCGAGGTTGTAGCTGTCGGCGTCACCCACGCCGAGGAAGGCGAGCGCGTCCGGGTGCGCGTTCACCTGCGCGGACCAGGAACTGTAGTTCTGGCCGGGATCGCTGTACGTCTGGAAGGGGCCGAGGACCTTGACGCCGGGCGCCTCCTTCTTGAACGTGTCGGAGATGCCCTTGGCCCGGTTGTCGAGCACCGGCGTCCCCGGGTTGGGCACGCCGATCACGATCTGGCCCTTGGGGTTGGTGCCGAGCCGCTTCAGGGCCTCCTTCGCCATCAACTCGCCGAGCGCGTAATTGTCGTTCCCCACATAGAAGTCGACCTTGCTGCCGTCGGTGGGGGAGGTGTCCAGGGCGACGACGGGGATGCCCTGGTCGACGGCGCGGGCGGCGGGCCGGGTGAAGATCGGCGGGTCGAGGTTCTCCAGGACGATGCCGTCCTTGGCGACCGCGGTGAGGTTCTGGAACAGCTGCACCTCCGCCGGTCCGTCCGTGTTGGGCGGTCCTACGGCCTTGAAGTCGACCTTCCCCGCGTGGCTCGCAGCGCTCTCCGCACCAAGCACCATCTCGTGGGCGAAGTTGAGGGAGATGTTGGCGACCGAGATCCCCATCTTCAGCCTGCCGTTGCCGCCGCCGGAGCCACTGCTGCCGCAGCCCGCGGCGGCCAACAGGACCAGGGCGCCGAGCGCCGCGGACCACGTACGTGAACGGGGGTGCATCACGGCCTCCAACAGGCTGGACCACAGGGGGACTTGGATCGGAGAGGGGCTTGGAGCGGAGAGGGGCGCGGGTCCAGGGGGACTTGGTGGATCACGAGGGACTTCACCTGCGACGGCGTCCGGTGCGGCGCAGCGCGCTGTCGGCCGCGACGGCGAGGAGGATCACCCCGCCGGTCGCGAACGACGTCCAGTTGATGGGTACTTCGAAGAACACCAGGCCGGAGGCGACCACCGAAAGGATCATCGCCCCGGCCACCGCACCGACCACCGAGCCGCGCCCCCCGGCCAGCGGAGTGCCGCCGATGATGCACGCGGCGATCGCCTGCAACTCGTAGCCCTGGCCCAGAGTCGGATCGCCGGCGCCGTAGAAGGCGAGCGCCAGCGCGGCGGCGCAGGCCGTCGTGAGACCGGACAGGGCCAGTGCCTGGATGCGGGTGCGGACGACCGGGATGCCGCTGAAGGCGGCGGCGTCGGGGTTGGACCCGATCGCCCGTACCCGGGCCCCGAAACGGGTCCGGGACAGCACGACCGCCAGTACGACGATCACGGCGAGCAGCACCCACAGCGCGAACGGCACCCCGCCCGGATCACCGCCCGCGAACGTGAAGAACGAGTCGCCCAGCGGAAGATCGGTGATCTGCTTGCCGTCCGCCAGCGCCAGCCCGACACCCCGGAACAGCATCAGCGTGCCCAGCGTGACGATGAACGACGGCAGCGCCAGCAGCGTCGTCACCAGCGCGTTGAACACCCCCAGCCCGATTCCGGTGACCAGCATCACCGGCACCGCAAGCCACGGCGGGGTGCCGTCCCGCACCAGCAGCGCCCCGACGACCAGGCACATCGCGTAGGTCCCGCCCACCGACAGATCGACCTCGCGCATCGACAGCGCGAAGACCATGCCGCACGCCATCAGCGAGATGTAGACGGAGTTGTGGGCGGTGGACAGGAGGTTGTCCGTGTCCAGGAAGTCCGGGTACGGGATGCCGATCCCGGCGATCAGCAGCCCCAGCACGAGCAGCACACCGTACTCGTCCCGGACCCATCGACGTGGAACCGGCCTGAACCGGCTCTGCCCGCCGCCCTGTTCGCGGGCGCGCTCGGCGTCGTCCGCATCGTCCGCGTCGTCCACGGCACGCTCGGTCTCGGTCATCGGGCACGGCTCCCGTAAGCGGCTGGTGCTGGGGTCGTCACGCAGGGTGGGCCCACCGGGCGTGCGCGGCAACCAGGGCGTTTCAGCGAGTGGAATGCGCTCTTGCCCGACGCCTGACGGATCGTCACACTCGCCCCATGGAGACGCGTACCGCCCTGGTGACCGGAGCGGCGCAGGGCCTCGGGCAGGAGTTCGCCGTCGCGCTCGCCGGGCACGGCTACCGGGTCGCCGGACTCGACCTCGTCCCGCAGCCGGAGACCGCCGAAAAGGTCCCGGACTACTTGGAGTTGATCGGCGACGTCACCGAAGAGGCCCAGATCCAGCAGGCGTTGGACCGCCTCATCGGCCGATTCGGCACCCTGCACGTTCTGGTCAACAACGCCGGCGTCTACCCGGCCCGCCCCTTCGAGGAGATCACGCCCGAGGAGTGGCGCCGGGTCATGCGCGTCAACCTGGAGGCGCCGTTCCTGCTGACCCGCGCGGTCCTGCCGTATCTGAAGGCCGCCGGCCGGGGCAGGGTCGTCAACATCGTCTCGGCGGCCGTCCTCACCGCGCCGCCCACGATGGTCCCGTACGTCGCCTCGAAGATGGGCCTGATCGGCTTCACACGTTCGCTCGCGGCGGCGCTCGGGCCGTACGACATCACCGTCAACGCCATCGCGCCCAGCATGGTGCGCACCGCGACCGCCGAGCGGACGGTCGGCGCGGACGGCGGCTTCGAGCACGTCCGCGATCAGCAGGTGGTGCCGCGCACCCAGCGCCCGTCCGACCTGGTCTCGACCCTGCTGTACGTGGTCGACGAGGGCAGCGGCTTCCTGACCGGGCAGACCCTCAACGTGTCAGGAGGATCCGCCTACTTGTGAAGCGCCGAGCCACTGCTGAAGCTCCTCCCGCAGGGACCGCTGAAAGGCAGTCAGGAGGGCCTGCACCACGAGGGGTTGCATGTGTTCGGACAGCGACTTCACGTCCTGCGCGGCACGTTGGGAGACCTCGTCGCGAAACAGCCGCGACAACTCGTGGGCGGCCGTACGGGAGTGTTCGATCAGTACGTTCCGCGCGGCGAGGATCGCCTCCTGGGACAGTGGCACGTCGAGCAGTTGCACACCGAGCCGCAGCAGACCGCAGTCGACGCGGTACGCGGTGCCGTCCGGCCGGACCACGTCCATGGCGGCGAGCCGTTCCACGTCCTCCTCGGTCAGCGCCCGTCCGGCCCGTCGCTCCAACTCCCGCCGGTCCAGGGTCTCCGTGCCCTCCGGAGCCCAGGACGCCACCACCGCGCGGTGGATCGCGAGGTCGTGCGCGCTGAGGTCCGGTGGCAGTTGCGCCACATAGCGCTCGATCGCCGCCAGCGTCATGCCCTGGTGCTGCAACTCCTCGATCAACGCGAGCCGGGACAGATGCTCCTGCCCGTAGTGCCCGACCCGCCGGGCCCCGATCACCGGGGGCGGCAGCAGCCCCTTCGTGCCGTAGAACCGGACCGTGCGGACCGTGGTGCCGGCCCGCGCGGCCAGCTCGTCGATCGTGAGCGTCGGCTCCCCGGCGTCGGTCGTCATGCGCAGCAGTATCGCTGTCTCACCAGTGCTGTGAAACCACCGAAGGCCGTTGTCGGCCGGAGGGCCGTTGTCAGTGGTGCCGCCTACGGTGGACGGCATGGGGGAGATCAACTATGTCCGGGGTGACGCGACCGTTCCGTCGGTCAAGGGCGTCAAGATGATCGCGCATGTCTGCAACGACATCGGGGGCTGGGGAAAGGGCTTCGTGCTGGCCGTGTCCCGCCGCTGGCCGGAGCCGGAGCAGGAGTACCGGGCCTGGCACCGAGCCCGCGCGGCCAACGACTTCGCGCTGGGCGCCGTCCAGTTCGTGCGGGTCGAGCGCCATGTGTGGGTGGCCAACATGATCGGCCAGCGAGGGATACGCACGGGCAGCAAGGGCGTCCCCGTGCGTTACGAGGCGATCGACGCGGCCCTGGGCCTACTGGCCGACCGCGCGGCGGAGCTCGGCGCGTCCGTGCACATGCCCCGCATCGGGTGCGGCCTCGCGGGCGGCAAGTGGTCACGGGTCGAACCACTGGTCACCGAGCGGCTGGCGCGGCGCGGGATCGCCGTGACGGTGTACGACCACGAGGGCTGAGCCGCCGAAACAACTTGCCCCGGACTGAAAGGAGTTGCAGAATCTTGCGCAACCAGAGGGAAGGCCGTGAGCCATGAGCCGCGACAGAGACATCGACGTCCTCGTCCTCGGCGGCGCCGGCGTGGACACCATCGTTCACGTCCCCGAACTGCCGCTCCCGTACGCCGACAGCTACATGATCGACCCCGGTATCCGCACCCGTGCCGGCCAGACCGGCGACTTCGTGGCCCTCGGCCTGAGCGCGCTGGGCCTGCGCACCCACCACCTCGACATGCTCGGTGCCGACCCCGAGGGCGACCTGGTCCGCGCCCTCCACCGCGACCACGGCATCCCGTTCACCGAAGTCCCGCAGCCCGCCGGCACCAAGCGCGCGGTCAACCTCGTGGGCCCGGACGGACGGCGGCTCTCCCTCTACGACTCGACCCGCGCCCACCCCGGCGACCGGCTCCCCGCATCCACGGTCCGCGCCCTCGCCGAGGCGAGCCGCCACGCCCATGTCTCGATCACCCAGCCCTGCGCCCACGCCCTGCCCGCGCTGCGCGAGGCCGGTGCGACGATCTCGACGGACCTGCACAACTGGGACGGCGAGAGCGCGTACCAGGAGGAGTTCGCCCATGCCGCGGACATCGTCTTCCTGTCCACCACCGCGCTGACCGGCACCCCCGAGCACACCATGCGGGGTATCGCCGAGCGGGGCCGGGCCCGGCTGGTGATCGCCACCGCCGGGGCGGAGGGCGCCTACCTGCTGGCCGACGACGAGCTGACCCACATCCCGACCGCGCCGCCACCGAAACCGGTGGTCGACTCCAACGGCGCGGGCGACGCCTTCGCCGCCGCCTTCCTCTTCGGATGGCTCACCGGAGAGCCGCCACTGCGCTGCGCCCGCTACGGCGCGGTCGCCGGAGCCCACGCCTGCACGGTGCCGTCGACGGAGGTCCACCCCGTGGGCCGGGACGAACTCCTCGTACGCGTCGAGGAGTTGGAGGCCGCGGCGATCGGTGCGCCCCGCTAGGGCGTGGTCGACGGGGCGGGTATGCCGGCGTCCGGCGCGGCTGTCGGCGCCGGTGGGGCGTCGAGGTAGGCGTCCAGGGCGGCGGCGCCCGCGAGCATGGCGCGGCTCCGGGCCGAGAGGCGGGCGTGCCAGTCGCGCAGCGTCGACTCCAGCGGCGCGACACCGCCGGCGGTACGGACCTGGGCGATCAGCGGAGCGATGTGTTCCAGCAGGTAGCCGCCGCGTCTGAGCTGGTGGACCAGGAGGGCGTCGCGGATGTCGGCCGGGCCGTAGACCCGGTAGCCGGTGCGCGGGTCGCGGCGCGGCCGGACCAGACCGGCCTGCTCCCAGGCGCGGAGGGTGGCCGGGCGGATGCCGAGCCGTCGCGCCAGGGGGCCGACGAACGTGTCGCCCCGCTCTTCGGGCACCGGACCGAGGTCGCGCAGTGCGGCCTCGACCGCCTGGAGGGTGCGGCGGTCGTCGAGCAGTTGCACATGACTCTCGTCGATGAGGCGAAGGGCGTCCTCGATGGCGCCCCGGTTGACCGCCTGCAGGATCGCCGCGGCCGTCCGGTGGCCGTGTCCCGGGACGAGCGCGAGGAACGCACGCAGGGCCCGCGCGTGCCGAGGTGTGTAGGTGCGGTAGCCGTGCGCGGTGCGTTCGGCGGCCGGAAGGATGCCCGCCGCCTCGTAGTTGCGGACCGCCTGCGTCGACAGACCGTGCCCGCGCGCCAGATCGACCGGCCTGAGCCGACCATCGCTTTGAAGGTTTCGCGCCACTGTCCTGCCACTGTCGACGAAAAGTTTCCACTGAGACTTCAACGATACGTTTGAGGATATGACTCCTGGTGCCTCTCCCAGTATTTCTCCTGGTATCGCCGATGCCGTGCACGGCGTCGACCCCGCAGCCGTTCTGGAACTGCTCCCGGCCCGACCGCGGCTGCTCGCCCTCGGCGAACCCACCCACGGCGAGGACGTCCTCCTCGACGTGCGCAACGAGATCTTCCGCCACCTCGTCGAACGGGAGGGCTACCGCACCATCGCCATCGAGAGCGACTGCCTCATGGGCCTGGTCGTGGACGACCACGTCACCTCGGGCGCGGGCACCCTCGACGACACCATGGCGCGCGGCTTCAGCCACGAGTGGGGCGCCTTCCCGGGCAACCGCGAACTCGTGCGCTGGATGCGCGAGTACAACGACGGCCGGCCCGACGCCGAGCAGGTGCGGTTCGCCGGAATCGACGGTCCGCTGGAGATCACCGGCGCCGCGAGCCCCCGCCAGGCCCTCACCGGACTCCACGCCCACCTCACCGCCGGAGTCGCCGCCGACCTCCTTCCCTGCACCGCCAAGACCCTCGACGAACTGCTCGGCACGGACGACCGATGGACCGACACCGCAGCCATGACGAACCCGTCCCGGTCCGTCGGGCGGACACCCGAGGCCGGACAACTCCGCCTGCTCGCCGACGACTTGGTGGCCCTGCTCGACGCGTGGACACCACAACTGATCGCGGCGTCCGCACCGGAGGACTGGCACCGCGCCCGCCTCTGCGGCCGTACCGCTCTCGGGCTGCTGCGCTACCACTCAGCGATGGCCGACACCTCACCGAGCCGCATGACACGGCTGGTCGCCCTGCGGGACTCGATGATGGCCGCCAACCTGCTCGCCGTCGTCGAACGCGGCCCGGCACTGGTGAACGCCCACAACGGCCACCTCCAGCGGAACAGGAGCAGCATGCGGATGGGCGGCCCGCCGGTGGAGTGGTGGAGCGCCGGCGCGATCGTCGGCGCGCACCTGGGCGAGGAGTACGCCTTCCTGGCCACGGCCCTCGGCACGATCTCCCACCAGGGGGTGCACGCCCCGCCCCCGGACACCGTAGAGGGGCTGCTGTACGCGCTCCCGCACCCCCGTTGCCTCGTCGACCCCCGTCGGCTCGCCACCGCGCTCGCCGGGTCGACGCCCGCGCCCCGCGTGTCGTCCTGGTACGGGTACGCCCCGCTGGACCCGGCCCACCTGACCGGCAACGACGGGATCGTGTTCGTCAAGGACACCGGGCACGGCCAGGTGTCCTCGGGATCCGGCGGCGGCTGAGCGGTGCCGGTACCGTTCAGCCGCCGCCGTGCCGTCAGCCCCCGTGCACGTCGTTCGTCGCGGCGATCCTCTTCCACGACTTCGGCTGCACCGGAGCCTGCGACGCCTTCGCGATGGACGCCGAACGGGCCGCCGGGGCCGCCGGCTTCGACGGCTGGAACAGCCAGATGTCGAAGAGCGCCGACAGCGACTTCCCGGACACCTCTTCCGCGAACTTCTGGAAGTCCGCGACCGACGCGTTGCCGTACGCGTGCTCCTTCGGCCAGCCCTTCAGAATGGCGAAGAACGCGTCGTCGCCGACCTCGTTGCGCAGCGCCTGGATGGCCAGCGCGCCCCGGTCGTAGACGGGGAGTTCGAACTGGTTGTCCGGACCCGGGTCACCGGGCGCGATCGTCCAGAAGGCGTCGTCGGCGGGGTGCAACGCGTAGACGTAGTCGGCGAGTTGCTGCGTGGTGCCCTCGCCCTCGTGCTCGGACCACAGCCACTGCGCGTAGCGCGCGAAGCCCTCGTTGATCCAGATGTCCTTCCAGCCCTTCAGCGACACGTCGTCGCCGTACCACTGGTGGGCCAACTCGTGCACGACGACAGAGGTGTTGGCGCCGTTCGCGAACTGCCTCGGGCTGTAGTAGACGCGGCTCTGGGTCTCCAACGCGTACCCGGTGGTCGTGTTGGGCACATACCCGCCGGCGTTGCTGAAGGGATACGGACCGAAATAGCCGCTCAGCCAGTCGACGATCTCCCCGGTGCGCTCCACGCTCGCCCGCGCGGACCCGTCGTTGTCGCCGAGGTCCTTGCTGTAGGCGTTGACGACCGGGACCCCGCCCTCGGAGGTGCTGGTCGTGATGTCGAACCTGCCGAGCGCGAGCGTGGCCAGATAGGTGGCCTGCGGCTTGTTCTGCCGCCAGTTGTAGCGGGTCCAGCCGAGCTGTGAACTCGTCGACTGGAGCGTGCCGTTGGAGATGGCCTGGGTGCCGTTCGGTACGGCCACGGACACGTCGTAGGTTGCCTTGTCGCTCGGGTGGTCGTTGCTCGGGAACCACCACCACGCCGACTCGGGCTCGTCCGCCGCGACCGCGCCGTCCGGAGTGCGGTGCCAGGTGTTGAAGCCGTACGCGCTCTTCGTGGACGGCACCCCGCTGTAGCGGACCACGACGGTGATCGGCGTGCCCGATGGCAGCGGGGTCTTCGGGGTGATCTCCAGCTCGTGCTGCCCGGAGGTCGCGAAGGTCGCCTTCACGCCGTTGACCCGCACCTCGCTCACGTCGAGGAGGAAGTCCAGGTCGAACCGCGACAGGTCCTGCGTCGTCTTGGCGAGGATCGTCGCCGTGCCCGCCAACTCGTCGGTGGCGGGCTGGTATTGAAGCCTGAGGTCGTAGTGCGAGACGTCGTATCCGCCGTTGCCGTAGGCCGGGTAGTAGGGGTCGCCGATACCCGGAGCGCCGGGGGAGTAGCTTGCCGCCGAGGCCGGGATCGCCAGCAGCAGGGAGGCCGCCGCGAGCGCTCCCGGCGCGATGATTCTGCGGTGCACGAGAACTCCAAGTCGTAGGGCTCCGCGGAATGCCGAAGAGCCGTGGGGGTCCACGAAGGCCGAAGAGCCGAAGTGTCGGAGAGCAGTAGGGTCCACTCGGTCTTCAGTCTGTTCAAAGGCTATTCAGTCCCTGTGCTCCCGTGCCTGTCCACGGCACCTCCTGTCACACGATCGCCATTCGGCCGACATGACTCCGAGTGCCTCTTCCAGCACGGGAGTTGACCGATGTACCGTCCGCGCATGCCGAAACGCACGCGCTTCACGATCTGGAGATCGCTCGCGACGGCGGCGACCGCCGCCCTCCTGGCCACTTTCCTCACCCCGGCAGTGGCCCAGAGCGCCCCGCAGGAAAGCCAACCCGTCTACTCCTACGCGAACGCGATCCGCGAGGCCGTCTGGGTGGACACCGGACTCGACGGCGACGGCGACGGGAAGACCGACCGGGTCGCCGTCGACATCGTCCGGCCGAGCGAACCCGCCCGCGAGGGCCGCAAAGTCCCCGTCATCATGGACGCCAGCCCCTACTACTCCTGCTGCGGACGCGGCAACGAGAGCCAGCTGAAGACCTACGACGCGAGCGGCAACGTTGTCCAGATGCCGCTCTTCTACGACAACTACTTCGTGCCCCGCGGCTACGCCTTCGTCGGCGTCGACCTCGCCGGCACCAACCGCTCCGACGGCTGCGTCGACGTCGGCGGCCGCTCCGACATCCAGTCCGCCAAGGCCGTCGTCGACTGGCTGAACGGACGCGCCAAGGCGTACACCACACGCACCGGAACCGTCTCCGCGCGGGCGAGTTGGACCAACGGCAGAACCGGAATGATCGGCAAGAGCTGGGACGGCACCATCGCCAACGGCGTCGCCGCCACCGGCGTCAAGGGCCTGAAGACGATCGTCCCGATCAGCGCCATCTCCTCCTGGTACGACTACTACTTCGCCAAGGGCGCCCCGCTCTACGACTCGGGCCCCGACTGGCTGTCCAACGTGGTCGAGAACTCCGACGCGCAGGCCAAGTGCGCCGCCGTCCAGCAGAAGATCGTCGACGGGGCTCCGCGCACCGGCGACTGGACACCGTTCTGGACAGAACGCGACTACGTGAAGGACGCGAGCAAGGTCAGGGCCAGCGTCTTCCTCGTGCACGGGCTGCAGGACCTCAACGTCCGCACCAAGAACTTCGGCCAGTGGTGGGACGCCCTCGCCAAGAACGGCGTCGAGCGCAAGATCTGGCTCTCCCAGACCGGCCACGTCGACCCCTTCGACTACCGCCGCGACGCCTGGGTCGACACACTCCACCGCTGGTTCGACCACGAACTCCTCGGCTACGACAACGGAATCGACCGGCAGCCCATGGCCGACGTCGAACGCCACCCCGACCAGTGGGAGACGTCGAAGGTCTGGCCGCCGAGCGGCACCGCGACCACGACCCTCCACCCGGCGCAGGGCACCCAGGCCGGCGTCGGCACGCTCGGGCTCACCACGGGCACCGGCACCGAGAAGTTCACCGACAACCCGCAGGAGAGCGAGACCGACTGGGCCGCCGCGATCGACAAACCGACGGCGGACAAGGCCGGTTTCGTCACCGGACCGCTCAAGAAGGACCTACGGCTGTCGGGTTCCTCGAAGGTGACGATCACGGCGACACCCACCACCGCCACGGCCCATCTCTCCGCCGTCCTGGTCGACCTGGGCCCCGACACCATCCGCGACTACGCCGACTCGGCGGAGGGCATCACCACGCTCACGAACCGCACCTGCTGGGGCGAGAGCACGGCGGGGGACAGCGCCTGCTTCCTGGCAACCCAGGCCAAGACCACGGCAGTTGACTACAACGTCTTCAGCCGCGGCTGGGCCGACCTCGGCAACCACGCCTCCGACACGAAGGGCGCACCGCTCACCCCCGGCAAGGCGTACACCATCACGCTCGACCTGGCGGCGACCGACCACGTCGTCCCGGCCGGGCACCGCCTCGCCCTGATCGTCGCGGGCACGGACCGGGACCTCATCGACCCGCCGTCCACCACCCCGACCCTCACCGTCACCCTGTCCCGCACGTCGGCCCGACTCCCGCTCGTCGGCGGGGCGTCGGCGTTCGCGAAGGCCACGGCGGGAGTCAGGACCACGGCACCCACGGCCACGACCCTCGACGGCGTACGGGCACCCCGTTCAGCCGCCCAGCGGGTACCCGGCAACTGATCACCGCTCCGGAGCGGGGCGGCGCGAACACACTCCGCCGCCCCGCTCCGGGCACACCGGTGAGGATCAGCCCAGCCGCAGCCGTACCAACTCCGCGGCTTCCTCGGCGCATCCCCACGCCACCGTGATTCCCCCCCCGCCGTGACCGTAGTTGTGCACCAACACCCGCCCGCCCCGCAGCACTTGACGCTCCAGTCGTACCGCGGGCCGTGTCGGCCGCAGGCCCACCCGGTGCTCCAGGACCCGGGCGTCGGCGATCTCCGGCCGGACCGCCGCGCACCGCGCGATGATCGCCTCGGCGGTCGCGGGGTCGGGCGTCATCGACCAGGCGCCGTCCTCGGCCGTACCGCCCAGGATCAGCCCGCCCGGCTGCGGGAAGAAGTACGTGGACGTGTCCGCCGTGTGGTCGACCGACGTGAACCAGGTCGTGATCCCAGGGTTCTCCACCACGACCAACTGACCGCGCACCGGCCGCATCGAGCGATCGGGCACGAGGTCCAGGGAGTCCAGCCCCGTGCAGTTGACGACGACGGGCGCCGGCACCTCGCTGAGGTCCGTCACCGAAGCCTCCTCCACCGTCCCGCCCGCCCGCAGGAACCGCTCCCGCAGCCACGGCAGATGGGTCGACATGTCGATCAGCGGCAACCGTGCCCACAGCCCGCCGCCCGCGTACTCCTCGGCCCGCGCCGCCCGCAGCCCCGGCACCCGGCGCGCCCACGGCCCCAGCTCGTCCAGCCGCGTCCCGCCCTGTACACCCTCGACCATGCGTACGCCCGTCTCCTCGGGCCGCGCCGCCAACTCCTCGTACACGCCGAGCGATTGGAGCGCCCACTCACCGACGAGCGCCTCCGGTTCGATCCGGTAGGGCCACCACAGCGCGCCCGCGACGGCCGAGGTCGTCAGCTCGACGCTCTCGCGCGTCCACACCCGGACCCGGGTGCCACTCTCGGCCAGCACGACGGCCGTCGTCAGCCCGATGACGCCCCCGCCGACCACGATGACTTCGCCACTCACACCGCTCTCCATGCGCGGACGGTAGCGGAATACACCATGCCGTGCTCACACCGGCATCGTGCTGGGGATACTCACAGCATGTCTGCCGAACACGCGATGTCCGCCGCGTACGCGGCCTTCGGCCTGGCACCGGCGATGCGCGCCGGTGAAGTCCTCGCGGACGGCGGCTACCAGGTGCACCGCGACTTCGTCGACTTCCTCGTCGACGGCCGCCCGCTGCTCTTCCAGCTCGCCGACCTGGACGCCGTCTCCCCGCTCGCCTCCGACATCCCGCCCGCGATCTTCACCGCCCAGGTCCGCAGCCTCCTCCTGGAGACCGACCCACCGCTGCAGGGCGGACGCCACATCATCTACGGCTGCCCCGAGTGCGCGGACCTGGCCTGCGGAGCCGTCACCGCCGTCATCGAACGGGACGGCACCGACTACATCTGGCGCGACTTCGCCTGGCAGACCGACGAACACGCCGACCTGGAGCGCAACGGCTACCACGGCATAGGGCCCTTCCGCTTCGCCGGCACCGAATACCGCACGGCCCTCGACGCCCTCATCGACGGCACCGAACCCCCGGCCGCCAAACGCCGCGTCCTGCTCATCGGCGCCCGCGTCGCCGTCCTCAACAAGCTCGCCGCCGCCCTCCGCGCCATCGGCATCGGCGCAGAGACCACCGGCGACGCGACCCATGTCCCCGCCGACGAACTCCGCGGCTACGGCGCCGTGGCGTTCGGTCGGGCCGTCACGGAGGAGCAACGGGCCGCCGTACGGGCCGAGTTCGAGCGTGCCGGGGTCGACGTGGCGTATGTCGACGGCCTCGCGCCCATCGTCCCGCTTCTCGTCGCCCAGATCGAACACGCCCTGGACCGCCGCCCCGCCGAGCAGCACCGGCTGACCCGCCTGGTCGCCGCCGACGGCGAGGCGGGCATCGAGGTCACCTCCCCGTGCCGGGTGCGCGTCACCGCGTACCGGCTGGACCGCCTCTATCGCAGCCACACCCAGGACGTCTTCGACGGCGTCCTGGAACCCGGCCTCCATCGCATCGCCCTCGACGCCAAGGCCGTGAAGGGCGAGTCCTTCGTCGTGGCCCGGACCATGGGGAGCGTGCTGGTGGCGGCGATGGCCCGCTGAAATCCGCGGCGCGGGCGGGCAGGGGGACCGATTAGGATCGGCGGTCTGATGACTGCCACTCTCGTCGCCAAGAATCTCGCCGCCGGACACGGCGACCGCGCCCTGTTCACCGGGCTCGACCTCGTCGTCGCCCCCGGTGATGTGATCGGCCTTGTCGGTGCCAACGGCGCGGGCAAGTCCACCCTGCTCAGGATGCTCGCGGGCCTGCTCGCACCGGAGGAGGGCGAACTGCGCCTCTCCCCGCCGGCGGCGACCGTAGGCCATCTCCCGCAGGAACCGGAGCGGCGCCCGGGCGAGAGCGTGCGCGAGTTCCTGGCCCGCCGCACCGGCGTCGCCGAGGCCCAGCGCACGATGGACGAGGCCACCCAGGCACTGGTGGACGGCGCACCCGGCGCCGACGACGCCTATTCGGCGAGCCTGGAGCGCTGGCTCGACCTCGGCGGTGCCGACCTCGACGAACGCGCCGAGGAGATCGCCGACTCCCTCGGCCTCGCCATCGACCTCGACCAGCCGATGACCTCCCTGTCCGGCGGCCAGGCGGCGAGAGCGGGCCTGGCGTCCCTCCTCCTGTCCCGCTACGACGTCTTCCTCCTCGACGAGCCCACCAACGACCTGGACCTCGACGGCCTGGAGCGCCTCGAACGCTTCGTCTCCGGCCTGCGCGCCGGCACGGTCGTCGTCTCGCACGACCGCGAGTTCCTCACCCGCACCGTCACCAAGGTCCTCGAACTCGACCTGGCCCAGAACCAGATCAACCTCTACGGCGGCGGCTACGAGGCCTACCTGGAGGAGCGGGACGTGGCCCGCCGGCACGCCCGCGACGACTTCGAGGAGTACGCCGACAAGCGCTCCGCGCTCCAGGACCGTGCCCAGATGCAGCGCGGCTGGATGGACAAGGGCGTCAAGAACGCCCGCCGCAAGGCGAACAACGACAACGACAAGATCGGCCGCAAGTTCCGCAGCGAGGCCAGCGAGAAGCAGGCCGCGAAGGCCCGGCAGACCCAGCGCATGATCGAACGCCTCGACGTCGTCGAGGAGCCCCGCAAGGAGTGGGAGCTGCGCATGGAGATCGCCTCCGCGCCCCGCTCCGGCGCGGTTGTCGCGACCCTGCGGGACGCCGAGGTACGGCGCGGTGACTTCACCTTCGGACCGGTGTCCCTGCAGATCGACTGGGCGGACCGGGTCGCGGTGACCGGTGCGAACGGCGCGGGCAAGTCGACGCTTCTCGCTGCGCTGCTCGGCCGTATCCCCTTGGACGCGGGGCACGCCGCGCTCGGTTCGGGTGTCCTGGTGGGCGAAGTCGACCAGGCACGCCAGTTGTTCCACGGCGAGGAGTCCCTGCTCGACGCGTTCTGCGCGGCCGTGCCGGACACGGAACCGGCCGAAGTCCGCACGCTGCTCGCCAAGTTCGGCCTCAAGGCGAACCATGTGATGCGGCCTGCGGGGACCTTGTCACCGGGTGAGCGCACGCGGTCCGCCCTGGCGCTGCTCCAGGGGCGTGGGGTGAACCTCCTGGTTCTGGACGAGCCGACGAACCACCTGGACCTGCCGGCCATCGAGCAGTTGGAGTCGGCGCTCGATGCCTACGAGGGCACGCTGTTGTTGGTCACTCATGACCGGCGGATGCTGGACGCGGTTCAGGTGACTCGGCGGTTGGAGGTGGCGGACGGGAAGGTGACGGAGCAGCGGTGAGGTTCAGGAGCGTGGTTCACTGCGGGCCGGTGGGGGCTGGTCGCGCAGTTCCCCGCGCCCCTTCAGGGCGCTGAAGCTCGGCCTCTTTTGCGGCATGCTCCACCCTGTTCCGGTGCTCCGCCCACCAACTCGCGTTGCCCGGAGCCACATTTGGTCCCTCGGCCCGTTGCCCCACCGTCCCGTCGACGAGTTCCCGTACGACGTCGGCGTGGCCCGCGTGCCGGGAGGTCTCGTAGGTCATGTGGACGAGGGTGCGGTGCAGGGTGAGTTCGGCGCCGCGTTCGCCGGGGATGCGGCCGATCGCGTCCAGGGGCAGCGCCTCGATCGTCGCGTCCGAGTGAGCGCACACTCGCCGGTAGTCCCCGACCATCTGCTCACGCGTCTCGTCCGGCGTCGCCCACAGATCCGCGTTCGGCTCGGCGTCACCCGCGATCCACAACTCCGGCGCGGAGACGGGCCGTCCGAAGACCGTGCCGAAGTAGAACCCCTCGGCCCCGGCCAGATGCTTGACCAGCCCCAGCAGATTGGTGCCGGTCGGCGTCATCGGCCGCCGGATGTCGTACTCCGAGAGCCCTTCGAGCTTCCACAGCAGAGCGTCACGGGCGTCCTGAAGAAAAACGCGGAGATCGGCTTTGAAGTCCGGTGTGATCATGCGCCCAGTCTGCAGCAGGGCGCCAAGCGCCCTGAAGGGGCGCGGGGAACTGCGCGCCCGGCCCCCACCCGCCCGCAGCTCCCCACAACCTGACCGCCGAAACCGTCAGCGCTTGCCCTTCTTGCCGGGATCCAGCAACCCCGCCTTGCGCAGAGCATCGGCCATCGCACTGTTGGCCGGCGGCGGAGCCGCAGCCTGGCGCGAGCCGCCGCCCTGTTGCTGCCGCTGCTGAGGCGGACGTCCACCCCGCTGCCGACGCTCGCCACCCCCGCCCTGCTGTCGCCGCTCCCCGCCGGAGGCCTGCGCCTCGGCCGAGTCCTCCAGCCGCAGAGTCAACGAGATCCGCTTCCGAGGGATGTCGACATCAAGCACCTTCACCTTGACGATGTCCCCCGGCTTCACCACGTCCCGCGGGTCCTTGACGAACGTCTTCGACAGCGCGGAAACGTGGGCCAGACCGTCCTGGTGGACGCCGACGTCGATGAACGCCCCGAACGCGGCGACGTTCGTGACGACCCCCTCCAGGATCATCCCGGGCGCCAGGTCGGAGATCTTCTCGACGCCGTCCTTGAACGTGGCCGTCTTGAACGCGGGCCGCGGGTCGCGCCCCGGCTTCTCCAGCTCCTTCAGGATGTCGGTCACGGTCGGCAGACCGAACGTCTCGTCCACGAACTCCGTCGGCTTCAGCGACCGCAGCACCGCCGTGTTGCCGATCAGGGATGCCACCTCGCTGCCCGCCGTCTTCACCATCCGCCGTACCACCGGATACGCCTCGGGGTGCACGCTGGACGCGTCGAGCGGGTCGTCGCCGCCGCGGATGCGCAGGAAGCCCGCGCACTGCTCGTAGGCCTTCGGGCCGAGCCGTGCCACCTTCTTCAGCTGGGTGCGCGAGGTGAAGGGGCCGTTGGCGTCGCGGTGCGACACGATGTTCTCCGCGAGGCCGGAGGTGATGCCGGACACGCGTGAAAGCAGCGGCGCGGAGGCCGTGTTGACGTCCACACCGACGCCGTTCACACAGTCCTCCACCACCGCGTCCAGCGAACGCGACAGCTTCACCTCGGACAGGTCGTGCTGGTACTGGCCGACACCGATCGACTTGGGGTCGATCTTCACCAATTCCGCGAGGGGGTCCTGGAGTCGGCGCGCGATGGAGACGGCACCGCGCAACGACACGTCCATGTCGGGCAGTTCCTGCGAGGCGAACGCGGACGCCGAGTACACGGACGCGCCGGCCTCGGACACCATCACCTTGGTGAGCTTCAACTCCGGGTGCTTGGTGATGAGTTCACCGGCGAGCTTGTCGGTCTCGCGGGACGCCGTGCCGTTGCCGATCGCGATCAGGTCGACCGAGTGCTGTGCGGAGAGGCGCGCCAGCTTGGCAAGGGCCTCGTCCCACTTGTTGGCCGGGACGTGCGGGTAGATGACGTCGGTGGCGACGACCTTGCCGGTCGCGTCCACGACGGCCACCTTCACGCCCGTACGGAAACCGGGGTCCAGGCCGAGCGTCGCGCGCGTGCCGGCCGGGGCGGCCAGCAGCAGGTCCCGCAGGTTCGACGCGAACACGTTGACCGCCTCGTCCTCGGCCGCCGTACGCAGCCGCAGCCTGAGGTCGATGCCGAGATGCACCAGGATGCGGGTGCGCCAGGCCCAACGGACCGTGTCCTGAAGCCACTTGTCGCCGGGACGGCCCCGGTCGAGGATCTGGAAGCGGTGGGCGACCATCCCCTCGTAGGACGAAGGCCCCTCGGTGTCCTCCTCGGGCTCCAGGACGAGATCGAGGACGTCCTCCTTCTCGCCGCGCAGCATCGCGAGGATGCGGTGCGAGGGCAGCGCGGTGAACGGCTCCGAGAAGTCGAAGTAGTCGGCGAACTTGGCGCCCGCCTCTTCCTTGCCGTCCCGCACCTTCGCGGCGAGGCGCCCGCGCCCCCACATCCGCTCGCGCAGCTCGCCGATCAGGTCGGCATCCTCCGAGAACCGCTCGGTGAGGATCGCCCGCGCGCCGTCCAGGGCGGCCTGCGGATCGGCGACACCCTTGTCGGCGTCGACGAACGCGGCGGCAGCGGCCAGCGGCTCCACGCTCGGGTCGCCCAACAGGCCCTCCGCGAGCGGCTCAAGCCCCGCCTCCCGCGCGATCTGCGCCTTGGTGCGCCGCTTGGGCTTGTACGGGAGGTAGATGTCCTCAAGGCGCGCCTTGGTCTCGGCGGCGCGGATCTGCGCCTCCAGCTCCTCGGTGAGCTTGCCCTGCTCGCGCACCGATTCGAGGATCGCGGTCCGCCGCTCCTCCAGCTCGCGCAGATATCGCAGCCGCTCCTCGAGCGTGCGCAGCTGCGCGTCGTCGAGCATCTCGGTCGCTTCCTTGCGGTAGCGGGCGATGAAGGGCACCGTCGAACCGCCGTCGAGCAGCTCGACGGCGGCCTTCACCTGCCGCTCCCGTACGCCGAGCTCCTCGGCGATCCTGCCTTCGATGGACCCTACGAGGGGTGTCGTCACGCCCGTACCGCCTTCTCCACTGAGGTTGCGCGGCAATTGTGGCAGGTGACACCGACACTCGGGGATCAGGGCGCCGTCCCGGAGTCGATTTTCAGTGATCTTCTGGACGGTGGGAACAGTGATAGGAGAGGCTGCGGGTATCGCCTGGTATGAGCAGGCAACAGACAACTGACACCTTTCCCAGCGAAGTTGAGGCTCATGCCCGCGACAGTCCCCTTGGCACCCCCGTCCCCCGCCGTCGCCGAACTGGCGGCACAGCACGAACTGGGCGCGCTGCTAGCCACCTTCAAGCCCCAGCGGTTCGGGTGGTTCGTGAAGTCGTCGTTCTACCTGACGCTCGCGATGCTGTTCTGCCTTTTCGTGCTGCCGGCCGTGTTCTTCTACTACATAGCGCTCCGCCGCACCCCGGACTTCAACCCCCGACAGGCGGCGAAGCGGTTGCACCTGTTCGAGAACGGCATGATCGCCGACCAGGAGACGGGCGTCGGCACGGTGGCCGTTCGGTGGGACCGGATCAGGCTCTACGAGGAGCAGGTACAGAAGATCATCAACGGCATACCGGGTCCGATCCTGTACACCTGCGTGGCGACGAGCCCGGGGGTGAGCGTGACGGTCACCAACTTCTACGAGAAACCCCGCACTTGGGCCCCGGCCATGCAGAGAGCGGTACTGCTGGCCCAGGGCGCCACAGCACAGCAGGCGTTCCTGGACGGCGAGGTCCTGGACTTCGGCGAGTTCGACCTCTCCACCGCCGGCGTCGCGCACCGAAAGAAGGTTCTGCCCTGGACCCAGGTGGGGCAGGTCAAGCTCGCCGGTGGCGCCGTCGCGGTGACGAAGACCGGCGAATCGGCTTTCTGGGCCCGCGCCATGGCCAAGAGCATCCCGAATCTTCAGGTGTTCCTGGCCATGGTGGACAAGTACCGCAGCTCCTGAGCCCGCTCCTCGCGCCGCTCGCCGGGAGAGCGCCGGCACCGCCGCCGTGCCGTCCCGCGGCAGCCTGACGGCTAGCTCTTGCCGAGCAGACTCCCCGGAAACGCTCCGGCGGCGAGCGCGCGCCGGGCGAACCCGGTCGCCAGCTCGGTCAGCCGTACGACCCCTTCGGCGCCCAGGTGCTCGTAGGGTGCCCGGTCCAGCCGGTCGGTCTCGGTCTCGATCCCGGCGCGCAGCGCGACGCCCGCCTCGGTCAACTCGCCGTCCCCGTCGAGCAGTCCGCGCTCCCGGAGCCGTCCTACGGCGGCGTCCCACTCCTCCTGGCTCCAGCCGCGCGTGCCGAACACCCACTTCGGCGTCATGCCCTTGCCGGTCGCGGTGTGGGTCACCACCGCCTCCAGGCCGTCGAGCTCGGCGGACATCAGGGCGGCCAGGTGCCCGTCGCCGCGGTGCTCGCGCAGCAGGGTCGCGGCGTGGAAGTACGCGAGGTGCGGCTCCTCCGGGACCGGCAGATCGGCATGCGCGGCGTACAGGGGGCGTGCGGCACGCGTGCACGCCTCGGCGGCCCGCAGCGCCAGCCGCGCGGCCTCGGCCATCTCCTCCGACTCGACCACGTCGTCGTCCAGCAGCCGGCGCAGGGTCGCGTCGACGGCACGCGCGCGTGCCTGCAGGGCCTGCTCCGGGGAGACGATCTCCCACACGGCGGGCACATGCCGGGCCACGAGTTCGTACTTGTAGTTGTAGAAGGTCGCCGCCACCACGCCGGGACCGACCCGTCCCAGCGCCGCCGCCCGTACGGCGAAGTTGACGGCCCTGGAGTCCGTGACCCCGAGCTCCGCCAGTTCCCTCCCCAGGTCGGGCGAGAAGTAGAGCGTGGCGTGCAGGGAGTTGAGCGCGTTGTGGCAGCGGCGCCCGGCACGGGGATCGACGGCGGCAGTAGTCATGACGGTCACGTTACCGACTGGTCGGTACGGTCTCCAGTGGCGGGCACCGGATGGCAGGAAAGGTGGGGTACCCGTCATTGTGGCCACTGCGGGGGAGCGCGAAGAATCGGCGGTATGCGAACGGTCCTGGTGGTCCTCTTCGGCGATGCGCTGAGCCTCGACGTCGCCGGCCTGACCCTCGTACCGGACTCGACCCTCGCCGACGCGTCCGCGAGGACCTCGGCCGGGACGTGGCGCTGAGTACGACCCGCAACCGCCCTACGACGCGGGCTCCCCGCGGAAGGCGCCCGCGCATCTCGTCGAGGAGTTCCGGGCCAAGAGCCGTTTCATCCTCGCGCAGTCCAGGTGAAGCGTGGCTCGCGGCGTTCCAGGAACGCGGCGACGCCCTCCGCGGTGTCGTCGCTGCCGTGCGCCTGCTCGGCCCAGTAACCGTCCCTGTCCGTACGCCCGTTGGCGAACTCCTTCGCCGCGGCCTGCGTCAGCCGCGAGCGGGCGGCCAGCACCCGGGTGAACTCCGCGACCCGCTTGCCGAGTTCGCCCTCGGGCAGCAGCTCGTCGAGGAACCCGGTGCGCAGCGCCCGCTCCGCGTCGATCAACTCGGCCGAGAACAGCAGGTACTTGGCGGTCCCCGGACCCACCAGCGACACCAACCGCCGTGTGGAGGACGCAGGATACACGATCCCGAGCTTCGCCGGAGTCACCCCGAACAGTGCCCCCTGCTCCGCGAACCGCAGATCGCAGGCCGCCGCCAACTGCGCGCCGCCGCCCACACAATGACCCCGGATCGCGGCCAGCGTCGGCTTCGGGAACGCCGCGAGCGCCTCCTCCGCGAGCACCGCGAGCCCCTGCGCCTCACCCGGCGACTCCCGCAGCGTGGAGATGTCGGCCCCGGCGCAGAACGTCCCGCCCTCACCGGTCAGCACCAGCGCCCGTACGGCCGGATCGGCCGCCAGGGTGTCGAGCAGCGGCGGCAGCGCGCGCCACATCGCGGCGGTCATCGCGTTGCGCTTGCCGGGGTGGTGGATGACGACGGTGGCGACCGAGTCGGTGACCTCGTGCAGCAGGCGGGGCTCCATTCGCTGGATGCTACGTACAACCGGAAGAGTTCGCGAAGTCGGCACGATCGGAGCACGAGCGGTCCGACACGCGACCGTACCGGGCGGAAGCGGTCGTAATACACCCGAAAACTGCTGACTTCTGTTCAGTCGTAGGGGGCGGAGCGGGTCGTTGCCAACACTCGTCGGGTGGTGACAATCGAGCGCAAGGGTGGCGACCGGACGATGGAGAACGATGGGCGTGGGGCAGGCCCCCGCCCAGAAGGCGGCGTCGGGGACGATCCCCCGGCCCCCGCCGCGCCGGGTCCGCTGCCGTACGAGGGAGTCTGGCGGTTCACCGCCTCCGCCGTCGACGCCTCCGTCCCGCAGGCGCGGCACGCCGTACGGGACCTGCTGTTCCGCCAGGGTGTGCCCCTGACGGACGACCTGCTGCAGGGGCTGTTGCTGATCGTCTCCGAGCTGGTCACCAACGGGGTCAAGCACGCGGCGCTGCTGTCGCCGATACTCGCGGTGGAGGTCGCCGTGGGCGCCGAATGGGTGCGGGTGTCCGTCGAGGACAACCACCCCTACCGCCCGACCGCCCTGGTGGCCGACCATGACGAGACCGGTGGCCGGGGACTGCTCCTGGTGCGCGAGGTGACCCGGGAGGCGGGCGGCGTGTGCGACGTCGAGCACACGGCGAGCGGCGGCAAGGTGATCTGGGCCGCGCTGCCGCTCACCGTCGCGCGGGTGCCGTAGGACGGGCGGTCACCAGCCCGCGGACGGGCCCGTCAGCTCGCGGACCGCCGGGCGGGCCGCGTCCAGCACCGTCATGAACCAGGACGAGAAGGTGTCCTTCGCGTGCCGCTCCGCCAGCTCGGCGGGGGTCACGAACGCGGTCGTGCCCACCTCCTCCGGGTCCGGCCGCAGCGGGGACTGCACCATGCCGACGAAGAGGTGGTTGTACTCCTGCTCCACCAGGCCCGAGTCCGGGTCCGGGTGGTTGTAGCGCACCGTGCCCGCCTCGGCGAGCAGCGACGGCGACACCCCCAGCTCCTCGTACGTCCGCCGGGCCGCCGCCGCGAAGGGCGCCTCGCCCGGGTAGGGGTGACCGCAGCAGGTGTTGGACCACACGCCGGGGGAGTGGTACTTGCCGAGCGCCCGCTGCTGGAGCAGCAGGCGGCCCTGCTCGTCGAAGAGGAAGACGGAGAAGGCGCGGTGCAGCCGCCCCGGTGGCTGGTGGGCGGAGAGCTTCTCCGCGGTGCCGATCGTCACGCCGTTCTCGTCGACCAGTTCGAGCAGGATCGCTTCGGCGGTGCCGTTCGACGAGGTGTGCGTCGCGGTGGCAGGTGTGATCGGCATACCCATCCTTCACATCGGTCTTCAGAGCCAAGTCTGCCGTACGAATCCGGCACTCCCGGCAGTTCATCGTGCCCGGCGCGGCGACGGGGGAACCGTCCGGGGGTGGGGCTATGGGTGTGTGGACATGGGTGTGCGCCGGACGGTTGCGTTCCGTCCGACCTGGTCGATTTCCATCGGATTCCGTCGGCTTCTGTCAGCCGTCAGTGACAGAGCCTCGCCTCGTGCTGCGCATGCCCGCCGGGCTCCAGCTGGAAGGTGCAGTGCTCCACGTCGAAGTGGTCGCCGAGGCAGCCCTGGAGTTCGTGGAGCATCTTCTCGTTGCCGGTGGCGTTCAGCGTGTTCGAGCCGACGACCACGTGTGCGGAGAGCACCGGCATCCCCGAGGTGATCGTCCAGGCGTGCAGATCGTGGATGTCCTCGACGCCGTCCAGGGCCAGGATGTGGGCGCGCACCTCCCGCATGTCGACGTCCTTGGGTGCCGACTCCAGGAGTACGTCGAGGGTCTCGCGCAGCAGCTTCAGCGTGCGCGGCACGATCATCAGGCCGATGGCGAGCGAGGCGATCGGGTCGGCCGCCTGCCAGCCCGTGGTCAGAATCACCACGGCCGAGACGATCACCGCGAGGGAGCCCAGCGCGTCGGCGGCCACCTCCAGGAACGCGCCGCGCACATTCAGGCTCTCCTTCTGGCCGCGCACCAGCAGCGTGAGGGAGATCATGTTCGCGAGCAGGCCGATGAGACCGAACACGACGGTCAGTCCGCCCTCGGTGGCGGCGGGCGCGACGAACCGCTGAACCGCCTCGTACAGGACGTAGCCGCCGACGCCGAGCAGCAGCAGACAGTTGGCGAGCGCGGCGAGGATCTCCGCGCGGGCGTAGCCGAAGGTGCGGTTCCCGGCCGCCGGGCGGTTGGCGAAGTGGATGGCGAGCAGCGCCATGCCGAGGCCCAGCGCGTCCGTCGCCATGTGGGCCGCGTCCGCGATGAGCGCGAGGGAGTCCGCGAGCAGCCCGCCGACCACCTCGACCACCATCACGGTGAGCGTGATCCCCAGCGCGACCCGCAGCGTGCCCCGGTACACCGCGGCGGCCGTACCGGTGGCGGGAGCGCCCTGCGCAGGGGAATACCCGTGGTCGTGCCCTGCCCCCATGGGACACCGCCTTCCTGATGACTGCCCGGAACCACAGTGAACTACGGGTGGGGGGTATAGGGCAACGCGGCACTGAACACCGTTGTCATGTGCCCTGACCTGCGCAAACAGCTCGCAGGTCAGGCTGGCGCGGAGTGCCTGCGGGAGGGAGTGGAAGGCGGCCCCGGCCGACGGCCGCACGCCTGGACCGCCGTCGTGGGCTCCGCGGAATGTCCGGGCATGCCCGCTCTGGCAGGTGCGGTTTGTCGGCCGGGGCCCGAATCCCTGATGATGATCTCGGCGGAGGCGCCACCAGACCCTGTTGATCAGGCCATGAACGGCCGGTGAACACGGGCTTGAGAGCATCCGATAGCCTCTGCCGACATGCCGCCCGGGTGCCACCCAAGGGGCGCCACCACCATGCACATGACCGGCGCCCAGGCGTCGGCACCAGGGAGTGAGTTCGGTTGTCGACCGCCATCCTCACCGGTCAGCCGGTCCCCGGATCGTCGATCGAGGACGACCTGCGCTCGCTCGGCTTCGACGTCCGGATCGCCGCCGACACCAGCGAGGCGGAAACGCTCCTGGCGGCCGTTCCCGGCGACCGGCGCGTCGCCGTCGTGGACGCCCGCTTCGTCGGCCACCGGCACGCGCTGCGCCTCGGCCTCACCGACCCCCGCTTCCCGCTCGCCGCGGTACCGGGCGCCGTCACCGCGCAGCCGGCCGGCCGCCAGGCCCTGACCCGCGCGATGGCCCGTGAGAACTCGGCCGGCGGCGGCACGACCCTCCTCGACAACCTCGCCGACCGGATCGTCACCGCCCTCGACGCCGACGGCTCGGACGTGCACCGCCCCGAGCTGGGCAGCCTCGTCGCCACGGTCCCCGCCGACGCGCAGGCCGGCAGCGAGGCACGCCAGGCCGTCGCCGCCGTCGACGACGAGGCCGTACGCCTGAAGTCGGCCGTCAAGTCCCGCGACGGCTTCTTCACCACCCACTTCATCAGCCCGTACTCGCGCTACCTCGCCCGCTGGTGCGCCCGCCGCGGCCTCACCCCGAACCAGGTGACCACCGCTTCCCTGCTCACCGCGCTGATCGCGGCGGGCTGCGCGGCCACCGGCACCCGCGCCGGGTTCGTCGCGGCCGGTGTCCTGCTGATCGCGTCCTTCGTCCTGGACTGCACCGACGGCCAGCTCGCCCGCTACTCCCTGCAGTACTCCACGCTCGGCGCCTGGCTCGACGCCACCTTCGACCGGGCCAAGGAGTACGCCTACTACGCGGGCCTCGCGCTGGGAGCGGCCCGGGGCGGCGACGACGTATGGGCGCTCGCACTCGGCGCGATGATCCTCCAGACCTGCCGGCACGTCGTGGACTTCTCCTTCAACGAGGCCAACCACGACGCCACCGCCAACACCAGCCCCACCGCCGCCCTCTCCGACAAGCTCGACAGCGTCGGCTGGACGGTCTGGGTGCGCCGGATGATAGTCCTGCCCATCGGCGAACGATGGGCGATGATCGCCGTCCTCACGGCTGTGACCACACCCCGGATCACCTTCTACGTCCTTCTCGTCGGCTGCGCCTTCGCGGCGACGTACACGGCGGCGGGCCGGGTGCTGCGCTCGCTGACCCGCAAGGCGCGGCGGACGGACCGGGCGGCGCAGGCACTGGCGGACCTCGCGGACAACGGACCGCTCGCCTCTTTCGTGGCCCGCGTCAACCCCGGCCGTCTCGGCGCCCCGCTCCTGATCGCGCTCGCCGGTACGGCGATCCTCGCGGTGTCCCTCTTCTCCGGCGTCACCTGGGCCCCTGTGGCCGGGGCCTTCGTCTACGCGCTCACCGCCGGCCAGGCCTTGTCCCGCCCCCTCAAGGGCGCCCTCGACTGGCTGGTCCCCCCGCTCTTCCGGGCGGCCGAATACTGCACCGTCCTGGTCCTTGCGGCTAAAGCGGAGGTAAACGGAGCACTTCCTGCGGCTTTCGGACTGGTGGCCGCTGTCGCCTACCATCACTACGACACGGTGTACCGCATTCGCGGCAACGCCGGGGCGCCCCCGGCCTGGCTGGTGCGCGCCATCGGGGGGCAGGAGGGGCGGACGCTGCTCGTCACCGTTCTCGCCGCCGCGCTCACCGCGTCGCAGTTCACGGTCGCGCTCACGGTCCTCGCCGTGGCCGTGGCCCTGCTGGTGCTCTTCGAGAGCATCCGCTTCTGGGTGTCCGCAGGGGCGCCCGCCGTACACGATGAAGGAGAACCCGCATGATCGGCCTCGTGCTGGCGGCCGGCGCCGGACGGCGTCTGCGCCCCTACACCGACAGCCTTCCCAAGGCTCTGGTGCCGGTGGGGCCCGCGGGCATAGAGGGCGAACCCACGGTTCTGGACCTGACGCTCGGCAACTTCGCCGAGATCGGTCTGACCGAGGTCGCGATCATCGTCGGCTACCGCAAGGAGGCCGTGTACGAGCGCAAGGCGGCCCTCGAAGCGAAGTACGGCCTCAAGCTCACCCTCATCGACAACGACAAGGCCGAGGAGTGGAACAACGCCTACTCCCTGTGGTGCGGACGTGACGCCCTCAAGGACGGCGTGATCCTCGCCAACGGCGACACCGTCCACCCGGTCTCCGTCGAGAAGACGCTGCTCGCCGCCCGCGGCGACGGCAAGCGGATCATCCTCGCGCTGGACACCGTCAAGTCGCTTGCGGACGAGGAGATGAAGGTCGTCGTCGATCCCGCCAAGGGCATGACGAAGATCACCAAGCTGATGGACCCCGCCGAGGCCACCGGCGAGTACATCGGCGTCACCCTCATCGAGGGCGACGCCACCCCCGAGCTGGCCGACGCGCTCAAGACCGTGTGGGAGACCGACCCGCAGCAGTTCTACGAGCACGGCTACCAGGAACTCGTCAACCGCGGCTTCCGGATCGACGTCGCCCCGATCGGCGACGTCAAGTGGGTCGAGATCGACAACCACGACGATCTGGCCAAGGGACGTGAGATCGCGTGCCTGTACTGACCCGGCTGATTCCCTCGCCCGTCGTCGTGGACATCCGCCCGGGTGCCCTCGACGACCTGGCGTGCGTGCTCGCCGACGAACGCATCTCGCACTCCGGCAAACTCGCCATCGCCGTCAGCGGCGGCTCGGGCGCCCGGCTGCGCGAGCGGATCGCGCCGAGCCTGCCCGGCGCCACCTGGTTCGAGGTCGACGGCGGCACCATCGACGACGCGGTCCGGTTGGCGAACGACATAAAGGCCGACCGGTACGACGCGGTCGTGGGCCTCGGCGGCGGAAAGATCATCGACTGCGCCAAGTTCGCGGCGGCACGCGTCGGTCTCCCGTTGGTGGCCGTCGCCACCAACCTCGCGCACGACGGCCTGTGTTCGCCGGTCGCGACGCTCGACAACGACGCGGGGCGCGGCTCGTACGGTGTGCCGAACCCGATCGCGGTGGTCATCGACCTCAACGTGATCCGTGAGGCCCCCGTCCGTTTCGTGCGTTCCGGCATCGGCGACGCCATCTCCAACATCTCCGCGGTCGCGGACTGGGAACTGGCCAACCGGGTCAAGGGCGAGAAGATCGACGGTCTCGCCGCGGCGATGGCGCGGCAGGCCGGCGAGGCGGTCCTCAGGCACCCCGGTGGCGTCGGCGACGACGGCTTCCTCCAGGTCCTGGCCGAGGCGCTGGTCCTCACCGGCGTCGCCATGTCGGTGTCGGGCGACTCCCGCCCCTCCTCCGGCGCCTGCCACGAGATCAACCACGCCTTCGACCTGCTCTTCCCCAAACGCGCCGCCGCCCACGGCGAGCAGTGCGGACTGGGCGCGGCCTTCGCGATGTACCTGCGTGGAGCCCACGAGGAATCGGCCTACATGGCCGAGGTGCTGCGCCGGCACGGACTGCCGGTGCTGCCGGAGGAGATCGGCTTCACGGTGGACGAGTTCGTCCGCGCTGTGGAGTTCGCTCCGGAGACCCGCCCCGGCCGCTACACCATCCTCGAACACCTCGACCTGAAAACCGACCAGATCAAGGACAAGTACGCCGACTATGTCAAGGCCATCGGTAGCTGAACTCCGTCCCGTCGTCCACCCCGCAGGGGTGAAGGACCGGCGCAGCGGTGAGCACTGGATGGGACGCCTCTACATGCGTGAGGTGTCCCTGCGGGTCGACCGCTACCTGGTGAACACCAGGGTCTCGCCCAACCAGCTCACGTACCTGATGACCGTCTTCGGCGTACTCGCCGCCCCGGCGCTGCTGGTGCCGGGGATCACGGGCGCCGTACTGGGCGTGGTGTGCGTCCAGATGTATCTGCTGCTGGACTGCGTCGACGGCGAGATCGCCCGCTGGCGCAAGCAGTACTCCCTTGCCGGGGTCTACCTCGACCGGGTCGGCGCCTATCTCACCGACGCCGCCGTGCTCGTCGGCTTCGGGCTGCGCGCCGCCGACCTGTGGGGCAGCGGCCGTATCGACTGGCTGTGGGCCTTCCTCGGCACGCTGGCCGCGCTCGGCGCGATCCTCATCAAGGCCGAGACCGACCTGGTCGGGGTCGCCCGGCACCAGACCGGCAAGGCACCGGTGCAGGAGTCCGCGGCCGAGATGCGGTCCTCCGGGATGGCGCTGGCCCGGCGGGCCGCCGCCGCCTTCAAGTTCCACCGGCTGATCCTCGGCATCGAGGCGTCCCTGCTGATCCTGGTCCTCGCGATCGTGGACCAGGTCCGGGGCGACCTGTTCTACTCGCGGCTCGGTGTCGCCGTACTGGCCGGTGTCGCGCTGCTCCAGACCCTGCTGCACCTGGTGTCGATCCTTGCGTCGAGCAGGCTGAAGTGAGCGGCATGAAGGTCGGTGCGGTGATCATCACCATGGGCAACCGGCCCGACGAACTACGGGCGTTGCTCGACTCGGTCGCCAAGCAGGACGGCGACCGGGTCGAGGCGGTCGTCGTCGGCAACGGCTCGCCCGTTCCGGACGTCCCCGAGGGCGTCCGGACCGTGGAACTGCCCGAGAACCTCGGCATCCCCGGTGGCCGCAACATCGGCCTGGACGCCTTCGGGCCCGCCGGTCGCGATGTCGACATAGTGATGTTCCTCGACGACGACGGGCTGCTCGCCCAGCACGACACCGCCGAGCTGTGCAGGCAGGCCTTCACCGCCGACCCCCGGCTCGGCATCATCAGCTTCCGCATCGCCGACCCGGACACCGGCGTCACCCAGCGCCGCCACGTCCCCCGGCTGCGCGCCTCCGACCCGATGCGCTCCTCCCGGGTCACCACCTTCCTCGGCGGCGCCAACGCCGTCCGCACCAAGGTCTTCGCCGAGGTCGGCGCCCTCCCGGACGAGTTCTTCTACGCCCACGAGGAGACCGATCTCGCCTGGCGGGCCCTCGACGCGGGCTGGATGATCGACTACCGGTCCGACATGGTGCTGTACCACCCGACGACCGCCCCCTCCCGGCACGCGGTCTACCACCGCATGGTCGCCCGTAACCGCGTATGGCTGGCCCGCCGCAACCTCCCCGCCCCCCTCGTCCCCGTCTACCTCGGGGTGTGGCTGCTGCTCACCCTCCTGCGCCGCCCCTCGCGGCCGGCCCTGCAGGCCTGGTTCGGCGGGTTCAAGGAGGGCTGGACCACGCCGTGCGGACCGCGCAGGCCCATGAAGTGGCGTACGGTGTGGCGGCTGACCCGACTGGGCCGGCCCCCCGTGATCTGAGAGGCCCGACGGTGCGTGACCGCGCGCTCGGCGCGCGGACGCCCCTCGAACGGGTCCGGCGGCGGATACGTGTCGCGTCCTGTAGCACAATTCCGTAAGACGAACGCAAGACGATCGTAAGACGCATCCGAACATGAAGGCTTCCACCCTTGAGTGAGACAACGCATGACGGCGGAGTCGCGGTGAGCCCGCGCCCGTCGCCCGACGAAGGCCTCACGGCGCCGCAGCTCGCCGCCAAGTACGGGCTGACCGTGAGCGGCGCCCGCCCCGGACTTGTCGACTACGTCCGCCAGCTCTGGGGGCGACGTCACTTCATCCTGGCCTTCTCCCAGGCGAAGCTGACGGCTCAGTACAGCCAGGCGAAACTGGGCCAGCTCTGGCAGGTGGCAACCCCGCTGCTGAACGCGGCCGTCTACTTCTTCATCTTCGGCGTCATCCTGAAGGCCAGCCGGGGCATGTCGCGGGACGTGTACATCCCGTTCCTGGTCACGGGCGTCTTCGTGTTCACCTTCACGCAGAGCTCGATCATGGCGGGCGTCCGCGCGATCTCCGGCAACCTCGGCCTGGTGCGCGCCCTGCACTTCCCGCGCGCCTCGCTGCCGATCTCCTTCGCGCTCCAGCAGCTCCAGCAGCTGCTGTTCTCGATGACCGTGCTGTTCCTCATCGTGGTCGGCTTCGGCAGCTACCCGAGCCTGTCGTGGCTGCTGATCCTCCCGGTCCTGCTGCTGCAGTTCCTCTTCAACACCGGGCTCGCGCTGATCGTGGCGCGGATGGGCGCCAAGACGCCTGACCTCGCCCAGCTGATGCCGTTCATCCTGCGCACCTGGATGTACACGTCCGGCGTCATGTTCTCCATCAGCAAGATGATGGAGGGCCGCTCCGAGGTGTTCGTCCGCCTGCTCCAGGTGAACCCGGCCGCCATCTACATGGACCTGATGCGCTTCGCGCTCATCGACGGCTACGGCTCCTCGAATCTCCCGCCGCACGTCTGGGCCATCGCCACCTTCTGGGCCGTGGTCCTGTTCGCCGGCGGTTTCGTGTACTTCTGGCAGGCGGAGGAGAGGTACGGCCGTGGCTGAGCCCAGCGTCGAGCAGAACCCGGTGGATCGGACCCCGGAGGCACTGATCCCCACCGTCATCGCGGACGAACTGCACATCGTCTACCGCGTGCACGGCGCCAAGACCGGCAAGGGCAGCGCCACCTCGGCCCTCAGCCGCATAGTCAAGCGCGGCGAGGAGCGCGGGGTGCGCAAGGTGCACGCCGTCAAGGGCGTCTCCTTCGTCGCCTACCGGGGCGAGGCCGTCGGCCTGATCGGCTCCAACGGCTCCGGCAAGTCGACCCTGCTGCGTGCCATCGCGGGCCTGCTGCCGGCCGAGAGCGGCCGGGTCTACACCAACGGCCAGCCCTCACTGCTGGGAGTGAACGCGGCCCTGATGAACGACCTCACCGGCGAGCGGAACGTCATCCTGGGCGGTCTAGCCATGGGCATGAGCCGCGAGCAGGTCAGGGAGCGCTACCAGGACATCGTCGACTTCTCCGGGATCAATGAGAAGGGCGACTTCATCACCCTTCCCATGCGCACCTATTCCTCCGGAATGGCGGCCCGGCTGCGCTTCTCCATCGCCGCCGCCAAGGACCACGACGTCCTGATGATCGACGAGGCGCTGGCCACCGGCGACCGCAAGTTCCAGGTCCGCTCCGAGGAACGCATCCGTGAACTGCGCAAGTCCGCGGGCACGGTGTTCCTGGTCAGCCACAACAACAAGTCGATCCGCGACACCTGCGACCGGGTGCTGTGGCTGGAACGCGGCGAACTGCGGATGGACGGGCCGACCGACGAGGTCATCAAGGAGTACGAGAAGTTCTCGGGCAAGTAGTCCACTCGTACAGGGGCGCAAAAGCCCGGAACGCTTCCCAGGGCCCCGCCGGAACTGCTCCGGCGGGGCCCCGCGTCTGCAAAGGAAACGTCAACTCGGCCCGGCCCAAGGAATCTTGACGCCAATCGGTGTGTTGTTGTGATGTGCAGGACACCCCGAGGAAGCTCGCTGCGTTGTACAACGTAAGCTGTACCGGTGCCGAATAGCGGCAAGTGGGGCGATAATGCGCGACACCCTTATCCGGGTCACCGTGCGGACGACTGGGCGGCGTGTCCGAAATAGTGTGTATTGGGTCGGCAGTGTAGAACGGGAGATGTGACGGCAATGGCTACGGAAACTCCCCAGCTCACCGAAGCATGCGCCGTCCCCGCCCCTGGCAGCGAGCGGTGACGGGAAGCGGCACCGCCGCCACCGGTGATCCGGAGCGCGGCACACTCGACAAGGCCGCGGGCGAGAACTTCCCCGTGGCGCCTTTCTTCCTGCCCAGGGCGTGGCGCACCGACCTCATGGCGGTCTACGGATTCGCCCGCCTCGTCGACGACATCGGCGACGGCGATCTCGCCCCCGGCGGCGCCGACGCGAGGCTGCTAGGCGTGTCGCCGGAGGACGCCGAGGACCGCGTGGTCCTTCTCGACGCCTTCGAGGCCGATCTGCGCCGGGTCTTCGACGGCACCCCGCACCACCCCCTGCTGCGCCGCCTCCAGCCGACCGTCCGCCGGTGCGCGCTCACCCCGGAGCCCTTCCTCGGCCTGATCGCGGCGAACCGGCAGGACCAGCTCGTCACGCGCTACGAGACCTATGACGATCTCCTTGCCTACTGTGAACTCTCCGCGAACCCGGTCGGCCGCCTCGTGCTCGGTGTCACCGGCACCGAGACCCCCGAGCGGGTCCGGCTCTCCGACGCGATCTGCACCGCACTGCAGATCGTCGAACACCTTCAGGACGTGACCGAGGACCTCGGCCGCGATCGCATCTACCTGCCCGCCCAGGACATGAAGCGCTTTCACGTCCAGGAAGCGGATCTCGCCACGCCCTCCGCGGGCGCATCGGTGCGCGCACTGGTTGCATACGAAGCAGAACGCGCCCGCGATCTCCTGAATGAAGGCGCCCCCCTGGTGGGTAGCGTCCACGGCAGATTGAAGCTGCTGCTCGCGGGGTTCGTGGCGGGGGGACGGGCGGCGGTCCGAGCGATCGTCGCCGCCGAATACGACGTACTTCCCGGCCCGCCCAAACCCGGCAAGATCCAGTTGCTGCGTGAGGTGGGCGTGACTCTGCGAGGAGAGGGGTGATCCGGACCGTGGAGTCTGCACCGCACATGTCCGCGCCGGTACTCGCCGCCTACAGCTACTGCGAGGCCGTCACCGGACAACAGGCGCGCAATTTCGCGTACGGCATCAGACTGTTGCCCACGCCGAAGCGCCGCGCCATGTCGGCGCTGTACGCCTTCTCACGGCGTGTCGACGACATCGGCGACGGCACGCTGGCGACCGAGGTGAAGTCGGCGCGGCTGGAGGACACCCGGGCGCTGCTGACCCGGGTTCGCGAAGGCAAGGTCGAGGAGGACGACACCGACCCGGTCGCGGTCGCCCTCGCGCACGCGGCCGAGGCCTTCCCGATCCCGCTCGGCGGCCTGGACGAGCTGATCGACGGAGTCCTGATGGACGTCCAGGGCGAGACCTACGAGACCTGGGACGACCTGAAGGTCTACTGCCGGTGTGTCGCGGGCGCCATCGGGCGGCTCTCGCTCGGCGTGTTCGGCACGGAGGCGGGGGCGCGCGGCTCCGAACGCGCCTCGGAGTACGCCGACACGCTGGGGCTCGCGCTCCAGCTCACCAACATCCTGAGAGACGTCCGCGAGGACGCCGAGGGCGGCCGTACCTATCTGCCCGCCGACGACCTCGCGAAATTCGGCTGCTCGGCCGGGTTCAACGGGCCGACCCCGCCGGAGGGCTCCGACTTCGCGGGTCTCGTGCACTTCGAGGTGCGCCGGGCCCGCACCCTTTTCGCCGAGGGCTACCGGCTGCTCCCCATGCTCGACCGCCGCAGCGGCGCCTGTGTCGCCGCCATGGCCGGCATCTACCGCCGCCTCCTGGACCGCATCGAGCGCGAGCCGGAGGCCGTGCTGCGCGGCCGGGTCTCGCTGCCCGGCCGCGAGAAGGCCTACGTCGCCGTGCGCGGCCTGTCCGGACTGGACACCCGCCACGTCACGCGCAGGACCCTCAGGAGGCGCACCTGATGGACAAAGTGGGCCAAGGTGATGTCACCGGAGAAATGCGGCACGCAACCCTCCGGTGCGAAGTCGCGTCCCTGACTGCAACGACCTGCCACGGCGGGTACGCAGGGGGGAGTGCACGATGAGCGACGGGACGCAGCCTGACGGGCTGCCCTCGGACAAACCGGGTGCAGGAGGCGGCCGGCATGCCGTCGTGGTCGGCGGCGGGCTGGCCGGCGTCACCACCGCGCTCGCGCTCGCCGACGCCGGAGTCCGCGTCACCCTGCTCGAAGGCCGGCCGCGGCTCGGCGGACTCGCCTTCTCCTTCCAGCGCGGCGATCTCACCGTCGACAACGGACAGCATGTGTATCTGCGCTGCTGCACCGCCTACCGCTGGTTCCTCGACCGCATCGAGGGCACGGCGCTGTCTCCGCTGCAGGATCGTCTCGACGTGCCCGTACTCGACGCGAACCGCCCCGAGGGACGCAGACTCGGCAGACTGCGGCGCGACGCACTGCCCGTGCCCCTGCATCTCGGGCGCAGCCTCGCGACCTACCCGCATCTCTCGCTCGCCGAGCGCGTCAAAGTCGGCCGTGCCGCACTCGCGCTCAAAGCGCTCGACCTCAACGACCCGGCCCTGGACACGCAGGACTTCGGCAGCTGGCTGACCGCGCACGGTCAGTCGGCGCGTGCCGTCGAGGCACTGTGGGACCTGGTGGGGGTCGCCACCCTCAACGCGGTGGCCGGCGATTCCTCGCTGGCGCTGGCCGCGATGGTGTTCAAGACCGGTCTGCTCTCCGACCCGGGCGCGGCCGACATCGGCTGGGCCCATGTCCCGCTGGGTGAACTGCACGACCGGCTGGCCCGCAAGGCGCTCGACTCCGCGGGCGTGCGCACCGAAGTCCGTACACGCGTCACCTCCATCTCTACTGACGAGAACGGGCGTTGGAGCGTTCAGGTTCCCGGCGAGACCCTTGAGGCCGACGCCGTCGTCCTCGCCGTACCCCAACGCGAGGCCCACGATCTGCTGCCCGACGGTGCCCTCGACGCCCCTGAGCGGCTGCTCGCCATCGACACCGCGCCGATCCTCAACGTCCACGTCGTCTACGACCGCAAGGTGCTCGCCCGGCCCTTCTTCGCCGCGCTCGGCAGCCCCGTGCAGTGGGTGTTCGACCGGACCGACGCGTCCGGGCTGAAGGACGGCCAGTACCTGGCCCTGTCCCAGTCCGCCGCGCACGACGAGATCGACGAGACCGTCGCCGAACTGCGCGAGCGCTACCTCCCCGAGCTGGAACGGCTGCTGCCCGGTGCGCGCGGCGCCGAGGTGAGGGACTTCTTCGTGACCAGGGAGCGCACGGCGACGTTCGCTCCCGCCCCCGGCGTCGGACGGCTGCGGCCCGGCGCCCGCACCAAGGCCCCCGGCCTGTACCTGGCCGGAGCGTGGACCGCCACCGGGTGGCCCGCGACCATGGAAAGTGCGGTCCGCAGTGGGGTGAGCGCGGCGGACGCCGCGCTCGCTGCCCTGGGCCGGCCCCGCCCCCATCGGCTCTTCGAGTTCGAGGAGGCGGCCTGATGCTCGACGAGCGCGCGGCAGGCCCCCGCACCCCCGGTACCGCGACAAGAGGAGAGACTGTGCCCACTGTGCCCCCGGCCGAGACGGCCGCTGCGAGGACCGCGGTGGACGTGTCCGCGCTCCTGGAGCGCGGCCGGACCCTTGCCACACCGGTACTGCGGGCCGCAGTGGACCGTCTGGCACCGCCGATGGACACCGTCTCCGCCTACCACTTCGGCTGGATCGACGCCGAGGGCAACCCGGCCGCCGGCGACGGCGGCAAGGCCGTGCGCCCCGCGCTCGCCGTGCTCTCCGCCGAGGTCACCGGTGCCGCGCCCGAGGTCGGTATCCCGGGTGCCGTCGCCGTCGAACTGGTCCACAACTTCTCGCTGCTGCACGACGACCTGATGGACGGCGACGAACAGCGCCGGCACCGCGACACCGTGTGGAAGGTGCACGGCCCCGCGCAGGCCATCCTGGTCGGCGACGCCCTGTTCGCGCTCGCCAACGAGGTCCTGCTGGAGCTCGGCACCGTCGAGGCCGGCCGCGCCACCCGACGCCTCACCACCGCGACCCGCGCCCTCATCGACGGCCAGGCGCAGGACATCTCCTACGAGCACCGCGACCGCGTCAGCGTCGAGGAGTGCCTGGAGATGGAGGGCAACAAGACCGGCGCCCTGCTCGCCTGCGCCTCCTCCATCGGGGCCGTGCTCGGCGGTGCGGACGACCGCACCGCCGACGTCCTGGAGAAGTACGGCCACCACCTCGGCCTGGCCTTCCAGGCCGTCGACGACCTCCTCGGCATCTGGGGCGACCCGGAGTCCACCGGAAAGCAGACCTGGAGCGATCTGCGCCAGCGCAAGAAGTCCCTGCCCGTGGTGGCGGCGCTCGCGGCGGGCGGGCCCGCCTCCGAGCGGCTCGGCGAGATCCTCGCCGCCGACGCCAAGAGCAGCGACTTCGAGAACTTCTCCGAGGAGGAGTTCGCGGCCCGCGCCGCGCTCATCGAGGAGGCCGGCGGTCGCGAGTGGACCGCCGAAGAGGCACGCCGTCAGCACACCATCGCCATCGAGGTCCTGGACGCCATCGCCATGCCCGACCGGGTTCGGGCGCAGTTCACGGCACTCGCCGACTTCGTCGTCGTACGAAAGAGATGATCACTATCGGTCGAATAGCCCTCGCGTAGTCGCCGGCCGGTGCTGCGGAGATACGAGTACCGGCCGACGGCGGACCCACAGCAGAGACATGCCACTGCACGAAGGGGAAGCCATGACAGCGACGACCGACGGAAGCACCGGGGCCATGCAGCCCCGTGTTGCCGCGGCCAGCGAAACCGACATCAACACCCCCGTGGCGGCCGGGGTGCACGACGCCGCCGCACTCGCCGTACAACGCGCCACCGACTTCCTCCTCTCGCAGCAGGACGCCCAGGGCTGGTGGAAGGGCGACCTCGACACGAACGTCACGATGGACGCCGAGGATCTGCTGCTCCGTCAGTTCCTGGGCATCCGCGACGAGTCGACGACCCAGGCCGCCGCACTCTTCATCCGCGGCGAGCAGCGCGAGGACGGCACCTGGGCCGGCTTCTACGGCGGCCCGGGCGAACTCTCCACCACGATCGAGGCGTACGTCGCCCTCCGGCTGGCCGGTGACGCGCCGGACGCCCCGCACATGGCGAAGGCGTCCGCCTGGGTCCGCGAGCGGGGCGGCATCGCCTCGGCGCGGGTCTTCACCCGGATCTGGCTCGCCCTGTTCGGCTGGTGGAAGTGGGACGACCTGCCCGAACTCCCGCCGGAACTCATCTACTTCCCCACCTGGGTCCCCCTCAACATCTACGACTTCGGATGCTGGGCCCGCCAGACCATCGTGCCGCTGACGGTGGTCTCCGCGAAGCGGCCGGTACGGCCCGCGCCCTTCCCCCTCGACGAACTCCACACCGACCCGGACAACCCGAACCCGGTCAAGCCCCTTGCCAAGGTGGCGAGTTGGGACGGCGCCTTCCAACGCCTCGACAAGGCGCTGCACCTCTACCGCAAGGTCGCACCGCGCAAGCTGCGCAGGAACGCGATGAACACGGCCGCGCGCTGGATCATCGAGCGGCAGGAGAACGACGGCTGCTGGGGCGGCATCCAGCCGCCTGCCGTGTACTCGGTGATCGCCCTGCACCTGCTGGGCTACGACCTCGAACACCCCGTGATGCGCGCGGGACTTGAGTCGCTGGACCGGTTCGCGATCTGGCGCGAGGACGGGGCCCGGATGATCGAGGCCTGCCAGTCCCCGGTGTGGGACACCTGCCTCGCGACCATCGCCCTTGCCGACGCGGGCGTGCCCGCCGACCACCCCCAACTGGTCAAGGCGGCCGACTGGATGCTCGGGGAGGAGATCGTCCGCCCCGGTGACTGGTCGGTCAAACGACCCCAACTGCCGCCCGGTGGCTGGGCGTTCGAGTTCCACAACGACAACTACCCCGACATCGACGACACCGCCGAGGTCGTGCTCGCGCTGCGCCGGGTCAGACATCACGACCCGGAACGCCTCGACCGGGCCGTCGGACGCGGAGTCCGCTGGAACCTCGGAATGCAGTCCAAGAACGGCGGTTGGGGCGCCTTCGACGTCGACAACACCAGCCCCTTCCCCAACCGGCTGCCGTTCTGCGACTTCGGCGAGGTCATCGACCCGCCGTCGGCGGACGTCACCGCGCACGTCGTCGAGATGCTCGCCGTCGAGGGCCTCGCCCACGACCCGCGCACCCGGCGCGGCATCGAGTGGCTGCTCGCCGAACAGGAGCCGGACGGCTCGTGGTTCGGCCGCTGGGGCGTCAACTACGTATACGGCACAGGGTCCGTGGTACCCGCCCTCGCCGCGGCCGGGATCCCCGGCTCGCACCCGGCGATCCGGCGCGCGGTGACCTGGCTGGAGACCGTGCAGAACGACGACGGCGGCTGGGGCGAGGACCTGCGCTCCTACAAGTACGCCAAGGAGTGGAGCGGCCGGGGCGCCTCGACCGCCTCACAGACGGCCTGGGCGCTGATGGCCCTGCTGGCGGCCGGGGAGAAGGACTCCAAGGCCGTCGAGCGCGGCATCGAATGGCTCGCGGCCACCCAGCGGGAGGACGGCTCCTGGGACGAGCCCTACTTCACCGGCACCGGCTTCCCGTGGGACTTCTCCATCAACTACCACCTCTACCGGCAGGTCTTCCCGCTCACCGCGCTCGGGCGCTTCGTGCACGGAGAACCGTTCAGCCAGAACGTCTCCCCGGCCGTTTCCCCGACCAAGGGGGGCTGATGAGCACCCGGCCCGCCGCTCTGCCGCTGTTGATCGCCTGCGCGCTCGGCATCGAGCACCTCGCCCTGCGCACCGGCGACCGCTCCGGCGCCGGCGGGCAGGTCACCGTCCTGCGGACGGGCATGGGGCCCGGGGCGGCCGAAGAGGCCGTCACCCGGCGCCTCGCCGACCCGGCGCTGTCCGAGGCCGCCGTACTGGCCACGGGCTTCTGCGCCGGACTCGCCCCCGGGATGCACCCCGGCGACCTGGTGGTCGCCGAGGAGACCCGGGATCCGCGCGGAACCGTTCCGTGCGTCGCCACCGAACTGCTCGTCAAGGAACTGGTGCGGGCCCTGCCCGGACGCACCGTCCACACCGGCCCCCTGGTCGGCTCCGATCACGTCGTCCGCGGTCAGGAACGGTCGGATCTGCTCGCAACCGGCGCAATCGCGGTCGACATGGAGTCGGCGGCCACGCTGCTGAGCGCCGTGCGTACGGGCGCGCGCCCGGTTGCGGCCGTACGGGTGGTCGTGGACGCTCCTGAACATGAACTCGTCCGGATCGGCACGGTGCGCGGTGGAATATCGGCTTTCCGCGTTCTTCGTTCCGTTCTTCCCGCTTTTTTCGAATGGCACCGTTCCTTGCTGCTCCCTCGGAGGTGAGCCAGATGGCCATGCCGCTGCGCCAGACAATCAAGGTCGCTACATACTTGGCTGAACAGAAGCTCCGCAAGCGGGACAAGTTCCCCCTGATCGTGGAGCTGGAACCGCTCTTCGCGTGCAACCTGAAGTGCGAGGGCTGCGGCAAGATCCAGCACCCGGCGGGCGTGCTCAAGCAGCGCATGCCGGTGGCGCAGGCCGTCGGGGCGGTGCTCGAATCCGGTGCGCCGATGGTGTCCATCGCGGGCGGCGAGCCCCTGATGCACCCTCAGATCGACGAGATCGTGCGGCAGTTGGTGGCGAAGAAGAAGTACGTCTTCCTCTGCACCAACGCCATGCTGCTGCGCAAGAAACTCGACAAGTTCACGCCCTCCCCGTACTTCGCCTTCGCGGTGCACATCGACGGGCTGCGCGAGCGGCACGACGAGTCCGTGGCGAAGGAGGGGGTGTTCGACGAGGCGGTGGAGGCGATGAAGGAGGCCAAGAAGCGCGGCTTCCGGGTCACCACCAACTCGACCTTCTTCAACACGGACACCCCGCAGACCATCATCGAGGTCCTGAACTTCCTCAACGACGACATCAAGGTCGACGAGATGATGATCTCGCCCGCCTACGCCTACGAGAAGGCGCCCGACCAGGAGCACTTCCTGGGCGTCGCGCAGACCCACGAGCTCTTCAAGAAGGCCTTCGCGGGCGGCAACCGGCGCAAGTGGCGGCTCAACCACTCCCCGCTTTTCCTGGACTTCCTGGAGGGCAAGGTCGACTTCCCGTGCACGGCCTGGGCGATCCCGAACTACTCGCTCTTCGGCTGGCAGCGCCCCTGCTACCTGATGAGCGACGGGTACGTCCCGACGTACCGGGAGCTGATCGAGGAGACCGACTGGGACAAGTACGGCCGCGGCAAGGACCCGCGCTGCGCCAACTGCATGGCGCACTGCGGCTACGAGCCCACCGCCGTCCTCGCCACCATGGGCTCCCTCAAGGAGTCGCTGCGGGCCATGCGCGAGACCGTCGCCGGAAACCGCGACTGACGTCATGACCGCCGTAGCCCTGGGCGTCCCCGAGATGCCGGTCCGGCCGATCGCCGAGCGACGTGTGTCGCGACGCATCCAGGTCGGGCCGGTGGCGGTCGGGGGCGGGGCCCCCGTCTCGGTCCAGTCGATGACCACGACCCGTACGTCGGACATCGGCGCCACGCTCCAGCAGATCGCCGAACTCACCGCGTCCGGCTGCCAGATCGTCCGCGTCGCCTGCCCCACGCAGGACGACGCGGACGCGTTGGCCACCATCGCCCGCAAGTCGCAGATCCCGGTGATCGCGGACATCCACTTCCAGCCCAAGTACGTGTTCGCCGCAATCGAGGCCGGGTGCGCGGCAGTTCGCGTGAATCCCGGCAACATCAAGCAGTTCGACGACAAGGTCAAGGAGATCGCGCGGGCCGCCAAGGACCACGGCACGCCGATCCGCATCGGGGTCAATGCCGGTTCCCTGGACCGCCGGTTGCTCCAGAAGTACGGCAAGGCGACGCCCGAGGCGCTCGTCGAGTCGGCCCTGTGGGAGGCGTCGCTCTTCGAGGAGCACGGCTTCAGCGACATCAAGATCTCGGTGAAGCACAACGACCCCGTGGTGATGGTCAACGCCTACCGGCTGCTGGCCGCGCAGAGCGACTATCCGCTGCACCTCGGGGTCACAGAGGCCGGGCCCGCCTTCCAGGGCACGATCAAGTCGGCGGTCGCCTTCGGGGCGCTGCTCAGCGAGGGCATCGGCGACACGATCCGGGTGTCGCTGTCCGCCCCGCCGGTGGAGGAGGTCAAGGTCGGTCTCCAGATCCTGGAGTCGCTGAACCTCAAGCCCCGCCGGCTGGAGATCGTGTCGTGCCCGTCCTGCGGGCGCGCCCAGGTGGACGTCTACAAGCTCGCCGACGAGGTCACGGCCGGGCTCGAGGGCATGGAGGTGCCGTTGCGCGTCGCGGTCATGGGCTGCGTCGTCAACGGACCCGGCGAGGCGCGGGAGGCGGACCTCGGCGTCGCCTCCGGCAACGGCAAGGGCCAGATCTTCGTGAAGGGCGAGGTGATCAAGACCGTGCCCGAGTCGAAGATCGTGGAGACCCTCATCGAGGAGGCCATGAAGATCGCCGAGCAGATGGAGCAGGACGGCGTCGCGGCGGGGGAGCCGGCCGTCACCGTGAGCTGAACAGCACGGACCGAAGGGGGCCCGACGTGACGATTCTGGAGAGCATCCGTCAACCACGCGACCTGAAGGCGCTGTCCGAGGCGGAACTCGGCGAACTGTCCGAAGAGATAAGGGAGTTCCTGGTGCACGCGGTGGCCAGGACCGGCGGCCATCTCGGGCCCAACCTGGGCGTGGTGGAACTGACCATCGCGCTCCATCGGGTCTTCGAGTCACCGGTCGACCGCATCGTCTGGGACACCGGCCACCAGAGCTATGTGCACAAGCTTCTGACGGGCCGTCAGGATTTCTCGAAGCTGCGCGGAAAGGGCGGCCTGTCCGGCTACCCCTCGCGCGAGGAGTCCGAGCACGACATCGTCGAGAACAGCCACGCCTCGACCGCGCTCGGCTGGGCCGACGGCCTCGCCAAGGCCCGCCAGGTACAGGGTGAGAAGGGTCATGTCGTCGCGGTCATCGGCGACGGCGCGCTCACCGGCGGCATGGCCTGGGAGGCGCTGAACAACATCGCCGCCGCCAAGGACCGCCCGTTGATCATCGTGGTCAACGACAACGAACGGTCGTACTCGCCCACCATCGGCGGGCTCGCCAACCACCTGGCGACCCTGCGCACGACCGACAGTTACGAGAAGGTCCTCGCCTGGGGCAAGGACGTCCTGCTGCGCACCCCGGTCGTCGGCAACACCGTCTACGAGTCGCTGCACGGCGCGAAGAAGGGCTTCAAGGACGCGTTCGCCCCGCAGGGCATGTTCGAGGACCTGGGCCTCAAGTACGTCGGCCCGATCGACGGACACGACATCGGCGCCGTCGAGTCCGCGCTGCGCCGCGCGAAACGCTTCCACGGCCCGGTCCTGGTCCACTGCCTCACGGAGAAGGGGCGCGGCTACGAACCCGCCCTCGCCCACGAGGAGGACCACTTCCACACCGTCGGCGTGATGGACCCGCTCACCTGCGAGCCCCTCGTGCCCTCCAACGGCCCTTCCTGGACCAGCGTGTTCGGCGACGAGATCCTGCGCATCGGGGAGGAGCGGGAGGACGTCGTGGCGATCACGGCGGCGATGCTGCACCCGGTCGGCCTCGGCAAGTTCGCCGCGAGGTTCCCCGACCGGGTCTGGGACGTCGGCATCGCCGAACAGCACGCGGCCGTGTCGGCGGCGGGCCTCGCGACCGGCGGACTGCATCCCGTCGTCGCCGTCTACGCCACCTTCCTCAACCGCGCCTTCGACCAGCTCCTGATGGACGTGGCGCTGCACCGCTGCGGGGTGACGTTCGTCCTGGACCGCGCCGGGGTGACCGGAGTCGACGGAGCGTCGCACAACGGCATGTGGGACATGTCCATCCTCCAGGTCGTGCCCGGCCTGAGGATCGCCGCCCCGCGCGACGCCGACCAACTCCGCGCCCAGCTAAGGGAAGCCGTCGCCGTCGACGACGCGCCGACCCTCGTCCGCTTCCCGAAGGAGTCGGTCGGCCCGGAGATCCCCGCGATCGACCGCGTGGGCGGCCTCGACGTCCTGCACCGAGGTGCTGGGACCCCCGAGGTGCTGCTCGTCGCCGTAGGAGTGATGGCGCCCGTCTGCCTCCAGGCCGCCGAACTCCTCGAAGCCCGTGGCATCAACTGCACGGTGGTGGACCCCCGTTGGGTCAAACCCGTCGACCCGGCGCTGCCCGGCCTCGCCGCCGAGCACCGCCTCGTCGCCGTCGTCGAGGACAACAGCCGGGCCTCCGGCGTCGGCGCCGCCGTGGCGCTGGCCCTCGGTGATGCCGAAGTCGACGTCCCCGTACGGCGGTTCGGCATCCCGGAGCAGTTCCTCGCGCACGCCAAACGCGGCGAAGTGCTCGCCGACATCGGCCTCACACCCGTCGAGGTCGCCGGACGGATCAGCGCAAGCCTGGCGGTCAAGGACACGACCGGCCACGCAGCCAAGGAGAAACCCGAATGACCAAGGAGTTCGACCTCACCGCGCTCTTGGCCGAGCGCGGAGCCGAGCGCTACGAGCTGCACACCAAGTACCTCAACCACCAGCTCCCGCGCATGCTGCACACCATCGGCTTCGACAAGGTCTACGAGCGGGGCGAGGGCGCCTACTTCTGGGACGCGGACGGCAACGACTACCTGGACATGCTCGCCGGGTTCGGGGTGATGGGCCTGGGCCGCCACCACCCCGTCGTCCGCAAGGCGCTGCACGACGTCCTCGACGCCCAGCTCGCCGACCTCACCCGCTTCGACTGCCAGCCGCTGCCCGGCCTGCTCGCCGAGAAGCTGCTCACCCACAGCCCGCACCTGGACCGGGTGTTCTTCGGCAACAGCGGTACGGAGGCGGTCGAGACCGCGCTCAAGTTCGCCCGCTACGCCACCGGGAAGCCGCGCGTCCTGTACTGCGACCACGCCTTCCACGGCCTGACCGCCGGCTCGCTCTCGGTCAACGGCGAGGACGGCTTCCGGGACGGCTTCGCCCCGCTGCTGCCGGACACCGCCGTACCGCTCGGCGATCTCGACGCCCTGGCACGGGAGTTGAAGAAGGGCGACGTCGCCGCCCTCGTCGTCGAACCGATCCAGGGCAAGGGCGTCCACGAGGCCCCGCCCGGCTATCTGCGCGCCGCGCAGGAACTCCTGCGCCGGCACAAGGCGTTGCTCATCGCCGACGAGGTGCAGACCGGTCTCGGCCGCACCGGCGACTTCTACGCATACCAGCACGAGGACGGCGTAGAGCCGGACTTGGTGTGTGTGGCCAAGGCGCTGTCCGGCGGCTATGTGCCGGTCGGTGCCACCCTCGGCAAGGACTGGATCTTCAAGAAGGTCTACTCGTCCATGGACCGGGTGCTGGTCCACTCGGCGAGCTTCGGGTCCAACGCCCAGGCCATGGCGGCCGGACTCGCGGTGCTCTCGGTGATGGAGAACGAGCAGATCGTCGCCAACGCCCGTGCCACCGGGGATCAGTTGAGGACCCGGCTGGCCGCGCTGGTCGACAAGTACGAACTGCTCGCCGACGTACGCGGCCGGGGCCTGATGATCGGCATCGAGTTCGGGAAGCCCAAGTCGCTGAAGCTGCGCAGCCGTTGGACCATGCTGCAGGCCGCGCGCAAGGGCCTGTTCGCGCAGATGGTGGTCGTACCGCTGCTCCAGCGGCACCGCATCCTCACCCAGGTCTCCGGCGACCACCTGGAGGTCATCAAGCTGATCCCGCCGCTGATCATCGGCGAGCGCGAGGTGGACCGGTTCGTCGAGGCCTTCACGGCCGTGATGGACGACGCGCACAGCGGTGGCGGGTTGATGTGGGACTTCAGCCGGACGCTCGTGAAGCAGGCAGTGGCCAACCGCTAGGCTTTTTGCCTCTGTGGCAAGAAAATTGCCGCAGAGGCAAAAGTCCGGCTGAATAGAGGCATGAGCTCCTCCGAGACCGAGCCGGAACCGCCGGCCGGACCGGCCGACGACCTGCCGGCCACCGTCGCACCCCAGCTCCGCGCCCTGCGCCGCCGCGCCTCCCTCACCCTGGAGGCCGCCGCCCGCTCGGCCGGACTCTCGCCCGCCCATCTCTCCCGACTGGAGACCGGGCAGCGCCAGCCCTCGCTGCCGATGCTGCTCGCGCTCGCCCGTATCTACGGTACGACAGTCTCGGATCTGCTCGGCGAGACGGTCACCGACCGGGAGGCCGTCGTCCGCGCCGCGGACATGGAACCGACCCGGGCGGGCGGCTGGACGTACTGGCAGGCCGGTGCCCCGGGCCGCGGGATGCAGTCGCTGCGCGTCCGTATCCCGTACGGCTCCCAGGGCGACATCGTGCGGGTGCACCCCGGCGAGGAATGGCTGTACGTCCTCACCGGGCGACTGCGGCTGCGCCTCGGCGACACCGCGCACCTGCTCGCGCCGGGCGACAGCGCGCACTTCGACTCGCTCACCCCGCACCGGCTCGCCGCCGCCGACAAGGACGGCGTCGAGGTCCTGTTCGTGCACACCCTGCTGCAGAGTCCCACGGCCACCCTGTGCCTGGGCCCGATCACCGGAGACACACCATGAGCGACAACAACATCGAGGACAGGTTCCCCCGTGCCCTGTGGGTACGGCTTCTCATCTACATCGCCGTCGGCCACCTCTTCGCGGCCTTCATCTACCTGTTGTTCTCCGTGGGCGCCAAGTAGCCCGCCGCGGGCGCGAGTTCAGTCGAGCAGGCGCTCGCGCAGCCGCTCCCGGATCTCCGGGGTGATTCCCAACCCCTGTTCCAGGTAGGCGTCCACGCTGCCCCAGGTCTCCTCGACGGTGTCGAAGGCCGCCGTCAGATACTCGGCGCGGGCGTCGAAGAGGGGGCTGAGGAGTTCCATCACCTCGGGGGAGTAACCGGCCGAGGAGGAGTCGCTGCGGCGCACCTTGTAGCGGCGGTGCTTGGCGTTCGACTCCAGATAGTCGGCGACGATCGCCTCGCGCTCCACGCCCAGGGCGAGCAGCGTCACGGCTATCGACAGGCCCGCGCGGTCCTTGCCCGCCGCGCAGTGCATCAGCGCGGGGACACTGTCCTCGGCGAGCGCGTGCAGCACCCGGGAGTGCTCGGCGGTGCGCTGGGTGACGATCGTGCGGTACGAGGCGATCATCCGGTTCGCGGCCTTGCCGTCGCCGAGGATCTCGCGCAGCTGCTCGATCTCGCCGTCGCGGACCATCTTCCAGAACTCGGAGCCGTCCGCCGGGTCGCTCAGCGGCAGGTTCACATTGCGCACGCCGGGCAGCTCGACGTCGGGGCCCTCCAGCTTCTGGTCCGACGCGTTGCGGAAGTCGAAGATCGTGTGCAGGCCCAGCGAGTCCAGGAACGCGGCGTCCTCGTCGGTCGCGTGCGCGAGATGGCCGCTGCGGAACAGCACGCCGTGCCGCACCCGCCGTCCGTCCGCCGTCGGAAGCCCGCCCACGTCCCGGAAATTGCGCACTCCGGACAACTCCGGCTCGGTCGACGGAATCTGCTGCGTCACGAGGGCTCCTCCCACACGGCCCGACGACGCGGCTCACCGGCGGGCACCCTGTCGACGATACGACATACGTGCCGTTGCCCGGGATGCCTTCGAGGCCCTGACCTGGGTCTCTTCCGAGGGGCGGGATCAGGTCGTCAGGGCAGGATCGAGTCGACGTAGCCCCCGTCGACCCGCAGTGCGCCGCCCGTCGTGGCCGAGGCCTGGTCGGAGCTGAGGTAGACGACCATGTTGGCGATCTCCTCTGGCTCGATCAGCCGTTGCAGCAGGGACTGCGGCCGGTGCTTCCGCATGAACTCGCGCTGCGCCTCGTCCCAGGGCAGTTCGCGGTCGACGAGTTCGTAGACGAAGTCCTCGACACCGCCCGTGTGCGTGGGGCCCGCGATGACCGAGTTGACCGTCACCCCCGTGCCCGCCGCCTGCTTCGCGAAGCCGCGGCCGACGGCCAGGAGCGCGGTCTTGGACATGCCGTAGTGGATCATCTCGGCCGGGATGACGATCGCCGAGTCGCTGGCGATGTTCTGGATCCGGCCCCAGCCGCGTCCCGTCATGCCCGGCAGGTACATACGGGTCAGTCGTACGGCGGCCAGCACGTTCACCTCGAAATAGCGGCGCCACTCCTCGTCGCTGATCTCCAGCGGGTCGGCGGCGCCGAAGATGCCGAGGTTGTTGACGAGGACGTCCACCTCCGGCAGCGCCTCCAGGACACGCGCGGCGCCCTCCTCGTTCGTCACGTCGGCGGCCACGGGCACGAAGGCGCCACCGGGCACCTCCGCCGCCAGCCGTGCCACGCCCTCCGCGACCCGCTGTTCGTTCCGGCCGTTCACCCCGACCCGGGCGCCCGAGCGCGCGAGTCCGGCTGCGATCGCCGCGCCGATGCCCTGCGTCGAACCCGTCACCAGCGCGGTGCGTCCCGTCAGGTCGATCTGCATGTGGAACCAGTCCCTTTGTCGCGTGTGTCCGTCCTGGGCGTGCCGGTCCGTCTGCCGTCAGCCTGGCGGCAGGGTGACCGGCCCGCCACTTCGGCTCCTGCCCGGCCCCTCAGACATGCATGTCGACGACCACCCAGGTCGCGTGGTCCATCCAGTGGGCGATGGCGGCCAGGTGCGCGGGGTGGTTGAAGTACCGCTGGAAGGCGGCGGTGTCGTCGAAGAGGCTGTTCAGGGCGAAGTCGTAGGAGACGGGTGTCTCGTCGAACACGTGCCATCCCACCTCCCACTGCCGGATCTCGGGGATCTCGCGCTCCAGGTTCCGCACGAGCTCGAAGCCCTCCGCGACCTCCGGGGATTCGCGGGTGAGACCGTCGTTCAGCTTGAAGAAGACGAGGTTCCGGATCATTTCCGCTCCTGCCGTCGGCGTCGCGTTGCGGTGGACGTGGACGTCTACGCGGCGTCCGGCGACTCGGTTCACCTCCCGGAGCGACGCGCCGACAAGCCCTTTCGGCGCCGTCGGCCGCCGACGGCAGAATGACGGCCATGCTCTTTCGACTGCTCGGCCGCCCGGAGTTGGTGAACGGCAACGGCGCGATCGCCCTTCCCGGCGCCGTCTCCCGGGCGATCGTGGGGCGGCTGCTGCTCGCCCACGGGGCCGTCGTACGGCGCGACACCCTCATCGAGGAGCTGTGGGAGGAGCGCGGGGCCAAGGACCCGGTCAACGCGCTCCAGGTCCAGATGGCCAAGCTGCGGTCCGCGCTCACGGCCGGCGGTGAGGGCACCCGCCTGCTGTTCGGACACGGCGGTTACCGGATCGTCCTGGGACCGGACGACGAGATCGACGTAACCGCGTTCGAGGCGGCGGTCCGGGCGGGGCGTGAGCATCTGGCGGCGGAGGAGTGGGAGAAGGCCGAGGGCGAGATGCGGTCGGCGCTGGCGATGTGGCGGGGCCGCGCCCTGGACGGTCTGGAGGGGCGGGTCTTCGAAGCCGAGCGGACCCGTCTTGAGGAGCTGCGGCTGGGCGCTCTGGAGGACGTGGCGACCGCCGGTCTCGCACTCGGCCGGGCGCGGGAGCTGGTCCCCGAGCTGACGGCCCTGGTCTCCCTCGCACCGCTGCGCGAGCGGTCCCGGGCCCGCCTGATGCTCGCGCTGCACCGCTGCGGGCGGACCGCGGAGGCCCTGGAGATCTACGAGACGGGCCGCCTGTTGTTCAGGTCCGAGCTCGGTGCCGTTCCCCAGTCGGAGCTGAGCGCCCTGCACACCGCGATGATCCGCCAGGACCCGGCTCTCCAAGGACCGGCCGCCGCGTCCGGCTGCCCGTCCTCGCTGTCCTCCCTGCGTACGGATGTGAGGCCGGCGGTCGGCGAAGGCGGTCCGGTCCGGCCGCTCGGCCCGTTCGTCGGCAGGCACAAGGAGCTCGGCGCGCTGCGGGAGGTCGTCGACCGCGAGCGGCTGGTGACCGTACTGGGACCGGGCGGTGTCGGCAAGACGCGGCTGGCGCTGGAGGCGTGCGCGCTCCTGCAGCCCTCCCGGGGCAACGTCTGGTGGGTCGACCTGGCCCCCGCCGACGACGCGAACGCGCTCGCCACGGTCGCCGCCGCGCTCGGGCTCTCCGACGCGTCCGTCCGGCCGGACCAGCCGCCGCACGACTACGTGCACCGGATCACCTCGTTCCTGACGGTCCGTCAGGCGGTCCTCGTGCTCGACAACTGCGAGCACCTCCTCGACGCCGTCGCCCCGCTCGTGGCGACGCTGCTGGGCCGGTGCCCCGCGCTGACCGTGCTGGCCACCAGCAGGGCACCGCTGGAGGTCCCGGCCGAGGTGCTGTACCCGCTGGCGCCGATGGCGGACGAGGAGGCCGCGGACCTGTTCGGTGCCCGCGCCGCCATGATCGACCCGTCCTTCGCACCGGACGAGGCGGCGCTGCGCGACATCCGCTCCCTGTGCCGCAGGCTCGACGGGCTGCCGCTGGCGGTCGAACTCGCCGCCGCGCACGTCCGGTTGCTGTCCGTCCGGCAGATCGAGGCCCGCCTCGACAACCGCTTCGCCCTGCTGACCAAGGGGGACCGCACCGCACCGGCCAGACACCGTACCCTGCGCGCCGTCCTCGACTGGAGCTACGCCCTGCTCGACGCCGGCGAGCAGCGCCTGTTCACGGAACTGGCCCTCTACGTCGGCGGCTGCTCCCTCGACATGGTGGAATCCGCCGCCGCGCTGCACGGGGCCGACGGTGCCCAACTGCTGAACGTACTGGCGCAGTTGGTCGACAAGTCCCTCGTCGTCCCGTTCTCCACCCCCGACGGGACCCGGCTGCGGATGCTGGAGACGGTCCGCGAGTACGCGCTCGCCCGGCTCCGCGAGGAAGGCCGGGCACCGGACGCCGAGGAACGGCTCATGGCCTGGGCCGCCCACTTCGTCCGCGACGGCAGCGCGGGCCTCTCGTCCCGCGCCCAGAAGGAGTGGGCCCGCCGGCTCACCGAGGAGTCCGCCAACATCCGGGCGGCGTCGGACCTGATGACGGCCAGGTCCAGGGAGGCCGAGGCGCTGCTGCTGGAAGCGCGACTGGGCTACTTCTGGTTCATCAGCGGCCGGGAGGAGGAGGGCATCGACCGCCTCCACCGCACCCTGCTCGCCTACGACGCCGCGGCCGGCCGGCGGACCTCGGAGCCCACCGAGGAGGACGAGTGGGCGCTCTTCCACACCATCGCCTGGCTCACCTGGCTCAACCATGTCGCCGGGCACCATACGGAAGCCGGTTCCTATGGGGAACGGCACATGGCGGTCTGGCAGCACGCGAAGAGCCCCGACCTCGTGATCCTGGGCCTCTGCTACGACGCGCTGCACGCGATGCTCGACGGGCGCGACGACGTGGAGGAACGATTCGCCGTGGCGGAGACCGCCGTGGCGCACACGGAATTCCACTGGGACCGGGCGGTCCTGCAGACGCACTGGTCGACCTACTGCCTGCAGCGGGGGGACGTCGAGGGGGCCCGTCGGCACGGTCTGCTCGCCGTGGCGGCCTCACGTGCGGCCGAGGACGACTTCGCCCGGGTCTTCTCCCTCACCCTCTGCGGCGACGCGGACGAGAGCGACGGCCTCCGTGCCCGCGCCCGCGAGCAGTGGACCGAGGCGGCCCGCATCCTGCGGGCCGTCGGGGCGCGTACCCGCTGGGCGTACACCGTGCTCAGACTGGCCTGCCTGGACATCGCAGAGGGGGAGTTCGCCACCGCCGAGGGGCGGCTCGTGGACGTGAGCAGGCTCGCGGACGAACTCGGTGCGGACGACCTCCAGGCGGCCGTGGCCAACCTGCGCGGAGTGCTGGCCTTCCAGGACGGCCGTTTCGCGGACGCGGCGAGGCTCTTCGACGGGGTCTGGCACTGTCCGGCGGCACCGGCCGACCGCAGGGCGGTCTCCGCCGTAGGACTCGCGGTCCTGGCGACGTTCGGTCCGCCGGGCCCCGCCGCCGACGCGCGGACGTGGACCGACCGGGCCCGCCGTACCCAGGGCGGACTGCTGGAGCCGCTGGCCCGGCACGCGGTGGGCGTACTGCTGGACCGGCTCGACGCCCACCGCCGGTCCAGGGCGGGCGGGCAGGGCGGCCCGGACCAGGTCTGCTCCTGGCTCGCCGGTGGCCCCTCGGTGCTCGCCGCCTTCTGCTGACCGCCTTCGAACTTTCGTCACGCAGGCACGCGCACGCCGTGAACCTCTTCGGAGTGTGCGCCGTAGCAGCCATCGGACGGCATCCGGTCGCGTCGGGGAGCCGTTTCCGCCTGCTTTCCGGGTGGCCGACGCTCCGACGAAAGGCACAGCAGCATGACCGAGTACCAGGGCCGGACCGTTGTCGGCGCAGAAGCCGTCACCGAACTGGCCGACCGGATCGGGGGATCGGTGTTCGTCCCGGGCGACGCGGGCTACGAGGAGGCGGTCGCGGGGTTCAACCTGCGGTCGCGGCAGCGGCCCGCTCTGGTCGTCGCGGCCGGCAGCGCTGCCGATGTGGAGACCGCGGTCGCCTTCGCCGGCGCGCACGACCTGCCCGTCGGGGTCATGGCCACCGGACACCAGCCGTTCCCGGCCGAGGAAGGCTTCCTGCTCGTCACGACGGGTGCGATGCGCGCGGTCGACATCGATATCGAGCGTGGAGTGGCCCGGGTGGGCGCGGGCGCGCGCTGGTCGGACGTCGTAGGACCGGCTCAGGAGGAAGGGCTCGCACCGCTGAACGGGTCCAGCCCGGACGTCGGGGTCGTCGGCTTCACCCTCGGCGGCGGACTCAGCCCGTTCCTGGGCCGGTCCTACGGCTGGGCCGCCGACCATGTCGTGGCGATCGAGGTGGTCACGCCGGACGGCGTACTGCGCCGGGTGTCGCCGGAGGCCGAACCGGACCTCTTCTGGGGTCTGCGCGGCGGACGCAGCAACTTCGGTGTGGTGACCGCACTGGAGATCGGCCTCTTCCCGGTGACCTCCTTCTACGGCGGCGGCATCTACTTCCCCGCCGAGGACGTCGAGGCCGTGCTCCGCGCCTTCCCCGAGGTGGTCCGCGACGCTCCCGACGCCTTCACCTGCTCGGTGGCGCTGCTGAACTTCCCGCCGGTCCCGCAGGTGCCCGAACCGCTGCGCGGCCGGTTCCTCGCCCACGTCCGGGTGACCCATCTCGGCACCGACGAGGACGCCGAGAAGCTCATCGCCCCGTTCCGGGCCATCGGTGCGGGGATGTTCGACACGATCGCCCGGCACCCCTACGGCGCGTACGCCCTCGTGCACACCGATCCGGCGGAACCCTTCCCGTACGAGGAACAGGGCGTCCTGCTGGCCGAGTTGCCGTCCGCCGCCGTCGACTCCCTGGTGGAGAGTGCCCAGGTGGCCGCCGGGGGTCTTGTCACGGTGCTGGAGTTGAGGCATCTCGGCGGGGCGCTGGCGGTCCGGCCGGCCGTGGCTGCTCCCGTCGCCGCGCGGGACGCGGTGTTCAACGTGTGGGGAGCGACGGTGGGTCCGCCGGAGGTAGTCGAGGCCGGTACGGCGATGCTGGGCGGGATGGTCGAGCGGCTGCGCCCGTGGTCCACGGGTCTCACGTACACGAACTTCGCCGGTCGTGACGACCGGGCGGAGAATGTGTTCACCGCCGCCGACCTGGCCCGGCTGCGCCGCCTGAAGCGGCGGTACGACCCGCGGAACCTCTTCCGGGTCAACAACCACACCATCACCCCGGAATAGACGGGGACCGAGGGACGGACGGCGTCGGCAGGCTGGAGACCGCGGTGAGATGCGAGCAGGAGACAACCGAACTGGCCGCCTATGCCATGGCGGCCCTCGATCCCGGGGAAACCGCACGTGTCGGCCGCCATGTGCGGGCGTGCCCGGGCTGCGCGGGTGAGGTGGACGAGATCCGCACCGCGCTCGCCGCCGTCCGACTGCTGCCCGACGAGGAGCTGTTGGGCGACTGGTCGGGCCGACTGTTCGAACTGCGGGAGGCGGCGGTCCGGGCCGCCCTGGCCAAGGGGCCGCCCGTACCCCGTCAGCAGTGACCCGGCACGCGCGCGTGCCCGCTGTCCTTTTCCTTTCCCGCGACTGTCCTCGGCGGCGCGGGCGAGGACAGCGGACATCAAGCGGCCGGCAAGAGGCCCCTCCCAAGGTTTCCCCGTTCAGCTTTCAACGAATTGGTGCGCCGCACAGGACCCACGGCGCACTGGGGGAACGTGGCAATGAGGCAACACAGCACAGCGATCCGGGACATCCGGCCGGGCTGCCAGGACGACGGGACGCGTGACCGGGCGCGGGACGAGGCGTTCATCCGGGCCGTCTACGACAAGCACGGCGCTTATCTGTTGAGAGTGGCCACCGGACTGCTCCGGGGCGACGGTTACCAGGCCCAGGACCTGGTCCAGGAGGCGGTCCTGCGCGCCTGGCAGCACGCCGAGATCCTGGACCCGGGGGCCGAGGGCATCCGGCCGTGGCTCGTCACCGTGGTCCGCAACCTCGTCATCGACGGCTACCGCGCCCGGCAGGCCCGCCCTCCGGAGACGGTCGACAGCGCGCTGCAGGAGCTGCCGGGTCCGGAACACGTGGACCCGGCGCTCACCAGGAAGATCGTGCGCGAGGCGCTGGCGGACCTGACGCTGCAGCATCGCGAGATCCTCGTCCACGTCGAGTTCCTGGACCAGTCGGTGGCCCGCACGGCGAGCATGCTGGGCATCCCGCCGGGCACGGTCAAGTCCCGAACTCACCTGGCCCTCAAGGCACTTCGGGCCGCGCTGGCGGAGCGGGGCTACACCCCGTAGACGGTGCCGGGAGTGTGTCTCGGGTGCGTGAACCGTTTCCACGGCCCTCCTCGTGTACCGGAACGTGGCGGGCCTCGGCGAGCGGCTCGTCCCACGCCTCGGGGCCCGCCGTCCCGTCCGGTCCCCGGCGGCGCTCCGGCACCGCGTTGGCGGTATCTCACTTCCGTCGTGGAGGAACGACATGTCGAGCATCCCCGCAGATCTGCCCACCGCCGAGCAGGTCGTCGACAGCATGGAACGCATGCACGGGCTGTATCCGGGACACCGGCGCTCCGGCGCGCGGGGCGTCTGCTGCAAGGCGACCTTCACCCCGACCGGCGACGCGGCGGGCCTCACCACGGCGGCCCACCTCCAGGACCGGCCGACCCCCGTGATCGTGCGGTTCTCCAACTCGGAGGGGAATCCGCGCTCACGCGACACCGCGCCGGTGGCCCGCGGGATGGCGGTCCGGTTCCAGCTGCCGAACGGCGGCGACACCGATCTCGTCGCGATGACGGTGCCGCTGTTCGTCGCCTCCACCCCGGGACAGTTCCTCGAACTGACCGAGGCGCTGCGGCCGGACCCCGCCACCGGGGAACCAGACATGAGCAGGGTGCAGGCCCACGTCGCCGCCCATCCGCACCTGGCCGAGGCCGTCACCCAGCGCCCACCGGTGCCGGTCGGCTACGGCACCGCCGCCTACTGGGCGATCCACGCGTTCGTCTGGACCGACGCGGCGGGCAACAGGCAGCCGGTGCGGTACCGCTGGGAGCCGGAGGCCGGCCGCGCGGAACTGTCCGCAGAGGAGGCGGCCGGCCGCCAGGACCAGTACCTGACCGAGGAACTCCACCAGCGCCTGCGGCAGGGCCCGTTGGCGTTCACCCTCCAGGTCCAGCCGGCCGAGGAGGACGATCCGACGCACGACCCCGCCGTCGCCTGGCCGGAGCGGCGCAAGGAGATCACCGCCGGACGCCTGGAAATCACCGCGCCGGTCGACGACCAGGACTACTGGGCCGCGCAGCGGTTCGACCCCACCCGGGTCACCGCCGGAATAGAACTCTCCGACGACCCGGTGCTCACCTTTCGCGCCCGGGCGTACGCCGAGTCGTACCGCAGGCGCAGCGGGAATCGCTGAACAGGACGGGAAGAGCGACGGGCACCGGAGACATCCGGTGCCCGTCGCTCTTCGGAATACTGGGGAAGGCTATTGTCTCGCCCGCTCGCGTGCCTCATGTACCGATCTCCTCTCCTCGGAGGTGAGGAGATCCATGAGCCGCTCGTTGTTGACCCAGTCGTTCAGCAGGGCATGGGAGCCCCCGAGGCTGAGCGAGTAGGCCCACATACTTCGTCCCCGTCGCGTCCCGTTCCATTCCGCCGCCCAGCGGAGCAGGTGATCGATGCGCTGCTCCGGCGTGAACCTCATGACCCGCATGCTCGTCACCTTTCCGTGGTTACGAGAAAGCCTTTTCCCCGTCCGCTTGGTAAACGGGACGGGGAAGGAGGAGGTTCACACCCGGATCAGAATCCGGTGAGCGTCACCTTGCCGATGGCGGCGCCGGATTCCAGGATGCGGTGCGCCTCGCGCAGATGTGCGGCGTTGATCGTGCCGAGGTCCCGGGTGGCCGTGGTCCGCAGGCTGCCCGCGTCCACCAGCCGGGCGATCTCGCCGAGGATGTGGTGCTGCACCGCCTGGTCCGGGGTCCGGTACAGGGAGCGGGTGAACATGAACTCCCAGTGGAAGGAGATGCTCTTCGACTTCAGCAGACCGATCTCCACGGCACCGAAGTCGTCGATGGCGAGCAGCCCACCGAACGGCTTGAGGATCTCGGCGTACGCGGCGAGGTTCCGGTCCGTACCGGCCGTGCCGAAGATGTACTCCACCCCGCCGGGCGCGACCTCGGCCACCTGTGCGGGCAGGGGCTGATGGTGGTCGACCACATGGGTCACGCCCATACTGCGGGCGAACTCCACGGTCTCCGGGCGGGAGGCGGTACCGATCACGGTCAGGCCGGTGAGGGCCCGGGCCAGCTGGGTCACCACGGCCCCGACCCCGCCGGCCGCCGCGGTCACCAGCAGTGTGCCGGTCTGTTCCGGACTCTGGCGCAGGCCCAGGTGTTCGAACAGGCCCTCCCAGGCGGTGATCGCGGTCAGCGGCAGTGCCGCCGCCTCGGCGAAGGAGAGCGTGGTGGGCCTGCGGCCGACGATGCGCTCGTCGACGGCGTGGAAGCGGGAGTTCGTGCCCGGCCGGTCGATCGCGCCGGCGTAGAAGACCTCGTCGCCGACCGCGAACAGCTCCACCTTGTCACCGACCGCGACGACCGTGCCGGCGGCGTCCCAGCCCAGCACCTTGGGCTCGCCGCCCGGGTCGTTGCCCTGCCGGACCTTGTAGTCCACCGGGTTGACCGCGATCGCCTCGACCTGGACCAGCAGATCGTGCGGACCTGGCTCCGGGACGGGCAGTTCGAGGTCCAGCAGGCTTTCGTCGTCGTCGACCGGCAGGCTCTTGAGGTAGCCGACTGCGGGCATCGTCTTCGGGGTCACGCTCATCATGGATCTCCTCGGTTCGTGCGGTGGCCGGTGAAGGGCCGCGGCCACGCTCCGAACGGTATCCATCGGGAGGTAGTAACCTTCAAGGGAGCCTACTTCCCATCGGGAAGTGTCCAGGTCGGATCAGGCGGCGTCGGGGAAACGGTCGATGTTCTGCTCCACCCAGGTTCGCAGGTGGGCGAGCGGCGCGCAGGCGTCCAGGCCGAGCGGGGTCAGGCTGTACTCGACACGGGGCGGCACCTCGGCGTAGATCCGGCGGTCGACCAGGCCGTAGTCCTCCAGACGGCGCAGTGTCTGGGTGAGAACCTTGGGGCTCACACCCTGGAGCCGGGCGCGCAGTGCGCCGAAGCGTTGCGGGCCCGGCTCCAGGGCGCCCAGGGCGAGGGCGCTCCACTTGTTGGCCAGCAGATCCAGCATGTCGCGGCAGGGGCAGGCGGCCAAGTAGACGCTCTTGGGGTCGTCGCAGAGGCTCGAAGTCTTCGTCATTCAGCGATGGTACCCAACGGGTACCAGCAACCCTTGCGGGTAACCGCCACCGCTTCCGTACGGTGGCCGACGTGCACGAAGGTCGAGACATGAACGATGACGGCATCCACTTCCGACTCCTCGGCCGCCTGGAGCTCGCCGCCGCGAGCGGTGCCGTCGCTCTGCCGGGTGCCGTCTCCCGCGCGATCGTCGGCCGGCTCCTGCTGGCCGGGGGAGCGGTGGTGCACCGCGACACGCTCATCGACGAACTGTGGGAGGAACGCGGGGCGAAGGACCCGGTCAACGCCCTCCAGGTCCAGATGACGAAGCTGCGCGCGGCCCTCGCGACGCACGGCGGGGACCGGCGCCTTCAATCCCGTTACGGGGGATACCAGTTGGTGCCGGCGCCGGAGGACGAACTCGACACGGTCCGGTTCGAGGCGGCGGTCCGAGAGGGGCGCGAGTACCTGGCGGCGGGGGAGTACCGGACCGCGGAAGGCGTCCTGCGCAAGGGACTTGAGCTGTGGCGGGGCCGCGCCCTGGACGATCTGAAGGGCCGGGTCTTCGACGCCGAGCGGCTGCGCCTTGAGGAACTGCGCCTGGGCGCACGGGAGGACGCGGCTGCCGCCGGTCTCGAACTAGGCCGCGCCGCCGAACTGGTCTCCGAACTCACGGCACTTGTCTCCGGCGCACCCCTGCGCGAACGGTCCCGGGCATGCCTGATGCTCGCCCTCCACCGCTGCGGGCGCCACGCGGAGGCCCTGGACGTGTACGAGGCGGGCCGCAGGCTGCTCCGCTCCGAGCTGGGCGTCGATCCCTCCCCGGAACTGCGGTCCCTGTACGAGGAGTTGCTCGCCCGCGACCGGTCCCCCGGGACGGCGGCCAGGAACGTCGTACGTCTGGTCCCGGCATCCGTCGACTCCCGTCCGGCCCCCGGCCGGGGCGGGCCCGACCATCCCCTCGGCCCGTTCGTCGGCCGCGGGGCGGACCTCGACGGATTGCGTGCGGCCCTGGAGCGGGAGCGGCTGGTGACCGTCGTGGGGCCCGGTGGTGTCGGCAAGACGCGCCTGGTGCTGGAGGCCTGCGCGTCGATGACGTCCTCGTACGACGCCGCGTGGTGGGTCGAGCTGGCCGCGGCGGACGGCACGGATGTCCTTCCGGCGATTGCCGCGGCCCTGGGCCTTTCGGACGCCTCGGTACGGCCGGACCAGCCGCCGCACGACTATGTGCACCGGCTCACCTCATTCTTGACGGAGCGTCAGGCCGTGCTCGTGCTCGACAACTGCGAGCACCTGCTCGACACGGTTGCCCCGCTCGTGGCGGTCCTGCTCGGCCGGTGTCCCGCGCTGACCGTCCTGGCCACCAGCAGGGCTCCGCTGGCCGTCGCGGGCGAGCGACTGTTCCCGCTGGCGCCGATGTCCGACGGCGAGGCCGCCGAGCTGTTCGGCACCCGGGCCGTCATGATCGACCCGGCCTTCAGCGCGGAGGGGCCGGTGCTGGACGACATCCGTTCGCTCTGCCGCAGACTCGACGGCCTGCCGCTCGCGGTCGAACTCGCCGCCGCACACGTGCGGTTGCTGCCCGTGCCCGAGATCGAACGCCGCCTCGACAACCGCTTCACCCTGCTGGCCAAGGGCAAGCGGACCGCTCCCGCCCGGCACCGCACCCTGCGCGCCGTCCTCGACTGGAGCTACGCCCTCCTGGACACCACCGAGCAGCGGGTGCTGACCGAACTCGCCCTGTACGTAGGCGGCTGCTCCCTCGACACGGCGGAGACGGCGCTCTCCCTCCCCGGGGCGGACCGCCACGAGACCTTGCGCGTGCTGGCCCAACTGGTCGACAAATCCCTCCTGTTCACCGTCCAAACGCCCGACGGCAGCAGGCTGCGGATGCTGGAGACGGTCCGCGAGTACGCGCTGGACCGGCTTCGGGCCGAAGGGCGGGAGGCCGAGGCGGAGGAACGCTTCATGGCGTGGGCCCTGCGCTTCGTGCACGGCAGCGCCGGCGGAATCGCGCCCGGCGACCAGGGGGAGTGGATCAGCCGGCACACCGCGGAATCCGCCAACGTCAGGGCGGCCTCCGACCTGCTGATGGCCCGGGCGAGAACGGCCGAGGCGCTGGGCCTGGAAGCGGGACGGGCCTACTACTGGACCATCACCGGCCGGGAGGAGGAGGGCATCGACCGACTCCGGCGCAGCCTGCGCGCCTACGACGTCGTGGAGCCCACCGAGGCGGACGAGTTGGCGCTCTTCCGCGCGCTCACCTGGCTCGTCTGGCTCAGTCACGTCGTCGGCCGGCACGCCGAGGCCGGCCTCTTCATCGACCAGTACCAGGTGACGTGCCGACGGGCGAAGAACCCCGACCTCGCCGTCCTGGGAGCCTGTCACGAACCGTTCCACGCCATGCTGAGCGGGCGCCACGACGACGTGGAGGAACTCTTCGTACGGGCCGAGAACGGGATCGCGGGCACCGCCTTCCACTGGGACCGCGCTGTCCTCCAGACCAACTGGACGACGTACTGCCTCCAGCGCGGGGACATCGACGGCGCCCGTGCCCACGGCCGGACCGCCGTCGCGGCGGCGCGCGCCGCGGGCGACGACTACGCGAGGGCGTTCTCCCTCGTGCTCTGCGGCGACGCGGACGAGAGCGGCGGCTTCCGCGACCGGGCCCGCGAGCACTGGACCGAGGCGGTCCTCGTCCTGCGCTCCATCGGCGCACGCGCCCTCTACGCCTACACCGCGCTGCGGATCGTGTGCCTGGACATCGGGGAGGGCGCGATCGGCACGGCCGGGCACCGGCTCACGGAGGTGGCGCGGCTCGCCGACGAAGTGGGCGCGGACGATGTGCGCGCCGCCGCGGCCGTCCTGCGCGGAGCGCTCGCCTTCCACGGGGACCGCTTCCCGGAGGCCCGGACGTTCTTCGCCGGCGTCTGGGACAGCCCCACGGCACCGCTCGACCGCAGAGCGATGGCCGCCCTCGGCATGGTGGCCGTCGCGGCCTTCGGCCCGCCCACCGCCTCGACGGCGGCCGACGAGGTACGGCTGTGGAGGGACCGCGCCGCCAAGGCGCACGACCGGGTGCGCGAGCCACTGGCCCGCCGCGCGGTCGGCGCCCTGCTCGACACCCTGGACACCTGTTTCCGGTCCGGTCCGGCCGACGGGCACGGGGCGGACCGGGTACGGGCCTGGCTCGCCGCCAACCCCTCCGTCCTGGCCGGCTTCAGCGGAGTGCTGACCGGACCGGGCCGGCATCGCTGACCCGGACGCGTGACACGGGTTTCCACAGGTTATGACTTCTCCACAGGCGTTGCCTCGCAGGTCCCGCACCATTGATGATGTTGGCGCTTGAGTGGACTTGTTCGAATCTGTGAGGGACTTGATGCTGGAGACCGCCGAGAACGGCCGTACGTGGGTGCTGTCCGGACCCACGAGCAGTTACGCCGTCCATCTCACCGAACGCGACGAACTGCTCCATCTCCACTGGGGTCCCCGCATCGCGCTCGCCGACGCCGAGGAACTCGCCGCCCGCCCGCTCCCCGGCGGCTCCTCCTTCGAGGCCCCGCTCGACGGGCACGAGGAGTACCCGGTCGAGGGAGGCCCCCGCTTCGTCCGCCCCGCCCTGTCGGTGCGCACACCGGAACGGCGCGGCACCGAGTGGACCTTCGACCGCTACGACACGGACGGCGACGAACTGCGGCTCCGCTTCCGCGACGGCGGACTGGCGATCACCCTGCACTACCGGACGCGCGGCGACGTCGTGGAACGCTGGACGGTCCTCGACAACGAGGGGACCGAGCCGCTGGAGCTGCTGCGCGCCGACTCCGCCACCTGGACGCTGCCCGACCGGGAGGAGTGGCAGCTGTCGCACGTGCACGGACGCTGGGCCGCCGAGTCACGGCTGGTGCGCTCCCCCCTCACCTACGGTGAGAAGGTCATCGGCAGCCGCCGCGGCCACACCGGACACCAGTACCTCCCCTGGGTCGCGCTCGACACCGACGCGACCGAGGAGCGCGGCGAGGTCTACGGCTGCGCCCTCGGCTGGTCGGGGTCCTGGCGGATCGCCGTGGCCCAGCTCCCGGACGCGCGCGTTCAGATCACCGGCGGCGCCGGGTACGACGAGTCCGGGCTGCTGAGCCTCGCGGCCGGGGAGTCCTTCACGACGCCCCTCTTCGCGGCCCTGTGGAGCGACGCCGGCTTCGGCGGCGCCAGCCGCACCTGGCACGCCTACCAGCGGACGTACGTCATCCCGGACGCGGACCAGGACCGGCCGGTGCTCTACAACTCCTGGGAGGCCACGCAGTTCGACATCTCCGAGGAGCAGCAGGAGGTCCTCGCGCAGCGTGCGGCGGCGGCAGGCGTCGAGCTGTTCGTGGTCGACGACGGCTGGTTCGGCGCCCGCACCAGCGACCGCGCCGGACTCGGCGACTGGACCCCCAACCCGGACCGCTTCCCCGCCGGTCTCAAGCCGCTCGCCGACCGCGTCCACTCACTGGGCATGCAGTTCGGCATCTGGGTCGAGCCCGAGATGATCAACCCGGACAGCGACCTGTACCGCGCCCACCCGGACTGGGTGCAGTATCAAGAGGGACGAAAGCGGACGGAGTTCCGCAATCAGCTCATCCTCAACCTGGCCCGCGAGGACGTCCAGGAGTACCTCTGGGAGCAGCTCGACGGACTCCTCTCCAGCGCCCCCATCGACTATGTGAAGTGGGACTTCAACCGCTGCTTCACCGACGCCGGCTGGCCCGGCGACGCCTATCCGCAGCGCCTCTGGGTCGACCATGTGCGCGCGCTCTACGCCCTGTTGGACCGGCTGCGGGAGGCCCATCCCGGTGTGGCCTTCGAGTCCTGCTCGGGCGGCGGCGGCCGGATCGACCTCGGCATCCTCAGCCGTACGGACCAGGTGTGGACCTCGGACAACACCGACCCGCTCGACCGGCTCGCCATCCAGCACGGCTTCAGCCAGATCCACCCCGCGCGCGTGATGGCCGCCTGGGTCACCGACAGCCCCAACACCCAGCTCAACGACCGGGTCAGCAGCCTGCGCTTCCGGTTCGTGAGCGCCATGGCCGGAGTGCTCGGCGTGGGTGGCGACCTCTCGGAGTGGACCGAGGAGGAGCTCGCCGAGGCCCGCGAGTGGATCGGCCTCTACAAGGAGATCCGGCCGCTCGTGCAGCACGGCGACCTCCACCGGCTGCGCCCGCCGACCGGCGGACTGAGTGCCGTGCAGTACACACGCGGCGACGAGAGCGTCGTCCTCGCCCTGCTCCAGGCGCAGCACTACGGCGAGCCGGTACCGGCGCTCCGGCTGCGCGGGCTCGACCCGACAGCATCGTACGAATGCCTCGAAACGGGCGAAGTCCACCGGGGTGCCGTCCTGTTGCACCACGGACTGCGGACCGGGCTGCGCGGTGACCTCGATGCGACGGTTCTCCGGCTGCGTCGCATCTGAGCCTTCTGCCCGAATTGCAGCCTTCGTTACAACTCGCTCTGGAATAAGGGAACCTGAGGGGTTGTACGTGAGCAGCGTCATATCCGTGACCGTACGTCGCTCGTCATGTTCACGTAATTGACATGCTTTTCCAGGGGAATTGAGGAAGAAGTCGAGTGGGAATTCACGCAGGGTGACTGTGAATTCCCACAGGAGATCACAGGAAACGAAAAACCGTGGAACCCCCTGCTTGTCCCTTTGCGTCTTCCTCGCTTACGTTCGCCACCAATCCGGACGGACGCCCAATCCTGCCGCCGACCGGACTCCGCACACACCCACCCGTATGCGGCAGGAGCGGGGGACCCACAGGTAGGACGCCTGTTCCGGTCTCCGGAACGGGCTTGGGGTAAAGCCGCGACCAGCGCGCGGCCGGGCATCTCCAGCCCGCACCCGACAGCTCACCCCGCAGGCGCCGGAGAGGAATTCGTCATGCCCGCGAAGGGTAAGCACCGCCGTCCCAAGGCCCAGCGCCTCACCCGCTCGATAGCCGTAGCCGGAACCGGCGGCGCCGCGCTCGCCCTTCCGCTCATGGGGGCCGCCGGTGCCCATGCCGCCACATCGACTTCCGCTCCGGAAAAGGCCGTTCAGTCGGTTCCGGTGGTCGAGAAGGCCGTGACGGAGAAGGCGGCGACCGCGAAGACCGGGGGCGTCAAGACGTATTCGGTGAAGGCGGGCGACTGGCTCGCGAAGATCGCCGAGGACCAGGACGTCACCGGCGGCTGGAAGAAGATCTACCAGGACAACCGCGAGGCCATCGGCGCCGACCCGTCGCTGATCCACCCGGGCCTCAAGCTCTCCCTCGGCGAGAAGGCCACGACGGGCACGAGCAAGTCGTCCGGCTCGTCGTCCAGTTCGTCTGGTTCCTCCTCTTCGTCCTCCTCCTCGTCTTCTTCGTCGAAGAAGACGACCGCCACGCAGAGCGCCGACACCACCAGCACGTCCAGCGGCTACACCCTCCCCGTGACCGGCGGCACCATCGGCACCGGCTACCACGTCGCGGGCAGCATGTGGTCCAGCGGCTATCACACGGGCGTCGACTTCGTCGTCCCGACCGGCACCACCGTCAAGGCGGTCGCCGCGGGCACGGTCGTCTCGGCGGCCTATGACGGCGCCTACGGCAACGAGGTCGTCATCCGGCACGCGGACGGCGAGTACTCGCAGTACGCCCACATGTCGCAGCTGTCCGTCTCGGCCGGCCAGACCGTGACCGAGGGCCAGCAGATCGGCCTCTCCGGGGCGACCGGCAATGTGACCGGCCCGCACCTGCACTTCGAGATCCGGACCACGCCGTACTACGGCTCGGACGTGGACCCGGTCGCCTACCTCCGCTCGCACGGCGTCACAGTCGGCTGACGTCAGGGGCCCGGCGCGGGGCAGTTCCCGGGGTCAACGCCCCTGGCCAGGGGCTTATTCCGACTTTGGACAACCCTTTACAAGTGGCTTATCTCACCGCCCGTCAACCCCAAAATACGATCGCGTAGGTCACAGTCCAGGGTGAACTATGGTTGCCGTGGCTAACGATTCGAAGAGTGACAACAGATCAGTGATCGGGTCGTACGTGGCGGTGGGGGACAGCTTCACCGAGGGCGTCGGCGACCCCGGGCCCGACGGGGCGATGGTCGGCTGGGCCGACCGGTTCGCGGTACTGCTCGCGGACCGGCGGCCCGAGGGCGACTTCGAGTACACCAACCTCGCGGTGCGCGGGAAGCTGCTCGACCAGATCGTGGCCGACCAGCTCACCCGGGCCAAGGAGATCGGCCCGGACCTGGTCTCCTTCTGCGCGGGCGGCAACGACATCATCCGTCCCGGCACCGACCCCGACGAGGTCGCCGAGCGCTTCGAACGCGCGGTCGCCGACCTCACCTCCGCCGTCGGCTCCGTCCTGGTGACGACCGGCTTCGACACGCGCAACGTGCCCGTGCTCAAGCACCTGCGCGGCAAGATCGCCACCTACAACGGACATGTGCGGGCCATCGCCGACCGCTACGGCTGCCCGGTGCTCGACCTGTGGTCCCTCAAGACGGTCCAGGACCGCCGGGCCTGGGACGGCGACCGGCTCCACCTCTCTCCCGAGGGGCACACGCGCGTGGCGCTCCGCGCCGGTCAGGTCCTGGGCGTCGAGGTCCCGGCCGACCCGGACCAGCCCTGGCCACCGCTGCCGCCGCGCGGCACGCTCGACATCCGCCGCGACGACGTGCACTGGGCGCGCGAGTACCTGGTGCCGTGGATCGGACGCCGACTGCGCGGCGAGTCCTCCGGCGACCACGTGGAGGCCAAGGGCGCGCTGTCGCCCGACGACATCAAGATGCGGATCGAGTCGGTCGCTTGACGGAGCGGCAGGGGCGCTGCGCGAAGGGGGACGTGCCCGGGGTCTGAGAGCGACCGCAGGCCGTTCCGCTGCGCCAGGGAACTCCGCCCGTCTCAGGGAGCGGTCAACGCCGCCCGCTCCAGGCCGAGTTCCCGCGCGAGCGCCTCGTCGACCCACTCCAGGGCCCGCGTCCGCGACACGGCGCCCCCGTACGCCGTCATCTGTACGGCCAGTCCGTCCAGGAGGGCCGTCAGGCGCAGGGCCGCCGCGTTCGGGTCCGCGCAGTGGAACTCGCCCGCGATCACTCCCTCGGCGACGACCTCCGCGAGCGCCCGCTTCCACTGCCGGTCGAGATCGCGCGTCACCTCCAGGAGCGCGGGTTCGCGCAGCGCCGCCGCCCAGCCCTCGATCCACAGCCGCCAGCCCTTGGCCTGCCCGGTCGGCGCGTACCAGCGCACCGCCGCCCGCAGCCGGCGCAGCGCGGTCGTACGGCGGCCGAGCAGCTTGCGCAGATGCGCGAGATCGTCCTCGGCGGCGAAGGTGAACGCGGCGGCGACGAGCTTCTCCTTGGTCGAGAAGTGATAGAGCACCAGCGCGTTGCTCACTCCGAGCGCCGAGGCCACGTCGGCGATCCTGACCGCCGCCACACCCCGCGCCTCGATCTGCTCGACGGCGGCCCGCAACAACTCCGCACGCCGCTCCGCCACGCCCAACCGCACTCTCGCCACGCGGCCACCCTATTCCGTGGTCCGCGAAGCTGTTGCCCCGTGCCTCACCGGTACCAGCCGAACCGCTCCGCGATGACCGGCAGCCGGTCGGCGACGATCGCGTGTGCGGCGGCGCGCGGTGTCGTCCCGTCGGCCTCCGCGCGGGCCAGCATCAGCTCGATCAGGGCGCGCATCGAACGCCGGGTGTGGGCGAACGCCTCGTCCGCGTCCGCACCGATGTCGCCGAACAGGGTCCACCACCACCAGGCGTTCGTCCCGGAGTTCACGACGACATCCGGCAGTACGACGACTCCGCGCGCGGACAGCAGCTCCTCCGCCTCCGGCAGCACCGGCATGTTGGCCGCCTCGACGATCCAGCGCGCGGTGACCGCCCCCTGGTTCGTGGTGTCGACCGCGTACGACACCGCCGCCGGTACCAGCACCTCCGCCTCGACGGACAGCCAGTCCCCACCCGGGAGTTCGCGGTCGCCGGGGCGCAGCACGGACCGGTCCACGGTGCCGTACGCGTCCCGCGCCGCGAGCAGCGCGTCCACGTCGAGCCCGGCCGGGTTCACGACCGTGCCCTTGACGTCGGCGACGGCCACGATCGTCAGCCCCGCGCGCGCGAGGAACCGCGCCGTGGCCCCGCCCATGGTGCCCAGACCCTGCACGGCGACCCGCGTCCCCGCGTACGGCACGCCCACCCGGTCCAGCGCCGCGAGCACCGACTCGGCGACCCCGCAGCCACCGACCAGCTCGTCGAGACCGATCCCGTCCACCTCGACCGCGAACGCGTCCGCGAGCCGCCGCCGCGCCGCGGCCTCGTCGTCGAGGAGCGGATACACCGCCTGGATCGACGACACGAGCCCCGCCTCCGCGGCGGCCCGGTCGACCAGGTCCTGGGTGAGCCCGAGGTCCTCACCCGTCGTCCAGAAGCTCTCGATGTACGGCCGCATGGCGCGCAGGTAGCGCACGAGGAGGCCGTACGACACCGGGTCCTGGGGATCGCAGTCGATGCCGCCCTTGGCGCCGCCCAGGGGGATGTACCGGCCCTCCGGGTCGTAGTGCAGCGCCTCTTTCATGGTCATGCCCCGGGCCAGCCCTGCCACCTCGTCGAGCGTGCAGCCCGGCCGCATCCGCAGTCCGCCGCTGGACACCCCGCGCACCAGCCGGTCGACGACCAGGAAGCCCCGGCGGCCGGTGACGTGGTCGGTCCAGGTGAGCGACATCAAGGGGGTGGTCATACGGACTCCTCGCGGCGTCGGCCGACAGGGCAAGTGGCGAAGCGCGTACCGGACGGCGGGTACTGAACGGCGAGTCAGTATCGGAAGTGGTGCCGGGTCCTGTCAACGGAAGATCGAATTCCGGTCCGCGGCGTCAACCCCGGGCGTGGAACTTTGGTCTTTCCTTGGAATGACGGCCCCGTGAAGCCGATGCACCGGCGTTGTCACAGGGGTCGACCATAATGGAAAGCCTGACCGACTCCACCTGGAGGCATCGTGACCGGAATCCGTACCCTGAGCTCCGGGCTCCGCGCGCTGCAGCCCGCGGCCTTCGGCGCGGACCCGAGCGGCGAGCGCCTGGCGCGCATCCGCAGATCGCCCCATTTCAAGGACGGGGTCTTCCAGAACCCCGGGGGCAACACGAACGTCCGCCCGTCCGGCGGCACGATGCGCGAGATGGGCAAGGCCTACCTCGACAAGGAGGCGCGCGTCCGCCGCGCCCCCGACGGCACGCTGCCGGTGCACGCCACCACGCTCGCCGACCTGGCCAAGCCCGCCGCCACCGGGCTGCGCCTGACGTGGATGGGCCACTCCAGCGTGCTGGCGGAGATCGACGGCCACCGGGTCCTCTTCGACCCGGTCTGGGGCGAGCGCTGCTCCCCCTTCCCGTTCGCCGGCCCCAAGCGGCTGCACCCGGTACCCCTGCCGCTGGCCGCTCTCGGCCCCGTCGACGTCGTGGTCATCTCGCACGACCACTACGACCACCTGGACATGCCCTCGATCAAGGCGCTGGCCGACACGGACACCCTCTTCGCCGTGCCGCTCGGTGTCGGCGCCCACCTGGAGCACTGGGGTGTCTCACCGGACCGGCTGCGCGAGCTGGACTGGAACGAGGAGACCAAGGTCGGCGGCCTCACCCTGACCGCGACCCCGGCCCGCCACTTCTGCGGCCGGGGCCTGCGCAACACCCAGCACACCCTGTGGGCCTCCTGGGTCGTCGCCGGTGACGAGCACCGGATCTACCACAGCGGCGACACCGGTTACTTCGAGGGCTTCAAGGACATCGGCGCCGCGCACGGCCCGTTCGACGCCACGATGATCCAGATCGGCGCCTACAGCGAGTTCTGGCCCGACATCCACATGACGCCCGAGGAGGGCATGCGCGCCCACCTGGACCTCCAGGGCGGGCAGGCGCACGGGGTGCTGCTGCCCATCCACTGGGCCACGTTCAATCTGGCGCTGCACGCGTGGGCCGAGCCCGGCGAGTGGACCGCGGACGCGGCGGAAGCGGCGGGCCAGGCCGTCGCGACACCGAGGCCGGGCGAGCCGTTCGAACCGGGCGCCGAGCTGGCGACGGACCGTTGGTGGGAGCCTTTCGGAGGCACACTCGCGCGTCCCTGGCAGAGTGCCGAGCCGGTGGAGGCGGGGTCCCAGCCCGAGTCGAAGGCGGCGGCGACCCAGGCGGAACTCGACCTGGCGAACGAGCGCTGACACGGGCGACAGTCCCCTCGACGGCGGAGGCGGTCTCGGCGGTCGGATCCGCCGCGTCGTCGAAGGGGACGCTTCACCGCGGGGCACGGAGCCGCCGTACGCCCGCGTAGGGTCCCCGTCGTGAGCGCGAGCAGCGGCAGCGGGAGACCCAGGAAGATCACGGGGTTCGCCCGGTCCGGCACCGGCTCGGTGCCCGTGCCGTCCGACGTGACGCACTGCGAACCGACCGGCCGCGTCACTACGTGACCGCCCCGCACGCCCTGCGCCCCACCCATCTGGTCCGGGTCCAGGATGCAGAACCCCGACATGGCACCCCACGTGTAGGCGCCGAGGGCCGCCGAGCCGACAGAAGTGACGCCACTCCTGTCCGGACAGCATCCGGACAAGATCGGTTCCGCGCGCTCAGCCGGCGGGCTCCGGCGGACACTGCCTGTGATGTGCCGGGGTCACGGCGGAGGGTGGGACGCATCTCCCGAAATCGCTCTGTCGGACCGGCCGCCGAGCTCGGAGCGGCCGGGCGGCGGAGCCTGGCTGCATCGAACTCCTCTGTGCCCGGCGCCCGTTCATGACTGGTTCTGATCAGGGGCGATCGATTCTTTGTCCATCTTCGACGAGCGGTCGCGGTGGTTATCGGTCTGTCGTGCGAGGCCTCATACCAGAGCGGGACGCTCGCCGTGGGACTTTGTCAACTGCCCATCGCACCTGATGCGTTGACGACTACTGTGAGTGTCCGCCGGGCGACGCAGGGCCGATTTTTTCGGCTCTCTCGACCGGCACCGCGATGGCGTATGTCCGAATCGCGCACCCCGCGCGAGCAAACAGGTCCGACGCACCAGTACGAGGACGCCGATGTCTCAACTCCGTGCACCGGCCGCACGCGCAGACCGCCGTGAGGGCGGCCGGCACGGGCGACCGGCCGCCCGCCCCGTGCCCGCACTGCCCGAGACGCACATACGATCCCAGCTCCTGCGCCTCGCCGTGCTCCCGCCCGTCGCGGTCGCGCTGAGCGCCAGCGCGGCCGTCCTGTTCACCGTCCGCTCCACCGGAGCACGGACCAGCCTCACCCTCTGGGGCGTCCTCGCCGGAGCCACGTCGGTGACGTTCGCGGGCATCCTGATCGCCGCCGTGGCTGCCGGTCGCGCCGCCGGTTCCGTCAGCGACCGCATCGGCGCGCTGCGCCGCGACAGCGCGCGCGGCGAGGCCGATCTGCGCGACCTGGTCGAGGCGCTGCGCCGCGGCGAGGGCCCGCCCCAGCGCAAGCCGCGCGGTCGGCCGCCGGGGGACGCCGACGACTTCGACCTGCTCGCCGCCGACCTGGCCCGCGCCCACGACGGCGCCGTCACCGCCGTCGTATCCGCCTCCCAGCTCTCCAGCCAGGCCGGCAGTGAACAGAAGGTCGAGGTCTTCGTCAACCTCGCCCGACGCCTGCAGTCCCTCGTGCACCGGGAGATCTCCATCCTCGACGAGTTGGAGAACGAGATCGAGGACCCCGACCTGCTCAAGGGCCTCTTCCACGTCGACCACCTCGCCACCCGCATCCGCCGCCACGCCGAGAACCTCGCCGTCCTCGGCGGCGCCGTCTCCCGCAGACAGTGGAGCAACCCGGTCTCCATGACCGAGGTGCTGCGTTCCGCCATCGCCGAGGTCGAGCAGTACTCCCGCGTCAAACTCGTGCCGCCGATCGACGGCACCCTGCGCGGCCACGCCGTCGCCGACGTGATCCACCTGCTGGCCGAACTCGTCGAGAACGCCACGGTGTTCTCCGCCCCGCACACCCAGGTCCTGCTCCGCGCCAACCTCGTGACCTCGGGGCTCGCCGTCGAGGTCGAGGACCGCGGACTCGGCATGCCCGTCGGCGAACAGAGCCGTATGAACGCCCTGCTCACCGACCCCGACCAGGTCAACGTCGCCAGCCTGCTGGCCGACGGCCGCATCGGCCTGTTCGTGGTCTCCCAACTCGCCCGCCGCCACGGCATCCACGTCCGCCTCCAGACCAACATCTACGGCGGGGTACAGGCCGTACTCGTCGTGCCGCAGGCCCTGTTGGGTACGGCGCCGGGCGCCCCCGGAGCCGTGGGACGGCCGGAGGACACGATGGGCGGAGGGCGCCCGCTCCTGCCTCCGCAGCAGTCCCCGCAGGGCGGAGCGCAAGGCGGGACGCAGGGTGGGACGGGCGGGGTCCAAGGAGGTGCCCGGGGTGGTGCCGAAGGTGGTCCGCGGGCCGCCGGCCAGCAGGGTGCGCCCGGGGCGACGCCCGCCGCGCCCGGGCGGCACCAGCGTGAGTCCGGGGCACCGGGACGGCATCAACGACGGGACTCCGCACCGCCCGTCGCGCCGGTGCCGAGCGGCGGCGGACCGGTGCCGCTGCCCGTGCGCGGCGCCCGCGCGGAACGGTCCAACCCGGCGGAGGCCGTACCCGGCATCCGGCCCGACGACCGGCACACCGTGGCGACCAACGTGGCCACACCGCCCGTCCCACGGGGCGGCGCGGTACGCGGCACCATGGGCAAGCCTCCCCAACTGCCCAGGCGCCGCGCCCAGGAACACATCGCACCCCAACTCCGCGACGGCCCCGCACCCCGCCAGGACTCCGAACACCCCGTCGGCCACGACCCGGACCTGATGGCGGCCTTCCAACGCGGGATCGGCCTCGCGGAGGCACAACAGCACATGGAGGCGGCGGAGTTGGTGGAGGAGGCCGACATGGCGTCACCCCACATGGACGTCCCGCACGTGGAGGTGCCGCACGTGGACGTTGGGCACATGGAAGCCCTCCACACGGACGTCCGGCACGTGGAGGTGTCGCATGCGGAGTTGCCACAGACGGGCGGGCCACACATGGACACGGCGCACATGGAGTCGGCCCACACGGAGGCAAGCCACATGGAGCCCCTGCACATGAACGGGGTGCACACAGGCGGGTTGTATATGAGCCAGCCTCACATGGGCTCCGACCACACGGGTTCCGACACAAGCGCCGGCACCAACGCAGGTACCGGCACCAGCTCAGCTCTCTCCGCCGCACGCACCGGCACAGACCGTTTCCTCCTCGCCGACCGCACCCCGGCAGACCACGCCCTGGGCGACCACACCCCCGCAGCCCACACAGAGATGGGGCCGCTCACCCTCGCCCCCCACATGGACGTGGCACCCATAGCCGAAGCCCACGTGCATGTACCCGGTCACGACCTCACCGCCCGGCACGACGGGAGCGCATCAGCCGGATGACCACGCACGCCCCCACCCCCACGATCACGGCGTCCCACCACCGCACCCCCACCCGCGCTCCCGCAGACCTTCGTACCCCAAGGAGTCGATCCACCATGGCGAGCGACGCGCCGACCGGCCATGTATCCGATCTCGACTGGCTGATGAGCGGCCTCGTGCAGCGCGTACCGCACACCACCAGCGCGGTACTGCTCTCCTGCGACGGCCTCGTGAAGTCGGTTCACGGGCTCGACCCCGACAGCGCCGACCACATGGCTGCGCTGGCCTCCGGGCTGTACTCCCTCGGCCGGAGCGCGGGCGTCCGCTTCGGTGACGGCGGAGACGTCCGGCAGGTCGTCGTCGAGCTGGACTCGACCCTGCTCTTCGTCACCACCGCCGGCTCCGGCACCTGTCTCGCCGTGCTCGCCGGCCGCGAGGCCGACGCGGCCGTCCTCGGCTACGAGATGGCGATGCTGGTCAAGAGCGTCCGCCCCTACCTCGTGACCGCGCCCCGGCAGCACGCCGTCGAATCCCCTGCGATGAGGCCTTGAGCGTGGCGACGGCCGGCGACGGGCCTTGGTTGGACGACGCGGCCGGACGTCTTGTGCGCCCCTTCACGGTCAGCAACGGCCGTACCCGGCCGTCCATCGCGCTCGACCTCCTGTCGCAGGTGATGGCCACCGGCGCCACGCCCCTCGGCTATCTCGGCCCCGAGCACGCGCAGGCGCTCGACCTGTGCCGCGCGCCCGTCTCGGTCGCCGAGGTCGCCGCCCACCTGAAGCTGCCGGCGGTGGTCACCAAGGTGCTGCTGTCGGACCTGGTCGACTGCGGAGCGCTGACCACCAAGCCGCCCGAGTTCCACCACAACCCCACTGACCGGTCTCTTCTGGAGGCAGTGCTCGATGGACTACGACGACAGCTCTGACTACGTGAGCGGCCACGATCCCTTCCCCACCGCACTGAAGATCCTGGTGGCGGGCGGCTTCGGCGTCGGCAAGACGACCTTCGTCGGCGCGGTGAGCGAGATCGCTCCGCTCAGTACGGAGGAGTTGCTCACCACGGTCAGTGCCGCGACCGACGATCTCGAAGGCATCGAGAACAAGGTCGAGACGACCGTGGCGATGGACTTCGGCCGGATCACCCTCGACCCGGAACACGTGCTCTATCTGTTCGGCACCCCCGGACAGGAGCGGTTCTGGTTCATGTGGGACGAACTGTCCGAGGGGGCGCTCGGCGCGGTCATCCTCGCCGACACCCGCCGCCTGGAGGAGTGCTTCGCCGCCGTCGACTTCTTCGAGCAGCGCGGCCTCGGATTCATCGTCGCGATCAACGAGTTCGACGGCTCCTACCGCTACGACCCCGAGGAGGTGCGGGCCGCCATAGATCTCGACCCCGGGATCCCGGTCGTGCGCTGCGACGCGCGGATCTCCAGTTCCGGGGTGCAGACCCTGCTGACCCTCGTACGCCATCTCATCGAGCACGCCCCGGCGCATGCGCCGAGCCATGGTGCCCACATGTGATCCCCACACACCCTTCACGGAGTTCCTCTATGACATACGTCCACAAGGACGGAGTACGCCCATGAGCTACGACCCGCCGCGTCCGGCCGGTCGTCTGCTGCTCACGCCCGAGGACAAGGAGGCACCCGGGCGGATGCGACGGCTGCGGGGGCTGGGCCTGGGGAAGCACCCGGACCCGGCGCTCGACGCCTTCGCGGACCATCTCGCCGAGCTCACCGGGGCGCCGTACGCCATGGTCAACTTCATTGACGAGAACCGGCAGTTCTTCGTCGGTCTGCACACTCCGGGCGGTGCGGAGCTGCCCCGGGCCGCCAAGAGCGGGGAGCATGCCAAGCCCGAGGTGGGGCGGCAGCTGGCGCGTGAATATGGGTTCTGCCCCCATGTGGTGGTCCGACGTAAGGCACTGGTTCTTGAGGATGTCTGCGACTATCCGCGGTTCGCGGGCAATCCGGTCGTCGACGAGTTCGGCATCCGTTCCTATCTGGGGGCGCCGCTCATCGACTCCACGGGGATGGTGCTGGGCACCGTGTGTGTCGTCGACACGGAGCCCAGGCCGTGGGGGAGGCCGGGGCTGGAGACGATCAAGTCGACCGCGGCGGAGCTGGTGGCCCGGCTGGAGGGGCTCGGCGGCGCATAGCCGACCGGTCGTATAGTTGGCGTATGGGTAGGACCAGTGATGCCGGAGAGAAGATCCTCGCCGCCGGGCGCTCGCTCTTCGAGGCGCGCGGCTACTCGGCGCTGGGAGTGGCCGAGATCTGCCGGGCGGCCGGGGTGCCGAAGGGCAGCTTCTACTACTTCTACGAGTCGAAGGAGGCCCTCGCACTGGCCGTCGTCGACGAGCACTGGGCGGAGCAGCGGCGGGAGTGGACACGCGTCCTGAGCGCCGCGAGCGGGGGCGCCGAACCGCTGGAGCGGCTCCGGCGGCTGTTCGAGGAGACGGAGGCCGGCCTGCGTGCCGGACAGCAGGGCTGCGGGACCGTGCTGGGCTGTCTGTTCGGCAACCTCAGCCTGGAGATGAGCAACCAGACCGAGGCCGTCCGCACCCGGTTGCAGGAGATCTTCGACGCCCAGGTCGAGATGGTCGACGCGGTCGTCATCGAGGCCCGCGACCGCGGGGACGTCACCGTGACCGACACCCGGGAGGCGGCGCGGTCCGTCGTCGCGCAGCTTGAGGGCCAGGTGATGTTCGCCAAGCTCTACAACAACACCGGGCGGCTGAGCCCCCTCTGGGCCAACTGCCTCGCTCTGCTCGGCGCCCGCGCCGCCCATCCCGCCTGATCAGCGGCCGGCGTCGGTGGGCGCGGTCCGCAGTCCCTGCTTCGGCACGGACTGCCGTACCGCCACCGCGTGGTGCGGGGAGCCGGCCCGCAGGACGGCGGCGGCGACGGCCGCGGCGAGGACCACCAGGGCGGCCAGGAGCAGGGCCGGGCGGTAACCGTGGCGCAGCAGCGGGGCGACGGCGAGCGGACCGAGGATCTGGCCGACGGAGTAGCCGGCGGTCAGCAGCGCCACCGAGCGCGGGAAGCGCAACTGGGTCCCGGTGGCCAGCGCGAGGGTGCTGACGCCGATGAAGGTCGCACCGAACAGCAGCGCCGAGACCAGGGCCGCGGCCACCCCGCCGACCAGTGCGGGCAGCGCGATGCCGACCGCCTGGATCACCAGCGCCACCAGCAGCAGCCCGGGCCGCGACCAGCGGCGCCCGAGCCGGGCCCAGAGCGCGGAGGACGGTACGGCGGCCAGCCCGACGAGCACCCACGCGCCGCCGCCGATCCAGCCGGGGGAGCCCTGTGCGATCGCGGCGACCAGGAAGGTCCCGGCGACGATGTAGCCGACGCCCTCCAGGCTGTAGCTGACGAACAGTGCGGCGAAACGGCGGTCGACCGTCGGCGTAGGGGCTTCCGACCTGTGCGCGGACGACACGTTGGCGGACGACATGTGCTCAGTCGAGATGTGCGCGGCCGACGTGTGGGCAGCCGACATGTGCGTGGACGACACAGGCGCGGCCAACACCTGGGCCTCCGGCCGTAGATTCCACGAGGCCGCTGCCAGGACGACGGCGAGCGCGGCCGAGGCCCACCACGCGGTCCGCCAGTCCGCGATCGGGCGCAGGGCGAGGACCAGGAGGCCGGAGAGCGCGATGCCGGCGCCGACGCCGCCGAAGCCCCAGCCGGGCAGGTGCGGCGGGTGGTCGCGGAGATGGCCGAGGAGCGAGTTGACCGCGACGACGAAGATCAGCGCGCTCGCCGCGCCCGCCAGCAGCCGCAGGGTGAGCCACAGCTCCGTGCTGTGCGTGGCGGGCATCGCGGCAAGGGTGCCGATCAGCAGGACGAGCGCGCCGCGCAGGGTCGTGCGGGAGCGGACCAGGGCGGGGGAGAGGGTGCCCGCGAGCGCCCCGACGAGGTAACCGACGTAGTTGGCGGTGGCCAGGTGGGCGCCGGCGCCGGTGGACAGGCCCGCCTGGGCGTGCATCAGCGGGAGGATCGGGGTGTAGACGAAGCGGCCGACCCCCATGCCCGCCGCGAGCGCCGCGGCGACCCGGGCGACATGGGTCCAGGGCGACAGGAGCGGGCCGTCCGCCCGGGTCGAAGGGACTTGAGCACCGGGGCTCATGGCGGTGAAATCCCTTGCAGGCAGGGCGAGTTACTCCGCATGACCGGGATCGTTCGGGTGCGGTTCCAGCGGAGTGACGGCGAAGGTCATCCACGGGGCGAGGGGCAGGGTGCCGAGCACCTTCTCGTGGAGCTGGTCCTCGTCGTCGGCGAGCCAGATGCCGATGCTGCGCCGTTCGCCGACCGGGCGCCACAGCCGTCCCAGGTGGCCGGTCGCGGCCAGTTCGCGGGAGCGGACGGCCTCGGCGGCGCGGCGCCGGTCGACCTCGTCCTTGGCGGTGCCCTCGGGAATGGTGGTGGTGATCTCGACCAGGAACTCTCGCATGACCTCGCTCCGTTCGGGCCCGCCCGGCCAGGCGACAGGGTGCCGGGTCTCCATGCCCTCATCGTGGCCCGGGACCGGCGCGGGCGCCACGACGGGCTCGCTCCCTGCTGGGAGTTCCGGCCTCCCAGCCCGCGTAGCATGACGGGCGTGGAGCTGCGCCAACTGAGGTACTTCGTCGCCGTCGCCGAGGAGCTGAACTTCGGCCGGGCCGCCGACCGCCTCCTGATCGCGGGCCCCTCCCTCTCCCAGCAGATCAAGGCCCTCGAACGCGATCTGGGTGTACGGCTCTTCGACCGCGACCGTCGCTCGGTCTCCCTCACCCCGGCCGGTGCCGCCCTGCTCCCGCACACCCGCGCCCTGCTGGAACGCGCCGACGACCTCCGGCGCAGGGCCGGCCGGCTGGCGGGCTCGGAAGCGGTCCGGCTGGGCTACGTCAACTGGCTCCCCACGGACCTGACCGCGCGCACCGCCGGTGTGGCCCAGGTGCATGTGGACGCCTGGATCGCGCCCTCGCACACGCAGGCCGCCCGGGTCGCGGACGGCAGCCTGGACCTCGCGGTGTGCTGGGTGCGGGACGAGGACCTGAAGCGGCACGGTCTGCGGGCCCGCCTCCTGGGCGCCGACCGGCTGTACGCGGTGGCCACGGGCAGCGACACCGGTGACGTCCGCGCCCGGGACACGTCCGTCCTCCTCGACGACGACACCCAGTCCTGGTCGTCCTGGAACGTCTACGCCGAGCAACTCGCCCACGACACCGGGGCGCACGCGGCGCCGATCTCCGACGGCGGGATCACCGGCCCCGCCTTCTTCGACCACGTCCGCCGCAGCCGCCGCCCGGTCGTCAACTCACCCAAGGGACAGACCACTCCGCTGCCGCCCGACCTCGTACGCCGCGAGATCGCCGGGCCGTCGGTCCACTGGACCTGGTCGCTGGTGTGGCGCGAGGGCGAGACGCGGGCCGCGGTCCTCGCCGTCGTGGACGCGCTGTGCGACGGCGTCGGCGACCTCGGGCTGCGCGCCCCGGACGCCTGGCTGCCGGCGGGCGACCCGCACCGCTGACCTCGACTGGGAGGCCAGGCCTCCCAGCAGCGAGGATTCCGGTCCTGGGAAAAGCCGCTCTGACCTTTGATTTCACCGCGCCAGGTCACCTACCTTCTCGAATAGGCGACCGGTCGGCTAGTAACTCGACCGGAGGCCACACGCCAAGCACCACTACTTCGAAGAAGGTCGTCATGAGCACTCGGAACCAGAAGGTCGCGATCGTCACCGGCGCTTCGCAGGGCATCGGAGCGGGCGTCGTCGACGCCTACCGCAAGCTCGGCTACGCCGTCGTCGCCACCTCGCGCACCATTGCCCCCACCGACGACGCGGACATCCTGACCGTCCAGGGCGACATCGCCGACCCGGCGACCGCCGAGCGGGTCGTGGCCGCCGCGATCGAGCGGTTCGGCCGGATCGACACCGTGGTCAACAACGCGGGCGTCTTCGTCGCCAAGCCCTTCACGGACTACACGGCCGACGACTACGCGAGCGTGCTCGGCATCAACCTGGCCGGGTTCTTCCGGATCACCCAGCTGGCCGTTCCGCACCTGCTCGCCCAGGGCGGCGGCCACGTCGTCAGCGTCACCACCAGCCTGGTCGACAACGCGGACGCCCGCGTCCCCTCGGTCCTGGCCTCGCTCACCAAGGGCGGAATCCAGTCCGCCACCAAGTCCCTCGCCATCGAGTACGCCACCCGGGGCATCCGCGTCAACGCTGTGTCGCCGGGCACCATCAAGACTCCGATGCACGCGGAGGAGACCCACGACTTCCTCGCCGCCCTGCACCCGGTCGGCCGGATGGGTGAGGTGGGCGACATCGTCGACGCCGTGCTCTTCTTGGAGAACGCTCCCTTCGTCACCGGCGAGATCCTCCATGTCGACGGCGGCATGAGCGCCGGTCACTGAGAAAGGTCGACGGAGATGAACAGCGGGAACGACGACGAACTCATCCTGCGCGGTGTCCTGGACCCCTGGAAAGCGGCCGTCGACGCCCATGAACCGGAGGAGGTGGCCCGGCTCTTCACCGAGGACGCGATCTTCCAGGGGCTGCACCCCTACGGCGTCGGCCGAGCGGACGTCGCCGAGTACTACGCCTCCCAGCCGCTCGGAATGAAGGCGGCCTACGACGTCCTGGAGACCCGGCGCTACGCCGACGATCTCGTACTCGGCTATCTCGACACGGAGTTCACGTTCACCGACCGGCCGCCGGTCGACGTCAAGCTCGCCGTGCTGGTGCGGCGGCTGGCGGACGGCTGGTACATCGCCCACTACCAGGTCTCGCGGCTGGCCGGGTGACAGGTGTGAAGGAAAGCTGCGGCACCGCTTAAGAAAACCTCGATGGACCCGGGCGCTCCGGTGGGGCAGATTGCTAGCACAATCCACCCCTCACCCCGGAACGGGCTCGTCCGGCATACCCGGACCGGGCCCGGCCCCGGGACCTCACCCACAGGAGCCGTAGCGTTGAAGGCGCTGGTCAAGGAGAAGGCGGAGCCCGGGCTGTGGCTCGTGGACGTCCCGGAGCCCGCCGTCGGACCCGGTGACGTACTGATCAAGGTGCTGCGCACCGGGATCTGCGGCACCGACCTGCACATCCGGGCCTGGGACGGCTGGGCGCAGCAGGCGATCAGCACACCGCTCGTGCTCGGGCACGAGTTCGTCGGCGAGGTGGTCGGGACCGGCCGGGACGTTGCCGACATCGCCGTGGGTGAACTGGTCAGCGGCGAGGGCCACTTGGTGTGCGGCAAGTGCCGCAACTGCCTGGCCGGACGTCGGCACCTGTGCCGGGCCACGGTCGGGCTCGGCGTCGGCCGGGACGGCGCCTTCGCGGAGTACGTGGCGCTGCCCGCCGCCAACGTGTGGGTGCACCGCGTCCCCGTCGACCTCGATGTCGCCGCGATCTTCGACCCGTTCGGCAACGCCGTGCACACCGCGCTGTCGTTCCCGCTAGTCGGCGAGGACGTACTGATCACCGGTGCGGGCCCGATCGGCCTGATGGCGGCGGCGGTTGCCCGGCACGCCGGCGCACGGAACATCATGGTGACCGACGTCAGCGAGGAACGCCTCGCCCTGGCCCGCAAGATCGGCGTGAGCCTCGCCCTGAACGTGACGGACTCTCAGATCGCGGACGGTCAGCGGGAGTTGGGACTCCGCGAGGGCTTCGACATCGGCCTGGAGATGTCCGGCCGCCCCGAGGCGATGCGCGACATGATCGCCAACATGACCCACGGCGGCCGGATCGCCATGCTGGGACTGCCCTCCCAGGAGTTCCCCGTCGACTGGACCCGCGTCGTCACCTCGATGCTCACCATCAAGGGCATCTACGGCCGTGAGATGTTCGAGACCTGGTACGCGATGTCGGTCCTGCTGGAAGGCGGCCTGGACCTCGCGCCCGTGATCACCGGCCGGTACGGACACCGCGACTTCGAGGCGGCGTTCGCGGACGCGGCCAGCGGGCGCGGCGGCAAGGTCATCCTCGACTGGACTCTGTAGCAAGGGAATTGATGATGTTCGACTCCGTGCGCGACGACATCGGCGCCACCCTCGACGAGATCCGCGCCGCCGGACTCCACAAGCCCGAGCGGGTGATCGGCTCCCCGCAGTCCGCGACCGTGCGGGTCACCGCGGGTGGCCGACCGGGCGAGGTCCTCAACTTCTGCGCCAACAACTACCTCGGCCTCGCCGACCACCCCGAGGTCGTCGCCGCCGCCCACGCGGCCCTCGACCGCTGGGGCTACGGCATGGCCTCCGTACGCTTCATCTGCGGAACGCAGGAGGTCCACAAGGAGCTTGAGGCCCGCCTCTCCTCCTTCCTCGGCCAGGAGGACACGATCCTCTACTCCTCCTGCTTCGACGCCAACGGCGGTGTCTTCGAAACCCTGTTGGGCCCCGAGGACGCGGTCATCTCCGACGCCCTCAACCACGCGTCGATCATCGACGGCATCCGCCTCTCCAAGGCCCGCCGTTACCGGTACGCGAACCGTGACATGGCCGACCTGGAACAGCAGTTGAAGGAAGCGGCGGGCGCCCGGCGCAAGCTGATCGTCACCGACGGCGTCTTCTCCATGGACGGCTATGTCGCCCCGCTCCGCGAGATCTGCGACCTCGCCGACCGCTACGACGCGATGGTCATGGTCGACGACTCCCACGCCGTCGGCTTCGTCGGCCCCGGCGGCCGGGGCACCCCCGAACTGCACGGCGTCATGGACCGCGTCGACATCATCACCGGCACCCTCGGCAAGGCGCTCGGCGGCGCCTCCGGCGGCTACGTCGCCGCCCGTGCCGAGATCGTCGCGCTGCTCCGCCAGCGCTCCCGGCCGTACCTCTTCTCGAACACCCTCGCCCCGGTGATCGCCGCGGCCTCCCTCAAGGTGCTCGACCTGCTGGAGTCGGCGGACGACCTGCGCGTCCAACTCGCCGAGAACACCGCCCTGTTCAGGCGCCGGATGACCGAGGAAGGCTTCGACATCCTCCCCGGCGACCATGCCATCGCACCCGTGATGATCGGCGACGCGGCGGTGGCCGGCCGTATGGCGGAACTGCTGCTGGAGCGGGGCGTGTACGTGATCGGCTTCTCGTACCCGGTCGTCCCGCAGGACAAGGCCCGTATCCGGGTGCAGCTCTCCGCCGCGCACTCGACGGACGACGTGAACCGGGCGGTGGACGCGTTCGTGGCGGCCCGCGCGGAGCTGGACGTCTCGGAGAACTGAACAGCTTGGACATTTTGCGATAATCGGTCCCATGATCGAAGCGCGGCGGCTCCATATCCTCCGTGCGGTGGCCGACCACCGCACCGTGACGGCGGCAGCCGCCGCGCTGTACCTCACCCCCTCGGCGGTCTCCCAGCAGCTCGCCGCCCTGGAGCAGGAGACCGGCCACCGCCTGGTCGAGCGCGGCGCCAAGGGGGTACGGCTGACCCCGGCCGGCGAGATCCTGCTCGGCCACACCAACGTCGTCCTGGCCCAGCTGGAGCGGGCCGAGGCGGAACTCGCGGCCTACAGCTCGGGCGAGGCCGGCACGGTCACCGTCGCCGCGTTCGCGACCGGCATCGCACAGGTCGTAGCACCCGCCGTGACCCGTCTCGCGAGACTGGCGCCCGGCATCCGGATCCGCGTCCAGGACGCCGAGGGCGACGCCAGTCTGCCGATGGTGCTGGACCGGCAGGTGGACGTCGCGGTCGCCGTCGAGTACCGCGGCGCCCCGCCCGCCGACGACCCGCGCCTGATCCATGTCCCGCTCTACGCCGAGCCCTTCGACGCGGTCGTCCCGCTCGCCCACCGCCTCGCCGACGCCGATGAGGTCCCCCTCGCCGAACTGGCCAAGGACCCGTGGATCGGCCCCTACCCGGGCAACCCCTGTCACGAGGTCGTCGTCCTGGCCTGCGAGAACGCCGGATTCCAGCCCCGCCTGGAACACTCCTCCGACGACTTCCGCGCCGTGGTCGCCCTCGCCTCGGCCGACGCGGGCGTCGCCCTCGTCCCCCGCTCGGCCCTGCGCGGCATGGACCTGACGGGAGTCGTCGTCCGGCCCGTCGACGGGGTGGCCCCGACCCGCCGGGTCTTCGCGGCCGTACGACGCGGCACGGAGGAGCACCCGCTGATCCGCCCGGTGCTTGACGCGCTGGCGGAAGTGGCCCGGACGTAACCTCACCGTTTCATATCCGGGATACCGTCCCGGATATGAGATCTGAGGAAAAGGTGGCACCCTACGACCCCATGGACGTCCGACTGGGCGCCCGGCTCGCCGAGCTGCGGGCCCAACACGGCTGGTCCCTCGGGGAGTTGGCGGAACGCAGCGGAGTGAGCCGGTCGACCCTGTCCCGCGCCGAACGTGCCGAGACCAGCCCCACCGCCTCCCTCCTCAACCGCCTGTGCGGCGTCTACGGCCGGACCATGTCCCAACTCCTCAGCGAGGTGGAGGCCGAGCCCACCCCGCTGATGCCCGCCGCCGACCAGCCCGTGTGGGAGGACCGCACCGCCGGTTTCCTACGACGCTCCGTGTCACCCCCGCACACCGGCCTGCGCGGCGAACTCGTCGAGGGACGGCTCACGCCGGGCGCCGACATCGCCTACGACCGGCCGCCCGTCCCCGGCCTCGAACAGCACATCTGGGTCCTGGAGGGCACCCTCGACGTGACGGCCGGGGACACCGACCACCATCTCGACACCGGAGACTGTCTACGGCTGCGGGTGTGGGGCCCGACACGGTTCCGGTGCCCGGGTCCGGACGGGGTCCGCTACGTCCTGGCGGTGGTGCTGCCATGAGGACGGAGCGACTGGACGTGCCCCAACTGCTCGCCGCAATCGAAGAGTTGGCGGATCTGCTGACCGACACCGTGCACGACGGAGCATCGGTCGGATTCCTGGCGCCGCTCGACCGGGCGGCGGCCGTCGCCTGGTGGCGGGAGCGCGCCGACGCGGTGAGCGCAGGGCGGCTCGCCGTGTGGGCTGCGCGGGACGGCGAACGGGTCGTCGGCACCGTGAGCCTGGCCTTCGCCGACAAGCCCAACAGCCGCCACCGCGCCGAGCTCGTCAAGCTGATGGTGCATCGGGACGCCCGCGGACAGGGCCTCGGGCGCGGGCTGCTGACCGTCGCGGAGGACGCGGCGGTGGCGGCCGGCGTCACCCTCCTCCACCTGGACACCGAGACGGACAGCACCGCCGAACGCCTCTACGACTCGGCCGGCTGGACCCGGGCCGGCGTGATCCCCGACTACGCGGCGAGCCCGGCCGGGGTGCTGCGGCCGACGACGCTCTACTACAAGCGGGTGGGCGACGCGTCGCCTTGCCGGCCGCCCAGTTCGTCACCCCGGCCGAACTCGACCGGATCCGGCACGGACTGAACCGCGGCTGTGCGGCGGACTCCCACGACAGATTCGAGTCCTGGGACTCCGTCCTGCACCGCGCGCGTTCGCGCAGGCGGTTCACAACAGCCTGCTGCCGCGGATGCTTCGACACGATGAACGCCCCCCGCGAACTGCCGGTGTGGGGCAACACCAAACGCCGCTCCGCCAGTTCCGAGCGACGCGCGGGCTGTGAACGCGATCACGGCCTCGTCGTAGAGGCGTTGTCCGACGGCGACCCCGAAGCCGCCCGGCAGCACGCGGGCCCACGCTCTCACCAGGTGATTGTCAGTGCCGGCCGCTATGTTGCGTGTCATGCCGGATGCCGAAGACGTACGCCGTATCGCCCTCTCCCTCCCGGACACGACGGAGAAGATCGCCTGGAGCATGCCCACGTTCCGGGTCGCCGGGAAGATGTTCGTCACGCTGCCCGAGGAGGAGACCTCCATCGCCGTGCGCTGCCCCAAGGAGGAGCGCGACGAACTGGTCCTGGCCGAGCCCGAGAAGTTCTGGGTCGCCGATCACGAGGCGGGCTTCGCCTGGGTCCGGGCCCGGCTCGCCGCGCTGGAGAGCGACGAGGAACTGCGCGACATCCTCGCCGACTCCTGGCGCCAGGCGGCCCCGCCCCGACTCCTGGAGTCCTACCCGGAGTTGGGCCTGCCGTCCGACGACTGAGCCGCCCCGCTCCGGGGGCAGTCGGCCGGTCTCTCCGGGGGAGGTCGGCGGGTGTCAGCCGTGCGTTGTGGCGCGTCCGCCCCCGACGAAACCCTCGATCCGTTCGCGCAGTGTCCGGGCGTCGAGGCCATGGGCGGACAGGTGTTCCGGGAGGGTGCCGTAGCGGCGCAGTTCGGGGCGGGCCACGCCCAGGCCCAGTACCCGGTGGGGTACTTCGGCGAGTGCGTCGTTCGCGGCGGCCGTCGAGGTGCCGGCCAGGTACGGCTCGACGAGGACGACGTCCGTACCGGCCGTCCGCGTGGCACGGCGCAGCGCGGTCCCGTCGAAGGGCCGTACGGTCGTGGCGTACAGGACGGTGACGTCGAGGCCCTCCGTCGCGTCGAGTACGGCGTCGAGCATCGGCCCGACCGCGACGACCACACCGGAGCGGCCCTCGCGCACGGGGAGGAAACGCTGACCGTCGACCGGGAGAGCATCGGCGTTCGACTGCGCGGACAGCCGTACGTACACCTTGTCGTCGCCCGCGGCGACCGCGTGCCGCAACAGGGTCTCGGCCTCGTCCGGGTGGCCCGGCACGTGCACGGTCCAGCCGTCGAGCGTGTCGAGGAGGGCCACATCGCCCGGAGCCATGTGCGTCAACCCGCCGGCGGGCCAGTCGAACGAGGCCGCCGCGCTCACCAGCACCGCGCCGACGCCCTGGTGCCCGAGGTCCAGCTTGACCTGCTCGAAGGGCCGCTCGACGAGGAAACTGGCGAAGGTGTGCAGGACGGGGCGCATCCCGGTCAGCGCGAGTCCCGCACCCGCGCCGACGAGGAGCTGCTCGCGGATGCCGACGTTGATCACCCGGTCCGGGTGGCGGAGCTGTGCCTCGGCGAGGTTGGCCACGCCGATCTCGGCGAGAACGACCGCAACGCGTGGATCCTCGTCGAGAAGCCGGGAGACGACGGGCGCGAAACGGTCACGCATGGTGTCCATGAAGAGGTAGCCCTTCTTGAGCCGCTGCTGAGCGGATGGCTGAGTGGATTGCCGACCGGATTGCCGACTGGATTGGTGAACGGACAGCTGAACGGGCGGACGATCAGGCGGACTTGGGCTCCACCCGGGCCACGACCACATGAGGCCGGCCGGGATGCGGCGCGGTGAAGGCGGCGTACAGCGCGTCGTGATCGCGGCCGTCGGCGGTGATGGTCGACCAGCCCGCTGCCTCGAAGCGGGCGGCGATGCCACCGGGCCGGGCGTGAGTGGCCGAGGAGTTGTCGACGACGACGGTGTGCAGCCGGTCCAGTCCGGCGGGCCCGGCGAAGGCGATGGCCTCGTGGTTGCTGCCCTCGTCCAGCTCGGCGTCCCCCACCAGCACCCAGACCCGCGGCTCGGCGAGCCCCTGCGCGCGCAGCCCCAGTGCCGTCCCGACGCCGATCGGCAGCCCGTGCCCCAGCGACCCGCTGCCGATCTCCGCGCCCGGCACCAGCATCCGGTCCGGGTGGTGCCCGAGCGGAGAGTCGTACGAGCCGAAGCCCGGTAGCCATTCCACCGGGACGAATCCCTTGGCGGCCAGTACGGCGTAGTACGCCATCGGTCCGTGCCCCTTGGAGAGCAGGAACCGGTCCCGTTCCGGGTCGCCCATGCGTTCCGGGCCGACCCGCAGCACCCGGTCGTAGAGCACCCACAGCACGTCCAGCGTCGAGGTCGCCGCAGGGCCGTGCTTCTCGTCGCCGGTCATCAGGCCCATGAGCCGGGGCAGGTCGCCGTGCGTGTACGGGCTGCTGTGTTCCGTGGTGATGGTCATGCGGACGATCGTGCAACCTCAACCAAACTTCAGGTCAAGCGTCGCCGGACGAGTCGCCCGGAAGCCGGCCCCCGATAAAGGCGTGCGCGATCACCGACGCGAGTGCGGTATTGTTTCCATGCACGTTCGACCAGGGGAAACCCCAGGTCAGACGGGCAACGGGACGTGGCGCAGCTTGGTAGCGCACTTGACTGGGGGTCAAGGGGTCGCAGGTTCAAATCCTGTCGTCCCGACAGAGCGAAGGGTCTTCGCAGGCGAGAGCCTGCGGGGGCCTTTTTCGTATGGGTCGTTTCCGGTCTTCGAGGTTGAGCATGCCGCTCATCGGCACCTTTACTCGGAGGCCGGCGAAAACGCCGTTGCTGGACCTGGACAAGATCACTGCGGGTCTGTCGAAGGTCTGATCGGGGTTTCTGCGGGACTGGGACCGCTCGTTTCCTCTGCTTGATGTGGCCGTAGAGCTTGCTCGGCCCACTGCCGCCCGGGGTCGGGCTGGAGGTTGAGCGGGCCGAACTCGCCCAGGCAGAAGGCGACTTCGGGCTCGCCCGCCTCGGGTATGACCTCGCCGTCGGCGAGCGCGTAGAGGTGCTCGACACGAGCCTTCTTGGACGCACGGTCCGGGTCGCGGGAGGTCTTCCAGGTCCGCGCTGGTGAAGGTGACCTCGGCGATCTTCGCAACGGGCATGCCCTGGGCGGACAGCAGCACCATCTGGGCTCGCCGCCAGGTCACCACCGACCCCGTGCCTCTGCGGATGATCCGCAGCAGGCGCTGCCCCTCGGCGTCCTCGATCTGGCGGACGCGTGCTGGTTCTGCCACCCGGACAGCCTGGCGACATCGCGCCGTCCGGACCAGTATCCGCACGGTGCGTCACGTCATGACAGGGGTAGCGGTTCTCGCGGCACTATGCGCTGGGGTCGCGGAGGCCGACGGCGTCGTGCCGCCAGAACGGCTCCGCGTAGACCAGTGTCCCCGTCATCCATGGCTCGTACTCCGGGAGTCTGAGGGCCTGGAAGGCGCCATCTGGAATGCGCAGGGATGGCTTTCGGAAGCCCTGGTCGTCACCGGGCGCGAAGCCGAAGCGGGAGTAGTAGTCCGGATCTCCCTCCAGGAAGACCAGGGGGACGGCCCGCTCGGCGAGGGTCTTCAGCCCGTGTCGGACCAGGGCCGAGCCGATACCGCGCTTGTGATGCTCGGGCATGACGGCCAACGGGCTGAGCACATGCACCTCAACCAGTCGCCGAGGGGCATCGAGCAGGCTGCGGGTGAACATGATGTGCCCGACGATCTGCCTGTCGAGCTCAGCGACCAGTGAGAGACCGTCCGCGGGCGCGATCGTGCCCCGCAGGGTGTCGACCAGGTCGGCCACGACAAGGCCGTGGTCACCGAACGCCCGCAGATGGATGTCCCGCACAGGCTCTCTGTCGCCCGGAAGTTCTTCGCGAAGATCCATGACCGGAGGGTAAGGGCCCGTCCCGGTCACTCGCACACGGTTTTGAAGCCCGAAGGCTGCGCGGTGAGTGACACCGAGTCTGCACACCACGTACACCGTTCGAACGGCGCGTTCCTCGCGCCGCCGCGCAAGCTGTTGGTGTTGTCGACCATGTCGACAGCACCGATCTCTTGCCGCGCGAGACTCCGGAGTACGCGTACTGCCCGTACGGATCCGCTCGGGGAAGCTCGTGGTCGAGGGTGGCGTTCACCGGCGCAGCCACTGCAGTGTCTCGGGATCGGCGGCATCGGCGTCCACTCGTTGCAGAGCCGTGTTGATCGCTTCGCCGATCTCCGTGAACTGACGCACCTGCTCGGGGGTCAGTACGTCGAAGACCGCCCGGCGTACGGCCTCGACGTGCCCCGGGGCCGCCCGCTCCAGGAGTTGCCGCCCTTGCTCGGTGAGGAGGGTGAGCTGGTTGCGCCGGTTGACGGGGTCCTCCTGGCGGTCCACGTACCCGGCTTGCTGGAGGCGCGTCACCATGTGGGTCAGCCGACTACGGGTGATCTTCATGCGGCGGGCCAGCTCCGACATGCCGATGGTGTGGCCGGGTGCGCGAGCATGCCGATGATGGCGCCGGCGGCCGCGAACCCGGACCACGTGGCCACGCCTTTGGTGCGCTGCTCGGGTGGGAACGCGGCGGTGACGGTGGAGAGCGTCCCGGGCATGATCATCGCGGCACCGAGGCCCATGACGGCCCGCCAGACGATCAGGGTGGTGGTGGAGTCGGCGAAGGAGGCGGCCAGAGACGCCGCGCCGAAGACGACCGTGCCGGCGATGAGGACGTTGCGGCGTCCGAGGCGGTCGCCGATCGCGCCGAGCGGTAGCACGAAGGCGGCCAGGGTGACGGTGTAGGCGTCGGCGATCCAGGTCAGGGTGCTGTTGGACGCCGACAGGTCGATGGCGAGGTCGGGCAGGGTGAGGCTGAGCGCGGAGACGGAGGCGACGACCAGGACGAGTGCCGGACACATCGCGAAGAGCACGCCGTGGTGTCCGGCTCGGCCCGTGGCCACCGTCGGTTCGGTTTCCTGGGTTTCCCCGGTCCGCGGGTGGGGGGTGCTGGTCATGGAGATGTCGTCAGTCGGTGCCGGGTTGGACGAGCTTGAAGAGCAGGCGGGCGGCGGCCCGTTGGGCGCCCTGGCGCAGACGTACCGCGGCCGGAGGGGACGGCGTCGGTGCGGGCGTGGCGGCCAGGCGGGGGAGGAGCGCTTCGGCGTTGGCGCGGTTGACGGCCTGGAGGGTGTCGGGTTCCACGCCGGTGTCGAGGCCGCCTGCGAAGTACTGGCCGGCGGGCGTGGGGGCGAAGGGCCAGTCGCTGCCGAAGAGGACGTGGCCGGGGCGGGCGAAGGAGAGCAGGGTGGGCAGGGCGGCGGGGCTGGAGGACAGGGCGGTGTCGAAATAGAAGCCGCGGAAGTCGTCCAGCGTGTCCAGGGGGCTGCGCCCGGTGTCACCCGCCAGGGCCACGGCCATGCGATGGGGGGCGTACGGGACGAAGCCGCCGGCGTGGCCGAGGATGAACCGGATGTGTGGGTACCTGCGCACAACGCCGTTGCGGACCAGGAGGTAGGCGGCGCGGGTGGTGTCGAGGAGGAAGTCGGCGGCGAACGGTGGGATGCCGTCGACAGCCTGTCCCGGAAGGTCGGCGGGGTGGACGAAGACGATGGCGCCGCGCTCGTCCAGGGTCCGCCACAGCGCGTCCTGGCCGTCCGTGCCGAGGTAGGTGCCTTGGTTGTTGGCCAGGAGGGTGACACCGTCGGCGCCCAGTTCGTCCAGGGCCCGGGCGGCCTCGGTCGCGGAGGCGGCGGCGTCGGGCATGGGTAGGGTGGCGAAGTACCCGAAGCGGCCGGGATGGTCGGCGGTGAGGGATGCGGAGAAGTCGTTGAGCCGGCGGGCCAGTGCGCTGGCCTCGTCCGGGTCGGAGAGGAAGCCGGTGCCGGGAGTGGAGACGGACACGATCGCTGTGGCGGTGCCGAGCAGGTCCATCAGCTCCAGCGCTGACTCAGGGCTCCAGTCGGGCAGGGCGCGGCCTCCGGCGTCGGCGATGCCCGCCTTGGCGAGGAGGTCGCGGTAGAAGGGCGGGACGATGTGCTGGTGGACGTCGACGCGTTGTGGTGTGGTGGTCATGCGGCGGTCTCCTGAGGCTCCTGTGTGGTGAGCGGGTCGAGGCCCGCGTCGGTGGTCATGCCGTCCCTGCCGCCGCCTGTCCGGGTCGGCCTGTGTCGACGAGCACGCCACGGGCGCCGATACCCGTGGCAGGCCGAGCCGGCTTCGGCGTGTTGGAGGAAGCCGGAGCGGACCCCGCCGGGGACGAGAGTGACGGTCTCGCGGTCGACCTGGGGTGCGGAGGTCGCACGGCCGTCGTACGAGATCGTCGGCGACCGGGAACGCCGCCGACGGCGCATTGCCGGAGTCGGGGGCTGTGTCCGGCGCAGGGCAGGAGACATGGGCGGCTCTGTTTTCGGACGCTTCAGACGAAGGCCACCGACACCGGGCCGAGACCGCTGAAACGTGCCTCGGTCTTCTGGCCGGCGTGGACGAAGGGGGCGGTGGTCATGGCGCCGGGCAGCGCCACGTGTCCGGGCTCCAGGAAGGTTCCGAAGGAGGCGAGGGTGTTGGCGAGCCAGGCGACCGCGGCGGCGGGATGGCCCAGGACCTCCTTGCCGCTGCCGGAGGCGACGCGCTCGCCGTCGACGAACAGATCGACGGTGACGGCGGCGAGATCGGGCACCTCGTTCACGGGCGTCCAGGCCCCGTGGACCAGGCCGGCGGAGCTGGCGTTGTCGGCGACCGTGTCGACCAGGGTGATGTCCCAGTCGCGGATCCGGCTGTCGACGATCTCCAGCGCGGGCGCGACCGCTTCGGTGGCGTCCAGGACGTCCTCGACGGTGACGCCGGGGCCGTGCAGGGGCCGGGCGAACAGGAAGCAGATCTCCGGTTCGACGCGCGGTTGGCAGTAGTGCCCCGCGAGGAGGGTGCTGCCGTCACGGTGCACCATGTCGTCGAGCAGATGGCCGAAGTCGGGCTCGTCCACGCCGAGGAGCTCCTGCATCGCGGCTGCGGTCAGGCCGACCTTGTGGCCGACGACACTGGCCCCGTCGGCCAGGCGCCAGCCGATGTTGTCCCGCTGGACGGCGTAGGCGTCGGCCAGGTCCAGGCCGGGCAGCAGGGCCGACAGCGGGCCGATCGGCGCCACATGGTGCTCGGCTTCACGCAGCAGCAGGCCGGCTTCCTCACGTTGCCGGTCGGACAGGGTCATCCCGTGCTCCTTGCTGCCATGCGGGTCGCCGCGTCGTGGACGAGCTGTGCGTGCAGTTCGAACAGGCCCACCAGGTCGACGGCGTCGCCGGTGACTTCTCGATGGATGAACAGGCCGTCGGCGCCCGCGACGGCGTACGTGGTGAGGGTGCGTACCTCGTCCTCGTCCAGGCCGGGGAACAGGATCTTGACCACTTCGGCGATCTTCTGTCCGGCGATGTCGCGGACCTGGAGGAACACGGTCCGGCCACGGGGTTCGGTGGGGCGCCGTTCCAGGGCGAGCATCAGGCCTAGGCGCAGGAAGTCCGGTGCGTCCACCAGCGACTTCGCCACGTTGACCGCCATGGCAGCCACGCGCTCCATCGGCGTGCCGGTCTCCTCGGCGGGCAGTTCGACGGCCATGAGCCAGGTCTCGAAGCTGTGCTCGATCACCGCGGCGATGAGGTCGTCCTTGTCCTTGAAGTGCCAGTAGATCGAGCTGGCGGGCAGCCCGCACTTGGCGCTGACCGCGGCGATCGACGTGCCCTCGTACCCACGCTCGCCCGCAATCTCGACAGCGGCGTCGAGGATGCGGAGCCGCGACTCGACTCCGTTCGCGCGCTTCTTGCGCGCCGTCTGCGCCTTGGCCATGAATGCGCCTTTCCTGCTGTGCCGACTCTTGACCGTCTCCGGCACCCAGATTAGCGTAGCGACTATTCCAATTGTAGTAAACGCTACAACAAGAGCCGCAAAGACTAGTGAGGTGGCCTGGTGAGTGAGATCAGTGCCAAGGTCAGAGCCGAGGAAGATCCCGGAGACGCGGTCGAGGCCGGCGCGTACGACGTGGCGGTGATCGGTTACGGACCCACGGGCGTGACCGCGGCGAACCTGCTCGGGGCCATGGGCCTCAGGGTCGTCGTGCTGGAGCGGGACGCCGAGGTCTACTCCCGGGCCCGGGCGATCTCCACGGACGAGGAGGTCATGCGGATCTGGCAGCGCGCCGGTCTGGCCGACCGGCTCAAGCGGGACATGCTGGCCGAGCGGCCGCTCGACTTCGTCGACGCGCGCGGCCGGGCCTTCCTCAGCGCGAGTCCCACCCCGCGCGGGCACGGCCATCCGCCGCAGATGTTCATCTACCAGCCCGCGCTGGAACAGGTCCTGCGTGACGGCACAGACCGCTACCCGAACGTCGAGATCCTGCTGCGCCACGAGTGCCTGCGGCTGCGCCAGTCCATGGACGGCGCCGGCGTGGAACTGACCGTGCTCTCCACTTCCGACGATTCCGTACGACGCCTGCGCGCGAAGTACGTGATCGCGGCCGACGGCGGCTCCAGCCCCACCCGCGCCCAGCTGAACGTCGGCTACGAGGGCAAGACGTACGAGGACCGCTGGGTGGTCATCGACACCGAGATGCTCAAACCCTGGCCGGACCACGACCGGCTGCGCTTCCGCTGCGACCCGGCCCGGCCCGCGGTGGACTGCCCGACCCCGCTCGGCCACCACCGCTGGGAGTTCCCGATCCTGCCGGGCGACGACGAGAAGCACCTGACCACCGACGACGCGATCTACTCGATGGTGTCCGGATACGGGATCGGCCGGGACCAGATCAAGATCCTGCGGGCCACCGTGTACAGCCACCACGTGCGCTTCGCCGCCCGCTTCCGGACGGGCAGGGTGTTCCTGGCCGGCGACGCCGCTCACGCCATGCCGCCGTGGATCGGCCAGGGCATGGCCGCCGGTGTGCGCGACGCGGCCAACCTGTGCTGGAAGCTCGACTCCGTCCTGCGCGGCGAGCTGCCCGACACGGTCCTCGACTCCTACGAGGCGGAGCGCAAGCCGCACGTCAAGGAAGTCACCAAACGGGCGGTGTTCGTCGGGCGGATCATCACCGAACGACGACTGCCGGTCACCCGGGTCCGTAACACGGTGTTGCCGGTCCTCAACCGCATCCCGGGCTTCGGCGGCTGGCTGCAGGACTCCAACTGGATCCCCGTCGCCCACTATGCCGAGGGCCTGCAGGCCCGCCCTCGCACCAAGGCATCCGGGCACCAGATACCCCAGCCCTGGGTCACCGCCGCCGACGGCAACCGGGTGCGCCTGGACGACGTACTCGGCGGTCGCTGGCTCCTCCTGCACAGTGGACCGCCTGCCCCGCAGCCCGCCTGGAACCGCGTCGACGTCCCCTCAGTGACCGTCCTGCCGGCGGGCTCGCGACCGGCCGAGGGCGCGGTCGTCGACAGCGACGGCGTCCTTCTCCCCTGGCTGGCCGCACACCGCGTCGCCACCCTCGCCCTGCGCCCGGACGCCTACGTCTACGCCGCCGCACCCGCCGATGCCCAACTTCCCCCGCCCCCGGCCGGTTTCGCTCCGGCGCCGCGCACATCCGCCTCGATCGTCGGCTAAGGAACGCCATGACCACGCACACCGAACTGCCGTCGATGCAGGAGTCGTTGCTCGATGTCGCTGGCAAGGAGATCTTCGTCGCGGAGACCGGTGACGGCCCGCCCGTCCTGCTGCTGCACGGCGGCGGTCCCGGCGCCTCCGGTGTCGCCAACTACGCCCGGAACATCGGGGAGTTGGCCAAGGAGTACCGGGTCATCGTCCCTGACCTGCCCGGCTACGGGCGCAGCACCAAGGGTGTCGACGGTGCCGACCCCTTCGGGTACCTCGCCGACGCGATCCGCGGGCTGCTCGACCAACTCGGCTTGGAAAAAGCGCACTTCGTCGGCAACTCCTACGGTGGTGCCTGTGCCCTCCGCCTGGCCCTGGACACCCCCGAGCGGGTCGAGCGCATGGTGCTCATGGGCCCCGGCGGCATAGGCACCACGCGCGCGCTGCCCACGCCGGGTCTCAACAGCCTGCTCAACTACTACAGGGGCGAGGGCCCTTCGCGGCTGAAGCTGGAGAAGTTCATCCGCAACTACCTCGTCTTCAACGCCGCCGACGTGCCCGACTCGGTCATCGACGCGCGCTACCGGGACAGCATCGACCCCGACGTCATCGCCGCCCCGCCGCTGCGCCGCCCGTCCGGCCCGGGCGCCCTGCGCACGTTGTGGAAGACGGACTTCACCCGCGACGATCGCCTGTCCCGGCTGCCTGTGCCGACTCTGGTGCTGTGGGGCGCGGCGGACAAGGTCAACCGGCCGAGCGGCGGCCGGATGCTGGCCGAGCGGATGCCCAACTGCGATCTGTACGAGGTCGCCAACACAGGCCACTGGGTGCAGTTCGAACGCGCCGAGTTGTTCAACCGGCTGTGTGCCGACTTCCTGGCGGGCCGGCGATGAGCACCTCGGTCTTCGGTTCGGTCCACCTCGGTTACCTGGTCATCGAGACCAACCGTTTCGCCGACTGGCGCCGCTTCGGCACCGACGCGATCGGTATGCACCGCGACGACCTCGACGCCGGCCTGATGCGGTTCCGCCTCGACGACCAGGAGTGCCGCTTCCTGCTCCGGTCCGGCCCGGCCGAGGACGTCGTCGCCACGGGCTGGCACATCGACGACCATGCCACCTTCGAGCAGATCGAGGCCCGGATACGAGCACACGGCGTACCCGTCGTCGAAGGTTCAAAGGAGGAGGCCGAGCTGCGCGGCGTCGAACGCCTCCTGCGCTTCCCCGGCCCCAAGGGCATCACCCAGGAGATCTACACCGCGCCCGTCCTGACGCCCGAGCCGCTGCGGATGCTCGCGTCCGGGTTCGTCACCGGCGACTCCGGCCTGGGCCACGTCGCGATCACGTCCACCAAGCCGGCTCAGCTGCGGGGTTACTTCAACACGGTCTTCGACGCCCGGTTGACCGATTGCATCGACGAGACGATCAGCGGCGTCAAACTCAAGATTCGCTTCCTGCGGGTCAACGAACGCCACCACTCCATCGCCGTCGCCGCCGTCCGCGGCCTGCCCATCGACCCCGTCCGCACCCGGGTGCAACACCTCAACGTCCAGGTGACCACGCTCGACGACGTGGCCCAGAGCTACCAGCGGGTGTGTGAACTCGGCTTCGACATGGCCCTGTCCGTGGGCCAGCACACCAATGACAAGGAGCTCTCCTACTACGCCCGTACCCCGTCGGGCTTCGAGTGGGAAGTCGGCTGGAACCCCATCGTCATCGACGAGACGACGTGGGAACCCAGCACCCACCAGGGCATCAGCATCTGGGGCCACCTCCCGGTCGGCCAGACCATCGTCGACAAGCTCGACCAGTTCCGATGCGGCGCTCGCTCCCTGTTCCGCCCGGAGAACACCGTCCCGGCCCTCAGTGGCGCCGGCATCCCCGACGAGTGACGCGATGTGCGGGAGGATCAGGACGACTCGGCGCCGATCCTTGCGGCCAGGGGCGTGAACCGGGCCAGGGCGTTGGACAGTTCGACGGTCAGCCGCTCGGCCGGGGTGAACGTCTCGTCCAGTCCGGCGATACCAGCTGCTGGGCGACTGCCGGCGTCACGGTCAGCAGGCTGGTGCGGTAGGAGACGAACGGCAGGGTGCCGTCGGTGTGCGGACAGCGCTCGAAGACTCCCTTGCAGAGCAGGTTGACCAGCGTGCGGGTGGTGTCGAACGTGAACGCGTACAGAAAGGACGGCAGCCCCAACAAGCTGAAGCGGCCCACCAGTTGCACTGACGAGCTGTCATGGGACGACGAGGCTGAACAGGGCTGCTACCGCACCACGGGTCGGCCATGCGGGTCTCCCTCCTCGGACCTGAAGATCGCGGTCACGCTCGCGGCGGATTGCCTCGCGGTCGTGTCGGCCGGCGCTCCGGCGATGATGGCGACCTCTGCTTCTTCCAGGACTCGCCAGACCGCGTCCATCTGCGGAAACAGTGGTATCGGTGTTCCCCGTTCGCAGAGTTCCAGGAACTGTTGGATCGCGGTGTCCGCGGCGCTGGCGCCGGCCAGCGCAACCGGTGCGACGATGCCGTTGGACAAGGCCGTCATGACATGGTTGTGGGTCAGGTAGTCAGCGAAAAGGTCATGGGCAATGATCTTGTTGGGGCCGCGTTTCGCCATGACCAGGCCGTGAACCAGAGTCAAGGCCGAGGCTGGCGCGCCGTCGGCGAACGGTGGCACCGCACTGACCGCGATCGGGATCTCGCTGTGCTGAAGGCGCCGCAGGGCATCCGAGGAACTGATCAGGTAGGGGCTACGGGCTGTCGCAAAGAGCTCGAAGGCTTCATCGCGGTCCATCGACCGACGAAGCAGTCCTGCGCCGGACTCACCGAGTTCCCCCAGCCGTTCGAACGCGGCGATGGATTCCGGAGTGGCCAAGCCGATGCGTGTCGGATCCCACTCGCCGTCGGACGTCCTGCCGAAGAGCCAGCCGCCGGCGCTGGTGAACAGGGGCCAGATCTGGAAGGGATCGCCGTGCTCACCGACTCGCACCGTGAATACGCTGCTCACGCGGCCGGCGTTGCGTAGTGCGCTGCCTGTGGCGATCAACTCGTCCAGGGTTTCGGGTGGTTGTGGCGCAAGGTGCGTGTTGCGAATCAGCGCGACGGTGTCCACGCTCGTCGGTATCCCGTACAGACGTCCGCCGACGGTCAGCGCGGACAGTGCCCAGGCGGGGAAGACGCTCTGATGTTCGGCGGCCAGGACAGTCGGCTCGACCAGGTCACGGGAGATCAGATCTCCGATCCAGTCATGCGGGCAGATCAGCGCGTCGGTCGTGGAAGGGTTTTGGAGTCCGGCCACAAACTGCTGTTGGGGGAGACCGGCGGTGTCCGTGTCGAAGGCGACCGCGACTCCGTAGGTCGCCAGGAAGTCGGACTCGAACTGGGCGAGTACTCCCGCGCGGAGCGGGTCGGCCTCGATGAGCAGGTTCGGCTGAAGTTCGCTCAGGCTGCCGTACTGGTTGCGCAGCCAGCGCACACCGGCCGAGTCCGTAAAGCTGAGTTTCACGCGACGGGCGGTTGTCCCCTGCGCCGACTGGCCGGTGCTCACCGGGCGGAACAGTGCCTCGTTCGACGGCGGTACCACAAGGTAGTGAAACTTGATGTCGTCGGAGTGGTCGTCCAGACCCAACACCGTCAGATACGCCTGATAGATCGGAATCTCCGAGGTGTTGCGTACGAACGCGCCCCACTGCCCGTCTCGGGACTGCCCCCACCAGGCCGATACGAGCCCGGCCTGAGACCTCCGGGAGAAGGATCTTTGAACCTCTCGGGCCTCCGCATCGACGCGGTCGCGTTCCGACTCGATCTGGTACGTACGGCGCGTGACCACGACAGCGACAGCGGCGAACCCCAGCGCGAACACGGAGCCGAGTGCCGACAGCCAACCCGGTACGTCACCCCACCCGATCGACATCGACACCCCACGCCAGCGATGAGGGAAACCCCGACTGCCAATCCGAACAGCACGGACGGAGACCGTCAATGCCCGCGAGCACGCCAACTCATCGGCGAATCTTGGCGGTTGAGGTCCAAACGACGCTGTCCGGCGGAAGCCTGACCACACGGACTCCTTTACTCGTCTCAATACGCTGGGCACTGACCAGTTCTTGCTGGAGCGGGTCTTGGGCGTGGTGATGACGAGCTGGTTGTTGTCGATCGCGGAGAGCGTGCAGCGTACGTAGAAGACGCGTTCGCTCAGGCGGGCTGCCGACAGTACGGCGACGGTCTCCACGACGCAGTCCAGGCCGTCGCCGTGCTGTCGGACAGTCGGCCGCGGGAGAGGTCTTCGGCCGGCATGCGGGCGGGTCCACGAGCGGGGTCATGTCGGTTGTGAGTGAGGTCACCGAACTTTTCCTGTGAGCCGCACAACTCACTGAGTGGACAGCGGCGCACGCACAGGCGCCGGACGGCACTCGCCTTGCACAGGAGCGCAGTGAAGATCTCGGAAGACCCGGAGCGTACGGTCCGGCGCGCGCGGTTGACGCGGGTTCCCCGGTTGCTCATCGTGCTGGCGGTGACGGCCGTCGCCGCAGTCGGCTGCGGTGACGTACGGCCCGGAGCCGATACCTCCGACCGGTTCGCCTCCGCCGCGCCCACGGCCGGAGCCTCCCATGCCGCTTCCTCCTGCGCTGGTCATGTCCTGGCCGGCATGAGCCGGTCGCAGCGGGTCGGCCAGCTGTTCATGGGTGCGGTCTCGGCGGGGCCGGGCACCACCGTTGCCACCGAGCGGGCGCAGGTGGCGGTGCTGAAACGTCACGACGTCGGTTCGGTCATTCTCATGGGTCCCGTTCGGTCCGGGCTGAGCAGCGTACGGGGGGTTGTGGGCGAAATGGGGCGGCTCGACCTGCCGGTGGCTCACGCCACGGTCGGCACCCTGGTCGCCACGGACCAGGAGGGCGGGCAGGTCCAGCAGTTGAGCGGGGCGGGATTCACCGAGATCCCGAGTGCCCAGGTGCAGGGCGGGTGGACCGCGTCCCGGCTGCAGCAGCAGGCGGCCGTCTGGGCGGAGGAACTGCACGAGGCGGGCGTGCGCCTCGATCTCGCCCCGGTCGCGGACGTGGTGCCCGTCTCGATCGGCCGGGCCAACGGCCCGATCGGCCGGTACGACCGGCAGTTCGGTTCCGGTGCGGAGACGGTGGGCGGTCAGGACGGCGCCTTCGTCCGGGGATTCGGCCAGGCGCACGTCCTCACCACGCTCAAGCACTTCCCGGGGCTCGGCCGGGTCCGGGACAACACCGACACCACGGCCGGTGTCACGGACACGACGCTGACCCGCGACGCGCTGGATCTGAGCTCCTTCCGCACCGGAATCGCCGCCGGCGCACGGTTCGTCATGGTGTCGCTCGCGACCTACACACGCATCGATCCGGCGCACCAAGCCGTGTTCTCGACCACCGTGATCGACGGAATGCTCCGCAAGGACCTGGGCTTCGACGGCGTCGTCGTCTCCGACGACCTCGGCAACGCCGTCGCCGTCCAGGCCGTTCCGCCGGGACATCGGGCATTGGCGTTCCTGCGGGCGGGCGGGGACCTCATCGTGACGGTGAGCACCGACGACGTACCTGCCATGACCTCCGCCGTCCTCGACGCGATGCGGTCCGACCCGGCGCTACGGACCCGTGTCGACGCGAGTGTGCGGCGCGTCCTCGTGGCGAAGCAGGCGGCCGGCCTGATGACCTGCCCCACCTGAAGTCGGCCTCGCACTGCCGACACACACGCATGCCACGCCGCGGATGACGACGTCCCGCCACGACGGGCGACCCCGCCCACCCCACAGACCGAGGCAAGGAGCCCCTGCGCCATGCGCATCACTTCCATCGGCCATGCCGGCCTGCTGCTGGAGACGGCCGCCGGACGGATCGTCTGCGACCCCTGGTTCACCCCGGCCTACTTCGGTTCCTGGGTACCGTTCCCCGACAACACGGGCATCGATCCCGGCCTGCTCACCCACGCCGACTACCTCTACGTCTCGCATCTGCACCGCGACCACTTCGACCCCGACTGGCTGAAGCGGCACATGTCGAAGGACGTGACAGTGCTGCTGCCGGACTGTCCCGTCCCGCATCTGCGCGACGCCCTCGCCGACCTCGGGTTCCACCGGTTCGTGCAGACCCGTAACGACAAGGTCATGGAACTGGACGGCGGACTGAGCGTCCTCATCAGCGCGCAGCGCAAACGCCTCAACGGCATGGCGCGGGCGCTCAGTTACATCGAGCAGTACCAGGCGTCGCACGTGCTGCCGTTCGCGGGTCCACCCTGTTTCCTGGACGAGGACCTGTTCCACCTCAACGACTTCGGTCAGGACGACACCAACGTGTTCCCCGACCAGTTCGCCTTCCTGGACTTTCTGCGCGAACACGGGAGGGACAATGCGCACCTGTTCCTCACCGGCACCACGGTCGAACTGACCCCGGAGCACGGGTGCGCGGTGACACAGATACCGGATGAGGAGATCGCACGTATCCGGGACCGGCGCCCGTAGCTGCTGGCATACCAGCAGAAGACCTGGCCGGTTATCGACCGTATCCTCGGTGAGCTGCCGCAGGACCGCTCGGACCTGCTCGGCCGGCTCAAGGAGTGGGTCGAACCGCTGATGCGGACCGCCAACCACACCTGCGCCGGAGTGAACGGCCGCATCCTGCTCGACGTCGGGGCCGTGGACGGTGGAGACGACGAGTCGATCGTCTTCGACTTCCTGAGCCGCGAGATCGCCGCCCACGACGGCCGGCCGTTCCGCTACCGGTTCCGCGCGGCACGACCCCTGATCGAGCGGCTCGTAAGAGACCGGGCCGAGGACTGGGTGAACGAACTGTTCCTGTCGTGCCGCTTCGAGGCGTCCCGCTCAGGGTCGTACAACGAATTCGTCTACACCTTCTTCAAGTCGCTGTCGCAGGCCCGGATGGCGTATGCGGAGGGCTACTACGCGGAGTCGTCCGGGGTCGACGAGTACGCCCTCGCCGACGGCCACGTGGTCCAGCGCCGCTGTCCGCATCTCAAAGCCGACCTGGTGCGTTTCGGCACCGTCACCGACGGCGTACTGACCTGCCAACTGCACGGGTGGGAATTCGAGTTGGCGACCGGGCGATGCCTGACCAGCGACGACCGCAAGCTCGCCGTCCGGCCGCAGGAGCCGCTCGACACCCGGCTCGGCGAGGCGGACGCGGCGTACCCGCGGATCGCCGGCGCGTTCCCGGCCGACCCGGTGAAGGGCATCGCCCTCTGATCGGAGTCCCCTTCCGGGCGCCGGAAAGGGAGACAGTGACACCGGACCGTCGGCAGAGAGGTGAAGTCCCTCGGTGACCTTCACCAGTGCAACGTCACCGTCTTCGTCTGCACGGTCGTGGCCGAGACCACGGCGGACGGCGGAACCGAGGCCGCCGTTGCGAGCGTGACCGGCGTGGCCCACCGCTGCGGTTGGAGTCGGTTCACTGTTGATCCCAGGGATCCTCTCGCGTCAGGATTCGTGCTGCGATGACATCTTTCGAGCACCTTCCGATCCTCTCGGCCGACGACGTCGAGCGGGCACTGACCCGGGACCGGGCGGCAGCGGCGCTGACCCGCGCGCTTCGGGCGGGACTTGAGCCGAGTGCGGACCTGGAACGGTCCGTCCTCGACGTGGCCGGCGGCCAGTTGCTGCTCATGCCGTCGGCGGGGGCCTCCGCCGTGGGCCTGAAGACGGTGACGCTCGCCGCGGGAAATCCGGGCCGCGGACTGCCTCGAATCCAGGGCGCCTACCTGCTGTTCGACGCGGAGACGCTCGAACTGCGGGCGATCATGGACGGGATCGCGGTGACGAACCTTCGCACGCCGGCCGTCTCCGTCGCGGCGACCGCTCCGCTGCTCACCCGGTTCACCCGGCCGATCGAGCTGGTGGTCTTCGGCGCGGGCCCCCAGGCGGTCGGCCACGTGGACGCGATCCGGGCCGGCGGCTCGGTCGAACCGGCCGACGTCACCTATGTGGTTCGCCACCCCGACCGAGCCCGCGAGCAGCTGCCACCCCGCACCACCGTCGTCGCCGCGGACTCACCGGACCTGACGGTACGGCTCGGACGGGCACAGGTGGTGGTCTGTGCCACCAGCGCCCGTACGCCGCTGTTCGACTCCGCGCACCTGACGGACGGTACGGTCGTCATCGCGGTCGGATCCCATGAGCCGGACGTGCGTGAGCTGGACGGTTCGCTGATGGCCCGCGCGAACGTCGTGGTCGAAGACGTACGCACGGCGTTGCGCGAGGCCGGGGACGTCGTCCTGGCGATCCGCGAGGGCCACCTCCACGCCGACGGGCTGATCCCGATGGCGGACGTCGTCCGCGGCACGCGCACGCTCGCCCCGGACCGCACCGCGGTCTTCAAGAGCGTGGGAATGTCCTGGCAGGACCTGGTCGTGGCCGAAGAAATCATGGAACAGCACCGGCGCGGCCCGATGACGTGAACACCGCGCGGTCCTCTGCCATGTGGGCCGCAGGCCGAGAAGCGCAACACCCGGGAACGGGCACTTCTCCGTCGCCCTCCAGCCCGGTCACGTCCACTCGCCGACCCGTCTCACCCGGCTGGACCGGCACCGCCCCCACGGCCTCCGACACCCTCGTGTCCGTCGCTTTCCCGCCATTCGTCAACTGCGTCCGCGGCGGCTGGGGCCTGCTGGAACCGGACACCCCCACCTCGACGTCTCCGGTGCCCGGCGACCGCGCCCGATCGTCCCGGAACGGCGGCGACGGCGATGCCCACGACCATGCCGACAGCCTCACCAGCACCCGGAGCGGTGAAGTCCTCTTCCCCGGTGCAGTCGATCAGTGTCGGACACCTCTGATTGCCAGTGCCAACGGTCCGGAGAACTCCCACCGTCACTGGGCACACGGCATGTTTTGCGTCACCGAAGCACCTGCGGGCAGTCACAGATCTATCGACTCGGCGTCAAATGTTGTGCACAAATTCCACACAGACCTCTCTCCAGGCGGGCACACATGGTCTAGATTGACCTTGCTTCGCACGGTGTGACACCAGGCGACAAAAGATGATCTATGTGTCCGGCGATGCAGATGGCCAGCAGTTGTGTCTCTCGCGCCGGACGTGGGGGTGATCAATTCTGTTGGCCCGAGGGGGGCTTGGGGCATGGAGAGCATCCGAGGTCGCGACGGGTTCCCGTGCGATTCAGGAGTCTGGTGGGACCTGCGAGTCCGATGTCGCCAGGGTGGGGTGCTCGCGAAGTAGTGACATGGCCGGGACGTCAGGCGCCGGGGGCGCGGGCTTCCCGAGGGGGAACAGCGGAGCGGAGGCTTCCGCGGGGGAGTTGCAGTGCGGGGGGCGGGGGCCTCCCGTAGGGGAGTGACAGTGTGCGGCGACCACGTCAACACCACTGGGGACCTTGGGGGGTTCAGTGCGGCAGGGGGGAATAGTCGGGCCTTTTCCGTCGGCGCGCGAACGGCTGGCGAGCGGGGCGATCGGACAGCCGGCGATCGAATGGGAACAGCGGTACAGACGTACCGTGATCTTCAGCGACACCGTGGCCACCGCCTGCGTGGTGGGGGGAATAGGCGACTTCTTCGGGGCCCGGGACGCGGCCAACTGGCATGAGAAGTGGGGCATTCTCGCCTTCGGCACCCAGCTGCTGGTGCTGGGCGCGCTGGCGGTGAGCCGCTCGTGGTCTCCGGCCGTACTCGGTCAAGGCGCCGAGGAATTCCGCCGGTTGGGACGCTCGCTGTTCACGGCGACCGTCGTCCTGGCGCTCGGCGGGATCGCTCTGACCTCGCGCAACATCAAGCTCTGGATCTTCGTCGCGATCCCCGCGATCGCGATCGTCACCATGACCGAGCGGTATGTGCTCCGTCTCTGGCTGCACAAACAGCGCAACGAAGGACGCTGTCTGAGACCGGTGCTCGCCGCCGGGAGCCCGGCAACCGTGCGCGACCTGATCAGCCGGACCCGCAAGTTCCCGCACCTCGGCTGGCGCGTGGAGGCCGTGTGCACGACGGACGGCCGCGGGGTCGACGGCGACCAAGGCGCCCTCGACGGCGACCAGTTGGACGGGGTGCCGGTCATCGGCCTGCTGGAGGACGTCGCCAAGCACGTCCGCCACGACGGCTACCGGGTCGTCGCGGTCACACCCGACCCGCACTGGTCACCGGACCGTTTGCAGCGGCTGGCCTGGAACCTCGAAGGCAGCGACGCCGAGATGATCGTCGCCCCCGTGCTGATGGAGGTGGCCGGCCCGCGGCTGCACGTCGACGCGGTCCTCGGGATACCGCTGCTGCGGGTCAGCATGCCGACCTTCACCGGAGGCCGCCGGGCCATCAAGGGGGTCGTCGACCGGATGGGCGCCGCGATCCTGCTGATCGCGTTCGCGCCGCTGATGATCCTGGTCGCGCTGTTCGTGCTGATGGACAGCCGGGGCGGGGTGTTCTACCGCCAGCGCAGAGTCGGCAAGGACGGTCGCGAGTTCACCATGCTGAAGTTCCGCAGCATGGTCGCCGACGCCCACAGCGCACGTGCGGCACTGGCCGAGCGCAACGAGGGCGCGGGCCTGCTGTTCAAGCTCCGCCGGGATCCGCGGGTGACCCGGGTGGGAGGGGTGCTGCGCCGCTACTCGATCGACGAGCTCCCGCAGCTCTTCAACGTGCTCACCGGATCCATGTCGCTCGTCGGCCCCCGGCCTCCGCTGCCGGAGGAGTCCGCCGAGTACGGCCCGGACATCCGGCGGCGGCTGCTGGTCAAGCCCGGGCTCACCGGCCTGTGGCAGATCAGCGGGCGCAGCGATCTTCCGTGGGAGGAGGCCGTGCGCCTCGACCTGCGGTACGTGGAGGACTGGTCGCTCGCCCTGGACACAGTGATCTTGTGGAAGACCTTGCGTGCCGTGATCCACGGGCAGGGGGCCTACTGATGCGCGGGGGTCGTCCGACCGGCGCGCGGACCGCAGGCCGCAGGGGCCTGCCTGGGGGGAGAGACCGGTCATGAGAGTCAGCGTTTTCGGGCTCGGCTACGTGGGCTGTGTGTCGGCCGCGTGCCTGGCCAGCATGGGCCACGAGGTCATCGGGGTGGACGTCAACCAGGTGAAGGTCGACCTGGTCAACGACGGCAAGGCCCCGGTGGTGGAGGAACGTATCGGCGAGCTCATCGCCGAGGTCGTGCGGACCGGAGCCCTGCGCGCCACCGACGACGTCCGCGAGGCGATCGCGGGCAGCGAGGTGTCGCTGATCTGCGTGGGCACCCCGTCCGAGCCCAACGGCAGCCTGTGCACGACCTACTTGGAGCGGGTCACCGAGGAGATCGGCGCCGCGCTCGCCGAGCGGGGCGGACGGCAGACCGTCGTGTTCCGCAGCACCATGCTCCCCGGCACCTGCCTGAACCTGCTGGTGCCGATCCTGGAGAAGCACGTCGGCGGCACGGCCGGCGTGGACATCGGGGTCGCGGTCAACCCGGAGTTCCTGCGCGAGGGCACCAGCGTCAAGGACTTCTTCGACCCGCCGAAGACCGTCATCGGCGAACTCGACCCGGCCAGCGGCGACGCGGTCGCGGCGCTCTACGACGGCCTGCCCGGCGAGGTGTTCCGGGTGCCGATCCCGACCGCCGAGGCCATCAAGTACGCGGACAACGCGTTCCACGGCCTCAAGATCGGCTTCGCGAACGAACTGGGCGCCGTGTGCCAGGCCCTCGGCGTGGACTCGCACCAGGTGATGGACGTGTTCCTCGCCGACCGCAAGCTGAACATCAGCCCCGCCTACCTGCGACCCGGCTTCGCCTTCGGCGGTTCCTGCCTGCCCAAGGACCTGCGCAGCCTGGTCTTCGCGGCGCAGCGGGCCGACGTCTCGGTGCCGATCCTGTCCCACGTGCTGGCCTCCAACTCCGACCATCTGCAGCGCGCGGTGGACCTGGTCGAGCGCACCGGCAAGCGCAAGGTGGGCCTCTTCGGACTCTCCTTCAAGCCCGGCACCGACGACCTCCGCGAGAGTCCGCTCGTCGAACTCGCGGAGCGGCTCTTCGGCAAGGGCTACGACCTCAAGATCTACGACGCCAACGTGAGCCTCTCCCGGCTCCTCGGCGCCAACCGCGAGTACATCGAGAGCCGCCTGCCGCACCTCGCGCAACTGCTCGCCGACTCCGTCGACGAGGTGCTGGAGCACGCCGAGGTGTGCCTGGTGGGCACCAAGGACGCGACCGTGCTGTCGGCACTTCCCCACACGGGCGAACCGGCGATCATCGACCTCATCCGCCTTCCCGACGCCGACGCGCGCCGGACCGAACCGGGGTACATAGGCCTTGCTTGGTAACGAGACCGGCGGCGACGGCACGAACCGTCGCGCGCTGATCCTGGTGGAGAACCTGTCGGTCCCCTTCGACCGGCGGGTGTGGCAGGAATGCACCACGCTGCGCGACGCGGGCTGGGAGGTGCACGTCATCTGCCCCCGGGGGGAGAAGCGGGACACGGAGGCGGAGGCGGTGATCGACGGGGTGCGGATCCACCGCTACCCGTTGCGCGCGGCCACCGGAGGGCCGGCCGGCTATCTCCGGGAGTACGGATCGGCGCTGTGGCACACGGTCCGGCTGGCCCGCAAGGTCGGCCCGGTCGACGTGGTCCACGCCTGCAACCCGCCCGACCTGCTGTTCCTGCCGGCCCTGTGGATGAAGCGGCGCGGCGCGCGGTTCGTCTTCGACCAGCACGACCTGGTGCCCGAGCTGTACCTCTCCCGGTTCGACCGCGGCGAGGACCTGCTCTACCGCGCCGTGTGCGCGCTGGAGCGGCGGACCTACCGGGCCGCGGACATCGTGCTCGCCACCAACGAGAGCTACAAGGATGTCGCGCTGCGCCGCGGCGGCCGACGGCCCGAGGACGTCTTCGTGGTGCGCAGCGCGCCCGCGACCGACCGGTTCCAACCGGTGCCGCCGGAGCCGGAGTTGAAGCAGGGCAAGCCCCATCTGCTGTGCTACCTCGGCGTCATGGGCCCCCAGGACGGCGTCGACTACGCCCTGCGGGCCCTGGCGAAACTGCGCGACGAGGTCGGCCGGACCGACTGGCACGCGGTCTTCGTCGGCGCCGGCGACGCCTTCGACGCGATGGTCGAACTGTCCCGGCAGCTCGGCCTCTCCGACCAGGTGCAGTTCACCGGACGCATCCCGGACGCCGACCTGGTGCGCTACCTGTGCACCGCCGACGTCTGCCTTTCCCCCGACCCGCACAATCCGCTCAACGACGTGTCGACCATGAACAAGGTCCTGGAGTACATGGCGATGGGACGGCCGATCGTCTCGTTCGACCTCCGGGAGGCACGCGTCTCCGCCGGCGACGCCGCCGTCTACGCGCCCGCCAACGACGAGGCCCAGTTCGCCAAACTCGTCGCGCTGCTCCTCGACGATCCCGAGAAGCGGGACCGGATGGGAAAGATCGGCCAGGAGCGGATCAGCGGACCGCTGTCCTGGGAGAACTCGCAAGCGTCACTGCTCGCCGCCTACACCGCCGCCTGCCGGGACCAAGCCCCGGTGTCCGCGGGTGGGCAGGTCCGTACGGGGAAGAGGCCGCACCATTGAATGACGACACGATCCGCCTGGTCACGATCGGACGGATTCTCCGCCGGCGATGGCGGCTCCTCGCCGTCCTCGCCGTAGTGGGCGCGCTCTTCGGCTACGGCACCTCGGTGCTGCTGCTTCCGCCGCGCTACACGGCAGAGGCATCGGTCCTGCTGCCGGGCCAGTGGGAAGAGCGCGAACTGCTGACCCAGGTGGACATCGCGACCAGTTCGGCGGTGGTCGACCGCGCGGCCGACGCGCTGAAGTGGGGCGTCAGCGGCACCGAGTTGCAGAAAGACGTGAGTGCCAAGGCGGACGACGGGAACATCATCAAGGTGTCCGGTACGGCCGACACCCCGGAGCGCGCGCAGCGGCTCTCCGACCAGCTGGCCCAGCAGTTCGTCACCTTCGCCACCCGTATCGCGGGCGGCAGCACCGACGCCGCGGCGGACACGGCGACGGAGGCACTGCGGAAGCAGGTGGCCGAGACCAACCGCCGTATCACCGACCTGGCCGACTCGGCGAACCCGGGGCAGACCGTGGAGGGCGTGCAGGCCCGCACCGAGCTCGAAGGCCTGCGCACCGGACTCCAGGACGCCATGAAGAAGCTGGAGGAGGCCAACCCGGCGTCCGCCAAGGCCAGCATGGTCGTCATGGGACCGGCACCCCGGCCGACCGGCGCGTCGGCGCCGACGAGGACACAGCTCATCGGCGCCGGGGCACTGCTGTTCTTCCTGCTCGCCGTCGTCGGCCATCTCGCCGCCGCACGGGTGAGCCGCCGGCTGCGCACCGAACCGGAGATCGCCGCCGCGCTCGGCTCGCCGATCCTCGGCACCGTCGACGTGCCCGGCGAACGGGCCGGGCACCGGCCCGAGAGCCACGGCGCACGGGCCCGGCTCCGCCGGCTTCTCGGCACCGACGTCCGATGGGACGTACCGGCCCCGCAGCGCTCCGGCGACGAGGCCGAGCGGCGGATCCGCTACCGGCGGGTGTGCGCCCGCCTCAGAGACCAACTGCCCGCCCCCCGGCGGCTGCTGGTCGTCGTACCGGAAGGCGACGAGGTCGCCCGGCTGGCCGCGGGACAGCTCGTCGCCGAGGCCACCAACGACCCCCGGCTGCGGGTCGTGGAGGTCTCGGCGGACCGGCCGATCGTGCCGGACCGCGACACCGAGTCCGGCGCCCTCGCCGTCCTCAGCGCGGGCAGCTGGACCGCCGCCGAACTCGCCGGCATAGCCGAGGCGTGCGCGGACGGCGGGCACGAGCTCGTCGGCGTCGTCGTCGCCGGCACGGTCCGCACCCGGCCGACGGAGAAAACCGCCGACCGACTTTCCGACGACGCCACTTTGACGTTCGCGGTCCATGGCCACGCGACAGGAGATCCAGCGTGACGACGAGCACGACTTCGGAGTCGTCGGCCGCCACCCCGCTCCTCGACCTCCAGGCACTGGTGGTCGCGGTGCGCAGACGCCGCCGCCTGTGGGGCGCCATGGCGCTGCTCGGACTGCTGGCCGGCGCGGCCGTGGCGGTCCTGATGCCGCCGGCCCCGGCCGCTGTGACCAAGGTCCTGGTCGCGCATCAGGAGGACCAGCCGAACGACACCGGCACGCTGATCCGCACCGACGCCCAGCTGCTGGCGACCTCGCGGATCGCCGGTGCGGCCCTGAAGATCCTCAAGTCCCCGGAAAAACCCGAGGACTTCATGAAGGACTACCGGGGCACCGGACTCACCAACAACGTCCTTGAGATCGATGTGACGGCCAAGACCGACGCCGAAGCGGTGGCCCGCGCCAAGGCACTGGCCGAGGCGTTCGTCGCGGACCACGCCAAGCGCATCAACGACATCGCCAACGCCAACGCCCAGGGCCTGCTCGATCAGCAGGCCCGGATGCAGGCGGAGCTCGCCGACGTCAACAAGTCGATCGGCGGCCGGTCTCCCGACACCGACCCCAAGGACGCGGCGAACCTCGAGTCGCTCTTCGCGCGGCGGGCCGAACTCACCTCACAGATCTCCGACTTCGGCCAACGCGCCGAGGAGGCACGCGTCGGCGCACCCCAGCTCGTCGCCGGCACCCAGATCGTGGACGCCCCCCGCGCGGTGCCGCACTCCCTGCCCAAGGCCCTCGTCACCGACGGCGTGGTGGGACTCGTCCTCGGGCTCTTCGTCGGGCTCGCGCTGGCCGCGGTCGGCGTGGTCGTCGCGGACCGCCCCGTGCTGCGCCGGGACATCGCGGCGAACCTCGGCGCCTCGGTCATCGCGGAACTGCCCCGCCGCTCCGGCAGGTTGTGGCAGCGCCGACGGACCCGGGTGGCACGCGAACGCCTCACCACGACGCTGGCCCGCACCGCGCGTGGCTCCGCGGAACCGCTGTCGCTGCTGGAACTGGGCTCCGCGCGCGGCACCACGGCGATCGCCCTCGGCCTCGCCCGGGCACTGTCGGCGGACGGGCCGGTGACCGTCGTCGACGGTCTCCCCGGCACCCAGCTCTCGGGCCGCCGCCCGAAACCGGGAGACCCCAACGTGGTCGGCGGCGAAATGGCCGCGACCGTGTCCCCGCAGGACCAGCGGATCGGCGTCGGCTCGGTGGCACCGGGCACGGCGTGGACCGACCTCCAGTACCTCGGCACCCGCACTGTGCTCGTCGTACGTGCCGGACACGGCAGTGCCGCATGGCTGCACACCGTGGCACGGCAGCTCGCGGACCAGCGCATCCCGGTCGTCGGTGTGGTGCTGATCGACCCCGATCCGCGCGACCGGACCGACGGCACGCTGTGGGACGGGCTGGCCAACGCCCTGCGCGGCCGGACCGAGCCGCCGACCTGGCAGAACGCGCCGGGCCGACGGCTCACCGAACGGCAGCCGATACGGGCCGCACGGGTCCCGGACAACGACCAGGAGGTGCGGTAGACGTGTGCGGCATCGCGGGCACATACCGATGGCCGGACGGAAAGGCCGTCACCGACCGGCTCACCGACACCCTCGCCCACCGCGGCCCGGACGGCTCGGGCCGCTACGGCCACCCCCTGGGCGACGGTGAGGTGCAGCTGGGGCACCGCAGGCTGGCCATCGTCGACCTGTCGGAGACCGGCGCCCAGCCGATGGTCTCGGACGGCCTCGCCCTGACGTACAACGGCGAGCTGTACAACGCGCCCGAACTACGGGCCGAGTTGGAGGCCACCGGGGTCCGCTTCCGCGGCACCTCCGACACCGAGGTGGTGCTGGAGGCCTGGCGACGCTGGGGCACCGACTGTCTGCCCCGGCTGCGCGGCATGTTCGCGTTCGGCATCTTCGACGAGCGCACCGGTGAGCTGGTGCTCGTCCGCGACCAGCTCGGCATCAAGCCGCTGTTCCTGCTCCGGCGCGGCGAGGGCCTGATGTTCGCCTCCGAGCTCAAGGCGCTCGCCGCCGCGACCGGCAAGTCCCTGGAGGTGGACCAGGCGGCGCTCGTGGCCTCCCTGCTCTACTACTGGGTGCCGGACTCCCGCTGCGCGTTCCGCGAGGCGGAGAAACTGCCGCCGGGCAGCTGGCTGCGGTGCCGGCCCGACGGCAGGGTGGAGCGCGGCAGCTTCTGGAACCTGAAGGACGTCGCCGCCGAGGGCCGGGACCGCGCCCTGGCCGGTGAACAGCCGGACCTCGCCGCCATCGTCGAGGAGTCGACCCGGCGCCACCTGATCTCCGACGTGCCCGTGGCGACCTTCCTCTCCGGCGGCCTCGACTCCAGCTATCTGACCGCGCTGGCGGCCCGTCACCAGCCCGGGATCTCCGCCTACACCATCGGATTCCGCGCCGAGGACGCCAAGTTCGAGGCGATGCCGGACGACCTGCGCTACGCCCGGCAGGTCGCCAAGCAGTTCGGTGTCGACCTGCACGAGATCGAGATCGCCCCGAACGTGCTCGACCTGCTGCCGCAGATGACGTACAGCCTGGACGAGCCGATCGGCGACCCCGCCGCGATCAACACCTACCTGATCTGCCTGGCCGCCCGGGAGGCCGGGGTCAAGGTGATGCTCTCGGGCATGGGCGCCGACGAGCTGTTCGCGGGGTACCGCAAGCACTTCGCCAACCTGCTCGCGCTGCGCTACCAGCGCGTCCCCCGCCCCCTGCGGCGCGGGGTGTCCGGGGTCGTGGACCGGCTGCCGGTCGCCTCGGCCACCCGCGGCTACCGGTCGGTGCGCTTCGCGAAGCGGTTCCTCTCCTTCGCCGATCTGCCGGAGGAGACCGCGTTCCGGCGCAGCTACACCATGTACGACCAGGACGAGCTGCTCGCCCTGCTCAACCCGGACCTGGCCGGGACGGTCGACGACGTGATCACCGAGCACACGGACGTCTACCAGGACAACGACCTCGACGACTTCGTCAACCGCATGTGCCTGACCGACTCCCGCATGTTCCTGCCGGGTCTGAACCTCGCCTACACGGACCGCTCCAGCATGGCCGCCTCCACCGAGGTCCGGACGCCGTACGTCGACATCGAGGTGGTCAAGGCGGCGTTCGCCGTACCCGGCAACCGCAAGATCGTCGGGCGGCAGGGCAAGGCCGTCCTCAAGGAAGCCGCCACCTCGATCCTGCCCCGCGAGATCGTGTACCGGCCCAAGGGCCTGTTCAGCGCCCCGCTGCGCGCCTGGATGAGCCGGGACCTGGCACCGCTGGTGCGTGAGGTGGTCAACGACGGCGAGCTCGTCCGGTCCGGGCTGCTGCGCCGTGACGCGCTGGCCCGGATGGTCGCCGAGGACGCCGCCGGACAGGCGGACTACTCCAAGCATCTGTGGCACGTACTGACCCTCGAGTACTGGTATCGCGACGCGACCTCTGGCCCCGCCCAGAGCACTCGGTCGACGGCTTAGAAATCAGGAGTTCTGGTGAAGCAGGTTGTACAGAACTACAAGAGCGGCGAGCTGGCGGTGCTCGACGTTCCGGTACCGGGGTGCAAGCCGGGCGGTGTGCTGGTGCGCAGCGCCTACTCGCTGATATCCACCGGGACCGAGCTCATGAAGGTCTCCGAGGCCGGCATGTCGATGCTGGGCAAGGCCCGCTCCCGGCCGGACCAGGTGGCCAAGGTCATGCAGAGCGTGGCCACCAACGGACTGCCCGCCACCTACCGCAAGGTGATGGGCAAGCTGGACTCCTACACCCCGCTGGGTTACTCGCTGTGCGGGGTGGTCGAGCAGGTCGGCGCCGGGATCGACGATGTGAAGGTCGGCGACCTCGTCGCCTGCGCGGGCAACGAACACGCGCTGCACGCCGAGTTGAACTGGGTGCCGAAGAACCTCTACGCCCCCGTCCCCGAGGGCCTCGCCCCGCGGCACGCGGCCTTCGGCACCGTCGGCTCGATCGCGATGCAGGGCGTGCGCCAGGGCGAGCCGCAGCTCGGCGAGGTCGCCCTGGTCATCGGCCTCGGACTGATCGGGCAACTGGTCGTCCAGCTCCTCACTGCCGCAGGCGTCCGAGTGGTCGGCGCCGACCCGGACCCGGCGCGCTGCGAACTCGCCGAACGCCTCGGCGCCGCTGCCTGCGGCGACCCCGCCTCCGCCGCCGTGGAAGCGGCCGTCGCCGAACTCACCGACGGCCACGGCGTGGACCAGGTGTTCCTGGCCGCAGGCGGCGGCAGCAACCAGCCCGTCGAGCTGGCCGCCCGGCTCGCACGGGACCGCGGCCGGGTCGTCGACATCGGCAAGTGCCGCCTCGACCTGCCCTGGAACGCGTACTACGAGAAGGAACTCGACGTCCGCTTCTCGCGCTCCTACGGCCCCGGGCGCTACGACCCGTCGTACGAGCTGGAGGGACGCGACTACCCGATCGGCTACGTCCGCTGGACCGAGCGCCGCAACCTGGCCTGCTTCCTCGACCTCGTCGCCCGGGGCAGCGTCGATGTGGAGCCCCTGGTCTCCCACGTCGCCGACTTCGATGACGCCGTAGAGACGTATCAGCGGCTGAAGGACGGCGAGTTGAAGGCCGTCGCCGTGCTGTTCCGCTACCCCGAGCAGAGGGAGGAGGCGGGGGAGCCGGAGGCCCCTTCGGTGGCCGTGCCCGCCGTCCGCCGCAGCGAGGGAACCTCCACCCCGGCCCGGTCCGCCAAGACCCCGGTGCGTCTCGCGTTCGTCGGCGCCGGTAACTACGCGACCTCGATGCTGCTGCCACACCTGGCACAACGCGAGGGCGTCGAGCTGGCGACCGTCGTCACCACGACGGCGCTCTCCGGGGCCAACGCGCAGCGGAAGTTCGGCTTCGCCAAGGCGACCACCGATCTCGACGCCGTCCTCGGTGACAAGTCCGTCGACGCCGTGTTCGTGGTCACCCGGCACAGCTCGCACGCCGAACTGACCCGGCAGGCGCTGCTGGCCGGCAAGACCGTGTTCGTGGAGAAGCCCCTGGCCCTCACCGAGGACGAGCTGGCCGGAGTGCTCGCCGCTGTGGAGGAGTCCGGCAACGACCGCCTGCAGGTGGGCTTCAACCGCCGCTTCGCGCCGCTGCTCCACGAGGCCAAGGAGCGGTTCGGCGCCCGGACCGGTCCGGCGAACCTGCGTTACCTCGTCAACGCGGGCAAGCTCCAGCACGGCAGCTGGTACCTCCAACAGGGCGCCGAGGGCTCGCGGTTCGCCGGCGAGGGCGGCCACTTCATCGACACGGCGAGCTGGCTCCTCGACGCCGACCCGGTCTCCGTGTACGCGACGGCCGCGCCCGGCAACGAGGACCTCCAGGCCGTCCTGCGCTACCCGGACGGATCCACCGCCACCATCAGCTACGTCACCACCGGCGCCTCCGGCTTCCCCAAGGAGACCCTCGACCTGGTCGGGGACGGGAAGGTGCTGCGGCTCGACGACTTCGTCCGCGCCTCCGTCCACGGCCGTAAGAAGTGGGTCAGTTCGCGGCTGCCCAAGGCCCGGGACAAGGGCCAGAACGCCGAACTCGCCGCGTTCATCAAGGCCGTTCGGTCCGGCGGGCCGATGCCGGTGCCGCTGGAGTCGCTGGTCGCCACCACGGCGGCCACCCTCGCCGTGCAGGCTGGCCTGGCCGCCGGCGCGCCGGTGACGTTGGCGAGGACGCCATGACCATGAGCGCGGGCTGGTACCTGCGCCGGCTGTCCCGGATGGGTCCGCGCGAGGTCGCGGGCCGGGCGGGCGACGCCGTGCGCAGACGGCGGTGGCGGTCGGCGCGGCCCGACAGCCCGAGCGTGACCGGCGCCCGGTTCACCGCGGTCCTGCCCGCGGGCACGGTCGCCGAGGTGCCGCCGGACGCCGTGAAGCGGCTCGTCGCCGAGGCGGACCAACTGATGGCCGGGCACGCCGAGTTCTTCGGGGTGGTCCGCGACGACCTCACCGACCCGGACTGGTCGTACGACCCGAAGACCGGGCGCCGGGCCCCGTCCGGCTACGCCTTCGACGTGCCGTACCGCGACGAGGACGTGGCCGGGGACATCAAGCAGATCTGGGAGCCGTCCCGGCACCAGTACCTCACCGTGCTCGCCGCCGCCTACGCGGTCACCGGGGACGAGCGGTACGCCGAGCGCGTCGCCGAGCACCTGCGGTCGTGGTGGAAGGCCAACCCGCCGCTGTCCGGTGTGCACTGGATCAGCGGTATCGAGCTGGGCATCCGGCTGCTGTCCTGGGTGTGGATCCGCCGGCTGCTCGACGGCTGGCCGGGCGCGGCCGAGCTGTTCGAGGACAACCCGGTGGCGCTGAACCAGATCTGGCACCACCAGCGCTGGCTGGCCGCCTTCCCCAGCCGGGGCTCCTCGGCGAACAACCACGTCATCGCCGAGACCGCCGGACAGTTCGCCGCGGCCTGCGCCTTCAACTGGTTCCCCTCGTCGGCGCGTTGGCGGTCCGACGCGCTGCGGTCGCTGGACCGGGAGTTGCGCGCCAACACCTTCGACTCCGGCCTCAACCGCGAGCTGGCCACCGAGTACCACGGACTCGTCCTGGAACTCGGCCTGGCCGCGCTGGCCGATGCCGATGCCGCCGGTGTGCCGGTGCCCGAGTCGCTCCGGCTGGTGCTGCTGCGGATGACCGACGCGCTCGCCGCCGTAGTGGACAACCGGCTGCGACCGCCCCGCCAGGGAGACGCGGACGACGGCCACGGCCTGATCCTGGACGGCGCGGGCACCGACCGCTGGGGCTCGCTGCTGGCCACCGGCGACGCCGTGTTCGGCCGGCTCGACTGGTGGCCGGCGGTCACCGGCACCGATGTGCGCACCCCGCTGCTGGCGGCGCTCATCCGGCCGTACGCGAAGGACGCAACCGCCCGCCCGGCGACCAGGCCCGACCACTTCGCCGACGCGGGGCTCACCGTCCTGCGCGGTCCCGGAGAGATCTGGTGCCGCTGCGACGGCGGTCCGCACGGCTTCCTGTCCATCGCCGCGCACGCCCACGCCGACGCACTGTCCGTGGAGGTCCGGCACGACGGGATCGACGTGCTCGCGGACCCGGGGACGTACTGCTACCACGGGCAGCCCGAGTGGCGGGAGTACTTCCGCTCGACCCTCGGCCACAACACCCTCCAGCTGGACGGCGCTGACCAGTCCGTCTCGGGCGGCCCGTTCCTGTGGACCCGGCATGCCCGCACCCGCGTCCTGGACGTGGACAACTCCGGTGCGGGGGTGACCCGTTGGGCCGCCGAGCACGACGGCTACCAGGGCTCGGTGCACCGCCGCCGGGTGGAGCTGACGGCCGCGAGCCAGGAGCTGAGGATCGTCGACGAGGTGCAAGGCCCGCGCCGGGACGTGCAGTTGGCGTTCCACCTCGGCCCGGCGATCGCCGCGGACCTGGTGGGGCACCGCGCGGTGCTGACCTGGATCCGCGACGGCGAGGGGCGTTCCGCGGTGCTCGACCTGCCGGAGCAGTTGTCCTGGCGGACGCACCGCGGTGCGAGCGAACCGCCGCTGGGCTGGTACTCCGCCGGATTCGGGCGCAAGGAACCCACCACCACGCTCGTCGGCACCGGATTCGCCGACGGCACGGACGGGTTCACCACCGTGCTCGGGTTTCGCGGCCAGGGGGGCGCGTGGGGAACATGAGACGGCACTGGGCGTCGGCGGTGGCACCGCTGGCGCTGATCCTGCTGACGGCGACCGGCTGCGACAGCACGTCGGGCGCCCCGGCCACGACGAAGCCGCACGCCGCGCCGTCCACGGCCACGTCCGCCGCCCGGTCCGTGGCCCGGGTGTGCGCCAACCCCGCCACCGGACCGGCGAAGGCGCCGGCGGGCGCGGTGACCGTGGACCCCAAGGTGGTCGGCGACCTCGCGACGAAGACCAAGAACAGCCCCCCGAACACCACGTTCTGGCTCAAGCCGGGCACCCACCGGCTTGAGCGGGACCGCTACGCCCAGGTCATCCCCAAGAAGGGGGACCACTACATCGGCGCGCCGGGCGCCGTGTTCGACGGCCGGAAGGTCAACCAGTACGCCTTCACCGGCAACGCCGCCGACGTCACCATCCGCTATCTGACCGTGCGGGGTTTCGTCGCGCCGCAGGACGAGGGCGTCGTCAACCACGACTCGGCCGACGGGTGGGTCATCGAACACTCGACGATCAAGGACAACTCCGGCGCCGGGCTGATGGCCGGTGCCCGCCAGCAGGTCCGCGCCGACTGCCTGAGCGACAACGGCCAGTACGGCATGAACGCCTACAAGGGCAACGGCCCCCTCACCGGCCTGGTGGTCCAGGGCAACGAGATCGTCGGCAACAACACCGGTGACTGGGAGCGGAAGCAGAAGGGCTGCGGCTGCACCGGAGGCATCAAGTTCTGGGAGGTCAACGGCGCCGACATCAGCGGCAACTGGGTGCACGACAACCGCGGCACCGGGCTGTGGGCGGACACCAACAACAACGACTTCCTCATCGAGAACAACGTGATCGAGGCCAACGACGGTGCCGCACTGATCTACGAGACGAGCTACAACGCCGTCATCAAGGACAACACGATCCGGCGCAACAACTGGGTCGAGGGCCGCAAGGCGGCCGACAGCGGCGACAACTTCCCGTACGCGACGATCTATCTGTCCGAGTCCGGCGGCGAACCGCGGGTCAAGGCCCGCACCCACAAGATCGAGATCTACGGGAACGTGCTGGAGAACAACTGGTCCGGGATCACCCTGTGGGAGAACGCCGACCGGTTCTGCAACAGCCCGGCCAACACCTCGTCCGGTGACTGCACCCTGCTGGTGAAGAAGACGAGCACCTGCGTGCGACCGGCCATCGCCAAGGCACCGCTCTACTCGGACTGCCGGTGGAAGACCCAGTGGGTGGACATCCACGACAACCGCTTCGTGCTGGACGAGTCGGTCGTCAAGTGCACGGAGATGTGCGACCGCATGGCGGTGCTGTCCAACTACGGCACCTATCCGGACTGGTCGCCCTACCACGGCGAAGGGGTGGCCGACGCCATCACCGAGCAGCAGCACAACAGTTGGCACGACAACGTCTACGTCGGGCCGTGGAAGTTCGTCGCCGAGGACCAGAGCAAGGTGCTCGACTTCGGGCAGTGGCAGACGGCGCCGTACCAGCAGGACAAGGGCAGCACCCTCGACCTCCAGGCCGGTGGTTGAGATGAGCGAGAACTCGACGCGCGGACCGGACCCGGCGGGCACGCCGCCCGGCGCCGTACCGCGCCCGGCCGGCACACCGAAGACCGTCGGGGTCGTCTGGGGGCTGCTGGTCCTCAACACGCTCGGCTCCGCCGGGGCGAAGACCATCGTCCCGCTGCCCCGCTCCCTCATCCAGATGGTCACCATGGGCTCGCTGGTCGCCGCGTTCGGCCTGGCACTCGTGGTCAACCAGCGGGTGCGCGTCCGGTCCAGCGCCTACGTGCTGCTGCTCAGCCTGCTGCTGGTGTCCAGCGTGATCTCCAGCGCGAGCCTGGAGTCCGGGATGGGCGCGCTGTTCCGCTGCTTCCGGCTGACGCTCTTCGTCGGCACCCTGTGGCTGCTCAGCCGCTGGTGGGACGGCAGCCTGACGTTCGTCCGCTACCACATCCGGGCGTACTTCGCGGTCCTCGGCTCGGTGACCCTCGGCCTGCTCGTCTCCCCGGGCAAGGCCCTGCCCGGCCTCTACGGCGGACGGCTCGTCGGCGCGGTGTGGCCGCTCACCCCGCCGCAGATCGGGCAGTACGCGGCGGTCATCATCGGGCTCACCGCGCTGCTCGTCATCGGCAAGCGGACCGACCGGACCAGTGCCGTGCTGGTCATCGTGCCGTCGCTGGTGCTGCTCGCACTGACCCACACCCGGACGGCCACGCTCGGCCTGCTGCTCGGGCTGGCGCTGGCGATCGGCTCGCTCATCCTGACCAGCGCCGCGGCCCGCCGCTTCTTCACCTGGGCGGTGCTGATCTCCGTGGTGGCCGCGGTGGGCTTCGCCTCCGCGCTGCAGACCTGGTTCCTGCGCGGGCAGAGCCAGGAGAACTTCTCCAGTCTCACCGGCCGGGCCAAGGTCTGGAACGCCCTGCTGGCCGAGCCCCGGTCGACCGCGCAGCAGCTGTTCGGCGTGGGTCTGGGCGACAAGTCGTTTGGCGGGCTGCCGATCGACAACAGCTGGCTGGCCGTCTACAACGAGCAGGGTCTGGTCGGTGTCGCCCTCGTCGCGGTGATCATCGTCGTGCTGGGCGGTGTCGCGCTGCTGCGCCCGCCGTCGCTGCAGCGGGCCTGCGCGATCTTCCTGATCAGCTACTGCGCGATCGCCTCGTACACCGAGGCGGGTCTCGGCGACGCCTCGCCGTATCTGCTCCATCTGGCCCTGGCCGCCTCGCTGTTGGCGGCACCGGCCCAGGCCGCTCCGCTCTCGACGCAGCTCGGGAAGCCGCTCGCGAAGCTCGAAGCCCCTCGACGGCACGTCCCGCGCTGGGCCCGTGGATCGGAGGTGAACTGAGCATGCACGTTCTCGTGGTGCACAACCGCTACAACTCGGCGCAGCCGAGCGGGGAGAACAAGGTCGTCGACCAGGAGGTGGAGCTGCTCCGCGCGGCCGGTCACCGGGTCGAGTTGTTCGAGCGGCGCAGCGACGACATCGGCGCCCGCTCCCTCCTCGGAAAGGTCGCGGTGCCGCTCCTGGTGCCGTGGAACCCGGGGGTCCGTAAGGAACTCGCCGACAGGCTGCGCGCCGAGCGGCCGGACGTGGTGCACGTCCACAACGTGTTCCCGCTCCTGTCGCCCGCGGTCATCGCCGCCTGCGCCGACGTCGGAGTGCCCGCCGTCGCCACACTGCACAACTACACCCAGGTGTGCCCGCCCGGCACACTCCAGCGGGACGGCCGACCGTGCACCGAGTGCGTCGGCTCGACCCCGCTGCCCGCCGTCCGGCACGGCTGCTACCGCAACTCCAGCCTCGCGACCGTGCCGCTCGCGGTCAGCCTGTCGGTCAACCGGCGGCGCTGGTGGACCGGCGTGGAGCGCTTCCTCTGCATCTCCGCCGCGCAGCGCGAGGTCCTGGTGCACTCCGGCATGCCGGCCGAACGCCTTGCGGTGAAGCACAACTTCGTCCCCGAACCCGACATCCGCCGGGACGGCGGGGGCGAGCAGGTGCTCTACCTCGGCCGGCTCGCCGAGGCCAAGGGCGTACGGCTGCTCATGGCCGCGTGGGACGAGGTCGCGGCGAGCGGCGGTGTGGGCGTCCCGCTCGCGATCGCCGGCACGGGGCCGCTGGAGAAAGAGGTGACCTCCTGGGCGGCGGGCCGCGACGACGTGCGCTACGTCGGCCTGCTGGACCCGGCGGAGTGCCGCAAGGCCATCGCACGGTCGGTCGCCGTGGTGGCGCCCTCGACCTGGCTGGAGGCGTTCGGCCTGGTGGTCGTGGAGGCGATGGCGGCCGGGGTGCCGACCGTCGCCGCCGGTCACGGCGCCTTCGTCGAACTCGTCGAGGACGGCGTCACCGGACTGCTGCACCGGCCCGGCGAGGCCGCCTCGCTCGCGTCCGGCATCCGCCGGATCGCGGCCGACCCGGACCGCAACCGCGAGATGGGCCGGGCGGCCCGGCACCGCTACGAGCAGGGATTCAGCCCGGCCGTCGGCCTGGAGCGCCTGCTGGAGGAGTACCGCACCGCGATCGCGGGACGGTCAGCACTGGCTCGCGGTGGGGACACCCACGCGGGCAGGGGGGATGGGGACAGCACATGACACGATGCCGACTCTGCGGCTCGGAAGCGATGGCGAGCGTCGTCGACCTGGGGGCGACACCGCCGTGTGAGAGCTTTCTCGCCGCGGACCAACTGGACCTGCCGGAACCGGCGTACCCGCTGCATCTGCGGGTCTGCACCGACTGCTGGCTGGCGCAGATACCGCCGCTGATCACGCCGGAGGAGACGTTCAAGGAGTACGCGTACTTCTCCTCCTTCTCGACCTCCTGGGTGGAGCACGCGCGCACCTTCGTCGACGGCGCCGTACAGCGCCTCGACCTCGGCCCCGACTCCTTCGTGGTCGAGGTCGCGAGCAACGACGGCTACCTGCTGCGGCACGTGGTGGACCGGGGGATCCGCTGCCTGGGCATCGAGCCCTCGGTGAACGTCGGCGCCGCGGCGCGCGAGGCGGGTGTGCCCACCTTCACGGACTTCCTGAGCCCCGAGACCGGCTCCGCCGTCCGCGCCGAGCACGGCCCGGCGGACCTGGTCGTGGCCAACAACGTGTACGCGCACATCCCCGACGTGGTCGGATTCACCCAGGGGCTGCGCGCCCTGGTCGCCGACGACGGCTGGGTCTCCATCGAGGTGCAGCACCTGCTGACCCTGATCGAGGACAACCAGTACGACACGATCTACCACGAGCACTTCCAGTACTACACGGTCGCCGCCGCGATCCGGGCCCTCGCCAGCGGCGGACTCACGCTCGTGGACGTCGAGTTGCTGCCCACGCACGGCGGCTCCATCCGGCTGTGGTCCCGGCCGGCCGAGGTCGCGGGGGAGCCCTCGCAGCGCGTGGCCGACGTACTGGCCCGCGAGAAGGCCGCCGGACTGCAGGAGTTGGCCGGGTACACCGAGTTCTCGGCCCGGGTCGCCAAGGTCCGCCGGGACCTGCTGCGGTTCCTCATCGACGCGGCCGACCGCGGCGAGACGGTCGTCGGCTACGGCGCCCCCGGCAAGGGCAACACCCTGCTCAACCACTGCGGCATCCGCCCCGACCTGCTCGCCTACACGGTCGACCGCAACCCGTACAAGCACGGCCGGTTCACCCCCGGCACCCGCATCCCGATCCTGCCGCCCGAGCAGATAGCCGTCGACAAGCCGGACTACGTCCTCGTCCTCCCGTGGAACCTGCGGGCCGAACTGGTCGAGCAGCTGTCCTACGTGCACGAGTGGGGCGGCCGGCTCGTCTTCCCCATCCCGGAACTGAGCATCGTCGAGGTCGCGCAGTCGAAAGAGGTCACAGCATGAAGGTCGTCCTGTTCTGCGGCGGTTACGGGATGCGCATGCGCAACGGAACCTCCGACGACGTCCCCAAGCCCATGGCGATGGTCGGGCCGAGACCCCTGATCTGGCACGTCATGCGCTACTACGCGCACTTCGGGCACAAGGAGTTCATCCTGTGCCTCGGCTACGGCGCCCACCACATCAAGGACTTCTTCCTCAACTACGAGGAGACGGTGTCCAACGACTTCGTCCTGCGCGGCGGGCAGACCGAGTTGCTCTCCACCGACATCGCCGACTGGACGATCACCTTCGCCCAGACCGGCATCGAGTCGCCCATCGGTGAGCGGCTGCGCCGGGTGCGCCACCACCTGGACGGCGACGAGATGTTCCTCGCCAACTACGCCGACGTCCTCACCGACGCCCCGCTGCCGGAGATGATCGACAGGTTCGCCGCGCGCGACGCGGGCGCGTCGATGATGGTCGTGCCGCCGCAATCCTCGTTCCACTGCGTGGAGTTGGGGGAGGACGGCCTGGTGGGCGGCATCACCGCGGTGAGCGACATGCCGCTGTGGGAGAACGGCGGCTACTTCGTGCTCCGCCAGGAGGTCTTCGACCACATACCGGAGAACGGTGACCTGGTCGCCGACGGATGCTCCCAACTCGCCAAGCGGGGACGGCTGGTGGCGCATCAGCACCGCGGTTTCTGGAAGCCGACGGACACCGTGAAGGAGCGGGCCGCGCTCGACGAGGCCTACGCGCGGGGCGACCGCCCGTGGGCCGTGTGGGAGCGGGACAGCGCGGGGGTGCGTGCGTGATCAGGCTCGGAGCCGGCCGGCTCGACCGGATCGTCGTCGTGGGCGCCCACTGCGACGACATCGCCATCGGCGCCGGCGGCACCCTGCTCACGCTGTGCCAGGCACGGCCCGGCATCCGCGTCGACGCGCTGGTGCTGTCCGGCGGCGGCAGCGAGCGCGAGCAGGAGGAACAGGCCGCGCTCACCGCCTTCTGCCCGGGCGCCGACCTGCGGCTGACCGTGCACAAACTGCCGGACGGCCGCCTGCCCGCGCACTGGGAGGAGGCCAAGGCCGCCGTCGAGGAACTCCGCGCGCGGACCGAGCCCGAGCTGGTCCTCGCGCCGCGCACCGACGACGCCCACCAGGACCACCGCGGCCTGGCGAAACTCATGACCACCGCGTTCCGCGACCACCTCGTGCTCGGCTACGAGATCGTCAAGTGGGACGGCGACCTCGGCCGTCCGGCGGCCTACCAGCCGCTGGAGACCGAGACCGCCGAACAGAAGGTGCGGCTGCTGCAGGAGCACTACCCCTCGCAGCGGCACCGCCCGTGGTACGACCGCGAGGCCTTCCTCGGCCTCGCCCGGATCCGCGGTATCGAATGCCACGCGCGCTACGCCGAGGCCTTCGCCGTCACCAAACTCACGCTCAACCTGGGGGGTTGAACACCTTGCGCGTACTACTGACCGGACACCAGGGATATCTGGGCACCGTGATGGCACCCGTCCTCACCGCCGCCGGACACGAGGTCGTCGGCCTCGACTCCGGCCTGTTCGCCGACTCCGTCCTCGGCCCGCAGCCCGCCGACCCGCCCGGGACGCGGGTGGACCTGCGCGACCTCACCGCCGAGCACGTGGCCGGGTTCGACGCCGTGATCCACCTGGCCGCGCTCTCCAACGACCCGCTCGGCTCGCTGGCCCCGGAACTCACCTACGACATCAACCACCACGCGTCCGTACGGCTGGCAAAGCTGGCCCGCGACGCGGGAGTTCGACGCTTCCTGTACGCGTCGACCTGCTCCGTCTACGGCGCCTCCGGCGGCGACGACCTGGTCACCGAGGACGCCCCGCTGCGCCCCGTGACGCCGTACGCGGAGTCCAAGGTGCGGGTCGAGGACGACGTGCACGCGCTGGCCGACGACGACTTCACCCCGGTGTTCATGCGCAACGCCACCGCCTTCGGCTACTCGCCCCGGCTGCGCGCCGACATCGTGCTGAACAACCTGGTGGGCCACGCGCTGCTCTCCGGCGAGGTGCTGGTCCTCTCCGACGGCACCCCCTGGCGCCCGCTCGTGCACGCCGCCGACATCGCCCGCGCCTTCACGGCCGCGCTGACCGCGCCGCGCGAGGCGGTCCACGACCGGGCGTTCAACATCGGCAGTGAGATCAACAACGTCACCGTCGCCGAGATCGCCGAGCAGGTCGCCGAGGCGGTGTCCGGCGCGAAGGTGGTGATCACCGGCGAGAACGGCGCCGACCCGCGCTCGTACCGGGTGGACTTCTCCCGCTTCCGCAGCGCGATCCCCGACTTCGACTGCGAGTGGACGGTGAAGCAGGGCGCCCTCGAACTCGCCGACGCCTACCGGAAGTTCGGGCTGACCCGGGAGGACTTCGAGCAGCGCTTCACCCGCCTCGCCGTGCTCCGCGCGGCCACCGAAGCCGGCACCGTCGACGACACCCTGCGGTGGCGCCGATGACAGCGGTCGGCGAGGAGATGCACGCACTGGTGGAGCGGCTGTACCCGCTCTGCCGGAGCATCACCGGCGACGGGGTGCGCGCCACCCTGGACATCGTCGGCGAGTACCTCCCGCTGGACGTGCACGAGGTGCCGACCGGGACCCAGGTCCTCGACTGGACGGTTCCGCAGGAGTGGAACATCCGGGACGCGTACATCGCCGACGCCACCGGCCGGCGGGTCGTCGACTTCGCCGCGTCCAGCCTGCACGTGCTCGGCTACAGCGTCCCGGTGTCGCGGACCATGCCGCTCGCCGAGCTGCGCGAACACCTGCACACGCTGCCGGAGCACCCGAACTGGGTGCCGTACCGCACGAGTTACTACAAGCCGGAGTGGGGATTCTGCCTGGCGCAGGACACCCTGGACGCGCTGCCCGACGGTGACTACGAGGTGCGGATCGACTCCACCCTGGCGGACGGCCACCTCACCTACGCCGAGCACGTGGTCCCCGGGCAGGTGGCCGACGAGGTCATCGTCTCCTGCCACACCTGCCACCCGTCGCTGGCCAACGACAACCTCGCCGGCATCGCGGTGGCGACGTTCCTGGCCCGCGCGCTGGCGCGGGAAACGCCGTACTACACCTACCGGTTCATCTACGCACCCGGCACCATCGGGGCGATCACCTGGCTGGCCCGCAACGCGGAACGGATCGACCGGGTCAAGCACGGGCTCGTGCTGGCCTGCGCCGGGGACGCGGGGCAGCTGACGTACAAGCAGAGCAGGCGCGGCGACGCGGAGATCGACCGGGTGCTGCGGCACGTGCTGACCGCGTCCGAACGGCCGCACCACATCAACGAGTTCACGCCGTACGGCTACGACGAGCGGCAGTACTGCTCGCCCGGGTTCAACCTCGGCGTGGGCTCGCTCAGCCGGACCCCGTACGCCGGGTACCCCGAGTACCACACCTCGGCGGACAACCCGGACTTCGTCTTCCCGGAGGCGATGGCGGACACCCTCGCCGTCTGCCGCGAGGCGTTCACCGTTCTCGACCGCAACCGGCGGTACCTCAACCTCAGCCCTTACGGCGAACCGCAGTTGGGCCGCCGCGGGTTGTACGACGCGCTCGGCGGACGCAGCGACACCAAGCAGGCGCAGATGGCCATGCTGTGGGTGCTCAACCTCTCCGACGGAGAGCACAGTCTGCTGGACGTCGCCGAGCGGTCCGGGCTGCCGTTCGACAGCGTCGCCGGCGCGGCCGACGCCCTGCACGAGGCCGGACTGATCAAGACATGACGCCGATGACCACCGACGGGGAGAACCCACAGACGACGGCGAGACCGGCCCGGTCCGCCAAACGGGCCCTCGTCGGTCGGCTCTCCTGGGGACTGGCCGACCAGGCGGCCTCCAGCATCAGCAACTTCGCGGTGGGCATCTACGTCGCCCGCTCCCTCGGGGTGACCGCGTTCGGCGTGTTCAGCCTCGCTTGGGTGACCTACGGCGTGGTGCTCAACGTCTCCCGGGGCCTGGCCACCGACCCGCTCGTGGTCCGCTTCAGCGGGGTGCCGCGGGCGTCCTGGCGCGGGGCGGTGGCCCGCTCGACGGGTACCGCGCTCTGCGTCGGCACGGCCCTCGGCGTGCTGTGTCTGGCGGCCGGGCTCGGGCTCGGCGGCCGGGTGGGGCCCGCCTTCGCCGCCCTCGGTCTGATGATGCCGGGGCTGCTGCTCCAGGACGCCTGGCGGTTCTCGTTCTTCGCCGCGGGCGACGGCCGGAAGGCGTTCGTCAACGACATCGTGTGGGGCATCGCGCTCATCCCCGCCATGGTGGTGGCGGCCCATGTCGGCACCGTGGCCGCCTTCGTGCTCGCCTGGGGCGCGTCCGCCACGGTCGCGGCGGGATACGGCTGTATCCAGTCCGGCATCCGGCCCCGCACGGCACAGGCCCGCGAGTGGCTGCGCGCGCAGCGGGACCTCGGCTACCGGTACCTGGTCGAGAACGTCAGCCTCAGCGGCGCCAGCCAACTGCGGGCGTACGGCCTCGGCGTGATCGTCGGAGTGAGCGCGGTCGGCGCGGTGCGCGGCGCCGAACTCCTCCTCGGCCCCTTCCTCGCCGTACTGATGGGGCTGTCCCTGGTCACCGTCCCCGAGGCGGCCCGCGTGCTGCGGCAGGCCCCGCAGCGGCTGGGCAGGTTCTGCCTCTTCCTCGGCGGGGGACAGGCCACCGGGGCGCTGCTCTGGGGCTCGGCCCTGCTGCTGATGCCGGACCGGCTCGGCGAGTTGGCGCTCGGCGACGTCTGGCGCTCCTCCTCGCACCTCATCGTGCAGATCACCCTCAGCGTCGCCGGGGCGGGCCTCGGCACCGGCGCCGCGGCCGGACTGCGCGCGCTCGGCGCGGCCCGCCGCAGCCTGCGCTGCCAGCTGTTCGCCTCCGCCTGCTACGTCGGCGGCGGGCTCGGCGGAGCGGCCCTCGGCGGCACGTCCGGCTCGGCCTGGGGCGTCGCCGCCGCGACCATCAGCGGCTCGGCCGTGTGGTGGCTGCAACTGCGCTCCGCCCTGCGCGAGCGCCACCGCGAACCCATCCCCGAAGTGAGGACCTCATGACCGACCGACCGCGGCTGAGCATCGGCCTGCCCGTGTACAACGGCGAGGAGTACCTGGCCGAGTCGTTCGACGCCCTCCTCGGCCAGACCTACGAGGACTTCGAACTGGTCGTCTCCGACAACGCCTCGACCGACGCCACCGAAGACATCTGCCGCAAGTACGCCGCGCAGGACTCCCGCATCCGCTATCTCCGGCTGCCCCGCAACATCGGCGCCACCCCGAACCACAACCACGTCTTCGCCGAGTCCCGCGGCGAACTCTTCAAGTGGGCCTCGCACGACGACCTCTACGGCCGCGACCTGCTGACGCGCTGCATAGAAGCGCTGGACGAGCGGCCGGACGTGATCCTCGCGCACACCGACCAGGCGGTCATCGACGGCGACGGTCAGGTGACGGTGCCCTACGAGTACACGCTCGCCACCGGCTCCCCGCACGCGCCGGAGCGCTTCCGCAGCCTGCTGTTCGAGCCGGGCGGCGACGACTTCTACGGGGTGATCCGGGCCGACGTGCTGCGCCGGGTGAAACCGATGGACAGTTACCACCACGCGGACCGCACGTTCGTCGCCGAGATCACTCTGCACGGACGCTTCCACCAGGTGCCGGAACTGCTGTACTTCCGCCGCGACCACCCCACCCGCGCCGAGCGCGCGAACCCCTCCAAGCGCGCCCGCTGCGTCAACCTGGACCCGCGCCGGGCAGGCGCGCTGCACCCGACGCCCCGGCTGCTCGCCGAGTACATCTGGGGCTTCGCCTCGGCGATCCGGCGGGCACCGCTGTCCCCGGCCGACCGGCGTGCCTGCTACCGCCACCTGGCCTCGTGGATGACCAGCCGGGTCCGCCCGGGCGCCGGCGAGCGGGTCGAGGACCGCGCCCCGGTCGACCCGTCCCAGCTCACGGTCTCCGTGGACGCCCTCGTCGCCGGCCGCGAGGGGAGGCACGCATGACCTCCGCGCCCGAACGGCCGGTGCGCGTCGGGGTGTTCGGCCTGCTCGGCTCCGGCAACCTCGGCAACGACGGATCGCTCGAAGCCGTCCTCGGCTACCTCCGCGCCGACCACCCGGACGCGGCCGTGGACGCCTTCTGCGGCGGACCCGAGGCCGTGACGGCCCGGTTCGGCATACCCGCCACCCGGATGCACTGGAACCGCGCCGAGTACCGGACCGCGTCCCGCGTGAGCTCGATCGCGTCGAAGGGCCTGGGCAAGTTCGTCGACATCTTCCGCACCGCCGCCTGGGTACGCCGCCACGACGTGGTGATCGTGCCGGGCATGGGCGTCCTGGAAGCCACCCTGCCGCTACGGCCCTGGGGCTTCCCCTACTCCCTGTTCCTGCTCTGCGCGAGCGGCCGACTGACGCGCACCCGGGTCGCGCTGGTCAGCGTCGGCGCCGCCGAGATCCGCAACCGGCCCACCCGCGCCCTGGTCCGCTGGTCGGGGCGGCTGGCCGCCTACCGGTCCTACCGGGACGCCCAGTCCCGGGACGCGATGCGGGCGATGGGCGTGGACACCGCGCGCGACGAGGTCTATCCGGACCTCGCCTTCTCCCTGCCGTCACCGCCGCCGAGCGCACCCTCGGACGCGCCGGGCACGGTCTGCGTCGGCGTCATGGACTTCCACGGCGGCAACGACGACCGCGCCCGGGCCGACGAGATCTACCGGCGCTACCTCGACGGCACGATCCGGTTCGTCCGCACGCTGGTCGAGGAGGGCAGGCCCGTCCGGCTGCTCACCGGCGACCAGTGCGACGCCTCGGTGGTCGCCGCGATCCTCGACGCGGTCGACTCACCGCTGGTCACCGCGGCCGAACCGACCTCCCTGGCCGACCTGATGAAGGAGATGACGGCCGCCGACACCGTGGTGGCAGTCAGGTACCACAACCTGATCTGCGCGCTGAAGACGGGAACGCCGGTGCTCGCGCTCAGCTACGCGGCGAAGAGCGACGCGCTCATGGACCGCATGGGCCTGGGCGCGTACTGCCACCCGGCGCGCGAGGTCGACGCCGACAGGTTGCTGGAGCAATTCCGGGCGCTGGAGAAGCGATCGCCCGAACTGCGGCAGACCCTCGCCGAGCGGAACCTGGCCGCCGCCCGCCAACTGCGGGACCAGTTCGGCTCGTTGACCGCGGCCGTGTTCCTCGCGACCGGCCACACCCACGCCCACGCCGACGCCCGCCAGGAGTCTCCATGAAAGCGACCGAAGTCCCGGAGATCACCGGCGCGTTCCTCTTCGAACCGACGCCGTACACCGACGAACGCGGCTTCTTCTGCCGCACCTTCGACGCCGACGTGGTCCGCTCGGTGGGCCTGGACCCGGACGCCTTCGTCCAGGACAGCCTGTCCCGCTCGGTCCGGGGCGTGGTGCGCGGTCTGCACCTGCGATCCGGCGCCGGCGAGGCCAAGTTGGTGCGGTGCTCGTACGGGCGGATCTTCGACGTCGTCGTGGACCTGCGGCCGGATTCCCCGACCTACCGCCATTGGGTTTCCTTTGAACTCACAGGAGAATCACAGCCAACTCTTTACATTCCCGCGGGATGCGCGCACGGTTTTCAGGCACTGACCGACACCGCTGACACCTCGTACCGGATCGACCGCCCGCACGATCCGACCGAGGACGTGACCATCGCCTTCGACGACCCGGAGCTGGCCATTCCCTGGCCGCTGCCGGTTGCACTGATGTCCCAACGGGACCGTGAGGCGCCGAGCCTCGCCGAGGTCCTGAAGCACAGAGAAAGTTGAGGTCCTCGTGGACACCGAAGTGCTTGACCTGCCCCTGTCGCGGACAGCCAACGAGCGGCTGCACGCCATGATCCCCGGGGGCGCTCACACCTACGCCAAGGGCGACGACCAGTACCCCGAGAACCTGGCCCCGGTCATCAGCCACGGCAGCGGTGCCCACGTGTGGGACGTCGACGGCAACCGCTACATCGAGTACGGCTCCGGCCTGCGGTCGGTCAGCCTCGGTCACGCCCACCCGCGCGTGATCGAGGCCGTGCGGCGCGAACTCGGCCGCGGCAGCAACTTCGTCCGGCCCTCCATCCTGGAGGTCGAGGCCGCCGAACGCTTCCTGGCCACCGTGCCGACCGCCGAAATGGTGAAGTTCGCGAAGAACGGCTCCGACGCCACCTCCGCCGCGGTACGCCTCGCCCGCGCCGCCACCGGCCGCTCACGGGTGGCCCTCTGCTCCGACCATCCGTTCTTCTCCGTCGACGACTGGTTCATCGGCACCACCCCGATGTCCGCCGGCATCCCGTCGACGACCACCGAGCTCATCGCGTCCTTCCCCTACGGCGACCTGGCCGCCACGGAGGAGATGCTCACCCGGTACCCGGACGAGATCGCCTGCCTGATCCTCGAACCCGCCACCCACACCGAGCCGCCGCCCGGCTACCTCGCCGGCCTGCGCGAACTGGCCGACCGGCACGGCTGCGTCCTGATCTTCGACGAGATGATCACCGGCTTCCGCTGGTCCGAGGCGGGCGCCCAGGGCCTCTACGGCGTCGTCCCCGACCTCTCCACGTTCGGCAAGGCGCTGGGCAACGGATTCGCCGTCTCCGCGCTGGCCGGGCGCCGCGACCTGATGGAGCGGGGCGGGCTGCGCGGCTCCGGCGCCCGCGACCGGGTGTTCCTGCTGTCCACCACACACGGTGCGGAGACGCACTCCCTGGCAGCGGCGATGGCCGTGCAGACCACCTACGTCGAGGAGGGCATCACCGCGCGGCTGCACGCCCTCGGCGAGCGGCTGGCCGCCGGTGTCCGCGATGCCGCCACCGCCATGGGCGTCGGCGACCACGTCGTCGTCCGGGGCCGGGCCAGCAACCTGGTCTTCGCCACCCTCGACGAGAACCTGCGGCCGTCGCAGCAGTACCGCACCCTGTTCCTGCGCCGCCTCCTCGCGGGCGGCGTGCTGGCCCCGTCCTTCGTGGTGAGCAGCGCGCTCGACGACGAGGACATCGACCGCACCGTCGACGTGGTGGCCCAGGCCTGCGCGGTGTACCGGAAGGCACTGGACGCCGCCGACCCCAACCCCTGGCTGGCCGGGCGAGCGGTGAAGCCGGTGTTCCGCCGCCTGGCGTGAGGTGACGTCAGCGGGGCGCGCGCCGACCGGCGTCGGCCGTCCGTCCGGCCGACCGATCGCTCAGCAGGTCGGCCGTCCGGTCGACCAGCCACGCGGACGCCGGGATCACCGCCAGCGCGGTGCACCAGCCGCCGAGGGCGTCGGTCGGGTAGTGCGCGCCCAGCCCGACCTCGGCCCAGCCCATGATCGCGCCGGCCACCAGCCCCGCCGCGAGCACGAGTGACGTACCGGCCGTCCTGCCGAGGCCGAGCCGGTCCGTCGCCAACAGCGCCGCCATGACGGCGAGTGCGGTGGCGAAGGCGGTGTGCCCGCTCGGGTACGACAGGTTGCCGGGCCCGTGGATGGTCCGTCCCACCACGTGCTTGAGCACCGTGGTCGTCCCCACGGTCGCACCGGCGCCGACCACGACGAGCACCGCCGCACGGGGACGCCGTACCAGCAGACAGCCCACCACACCGGCCACGATCACCATCGCCGATCCCGCGGGCTCGCCCAAGAAGTCCAGGACCAGGGCGACTTGGCGCCACGGCGGCCCCACACTGTCCGCCGTCGGCGGGAAGATCCACCTGTCCACCGCGCCGGGTGCGCTGTGGCCCGAGTACAGGACCCCGAGCGCGACGACCACCAGTGCGGCGAGGACCGCGATCAGGGCGAGCCGGGGGCGCAGCGACGGGGGCAGTACGGCACGCGCCCCCAACTGGCCCGCGTCGGCTGCCAGGCCCTCTCCTGCTCCTGCCGGACGATCCAACGCGAGCCCCCCGTCATGTCCGTTTCGCGAGCCACCAGCACCCTAACCGCAATCCGGCTCACGAGGCCGGGCGCTGCAGATGAGGTGGGGGTCGGGGCCGCTAGACTCCGGCGGGTGGCAACGGGGGCGGTGGAGGGGTACGAGTTCGGGCTGCTGGGGTCGCTGAGCGCTCGCCATGACGGGCGCCGACTGGATCCGGGCAGTCCGCTGCAGTGCGCGGTCCTGGTCCGGCTCCTGCTCGGCGAAGGACGCCAGTGCGGTCTCGACCACCTCATCGACGCGCTGTGGGAGGAGCCGCCCGGCAACGCGGTGCGCTCGGTGCAGACGTACGTCTACCGCATCCGTCTCTCGTTGGGCGAGGAGCGTGCCCGACTGGAGACCACGCAGGGCGGATACCGGTTCGACATCCCGGAGCGGGCCGTCGACGCCCTGCGCTTCGAGCGGCTCGTCCGTGACGGCGAGGAACTGCGAGCCGCGCGGCAGACCGGCCCCGCCCTGCGCGCGTTCGACGCCGCGCTGGCACTGTGGTCGGGGGAACCGCTGTCCGGCGTGCCCGGTCCCTACGCCCAGCGGCACCGCCGACGGTTCACCGAACTGCGGCTGAACGCCCAGGTGGCGCGGTTGAGTTGCGCCGACGAACTGGGTGAGCACGCCCGCGTGGCGACGGAACTGATCTCACTGATCGCCGACCATCCGCTGCGGGAGGACCTGTACGCGCTCCGCATGCGTGCGCTCCACCGTGCCGGACGGGCGGCGGAGGCCCTCGCGGTCTACGCCGCGGCCCGCGACACCATGGTCGCCGAACTGGGCATGGACCCGGGACCGGAACTCCGCGAGTTGCAGACCCGCATCCTCAACGGCACCGAGCCCGACCCCGTCGAGTCGAGGTTCGGGGGAGAACACCCCGGTGGCGTGCCGACGCTCGGCGCCGGCGCCTCGTCCGGGGCCACGATGCCGAGTGGCGCCGCGGTGATCCCGGCTGGCGCCGCGTTTCCCAGCGGTGCCACGACATCGGCCGGTGGCGTACCGGCGATCGGCGCCGACGCGTTGGCCGGGGCCACGGCAGCGAGTGACGCCTCGGCCCCGGCTGGTGCCGCGTTCCCAACCGGTGCTACGACGTCGGCCGGCGTTGTGCCTTCGGCCGGCGTTGTGCCTTCGGCCGGTGCCCTGCCTTCGACCGATGCTGTGCCTTCGGCCGGCTTCATGTTCTCGACCGATGCCGCGCCCTCTCCCGATGCCGCGCCCTCTCCCGATTCTCCGGGGACGACCGATGCCGTATCCACGAGCGGCGTCACGCCACCGACCTGTACCGCAACGCCAGCCGACGCCGGATTCACGACCGGTGTTGTGCCACCGACCGCTGCCATACCGCAGACCGACGCCGCAACCACGACCGGTGCCATGCCACCGCCCCCTGCCGCACCGGACACCGGCCCCGCACTGTGGCCCACTGCCGCGACGCCGACCGACGTCGGCGCACCTACGCCCCTCGCCGCGTCCGGCGACGCCCCGCCGCGGTCAGTCGACCAGGGCCGGCACATCGCAGCGGGCGCCGCCCACGGACGCGACCGGTCCGGCACGACGGCGGTGCGGGCCGAGGAGGCCCCGGCCGGTGTGCGACCGCAGCAACTGCCCCCGGCGCCGGGCGACTTCGTCGGGCGGGAACGGTTGTGGGAGCGGCTTCGGCTGGCGTTGCGGCCCAGCGGGGAAGCCGTAGCGCTCGCGGTGCTCAGCGGTATCGGCGGTGTGGGGAAGACCGCGCTCGCACTGCGCTTCGCCCACGGCATCCGCGGCGACTATCCGGACGGACAGCTCTACGTGGATCTGCGGGGCGACGGCGGCCGACCCGCCGATCCCGCGGACGTACTGGTCGACTTCCTCCTCGCGCTCGGCATGCCCGCCGCCGCCATCCCCACGACGCCCACCGCCCGCGCCGGGGCCTACCGCACCCTGACCGCGGACCGCCGGATCCTGGTGCTCCTGGACAACGCGTCCGACACCGCCCAGGTGACCCCGCTGCTCCCGGGCACACCCGGCAACGCCGCGCTGATCACGACCCGGCACCGCTCGCTCGTACCGCCGGGCGCGACGCGTTTCGAGGTACCGGTGCCCGATCAGGAGGAGGCGGTGGCCATGCTGGGCCGGTTCACCGGCGACGCCGAGATCGCCGCCGACCCGGAACTCGCGCTGGAACTGGTGCACGCGTGCGGGCAGTTGCCGTTGGCGCTGCGCATCATCGGTGCGCGCGCGGCGGCCCGTCCCGGACGCGGGCTCGGTGCGCAGCTGCTGCGGCTGCGCGCCGAGGAGCACCAGCTCGACGAGTTGCGGGCCGGAGGCATCTCGGTGGAGGCCACCTTCCAGGTCGGCTACCGGGCCCTCGCCCCCGCCCAGGCCCGGGCGATGCGCCTGTGCGCGCTGCTCGACGCCGCGGACTTCCCGGTCGCGGTCGCGGCGGTACTGCTCGACCAGCCGGAAGCGGAGACGGAGGACCAGCTGGAGCATCTGGTGGAGGCCGGTCTGCTGGAACCGCATTCGGCCGACCGCTACCGGTTCCACGATCTGGTACGGGCGTTCGCCGCCCGTCGCGCCGACCGCGAGGATCCTGTCGCGGACCGCGAGGCGGCACTCGTACGGCTGACGATGTTCCTGCACGCCACCCTGCTCCAGGCCATGAGCGCGACCGAGCAGGCCGGCTCGCTCAGCATCCATCTCTTCTCCGTGCCGCTGACCGGACTGCGGTTCGCCGACGCCGCCGAGGCGCGCAGCTGGCTGCTGGCCGAGCACACCCTGCTGGTCGCGGTGTTCTCCAGAGTGTTGCGCGACATCCCGGACGCCTCGCAGATCGTCGTCGCCGCGCTGTCGGTGATCGCGTCGAGCGGGCTCTTCGCCGGGCCCGCGCATCAGCGGGAACTGGAACGCGTCACGGACCACGCGGTCGCGGCGGCGGACCTGGGCGACGACCCGGCGCTGCCGTCGCAGACCCGGCACATCAGGGCCTGGCTCGGCTTCATCCGCGGTGATCTGACAGCGTCGGAAACCGATCTGCGGGAGGGGATCCGGCGGTCCCGCGACGGTGACGACCCGCTGACGCTCTTCATGTCCACCCGGCTGCTGTCGGTCGTGCTCGTGGACCAGGGGCGGAGCGCGGAGGCAGTCGACTTCTTCGCCGAGTCGGAGGCCGTCGGCGGCGCGGAGGACGATCCGAGCAGCCCGGCCTGCTTCGCTCAGGAAGTGGCCCGCCTGTTCACCGCGCTGAGTTCGGACCGGGCCGAGGTCGACATCTCCGCGGCTGAGCATGTGCACGAGGTGAGCGACCGGCTGCGGAAGGAAGCGGCGGGGCGCTGAGCCTGTTCGCCCGTCGGGTCGACCCCGCTTTCACACGCCGTCGACCGGACGTCGATCCGCGTTCGGCACGGTGATCCGAGAACGGACCGCACCAGCTTCTCGAACAGGTGACACACATGCTCAAGATCGGACTGGGATCTCCCCAGTACGGGTTGTTCACGGACCCCGCGACCATCTCCGGGTTCGCCGCCGCCGTCGAAGAGATCGGCTTCGACAGTCTGTGGGTGGGCGACCGGGCCCTCGTACCGACGCGGCCCAAGGACCCCTATCCCGGCGGAGGTCCCGTACCGGAGGAGTACCGCACCTTCCTGGACCCCGTCGTCACCCTGTCCTTCCTGGCACACGCCACCCGACGGCTGCGCCTCGGGACCAGCACGCTCAACGCCCCCTTCTACTCCCCGCTCCTGCTGGCCCGCGCGCTGGCGTCCGTGGACATCCTGAGCGGGGGGCGGCTCGATCTCGGGTTCGGGCTCGGCTGGTCGTCCGACGAGTACGAGGCGATCGGGGTGCCGTGGCGTGGGCGCGGGGCCCGGCTGGAGGAGATCCTGGACGTCCTGGAACACGTCTGGTCCGGTTCCTCGGCCGAGTACAAGGGCGAGCTGTGGACGATCCCGAGCGCCCACATCGAAACCCTCCCCGTGCAGCGCCCGCGCCCGCCGGTGCTTCTGGGCGGTTTCACCCCGGCCACGCTGGAACGCATCGGCCGCCGTGCGGACGGCTGGGCCGGAGTCGCCCTGCCGGTGCCCCAACTGGCCTACGTCATCAGCCAGATCCGGCAGATCGCGGAGGCGGCCGGACGTGACCCCGACGTCTTGCGCACCGTCGTCCGCGTGAACCCCGTGGTGACGGCCGAGGCCGCGCCCGACGACGCCGTTCCGCACCGGGGAACGGTCGTCCAGGTCTCGGACTACCTGCTCGCCGCCCACGCGGCAGGGGCCGACGAGGTCCTCGTCGACCTGCAGCAGACCGCGCGCAGCGCGGAAGAGCTGACGGACCTGGCACACCGTTTCCACGAGCAGCTGAGCAAGGGTTAGGGAGCACCATGTCCGACGTAGTCACCTCGAAACCGGATGTCCACGACATGGTGGTGGTGCACCGCACGTTCCGGCAGTCGTGCGCGGAACTGCCGGACCTGGTGCGCGGGCTGCGGCCCGGCGACACCGCCCGGGCCGCGCTGGTCGTCGACGCGGTGCGGTTCATGCTCATGGGCCTGGAAGCCCACCACGTCAGCGAGGACGAATACCTCTGGCCCCTGCTCACGGCCCGGACGGGGGTGCGCGCCGAGGCGGTCGCGCGCATGGAGGAACAGCACCACCGCCTCGAGGAACTGGTCACGGACGTGCGGGGCGCGCTGGACGGACTGGCCGCCGACCCCCGACCCTCCCTCGCCGAGCGGGTCGCGGATCAACTCACCGCACTGGGCTCGGTGTTGACCACGCACATGGACGAGGAGGAGAACACCATCCTCCCGTTGGCCGCCGAGTATCTGAGCGTCGCCGAATGGGAGGAACTCGGCGAGATCAGCCTGGCGAAGCTGGACAAGAAGCACCTGCTGCGCGCGTTCAGCGCGTTGATGGCCGTAGCGACCCCCGAAGAGCAGCGAACGCTCCTCACCAAGGCCCCGGCACCCGCCCGCCTCCTGTGGCGCCTGTCCGGCCGCCGCTCCCACGCCCGCCGGGAGGCCCGCCTGCACGCAGGGCACGCGAGCTGAGCCATGGCGCACCGGGACCGAGCCACTGAGGGTCGGTGACGTACCGGTCGAGGTGCTGCCCGGCGATACCGAGTCGGGCCGCGCCTGCCTGCTGCAACCGCAGATCTCCGCCCGATCGTTTCTGGGCGGCATCGTGCTGAACTGCGGCGGTCCGCTCGTGGACGGCGGATGGCCGCGGATCTACGGCAGCCCGAGTGATGTCGGCGTCACCGGGCTGCCCGGCCCGGCCGAGGTCGCTGCGCTGAACGGCCGGCAGGGGCTGTCGTTCTTCCCGCCGCTGCGGTCGGCGGAGGGACGCCGGGAGTTGTCGGAGACCAGCCGTCGCGCGGTGCCCGTGGCGGAACTCCCCGGGCTGAGCCGTGACACATGCCTCAGCCCGACGGCGTGGACCCGAGCTCCCTCGGCGTCGCATGAGCCGGCTTCGCCCGCCTGCCGAGTTGCTTATCGTGCGGCATGTTGCGTGAGAGGCAACGTCGAACCCGGGGTTCGCCTGTCCTCTGGATGCCTTGACAAGGGTTTGGGGGCGCCCTCAAACTGACGTTGCGCTTACCGCAATCCGTTTCGCTATACGCACCGAGGTGTCATGATGATTCCCGCGTGCCTTCTCGTGGATCTGCCGCGAGGCGAGGCCTACCGGCTCGACATCGATCCGCCGGTTTCGGTGTTCCACACCGACGACGGCGAGGTCTTCGCCATCGACGACACGTGCACTCACCAGGACGCCTCGCTCGCCGACGGCTGGTTGGAGGGCTGCGAGGTGGAATGCCCGCTGCACGCTTCGAAGTTCGACCTGCGGACGGGAGCCGTCGACGCCCCGCCGGCCAAGCGCCCGGTGCGTACCCACGAGGTGCTCGTCCAGGACGGCATGATCTACGTCGTGCCGTCCACGGACGCCCCGAACCTGCCGCCCTGCGTCGCGTCCCGGCTCGCCGGCGGACCCGCGTGAGGACCGTGGCCGTGGTCGGCGCCTCGCTGGCCGGGCTGTCGGCGGCACGCTCGCTGAGGAAACAGGGCTACGGCGGACGGCTCGTCGTCATCGGCGACGAACCCCATCGCCCGTACGACAGGCCGCCCTTGTCCAAGGAATTCCTGGCAGGCACCCTCGACGAGGCCGAACTCGCGCTGGAGTCGGACGACGAGGACCTCCGCGCCGAGTGGCTGCTCGGTGCCCGTGCCGTCGCACTCCAAGTCGACGGTACGGAGCGGGTGTTGGCCCTCGACGACGGCCGGGAGATCCGGGCCGACGGCGTCGTCCTCGCGACCGGCGCGGTCGCGCGCGATCTGCCGGGCACGGACGGACTGGCCGGCGTGCACACCCTGCGCACCCTGGACGACGCCCGCGCCCTGCGCGACGAACTCGCCCTGGGCGGACGGCTGGTGGTGATCGGCGGCGGCTTCATCGGCGCCGAGGTCGCCTCCACCGCGTACGCCCTCGGCCTCGACGTGACGGTGATCGAAGCGGCACCGACCCCCCTCGCCGGTCCCCTCGGCGAGACCATGGGCGGCATCGTCTCCGACCTCCACGAGGCCCACGGCGTACGGCTGTTGTGCGGTGTCGGCGTGAAAGGGCTGAGCGGTGAGGCCCGCGTCGACGGCGTTCTCCTGGAGGACGGGCGAACGGTCCCCGCCGACATCGTCGTCGTCGGGGTGGGCGCGCGGCCGTGCGTCGAGTGGCTGGAAGGCTCCGGCGTCGAGCTCGACAACGGCGTCAAATGCGGTGCGGACGGCCGTACCAGCCTCGCCGGCGTCGTCGCCGTAGGAGACTGTGCGTCCTGGTACGACCAGCGGGCGGGGTTCCATCGGCGGGTCGAGCACTGGACCGGTGCGCGGGAGCGGCCCGAGGCCGCGGTGGCCGCGCTGCTGTCGTGGGGGGCGGTGGAGCCGGGTGTGCCCCGGCCGCCGTACTTCTGGTCGGACCAGTACGGCGTGAAGATCCAGTTCGCCGGTCACGCGGCCGGTGCCGACAGTGTGACCGTAGAGGAGGGCGCCCCGGGCGACCGGAGTTTCCTCGCCGTCTACCGGTGTGCCGGGCAGCCGGTCGCCGTGCTCGCGATGAACCAGCCGCGGCTGTTCATGCGGTGGCGCAAACAGCTTGCCGCCACGGTGAGTTGACCGTAACTACGCCGTCCGGAGTCGTTCGTCCCGGCGCGTGACCGACCGATCCACGACGTTCTCCGAGGAGTGCACTGTGACCTCGACCAGCCTGCCGGACAGCCTGATCGCCACCCTGCCCGGCTCCTCCTACACGGACCCGGCCATCTTCGCCCAGGAACAGGAACGCATCTTCGAGACGATGTGGTTCTGCGCCGTGCGCTCCTCCGAACTCGCCAAACCGGGCGCCTTCCGGACCGTGGACGTGGGCCGCGAGAGCATCCTGATCACACGGGCCCGCGACAACTCGATACGCGCCTACTTCAACGTGTGCCGGCACCGCGGCGCCAAGCTCTGCACCGAGGAGGCCGGCGAGGTCAAGCGGGCCTTCCAATGCCCGTACCACGCCTGGACGTACGACCTGAACGGCAAGCTCGTCGCGGCGCCCAACCTGACGAAGATGCCCGACGTCGGCCGTACCGAGTTCGGGCTGATGAGTGTCGCCGTCCGGGAATGGCTCGGCTATGTGTGGGTCAACCTGGCGGAGAACCCGCCGTCGTTCGACGAGGACGTCATCAGCGAGGTCGTCACCAGGCTCGGCGACGTGGAGTCGCTGGAGCACTACGACATCGACCACCTCTCGGTGGGCAAGCGCATCGTCTACGACGTCAAGGCCAACTGGAAGCTCATCATCGAGAACTTCATGGAGTGCTACCACTGCGCCACGATCCACCCCGAACTCACCGAAGTACTCCCGGAGTTCGCCGACGGCTACGCCGCGCAGTACTACGTCGGCCACGGCGCGGAGTTCGGCGAGGAGGTCCAGGGATTCACGGTGGACGGCTCGGAGGGACTCGACCGTATCCCGGGGGTCAGCGAGGACCAGGACCGCCGTTACTACGCGATCACCATCAAGCCGCAGGTGTTCATCAACCTCGTCCCCGACCATGTGATCTTCCACCGGATGTACCCGGTGGCCGTCGACCGCACGATCGTCGAGTGCGACTGGCTCTACCTCCCGCACGTCGTCGAGAGCGGCAAGGACGTCAGCCGGTCCGTGGAACTCTTCGACCGGGTCAACCGCCAGGACTTCGAGGCCTGCGAGCGCACACAGCCCGGAATGAGCTCACGGATGTACGCCAAGGGCGGGGTGCTGGTGCCCAGCGAGCATCACATCGGCGCCTTCCACGACTGGGTGAACGAGCGCCTGGGGGGCCCGCAGGGGTGATGTGGGCTCAGCCCAGGTAGCCCATGCGGTGGCTGATCTCCTCGGCGCCCTTGACCAGGATCGGGGCGAGTTCGTGCAGCCGCTCCTCGGTGAACCGGTAGGCGGGACCCGAGGCACTGACCGCCGCGATGACCTCGCCGTCCCGGTTGCGCACCGGCGCGGCCACGGCGTGCAGCCCGACCTCCAACTCCTCGAGCGTCCAGGCGTATCCGCGCTCCCTGGCCTCGGCGAGGTTCTTCTCCAGCTTCGTCTTCGAGGTGATGGTCTGCGGGGTCACCTTCTTGAGGCCGGCCTCCGACAGCAGCGTGGCGCGCTCCTTGGCGGGCAGGTGCGCCAGCAGGACCTTGCCGCTGGACGTGGCGTGCAACGGGGTGAGTTCACCGACCCAGTTGTGCGCGGTGACGGCGCCGGGGCCGCGGACCTCGTACAGGTTGATCGCGTACTGCTCCTGCATCACCGCGATGTTGACCGTCTCGCCGATCTCCTCGGCGAGACGCTCGCAGACCGGGCGGCCCTGCTGGGTGATGTCGATGCGCCCGGTGACGGCGCCGGCCAGCCGCACGATCCCGAAGCCGAGCCGGTACTTGCCGCGCTCACCCGCCTGCTCCACCAACCCCCGCGCCTCCAGGGCGCCGAGCAGCCGGAACGCGGTCGACTTGTGCACGTCGATCTCACCGGCCACCTCACTCACCCCGGCCTCGCCGCGCTGCGCGAGAATCTCCAGCACGCTGATCGCGCGGTCCACGGACTGCACCCCGCCGGACGGCGAACCTGTCGTTTCAGTATCTGGACTGTAGTTGCTCACAGCGAAACTATACGCGTAGTACGCTACAAGGTGTTTACTGTGGGGACTCTGACCAGGTCTTTTGGGCTGGTAGCGGCTGATTCGAGGGTCGGAGGACATCCCGCTTCTACCTGCGAGTTCCCGGAAGTTCCCGCGGAAATGTGCACTGGTTGTGCACTGGGTCCGGGTGGTGGGTGGTGGGCTCGATGACCGCTGCCGCGGCACAGCGGGAGGGCGCGGTCACGAGTCGGGCCTTCGATCTCGACGCCTGGATTCGACCTCTGTGCGCTCTGGTTGTGGCCGCTGTAGGTCGACGGGTTGCTGCTCTTGGCGACGGTGGGGCTGTTGGAAGCCGTCGCCGTCGCCGGCGTTGCCCTCGACGACTCACCCGTTCCCTTGCGTCGGGCGCAGGAACGGGTAGTCGTGCCGGTTCGCGCCGGTCACGACACAGCCCAGCGGGATCCCGCGTCCGTCGGTCATCCGCGACCACTTGATCCCGAGTTTTCCTCGGTCGATCGGTGATTTCCCGGCGACCTCGCCACCGCAAAGCGCATTGGTGATCTGCCCGTCGACGGTGATGTCGGCCAGGTCCAGGCCCACGATACGGTCGTTGGTCGCCAACACGATCTGCTCCAGCCCTGCGAAGACACCGGGCGCGTGTCCTGTCACGTTTCTACCGTTTCGGCCAGACCTGGCAGAGAACCCAATGGTTGCGAGTAACAAACTGTCAATTCTCGGCCGAGCGCGTGAGGTACTACTCAGCCCCCCGACGGCGAACTGCCCTCGCGGGTCCGTCGCCGCGACCGATCATCGCTCGATCACCAAGAGATTCCAAGGAAATGGTCGCTCACAGTTCCTCCACTCTCATTTTCTCGTGCTCCGATGAAGGAGACATCGTTTGACGCATTGTTCTGCCGGGCCGCTCAGGGGTGCGGTACAGGCCCTCACCGGCGATGTGAGAGAGCGTGTCGTCGAGGCCGGGGCCGGCCGGGTGGGCCGCCTGACACTCGACGACACGGCCATGTCCTCCGGCTTCGCTACGGCAGACCCCAGGGCGACCCCGGTTCACTGACGGCGACGGGCGCGATGACGAGATCGGGACGGGAACCGGCGTGAACCAGCACCTCACGGCCCCGGGGAAGGTCGATGGCGAGGGTGCCGTCGCCCAGATCGTGGGTGTGGGCGGGAGTGCCGTCGTCCAGGAGCACGGTGAGGGCCCCGGTGAGGCCGTGCCGGAGCTTGAGCGGTTCGCCCGCCAGGCTTCTGATCCTGATGAACCGGGTCACCCCGGCCTTTCGGACGGCGCTGACCAAGAAGGCGCCCTGGGTGCGGAAGTCGTGCAGGGTCACGTCCGCCCAGGAGGACGGGACGGCCGGGAAGACGCGGATCACGCCGCCCCAGCTCTGGCAGAACATGTCGTGCAGGGACTGCGAGGCGGACAGCGGCGTCTCGATGACCGGCCCGGCCTCGGTGTAGTGCGTGTTGGCACGGCAGGGGTAGCGCGTGGTGGGATCGAAGAACTTCCGCAGGTACGTGATCGCGGTGTCTCCGTCACCGGTCATCGCGTACATGGAAGCGGCCCCGGTGTAGCTGTAGCCGCGGTGAGCGCCGGTCAGCGCGTGCCAGTGGGTCACCGACTTCGCGATCAGGTCGCGGCTGCCGGGCTGGTCCCAGTTCACGAGATACAGCGGATACACCATCAGCAGGTGCGAGTAGTGCCGGTGGGACTGTGCGTACGGGGTGTCGGCGCCGATCATGAAGCCGTTGTCGTCGACCGGGTACGGCGTGAGCCTGGCCAGCACCCCCTGCCACTGTGGGATCAACTCGTCGTCGACTGCGAGCAGTTCGGCGGACTCGATGAGCGTCTGGCAGCCCCATCGGATCAGAGCCAGGTCGTAGTTCGTGTCCTGCGGCGGCACGACGGGGTATTCGGGCGAGAGCGTGCTCGGCAGGTGGAGTCTGCCGTCGCCGCCCGGGGCGAGGAAGTGCAGGTAGTAGTTGATCGCCCGGCGCAGCACGGGATAGATCGTGTCGCGCAGGAGTGCCTTGTCCATGGAGTGCCGGTAGGACAGCCACACGTTGTGCAGCGCCCAGGTGAGGTCGCCGGTCTCGGCGCCTGTTCCCGGTCGGCCCACTTCGCGGTTGGCGAACATGTCGGAGCTGCGGCCGATGCCGGAGCTGTCCGCCCGGTAGGCGGTGGGCACGTTGGCGGCGAGCTGTTCCTGGTTCTGGCGCAGCGTGGTGGCGAGCGAGTCCAGCTCAGGGTGGTTGAAGCCGTGGATGAGCCAGTACTCCAACTGAACGTTGAGGTTCCACCAGACCGCGGGCCAGGGCGTGGGTTCCAGCCATGGCCCGGAGGTGGCCATGACGGGGCCGTCGGCGCGGCTGGCGGAGGCGACCTTGTAGAGCTGGATCCAGTGGAAGCTCTGCAGTCGCTGGTCGGGGAACGAGACGAAACTCTTGCGGTAGAACGCGTGCCACCACTGGGTGTGGCGCCGCCTGAGGGCGGTGTACGAGACCGCGCGCCGGAGATTGCGCAACGAGGCGGTCGCCGCGGCGGTGTCGGAGGGCGAGCTGTGTCCGACGCTGAGCAGCAGGTCGTGGCCGGTGCGGCGATAGGCGGTGGCGGTCTGGCCTCCGGTGAGGGGCTGGAGCACCTGCTCGGTGCCGTCGGCGGAAGTCCGGGTGGTCCAGGGCGGGTTGGCGGTGTAGCCCGCGGGCGGAGCTTCGCTGATGCGTCGGGGGCTGAGCGCTTCCTCGGGGTGGAACGTCCAGGTGACCCGTTCATCGCCGCCGGCCGTCACACGGGCGGCGAACACCTCGTCGTGGATGAGAGCGGAGAGGGTGAGCGTGCCCGCGGTGGTGGTGACGGTACCGGTGAGCTCGGCGTTCCACAGGCTCAGCCGCCAGTCGACTGAGGTGATGGTGCCGACCGGTTCGAGTGTGAGGTGGCCGACCGGCAGGCGACAGGTGCCCCAGCCGCTGCCGAACTCGGGCCGATGGTCCTGGACCCGGCCGTGCTGGACGGTGAAGCGGAGCTGGTTGGCGCCCGGCTCCTGGTACACCATGCTGCCGAGCAGGCCGTCCCCCAGGAACGGGCCCTCGTGCCAGAGGGTGGGCAGTCTGCTCCACAACAGATCCTGGCCCCGCAGAAATTCTTCCCAGGCACCGTCGGTACGCATGGTGTCGCGGAGTCTCCAGGGGCTTCTGCGGGCCCGGGCCGGCGGAACAACGTCGGCCACCCCCTCCGCCCGTACAAGCTCGTCGGCGTGGGCCGTCCCAGCGGGCAGGGCCGCGGCCGCAGCTCCCCCCAACGCGGTGCCGAGTAAGACTCTGCGAGGCAGCGGTGAGTGCTTTCCCGGCTGCGAGGTCATCATCGTCCTCCAGAACTGACAGTCCTTTATACATCGGGTGTATTGAGGAACCTAGGCATGTCCCGCATGCCTGTCAATGACCGCAACCGAGGGGCTTCCATGCCGAAAGAACAGCCATTTTCGGCTATTTGGGAAGCGGTGTACACATCTGCAACCCCCACCCCGAGTCCTTCACTCCTCCGATGTATTGCGGTTACGTGCGTTCACGTTCCGGCACTTGCTCCGCACTCTCCTGGGAGCACAGACAGCGGCCCTCCTGCCGCTTCCCGCGAGCACGGCTGCGCCGGACCCGCCACCGGCCGACCCTGCTGAACCGGCACGTGGGAGGCCGCCACATGCGCGACCACCACCAACCTGTCGGCCAGTCGGTGCGCAACGTGATCCACACCGGCGTCGGCGGGCCGCGCGGCCCGCATCCGCGTCTCCAACCGGCTCGGCACGGCGCCGCATCCCTCACGGCATCCCGGCCGGCCGGGATGCCGTGAGCGAGGCGGTCCGCGTACGGGTGCCCTCGGACGCCAACCTGCTGGGCAGCCTGTACGAGCCCCACGGCTCGGCCCCGCGTGGCCCGGCGACGTAGCACCGCGCCGCCCTGCAGGCCTCGTTCCTCGCCCCGGACGGTGATCAGACAGCGGGGCAGGTCGGCACCGCATACGCCGCGACCACCGGTTCCTGGTACTGACTGCCCGCCGTCGACATGGTCAGCTCCAGGACCACGGGCAGCGTCGTCGCGCCGGGCGACCCGGTCACCGACGGGTACGGATCGACGGCGAGCGCGAACCACCGCCGGCCCGACCGGCTCGCCACCACGCCCGCGGCATCCGTGTCGTCGGCGGCACGATCACCCCGTACGGCGGGAACGGCGGCTGGGCCGAGGCCCGCGAAGGCGTACGTCGGTTCGTCGCCGACCTGATCCGGTGCGGCGGAATCTTCGACGCCGCCGTCCGTGATCCCGACGTCCGGGACCGGGCCCTGTCGGCCTTCGACTGCCGCGACCACCTGTACTTCGATGACACCGGGCCGCAGGCGACGGCCGCCAAGATCAACCTCCATTCCCGCACCGAAAAGGACACCCCATGAACACGAGATCACTCATACCGGCCGGTGCCGGCCAGGGAGCGAAGTCGGAGCCTGCTGTCTCCCACGACAGCACATACCGGCCGTCAGCCGCTGGTCGTGAAGTCGGTGAAATCGTCTTCGCTCGGGTAGCCCGGGTTGGCGGCGGTGCCGAAGAGGCCTACGTCCTGGGTAGGGGCGGCGGAGGGAACGTTCGCGGTACTCAGTCGGGTCCAACTGGTGCTGTCAGTCGAGTAGTAGCCGACGAAGGTGGTGCCAGAGCGGACCAGCCGGATCCAACTGGGCAGGACGGGCTTGCCGACGCCGGAGCCGTTGGGCGCGGTGCCGGCGTCGAGCCGCCCGTCGCCGTCGGCGTCCCACTGCATGAAGTAGCCCTTCTTCGCGCTGACTCCCACGGTCACGAAGCCGGGCGAGTTGCTCGCGCCGGTGATGTCGTTGCGCACCATGATTCCCGTCTTGGCCCCGGAGTTCTGGTACCGCTGCCAGGTGACACGAACCGTCGTGACGGAGCCGTCGTGTTCCGCGCCGGGGACATAGAGCGCGCCGTATTCGTTCTTCGGTCCGTAGACATCGGCGCCGGCCGCGCGAATGCCGAGGGCTGAACCGACCTGTGAGAAGTTCGCGGGCTCCGGCGAAGAGGAAAAGGTCTGAAACGGGGCCTGGACGGGCTCGTCGAGCAGAACGGACGTGTGGCCGCCGGCCGAGCCTTTGGCCCGTGCCCCGGTGCCGGTGTTCCAGCGGAAGTGGGCGAAGGCGTCGAGCCGGACCGTCGGGAAGAGCTGGTTGATGGACGCCGGTGGCGTAACACGGTAAGTGGCGCGGACGGTCGCGCCGGGTGCGACGGAGGCGAAGGAGGTGGGCGAGACGGGGGTGGCTGTCCAGCCCTTCGGGACGGGCAGGGCCACGTGGACTCCGGTCGCGGCGACGGTGCCCCAGTTGGTGAAGTCCGCGTTGGCGGTGGTCTGTTGACCGGTCCCCAGGGTGCCGGGGGCGGTCACGGTGAGGCCGGTCTGCGGGCGTCCCGGCGCCTTGCCTTCGGCCCACGGACGTACCCGGAACAGTGCCACGCCGTGGACGGGGACCGAGGCGGCGACGGTGGCGCCGGAGGACCGGGTGACCTCGTGCGTCCACAGGTTGTCGAGGCGGTACGAGGAGGACGGGGGCAGGCCGGCTGTGTCCGCGGCGATGGATACGGTCTGTGCTACGGACCCGGTGTTGAACAGCCCCAGGATCACCTCGCCGTTCGGCTCCGTTTTCGCGAAGACCTGCGTGGTCGCGCTCCTGCTCACCCGACTGGCATTGACGGTGTCCTGGTCCACGGCGATCACGTCACGATTCGCCAGCAGCCTCAGATCGGCGGAGTCGAGCCTCGTCAGGTCCGTGCCCAGGAGCAAGGGGGAGGAGGCCAGCGACCACAGGCTCAGCTGGGTCTGCCGCTCGTCGGGGGTCAGCCCGCCGTCGCTGCCGTTGCCGACCTCGATCGAGTCGTAGTCGTTGAACGCGCCGGAGCCGCCGAACGGTTGCCAGGCCGCGACCTGGTCGAACCGGGCCGACATCCGTTGCCAACTGGTCAACGGGGTACTGGATCCGTTCACGCCGCAATAGCACTCGATGTCGCCGCCGGTACGCCAGCCGTTGCTGGTGGCCTGCCAGGTGGCGGCGTCGGCGATGCTGAGTGAGTTGGAAAGTTCCAGGTGCATCGGACGGCCGGTGGCGACGATCGCCTGGTGCCACACCCGCATCTCGGGGCGGTTGTCGGCGGGGACGAGGCCGCCGCCGGGGCCGACGAAGTCCATCTTGATGTAGTCGACGCCCCAGGAGGCGAACAGGTCGGCGTAGCCCTGCACGTACTCCTCCGCACCAGGCTTGCCGAAGTCGATGCGGTAGGAGTCGTTGTGGGTGTTGCCGGGCTGTGTCGGGTCCGCGATGTCCTGCATGTGGTACGCGGTGCCCTGGACCGGCAGGTTCTTCTGATACGCCTCGATCGGGATGCCCGGCGTGAGGTAGATGCCGAACTTGAGCCCCAGGCGGTGCAGATACGCGGCGAGGGCGGGGATTCCGTCGGGAAAACGGGTGGTGTCCCAGGCGTTCCGCCCGTATGCGTCCAGGTGGTCGGACCAGCCGGCGTCGATGTTGATGTAGCGGTAGCCGTAGCGCCGCAGCTTGTCGTGCATGACCCGCGCCTGAGCCTTGATCCCGTCCTGGGTCAGGCCGCTGCCTTCGCGCAGCGCGCTCCAACTGCTCCAGCCCATGGGCGGTGTGGACGAGATGGGGGTGGCTGCGTCCGGCGGGGCCACGGATGCGGGCCCGGCCACCGCGGGCGACGTTCCCGCCGCAAGCCCGAGTAAGAGCAGTAGAGGCAGCAGACATCTGATCAATCTCGCATACATCGAACGGCTCCTCAGAATGGCCAGCGGCAACTTGCCTTGTCCTTACCGGTCGAACCGCACATGTTCTATGCGCGATCCACTGCTACGTCAACACATTCATCCGATGAATCATTGAGAGGCGCCTCACGATGGCCGGGTTTCTGCAGTCGGGCAGTCCCAGGTCCGCCCCGATCGCCGACGACGTGGCACACGGTTCGCCCTCAGGGCCGCGAGTGCCGCAAGCAGTGCGACGAGCACGCACACGCCCCACCAGCCGGCCCGGCTCCAGACGCGGAGCCCGAGCCAGGAACCTGCGCTGCCGCCCAGGTAGGCGCAGGTCATGTAGGCGGTGTTGAGCCTGCTGCGGGCCTCGACGCACACGGCGTAGACGCGGACTTGATTGGCGACCATGCCGGACTGCATCGCGGTGTCGAGGAGCAGTGTGCCGAGTGTCAGGGCGGCCAGGCCCAGCGTGCCGCCCCGGGTACCCATGGTGAGGATCGCGGCCGAGACGAGGACGGCGAGCAGGCAGACCAGGTTCACCGGATCGGGGCCGTAGCGGTCCACGAGACGGCCGGCGAGCGGGGTGCAGACCATGGTCGCGGCGCCGACCAGGGCGATCATTCCCACCGCCGGGGCACCCAGCCGGTAGGCCGGTCCGGCGAGCAGGAGAGCCAGGCAGGTCCAGACCGCGGAGAACCCGGCGAAGACGGTTGCCTGGTAGAAGCACGAGCGGCGCAGCTCCGGCTCGGTGCGCAGCAGGCGCAGCGGCTCGGCCAGGAGCGCTGTGTACGGCTGGCGGGAGGACGGGGTCGTGGTCGGCACCGCGAACGCCAGGACGGTGGCGAGGACCAGGGCCAGGACCGCGGCGACCAGATAGGGGGCCCGCCAGCCCAGCCACTCACCGAGCGTGCCGCTGAAGGTGCGGGCCAGCAGCATGCCGCCGGTCGATCCGCTCAACAGGGTGCCGATCACCGCTCCTTGGCGGTCGGCGGCCACGAGACCAGCCGCCAGGGGGCCGACGATCTGGGCGCCCACGGTGGTCAGGCCGACGAGGGTGCCGGCGGCGATGAGGGCCGGCAGGGCCGGTGCGCAACCCGCCGCGAGCAGTGCCAGTCCGGTCAGGGCGAAGAGGACGACGAGGAACGAGCGGTGCGGGAGCCGGTCGCCGAGCGGCACCAGCAGGACCATCCCGGCCGTGTAGCCGACTTGTGTGGCGGTCACCACCGCAGCGGCCGAATCGGGCGACACGTGCAGCCCGGCGGCGATCAGCGGACCGATGGCCTGCGGAAAGTAGATGTTGCCCACTGCCACGGCGCAGGTGACAGCCAGGATCAGGACCATCCGGCGGCTCATCCTCAGTCCACCGGCCCGCCCGCGACGCGGATGACTTGTCTGGACACGAACCCCGCCCCGGGACCGACGAGGAAGGAGGCGGTACGTGCGGCCGTCGGCGGTCCGAACGCGGCGCCGATACCGCGGGCAGCACCGGTGACAACGGCCGTCCGCCGCACATGAGTTGTGGGTGTCATGGGAGGAAGTCCACGCCATCGACGGTGCGTCGCCAATCGATGTAGCGTATGGCTTAATGATCAGCTTTGTGCTCGGCGTCGAGGACCTCGCGGACACCCGCTTCGCCCTGTCGCCACTGCACGAAACCCTGTGCAGCCTGCGGGTGCTGCAGGATCCGGGCCTGTCGGCGCTGCATCTGCCCTGGCGCAGGTCCGTACTCGGCAGACTCGGCGCGCTCGACACCGGTCTGCTGATGTCCTTGGTCGCCCAGCGGCGTACCCTCCCCGACTTCCTGACCCCGAATCCCGCGAGCTTCGCGCCGGCCTTCGAAGAAGAACTCCTCGTCGTCCGTCAGGCGTCCTGCGCCCGGGTCCGCCACGACCTGCTGCTCGCGCACGCGCCCGACCCTCTTCCCGAGGCGCTCCGCGACGCCACCGCCGCCGAAGACGCACCTGTCGCCGCACTCCGCGACGCCATCTGCGATCTCCTGAGGCAGTACTGGGAGGTGGCCATCGAGCCGGTGTGGCCGCAGATGCGGCTGGTGCTGGAAGCCGACATGACCTACCGAGCCCGCCAACTCGCCCTGGGGGGCGCCCGACTGCTGTTCGCCGACATGCACCCGAACCTGCGCTGGCAGGGCGGGGAGCTGTACATCCACAAGATGATCGGCAGGCACCGGGTTGCGGCATCCGGCCGGGGGCTGCTGCTCCTGCCGTCCGTGTTCGCACACAAGCCCGCGCCACCCGTGAGCCCTGACGAGCCGCCGAGCCTCGCCTATCCCAGCCGGGGGGTGGCCACGCTGTGGGGCTCGGAGATACCGACCGTCGACACAACCGCCCTGGTGTCCCTGCTCGGTTCATCCCGAGCGAGACTGCTCGGCCTCCTGGAAGAGCCGCTGCCCACCGTAGAACTCGCCCGCCGTCTCAGGGTCACCCCGAGCGCCGTCTCCCAGCACCTGCGTGTCCTGCACGCCACAGGACTGGTCACCCGGACACGTGACGGACGGCATGTGCTGTACCGGAGAAGCACACTCGGCGACCGACTCACGACCACCGCGACCGGACCGCGAACCCAAGGCAGTTGAGGTTCGGCCGTGGTCAGTTCCGTTCCGAGGGCAGCCGGGTGAGTGTCAACTCGTAGGGGAAGTCGGTGGTTGGAGACGCGGGCGTCAGACGAACGGCTCTGCCTCCGCAGCGGTAGCGATCGGGGGAGAAGGACGCGGTGCGTTTTTCGCGGACGACGTAGGTCTCGCCCACGCGGAGACTGAGCTCGCCGGGGCGGCGTAGAGCTGAACCGTAGTAACCGATCTTGCCGTTTGCCGTGCGGTACCGGGTGGTGACGCTGCCGCTTGTTCGAAGAACCACGGGGCGGCCGTGGAGAGTTGCCGTCTCCGAGACGCCCTTGCCGTGGTCGATGATCAGGGTGCCGTCGGGCCGGAACGTCCAGGTGCCGCCCTCACCGGTCAGCCACACGCTGCTTCCGTCGATGCGCACACGTTGCCGGGCCGGGAACGCACGCCAACTTCCGAGGAGACAGGGGTCGTTGCTCCGGCCGGACGAACCTGAGGTGTCCTGACGGTTCATCGGGGACTGTGCGACCACCACGGGGGCGGCAGGTCGCCAGACGAGGTAGTCCTGTGGGACCCCCGCAGCCGCGCCCACGAGAGGAAGCACCGCCAGGAGCCCCAGCATCGGCGGCAGGAACGCCGGGCGGCGGGTGTCCCCGCGTGCCGTGTCCGCCCCGCCGTCCGACGGCCGTCGACGGTGTCCGGACAGTGCCGCGACCGCGGCGCCGAGCAGTCCGGCGGGTACCGCGGCGACCACTCCCCAGGCGACGACTTCGTGCAGATGGAAGGCGGCGTCGGCATCGGGCAGGAACACCCTCGCGCGGCAGGCGTCCGGAGCGACGCCGGTGACGGCGACGCACAGGGATGTCCCCCGGCTGACGTAGAAGCCCAGAGTGCCCAGGACCGCGGTCACGGTCACGGCCAGCGGAACCAGCACGGGCCGCCGCCCACGGCAGACGAGAGCGGTCCCGGCCGCCGCTGCCGCCTGGAGCAGGGCAGTGACCGCCAGGTACGTGCTTGCGCGCACGACGGAGAACGGCAGGGTCCCGAGGGCGGCCGACGGGTCGGCGATCCGGCGGACCTCGGGCGGCAGCGCGCCCCGGGCGGCATAGGGCAGGGCGATCCCGGCCGCGACCGCCGCGAGGCCCGCGACCGCGCCGACCGCCAGAGCTCTCCCGACGCCTTCGGCCGAGGCGAGGGACCCGCGCCGTCGGCGGGCCAGCAGCAGCGGGACCGCCCAGACGAGGACGAGTCCGACGGGCAGGAAGGGGGTGGCGCGGACGAGGACGAGTGGGACGTAGAAGTAGGCGTCGCCGAGGCCGCCGGTGAGAGCGGTGTACCAGCCGATCGTCCGGCCCACGGCCGGTACCGCGTGCAGGGGCGTCCTCGTGAGGTCGGCCGGGTCCAGCCGGCGGCTGTACCACAGGGCAAGAAGCGGTCCCCAGACGGCTCCGGCGGTGGCGACGATCGCGCGTGGGCGCAGCCCACGTGTCACGGCCGACTCCTCCGGGGAAACCCGGCGGTGCACCGACCGCGTCCACAGTGCGAGCGGGAGCAGGATCGCCAGCTGGACGAGACCGATCAGCGCGTACTGGCCGAGGGACGGTTCGACCGCCGTCAGGTCGGCCGTTCCCAGCGAGATCTTCCCGCTGCACACCATGCCGCCCGTGAGCGCGGCCGGCAGGACGACGACGTCCCACCGGGAACGGGCCGCCTCCGGGGCAACAGGCGTGCGGCGGCCCGCCGTTGCGACCAGTGCCGAGGCCAGCGTCGACGTGACGACGACACCGACGGGCAGCGCGAGCAGCGTCAGGCCCACCGTGACGAAGCGCCCCGTGACATTCCCCGTCAGCAACGCGAGATTGTGGAGGGCCAGGCCGGCCAGGAGTCCGATTCCGGCCATCTCCCAGGCACCGGTGCGCAGCAGCCGTACGGGATCGAGCATCGCCGCCACCCGCTGACCGGGACTGGGATGAGTTCCGGTAGGAGCTGCCCAGCGCAGCCATGCGGCCGGAACCCACCGCCACGCCGCACGCGTACGCGGCCGGGGCAGGGCGGCGACCATCCGGGGGAGGGAGCTCCGGGTGGAGTCCCAGGAGTGGGCGACCGCGTCGGCGTGCAGTTCCCGTGCACGCAGGATCATGTTCCTGGCCAGGTAGGCAGTGACACTCAGCACCACGAGGGCGACCAGCCGGTACGCCGGCTTCTCCGCGCCGCCCGGGGACATGGTGCCCGGCAGGCCGCCCGCGCCTCCGGCCTCCAGCAGCGCGCGGGGATACACGGACAGCAGCACGCAGGGTATGAGCGCCGTCGCGACGAAGGACCACCAGAGCGCGACCGTCAGATAGGTGCGGCCGACATCGCGATGGCGATGGTGGGCCAGTTCGTGTCTCACGACGGCGCGGAAGCCGTCCCGGTCCAGGTCGTAGCGGACCAGCAGTCCTACGTCGAGACAGATCCGGGGACGTCCCGGCAGACCGTACGCCCGGCCGCCCGTCCTGGGCGCGTAGGGATCGACCAGCCAGAGGGGAAGCCGGGACAGCCCGGTCGCGCGGGCCAGGGAATCCAGTTCCTCCAGTACGTCGGCGTTCTCGTCCCCGGTCAGCCGGACCTTCCTGGACCATCGCGGCAGACGAACGCTCCCGGCCCGGCGCCACCGCGGGCCGGACCCGACGCGCGAGGTCGGCCGCCGCATGAGCCGCGGCCACCAGGGGTGGACCGCGTACAGAAGGACGGCGACAGCCGCTTCGACCATGAGCCCGGTCGCGATGCACCCGGCCTCGTGCAGGAAGTACGGCCGCTCGCACGCGTTGGCCATCGTGATCTGTGCGTTCAGACGGTCACTCTGCTCCATGATCCAGGCGGTCGCCGGATCGATCCGGGCCAAGCAGGGACGGACCTGGACCCGGGAAAGGCGCTCGGAGGACGGCAACGCGGCGCACACCACACTGAACGCCACGACACTGGACGCCAGCACCGCGCCCACCAGGAGCGCGAACCGCAGGTCCGTTCTGGCCCGCAGCAGTCGCCCCGGCACCGTGGCGGGACCGGGCGGGACCGCGCGAGGAGTCATGTCTTCGAAGACCCCTGCACGTTCGGTCACTGCGGCGGCTCCCCGGCCAGCCCGTCGCCCACCACCGCCGCGGCCATGAGCTCTGCTCTGTCCTGCGGCATCCCACCGTGGCGAACCAGCGTGCGCAGCACGATCCGCCGTACCTCGCGCCACTGCTCGGGATCCAGCCGCACCACCTCGGTCGGTTCTCCCGCCGAACCGGCATCCCGCGCTCCCTCCTCCGCGGAGCCTTCGGCGGTCGGGCGGGCGAACATCCTGCGGATCACACCCCGTGACGCGCCGACCGCCTTGTCGCCCAGATACGCCCCCACAGCGGACGCCGCAGCCAGGAACACGGGGGTCAGCAACTGCTCCGCCTCCGGCCCACCGAACCCAAGAGGCCCGCTTCCGCGCGCCTCGGTGCTGGGCGCCAGCGCCTGCTGCGGATCAGTGAAGTAGGCCGCGCACAGCATGTCGAACGCCCGGCGTTCGGCGGCGACCCGTTCGGGTGCCACAGCGGCGGCCCGATCGAGCATTCCCCGTGCCGCTTCCGCCACGTCCACCGCTTCGGAGTCGTACACATGACGCGATGTCTTCACGCCGCCCCCAGACCAGAGTCAGTCACCACGAGACCCCGCAGACGCGTCCCTGACACGGATCGTCTGCTCAGCTCCTACGGCGCCTGACACTAGGGGAATTGCGCCGAAGTGCCGTGAATATCAGCAAATAGGTGGTGATGTGCATCGCGGTGATGTAGGGGATTCCCGCCGGCCCCGTTAGCGTCCGGGAAGTCGCCGTCGGTGTCTCACCCGGCGCCGATCGGGCCGCACATCAGGTTGCCGGGTTCGGCAGGATCGTCGCTGATCCAGAACTGGGTCCACAGCGCGGCGAACTCGGGGCGGCTGAGGTAGCCGTCGGCGTCGTGGTCGAGCCGGTCGAAGGCGCCGCCGGTCTCCACGGGCCGCCCGTGCCAGGTGTCGACGAGACGCTGGTGCTCGCCGCGCGAGATGCGCCCGTCGGCGTTCTCGTCGACCGCGTCGAAGATGGTGTCGGCGGTGGCGGTGACGGCCTCGGGGATGGTCGGCAGCAGGTCCACCATGGCGAGGAGGTCGTCCAGGTCGATCCGGCCGTCCCGGTCCGTGTCCACGCTCTCCGCCAGCTGCTGCCACCAGCCCTTCAGCACGCCGTCCACGCGCGCGGCCAGTTCCGATCCCTCTCTCACGCGCGGCAGCCGGCCCCAGCGGTCCGCCAGGGACACGAAGTCCGCCTCCTCCAGATAGCCGTTGCCGTCCGCGTCGAACGCCTCGAACATGGCCCGGAGCTTGGCCCGCTGGAACTCGCTGGACATCACATGTCTCCTCACTCGCAGTACTGAGGACATGCTTTCCGCCGCCGGCCGCCCCGCAACGGCGCTCGCGCTCACCGCGACGGGTGTCCGCGCGCCCACGAGCCCGCCCGGTGCGCCGGGCGCCGGTTTGTCGGCGGCGGATGGTGGACCGTGCCCCGGCAACCGTTCATGCCCGCCGGGAGCCGCCGCCGATTCCGTACCCTGGCTCCATGCGCATGCGCCCCACCCTGAGCTGGACCCCCGCGGCGGCGGACCTGCTGCCGGGCACCACCGACCTGGAGCCGGTCGTCGACGCGCTGAGTGCCGGCGGTGTGCTGGTGCTCAGCGGCGCGGGCATCTCCACGGAGTCGGGCATCCCCGACTACCGGGGCGAGGGCGGGAGCCTGAGCCGGCACACCCCGATGACCTACCAGGACTTCACCGGCAGCGCGCACGCGCGGCGCCGGTACTGGGCGCGCAGCCACCTGGGTTGGCGCACCTTCGGGCGGGCCCGCCCCAACGCGGGACACCTGGCGGTGGCCGCCTTCGCCCGGGACGCCCGCGTCTCGGGCGTGATCACCCAGAACGTCGACGGCCTGCACCAGGCCGCCGGCAGCGAGGGCGTCGTGGAACTCCACGGCAGCCTGGACCGGGTCGTCTGCCTCTCCTGCCGCGCCCTCAGCCCGCGCCGCGAACTCGCCCGGCGCCTGGAGGCGGAGAACCCGGGCTTCGACCCGGTCGCCGCCGGGATCAACCCGGACGGTGACGCGGACCTCACCGACGCGCAGGTCGGGGACTTCGGCGTCGTGCCGTGCGCCGACTGCGGCGGCGTCCTCAAACCGGACGTGGTGTTCTTCGGCGAGACGGTTCCACCGCAGCGCGTCGAGCACTGCCGACGGCTGGTCCGCGAGTCGACCGCGCTGCTGGTCCTCGGCTCGTCGCTGACGGTGATGTCCGGGCTGCGGTTCGTCCGTCAGGCGTCGCAGGAGGGCAAGCCGGTGCTGATCGTCAACCGGGACCCCACCCGGGGCGACCCGCACGCCCGCGCCCGGGTCGCGCTGCCGCTGGGTACGGCCCTGACGGCCGTCGCCGACCGACTCGGCATCCCGGTCGGCGGGCCGGCGGACTGAGGAACAGGGCTGGACGACGGCCTGGAACGGAGCCGGGTTCACCGGGATCGACGTCGACGTGCGGGATCTCGGTCACGGGCCTCGCAGTTGGGGCCGGTGTGCCGGGAACGGCTGTACGGCCGGCCCCGGCACCGAGAGGTTCACGGCTTGCGCGCGACCGCCCCGTACATCGCGATGTCCTCGTCGCGTATGTTCTGCTCGCCCGTACCGTCCGGGTGCCACTTGTGGACCTGGACGATGCCGGGTTCGACCAGCTCCAGCCCGTCGAAGAACTCGTGGGCCTCGTCGATGGTGCGCAGCCGCATCGGCATGTCGCGGGCCGCGTACTCGCGGGCGACGCGTCCCACCTCCTGCGGCGCGAACTCGGCGGTGCCGATCGACATCGCGAGGTAACTGCCCGAGGGGAGCGGCTCCAGCAGGCGCCGTACGACGCCCACCGCGTCGTCCGCGTCGAGCATGAAGTGCACGATGGCGATCACGGTCAGCGCCACCGGCCGGGAGAGGTCCAGGGTCTCTCGCAGCTCCGGCGCGTCGAGGATCGTGGACGGCTCACGGAAGTCGGCCTCGATGTACGACGTCCTGCCCTCGGCCGTACTGGAGAGCAGACCCTGGGACAGGGTGAGGACGATGGGGTCGTTGTCGACATAGACCACCCGTGACTCGGGAGCCACCTGCTGGGCGATCTCGTGCAGGTTCGGGGAGGTGGGGATGCCGGTGCCGACGTCCAGGAACTGGCGTACGCCCGCCTCCTCGGCGAGCCAGCGCACGGCCCGGTTCATCCAGTCCCGGTTGGCGCGCATGTGGATCGGGAGCGCGGGCCACTCCCGGGACATGGCGTCGCCCGCCTCCTTGTCGGCGGGGTAGTAGTCCTTCCCGCCCATGATGTAGTCGTAGATCCGCGCGGAGTGCGCGTGCTCGGTGTCGATGCGGTCGGCCGGCCATCCGTTGTCGGGCAACGCCGTGTCTCCCATGCGAGTTGTGGAGTTTCGGGATGAACGCTCAGTAAAACAAGGGGGGTTCACAGGAGGAAGTCGGCGTCCCCCGCCTTCACGCCCGTGACGAAGCTCGTCATCTCGCGGGGTGTGAAAACCAGCGCCGGTCCGTCGGGGTCGGTCGACTGACGTACGGCGACGCGTCCGTCGGCGAGCTTCTTCACTTCCACGCAGGCGCCCCCGGCGTCGTCGCTCCACGGCTTGGTCCAGCCGCGTGCGCCCAGGTTTCGGGACGGTATGCCGTTGCGTATGGGGTGGTGCACGTCAGAGCTCCTTGCGAATCGCACCGAGGAGGGCCTCGGTCTTGCGGGCGGGCGCCGCCTGCGCGCCCAGCCGGTCCAGGGCCTCGCGGTACACCACGACGTCGTCGCCCTTGTCCAGGTAGACAGCGCCCACCAGGCCGTTGAGATAGACGACGTCGGGCAGTTCGGGTGCCCGGAACCGGAAGAGGTGGAACGCCCCGGCCCGCATGGCGGGGTGCGGGCCGTTGGCGAACGGCATGATCTGCAGAGTCACATGGGGCAGCCGGTTGACCTCGATCAAGTGGGCGACCTGGGCGCGCATCACCGCGGCACCCCCGACCGGCCACCTCAGCACCGTCTCGTCCATCACGACCCACACCCGCGGCGGCGCCTCGCGGGTCAGCAGTTCCTGGCGGCGCATGCGTAGGGCGACCCGGCGCTCCGTGGCCTCGGTGGGGGCGTGCGGGTTGCCCGCGCCGAGCAGGGCCCGCGCGTACTCCTCGGTCTGCAGCAGCCCGTGGACGAACTCGTTCTCGTAGGCGCGGACCTGCAACGCTGCCTGCTCCAGGCTCAGATACGCGGCGAACCAGTCCGGCATGACGTCGCGGTACGTGTGCCACCAGCCGCGCTTGCTGGCCTCGCGGACCGACTTCAGGAAGGTGTCGATCTCCTGACGGTCCGTCACCCCGTAGACCTGCAGCAGCTTTTCCGCATCCGCCAGGCGCAGCCGGGCCACCTTGGCGGCCTCCATCCGGCGGATCGTGGAGTGGCTGACACCGATGGCCTCGCCCGCCTGCTCGTACGTGAGGCCTGCCCGGGTCCGCAGTTCCTCCAGCTGGCGGCCGAGGATCATGCGCAGGACGGAGGGGACTCCGCCCCAGTCGGTCTCTGCGGTCACGGTCTACCTCCCTTGCGCCTCCAGCTCCGGGCGGCAGTCTGGCAGGGTTTCGCTCTTCACAGACTTTTTCGATCACTTCCTGGCGGAAGCAGCATGCACTTCGCGACGTGCAATTTTCAACTTGCCGGTTGCGATGCGTTGTTGGCAGGTGTCACAGTAAGCACGTCGTCACAGCTCGTCGAAGAGCGAGACGGCGCAGCCCAGTTGGGGGAAAAGGGTTGCGACCTGCGTTGGCCCGGCCGGGTCGCCATCCGCGCCTCGTGCGCGGCCGGCCGGCCCGACACCGGCACCGCCCAGGGTGCGAAGGCACACGAAAGGCGTACGGCGATGGTTCCGCCCTCTTTCCCCCAGCCGTTGGATCGACCTCCCGGAGGCGGGCGTCCTGGCCGACTCCCTGGGCCCCAAGGCCCCGGCCGGCTCGCCTCCGGGAACCAACACCCCCGCCACAGCCATCTGTTCGGCCTGCCGGCGACCCCGGCGTCGGCCGGTCTGGCCCGCAGAACCGTGGACGAACTGCTCATCGCGTGGGGCGTCCGCGAAGACGTCCGGGACAACGCTGTCGTCGTGACTTCCGAACTCGTCACCAACGCGCTCACGCACTCCGCGAGCGACTGGATCGTCTGCGAGGTGCGGAGCGCGGACGGAGTCCTCCGGATCGAGGTCGAGGACCAGAGTCGCGGTTCCACACTCCCGGTACCCGGTCGGCCCGGCCCCGACGACCAGGGCGGGCGCGGTCTCCTGCTCGTCTCCGTGCTCAGCAGCGACTGGGGAACGGCGGACGTCCCACACCGGTCCGGGCGGATCGTATGGGCCGAACTGGCCACGGACGCCGACGAATCCTTCCCGCCCTGACGCCCGCTCCTGCTTCCCCGCCCGGCCCATCCCCACACCCGGCCGAAGGGTCCCCCCCCCCATGTACCGACCGCGCAGCCGCGACCCGATCCCGTCCCCCTCCGAGCCGTCGGCTCACCACCTCGCCCCGCCCCCGAATCCCGCCGTGCCGTCGACGCACGACCGCACCCGCTCCGGACGCCTGGTGATCCCCGCGCGGTTACGCGCGAGCCTCGGATACGACGCCGTAGGCATGCCCCGGGAACACGGGGAACGCATCCTGGACCGGCTGCAGCGCGTCGGCTGCATCTTCGCCGACGCCCGGCGCTGGTGGTGGATCGTGCCGGCCGGTTCGCACATCGGCGTCATCTGGCCACCGTCCATCAGCTACGCGGTCGGCGCCCAGATGGCCGACCCCTCCTGGACGAGCACCCGCCCGAAACCGGGCCTGGAGCATCCCCGTCTGATCCATTCCCCCGCGACCGGGCAGCCCTACACGCCGCCGATACCCTTGTACTTCCTCACCTGCCGCGTCGCCGGCAGCACTCCGCTCTGGTCCCTGGACACGGCGAACTGACCAGCCGCATCCGGCAGGTCGCGGCGATACGGCGATGACGACCCGGTGACCGGTGGAGTACCGGTGGGCTTTCGACTGCTCGGCCACCGCATGGTCACGTGCGGGGACCAAGGTGCCGTCCACGACGAGCACGCTGTCCTCGCGGAACCGTCGGCGCGGCCAGAGGGCGAGCAGGGGTGCGAGGCGGTCGATGCGCAGGGCGTTCACCACCTTGCCGAAGCAGCGCGGGTTCAGCCCGGTGAACGGGCCTGTCCGGGACGGCTGCGGCGCCGTGATCACGCCAACCACGAGAAGATCGTGCCCCCGCGCTGCGAACTGCCCGAGAGGGAGGCACACATGGAGACAGACTTGGTCAGTCGTCTGGAAGAGGCGGCCGATCGCTTCGTGGCCCCACTGCGTATGAACGAGGGGTTCGATGGGCAAGCGCTCCTCAAGCTGGAGGAGGAGATCGACCGCTGCGGGACGGCATGGAGGGGAGCCGCCCACGTACCGAAGCGTGCGGCGTTGATCCTCGCCGAACTCCACCCGGCCATCGAGGCCTGCGCCTGGCTGTACGAAGGGGACATGCGGCAGCGGATCCAGGAGGCGGGAGTAATGGTGTCCGAGGCGGTGATCGCTGCTCTGGACTGAGCACCTTCCTGCGGACCCCGGCGCGAAGGGGTGTGAGCCGGCAGTTCGGAAGGCGCTGGGGACAGGCCCAGTGTTGTGGGACGACTCGTAGGGTGACTCGATGAGATTCCGAGGCGTGTTACTCGTGCTGTTCCTGTTGCCGCTGCTGTGGGGGGCCTTGTCGCTGTTGAGAGCCGGCGCGGCCTACGGCGCCCCTGACTGCCCGGGGCTCCATATGGACGCCGAGGGCGAGAGTGCCCCGGGGCACATGCACGAGGGCGACCGCTGCGCGCTCTCCTACGACACCGCCACCGGCCGCTCGACCGGCACGAGCACGTACGACCAGCTGAAGTTCGCCCAGGAAGTGAAGCGCCGGAGCCTGAGGCGCGAGGGCGCGCTGTTCGTCCTGTACGGAGCTGCGGGGATCGGCATCACATTCGCCGGGCAGCGTGCGCAGGCCCGCCGGTGGGGGCACTTGGCGAAGAAGTCGTAGTCGTAGCCGCAGTAGCCCTCGCCCAGGTCGGGCTGAGCCGGCGGATCCCGTCGACGCGGCAGCCGCCGAACAGCCGGACGCCGACCATCGCGCGGACCCTCTCGATGTGGTCAGCATCGTCCCGCGGACTCACCAGTCCGTTACAGGCTCAGCGTGGGGAGTTCCTCGTCGGTGCGGGGCTCGCGGTTCTCGATCAGCCAGAACAGGTAGCCGCGCAGGTAGTCCTCCAGGCCGTCGTCCTTCTCGTTCGGGCGGTCGTCGAGTTCCTCGGCTGACCAGGCGCGGACCGACTCACGTCCGGCCCACCACAGTCGCACCGCTTCGGGCGTCCACCGTTGGTCGCCGTCCCAGGCGTAGCCGCCGAACGGTTCGTCGGCGGCGATCTCCACCAGTCCCGCCACCTCGCGGGGATTGGCGGGCTGGCGGTACGCTGGGCCAACTGCGGTCCTCCCAGCGACCGTTGCCCATCGAGTCGGTGAGCTCGCGGGCGCTGGGCAAGGGATCCCAGTACCGCAGTTCCTGCCAGCGCCCTTCGGTCGGATGGGCCATCAGCCGCCGCCGCATCCGCGCCGCCGCCTGCGCGAATTCTCGATCCCGAGCCTGTTCCATCGCGTTCGCCTCCCACCGGGCGAGATCACCGGGGAACCTACGGGACTCCTTCCAGCGGAGTCCAGAAGCCGCCCGGCAACCGGGCCCGCGACACTTGCCGTCGCCGCTCCTTCCACCCGGACCACGCGGCCACCTGCTCGCACGTCTCAGCGCGTCCGTCTCCGATGGACAAGGCGCGACTCCGATGAGTCCGGCACCCGACACGTCCTGCTGGTCTCCGTCGACGGGCTGCACCCGGCCGCGGGTCGACGGTCGCGTCAAAACGAGGTGATCGGGCTGCTCGGTTGCCGTTAGTCTGCCCGCGGAGGCCGCCCGTGGGGATGTCGTTGCTGTACGAGGTTTTGGAACCGCTGCCGGACGCGGAGAGCGCTCTGCGTCGTGCCCGTGAACTCCTGAGGGACTTCGCCGACTGGGCGGACGACCCGGACATTCCCGAGATCGGCCAGGTCGTCACGGCGGAGCAGTACGCTCACGCGCTCACCTTCTTTCGCGCGGGCCGGTTCACGACTCGGGCCGGTAGGCGCTTCCCGGAGACGGGCCTGGAGGACTTCTGGACGCGGCTGCACGCGCTGGGCGTGCCGCGTGGGGAGAGCCCGTACGAGGTGGAGGTGGAGCTGATACCCGAGCTTGAGGGGCTTTGGCCGCTTCCTCCGGAGATATGTCTGGAACCGTGGCGGGATGCCTGGCCGCCGCTCGTGCTCTCGCGCTTGGAGGAGACCTGCAGGGAAGCCGACATCGACGTCCTGGTCGCGGACGTCGGTCCGCTGTCCTTCGACGTGGGCTGGGACGCAGCGCTGCGCGGACTGCCCCACAGCAAGCTGTGCGGTGTCCAACTGTGTCTCAACAGCGTCTGGACCTCCCAGAGTTCAGAACCGGCGCCGGGAACGCACGGTGTCTACCTCTCCATCGGGACCAAGAACCGGGACGTGCAGGACGAGTGGCTCGCCGCCACCGGCCTGGCTCTCGGCGAGCCGCTGATGGGCTGGTAGGCGTCAGCTCGTTTCCCTCGTGCGGCGGATTCGGTCCGGTCGGACGGGTGTCCGAAGAAGCGGGCGATACGAGGAGCAAGGTACTCGGCCCGGGTGATGAGCCCGAGGTGCACGTCCGGGCAGCAGTTCGGCAGGCCGATCGCCAGGACCAAGCTCGTCCAGGCCAAGCCCGTCGCCTTCGCGTGAGCCCTCACCGAACGCCGACCGCGCCGTCGCGTGCGACAAACCCGGCGACGTCGGCGATCGTCCCCGGGATACTGGTCGCCCATGGATGAGGTCGAAGTCGTCGTCGCCCATTCCGAGCGCGCCACCCTGCGCGTCGGCGACGTGTTCCTGAAGGTGGACGCCGATCAGGCGCGCATCGACAACGAGGTCGAGGCGCTGTCCCTCGCGCCGGTCCCGACCCCACAGGTCCTGTGGCACAAACCGCACGTGCTCGCGCTCGCCGCACTCCCGGGGACGACACTCGGGCGCCTCGGCGGGCCGTCGACCGGGTCGCCGGCGGAGTGGGCCGCGGCGGGCGCCGCCATCCGGAAACTGCACGACGCGCCCCTGCCGACCCGGCCCGGCGGAGCCGGACGAAGCATCGACGCGCTGACAGCGGAACTCGACACCGAGTGCGAGTCGCTCGTGACGAACGGCGTCCTGCCCACCGACCTGGTCACCCGCAACCGCCAGGTGGCAGAGGCCGCGCTTCGGCCCTGGACTCCCGCGTTCACGCACGGCGACCTGCAGATCGCGCACGTCTTCGTCGACGACGACGAGGTCACCGGCATCATCGACTGGTCCGAGGCGGGCCGGGGCGATCCCCTGTACGACCTCGCCACCTTCACGCTCGGGCACGAGGATCACCTCGACGACGTCCTCGCCGGCTACGGCACCGACGTCGACCTCGGCGTGATCCGCGCGTGGTGGTCGTTGCGCAGCCTGCTGGTGGTTCGCTGGCTGAGCGAACACGGCTTCGACCCGTTCGCGCCGGGCTGCGAGGTCGACGTACTGAGATCCCGGATGTGAGGCAGCGCGGGCCCGGCCCGGCGGAAGGTGCCCGATGGCGACGATCACACGTGAGGAACTCCGGGACCTCCTCGGCCGGTTCGTCCGAGCGCGAGGCCGACAGCCTTGGTTCGGCGGAGTGGCGGTGAACCTTCGCCAACTACCGCGCGCAGCCCGTCCATCGACGCGTAGGCCGACGGACTCGTGTCGCTGGGCGGGTACTTGAAGCCACCGCCCCGTACTCCCGGCCGGCAACCTCGCGGCATGTCTCCGGGCGGGCGTGGACTGCATCGTCTCCGGCCGCGCACGGCGACACGATGCGAGGGGGAGCGGCCCACACCTGCGGGTGATCGCGCCGGGGTATCGGTAGTGTCCGCCCCGACGCACCGGGCCTGCGGCACCGCGGTCCGCGACGAGGAGGATCACCATGGCGGATGGTCGGCAGGGGGCCGAGGCGGACGAGGTATCCGCAGCACGGCCACCGGAGGCCCGTCCCACGAGCGTTCGGGACGCGGTACGGCTCGCGGTGGTGATCGGCGCTCTCGGCGTCGTCTTCGGCGACATCGGGACCAGCCCGATCTACACCCTCCAGACCGTGTTCAGCCCGAGCGACCCGCATCCGGTCCCGGTCAGCACCCAGAACGTGTACGGGGTGGTGTCGCTGGTGTTCTGGTCGGTGGTCGTCATCGTCACGGTCACGTATGTGCTGCTGGCGATGCGCGCGGACAACGAGGGCGAGGGCGGCATCATGGCGCTGATCACCCTGCTGCGACGGTGGGGTTCACAGCACGGCGGGCGAACTACCGTCGTCCTGACCGGACTTGGCATCTTCGGCGCCTCGCTGTTCTTCGGCGACAGCATGATCACGCCGGCGATCTCGGTGCTGTCGGCGGTCGAGGGCCTCAAGGTCGTCGAGCCGTCGCTGGACAGTGCGGTCGTGCCCGTCACCGCGGTGATCATCGTGGTGCTGTTCCTGGTGCAGCGGCGTGGAACCGCCGCGGTGGGCCGGGTGTTCGGGCCGATCATGATCCTCTGGTTCACGGCCATCGGCGCGTGCGGTGTCGTAGGCATCGCCGACCACCCGGCCATCCTCCGGGCGCTGTGGCCGAGTTACGCGCTGGGCTTTCTCTTCGGCCACTTCGGCACCGCCTTCTTCGCGCTCGCCGCGGTCGTGCTCGCGGTCACCGGTGCGGAGGCGCTCTACGCGGACATGGGGCACTTCGGCCGGCGGGCCATCACCCGCGCCTGGCTGTTCCTCGTCTTCCCCGCCTGCATCCTGAGCTACTTCGGCCAGGGCGCGCTGATCCTCGACAACCCGGACAACATCAGCAGCCCGTTCTTCCTCCTCGTGCCCCACTGGGGACGGTGGCCGATGGTCCTGCTCGCCACGGCGGCCACGGTCATCGCCTCCCAGGCGGTGATCACCGGCGCCTACTCGGTGGCCTCCCAGGCGGCCCAGCTCGGCTATCTGCCGAGGCTGCGGATCGCGCACACCTCCGAGTCCACGATCGGCCAGATCTACGTCCCCTGGATCAACTGGCTGCTGATGGTCTCGGTCCTCACCCTGGTCTTCGCGTTCCGCAGCTCCGCGGCGCTGGCCTTCGCGTTCGGCATGGCGGTCACCGGCACCATCACCATCACCACGCTGCTGTTCTTCTACGTCGCCCGCGCGAAATGGGGCACTCCCGTGTGGCTCGTCGTCACCGGCGCGACCCTGCTGCTCTGCGTCGACCTGCTGTTCGTGGCGGCCAATCTGACCAAGCTCGTCCACGGCGCGTGGCTGCCGCTGCTGATCGGCCTCACCGCGTTCACCGTCATGACGACCTGGCAGCGCGGCCGTGAGGTCGTCACCGCCGAACGGGCCGAGCACGAGGGTTCCGTGCGCGAGTTCGTCGACGAACTCCGCAGCGGGGACAGGCCGGTGCTCCAGGTCCCCGGCACGGCGGTGTTCCTCAACCGGGGCAAGCAGACGGCGCCGTTGGCCATGCGGGCCAACGTGGAACGCAACCATGTGCGGCACGATCAGGTCGTGATCCTGTCCATCGAGACCGAGCCCGTGCCCCGCGTCCCGGCCGACCGGCGGATCGTCGTCGACGGCCTCGGCTACGCCGACGACGGCATCGTCCACGTCACCGCCCGGTTCGGCTACATGGAGACACCGGATGTGCCCGGCACGCTGGCGCTCCTCGAACCGGCCGACACGGAGGGGCCGTTGCTGCTCGACGAGGCGACCTACTTCCTGTCGACGATCGAGCTCCGGCGCGGCCCGGCACCGACGATGGCGCCCTGGCGCAAACGGCTGTTCATCGCCACCTCCCACATCACGGCCGACGCCGCCGAGCACTTCGGACTGCCCCGCGACCGTACGGTCATCATGGGCTGGCACATCGAGGTGTAGCGGCGGTGTCAGTCCCGGTGGACGGTGATCGTCGTCCAGAGTCCGACGTGGACGCGGTCACCGTCCTTCAACGGCACGGGCACATAGGGCGGGACGGAGTCCTCGGCGCCGTTCATCGTGGTGCCGTTGGTGGAGCCCTTGTCGATGAGGGACCAGGTGAAGTCCGGTTGCCGGACGAGGAGGGCGTGTTCGTGGGAGACGCCCGGGTCCTCGGAGCCGCTGTCGAGGTCGATGAACGGGGCCTCGCCCGTGGACCGGCGGCGACGGCCGATCGTGATCACGTTGCGGGTGAGCGGGATGTGGAGGTCGGGGGAGTAGGTGGGGACGTACAGTCCCTGGTCCTCGGGCTCGCTGCGGGCCATCACCCTGGTGAAGTAGTCGTGGTCGACATGGACGGTGGCGGTCCAGGTCGTGCCGGAGGTGAGGGTGCCGGCCCGGGTGACGAAGTCGTAGCGGCACCCCTCGCAGAACCGGGCGAGGTCCGCGCGGGGTGATCCGCAGTCGGGACAGAGTTCGGCGGCGGATGGCGCGGATGGCGCGGATGGGGCGGGTGCGGCGGACATGCGGTGGCCGCACACTTCGCACCAGTCGTCGGTTTCGGACCGGTGACCATTCGGGCAGTTCGACATGTCGTTCTTTCTCTCTTCGCCCCGCTGCGCGCCGTGTGCGCTACTTCTTGACGCGCACGGTTTTCGTCGAGCGCGTTTCCAGTGTCATCTCGTCCGCGTCGGCCACCCTCGCCTTGAGCCGCACGGTGCCGCTCGCCGCGTCGACGACGTCCACCACCTTGGCCAGCAGCTTCGAGGTCTCCTCGTTGCCGGAGACACTGGCGAGCTGGACGGCCCGGCCGAGCTTGGCGGTCGCGGAGTCGAAGTCGCCCTGTTTGCGGGCCTCCAGGCCCTCCTGGATGACCTGGGCCAGTTCGGCCTGCCCGGTGTAGTGCGCGACCTGGGCGTTGATGCGGGTGGACGCGGCCATGTCGTCGGTCCAGCAGGCACGCACGAGTCCCTGGGCGACGGCCTGCGCCGTACCGTCGGGCTGGGGAACCACGAGGGAGATCCGGCCCGCCAGCATCTCCTCGCCGACTTCCGAGCGGGGGACCTTGATGCAGACGTGGTAGTCGCGGGACTCGTCGCCCCAGGAACCGGTGGGGTAGTCACCGGCGCGCGGGCCGACCTCGGCGCGGCGGAGGGTCAGGTCCTCGACCGTGGGGGCGACCTGCTTGACCCATTTGACCTCGGAGCCCTGCGGGGTCCACACGCGCAGTGCCACATCGGCGACGCCTTTGCCCATCGCGTTCTCCATCATCTGCCGGAAGTCGTCGGCCAGGCCCGAGGGATCGGCGACGATGTCCACGGTACCGAGCAACGCCGAGGCGACGTCGGTCAGTTCCTTGACCTCCCAGTCCGTACCGACCCCTCGCGCGTCACAGGTGAAGCGTCCGGCGCAGGCGTCGAGCACGGCCCGTAGCGCCCCGGGAGCCTCGTGCTCGTTGCGGCCGTCGGTGAGCAGGATGCCGTGGCGGATGGGGACGTCGGCGGTGGCGAGCAGCTCGTCGGCGAGCCACAGCCAACTGCCGATCGCGGTACCGCCGTTCGCGGCGAGCTTGCCCACGGCCTGCTTGGCCTGATGCCGGGTGGCGGAATCGGCGACGGCGAGCCGGCCGTCGGCGGGGTAGACCTCGTAGGCCTCATGGGTTCCGGCGATCACGCCGAAGGCCACACCGTCGCGGATGGTGTCGATCGCGGCGGCGGTCGCGTCACGGGCGTTGCGCATCTTGGTCGGCGGGTTGTCCATCGAGCCGGAGCAGTCGACCATGACGACCACAGCAGCGTCTGGACCGGTCCCGTACGCCTGGGCCGGGCTCGGGCTCTGGGCTCCCAGCGGCAGGCCGCCGAGGGTGCCGCCGCCGGTCGCGGTCACGGTGACGATCGCGTTGACCTCACGGCCGCCCTCGGGAAGGTACTCGTTCTGGTAGATGTCGACGGCGAACTGCGGCACGTCCGATTTGGAGAAGACAGCCATCGCTTGCGCTCCTTAAGCCTGCGTCAGGCAGGTTCGTGTTCGGTCCGCCCGGCAGGCGTGGGGATCGGCAGGACGGCGACCGTCACGTTGTCGTGCGGGGCAGTGACCCGTCGGCGCTCTCGGCGGCTGCCGCCGACGCGTCGTCCGGACGGTGGGCGTACGACACCCCGTCGCACGCGCCGCAGAACCTGTCGTCGGGCTCCAGAGGCTCGGCGCAGACGGGGCAGACGGTCTGTCGCCGCATGTCACACCCACGTCCAGGGACGGAAGCGATTGGCCCGCTCCACCAGTTCGGTCGCCGAGCTGTTCTGCTGGGCGAGCCGGGACAGCACACGGTAGGAGCGCTCCATGCCGAACCGCAGCTCACGCTCGGTCAGACCGCAGTCCAGCAGCCTGGTCCCGGCCGCCTCCGGACCGGCGCCCGGGCTGCCGGAGAGCACCCAGTCGAGTGCGCTGCCCAGAACTTCGGTGGAGAGCCGCTCGCGGCGGTCGGCGTCGATACCGAGCTCCCGCAACTCCTCCACCTGGGCGGCGGCCGACCGCAGGTCCTCCAACAGCGGTTCCCGCGGCGACCGTTCGCGCAGCCGGGCGCGGATCGCGGCGACCCGGGCCGCCGTGAAGTGGATCGACGCCTCCGGCACCGACTCCAACACCGCCACGGACCGGGCCCGTTGGCCCGAGGCCAGCAGCACGCGGGCGAGTCCGAACGCCGCGCTGACGTACCGTTCGTCGGTCGTCCACACCAGCCGGTAGTACTCGGCGGCCTTGTCCAGCCGTCCCAGCATCTCGGCGCAGATGCCCAGCGCCAGCTTGGGCGCGGACTCGCCCGGGAAGGCGTCGTAGACGGCGTCGAAGGCCAGCGCGGCTGTCTGGTGATCACCGGTCGCCAGCGCGGTCAGGCCCCGGTGCCACACCACCCGCCAGTCGTCGAGGTCGTCGTCGGCCAGCGCGGTCAGCATGCGCGAAGCCGCGTCGATGTCGTCCATCTCCAGCCGCGCCCGCAGATCCCGCAGCCGGATCTCGACCGAGTCGACGGGCGCTGTCCGCAAGGCAGTTACCAGTTCCGTCGGCGCCGCGGCGGCCAGGCCCGCCAGGAACTTGGCGTTGGGATCGGTCGGGTCCACCAGCGGCACCGGCAGCGCGAGGGAGGCGGCCCGGGCGTTGAGCCGCGCGACGGTGACCCCGGCCGTTGCCTCCGCGTCCCCGATACGGCCGGAGGCCCGCGCGGACACCGGGTACGACGGACCGGGTGTGGTCCGGGTGTTGCCGAAGAGGTCCATGTCTGGTGTCGAGCCGGAGCTGGGCACGGCTGTGGTGACTGCCGGGCGTCCGAGGGGAGTTGGGGTGTTTCCGAAGGGGGCGGCCTCCGGGGCCGGCCCGGAGCTGGACGCGGCGGCGTTGACCGCCGAACCTCCGGGCGGGGCCGGGGTGTTGCCGAAGAGGTCGCCGCCCGCCGCCCGGCCGGAGCCGGACGCGGCTGCCTCGACCGCAGGGTGCACGGGCCCAACGCCGGTGGATCTGCTCGCCGACCGGCGCAGCGCACCGCGCCGTACCGCGAACTTGTGTGCGCCGAGGACGGAGGTGTCGCCCTCCAGGGGCTCGACCAACTTGTCCTCGACGACCCGGAGTTCCTGTCCGAAGACGGCGGACAGGGCGGGGCGGGACTTGCCGGTCTGCGAGGCCACGATCTCGCGCAGGACGCCGAGGAGCTGGTCGGCCAACTCCTCGGCCGAACCGAAGCGTTTGCCGGGGTCGGGCTCGGTGGCCCGGACGAGCAGCCGGTAGAAGGACTCGTACCGTGCGAAGACGGGGATCTTGTCGGGGCCGGGAAGACTGTCGACGAAGACGGTCGTGTAGCCCTGGAAGTCGAACGTGAGGATCGCGAGGGCACGGGCCACCGTATAGAGGTCGGAGGCCACGGACGGGCCCGACTCCGCGACTTCCGGGGCCTGGTAGCCGACCGTGCCGTAGACCGCCGAGTCCTCGTCGTCCATGTGGCGGACCGCGCCCATGTCGATGAGTTCGAGCCGGTCCTCCTGCTGAATGGCGTTGTCGATCTTGAAGTCGCAGTACAGCAGCCCGTTCTTGTGGAGGTGCCCGAGCGCTTCGAGGGCCTCGACGGCATACGCGATCGCCTGCTCGACCGGCAGCGGCTCGCGCCTGCCGTCCGGCCCGCGCCGCTCGTCGGCGATCTCCTTCAACGACTTGCCGCCGACGTATTCCATGACGATGTAGCCGTCGAGCGAGCCCGTGCGCTGGTCGAGATGCTCGACGAAGTTGTAGATGCGGACGATGTTGGGGTGCTTGATCTCGGCGAGGAACCGGCGCTCCGAGAGGGCCGCGGCCAGCGCGTCCTCGTCGCCGGTGTCGAGCAGACCCTTCAGCACCACCCAACGGTCGCTGACCGCGCGGTCGACGGCGAGATAGATCCAGCCGAGCCCGCCGTACGCCAGACAGCCCACGACCTCGTACTGGCCGTGCAGGACATCGCCCGCCCGCAGCTTGGGAGTGAAGGAGTACTGGTGGCCGCACTTGGCGCAGAAGCCGTCCGCGCGTGCCGGATGGCCAGCGCGGCTGCGGCCGACCGGCGCGCCGCAGTCGCTCTTGCCGCAGTACCGGTTCCGCTCGGGCACCTGGGCGTTCTTCAGGATCGTGGTGGCCGGGTCGGGACGAGGGACGGTCGGCACGGCGACCAGGCCCGCGCCGAGCCCGGAGCGGATCGCGCCGCTCCCGCCGGAAGCCGACCGGCGTACGGTCACCGAGGTCCCGACGCCACCGGTGAGGGTGTGGGACAGCCGGGAGAGAGCGGAGCGGGGTGAGGGCGGGCCGCCGTCGGAGTCGCCGTGGCTCGGGCCCCCGCCGCCGGACGACGCCCCTGCGCTCTTGGCGCTCGCCCGCTGCGGCACCGGGGCGCGTCCGCAGATGTCGCAGTACAGCTCGCCGTCGCCGACGTCCTCCATGGTCCCGGTGCAGCCCGGGCGTTGGCACTTGCTCATGGTGTCCACCTGTTCTGCGTCGGAAGCCCGTGGGCGTACACCCTCAGCCCGTCGTCGGGAACTCGGCCAGCGGACGGCGCAGCCCGACGACGGCGAGAGCCGCGACGAGGACCGCGCCGCCGGCGAGGCCGAGCGCTCCGGACAGTGCGCTGCCGGCACCTTCGGAGGAGGCCTTTTCGTAGGCGCCGGTGTTGATGCCGATGATTTTCTGCAGTGCCGTGTCCAGTTGCCCGAAGGCCCAGTTGGAGTCGCCCGGCTTGTAGCTGACGCAGTACGCGATCGCGGCGGTCACGTCACCGGAGGCGGCGAGGGCGCGGATCTTGCGGTCGTCCTTCTCGTACACCTGGTAGCGGGCGACGACCTCCTCGGCCGCCGCGCGCTCGCCGCGGAAGGTGATGTTGCGGAACTCGTCGCCGAAGAAGCCGGTGAAGCGCAGGTCGCCGTTGTCGGCGCGGTAGGCGTTCATGGCGGTGGCCGCCCGGGCGTCGTAGGTGTGGATGGTGGCTCCGGGCAGGTTCATGAGCTGCTGCGTCTTCTCGAAGAAGTGCTGTTCGTGTTCGGCGGCGTTCGGCTGGTCCAGCAGATAGCGGGACTCGTCGGCGTTGGCGTCGTAGGCGACGGCACGGGCCCGGGTGAGGGCGACGACCGAGTCGTAGGCGTCGCGGCGGGCGACATGCAGGTGGTCCTGCTGGTCGGAGATCTGCACGCTCGCGGCGATGGAGACGCCGAAAGCGATCAGGACGGCGGCTGCCAGCGCCGGATTCACCAGGCGCCGGAAGCGGAGGGCGAGGAAGAGCTGGAGGGCGAGCAGTACGGCGACCAGCAGCAGACCGGCGGCCAGGACGGCGATCCGGGCCGAGGACAGGTTGTCCGTCGTCGTGGAGTACGTCGTGTTGAAGGCGATGTTGTTCGCCGTGACCAACTGGTCGGCCTCCGGGAGCAGTCGGGTCCGCATCAGCTCGGTGGTGGACCGGTAGCCGGCCAGCGTGGCGGGGTCGGTCCTCCCTGCCGCGTAACCCTTCTGCTTGCCGAGGAGCAGCGCGTGGGAGGCGCCCTCCTCGTAGCTGCCGAAGTCGGCGATGGCCTGGGCGACGGACGCCTCGGCGACCGGATCGCCCTGGGCCGCGACCGAGAGGTCACGGAGGTAGACGCCGGCCTGGCTGCGCCGCTGGTTGTAGACGTGGGCGGCGGTGGCGCGGTCGTCGGCGAGTTCCGGATTGGTGCCGAACATCAGCTGGTTGGCCAGCTGGGCGTCCATGTCGTTGAGCGTGAAGTACAGGCCGGTGGCGCTGGTGATCTGGGGTGCGGAGTGGTTCCGGATGTCCGACCAGGAGGAACGCGCGAACAGACCGGTCACGACGAGCGCGATGACGACCAGGGCCGAGGCGCCCAACGTGGCACCGCGCAGCAGTCTGAGCCACTGGGGGACGGTCGTGGGGAGGTGGCCGCGCCACAGCTTCGGCGGCCCGGGACGCGGCCGACGTATGCTGCGGAGCGGCCGGCGTATTCGGCTGTCGGGGGAGATACGCGGTTCGCGGTGTCTCCCTCTCGAAGGCCGGGGGGAGTTGGGCCCCATCGGAGCCGACGCGTGGGACGGCGCCGCGAGGCGCTGTTCCGTGGCGGTGGTGTCCGGCATTGCGTTGAGTCCCCTTCGCGCTGCGGAGCGGCCCGCGCCGCGCCTTCCGCGAGCGCCACTCTTACGCCTCGAACGCGGAACAACCCTGTCTTGTCGCGACTTTGACGCCGCGTCGTCGCGTCCTTGACGCGATGCGGGCGGGGTGGACGTGACAGAGGTGCCGGGTGGGGCGGGTGCGGCGCGGTGGCGGTACGCCGACTGTCGGAGCCGTCGGAGCCGTCGGAGCCGTCGGAGCCGTCCGAGCCGTCCGAGGAGCAGCCCCGTGCGCAGGAGGAGGAGTGGGCGATGCGCCGGAGGGCGCAGAAGGCGTTCGGGGATTCCGTGCTGCACGGTCGGTCAACAGCCCGTGAGGCGGACGCCGTCAAGGTCCCGTCAAACCCGCCTGAGAACGCGTCAGGAGGGTGTCAACGCGCGTCATTCCCGGCCGCTTCCGGTCGCAGACTGATCGGCACGGGGGACGGACGACCGTCCGTGGCGTGGCAGGGGAGGGACCGTGACCATCACGGCCGGAACATCGCGGAGACCTCGGCCCGAGGCCACCGCGCCGCCGCAGGGGGAAGCGGTCGTCCCGCCCGCGGGCGCCCCCGGCCGGCGGCCGGGCGCCCTGGGGAGCCGCCTCCGGCAACGGATCGTGGCCGCGCGGGCCGCTCTGCGCCGCCGCTACTGGGCCCATGTGCCCGCGCGGCTGCGCCTCCTGCGCGCGGCCACGGTCCTGCTCGCCGCCGCCCTGATCGTGCTTCTCACGCTGGCCGGTTTCGCAGCCTCCGGCACCTGGAACACCGTGACCGGCCGCGACGCGCCCCGCACCACCAGCGCCGCCGACCTCGAACTCGCCCTGAACGACATGGACGCCCAGGTCGCCAACCTCCTGCTCGCCAACGGCGACGCGGGCAGGGGGCGACTGCAGACGCCGTACGAGAAGGCGGTCGGGTTCTACGGCGACGCCCGGGACGGGATCGGGCACGATCTGCGGACGCTCGCCGTGGCGGCGCAGGGCGACCGGGCCGACGAGAAGACCGTCGAGTCCCTCACCGATTCCTTCGCCGAGTACCAGGAACTCGTGGGCCGCGCCCTGGAGAACGACGACCGCACCGGCGGCAAGACGTCCGCGCTCGCCGACTACCGGCGGGCAACGGATCTGCTGCAGCGCCGACTCCTGCCCGAGGCAAGGGACTTGGTGAACTCCAACAACACGGTCTTCAACTCGGAGTACACGGCGGCCCGTTCCGCGCTCTCCGCCCAGCTCGTCGCCGTCGTCGTGCTCGGCGTGCTGCTGCTCGCCGTACTCGGCCTGCTGCAGTGGTACCTGTCCCGCCGCTTCCAACGGACCCTGAACGCGAGCATGTTGGCCGCCACCTCCTGCACTCTCCTCGCCGTCCTCCTCGGCACCCAACTCCTCTCCGCCACCGGGGAGAACCTGCGTGGCGCCCGCCGCGACGCCTTCGACTCCGTCGTCGCGCTCTCCCGGGCCCGAGCGATCGCCTACGACGCCAATGCCGACGAGAGTCGCTACCTCCTGGACCCGCGGCGCCGCGACCAGTACGCGGGGTCGTTCCTCGCCAAGTCCCAGGAGCTGTACGGCTTGGAGGGCGCGACCCTCACGACGTACGACGCCCAACTCTCCGCCACCTGGCAGGCGTACCGGACCGACCACCACGACCTCCGCTTCACCGGCGAGTTCCGGCGCGAACTGGACAACATCACCTTCGCGGGGGAGCGGGACGCCGCCGAGAAGACCGTCGACACGTACGCCGTCTACCAGCGCGACGACCGCAAGATCCGGGCGCTGCTGGCGGCCGGAAAGGAGCGCGAGGCCATTGAGTTCTGCATGGGCTGGGAGCCGGGCACCTCGAACGCGCACTTCGAAGCCTGGATGGACGCGCTGGACAAGGTGACGGCCATCAACGAACGGCACTTCGACGGGTTCGCCGACGCCGGCCGCTCGGACGTCACCGGACTGCTGCCCTGGGCGCTCGGAGCCCTCCTCGCCGCAGCCGCACTCACCGTCCTCGGACTGCGGCCACGCTTCGCCGAGTTCCGCTGAGGGGCACGAGGGTCTCGGCGCCGCCCCGGAGACCCGTGCTCCTCAGCGCCGGTCGCGGGCGAGAGCGGCGACCTCGCGTACGGCGTCGGCGACGGCCGGGGCGTCCTTCTTGAGGATCGCGTCGTGATTGCTGGCGACCTTCGCGCTGATCTTGATGTTCGCGTTGCGGGCGACCACTCCGTCGAGGCTGGCGCGGATCTGTTCCTGCTCGTCGCCCTTGCTTCCGAGGGACGCCCCCGAAGCGACGACATAGCGTGCCGGGACGGTGATGCTGTCCAGGACGGGGCCCAACTCCCGCTCGCGGGCGATCCTGCCGAGTTCGATGTTGCTCTCCGCCATCTGCCCGGCGTTCATCCGCGGGGTCAGGCCCGTCGGGCGCAGCAGCGGCATGAACAGGTTCAAGCGCCGGAAGGTCTTCCGGATCCGCTGCTCCATGGCCTCGTCCAGCCAGTCGTGCGGCTGCGCGCCGTCGACCAGGACCGCGCCCAGGGCGCGGTCGGGATTGCGGGCGGCCCAGTGCGCCCCGACGAACGCCCCGTAGGACCAGCCCACCACCAGCGCCCGTTCCACGCCCCGGGCCTTGAGGACGGCGTCGACATCCCCGACGGCGGCCTCGAAGGAGTAGTCCGCGGAACGTTTCGACTTCCTGCCGCGGGCCCGCTCGTCGTAGGTGATGTGCCGCCACTCCGTGCCCAGTTCGGCGATGACCCGCCCCCAGTAACCCTGGGTGGCGAACTGGCCGTTGAGGTAGACCACGGGGATTCCGGTACCGCCGGTGTCGGTGACGGCCAGGGCCGTGTCGTCGACCGGCACCATGCCGGTCCACGCCGAACCGGTCGAGGAAGTGCTGTTCTTCGTCATGCTCTGTTTCTCCTGGTCGTGTGAGAGCTTCTGGTACGGCTTCCGGCTTGTGGTGCTCCGGCTTGTGGTGTTTCAGAGGCTGCGGGCGGTGATGTCGCCGCGGGAGGTGGTGGCGCGGATGTCGAGCGCGGTGACGCCGTCGTTCTTGAGGGAGTTGCTGACGCGGCCGTAGCCGGTGCCGGCGTCCAGCGCGGCCGAGACGTCGGCGGCGGCGCCGACCGTGATGTCGCCGGAGCCGGTGCGCAGCACGACCGTGCCGCGTACGGCCTCGGCGATCCGGATGTCGCCCCTCGGGGTGCTGATCTCGGCGGGGCCGCCCAGCCGACCGACCTCGACGTCGCCGTCGACCGCGGTGAGGCGGACGTCCGCGGCCTCGTCGATCTTGATCCGGCGGTACGCGCCTTCGAAGGCGATGTCGCCGAGGCGTCCGACGGCACGGAGCTCGGCACCGGCGGCCGTGCCCTCGATACGGGAGCCGGCGGGCAGCTGGACCGTGACCTTCAGGGATCCGGAGGTGCCGAAGAGCTTGTTGTCGGGGGTCCGGGTCGTGATGCGCAGGACACCGTCGGCGTAGGCGACCTCCGTCTGCTCGGCGGTCTTGGTGTCGCGGCTCTTGGACGGGTCGGCGGGCAGGACCTCGACGGTGGTGTCGGCGCGGTCCGCGGCGATGAACTGGATGTGTCCTGCGGGGATGTCCAGGACGACGGAGATCGGGGAGGTGGTGTCGAACTTCTGCATCGTGTACTCCGGGTGTCGGCTCGTTGTTTCTGACACCGGAAACGCTACGTTGCCTTTCGTGACTGGGCAACATGCTCGTTGCGCTCAATCTATATCTATGCAGGTCAGTGTCGAGATATCGTTGCAACGGATTTGGAGATAATGCAACGGTGAGGAAGTGTTCCATTGCAATGGATGAAAAGTGAACGCTATGGTGAGGAGATCAGGGACCGACCGACAGCCCCCTGCGCCGACCTGGCCCACCGCCCTACCGAACGCCGCGCCCACCGGCGCAAGCACACCCCGCGCCCGGGCAGGGGGCGCCGGCGCAGGGGCACGGGCGTGACGGCGAGGCGTCTGTCTCCAAGACGATCGCGCGCCAGGGCGTCGGGTTCGCGAAGTCCTCTGTGCGAAGCCCGCAGCGCCACCCGAAACCCGAAATGGCGCGAGGTGAGACGACCCACCAGGTTCGGATCGCGGCCGAGCAGCCGCTGCTCGACGAGGCGTCAGCGGAAGCGGGCGTAGCCGAGCATGTCGGTGACGTCCGCGAACACCCTCTCTCCCGCAGCCGCGGCGGCCGGCGAGAGGGTGTCGAGGGTGAGGAATCCGTGGACCATCCCGGCCTCGCGGCGATGTCTGACGGGAACGTTCGCTGCGGCCAGCCGAGCGGCGTAGGCGTCGCCCTCGTCCCGAAGCGGATCATGCTCGGCGGTGACGACAACGGCGGGCGGCAGCCCGCCGAGGTCGACGGCGTGCAGCGGGCTGACCTCGGGGTCGGCGCGCCGGGCCGGATCGGGGACCCATTGCTCGACGCCCCATGCGACATCGTCGGTCGTCAGACCCCAGCCCGTGCCCTTCGACCGCGTGCTGGGACAGGAGAGCGTCAGATCGGTGTTGGGGTACAGCAGGATCTGGGCGGCCGGTAGCGGTCCGCCCTCGTCACGCAGGCGCAGACAGGCGAGTGCGGCGAGGTTGCCGCCGGAACTGTCACCCATGACGACGATCGGGTCTGCGCTCCCAGCCCCGGGAACTCCACCCGCCGCTGCCCACCGGACGGCATCCACGCAGTCGTCGACAGCGGCCGGCCACGGGTGCTCCGGGGCCCGCCGGAAGTCGACGCTCAGCACGGCCGTCTCGGCGCCGAGCGCCAATCGTCGGCATGCCCGGTCGTGCGACTCCAGATCGCCGATCGTCCACATCCCGCCATGAAGGAACACCACGGGCGGCCCGCCCTTCGCCGAGGGCCGGTAGAGGCGGGCCCCCCCGGCAGCCGAGCCAACCGTCAGATCCTCGACGTGGGCGATCTCGGGACCCGGCGGCCGGGCTTCGGCACGGACTCGCTGCGCGCGACGCAGCTCCGCCGCGCCCACGGCCCGGGCGGGAGGTCCGGGATCCCGCCGAACCGCCTTGATGAAAGAGGTCAGTTCGACATCGGCGAGCGGAGCGTCGATCGGTTCGGCCATGCGGGCCAGGATGCCATCGTGATCCGTACGACGAGGCAGACGGAGCAGGCGAGGTAGTCGGCGAGAACCCGGTACCGCCGCCCGTCGCGCCTCAACTCTGCGGCGGCAACGCCTTCTTCGACGTACGACCCCTCGACCGTGCCGGACTCCCCGCCCACGAGCCGCCGGGCGGTGATCTGCCGCCGGGCCCTGCGCAAGGTGCCTGCCTGCGCCTTCCCGCGGCTCTGGGCCACGGTCTCCGCCTCGGCGACGTTGGCAAGGACCACCGTCAGCAGCCGCAGCCGGGGCGACAGCCGCACAGGTCGTCCGCGGCCTCAACGGGCAGTACGGCGGCCGAAGTCGGAGCGCAACATCCCTTGCCCTGCCAGGCGTCGCGGCCCTCCTTGACCGCGACGGCCGCGATCACCAGGGCGGCTGCCGGGTCGGCCCAGGACCAGCCCAGTACGGCGTTGGCGACCAGGCCGGTCAGCAGCACCGCCGACAGGTAGGTGCACAACAGGGTCTGCTTGGAGTCGGCGACGGCCGATGCCGACCCGAGTTCGCGCCCGGCCCGGCGCTGGGCGGCGGACAGGAACGGCATCACCGCGAGCGACACGGCGGCGAGGGCGATACCGACGAACGAACGGTCCGCCTCACCGGCCCCGACGAAGGCACGTACGGAATCCACGGCCACATAGAGCGCCAGGGCGAAGAACGAGAGGGCGATGATCCGCAGCGCCCGCGCCTCCCGGGCCTCGCGCACCCCGTGATCGGCCGCGGAGAACTGCCAGGCGACCGCCGCCGCCGAGGACACCTCGACCACGGAATCGAGGCCGAAGCCGATGAGCGCGCTGGACGACGCGGCGGTCCCGGCGGCCAGGGCGATGACCGCCTCGACGACGTTGTAAGCGATGGTCGCGCCCACCAACAGCCTTATGCGGCGGGCCAGTTGGTCGCGGCGGACAGGGGACGGGCCCGGCGGGGCCAGGGGCGTCCCGGCGCTCATCAGCAGCAGCCCTTGGCGGCGGCGTCCGGGCAGGTGCGGTCGCTCTCCACCGCCAACACCGCGGTCCGCAGGTCCTGCAGCGCGTGACCGAGGCGGGGATCGGCGAGCTCGTAGCGGGTACGGCGGCCGACCGGCACGGCGACGACGAGACCGCAGTCGCGCAGACACGCCAGATGGTTGGAGAGCCGGGTCCGGGAGATGCCCAACTCCTCCGCCAGATCGGAGGGATGGGCCGGGGCCTCGCGCAGGGCGAGCAGCAGACGGCAGCGGATCGGGTCGGCGAGGGCACGGCCGAAGCGGGCCAGCACCTCGACCTCGGGGGCGAGACTCAGCATACGGCGACGGTACAGGAGATCCTGAATTCAGGAAATCCTGTACTGGCGGGCGGGCGGGCGGGCGGTCGGCCGGTCAGTGGTCGTGCGGGCCGGGTCGGTGGACGGGACCGTGGGCGTCGTCGCAGTGCGCGTCCCGGTCGTCGCCGGTGGCGCTGGTGATCTGCAGCAGGTCCGGTGTGTCCTCGCCCAGGTGGTCGACCTGCAGCGTGGCATGGCTGATGCGGTAGTCCTCCAGGAGCATCTTCTGCAGGCCGCGGCGCACGGCGTGGCAGTCGCCGCCCGGCTCGACCAGGACGTGGGCGGACAGGGCGCTCTGGCCGGAGGTGATCGTCCAGACGTGCAGGTCGTGAACCTCGACCACGGTGTCCTGCGCGGCCAGGCGGTCGCCGACGGCGTCGGGGTCGATCCCGGCGGGCGCGGCTTCGAGGAAGATCCGTCCGGAGTCGCGGACCAGGCCGTAGCCGGCCTTGAGCATCAGGACCACCACGAGCAGGGAGGCGATCGCGTCCGCGCGGGCGAAGCCGGTGGTGAGGACGACGGCTCCGGCGACGGCGGTCGCGATGAAGCCGAACAGGTCGGTGAGGATGTGCTGGTAGGTGCCCTCGACGTTCAAGGAGGTGCGGTTGGCCCTTGAGATGCACCAGGTGGCCACCAGGTTGACCACCACTCCGACCAGGGCGGTGACCAGGACCAGGCCGCCGGTGACCTCCGGCGGGGAGACGAGGCGACTCACCGCCTCGTAGGCCAGCCACACCGAAAGGAGCAGCAGGGTCAGGCCGTTGGCCTGCGCGGACAGGATCTCCACGCGCTTGAGACCGTAGGTGAACTGCCCCTTCGCCGGGCGGGCCGCCAGTCGCATCGCGACCAGTGCCAGCACGATGGACGCGACGTCGGTGAGCATGTGCGCGGCGTCCGAGATCAGCGCCAGCGAGTTGGCCGCCACCCCGACCACGACCTCGGCGAGCATGAACACACTGATCAGCACCAGGGCGATCGTCAGCCAGCGCCGGTCGGCGTCCGCGGACACCCCGTGGGAGTGACCGGAATGACCGCCACCGCTCTCGTGGTCGTGGCCGCCGTGCTCGTGGTCGTGATGGTCGGACACGGGAACTCCCAGGAGTCGCGGTTCTGCGTCGGCGGAGAGCAAGTCAACCGCGCCCCGGAGGGTTTCACCAAAGACTGCAATGAGCACCGTTACCACTGTCACCTGCGGCGATGCCGGGACCCCGTGCCTTACGCCGGCCGCGAGCGGTTCACTCCCGAGTCCGGGCTCCCCTGCCGACCGGCCGGAACCGGCTCGGCGACAGCGCTGCGTGAGCGGCTGTGACGAAGGGTGCCTGACGGGAGTTCTCCCAGTTCAGGCACCCTTTTGTCCGAGCTTGTGGGCCTAGAAGAAGCCGAGCTTCTTCGGCGAGTAGCTCACCAGCAGGTTCTTCGTCTGCTGGTAGTGCTCCAGCATCATCTTGTGGTTCTCACGGCCGATACCGGACTGCTTGTAGCCGCCGAACGCCGCGTGCGCGGGGTACGCGTGGTAGCAGTTCGTCCACACCCGGCCCGCCTGGATCGCCCGGCCCGCGCGGTACGCCGTGTTGATGTCCCGGGTCCACACACCGGCGCCGAGACCGTACAGCGTGTCGTTCGCGACCTTGATCGCGTCGTCGAAGTCGTCGAACGACGTCACCGAGACCACCGGCCCGAAGATCTCCTCCTGGAAGATCCGCATCCGGTTGTCCCCCTCGAAGATCGTCGGCTGGACGTAGTAGCCGCCCTTCAACTCGCCGTCGTAGTCGAGACGTTCACCACCCGTGAGGATCTTCGCACCCTCCTGCCGACCGATGTCCAGGTAGGAGAGGATCTTCTCCAGCTGGTCGTTGGAGGCCTGGGCGCCGATCATCGTGTCGGTGTCGAGCGGGTGCCCCGGCTTGATCAACTCCGTGCGGGCGATGGCCGCCTGGAGGAAGTCGGAGTAGTGGCCGCGCTGGATCAGCGCCCGGGACGGGCAGGTGCACACCTCGCCCTGGTTGAGCGCGAACATCGTGAAGCCTTCGAGCGCCTTGTCCAGGAAGTCGTCGTTCGCCGACGACACGTCGTCGAAGAAGATGTTCGGCGACTTGCCGCCCAGTTCCAGCGTGACCGGCTTGATGTTCTCGGAGGCGTACTGCATGATCAACCGCCCCGTGGTGGTCTCACCGGTGAAGGCGACCTTCGCCACGCGCGGGCTGGACGCGAGCGGCTTGCCCGCCTCGACTCCGAAGCCGTTGACGATGTTCACCACACCCGGCGGCAACAGGTCCGCGATCAGGCTCATCCAGTAGTGGATGGATGCCGGGGTCTGCTCGGCCGGCTTGATGACGACCGCGTTGCCCGCCGCGAGGGCCGGGGCAAGCTTCCAAGTCGCCATCAGGATGGGGAAGTTCCACGGGATGATCTGCGCCACGACCCCGAGCGGCTCGTGGAAGTGGTACGCCACCGTGTCGTCGTCGACCTCACCCAGCGAACCCTCCTGCGCCCGGATCGCCCCCGCGAAGTAGCGGAAGTGATCGATGGCCAGCGGGATGTCGGCGGCGAGGGTCTCGCGGATCGGCTTGCCGTTCTCCCAGCTCTCCGCGACCGCGAGGGGCTCCAGGTTCGCTTCCATCCGGTCGGCGATCTTGAGCAGGATGTCGGAACGCTCGGTCACCGAGGAGCGCCCCCAGCCCGGCGCGGCGGCGTGCGCCGCGTCCAACGCCCGCTCCACGTCCTCCGCGGTGCCACGCGCGATCTCCGTGAACGGCTGCCCGTTCACCGGGGACGGGTTCTCGAAGTACTGCCCGCGAGCCGGCGGCACGTACTCGCCGCCGATGAAGTGGTCGTAGCGCGACTGGTAGGAGACGATCGCGCCCTCGGTGCCGGGTGCCGCGTAACGGGTCATGCTGATGTGCCTCCCGGAGCAGCGCTGCCCGCCGTTGGGCAGCTCTCGGCGCGAGGCTAGGGAGCGGGACGTTGCATGTACGTTGCGGTGCCTCCCGTGAGGTACGTCAGCCGAGTCACGTCAGCGGCCCGTCCCCCGGGACCAAGGACCCGGTGCCGCCAACTCCGACTCCAGGGCGGCGAGCCGGGAGCGCACCGGTGCCGTCGGACGTATCGCCGCGAGCGCCCGCCAGACGTCGAGGTCGTCCTCGCCCCAGGGCGCGTGCGCCCAGTCGGCCAGCAGGTCGGGGTCACGGCGGGCGATCAACGCCGTACGGACGCCGTCCGCCAGGCGGGCCCTGAGCCGTACCACCGCCGGGGCCTGCGAACCCGGCAGCAACGGACCCGTGTACGCCGTCGCGGCCCCCGTGACCGCACCTCCTTCCAGTCGCCGTTCGACGATCGCCACATCGGACTCGACCGGCAGCGTGAGCCGGTAAGGACGCGAGGCGAGCAGACCGGGGCCCAACAGCCTGCGCAGCCGCGCCAGTTCGGCCCGCAGCGTCACCGGCGGCACCGACTCGTCCTCGTAGAGCGCGCACAGCAGCTCGTCGCCGGTCAGCCCCTCGGGATGCCGGGCCAGCAGCACCAGGATCTCGCTGTGCCGACGGCTCAGCCTCATCTTGCGTCCGCCGAAGCACAGTTGGGCCTCGTCCCGGCCGAGTGCGGACAGCTCGGGTCCGTCGACCGACGTCTGCTCCGGGGCGAGCAGCGCCAACTGGGACTCGGCGGCACGCGCCACCGCCTGCACGAAGCCCAGGCTGTGCGGATGCGCCAGCCCGTTCCCGCCGGTGATGTCCACGGCTCCGAGGACCCGCCCGGTGCGCGGATCGTGCACCGGAGCCGCCGCGCACGTCCACGGCTGGACCCGCCGGATGAAGTGCTCGGCCGCGAACACCTGCACCGGCCGGTCCACGGCGACCGCCGTACCCGGCGCGTTCGTTCCGACCGCGCTCTCCGACCAGCGCGCACCCGGCACGAAGTTCATCCGGTCTGCCTTCCGCCGGGTCGCCGGATGCCCCTCGACCCACAACAGCCTGCCCTGCGCGTCGCACACCGCGAGCAGGTGCTCGCCGTCCGCGGCGAACGTGCCCATCAGCTCCCGGATCAGCGGCATCACCCGCGCCAGCGGATGCTGCGCGCGATAGACGCCCAGGTCGCCGTCCGTGAGTTCGACGTTCGCCGTGCCTTCGGGACCGACACCGGCACGTGCCGAACGCCGCCAGGAATCCGCCACCACCGAGCGCACCGGCGGCGGTACCGTGCCCGCCACGGCGAACGTCTCGTGCGCCCGGCGAAGCACCCGCACCCGCTCGGCAGGGTCGGCCCCCGGCTCCAGGGCCACCCATGGATCGGTCAACTCGGCCTCCCAGGAAGGCGATACAGCGTCGCGAGTACCGCGATACAGCGGTGACACGCCCGCGATACGGCGGGGAAACGCCTGCGGACATCGTCACTCCGGGGAAGGGTACGGACAACCGTTTCGACCGGGCCGGTCCGAACGCGGCACATCCCGGTCGGATCAGGCGTGGAGCAGGCGCGGATCGGGCCCCGGCCCGGGTCGGATCAGACGGAACCGACCAGCCTCATATAGCGGGTCCAGTCCCAGTTCGGCCCCGGATCGGTGTGGTCGGTGCCCGGCACCTCGTAGTGCCCGATGATGTGGGACCGGTCCCTGGGGAGCCCGTACTTCGCGCAGATCGCCGCCGTCAGTCTGGCCGACTGCTCGTAGAGCGCGTCGGTGAAGTACGCGGGCTGGTCCACCCAGCCCTCGTGCTCGATACCGATGCTGCGGGTGTTGTAGTCCCAGTTCCCCGCGTGCCAGGCGATGTTGGCCTCCCGCACGCACTGCGCCACATGCCCGTCGGTCGACCGTACGAGGTAGTGCGCGGACACCTTCTTCTTCGGATTCTGGAAGATGGACAACGTCGAGGAGTACGTCTCCTGGGTGACGTGAATGACCACGTAGTCGACGGGATAGGTGCTGGGGCGGCTGGACGCCGTGTAGTTGGAGGAGGTCGCCGGCTGCCACTCGGCCGACGGATAGTCGACGGCCTGCGGCTGCGCGTCGGCCTGTGGGGCGGGGAGTAACGCGTAGGGGACGGCGGCGAGGGCGGCGCCCTTCAGGAGCCATCGCCTGCTCGGGAGCGGTGTTGCCCGTTCCATGGTGGCGTTGCCTTTCGGTTCAGTGGCGGAGGGCCGCCGCGGTCTCACGCAACCGCGCGTGCAGTCCTCGGTGAGTCTCGCGCGCGGGCAGCCACTCTTTGCGGATCTTGGCGACGCAGGTGTAGTTGGTGTCGCACACGTTGGCCAACGGCGATTCGACCGCCTGGGTGGCGAATTGGTAGGCGTCCAGTTCGCTGAACCCGTAGTCCCGCACCAGCCAGCGCACCAGGTCGAGCTGCGAGATCCGGAACGCGTCCTCCAACGGACGTGCCGAACCCGTCGAGATGATGTGCGTGTCCGACTCGATGCGCGGCCAGGGCGTGGCGACGCCCTTGAGCAGCTCCACGATCACCATGGTGTTCATCGCGCACTCGACTGCGACACCACAGGTCTCGCCCTCGCCCTGCCGGGCGTGCCCGTCGCCGAGACTGAGGAGCGCGCCCTCGACGTTGACCCCGAGATAGCAGGTGACTCCGGCCCGCATCTCGGGTGTGTCCATGTTCCCGCCGTGCGCGTCGGGCACCAGTGCCGACCGCACCTCCAGGTTGGCGGGGGCCACACCCACCGTGCCGTGCATCGGGTCGAGAGGCAGCTCGATCTCGATGTCGCTGTCCCGCGCGCGGAACAACGCCGTACGGCGGGTGCGGTCCAACTGCCAGATCCAGACGGTCTCCGGAAGCGGCGGCTGCAGTGTCGCCGTGGTGTGCGTCGACGTGAGCGCGCCGAAGAGGGGGACCGTGGTCGAGGCGGCCCAGTCGCGGGCCGGTTCGATCGACACGAAGTGCACGGCGACGGTGTCACCCGGCTCCGCGCCCTCCACATGGAAGGGGCCGGTCTGCGGGTTGAGGAACGGGAACTCGCACACCTCGGACACCAGGTCCTTCTCGGACCGTACCCGCCCGGCGAAGCAGTCCTCCGTGTACAGGTCGAGAACCGTGCCGGGCGCGATGCGCGCCACGGGCGGCGCACCGCCGAACGTCCAGGCGTACTCGCCCGGTTCGGGCCGCACCGTCAGGATCCGGGGGTCGTTCATGGCTGTACTGCTCCGTTCTGAGGAGGACCGCCTGCGGCGGTTTCGTCGAGATGGACACGGGCGGTCTCGGCTATTCGCTCGGGGTGACGCCGTAGCAGGACCAGTAGTACTACGACGCCTGCCGCCATCCAGACGCCGACGACCGGTCCGGCGTAGGAGACGGGAGTGGTCAACTCGGTGACGAAGTCGAAGACCGGGAGACCCGCCGCGGTGAGCAGGGCCGGGACGAATGCCGCGATCCCGAGGAGGGGCACCAGCAGGTGTCGTAGCGGCTTGAGCAACTCGCGTCTGCGGCGCAGGAAGTAGCCCGCACAGGCCAGGTTCACGACGATGTAGACGGCGATGACGACCGTGACGATCACCGTGGCCAGCAGGAGGAACGCGGTCACCGGGTCGTAGCCGAGGCCGAGGCCCAGTACGGCGCCCACCGCGACGACGGTCTGCACGGCGATTCCGACGACGGGGGAGCGGTGGCGGGGGTGCAGCGTTGCGAGGACGCGGGGGAGTACCCGGATGCGAGCCAGGGCGAAGGCGGTGCGGGTCGAGACGGTGGCGCACGCGTTGGCGTTGGCGATCGTCGAGTTGACCACGGCCAGGAACACCAGGACCCAGAACAGCCCGAACGACGCGCGTGCCACCCCCTCCCAGGACGCCGCGCCGGAGGCACCGAACTCGGCGAAGCGGTCCGGGCCGAAGTACACCGTCATGGCGTAGGTCGTCAGCACGTAGAAGAGGCCGATACCGAGGGCCGCGCCGAGCACCGCGCGGTGCATCGTCCGGCGCGGGTCCCGGGTCTCCTCGGCGAGCGGCGCCGCGGCCTCGAACCCGGCGAACGCGAGCACCGTGTAGACCGAGCCGGCGAAGACCCCGCCGAGGCCCGAGTAGTCCTTACCTGTGTGCGAAGTGCCGAACACGGACAGGGAGTTGGCGCTGCCGGCCTTGCCGATCAGCCACACGGCGAACACCAGGAAGACAAGGATCTCGAAGACCCCGAGCACCGTGCCGAAGCGGGCGGAGGCGCGCACTCCGAACCAGCCCGCCGCCGCGATGACCGCTGCGCCCGCGAGCGCCCACGGCCACCACAGGCTCTCCGGATACGAGGACCACTCCTGGTGCAGGGTGCCCGCCGTGGTGAAGCCGAGTTGAAGGAGCAGCAGCGGTGGCACCAGTGCCTCCACGAAGACATAGCCCCAGCCGACCAGGAAGCCGACGGCCGGATGCAGTCCCTGTGCCGCGTACGTGGCGACCGAACCGGCGGCGGGCAACTCCCGGGCCAGCTCCGCCACGCAGGACGCGGTGAACAGGCAGGCCACCAGCGCGATCAGTACCGACAGCGGCAGACTGCCGCCCGCGAAGGCCGCGCCCGACGGGATCGACGCGGCGACCGCCGCGGCCGGCGCCATCGCCGTGACGCTCTGGAAGAGAACCTCGCGCAGGCCGACGGCATCCCGCCGCAGCCCCTGAACTGTCTCCGCCGACACGTGAATCCCCCCTCGTCCACCTGTCCATCCGTGCACGCCCGCCGTTGTCACGTCACGACGGCTGCGCCTCGCGTGAATCACGGTACGGCGCTTGCGGGTTGGGCAGTAGGGCGTGGCGTGCTTCCGTGGACGACGGAGGAACTGTGGAAAACCCGGCCACTCGGACGAGTGAAGTCGGTTGTGTTTCAGGCCCGTTCGGTCGCGATGTCCACAGTCCGTTCGGCCACCGCCGCCGGGTCGTCGAGCACGGCCCGCACCACCGAGTGCGCGGCCCCCAGCAGCGGACCCTCGGGCCCCAGCCGCGACACCGACACCGGACAGGCCGGGCCCGCGGTGCGCCGCGCCAACTCGGCCTCCAGCGACGGCAGAAGCCAGGGCGCGAGCCCGGACAGGGCGCCGCCCAGCACCACAAGCTGAGGATCGAGCAGATTGACCGCGCCGGTCAGCGCGATACCGAGCGCCGTGCCGGCGTCGTGCAGGGCACGTCGTACCGCCTCGTCGCCGTCGGCGGCGCGGGTGGCCAGCAGCCCGACCCGGTCCGCGCCGGGCTCAAGACCGGCGGCGCGCAGCACCGCCTCCTCGCCCGCGTACTGTTCGAGACAACCGCGCCCGCCGCACGCGCACTCCGGCCCGTCCGGACGCACCGGCACATGCCCCAACTCGCCCGCGAATCCACGCGTTCCGCGCAGCAGCCCGCCGTCCACGACGACCGCCGCGCCGATACCGATCTCGGCCGACACATGCAGGAAGTCACGCGGGGTGGTCTCGCCCAGCCAGAGTTCGGCGAGCCCGCCGAAGTTGGCCTCGTTGTCCACAGTGGGCGGGAGCTCGGCGGGCAGCAGGGCGCCGAGATCCGTGTCGTGCCAGTCGAGGTTCGGGGCGCGGACGACCGTACGGCCGTCGCGGGCCACCAGACCGGGCACGGCGACCGCGAGCCCGGCCGGCCACAGGCCCTCCGCGTCCGCCTCGGCGACGACCCGCCGTACCAGCGCGGTGAGTTCGGCGAGTACCGGCTCGGGGGAACGGCCGCGGTTCACACCGTGCCGCACCGCCCGGGCCCGTATCTCGCCGCGCAGATCGACCGCGCAGACCGCGAGATGGTCGACCCCGATCTCCGCGCCGATCCCGGCCGGACCGCGCCCGCTGACGGCGAGCGCCGATCCGGGGCGGCCCACCCGGCCGGGCCGCTCGGGGCCCAGCTCTTCGATGAGCCCCGACCGGATCAGCTCGTCCACCAGCGTCGACACCGCCGCACGGGTCAGCCCGATGCGCGAGGCGACGGCCGCACGGGAGAGCGGACCCTCGGCGCTCACCGTGTGCATCACCCGGGCGAGGTTGCGGCGGCGCATGCCCTGCTGGGTGTCGGGCAGGGCACGCCCGGGCCCGTTGGGGTGCGCCTCGTGCAGCGGTGCGGTCATGCCTCGCTCAGTCCTCGATCGGTGTGCGTCAACGGCCGCTCGGGTCGCGTTCGAGCAGCGGAGCCGCGTCGGAGAGTACCCCGGAGATCCTGGCGAACGTCGCCTCGTCCCGCTCCACGGCGTCCAGCACCGGCCCGGCGGCCGTGTTCCAACGCCGGGCCACCGCGGCCGGGTCCTCGCCGGTCAGCAGGCCCGCGGCTTGCGCGGCGGCGCCGAGCGCGACCAGCTCCTTCGCCTCGGGCACCTGGACGGGACGTCCCGACAGTCGCCGTACCGTCTCCTGCCAGGCCGTGCCGCGCGCGCCCCCGCCGATCAGCAACAGCGGTGTGGTGCGGTCCGCGTCCTCGTCGAGGACCAGGTCGAGCGCGCCCAGCAGCGCGTGTACGGCACCGTCGTAGGCGGCCTGGAGAAGCTGGCCGCCGGTGGTGTCGTGGCGCAGGCCGTGCAGGAGTCCCGAGGCGTTGGGGAGGTTCGGGGTGCGCTCGCCGTCCAGGTAGGGGAGCAGCGTGACCGACGTGCCGGGTTCCACGGCCTCCCGGTCCAGGCCGAGCAGGGCCGCGATCCGGTCGACGGCGAGGGTGCAGTTCAGGGTGCAGGCCAGGGGCAGCCAGTCACCGTGCGCGTCGGCGAAGCCCGCGACCGTGCCGGACGGGTCGGCGGGGCGGTGTTTCGACACCGCGTACACCGTGCCCGAGGTGCCGAGGCTGAGCACGGGCACGCCGGGGCGGAGCCCGAGGCCCAGTGCGGCGGCGGCGTTGTCGCCGGTTCCGGGGGCCACCAGGGTGCCCTTGGAGAACGGCAGGTCGTGGCAGTCCCGCACCGTCCCAGCTACCTCGCCCGGCCGCACCACCCGGGGCAGCAGCGCCGGGTCGAGCCCGACGTGCCGGAGGATCTCCTCGTCGTACGACTCGGTCCCCGAGGCCCACCAGCCCGTGCCGGAGGCGTCGCCGCGGTCGGTGGTGCCCTGGCCCGTGAGCCGCTCGGTGAGGTAGTCGTGGGGGAGACGTACGGCCGCCGTGGCCCGTACCGACTCCGGTTCGTGCTCGGCGAGCCAGGCCCATTTAGTGACCGTGAAGGAAGCGCCGGGCACGCTGCCGGTGCGCTCCGCCCAGGACTTCGGACCGCCCAGTTCCTCGATCAGACGGGTGGCCTGCGGCGCCGACCGCACGTCGTTCCACAGCATGGCAGGGCGCACCGGCTCGCCCCGGGCGTCCAGGGTGACCAGGCCGTGCTGCTGGCCGCCGATCGACACGGCCGCCGCTTCGTGGGCCGCGTCCCCGCACTGGCGCAGGGCCTCGCACAGGGCGTCCCACCATTGCCGGGGGTCGCTCTCCCGGCCGGCCCCCGAGGAGACGGTGTGCGGCGCCTGGCCACTCGCGACGATCTGGCCGGTGGACACGTCGACGACCAGTGCCTTGGTGGACTGCGTGGACGAATCCACGCCGACGACGAGCGGACCCTCGGCTGCTGACATCGGGTTTCTCCCTTGTGTGCGGCATGTGTCTCCGCCCGGAGACACATTGTCCCTTCCCAGAGACGCTCCGGCATACTAATTTGTAAACCGCCATGACGAAATAGTCGGAGCGAAGCAACAAGGAGCCGCGTCATGAACTACCAGCCCACCCCCGAGGACAGGTTCACCTTCGGCCTGTGGACCGTCGGCTGGCAGGGAAGGGACCCGTTCGGCGACGCCACCCGCCGCGCCCTCGACCCGGTCGAGACGGTGCAGCGCCTGTCCGAGCTCGGTGCCCACGGTGTGACCTTCCACGACGACGACCTGATCCCCTTCGGGTCCTCGGACACCGAGCGCGAGGCGCACATCAAGCGCTTCCGCGAGGCCCTCGACGCGACCGGCATGAAGGTGCCGATGGCGACCACCAACCTCTTCACACACCCCGTCTTCAAGGACGGCGCGTTCACCGCGAACGACCGCGACGTGCGCCGCTACGCCCTGCGCAAGACGATCCGCAACATCGATCTCGCCGCCGAGCTGGGCGCCGAGACCTACGTCGCCTGGGGCGGCCGTGAGGGCGCCGAGTCCGGCGCCGCCAAGGACGTGCGCGTCGCCCTCGACCGCATGAAGGAGGCCTTCGACCTCCTCGGCGAGTACGTCACCGAACAGGGCTACAGCCTGAAGTTCGCCATCGAGCCCAAGCCGAACGAGCCCCGCGGCGACATCCTGCTCCCCACCGTCGGCCACGCCCTGGCGTTCATCGAGCGCCTGGAGCGCCCCGAGCTCTACGGCGTCAACCCCGAGGTCGGCCACGAGCAGATGGCCGGGCTCAACTTCCCGCACGGCATCGCCCAGGCCCTGTGGGCGGGCAAGCTCTTCCACATCGACCTCAACGGCCAGTCCGGCATCAAGTACGACCAGGACCTGCGCTTCGGCAACGGCGACCTGCGTGCCGCCTTCTGGCTGGTCGACCTCCTGGAGAGCGCCGGTTACGCCGGCCCGAAGCACTTCGACTTCAAGCCGCCGCGCACCGAGGACCTCGACGGCGTGTGGGCGTCGGCGGCGGGCTGCATGCGCAACTACCTGATCCTGAAGGAGCGTTCGGCCGCCTTCCGCGCCGACCCGGTGGTCCAGGAGGCGCTGCGCGCCTCGCGTCTGGACGAACTGGCCCAGCAGACCGCGGCGGACGGCCTCAAGGCGCTGCTCGCGGACCGCTCGGCGTTCGAGGACTTCGACGTGGAGGCCGCCGCCAAGCGCGGGATGGCCTTCGAGCAGCTCGATCAGCTCGCCATGGACCACCTCCTGGGAGCACGCGGCTGACGGCACGCACGCGTGCGTCACTCACGAGCCCGCCGGTTTTCGTAGGTTCGCCCTCGGTTTTCGTGAGTTCCCCTTTCTGACCGACCTCCGCGCGAAGTGCTCCGGAATCATGCGATCCATGGCATGGGTCCGTATCAACCACCGCGCGGGGGTCGCGTCATGACCTCCACGAGGCGACTCTTGACGGTATGGCCATGCCGCCCGTACCGCCTCGACCGCCCGGGCCACCGGACGCCACCCCGCCTCAAGGAGGCGGCTTCGGACCACCTCCCGGAGACTTCGGGCACGGATCGGGAGGGAGCTACGGAGACTACGAACCGCCGCCCCGTAGGCGCCCCCGACCGCTGTTCATCCTGCTCACCGTGATCGTGGCGGTCGGAGCCGTCGTGGCCGTCGCGCTGATGGTCTTCGGGGGACACGACTCACCGGACAAGAAGCAGCCGGCGGACGGCAGTTCGAGCAAGAGCCCGTCCCTGAGCCTCCCGACGAAACTCCCCACCAGCCTGCCGACCAAGCTCCCGACAGCGCTTCCCTCGAACCTCCCCTCGGAACTGCCGAGCGAGATCCCGAGCGACATCGAGTCGCTGCTCCCGTCCCTGCTCGGCTAGTTTCCTCAGGAGCCGGCGAGTCCTAGATGCCGTGGGGGAGCTTCAGGTACACCAGTGTCGTCTCGATACCGCTGTCGACCAGTCGCCCCTGTGCGTCGAACGCGCCCGCACCGTCCGTCATCCCGAAGTCGTTGTCATTGATCAGGGCGAGTGTGTCGTGGTCCACGCGCGCGATGCCCTCGATCTTCTGGGGCACCCCGGAAACAGTCCCCAGGTCCACGACCAGCTTCTTGGCCAGCACCGGGACACCCGCGGAGGCGGGGTCGTCGAGCTGCTCCAGCGACGGGGACGTCGTGTCGTCGTCGTAGCGCCCGCCCAGGATGTTCGACTTCCGCTCCAGCTTGACGAGTTGGAGCCGGGCAGCCTTGTCGGTGCGCTCCTCGACCAGAAGCCGGTCGTCGCCCACGGCGACCACCGAGGAGATCTTGAGTTCGGAAGTGTCGTCCTCGCTGGGGTCGACCACGTTCACCGGGTCGAAGCGGTACGCGTACTCCGCCGTGACCGCCTTCTTCTTCGTGGAGAAGCGCAGCAGACGGGTGTTGAGCCACGCGCCCCCGGCATCCCCGTCCGGCAGCGACAGCGGGCTCTGCAGGGCCATCACCAGGTCACCGCCGGGCAGTTGGGCGATCCCCTCGAAGCCGCGGTTGATCTTCCGGTGCAGCAGGACGGCCGGCAGCGCCTCCACCACCGGGTAGTCGGCCCCGGTCAACTGCAGCCCCTTGGGCACGTACCGCGTGAGCACCTTCCCGCGCACGGAGACATGCACCAGGGAAGGGCCGTATTCGTCGACGATCCAGAAGGAGCCGTCCCCGGCCCGCACGATGCCCTCGGTGTCCAGCCCGTTCGGGTTGTACGACAGCGGCGTCTGCGCGTCGTAGGAGTACGGCGCCTCGTCGCGTCCCTGCTGGTTCGACAGCCCGGTGACGCCCTTCCCGGAGGACGTGGTGATCGGGATGGCGTCCAGGACCTTCACCGTGTCCCCGGAGACGCGGATCTTCACGATCGCCGGGTCGAAACCGGGCACAGGGAACGTACGGCGCTTCGTCCCGCTCACCTTGATCTGGCCGTTGGGCCCGCGGTCGGTGATCGTCCAGTACTCGCCCTTGCGGCCGGCCGGGTAGATGTCGCTGCCGATGCCGCCGAGGTCCACTCCCCGGTCGTTGTCCACCGACCCGGGCAGCAGCGCGTTGCTGAACGCGCCGAGCGGGATGTCGCCCAGTGTCGCCGTGCGGGTGACATGGGCGGCCCCGCTCCCGGAAGGGGCTCCGGAGGCCGTACCGGCCGCCATGAGGGCGACTGCCACGGCGAGCGGAACGCCCGCCACGACGGGACGACGGACACGGCGCCGGACGGGGGCGTGCGGGGACATCTGGCCTCCTGAGGACAAATTCGTTGACAGCGGCCAGAGTTGGTCCCCATGAGGAACCGCGGTCGACGGCTGGATGAATCCAGGGTGTCGGCCGCTCGTCGGGCAGGCGCGAGTTCGAAGGCTGCACTCAGCGCGCGGGGCCGAACCACTTGGGCAGCCGCATGAGCAGGTCCTCCTGATCGTCACCGACCCAGGCCACGTGGCCGTCCGGCCTCAGGAGGACAGCGGGTACGTCCAGTTCGGCTTCCTCGCCGACATCGACGACGTGGTCGACGCGATCCGTCCACCCGGTCACCGAGAGCTTGCCGGTCCGGTCGAGCAGCAGCCCCCGGCCGCCGTGCATCAGCCCGTAGAGGTGCCCTTGCGTCAACTTCACGTCCCGCATCCGCCGGCCGAGGAGTTCATGTTCCTCGCCGAAGCCGAAGTCGTAGCGGATGCCCACCGCGGTGATCATCTCGGTCACGTACCGGTTCACCTCCTCGAAGTCCATCAGGGTGGAGAACAGCTCCCGTAGTGCGGTCGCACCCGGATCGGTCCCCAGGAGCGTGATCTGCGCGCGCGTGTTGTCGAGAACGCGCGCGCCCACCGGATGCCGTTCGGTGTGGTAGCTGTCCAACAGCCCTTCCGGAGCCCAACCGTTGACCGCGGCGGCCAGTTTCCAGCCGAGGTTGAAGGCGTCCTGCACACCGAGGTTGAGCCCCTGCCCACCGGTCGGCGGATGGACGTGCGCCGCGTCGCCGGCCAGCAGTACCCGGTCGACCCGGTAGCGCTCGGCCTGCCGCGTGGCGTCGCCGAACCGGGACAGCCAGCGCGGCGAGTGCACGCCGAAGTCGGTGCCCGCGACGGCCCGCAGCTGCCGCTTGAAGTCGTCCAGGGTCGGCGGGGTCGCACGGTCCTCGGCCACGCCGTCGGCGGGCACCACAACGCGGTACGTCCCGTTCTCGCCGGGGCCGACGCCGAACCGCAGTTGGGTCTTGCGGACTTCCTCGACGACGGCGGCGATGGTGGCCGGATCCGCGGTCACCGCCATTTCCCCCAGCAGCGTCTCGACCGTGGCGGGCTCCCCGGGGAAACCGACGCCGAGCGCCTTGCGCACGGCACTGCGGCCACCGTCGCACCCGACGAGGTAGCGCGAGCGCAGGCGCGAGCCGTCCGCCAACTCGGCGGTGACCCCGGCCGGGTCCTGACTCAGCCCGACGACCTCGCAGCCGCGCCGGATCTCTGCACCGAGTTCGACGGCACGCTCGCCGAGCAGCCGCTCGGTGACCGGCTGCGGGGTGGCGACGCCATAGGGATGTGCTGTGTCCAAGCGGTCCGGCCAGGGCTTGACGATGCCTCCGAAGAGACCACCGACCGCGAACGTCTCACTCACCGCGAGAAACCGGTCGAGAAGACCGCGCTGGTCCATGATCTCGACGCTGCGCGCGTGCAGACCCTGCCCACGGGACTCCCCGGTCGGCTCGGTCAACTTCTCCAGAACGACCACGCGCACGCCGTGCAACCGCAATTCGCAGGCCAGCATCAAGCCGGTCGGTCCGCCGCCGACCACGATCACGTCTGTCATCGAAACACCCATTCAACGAGATTGGCTTCCGGTCGGGCGCCCTGAGGGCAGTTGCCTCGCGAACCCAGCGTTTCCGCAGGTCCTGGCCTCGGTCGGCCATTTTGCGGCACTACAGGGGCCTTGCCGCAAGCCCCGTGGTGCGCTATAAGTTGGGTGTGGCAAGGAGCGGACAACCTCCTTGCCATCGCGTTTTTCCGATGCCTTTTCCGACGCACTTCTGCGCGCGTTCGTTTTCTTGGGACCGGGTCGCTTGGGGTGTCGGCAACCCCCCTGCGAGGACCCGGGTGACCCCCGTACGGACACGGGGGGTGCCGCCATGGTCGCGACCGGTCACCGATTCGTACGTTTGCTCAGGTCACCCCGTTGCCTGAGAGAGCCGGAGACCGGACATGTCCCAGACCACCGCAGTCGTCGGCGCGCATGATCCCGGGGATGCCGTAGTGGCGTCCCCCGGAAGCGAGTTCGCGCCCCTCCTGCGCACGGTCAAGAGCCGAGGCCTACTGAAGCGGCGGCGCGTCTGGTACACGTTCTGCGTCTCCGTCAACGCCCTCGCGCTGGCCGGCATCGTGACCGGCATCGTCCTGATCGGCGACTCCTGGGCGACCCTGCTCCTGGCCCCGCTGCTCGCCGTATTCGGGGCCCGGACGGCCTTCATAGGCCACGACGCGGGCCACTCCCAGATCGCCGGCGGCAAGGCCGCCAACCGCCTCATCGGCCTGATCCACGGCAACCTGCTGCTGGGAATGAGTTACTCCTGGTGGAACGACAAGCACAACCGCCACCACGCCAACCCCAACCACGTCGACAAGGACCCGGACGTCGTCGCCGACATCCTCGTGTTCACCGGTGAACAGGCCAAGGACCGTTCCGGTTTCCGGCGTTGGCTCACCCGCAACCAGGCGTGGCTGTTCTTCCCGCTCACCCTGCTCGAAGGCGTCGCCCTCAAGGTGCACGGTTTCCAGGACCTGCGACGACAGCCCCGGCGCGAACGGACCGTCGAAGGCGCGCTCCTGGTGAGCCATGTCGCGTCCTACGCCACGCTGCTGCTGACCTCGATGTCCCCAGGGAAGGCGCTCGCGTTCGCCGCACTGCACCAGGCCCTGTTCGGACTGCACCTCGGTCTTGCCTTCGCCCCCAACCACAAGGGCATGGAGATGCCGGACCCGAACGGCGAGCGATGGGGCCATCTCCGCCGCCAGGTGCTCACCTCACGGAACATCCGGGGCGGCCTCCTGACAGACTGGTTCCTCGGCGGGCTCAACTATCAGGTCGAACACCACCTCTTCCCGAGCATGCCGCGGCCCAGTCTGCGGCTCGCCCAGCCCTTGGTGCGCGCCCACTGCCAGGATGTGGGTATCCCCTACGTGGAGACCGGGCTCGTCGACTCCTACCGACAGGCCCTGCACCACCTCCACGAGGTGGGGGAGCCGCTGAGGCCGGAGTGGACGGAGTGACGACGGAACAGTCGACGGCTCGGGGACAGGCGGCCCTCGGGAGCCAGTAGGGGAGACGTCTCAGGGATGTTTCAGGGTCGCGGTCCGGAACTGTGGGAAGCGCGGACCCGTTTTCAGATCAGAGAGCGGCCGTGGCCGCGGAGGAGGCGACACATGTCGAGAAACACGAAGGTCGTTGTAGGAGGCGTGGCGGTCGGACTGATCCTGTTGATCTGGCTGCCCTGGTGGGTCTCATTCCTGATAGTCGTGGGAGTGCCGACGGCCGCGTATCTCACGCTGGATCCCGCGCAGCGGCGTCGGTTGCGCCGCGCCGCGGGCAAGGAGATCGGCCGCTGACACCGACACACCGATGCCCCACCGCGCTTCCGCCCGGTGCGAGGAAGCAGAGCACAGCACCGTCCGGGGGGCTGCCGACAGCAGCTTCGCGGACGGTGCCCGGCCCCATCTGACGCGCGCACCCGAGGGCTCAACTGGGCCGTACGGCGAGCTTGTCCAGCGCCTCCAAGAGACCCGGCAACTCGGGGCCCCGCCCCACCGGCAGCACCTCACCCGGCTCTTCGTCGAGCAGGACGAACGCGATGTCGTCGGTCCGGGCCACCATCGACCAGCCGGGGCCGTCGGCACGCAGCGTGCGCGCCTCGCCCGGCGCGAAGGACGATCTGACGCGGCCGAGAGGCGGCGGGGCGTCAACATACGCCCGGGCCTCCGTCAGCACCCTGCGGACCCCGCTGTGGCCCGTCTGCGCGCCTTCCCCATCGCCGTCCGAAGCGACCTCGTCCGCTTCTGACGCGTCTTCGGGGGTGACGTCGTCAGGCGACGACTCCGAAGCCTCGCCCACCTTGCCCTGGACCGGGAAGGCCGAGTCGTCGATCTGCTCCCGCCACAGGGCCCACTGCAGCGCGATCTCGTCGGCACCCAGCCGTCGCTGCGCCGGGCCCCATGTGGTGGTGTCCGGCGGAGCCAACGGCGGCCGGTCCACGAGGTCGGGGTCCGGATCGTGCGGCGCGGGCACATTGGGAGCCGCGACCGCGACCGCGAGCGGCCAGCCCGGCAGCGCCGCGACCACGGTGCGCTCGCTCGGCGACAGGTCGTACTCCATGCCGCAGTCCCAGGACGCGATGGCGACCGCGACCAGCGACACGTCGTCGATGACGACCGTCCACCGCGCACCTTCGCCGTCCTGGCCGAGCACCAGGCCGTAGCCGTCGGCGAGCGGCGCCATACCGAGCGCGGCGCAGGCCTCCGGATAGTCGTCACCCAGCACACTCGGGAACTTCGCCGGCGTCAGCAGCACCGCCGTGAGCACATAGAGCGCGTCGTCCTCGGCGGCGACGGCCTCTTCATCCGTGTCGGCCATCCCAGCCTCCCCATCGTTCGTCCAACGGCGCGCACCCTAGTGTGCGCGGAAGCCGCTTGTCACGACTCCCAAGTACACCCGGAGCTGCAGTTTTCCGTCTGGACAGGGCGAAACGACCACCGGCAACCCGAAGTGTCAGGCCGCGGGGAGCCCGAGAAGGGCCCGGGCCACCGTCCGCGGCGACTCGTCGCGTTCCCTGGCGAGCGCGACCACGGCCCGGCACGCCAGCTCACTCACCCCGAAGGAAAGTGCCTCCGGCGACACCCAGCCCGCGGCCTCGTCGATCCGGTCCTGGTCGTCCTCCGCGCGCGCCGAGACATAGACGGCCGCGGCCTCGAACAGGTTGTGCGCCCGCCGTTCGGGGCCGGCGCCGGCCTCCGTGCGCGTGGAGGCGAGAATTCTGGCGAAGGTCTTGCGGGGCCTGTCGAACATGCTGACCACCTTCCCCCTGCGTGGTGTTCCGTCGTCGACCGTCCATCTACTGCTACCCAACATAGAGTTGGAGTTGCGGCGACAGGAGGGGGACGTCGCGGTGAAGCGTTTCCGGCCTCCCGCAGTGGTGCGGCTCATCCCTCCCGCACGGCCAGCGCCAGGAAGCGGGTGTCCTCGTCGGCGTACGACGTCATGCGCCACCCCGAACCGGCAAGCAGCGGACGGAGATTGGGCTCCGCGCGCAGGTCCTCCGGGGTGATCTGCCGCCCCTGACGCGCCGCGAGTGCCGCGCGGCCGATCGGATGGAACAGGGCCAGCGTGCCGCCGGGGCGTACCACACGCGCCAACTCCCGCAGATTCGCCTCCGGTTGAGGCAGGTGTGCGATCAGGCCCGCCGCGAACACGGCATCGAGCGATTCCGACCGAAGCGGCAACGCGGCCACATCGGCGAGCAGCAGGCACCCATCGAGACCGCGTCCGGCCCGTACGGCGGCCTCCAGCATGGCCGGGGTCAGATCGGCCCCCACCACCACTCCCGAGGGCCCCACGGCCGCACGGAGCGGCGGCAGTGCGCGTCCCGTCCCGCAGCCCGCGTCGAGCACACGGTCCCCCGTGTGCAGCGTCAGTTCGGCAACGGCAGCCGCGTAGGCGGGACCGTCGTCCGGGAAGCGGCTGTCCCAGTGCGCGGCGCGCGCACCGAAGAACTCCCGGACATGCGTGTGGTCGTCGTTCATGTTCCGCATGATCCCTCACCGACACGGATGACGCTTCGGTGCACACGTTCGAGCGTGACGCGGTCGTTCAGGCACCTCTCTGTGTCATATTGCAACACCTTTCGAAATGCGCCCCCTTTGTGCGCCCATGCCCCTACTAGCGTCCCCTGGTCATGGGACACCTGGACCACGCGACCTTCGGCTGGCTCACCCCAGTGCTGTCATACGTGATGGCCTGCATGGGCTCCGCGCTCGGGCTGCGCTGCACCGTCCGCGCGCTCGGCGCCACCGGCAGGTCGCGCCGCAACTGGCTCATCACCGCGGCCTCCGCGCTCGGCACCGGCATCTGGACCATGCACTTCGTGGCCATGCTCGGCTTCGGCGTCAGCGGCACGGACATCCGCTACGACGTGCCACTGACCGTGCTCAGCCTCGTCGTCGCCATCGTCGTCGTCTGCGCGGGTGTCTTCGTGGTCGGCTACGGCCGCGACCGTGGCCGTGCGCTCTTCCTCGGCGGCCTGGCCACCGGACTGGGCGTCGCGAGCATGCACTACCTGGGAATGGCGGCGGTGCGACTGCACGGCGACGTGACCTACGACCCGATGCTCGTCGGGCTCTCCGTCGTCATCGCCGTCGTCGCGGCGACCGCGGCCCTGTGGGCGGCCCTCAACATCAAGTCGCCCATCGCGGTCACCGTCGCCTCACTCGTCATGGGGGCGGCCGTCGCCAGCATGCACTACACCGGGATGTTCGCGGTGCGCGTGCATGTCACCCCCTCCGGTGAGGTCCTGCCCGGGGCCACGGCGATGCAGTTCATCTTCCCCCTCGCCGTCGGCCTCGGGTCCTACCTGTTCCTGACCTCGGCGTTCGTCGCACTGTCACCGACGACGGGAGAACGCGAGGCGACCGCCTCGGCCGAGCGGCCGGTCGAAAGCGTCGCCCACTGACAAGCGGCCCGACCGACCACGGCACGCCCCGAACCACTCCCGAGCGAGGAGGCCATGCGTAACCCCCGTAGGACCCCCAGAGCCGGCGCCGAGACGCCGCCGCCCGTGCGCGGTCGCCGCGCACACGCCGGACCACCCGCCGACGAGCTCTTCGACGAGCCCCTCGACGCACCGCAGGACGAGGTGCCCCCGCGCGCGGGACGCTGGCGAATGCGTCCCCGCACCGTACGAGCCAAGATCGTCTGCCTGCTGATGGTGCCGGTCGTCTCACTTCTCGCCCTGTGGGCGTACGCGACCGTCAGCACGGCCCAGGACGTCGCCCGGCTACGGCAGTTGCAACGCGTGGACTCGGCGGTGCGCAGCCCCGTCGCCGTCGCCGTCGCCGCGCTGCAGGCCGAGCGGTCGGCCGCGGTGCGCTACGCCACCGACCCCGGCGCCGAGCCGAGCGGTGACCTGAAGAAGCTGGCCGCGAACACGGACCGGGCCGTCGCCGGGCTGCGGCTCGGCGACACCAGCACCGTCGCCGACGGCGAGGAACTGCCGGCCGGAGTCGCCCAGCGCCTGGAGACCTTCGTCACCGGTGCCGAGCGACTGCGCTCGCTGCGGGCCGACGTGCTTGCCCACCGCGCGGGATGGGACGAGACGTACGGGCTGTACACGAAGACCATCTCGTCGGCCTTCGCCGTGGGTGGGGCGCTCACCGGAATCCAGGACGCCGATCTCGGCTCCGACGCGCGCGTACTGCTGGAGTTCTCCCGGGCCGCGGAATCGCTGTCCCAGGAGGACGTGGTGCTCGCCGGTGCCCGGCTCGACGGCCGCCTCGACGGGGAGCGGCTGCGGCTGTTCACCGGCGCCGTCGACACGCGCCGCACCCTCACCGACTCCGCCACCGCGGATCTGCGCGGTTCCGAACGCACCGCCTGGCGGAACCTCGCCGACACCGGTGCCTACACCGTGGTCGGTACGGTCGAGGACAAGGTCCTCGCCGCCAACTCGGCCACCCGCGCGATCGGTTCGGCTCCCGAGACCACCTGGAACAACGCGCACGCACGCGTGCAGGACGGTATGCGCGCCATCGAGGCGGACGCGGGCAGCGGAGTCGCGGACCGCGCCGATCCGTTCGCACGAGGACTGCTCACCCCGGCCGGCGCCGCCGTCCTGCTCGGCCTCGCCGCCGTCATCGCTTCGCTCGTCATCTCGGTACGCATCGGACGCGGTCTCGTCGTCGAGCTGGTGAGTCTGCGCAACGACGCCCTGGCGATCGCCCGCCACAAACTCCCCGAAGCCATGCGGAGACTGCGTGCCGGGGAGGACATCGACATCAGGGCGGAGGCCCCGCCCGGACCGGCCGCGGAGGACGAGACCGGACAGGTTGCCGAGGCCCTGGGCATCGTGCACCGAGCCGCCCTGCGGGCCGCCGTGGAACGCGCCGAACTCGCAAGCGGCATCTCCGGAGTCTTCGTCAACCTCGCCCGCCGCAGCCAGGTCCTGGTGCACCGTCAACTCAGCCTTCTGGACAGCATGGAGCGCCGCTCCGAGGACCCGAACGAACTGAGCGATCTGTTCCGCCTCGACCACCTCACCACCCGCATGCGACGGCACGCCGAGAGCCTGATCATCCTCTCCGGCGCGGCACCCGGCCGGGCCTGGCGCATGCCGGTCTCCCTGACCAACGTCGTCCGCGCCGCCGTCTCCGAAGTCGAGGACTACGCGCGCGTGGAGGTACGCCAACTCCCCGAAGCCTCCGTCCTCGGCACGGCCGTCGCCGACCTCACGCACCTGCTCGCCGAGATCGTGGAGAACGCCGCCCAGTTCTCGCCGCCGCACACCCGCGTGCGCGTGACCGGCGAACCCGTCGGCAACGGGTATGCCGTCGAGGTCGAGGACCGGGGCCTGGGCATGGGCCCGGAGACGCTGGCCGAGGCAAACCGGCGCATCGAGCAGTCCGAGGCCCTCGACCTCTTCGACAGCGACCGGCTCGGCCTCTTCGTGGTCAGCAGACTCGCCGCACGCCACGGCATCAAGGTGCATCTGCGGACCTCGCCCTACGGCGGAACGACAGCGGTCGTGCTGCTGCCGACGGCCCTGCTGCACGGCGGCGCGGCCGAACGCGCCCCCCGCGCGGCAGTGGACGAGGGACAGCGGGCCGTGGAACGCGAGTACGCGCGCGTGCCCACCGCGCCCCAGCACCAGGAGTCCGTACCGGCACCGGCCGACCGGCCCGCCCTGGCGTCCCCGCCCCGGGCCTCGGCGGAGCCGGCGAACGGCACCCCGCCCCCTGGAGTCACCACCTTGCGACTGCACCGTCCTCCCGAGGACACCGAAGGCCCCGAGGACGGCGACGACCTCCCCCGCCGGGTACGGCAGGCGAGCCTCGCTCCCCAGCTCCGCGAACAGCCCGCCGCGGACCGGGAACGGGCGCCCGCGGCGCCACGCGATGAGCACCGCAGTCCGGAGGTCGTACGGGACCGGATGGCGGCCTACCGCGAAGGCTGGACGCGCGGCGGCGGCAGGAAACCGGGCCGTGGCGCCACCCCAGGCCCCGCAACGGGCAGCGACAGCAGCGAAGGAGACCCCGCATGATCCAGGACCCGAGTATGAGGGCCGCCCAGCGGTCCGGTGAACTCGACTGGCTGCTGGACGACTTGGTGCTGCGCGTCGGCGAAGTACGGCACGCGGTCGTGCTGTCCAACGACGGCCTCGCCATCGGCGCCTCCACCGACCTCGATCGCGAGGACGCGGAACACCTCGCCGCGGTGGCCTCCGGATTCAACAGCCTGGCCAAGGGCGCCGGGAGGCACTTCGGCGCCGGCGGAGTGCGGCAGACCATGGTGGAGATGGACGACGGCTTCCTGTTCGTGGCAGCGGCCGGAGACGGCTCCTGCCTCGCCGTCCTCACCTCTGTGACCGCCGACATAGGCCTGGTGGCGTACGAGATGGCACGGCTGGTCAAGCGCGTCGGCGAGCACCTGTACACGCCGCCGCGCGTCGGTGCGCGGCCACCCGCCGCCGGATGAGGCGAGAAGGCGGTCCGTTCCGATGACCGAAGACATGACCGGTGTCCCGCATGAGCCGGGCAGCCAGTGGTACGACCAGGAGGCCGGGCCTCTCGTCCGCCCTTACGCCATGACGGGCGGACGTACCAAATCAGGCCCTACAGGAGTGCGGTTCGACCTGATCGCGCTGGTCACGCTGGACGCGGGCGCGCCCGGCTTCGACGACGACACCGGGCTCGGACCGGAACACCGGGCCCTCATCGACCTGTGCCGCGTGGAAACACAGTCCGTCGCCGAGCTGGCCGCCGGAGCCGACCTTCCCCTGGGGGTGGTCAGGGTGCTCCTGGGCGACCTCCTGGAGCTCGGCTGTGTCACCGTCAGCCGTCCGGTGCCGCCCGCGCAGCTTCCTGACGAACGGATTCTGCGCGAGGTGATCGAGGGACTCCGGGCACTGTGATGAAACTTCAGCACCACTCGAACGCGTACGACGCCGACTTGTGCAGCCATCTGGACACCGAACAGGTGCGAGACGGTCACATCGGGCAAATAGTGGTCCAACCGCCCAGTGCGAGGCCGTACTTGTCAGGATGCACTCCTACGGACGTCGACCGTTGCCGGTACTCCCGAGAGAAGTGATCGATGGTCTCCGAGCACTCCGATGCCGAAGGCGGCGAGACCGCCCTGGCGTTGAAGATCCTGGTCGCCGGTGGATTCGGCGTGGGCAAGACCACCATGGTGGGCGCGGTCAGTGAGATCAGGCCGCTGCGCACCGAGGAACTGCTCAGCGAGGCAGGCCAGTTGGTGGACGACACCGACGGCGTGGACCAGAAGGTCACGACGACCGTCGCCATGGACTTCGGCCGCATCACCATCAGGTCCGGCCTCTCCCTCTACCTGTTCGGCACACCGGGCCAGGACCGCTTCTGGTTCCTGTGGGACGAATTGTCGCAGGGGGCCCTGGGAGCCGTGGTCCTCGCGGACACCCGGCGACTGGAGGACTGCTTCCCCGCTGTCGACTATTTCGAGCACCGGCACATCCCGTTCGTGGTGGCCGTCAACTGCTTCACGGGCGCCCGCAGTTACGGCGCCCACGACGTCTCCCGCGCCCTGGACCTCGACCGGGGAACACCGGTGGTCCTGTGCGACGCCCGGGACCGCGACTCGGGGAAGGAGGTGTTGATCCGGCTCGTCGAGTACGCCGGACGGATGCACACCGCCAGGATGCTCGACTCGGTGGGCTGAGCGGGAGCCCTCACTCCGAAATGCCCTTCAGCGCCACGACCTTCTCGACCGTGACGCGGACGAGGAGTTCGCCCGGCACTCCGTTGCGGGCGCCGAACTCCTCGGCACGCTCCTCGCCCATGTACCGGGCCCCGATCCGGGCGGCCCAGTAGCGGAGTTCGCCCGGTTCCTCCGACAATGTGGCGCGCCCCTGCAGCACCACGAAGTCGAACGGCGGCCGATCGTCGTCCACGCAGAGGGCGACTCGCCCATCACGGGCCAGATTGCGCCCTTTTACCGTTCCTTTCGCGGTGTTGAACACCACGTCGTCCCCGTCGAGCAGGAACCAGATCGGTGCGACATGTGGGCTCCCATCGGCGCGAACGGTCGACAGCTTGCCCGTGCGCGTGCCGTGCGAGACGAACGCCCGCCACTCCTCGTCGGTCATGTTCTGTGCCATGCCCCTATCCTCCTTGCCCGGGCGACGGGCGTGGTGAAGGCTGACGGGAGATCCTCCGGCCAGGGGGAGACGCGACACGGGGAGGCCGGAACATGGCGCAGAACCAGGGACTGAGCTGGCTGCTGGACGATCTGACCGAGCGCGTCGAGCATGTACGCCATGCTCTGGTCCTCTCCAACGACGGACTGGTGACCGGCGCGAGCACGGGACTTCGCCGCGAGGACGCCGAACACCTCGCCGCCGTCTCGTCCGGACTGCACAGCCTGGCCAAGGGCTCGGGACGCCACTTCGGCGCCGGCGGGGTGCGGCAGACGATGATCGAGTTCGACGACGCCGTCCTGTTCGTCACGGCCGCGGGCAGCGGCAGCTGTCTGTGCGTCCTCAGCGGCGCGGACGCGGACATCGGCCAGATCGCGTACGAGATGACACTGCTCGTCAACCGCGTCGGCGAGCACCTCGGCGTGGACGCCCGGCAGCCCGAGCGAACTCCCGTCACAGACCTCTGACCTGCGAGTTCACCCGTTTCTGCGGAGTTATCCACAGGCTCGCCACGAGATTCTCCGAACCGGCTACGGTTTGTCCATCGCGAACGCACACAGCGTGAGCAACGGACTCCACGGGGGAGATCGACCATGGCAGGCAACACCATCACCACACCGCCGGAACTCTCGTGCACGCCGAGTCGCGCGGCACGGGAACTCGGCCTCAAACGAGGCGAGTTCGACCTCGCCGTCCATCTCGGACGCATCCGCACCGTGCCCGACGAAGGGGGCGGCGGCCGGCGCGTCGCCCGCACCGAGATCGACCGACTGCGCTCGGCCGAGGGGTTCCCGGAATCGCTCGTGGAGAGCGTCAGGACCGTGGGCACCACGGACGGCGCGGCCCTCATGGAGATCACCTCCGCCAGGTTCACCCGCCTAGCCCGGCTGGGACTGGTGGTGCCGGTGAGGTTCTATCTGAACCGCTACCGAGCAGTGGTCTGGCTCTATCTCGCCGAAGAACTACGGCAGTTCGCCACCGACAGGAACCACACCTCACTACTGAACGGCCGTACACCCGAAGGCCTGCGCGACCAACTCCGAGAGGGGCTGGACCGACGGCCCCGCAACTGGCGCGGACGTCATCTGGGATTCCTGCTGCGCGAGGCGGACGGCCCGTGGGAACGCGCGGGCGCCCTGTCCGCCTTGCTCGCCCCCGTCCAGGTGGCCGAAATCGTTCGGGACCCCTACGAGCGCGCCCACCTGAACCGGTTCAGGCCGGACCCGCCCACCCACGGCGCTCCGGGCTCGCCCTCCGCTCACCTCGCCGAGCGGATCATGACGGCGGACGACCCGGACGAGATCAGCTGGCTGCGGGCGGACCTGGCCCAGGTGCTGGACGAGGCACGCCGCCATCGCCCGGCACCGCGACCCGCTTCCCAAGCGGCCGGATCAGGGTTGTCCCCGAGCGAGTACTCGGCCGGACCACCGCCGTCCCCGAGTGAGCACCCGCCCGAGCCGGCGCCGGAACCCGAGCGATCGCGCGTCATGTTGAGCTGGCTGCGCCGCAGAAACGCGTGACCGCGGCGCACACCCACCGGTCACAGCGCCCTGAACAGCCCTTCCTGGACGACCGAGACGAGCAGGCGTCCCTCCAGGTCGTAGATGCGCCCGCGGGCCAGACCGCGTCCGCCCGTCGCGATCGGGGACTCCTGGTCGTACAGGAACCACTCGTCCGCGCGGAACGGCCGGTGGAACCACATGGCGTGGTCCAGCGACGCCATGTCGAAGTTCCGCGGCCCCCACAGGGGTTCGACGGGGATCCGGACGGCGTCCAGGAGCGTCATGTCACTGGCGTACGTCAACGCGCAGGTGTGCACCAGCGGATCGTCGCCGAGCGGTCCCACCGCGCGCATCCACACGGCGCTGCGCGGCTCGGTGTCCTTGATCTCCTCGGCGCTCCAGCGCAGCCCGTCCGCGTACCGGATGTCGAAGGGCTGACGGCGTGCCATCCGCTCCAACTGCTCGGGCAGCACGCCCAGATGGGCCCGGACCTCCTCCGACACCGTCGGCAGGGACTCCGGGTCCGGGACCTCGCGGGTCGGCAGCTGGTGCTCGAAAGGACCTTGCTCAGGCTTGTGGAAGGAGGCGGTGAGATTGAAAATCGTGCGGCCCTGCTGCACGGCGGTGACCCGGCGGGTGGTGAACGACCGTCCGTCCCGCACCCGCTCGACCTGGTACACGATCGGCACGCCCGGCCGGCCCGGGCGCAGGAAGTACGCGTGCAACGAGTGCACGGGCCGGTCGCCCTCCGTGGTGCGCCCCGCGGCGACCAGCGCCTGGCCGGCCACCTGGCCGCCGAAGACCCGCTGCAGGGACTCGTGCGGGCTGCGGCCACGGAAGATGTTGACCTCGATCTGCTCCAGGTCGAGCAGGTCGACGAGCCGCTCTGCCGGGTTCGTCATGGGTGGGATTCTCCTGTGCTCACAGCTGGCCGACGTCGGTGACGCGGACGACCGCACGGCCCTCCGCGTCGGAGGCCGCGAGATCGATCTCCGCGCTGATGCCCCAGTCATGATCGCCGTTCGGGTCGGCGAAAATCTGTCGAACGCGCCACAGGCTGTGTTGCGGCTCCTCCTCGATGAGCAGGAGCTTGGGCCCGCGGGCGTCGGGACCGGTGCCGAGGTCCTCGTACTCGTCCCAGTACTTGTCCATCGCCTCGCCCCAGGCGTCCGCGTCCCAGCCGGCTTCGGCGTCCAACTCGCCCAACTCCCCGACATGGTCGAGGGCGGCGAGCTCCACGCGACGGAACATCGCGTTGCGCACCAGCACCCGGAAGGCGCGCGCGTTCGCGGTGACCGGCTTGACCTGGTCGGCCTTCTCCTGGGCCTCCTCGGCGGTCATCTCCGCCGGGTTGGCCAGCTGCTCCCACTCGTCCAGCAGACTGGAGTCGACCTGACGCACCATCTCACCGAGCCAGGCGATCAGATCCTCCAGATCCTCGGACTTGAGGTCGTCCGGGACGGTGTGATCGAGGGCCTTGAAGGCGCCGGCGAGGTAGCGCAGCACGATGCCCTCGGTGCGGGCCAGCTCGTAGTACGAGGTCAACTCCGTGAAGGACATGGCCCGTTCGTACATGTCCCGGATCACGGACTTCGGCGACAGCGGGTGGTCGCCGACCCACGGGTGGCTCTTGCGGTACGTGTTGTACGCGTGGAAGAGCAACTCCTCCAGCGGCTTGGGGTAGCTGACGTCCTGGAGGCGCTCCATGCGGTCCTCGTACTCGACGCCGTCCGCCTTCATCGCCGCGACGGCCTCGCCGCGTGCCTTGTTCTGCTGGGCGGCGAGGATCTGCCGAGGGTCGTCCAGCGTGGACTCGACGACGGACACCATGTCCAGCGCGTACGACGGCGACTCGGGGTCCAGCAGTTCGAACGCGGCGAGCGCGAAGGTCGACAGCGGCTGGTTGAGCGCGAAGTCCTGCTGCAGATCGACTGTGAGGCGCACGATGCGGCCTTCGGCGTCCGGGGTGTCGAGCTTCTCGACGATGCCGCCGTCCAGGAGCGAGCGGTAGATCGCGATCGCGCGCCGGATGTGCCGCAACTGCTGCTTGCGCGGCTCGTGGTTGTCCTCCAGGAGATGCCGCATCGCCTCGAAGGCGTTGCCCGGACGGGCGATGACCGACAGCAGCATCGTGTGCGTGACTCGGAACCGGGACGTGAGCGGCTCCGGCTCGGAGGTGATGAGCTTCTCGAAGGTGCCTTCCGTCCACCCGACGAAACCCTCGGGCGCCTTCTTGCGGACGACCTTCCGGCGCTTCTTCGGGTCGTCGCCCGCCTTGGTGAGCGCCTTCTCGTTCTCGACGACGTGTTCGGGTGCCTGAGCGACCACCAGCCCCGCAGTGTCGAAACCGGCGCGGCCCGCGCGGCCCGCGATCTGGTGGAACTCACGGGCGCGCAGCGTACGTACCCGGATCCCGTCGTACTTGGCCAGTGCCGTGAACAGCACCGTGCGGATGGGCACGTTGACGCCCACCCCGAGCGTGTCCGTACCGCAGATGACCTTCAACAGGCCCGCTTGCGCCAGCTTTTCCACCAGGCGCCGGTACTTGGGCAGCATGCCGGCGTGGTGCACACCGATGCCGTGCCGCACGTAACGGGAGAGATTGCGCCCGAACTTGGTGGTGAAGCGGAAGTTGCCGATCAGTTCGGCGATCTGGTCCTTCTCCTCGCGCGAGGACATGTTGATGCTCATCAGCGCCTGCGCCCGCTCCACGGCCTGCGCCTGCGTGAAGTGCACGATGTAGACCGGCGCCTGCCGGGTCTCCAGCAGCTCGGTCAGCGTCTCGGTGAGCGGAGTCAGCTTGTACTCGTAGGACAGCGGCACCGGCCGGACCGCCGAGCGGACCACCGAAGTGGGGCGCCCGGTGCGGCGAGTGAGGTCCTTCTCGAACATCGCGACGTCGCCGAGCGTGGCCGACATCAGGATGAACTGCGCCTGCGGCAGCTCCAGGATCGGGATCTGCCAGGCCCAGCCGCGGTCCGCCTCCGCGTAGAAGTGGAACTCGTCCATGACGACCTGGCCGACGTCCGCGTGCTTGCCGTCGCGCAGCGCGATCGACGCGAGGACCTCCGCGGTGCAGCAGATGATGGGCGCGTCCGAGTTGACGGACGCGTCGCCGGTCAGCATGCCGACGTTCTCGGTGCCGAACATCTTGCACAGCTCGAAGAACTTCTCCGAGACCAGTGCCTTGATCGGGGCGGTGTAGAAGGTGACCTCGTCCCGGGCGAGTGCGGCGAAGTGCGCACCGGCGGCGATCATGCTCTTGCCGGAGCCGGTGGGCGTCGACACGATCACGTTCGCACCGGAGACCACCTCGATCAGCGCCTCCTCCTGATGGGGGTAGAGCGTGAGACCGCGCTCCTTGGCCCACGACTCGAAGGCTTCGTAGAGGGCGTCGGGATCTGCGGTCGGCGGCAACTGGTCGATGAGGGTCACGACCCCATCTTGCCTGGCGTCCCGGTCGATGGGGGAATCGGCTGCGGAGATGAAGATCGCTACCGCTACGCTGTGGCGCCGACAGAGTGTCAGGGCGCCCGAGCAACTGACCGGCGGCGTAAGAGGAATGGGGCGGGGAACGGCCATGATGGGACCAGCACACTCACTGTCGGGAGCGGCGGCCTGGCTCGGCGTCGGAGCGGCGACGGCCGCGGCCGGGCATCCGATGCCCTGGCCGGTGATCCTGGTCGGCGCCCTGATCTGCGCCGGCGCCGCGCTCGCCCCGGACCTCGACCACAAGGCGGCGACCATCTCGCGGGCCTTCGGACCCGTCTCCCGGACCGTGTGCGAGGTCGTCGACAAGCTCTCGTACGCCGTCTACAAGGGGACCAGGAAGCAGGGCGACCCGCGCCGCAACGGCGGGCACCGCACGCTCACCCACACCTGGTTGTGGGCGGTCATGATCGGCGCGGGGAGTGCGGGCGTGGCGATCCTGGGCGGTCGCTGGGGAGTGCTGGCGATCCTCTTCGTGCACATGGTGCTGGCCATCGAGGGACTGCTGTGGCGGGCGGCCCGCGGTTCCAGCAGCGACATCCTGGTGTGGCTGCTGGCGGCGACCAGCGCGTGGATCCTGGCCGGAGTGCTGGACAAGCCGGGCAACGGTTCGGACTGGCTGTTCACGGACCAGCACCAGTACCTCTGGCTCGGCCTGCCGGTCGTGCTGGGCGCGCTGGTGCACGACATCGGGGACGCGCTGACCGTCTCCGGCTGCCCGATCCTGTGGCCGATCCCGCTGGGCCGCAAGCGCTGGTACCCGATCGGGCCGCCGAAGGTGATGCGGTTCCGTGCGGGCAGCTGGATCGAGCTCAAGGTGCTGATGCCGGTGTTCATACTGCTCGGGGGAGTGGGCTGTGCGGCGGCGCTCAACGTGATCTGAGGTCCGGTCCCGACCCCGGTTCCGGCGTCGACGCGGGCAGCGGCTCACGCCCCGCCGGAGCCCTGGCCCGCGCCGCCGCCGTAGCGTCGCTCGAACTGGGCGATACGGCCCTCCGAGTCCACCGTTCTGGCCTTGCCGGTGTAGAAGGGGTGGCTCTCCGAGGAGATCTCCACGTCCACGACCGGGTAGGTCTCGCCGTCGTCCCAGTCGATGGTCCGGTCGCTGGTCGCGGTGGACCGGGTCAGGAAGGCGTATCCGGCGGAGCGGTCGCGGAAGACCACGGGGTGGTAGTCGGGCTGCTTGTCCTGCTGCATGGCTGCTCCTCCTGCGGCGGGGGTGTGGGTGAGGGCCAGGGGACGGCGAGGTCAGCCGTAGAGCGAGTCCTCGTCCTCGTCGACGATGTGCATCGCGGCCTCCTCGGCGGAGGCCGCCGCGCCGTCGATGCCCACGTCGGTGGCGATCAGACCGCTCTCCTCGTCCTCGTGCGCCCCTTCGTCGGGTGCCACGAGTCGGCCGGAGCGAAGGTCACCGACCTCGGTGTCCCGGAGTTCGCCGTCGGTGTCCTCGGAGTCGCCGAGACCGTCGCCGTCGGGCACCACGAGATCCGGGACCTCCTCGGCGAGGCGCTGGTCGAGCGTCTCACCGTGCTGACGTTCGGCGGCCGTGACATCGGCGCGTTCCACCGCCCAGGGGCGGTCCGGTGGGGACCAGCCGCGGTCGAGCGGGTCCTCGACACCGTCGGCCAGGAGCGTGTCCTCCGCGTCGAGCAGGCCCGCGTCGTCCTGAACCTCGGATCCGTCGGGCTGGTAGACGTCGTCTCCCCATCCGTCGACGCTGTTCACGGGTACCTCCAGGTGGTGGGGACCGGCCCGTACTCACCGCGCTCGGCGGCGGGCCGCCGCTGTGCGGGGCACAGGCGGAGCCCGGCACGAACCACATGGTTCCCGGGCACTCCCCGAACCGGTGCCGTCCCCCAGACTTCCACCCCTTTTCCCCACCGCGCAACGGCACGGCCCGAGTGGACTGGCTTCCCACCAGTCCCCTCGGCCTTCTCAACACCGGAACGGCATCGCGCCCCGAAGGGGGCGCGGGGCTGCGACATGTGCCGCTCCGCCGCGTGGGCGCGACCAGCCCCCACCGGCCCGCAGCCAAGTCACCTCCCGTCCCGACCAGCGCCCCAACCGGTCCGCAGGGCAGTCACCGCTCCACCGGCGGAGCTACCCGTGCCACGACCGCCAGAGCGCCGCGTACGCCCCCTCCGCCGCCACCAACTCGTCGTGGCTGCCCAACTCGCTGATCCGGCCGTTCTCGACCACGGCGATGACGTCCGCGTCGTGGGCGGTGTGCAGACGGTGGGCGATCGCGACGACCGTGCGGCCGTCGAGGACACGGGCCAGGGACCGTTCCAGATGGCGGGCCGCACGCGGGTCGAGGAGCGAGGTCGCCTCGTCCAGGACCAGCGTGTGCGGATCGGCCAGCACCAGCCGGGCCAGCGCGATCTGCTGGGCCTGGGCAGGGGTGAGCGCCAGCCCGCCCGAACCCACCTCGGTGTCGAGGCCGTCGTCCAGCGCCCGCGCCCATCCGTCCGCGTCGACCGCGCCCAGCGCCGCCCACAGCTCCGCGTCCGGCGCGTCCGTCCGGGCGAGCAGGAGGTTGTCGCGCAGGGAGCCCACGAAGACGTGGTGCTCCTGGTTGACGAGGGCCACATGGGAGCGGACGTGTTCTGCGGTCATCCGGGAGAGTTCGGCGCCGCCGAGGGTGATCCGGCCGTCCCGGGGCGCGTAGATACCGGCGAGGAGCCTGCCCAGGGTGGACTTGCCCGCGCCCGAAGGGCCGACCAGGGCCAGTCGGGTGCCGGGCGCGACCTCCAGGGAGACCTTGCGCAGCACGTCGACGCCCTCGCGGTAGCCGAAGTGCACCCGGTCCGCGTGCACGTCCCGGCCCTCGGGGGACAGTGCGGTGTCCCCGGCATCGGGCTCGATGTCACGGACGCCGACCAGCCGGGCCAGCGAGACCTGGGCGACCTGGAGCTCGTCGTACCAGCGCAGGATCAGGTTCACCGGGTCGACGAGCATCTGCGCGAGCAGGGCGCCCGTCGTCAGCTCGCCCACGCCGATCCAGCCGTGCAGGACGTACACCCCGCCGAGCATCAGGACCGAGCAGAGCACCGTGACATGAGTGATGTTGATGACCGGGAAGAGCACCGACCGCAGCCAGAGCGTGTAGTTCTCCCAGGCCGTCCACTCCTTGACGCGGCGCTCCGAGAGGGCGATGCGCCGGTCGCCGAGCCGGTGCGCCTCGACGGTGCGTCCCGCGTCCACGGTCTCGGCGAGGGCCGCGGCCACGGCGGCGTACCCGGCGGCCTCGGAGCGGTAACCGGCGGGTGCGCGCTTGTAGTACCAACGGCAGCCGACGACCAGCAGCGGCACCGCGATCAGTACGGCGGGCGCCAGCGCCGGCACGGTCACGACAAGGCCGCCGAGGAGCAGCAGTGCCCACACGACACCGATCGCCAACTGCGGTACGGCCTCGCGCATCGCGTTGGCGAGCCGGTCGATGTCGGTGGTGATGCGAGACAGGAGGTCGCCGGTGCCCGCCCGTTCCAGGACACCTGGAGGCAGTCCGACCGACCGTACGAGGAAGTCCTCGCGCAGATCGGCCAGCATCCGTTCGCCGAGCATCGCGCCGCGCAGCCGTACCTGCCGGATGAAGAAGGCCTGGACGGCGAGCGCGATCCCGAACAGCCCGATGGTGAGGCCCAGATGAAGTTCCCGCGCTCCGTCCGAGACCCGCTCGACCAGGTCGCCGAGGAGATAGGGGCCCACCATCGACGCGACCACCGCGACCGTGTTCACCGTGACGAGGACAAGGAAGGCTCGGCGATGGCGACGGAACAGTTCGGACACGTAGGCGCGTACGGTCGCGGGGGCGCCGACCGGCAGGGTGTTGGCCGTGGTCGGGGCCGCCGGGTCGTACGCCGGGGGCGCCACGCCGATCATGCGGTCTCCTCGATTTCTTCCAGTGCGCCACGCAGCGCGACATCGTGGTCGTCCAGGGTGCTCCGCAGAGCGGCCTCGTCGTTGACGGCGTTCCTCAGCGCCGTCTCGTCCTCCGTCTCGCGGGTCACCACGGCCCGGTACCGCGGCTCGCTGCGGAGCAGTTCGCGGTGGGTGCCGACCGCCACGACCTCGTCCTCGTGCACGAGGACCACCCGGTCCGCGTGGTCCAGGAGCAGGGGCGAGGAGGTGAACACCGCCGTGGTCCGGCCGGCCCGCAACTTCCGTACGCCGTCCGCGATCCGGGCCTCGGTGTGGGAGTCGACGGCGGAGGTCGGCTCGTCCAGGACGAGTACCTCGGGATCGGTGATCAGCGACCGGGCCAGGGCGAGCCGCTGGCGCTGGCCGCCGGACAGGGAGCGTCCGCGTTCGGTGATGCGGGCGTCCATGGGGTCGTCGGTGTCGAGCGAACCCTGCGCCAGCGCCACCAGCACGTCACCGCACTGCGCGGCGGCCAGGGCCTCCTCCGCGCCGACCGCACCCGAGGAGGGCACATCGAGCAGTTCGCGCAGCGAGCCGGACAGCAGTACCGGGTCCTTGTCCTGGACGAGGACGGCGGTGCGTGCCGAGGCGAGGGGGAGTTCGTCGAGCGCCACGCCGTCCAGGAGCACCGAGGTGCCCGCCTCGGCGGGGTGTCCGCCGAGGCGTTCCGCCAGCCGTCCGGCCGCGTCGGGGTCGCCGCACACCACGGCGGTGAACCGGCCGGACGGCACGAGCAGACCGGTGGCCGGGTCGTACAGATCCCCGGCCGGCACCTCGGCCGCGCGCGTTCCCACGGTGTCGGTGACCCGCTCCAGGGACAGCACGCGCGCGGCGCGTTTGGCCGAGGGACGGGAGAAGGAGTACGCCATGGCGATCTCCTCGAAGTGCCGCAGCGGGTAGGACAGGACCATCACCGAGCTGTAGACGGTGACCAGTTCACCCACCGTGATCCGGCCCTCGCGGGCCAGGTGCACACCGTGCCAGACGACGACGATCAGCAGCAGACCCGGCAGCAGCACCTGGATCGCGGAGATCAGCGACCACATCCGGGCGCTGCGCACGGCCGCATGGCGCACTTCCTGGGAGGCACGGCGGTAGCGGTCGAGGAAGAGTTCCTCACCGCCGATGCCACGCAGCACCCGCAGCCCGGCGACCGTGTCGGAGGCCAGCTCTGTGGCGCGTCCCGCCTTCTCGCGCTGCACGTCCGCACGCCGGGTGGCACGGGGCAGCAGCGGCAGCACGGAGACCGCCAGCACGGGCATGCCCACGGCGACGACGACACCGAGTGCCGGTTGATACACGAAGAGGCCGACGCACACGACGACGACGGTCAGCGCGGCGGCCAGGAAGCGGGACAGTGCCTCCACGAACCAGCCGATCTTCTCGACGTCGCCCGTGGACACGGCCACGACCTCACCGGCCGCGACCCGCCGGGTCAGTGCCGAGCCGAGATGGGCGGCCTGGCGGCCGAGCAGTTGCTGGACGCGGGCTGCGGCCGTGATCCAGTTGGTGACGGCGGCCCGGTGCAGGAAGGTGTCGCCCACGGCGATGCCCGCTCCGCACAGCGCCATCAGCCCACCGGTCAGGGCGAGCCGGCTGCCGGAGCGGTCGACCACGGCCTGGACGGCGAGTCCCACGCAGAACGGCAGCGCGCAGACGGACACGAAGTGCAGCAGTCCCCAGGCGAGTGACTTGAACTGTCCGCCGAGCTGGTTCCGGCCGAGCCACCACAGGAATCGGGGCCCCGAGCGGGCGTCCGGGACACCCGGGTCGGGATACGGAAGGTCTTGAATCTGCATGACGTCCCAGTGGCTCTGGTCGGGGCGGCGGAAGGAACCGCGGAGTGCGGCAACAAACCGTGAAAGGTTCGCCTCGCAGCGTGGTCGGAAGCAAGCGGTTTTCCCCGCCGCGGGTCAGAACCGGCGTTCACCCATCCGTGGTGAGATGTCCGTGACCTCACGCAATGTCACTGAACGCGATGTGACCATGGGCCGATGCAGAGTGGCGGCACACGACGTGCGATGGTCGCGATGGCGGCTCTCGCTTCCCTCCTGACGATGACGACCCTGTCCGCGTGCGGAAGCACGGACACACGACACACCAGCGGCAGGGAGGGGAGACCGGGGCCCCGGGCGACCCACCCGAGAAAGGCTGTCGCCACCCCCGCCCCGACCCGCATCCCGGAAGTCGGCGACCGGCTCCACCGCGAGATTCCCGCCGGGACACGTCAGGTCCTCGCGGTCTACGGAGCCGGCAAGGATTCCCCGTACTCCACCGCCGTCCTGTTCACGAAGCGGGGCTCCACCTGGAACCGGACCCGCAGCTGGCCCGCGCACAACGGCAAGAAGGGCTGGACCCTCGACCACCACCTCGGGGACGAACGCAGCCCCGTCGGCGTGTTCACCCTGACCGCCGCGGCCGGTGTGCTCGACGACCCGGGCACGGCACTGCCGTACACGCAGGACGAGTCGTACGCGGCGCCGCGCGACTGGGACGAGTCGCACTGGCACGACTTCGACTACGTCATCGCCATCGACTACAACCGCGTCAAGGGCACCCCGCCCGACGACGCGGAGCAGCCCGAGGGCGAGGACAAGGGCGGCGGGATCTGGCTGCATCTGGACCACGGCAGCGGTACGTCGGCCTGCGTCAGCCTGCCCAAGGAGGCGATGGAGTACCTGCTGCGCACACTCGACCCTGAGCAGCATCCCGTGGTGCTCATGGGGGACAGGGTGGACCTCAAGGGGTAGAACACCGCCCATGAGAAACCGGATAGTCATGTCCATGCTCGCCGGAGCGACCCTCCTGGCGAGCACCCTCCTCGGGGTCGGCCCCGCTCAGGCGGCCGATGCGAAGGCCCAAGTCGCCGACGTCCCCGCCGAGTTCGGCACCGACTGGCACGACCCCCTCACCGCGACCCCGCCCATCGCCAGGCCCGCGACGAAGTCCTGCCAAGTCACCCTCGCCGACACAGAGTTCCGTGACTTCACCCCGTACGAGGGCACCTACACGCCGCCCAAGGCCTGCGGCGACCACTGGAGCAAGGTCGTGCTACGCCTCGACGGCACGGTCAAGGGCCGCCAGTACGACCGCCTCGGCTACCTGCATGTCGGCGGCGTCGAGATCCTGCGCACGTCGACACCGGAGCCCTCGCCCGACGGCATCGCGTGGTCCGTCGAGAAGGACGTCACGCGCTACAGCGCCACCTTCCGCAGCACGCAGGACGTGGAGATGCTCATCGGCAACGTCGTCGACGACACCTACACCGGAGTCATCGGCGTCAAGGCCACGCTGACGTTCTACGAGGGGAGACCGGCGGCGGCGCAGACCCCCGACCGCGTCCTCACCCTCGGCACCGATTCGACCGTCACCACCCCGCGCAACAGCGAACGCATCGTCGCCGAGGTGTACGCCACCGGATCCGGCGGCGGCTGCGAGGAGTTCTGGTATCTCGCGGTGCCCGCCTCGGCGCCCTACTCCTGCCAGGCCGACAAGGGCCCCTACCGCGAGGTGCAGATCAAGGTCGACGGCCAACTCGCGGGAATCGCCGCGCCGTTCCCGAACGTGTGGACCGGTGGCTGGTCCGACCCCTTCCTCTGGTACGTCATTCCGGGCCCGCGCGCCTTCGACGTGAAGCCGATCGAATACGACCTCACACCCTTCGCCGGGCTGCTCAACGACGGCCGCCCGCACCACGTCGACGTCTCCGTCGTGGGCGTGCCCGAGGGGCAGAGCGGTTGGAGCGCGCCGGTGAACGTGCTCGTCTGGCAGGACGCGCACCGTGCCCACGTCACCGGGAAGCTCACCCTCGACCGGGCCGGTGAGCTCGCCAACTCCTCGACCTACACGCCCGGTTCGGAGGAACGTGTGGACACCGACGCGGGCCATCGGCTGACCGTCGCCGGTTACGTCGACACCTCGCACGGGCGGGTTGCGACCGCTGTCGACCGGAAGCTCACGAACACCTCCGTGCACCGCTGGATCGACGGCGAGAACATGGACGGGCTCGACGCGACCTGGACGGACGACGAGTCGGTGACCGTCGACGGACGGGGACCGGCCCGGACGACCGCCACGCATCGGACGTACACGATGAACGGCGCGACGACGATCGGGACGGACGACCGGCTGCGTACCGTACTCACGCTGGGCGACCGGGCGGCCGTCGTCGATACGCGGGACGGCCGGCGGACCGGGTGGTCGCGGCTCGACGACACCTACAGCGGGGACGCGACGTACACGCTCAATGTGCCCCGTGATCAGCGGCATGCGGTGGGGACGTCGAGCGAGCGCTATCGGCTGTACGGCTCGGGCGGCTGCTACGACCGTTCGCTGGCGACCGCGCAGGGGGTGCTGACCGAGGACCGCAGCGGCTGCTGAGCCGTCGTGCGTGCGACGCGTCACCTCGGGTTCGTGATTTACACGGCTGTCACACGGAGGTTTTCCGGGGGATCAACAACGGCTCCAAAGTGATCCACACGGAAGCCGCTTTCCGTATCGCAGAAGTCACCCCACTCGACTTCCGCGGACGACCGTCCCCCCTCCAAGGAGTGCCCGTGCCGCCGTCCGTCCCGTCCCTGCCGCGACGCGTCGCACGCATATTGCGTACCTCTCTCTTCGCGCAGGTCGCCTGCGCGCTTGTCCTCGGAATCCTCGTCGGAAAGCTGTGGCCCGACGTGGCCACGGACTTCCAGCCCCTCGGCGACGGATTCACCCGGCTGATCAAGACGATCATCTCGCCGCTCGTGTTCTGCGTGGTCGTCGTCGGCATCGCCAAGGCCGGTGACCTCAAGGCCTTCGGCCGGATCGGCCTCAAGGCGCTGATCTGGTTCGAGGTCGCCAGCACCGCGGCGCTCATCATCGGTCTCGTCCTCGCCAACGTTGTCCGGCCGGGCTCCGGGATGCACGTCGACCCGTCCACCCTCAACACCTCGGCGGTGGACGCGAAGACGGGCGGTGCCGCGCTGCCCTCGACGACCGAGTTCATCGTCAACGCGCTGCCCACCAGCTTCGTCGGCGCCTTCGCCGAGAACTCCCTGCTCCAAGTCCTCATCCTGGCCTGCCTGGTGGGCGCCGCGCTGCTCCACCTCGGCCACACCAAGGTGCCGAAGGTCCTGCCCGCGATCGAGCAGGCCCAGGAGATCATCTTCGCGATCGTCGGCTTCGTCATGCGCCTCGCCCCGCTCGCCGTGTTCGGCGCGATGGCCGTGCTCGTCGGCCAGTACGGGCTCGGCGTGATCAAGACCTACGCCAAGCTGATCATCCTCTGCTACGTCGCCGCCGCGCTCTTCGTCGCCCTGCTCGCCGTCGCGCTACGGCTGGTCACCGGGCTCAGCCTCTGGAAGTTCCTCCGCTACATCCGTGAGGAGATGCTTCTCGCGCTCGGCACCGCCTCCACCGAGTCCGTCATGCCGCGCGTGATGCAGAAGCTGCGCAAGGCCGGCGCCCGTGACGACGCCGTGGGTCTGGTGCTGCCCACCGGCTACTCCTTCAACCTCGACGGAGCCTCCCTCTACCTGTCCATCGGCACGCTGTTCATCGCCCAGGCCGTCGGTGTCGACCTCAGCCTCGGCCAGCAGATCACCGTGATCCTTGTGCTCATGCTCACCAGCAAGGGCATGGCCGGCATCCCCGGTTCGGCCTTCCTCGCCCTGTCCGCGACGGCCTCCTCGCTGGGCGCGATCCCGGCCGGCGCGGTCGCCCTGCTCCTGGGCGTGGACCGCATCATGGACTCGATGCGGGTCGTCACCAACCTCCTCGGCAACTGCGTCGCCGTCTTCGCGGTCTCCCGCTGGGAGGGCGCGCTGGACATCGAGCGGGCGAAGAAGGTCCTGGACGGCGAGATCACGGTCGTAGAAGACGATGTCGTGGCGAACGATGTCGTGGAGATCGATGGGGAGGGGGACGCGGAGGTCCCCGCGCAGCTCGTCAAGGAATCTGCCTCCGAGGCCGGTTGACCCCTGTCGTGACGGGCCGCGGCTTCTGATCCGCCCGTGCGGTGGGGAGTTGCGGCCCGTCCTTCTACGCGTGGTCGACGAGGTCGACCGGGTAGGGCTGGTCGAAGTCGGCCGAGCGGCTCACCGGTTCCCATGCGGCTGCCTGCGCGATTTGGTCGCGCGAGTAGTTCTGCGCTAGCTCCACGGCGAAGGCGCCCAGGAGGAGGTGGGAGGGCAGGGTCGGCTGCTTGACGATCCGGACCAGGATCTCCCCGGCGCGCCTCGGGTCGCCCGCTGTGACCACCGGACTGTCGAAGAGGCGGATCCGCGCGCCGACGGTCTCGTCGTACTCCGGCGGCACTTCCGGGACCTGCATCGACGACCCGGACCAGTCCGTCGCGAAGCCGCCCGGTTCCACGACGAGGTACCTGATGCCGAACGGCGCGGTCTCGGCCGCGAGCACGCGGGTGAAGCCGTCGACCGCGAACTTCGCCGCCTGGTACGACCCGAGTCCGGGCGTGCCGCCGACCCGGCCGCCGACGGACGAGAACTGCACGACCGTGCCCGCGCGCTGTGCCTTGAGGATCGGGAGCGCTGCCGTCGAGACGTTGTAGACCCCCCAGAAGTTCGTGTCGAACTGGCGGCGGAAGTCCTCCTCGGGGGTCGTCTCGACCGGGGAGAGGTTGGCGTATCCGGCGTTGTTCACGACCACGTCGATACGGCCGAAGCGGTCGACTCCCGCCTGGAGAGCCGCCGTTGCCGCCGCTCGGTCGGTGACGTCGAGCGCGACGGGCAGTACGCGGTCGCCGTACTCCTTCACGAGGTCGTCCAACTGCTCCGGCTTGCGTGCCGTGGCGACGACCCGGTCGCCGGCCTCCAGGGCGGCGACGGTGAGGTTGCGGCCGAAGCCACGGGATGAACCGGTGATGAACCATGTCTGTGTCATGGGTCTAGCAAAACACTGTTTCGTTATTAGTGCAACCGGGTTGCGCTATGCTCTGCGTCATGAGCACGCCCAGTCCACAACGCGCCCGCAGCGCCGCGGCCAAGCAGCAGCGCGAGCGGGCGATTCTCGACGCCGCCCGGTCCCTCGGCGCCGAACGCAGCGTGCGCGAGGTCACGCTCACCGACATCGCCGCGGCCGTGGGCATGCACAAGTCCGCCATGCTGAGGTACTTCGAGACGCGGGAGCAGATCTTCCTGGCGCTGACCGCCGAGGGCTGGGAGGACTGGTCGGCGGCGCTCCGCGCGCGGCTGAAGGAATTCGGCGACGTCACCGAAGCCGGCGGCGGGGATCGCGGCACGATCGCGGCCGTCATCGCGCAGTCACTCGTCGCGCGACCGTTCTTCTGCGACCTGCTCGCTCAGGCGCCGTTGAACCTGGAACGCAATGTCTCGATGGAGTCCGTGTACGCGTTCAAGACCGTCGTACTCGGTGAAGTCGCCGCAGTGGCGGCCGAGTTGTGCCGACTGCTCGCGATCACCGAGCGGGCCGCCGTGGACGTGATCGCCACGGCCACGAGCATGGCCGGGGCGCTCCTCCAGATGGCCGCCCCCGGTACCCGACTCCGCACGCTCTACGAGACCCGTCCCGAGTTGGCGCACGCGCTGGTCGACGTCGAGCCCCAACTGACCCGCATCCTCACGGCGTTGCTGAACGGCATGCCGTCGACGGAGAGGTGAAGTGCCGCCAGTGACTCATGCCGTCGACGACCGCCCGCGCGTGCTCGCGAAACGGCTGCGGTAGTGCGTCGGTGTGGTGTCCAGATGGCGGGCGAAGGCGCGGCGAAGGGTCTCGTCCGTGCCGAGCCCGCTGTGGTGTGCCGCGGAGGTGACGCTGTGGCCTTCGAGGAGCAGGTGTTGGGCGCGGTCGAGACGGACCCGTTCTACCCAACGGGCGGGTGTGGTCCCGAGTTCCGTGCGGAAGAGCCGTGTCAGGTGCCGGGTGCTGACGGCCGCGGTCGCTGCCATGGCGGGCAGGCTGTGGTCGGCGGCGGGGTCGGCCAGTACGGACGCGATCAGTGACCGTAGCGGATCGGTGCGCGGTGGCGGGGTGGTGGTCGCCGCGGAGAACTGCGACTGGCCGCCCGGGCGTTGCATGAAGACGACCAGCTCGCGGGCGACGTCCCGGGCCACGGCCGCTCCATGGTCGTCCTCGACCAGCGCGAGCGCCAGGTCGATCCCGGCACTGATGCCCGCCGAGGTGACGAAGCGGCCGTCGCGGACGTGGATGGCGTCCGGCTCGACGCGCACCAGGGGGTAGCGGCGGGCCAGTGTTCCGGCCTGCCGCCAGTGGGTCGTGGCCGAACGGCCGTCGAGCAGGCCGAGTTCGGCGAGGACGAAGGCGCCCGTGCACACGGACGTGACCCGTGTCGCGCGGTCGGCGAGGGTGCGGGTCGTGCACAACAGCTCCTCCTCGGCGGGCTGTTGGGCCAGCCGGTCGCCCCCGGCCACCACGACGGTCCCGACCGGGCCGGCGTCCGGTGCGGTCACCGTGCCGCTCAGCGTCAGCCCGTTGGCGGCGGTCACCGCCCCGCCGCCGGGAGACACCAGCACCAGTTCGTACGGGTGCCCGAGTTTGCCCGACTGGTGCAGCACCTCGGCGGGGCCGCTGACGTCGAGCATGGTCACTCCGTCGAAGACGACGAATCCCACGCGGTGCGGCCTGTCCGCGGTCCCGGTCGCCGTCATGTCCGAATCCGTGGGTTTCGTGGCTCTGAGGACATGGCCCCAGCGTACGCCGCCGAAGATCCTGGAGGCACAGGACATCGAGGCAGGTCATCGAGAAGAGGGCAGAACGATGAGTGAAGTGATCGCAGGCGTGGAGATCCCGGACACCGCTCTGGCGCGGGAGGCGACCGAGCTGGTGCGCGAGACCGCGTCGCCGCTGCTGTTCGACCACTCGCGACGGGTGTTCCTGTGGGGCGCCCTGCGCGGCCGGGAGCAGGGGGTCCGCTACGACCCCGAACTGCTCTATGTCGCCGCGATGTTCCACGACCTCGGGCTCACCGAGAAGTTCCGCCGGACCGACCAGCGCTTCGAGATCGACGGTGCCGACGAGGCCCGCCGGTTCCTGCATGCGCACGGCATCACCGGTGAGCCGGCCGACCGGGTCTGGACGAGCATCGCCCTGCACACCACGCAGGAGATCCCGCTGCACATGTCGGCCGAGATCGCCCTGGTCAACCGGGGTGTGTCGCTGGACGTCGTGGGCATCGGCTACGACGCCGTCTCCGACGAGCAGCGCGCGGCCGTGGTGGCGGCGCATCCCCGCCCGGACTTCAAGAACGGGATCCTCGCCGCCTTCACCGAGGGCATCAAGGACCGCCCCGATACCACCTTCGGCAACATCAAGGCGGACGTACTGGCCCACTTCGTTCCCGGCTTCGTGCGCGGCGACTTCGTCGAGAAGATCAAGGACTCGAACTGGCCGGAGTGACGCCCCGGCGACCGCCGCCGGTCAGCAGGGCCGCCCGTGCTCCTCATGGGCGCCGGGTGCTCCGTCCACCAGCGTGTCCAGCAGCGTCCGCAACACCTCGCGCTCCACATCCGTGAGCGGCGCGAGGATCTCGTCCGCGGCGCCCCGCCGCGCACTGCGCAGCTCGCTGAGTGCCTTGCGGCCGTCGTCCGTGATCTCGATCCGGATGACCCGCCGGTTGGACGGGTCGGGCACCCGCCGCACCTTGCCGCTCGCCTCCAGGCCGTCGACCAGCGTCGTCACGGCACGCGGCACCACCTCAAGGCGCTCGGCGAGGTCGGCCATGCGCGGTGGCGAGCCGAAGTGCGCGAGGGTGCGCAGCAGCCGGGACTGGGCCGGGGTGATGCCGAGGTCGCGCTGCTCCAGATGGCGCTTCTGGATGCGGTGCACCCGGCGGGTGAGCCGCAGCAGCTGCTCCGCGAGGAGGCCGTCGGAATCGGGGGTGGTCATGCGGGAACAATATCAGGACCTGGTTCATTGTGAGTATAGGTAACAATGAGCTATGCTCCACGAGTTCTCATTGCTCCACGAGCTCTGAGTGCCTGACCAGTCCTGATCGCCTCACCATCCCGTAGGAGACCATGCCCCGCGACGAAATCAACTGGAAGCCGTCCCCAGGCACCTCGACCGACCAACCCCGGCAGGTGCGCCGCATCCTCAAGCTCTTCAAGCCCTACCGCGCCCGGCTCGCGGTCGTCGGCCTCCTGGTCGGCGCCGCGTCCCTGGTCACCGTGGCGACCCCGTTCCTGCTGAAGGAGACGCTGGACGTCGCCATCCCGCAGGGCCGCACCGGACTGCTGAGTCTGCTGGCGCTCGGCATGATCCTGAGCGCCGTCCTGACCAGCATCTTCGGCGTACTGCAGACCCTCATCTCCACGACGGTCGGCCAGCGCGTCATGCACGACCTGCGCACGGCCGTCTACGGCCGGCTGCAGCGCATGTCACTCGCCTTCTTCACCCGGACCCGCACCGGCGAGGTCCAGTCCCGCATAGCCAACGACATCGGCGGCATGCAGGCCACCGTCACCTCCACGGCCACCTCCCTGGTCTCCAACCTGACCAGCGTGGTCGCCACGATCATCGCGATGATCGCGCTGGACTGGCGCCTCACCGTCGTCTCGCTGCTGCTGCTCCCGGTCTTCGTGTGGATCAGCCGCCGGGTCGGCAACGAACGCAAGAAGATCGCCACCCAGCGCCAGAAGCAGATGGCCGTGATGGCCGCCACGGTCACCGAGTCGCTGTCCGTCAGCGGCATCCTGCTCGGCCGCACCATGGGCCGCTCCGACTCGCTCACCCAGTCCTTCTCGGAGGAGTCCGAGGGCCTGGTCGACCTGGAGGTCAGGTCGAACATGGCGGGGCGCTGGCGCATGGCCGTCATCTCGATCGTCATGGCCGCGATGCCCGCCGTCATCTACTGGACCGCCGGAATCGCCCTCCAGGCGGGCGGCCCGGACGTCTCGATCGGCACCATCGTCGCCTTCGTCTCGCTCCAGCAGGGCCTGTTCCGCCCGGCCGTCAGCCTGCTGTCGACCGGCGTCCAGATCCAGACCTCGCTGGCGCTCTTCGCCCGCATCTTCGAGTACCTCGACCTCCCGATCGACATCACCGAACGCGAGAACCCGGTCCACCTGGACAGCATCAAGGGTGAAGTCGCCTTCCAGGACGTCGAGTTCCGATACGAAAGCAACGACAAGCGCCGTGCGATCCTCGACGGCATCGACATCACCGTCCCGGCAGGCAACAGCCTCGCGATCGTCGGCCCGACCGGCGCCGGAAAGTCGACTCTCGGCTATCTCGTGCCCCGGCTCTACGACGTGACGGGCGGCCGGGTCACCCTCGACGGGGTCGACGTCCGCGACCTGGACTTCGACACGCTCGCGCGTGCCGTCGGCGTCGTCTCCCAGGAGACGTACCTCTTCCACGCCACGGTCGCCGACAACCTCCGCTTCGCGAAGCCGGACGCCACGGACGAAGAGCTGTACGCGGCAGCGCGGGCTGCGCAGATCCACGAGCACATCGCGGGCCTGCCCGACGGGTACGACACGGTCGTCGGCGAGCGCGGCCACCGGTTCTCCGGCGGCGAGAAGCAGCGGCTGGCCATCGCGCGCACGATCCTGCGCGACCCGCCGGTGCTCATCCTCGACGAGGCGACCAGCGCCCTCGACAACCGCACCGAAGCGGCCGTCCAGGACGCCATCGACGCCCTCTCGGCCAACCGCACCACGCTCACCATCGCCCACCGCCTGTCCACCGTCCGCAGCGCCGACCAGATCGTGGTCCTCGACTCCGGGCACGTGGCGGAACGGGGCACGCACGAAGAACTGCTGGAACTGGACGGGCGGTACGCGGCCCTCGTACGCCGGGATGCCCAACTGGAACCGACAAGCTGAAGATATGCCGGGATTGTGACGATATGCGGGTTACCGTGCCCGCATGCAGATGAACACTCCGCCACGGAGCACGATTCGACTGACCCGCCGGGGCCGGGTCGCCCTCATCGCGACCGGGGCCGTCGTGGCCGGTACCGCCGTGGCGGTGCCGCTGCTCAGCCTGGAAGACGGGGGAGACGCACGCCCCACCTCACTGGTCATCCCGGAGGGCTGGCGCTCGGGCCAGATCTACGACGCCGTCGACAAGGCCCTCGCGCTCCCGGCCGGCACCACCAAGAAGTCCATCCCGAAAGCCGGCCTCAAACTGCCGAACGACGCGGAGGGCAACCCCGAGGGCTACCTCTTCCCGGCGACCTATCCGCTGAAGGAGAAGGCGACGCCGGAATCGCTCCTGTCGTTCATGGTCAACATCGCGAGCCAGAAGTTCAACGGAGCGCCGGTCGCCGCCGGCGCGCAGCGCAACGCGATGAACGTCTACCAGGCGGTCACCATCGCGAGCATCGTGCAGGCCGAGGCGGCGACCAAGGCCGACATGGGGAAGGTGGCCAGGGTCATCTTCAACCGCCTCGAACGCGGGATGCCCCTGCAGATGGACTCGACCATCAACTACGCCCTGAACCGGGCCACGTTGCGGACGACCTCCAGCGACACCCGCCTCGACAGCCCCTACAACTCCTACCAGCGCATGGGCCTGCCGCCCACCCCGATCGACAACCCGGGCGAGGACGCGATGCGCGCCGCGATCAACCCGCCCCCGGGCGACTGGCTCTACTTCGTCACGGTCAAGCCCGGCGACACCCGCTTCGCGGCCACCTACGAGGAACACCAGCGCAATGTCGCCGAGTTCAACGCGGCCCAGAAGAGCGGCAGTTCCCAGCCCACGAAGTGACCCGCCCGGGACGACGTCGGGCAGCGGCGCTCGGCTTTCGGGCCGACAGCCGCCCGACGTCGCCAACGGCCGCGAGAACGGCGCCGTATCGGAGCCGGTCCGCGCGCTCTTGACCCCGGCACCCCATGCCGCCCACGAAGTGACCCCGGAGGAACGACCTCAGACCGCGACCGGCTCCCCGGCCAACAGCCGCCTGATGTCCCGTACGGCCGCACGCCCCGCGCGGTTGGCGCCGATGGTGCTCGCGGACGGCCCGTAGCCGACCAGATGGATGCGTGGATCGGCGGCCACCCGGGTGCCGTCGAGGCGGATTCCGCCGCCCGGGCCGCGCAGCTTCAGCGGTGCCAGGTGGTCGATCGCGGCCCGGAACCCGGTCGCCCACAGGATGACATCGGCGTCCACATGCCGGCTGTCGTCCCAGGCCACGCCCTCGGGCGTGATCCGGTCGAACATCGGCTGCCGGTCCAGGACCCCGTCCGCGATCGCCTGCCGGATCGCGTCGTTCAGCGGCAGCCCCGTCACGGAGACGACACTCCTCGGCGGCAGCCCCTGCCGCACCCGCTCCTCCACCAGCGCGACGGCCGCCCGCCCCACATCCTCGGTGAAGGGCCCCTCGCGGAAGACCGGCGGACGCCGCGTCACCCACGTCGTCGCCGCCGCATACGGCGCCAGCTCCATCAGATGCTGCGTACCGGACGCGCCCCCGCCCACCACGACCACCCGCAGCCCGGCGAACTCCTCGGGCCCCGGGTACTGCGCGGTGTGCAACTGCCGCCCCCGAAACGTCTCCTGGCCCGGATAGCGAGGCCAGAACGGCCGGTCCCAGGTGCCGGTCGCGTTGATCAGCGCCCGTGTCGACCACACCCCGTCGGACGTCTCGACGAGCAGCCGCCCGCCCTCGCCCTCCCGCACCGCCTGCACGTCCACCGGCCGCCGCACCCGCAGGTCGAAGGCGCGCTCGTAGGCGGTGAAGTACTCGGCGATGACCTCGGCGGACGGGCGGGCCGGATCGGCGTCGGTGAGCTCCATGCCAGGCAGCGCGTGCATCCCGTGCACCTTGCCGTACGTCAGTGACGGCCACCGGAACTGCCAGGCGCCACCCGGCGCGGGCGCGTGGTCCAGCACCACGAAGTCGCGCTCCGGCTCGAATCCGGTGCGCCGCAGGTGATAGGCGCCGGCCAGTCCTGCCTGCCCGGCGCCTATGACGACCACGTCGACCTCGCGAGTGTTGTTCACGCTTCTACGAACAGCACCGGGCCCGTGGATCTTCCCGCGCTCAGCACCCGCTGCCCACGAGAAACGGCACACCCGCCCGCGTCGGCCCCTCGACCAGCCCGCGCGCCGCCAGCTCGGGAATCACGCCCTCGCCGAACCAGTACGCCTCCTCCAGATGCGGATACCCGGACAGCACGAAGTGCTCGACACCCAGCGAGTGGTACTCCTCGATCAGATCGGCGACCTCGGCATGGCTGCCGACGAGCGCGGTGCCCGCGCCGCCCCGGACGAGACCGACCCCTGCCCACAGGTTCGGGTGGATCTCCAGCTCGTCCCGCGAGCCGCCGTGGAGCGCCAGCATCCGCTGCTGGCCCACCGACTCACTGCGCCCGAGGGCGGCCTGCGCCGCCGCGATCGTGTCCGCGTCGAGGTCGTCGAGCAGCCGGTTCGCGGTCGCCCACGCCTCGGCCGACGAGTCCCGCGAGATGGTGTGCAGCCGCACCCCGAACCGCACGTCCCGCCCCTCGCGCTCGGCGAGCCCGCGAATCCAGTCGATCTTCTCCTTGACCTGCGCCGGCGGTTCTCCCCAGGTGAGATACACGTCCGCATGCCGGGCGGCCACCGGCCCGGCCGCCGCCGACGACCCACCGAAGAACACCTGCGGCACCGGATCGGGCGGCAGCGCGGTGAGCCCGCCCTCGACCTGGTAGTGCACACCGTCGAAGTCGTACGGCTCTCCTCGCCACACCCCTCGTACGACCGACAGGAACTCGTCCGTACGGGCATACCGCCGGTCGTGGTCGAGACGGTCGCCGAAGCGCCGTTGCTCGGCCGAGTCGCCACCGGTGACGACGTTGAGCAACAGCCGTCCACGCGTAAGGCGTTGATAGGTCGCCGCCATCTGCGCGGCCAGCGTCGGCGAGATCACCCCGGGCCGGAACGCCACCAGGAACTTCAGCCGCTCGGTGTGCTGGGCCAGCGCCACAGTGGTCAGCCAGGCGTCCTCGCACCAGGTGCCGGTCGGCGTGAGTACCGCCTCGAAGCCCAACTGCTCGGCGGCCTTGGCGATTTGGGCGAGGTACTCGATGTCCGGCGGACGCACCCCGCGGACCGCCCCCGCGCGGTTGGGCCCGTAGGCGTGCCGGTCGACGAGGGTACGGCCGTCGCCGCCGGTCGGCAGGAACCAGTGCAGACGCACACCCATGTCACGAACCTCCGCTGGTGCGCGGGGCGGAGGTGGAGGCCGGCAGGTCGCCGTTGTAGCGCGTGTCCACGAACTCGGCGAAGTCCACCTTCCGTGGAATCAGCTTGAGTTGGGTGAAGGTGTCGGCGATCTGCTGCTCCGAGGCGATGAGCGGCGGGTCGACCGCGACCGACACCCGGGTCGAGTTGGTCCGCTTCACCGAGGCCAGCGCCACCGCGTACGGCAGCCCGGTGTCCTTCGACCACACCTTGGCCCACGCCTCCTGATGGGAGAACACCCATGTCTGGGCCCGCCGCAGCCGGTCCAGGTAGTCCTTGATCGCGGCGGCCTTCTTCTTGTCCTGGAGCGCGCCGGGCGCCGCCACCTGGAAGGTGAGCCCGTTGGTCACGCCCTGGCCGGTGGTGAGGACGCGGCCCTGCTCGGCCTGGAGGATCTGCGAGGTGTACGGGTCCCACACCGCCCACGCGTCCACCTTGCCGGAGGTGAACGCGGCCAGTGCGTCGGCCGGTTGGAGGTACTTCACCTTGACGTCGCTCAGCGCGAGCCCGGCCGCCTTGAGGGAGGCGACGAGCTGGAAGTGCGCGGACGAACCCTGCGCCACGGCTATGGACTTGCCCTTGAGCTGTTGCGGCGAGGTGAGCTTCGAGTCCTTCGGCACGAGGACGGCGTCGCCCTCGGACGTGCCGTGCCAGGCGGCCACCACCTTGATCTTCGAGCCCGCGCCCGCCGCGAACACCGGCGGAGTGTTGCCGACACCGCCGATGTCGACGGCCTTGGCGTTGACGGCCTCCAGAAGTGGCGGGCCGGAGGTGAACGTGGACCACTTGATCTTGTAGTCCAGGTTCTTGAGTTCACCGGCGGCCCGCAGCACCGCCTCCGAACCACCCTTCTGGTCACCGACGTTGAGCGTGAGGGAGCCCTTGCCGTCGGTGCCGGTCGAGGTCTCGGCGGCCGAGTTCCCGCCACAGGCGGTGAGCAGGAGGGCGAGGGGGAGCAGCAGGGCCGCGGGGACGAGGCTTCGTCGCATGGGGGGAGTCCGTTCTCGGTAACTGGTCTCGGCAACTAACTGTTTTCGGTAACTGGGCTGATACGTCGGGGAGTTCAGGCGGCTTCGGCGGCGGTGTCGACGCCGAGGCGTTCCAGGAGTCCGGCGCGGAGTTCGGCGAACCGGGGGTCGGTGATGTCGCGCGGCCGGTCGAGATCGATGCGCTGCTCGTGTGCGATGACGCCGTCGTCCATCACCAGGACACGGTCGGCGAGCAGCACGGCCTCCTCGACGTCGTGGGTCACCAACAGGACGGCGCAGCCCCGCCGTTGCCACAACTCGCCCACCAGCCGCTGGGCCTTGATACGGGTGAGGGCGTCGAGCGCGCCGAACGGCTCGTCGAGCAGCAGCAGATCGGGCTCGCGCACCAGGGCCCGGGCCAGCGAGGCACGCTGCGCTTCGCCGCCGGAGAGCGTCTTGGGCCAGGCGTCGGCGTGGTCCCCGAGCCCGACCTCCGCCAACGCCCGCTCCGCCACGGCCCGTTCGGGCTTGCCGGGCAGGCCGAGCAGGACGTTGCGCCACACCTTCTTCCACGGCATCAGCCGGGGCGCCTGGAACGCGACGGCCTTGCGGCGCGGCACGAGGACGGTGCCCTCGATGTCCCGGTCGAGCCCGGCGAGGATGCGCAGCAACGTGGACTTGCCGCAGCCGCTGCGGCCGAGCAGTGCCACGAACTCGCCCTGCCGTACGTCGAGTTGAAGCTTGTCGATGACGGGACGGCCGTCGAAGGAGCGGGTCAGCCCCTCGACCCGTACCGCCTGCGTGGTCGCCGGCGCCGCAGCCGCCGATCGCGCGGTCACCGGCCCGTGAACGTCGGTCGCCATTGCAGCAGCAGCCTTTCGAGGGTTCGGACGACGAAGTCGGCCAGCAGGCCGAGGAAGGCGTAGACGATCAGGCAGACCACGATCACGTCGGTCTGCAGGAAGTCCCGCGCCTGCACCATGAGGAAGCCGATCCCGGCGTCCGCGTTGATCTGCTCGGCGAAGACGAGCGCCAGCCAGGCGATACCGAGGGAGTAGCGCAGCCCGGTCATCGCGTTGGGCAGCGCACCCGGCAGCACCACATGCCGTACGAGCCCCCAGCGGGACAGCCCCATCGACTCCCCGGCCTCGATCAACTGGCTGTCCACGCCCCGGATTCCGGCGTAGACGTTGAGATAGAGGGGGAAGGTCACGCCGAGCGTGATGATGGCGACCTTGGGCGCCTCGCCGATACCGAACCAGATGATGAACAGCGGGATCAGTCCGACGAAGGGCACGGTCCGCAGCATCTGCACGGGTGCGTCGACCAGGTCCTCGCCGATCCTGAACAGACCGGAGACGAGGGCGAGTCCGGTGCCGATGACGGTGCCGAGGAGCAGCCCGATCGCGACGCGCTGGAGCGAGGTGGCCATGGCCGAGGTGAGTGAACCGCTGTCGATCAGATCCCAGCCGACATGTGCGATCCGCCCCGGCGAGGCGAGCACGTCTGAGGTCAACACGCCTGTGCTGCTGAGGAGTTGCCACAGCGCGAGCAGTACGAGCGGGCCGGTGGTGCGGCGCAGCCAGCGGGGGACGCGAGTGCGGCGGGAGGAGGTGGGGACGAGCGGGACGAGATCGAGGGGCGCGTGCTCGTCCGGGGCGGCCTTCGAGGTGGATATACGAGAAATGTCGGGCCCGGAGGAGTCGGGTGGGGCATGGCTGATGCTCATGGGTGCTCCACGGAGTGGGGGAGAGCGTCCGCTGAGGAAGGGGATACGCCTCAACGCCGCCGCGTCACGACGGTGTACGCGGACGCGACGGAGTGCGGGAAAAGAAGGGGTGAGGCGGAAGAAGGCGTCAGCAGCCGCGGCAACACGCGGCGGAGGCCACCCGCAGCAGGTCGATGTGACCGCGCGTGGTGAGCAGAACTGAACGCAACATGCGGGCGAAACTAGGCCAGATGGCGTGCCACGGTCAACGGTGTCTCGCGGACTGGACCCCTCGTATCACTGGCCGGTCGGGCGACCCGGTGGGCGACCCGACGTATGGGTCAGGATGGGGGCATGTCAGCTGCCTTCACCACCCGAGTCCTCAACATCACCACCGGCTCCCGGGAGCGGGTCATGGACCTGACCGGCGACTGCGAGGCCTTCCTGCGGGAGGTGGCGGCCGGCCGTGACGGCCTCCTCAACGTCTTCGTCCCGCACGCCACCGCGGGCGTCGCGATTCTCGAAACGGGCGCGGGCAGCGACGACGACCTCCTCGCCGCCCTGCACACCCTCCTCCCCGCCGACGACCGCTGGCAGCACCGCCACGGCAGCCCCGGCCACGGCCGCGACCACGTCCTCCCGGCCTTCGTACCGCCGCACGCGACGTTGCCGGTGCTGGGCGGGCGGCTGGAGTTGGGGACGTGGCAGTCGGTGTGTCTGGTCGACACGAACCGGGATAATTTGAACAGGGTGGTTCGGCTGTCGTTCCTTGGATGAGGCCCTAGGCGTGACGACTGTGGATGTGAGGCCAGGCGTCGGAGCCGAAGAATGCGCTCCGCTCGAATCCGGGACCGGCCGCCTCAGGTCTCTGCGTTCCTCAGGCTGTGAGGCCCGCGTCGCGGGCCAGGAGGGCGGCCTGGACTCGGTTGGTGACCTCCAGCGAGGTCAGGATGCGACTGACGTGGGACTTGACGGTGCTCTCGCGCATGGCGAGTTGGGCGGCGATGTCGGCGTTGGTGTCGCCCTGGGCGAGCAGGGCGAGCACGTCGCGTTCGCGGGGGGTGAGGCGGTCCAGCCGGTCCCTGGCCGCGATTGCTCGGGGCTGGTTGGCGGCGTGGTAGCGGTCGATGAGGCGGCGGGCCGCAGTGGGGTGGAGCATGGCCGAGCCGGCGGCCACCAGGTGGACCGCGCGCAGTATCTCGGCGGGGTCGGTGTCCTTGAGGAGGAATCCGTCGGCTCCGGCGGCGAGGGCGTTGTAGACGTATTCGTCGAGGTTGAAGGTGGTCAGGGTGATCACTTTCGGCGGGTGGGGGAGGGCTCGCAGGCGGGCGGTGGCGGTGATGCCGTCCATGTGGGGCATGCGTACGTCGACCAATGCGACGTCGATGCGGTGGGCCGTGGCCTGTTCGATGGCCTTCAGGCCGTCCGGGGCCTGGGCCACGACCTCGATACCGGGGTCGTCGTTGAGGAGGTCGGCCAGGCCGAGGCGGACCAGGGCGTCGTCGTCGACGATCATGGCGCGGATCATGAGCGGGTGCCGTTCTGTTCGATGTCGGCAGGGTGGGGGATGCGTGCCGCCAGCCGCCAGGCGCCCCCGCCGGACGGTCCGGAGTTCAGATGCCCGCCGAGGGCGGTGACGCGTTCCCGCAGGCCGAGGGCGGCCTTGAGCGGGATCACGATCGACCGGAAGACCAGCAGGAGCAGGACCAGGGCCAGGCCCACGACGATGGCCAGATAGGGCACGAGGGCGTCGGAGAGCTTGGTGCTGACGTCGATGTTGACGGCGGTCAGGCCGGTGACCATCAGTTCGGCGCCGGTGTCCTGGTGCAGGGCGGCGCCGTGGCCGCGGATCTCGTTGACCAGGTTCTTGGTGGCCTCGCTGGTGGGGGCGCTCTTGGGAACGGCGCCGAGCAGAGCCACGTCGCCGGCCTGATTGAAGGAGGGGGGACGAACGGCGGCGACATCGTCCAGCTTGCTCAGCATGGCGTACGCGTCCTGGGCGGCTGCCTTGGGACTGTCGCCGGCCCGGGCGTCGACGACCACGGTGAGCGGTCCGTTGAAGCCCGGCCCGAAGCCCTTGCTGAGGGTCTCGTAGGCGACGCGCTGGGTGCTGCCGGGAGGCTTCATGGAGTCGTCGTTCAGGGCCATCTGCAGGGACATCGCGGGGATGGCCAGCAGGGCCAGGCCGACCACCGAGGCCGCGAGCACCTTGACGGGATTGCGGGTGACGAACTTCGCCCAGCGCACGCCCATCGACTCGCCCTCGCCGCGCTCCAGCGCCTTCATACGGCGGGTGTGCAGCTTGCCCTTCATGATCCGCAGGCCGGCGAATCCCAGGACGGCGGGCAGCAGGGTCAGTGCGATGACCACGGCGACGGCGACGGCGAAGGCGGAGGCCAGGCCCATGGCGGTGAGCGTGCCGATGCCGATGACGCTCAGACTGCTCAGCGCGACGATCACGGTCAGTCCGGCGAAGACCACCGCGGATCCGGCGGTGCCCAGGGCACGTCCGCAGGCTTCCTCGGGCTCGTGGCCGTCGCGGATCTCGTTGCGGTAGCGCGAGACGATGAACAGGGCGTAGTCGATGGCGACGGCCAGGCCCAGCATCAGCTCCAGGGTCGTGGAGGCCGAGGCCAGGTCGAAGAAACGCGTGGCGAGCGTGACCGACAGGACGGCTGCGGCCACCCCGAGGATCGCGGTGAGCAGGGGCAGTCCGGCGGTGATCAGCGAGCCGAAGGTGATCACCAGGACAACGGCGGCGACCCCGACGCCGATCAGCTCGGCCGCCTTGCTCGCGGCCTTGTCCTTGACGGCGTTGCCGCCCAGGCTCACTTTCAGGCCGGCCTTCTCGCCCTGCTGGACGACGTCGGTCTGGACGGTGTGGGCCGCGCTGCTCACGTCGGCCTGGGCGACCTTGTAGGACACCTGGGTATAGGCGATGGTGCCGGACCTGCTGACCAGGCCGCTGGTGAAGGGATCGGCGACGCCCGACACCTGCGGCGACTTCTCCAGCTTCGCCACCAGGGACTCCACCTCCGCCCTGTTGGCGGCGGAGGTGAGCTTCTGCCCGCTGGGCGCCTCGAACACCACACGCGCCGTGGCGCCGTCGGCGGAGGCCTGCGGGAACTCCTTCTGCAGCAGGTCGATCGCCCTCTGCGATTGCGTGCCCGGAACGCTCAGGGCCCCGGAGGACGTGCCGGGCGCACTCATGGCGCCGATACCGATGGCGGCCAGGACGGCGATCCACAGCATCACGACGATGCGTCGTTGCCGGAACGACAGCCGGCCGAGCCGATAGAGGAAGGTGGCCACGATCACTCCCACCAAGAGAAGAGATCATTGGGTGAGCTGGGCCTGACCGACCCGCGATCTCAACGTAGGAGCGGTATTGGGCAACCATCCCGTACGGAAGAACGGAATCCGGCGCAGCCGGCTAGTACCGCGGTACTACTTCCCGTCCTGCTGTCCACCCCCGCGTCATGAAGGTCCGTCCGGACGCCGGGTACCACACCACGGCCATCGAGGAGCCCATCGGAACGCCACCGCCTACCGCTTCAAGTCGGAGTTCTGGATCGTCGCGTCCCAGGAAGAGTCCGACGAGCAGGTACTCGGCTGAGGGCAGCAGGGTATTCACCTTCGTGATGTCGCCGCGCGAAGCGTGCTTGATTCTCCGTACGGGCCGCGGATTCGTCGAGAGTTGGCGGCGATCGCTTCAGCCTGAGCCTTCACCCGTGCCCGTTCATCGCCAACTGCTTGAAACAGGTGACGGTGCTGGATGACAGCTGTCGAGTGGAACACGAGCGCATATTCCCTCATTCGTCAAATCACGTTTGGCTGACCAGGTGTCTCGCAATGTGTCAAGGACTTACTCGGTAATTGAGTGAAGGCTTTCTTCAATAGTGCAGAAGTAGTGAACTCCCGCATATTGCAGGGTTGATCCGTCCCTGGCGGCGAGTTATCGGTGTATGCTTCCGAGGCACACGAAATTGCTTTCCGGTTGGTAGTCCGGACCGCAGGTCACTGCTTTCCTGTTCTGCGTCAACGTCCTCCCCCTCGGGGGAGTCCTGGTGTGCTCCGAGTAAGAGAAGAACTCTGCACTGGGAGTACTGTGTCCGAAATGCGAATTGTCATCGCCGGCGGCGGGCTCGCCGGGCTGACACTGGCCCACTACCTGAACCGGCACGGCCTGGACGTGGCCGTCTATGAACGCGACGCCGATATCGCGGCACGCGAGGCCGGGTACCGGATCCACATCAACTCCACCGGCACCTCCGCGCTGCACGCGGCGCTGGAACCACGCCTGTGGGAGCTGTTCCTGGCGACCTGCGGCATGCCGAGTGAGGACATGCTCCTCTTCGACGAGCGGCTCAACCTCCGCCCCGGCCGCGACAGGTCGGCCACCGAGGGCACCGGTGTGCCCGTCGACATCCCTGAACACCTGGTGGTGTGCCGCTCGACCCTGCGCCGCATCCTCTACCTCGGCCTGGAGAAGGCCGTGCACTTCGGCGCCAGGGTCACCGGCTACCGCACCCGCCCCGACTCGACGATCACCGTGCTCCTGGAGGACGGCGCCACGGTCGAGGCCGACGTGCTCATCGCCGCCGACGGCATCAACTCGGCCGTCCGCGCCCAGCGCCTGCCGCAGGTCCGGATCGCCGACCTCGGCTCCCGGCACATCGCCGCGAAGATCCACCTCACCGACGAGGCGAAGGCCAAGCTGCCCGCGGAGCTGTTCAACGCCTTCTCGCTGGCCTATGACGCCGACTTCACCGGGCTGACCCTCGGACCGCTGGAACGCACCGATCCCACCTCGCCGCTGATCGCCGAGCAGGACCCCGGCTTCCGGCGCGAGGCCACCGCCGACTACGCGCTGAGCATCTTCAACTCCCTGCCCGACCGGATGCTCCCCGACGAGGAGTTGTTCACCGCCGGCCCCGACACGCTCAAGGCGCACGCCCTGGAGCGCGTCACCGGCTGGCACCCGGCCCTGGTCGACACCGTCCGGCTGTGGGACACCGCCACTGTGCAAGCCCTCAAGTGCCGCAGCTGCGTACCCGTGGACGCCTGGGAACCGTCCAACATCACCGTCATGGGCGACGCCATCCACGCCATGAGCCCCGCCCTGGGCATCGGCGCCAACACCGCACTGCGCGACGCCCACACCCTGGGCGGTCAGCTCCTCGCCGTCGCCTCCGGCGACAAGCCGCTCCTCGCCGGCATCGCCGGATACGAGGAGGCCATGCGCGACTACGCCTACCACGCCCTGCGCATGTCCGCGTTCGTCGGCCAAAAGGTGATTGGGCACCTGCCGCTGCCCGAATAGGCACGGCATTGCTCGGGCGGTTCCTGAAAGGACCGCCCGAGCTCACCACCCACTCGCACGGCGCGGTGGGCGTGGATGAGACGAGACTGCTGGTAGCTCGATTGGTCCGGGTGCCTCCGCTGCCCCGCACGTCCGTGCATGATCGGTACGGTGGTGTCGGGACGACGAGGGGGCGGTGCGGCCGTGGGTGAGGAAGCGGAGATCGGGACGGCGAAGGAGGCTGCCGACCACGAGCTCATCCTGGCGTTCGGGCGGCTGCAGGGGGCGGCGAACCGGCTGGAGTACATCCTCGGCCGGGCGCTCGAGGCGGAATGCGGCGTCAGCCATCTGGTCTTCGAGGTGCTGCTGATCCTCGGGCGTGCGGGTGAGCCGGGACTTTCGATGCGTGCCATCGCCCAGGAACAGGTGCTGACCACGGGCGGTGCGACCCGGGTGGTTGATCGCATGGAGGCGGCGGGTTTCGTGACGCGTGCGGATTCCCCCGACGACCGGCGCGGGAAGCTGGTGCGGCTGACGCCGCTGGGCGAGGAGACGGTCGTGCGCGCGTCCCGGGTCCATCTGGAGAACATCAAGCGGTACCTGGTGGATCCCCTGCCCGTGGCGGATCGGAAGCGGTTCGCGGAGGATCTCCGGATCCTCAGCCACACGGCTCGGGACCTGCTGCCGCGCCTGCCCTGACCTGCGGACCAGCGGCGATGCTGGTGTAATGACGTGGTCAGCCCGATCCGTGTGCGCCACCTCACACGTGCCTTGAAATATCTGACGTGTCAGTTACTGTTCTGTCAGATGAATCGCTCGCAACCCGCGGGCGCACATCCCTGCCGAGGTCCTCGATGAAGCTCGTCTACGTCTTCGACGCCTACTGCGGCTGGTCGCACGGGTTCTCCGGAACACTGAGCGAGGTCGCCGCCCGTCCCCCCGAACTGCCGGTCGAAGTCGTCTCCGGCGGCCTGTTCACCGGATCGCGACGGGTTCCGATCCGCGAGTTCGGCTACGTCCAGGGCGCGAATGCCAAGATCGCCGAGCTGACCGGCGCCGAGTTCGGCGAGGCCTACGAGCAGCTGATCGCCGACGGCTCCTTCGTGATGGACTCCGAGGCCGCCGCCCGCGGTGTCGCCGCCCTGCGCCAGGTCGCCCCCGACCGGATGGTGGAGCTGGCCGCGGCCCTGCAGGCCGCCTTCTACGTCGACGGACGCAGCCTGTCCGAGGTGGCCACCTACCGGACGGTCGCCCAGGCCGCCGGGCTCGACGCGGATGCCGTCGTTGCCGCCTTCGAGGCACCCGACGCACAGACCGCGGCCCACGCCGACTTCCGCCGTGCGGTCCAGCTCGGCGTTACCGGGTTCCCCACTCTGCTGGCCGTCGACGGCGACTCCGTCACCCCGCTGGCCTACGGCCAGGCCACCGCCGACGAGGTCGACGCACGCTTCGCCGCCCACTGATCTTCCCCTGTCCCACCCCATCCCTTGCGTACAGGAGCCCCCGCATGAGCAGCCTCTCCTTCAAGGTCCTCGACCTCGACTTCCCGGCCGGCAGCAAGAACAAGACCGCCACCCTCGTCACCGGCGAGAACGAGGCCCTGCTGGTCGACGCCGCCTTCACCCGCGCCGACGGCCACCGCCTCGCCGCCGAGATCCTCGACTCCGGCAAGAAGCTGACCACCGTCTTCGTCAGCCACGCCGACCCCGACTTCTACTTCGGCGCCGAAGTCCTTGCCGACGCCTTCCCCGAGGCGACCTTCGTGGCCACCCCGCTCGTCATCGAGCACATCCAGGACTCCTACGAGGGCAAGCTCAAGGCGTGGGCCGCGCTCGGCCCGAACCTGCCCACCCGCCTGGTCGACCTCACCCCGCTGACCGGCGACGCCCTGACCCTGGAGGGCCACCGCTTCGAACTCAAGGGCGGCCCGGCCGCGCTGCCCGACCGCCACTACCTGTGGCAGGCCGAGGCCCGCGCCCTCCTCGGCGGTGTCCTGCTCTTCCAGCAGGAGCACGTCTGGGTCGCCGACACCCCTACCCCGGGTGACCGTGCCGCGTGGATCGACCTGCTGGACGAGATGGCCGCGCTCGACCCGCAGCTCGTCGTGCCGGGCCACCGTCTGCCCGGTACGGCGGCGGACGCGTCCGCCATCACCGCCACCCGCGAGTACCTCCTCGCCTTCGAGGAGGAGCTCGGCAAGGCGGCCGACGGCGCCGCGCTGACCGAGGCGCTCATCGCGCGCTACCCCGACAACGGCATGCTGATCGCCGCGCAGATCGGTGCGAAGGTCGCCAAGGGCGAGATGAAGTGGGGCTGACCATGTCCGAGTTCGCCACCTCCACCGCACCCGCCGATGTCGTGCGCCGCCAGTACCTCGCCTCCGCGGCAGGTGACCTGGAGGCGCTTCGGGCCACCCTCGCCCCCGACGTGGAGTGGACGGAGATGGCCGGCTTCCCCCTCGCCGGCACGTACCGCACCCCCGACGGCGTCACCGCCAATGTCATGGAACGACTCGGCAAGGACTGGGACGGCTGGACCGCCCACGACGACACCTACGTCGTCGACGGTGAGAACGTCGTCGTCCTCGCCCGCTACACCGCGACCAACAAGGCGACCGGGAAGCCGATCGCCGTCCGCGTCGCCCACCACTTCGTCGTACGCGGCGGACACATCGTCCGCTTCGAGCAGTTCGTCGACACCGCGCTCGTACGCGACGCCATGACCGTCTAGACGTACTTCCAGCACTCGAAGAAAGGAGAGGCGCATGTCCGCGGCCGACAACAAGGCGCTCGTCATCGCGTTTTACGAGCAGGCGTTCAACGACTATCGGCCGGAGCAGGCAGCCGCCGCGCATCTCGGCGAGAGCTACACCCAGCACAACCCGGAGGCGCAGGACAGTCCGCAGGCGTTCGTGGGCTACGTCCACTGGCTGCGCGGTCAGTTCCCGGACCTGCGCCTGGACATCAAGCGGGCTGTCGCCGAAGGGGACTTGGTCGTCACCCACAGCAACCTGCATCTCAAGCCCGGCGACCGTGGCATGGCCGTGGCGGACTTCTGGCGCGTCGCCGACGGAAAGATCGTCGAGCACTGGGACGTGATCCAGGAAGTGCCCGAGAAGAGCGCCAACGACAACACCATGTTCTGAGTTCCACGCCGACGATCCGCGCCGGACCGGCAGGCAACACCAAAGGTCGTACGGCCCGCCATCGGCCCCTGAACCACCAGCCGTGAGCTGCCCTTGCGTCGTTGGCCGGGGTGCTCGCGCCGATACCCGACGAGTTGTCCAGCTCGGCGGTGACCCTGTATCACCTGCCCGAGTCGCGCGGCCCGTCGTCAGCGCCACGCACCTATTGCTGTCGGCGACGGTCGTTTCGCTGCGCCGGTGTCGAGAGACACGGGCGTGGTTGAACCGGACATCGAAGGCCAGGGGTGTCGTGTGGATTGCCTGTGGGTCTGAGGCGGTCCACACGACACCCCTGGATGCAGGTGGGTCAGCCGACGTTGACCGAGTAGGAGCTGCTGCTCAGCTTGCCCCTCCCGCGGAAGACCTCGGTGCCGGCCTCGACGCTGGTCAGATACGCGTTGTTGGCCAGCAGTCTGCGCTGGACGAGGGCGTCGGCCATGGCGGTGATGTCGGTGGTCGCGGAGTTGGTGTTGGCGACGCGGACGTAGGAGTAGACGTTCCAGCTGCTGGTGACGCGGCCCGCCTGGTCCTTGTTGACGATCTTCCCGACGTACAGGTCCCAGGCCGTGCCACCGATGGTGACCCGCTCTCGCTTGGTGCCCAACGGGCCTGCTCCGCCTTGGTGGTTGAGCCAGATCATCATCTCGTCGTGGGGCTGGTCGGCCCAGTCGGGGTTGGACTTCTGGTGGAACCAGACGTCGTAGGAGACGTTCATGACGGACGGGGTGTTCTGGGTGATGCCGAAGGACCAGTTCGAGGTGATCTTGCGGCGGCTGTTGAGCTGGACCGGCAGCTTGGTGGTGGTGTCCTTCCAGCCCCAGTGCCAGCCGAGCACGATGCTCCCGTACGCCTTGACGCCGGTCGGGTTGCCGCCCGACCAGTCGAAGGACGTCTCCCAGTTGACCTTGCCGCCC
>NZ_JALJRY010000049.1 GCF_024519455.1 Streptomyces sp. STR69 | reverse complement strand
CTCAAGGAACGGACGCTTCCTTTGTACTCACCCTCTCGGGCTTTCCTCCGGGCTTTTCCCTTCGGTCTTGCGTTTCCGACTCTATCAGACCGTTTCCGGTCCCGATTTCCTCGGTGCTTTCCAGGTTCCCGCTTCCGCGTTTCCCTTTCCGGCGACTCCGACTTTATCAGAAGTTCCGGGCCGTACTTACCGGCCGCTCTTTTCCGATTCATCGGGAGTGTGGCTTCTTTGGAATCGAAGTTCCCAGAAGCAGACAGACACTCGCTGTTGCCGACCGGACCAGATCCAGTTCTAGGCAACTGTTCGAATCTACCTCCCCGACCGGTCCGTGTCAACGGCTCCTTTGGGGCGAAGAGGAGACTAGCAGCTCAGCGGGAGTGCCTGCACATCAGGCAGCCGTAGGGACGGTTGAGCTGCGTTCGGATGCCTCGACGTCGCCTGTCTCACCGGCGCGTACGGCACGACCGCCCAGGACGTAGACGTACGACAGGAAGGCTCCCTCGGCGATGATGCCGATGCCGACGCGGGCCCAGGTGGGGAGGCCCGACGGGGTGACGAAGCCTTCGATGGCGCCGGAGACGAACAGGACCAGGGCCAGGCCGATGGCCATGCCCACGGCTGCTCGGCCCTCTTCGGCGAGGGCTGTGCGGCGCGAGCGTGGGCCGGGGTCGATGAGGGTCCAGCCGAGGCGCATGCCCGTACCCGCCGCTACGAATACTGCTGTCAGTTCGAGCAGGCCGTGCGGGAGGATCAGGCCGAGGAACGTGTCGAGCCGACCGGCCGACGACATCAGGCCGATGCCGACTCCGAGGTTGAGCATGTTCTCGAAGAGGATCCAGAGGACCGGTAGGCCCAGGAAGATTCCCAGGACCAGGCACATCGCGGCGGCCTGGGCGTTGTTCGTCCACACCTGCGCCGAGAAGGCAGCTGCCGGATGGCTGGAGTAGTAGGTCTCGTACTCGCCGCCGGGACGGGTGAGTCGGCGCAGTTCACTCGGGGCCGCGATGGAGGACTGCACCTCGGGGTGGGTGCCTATCCACCAGCCCAGGAGGATCGCAACGACCGTGGACAGAAGTGCGGTGGGGACCCACCAGTGGCGTGCTCGGTACACCGCGGCCGGAAAACTGTGCCCCAGGAAGTGCGTGACATCACGCCAGGAGGCACGCCGGGTTCCTGTCACGGCACTACGCGCGCGTGCCACGAGTTGGCTGAGCCGGCCGGTGAGCTGAGGGTCGGGGGCACTGGACTGGACCAAGGAGAGATGGGTCGCCGTCCGCTGGTAGAGAGCGACGAGTTCGTCGGCCTCGGCGCCGTTGAGGCGACGCTGGCGGCGGAGCAGCGCGTCGAGGCGGTCCCACTCGGCTCGGTGGGCCGAGACGAAGACGTCGAGGTCCATCTGGTTGCCTGCTCCTCGGCTGCTCGTCGACTACTCGTTGGGGATCAGCTCGTCGTACTGGGGCACGATGCGCCCTCAGCTTGGCAGACTGGCTGTTCCAGGGGCAGGGCAGGGGAAGGGCGGCAGGCGTGAGTGAGCTGGTGACGGGCGAGGCGGTGGCGCTGGAGTTGCGCCCCGCGAGGCTGCCCAGCAGGGCGCTGGCGGTGTTGCTCGATCTGATCGTGGCCATGGCCGCCTACATCGGTGTGAGCGTGGCTTTGATGTTCTCCACGGCCTCTTTGGACAACGCGGCGCAGATCGCGCTGTCGATCGCGGCCTTCGTGCTGGTCCTGGTCGGAGCGCCCATAGCGGTGGAGACGCTGAGCCATGGGCGTTCGCTCGGGAAGCTGGCGTTCGGGCTGCGAGTGGTGCGGGACGACGGCGGGCCAATCCGGTTCCGGCACGCGCTGGTGCGGGGTGCGATCGGTGTGATCGAGATCCTGATGACGTTCGGGACCGTCGCCTGTATCGCCTCGCTCGTTTCGGCGCGTGGTCGGCGACTCGGGGATGTGTTCGCAGGCACTTTGGTCGTACGGGAAAGGGTGCCCGCCGGACAGACATCCTTCGTGCCGCCTCCACCGATTTGGCTGACGGGACGTTTCGCCGAGCTTGATCTGTCCGCCGTTCCCGATGGGTTGTGGCTGGCCATTCGGCAGTACCTGACGCGGATGCAGCAGTTGGACCCGCAGGTGGGTTGGGCCATGGCCGAGCGGCTTGCCACGGATCTCGTGGCCCGTACGGGAGCCCCGGCGCCGCAGGGTGTTCCGCCGTCCGCGTATCTGGCGGCGGTGGTGCAGGAGCGGCAGGAGCGGGACATGCGGCGGGCCTTCGGGAACCGTGGGGCGGGCGCCTATTCGCCGTCCCAGCCGTTCGGGGGCGCATCGGCCGGCGGGTTCAGGCCTGGGACCGGTGTGCCTGGCGCCTTCGGGAACGCGGCGCTTCAGCCGTCGTCGGCTCCACAGCAGCCTTCGGCTCCCCCTCAGACTTCCGGTTCTGCTCCCGCGCCTGCTCCCTTTGGCTGGTCGGCCCCAGCCGCTCCCCCTTCGCCCTCCGCGAGCGGCACGGGAGCCGATCCGGTCCCGTCGGCGCCCGGCCCGCAGCCCCCGGCGCTGCAGAAGGCATCCCCCGCCGAGCCTCGGCCCTCCAGCGGATTCGCGCCGCCCGCCTGAATCTGCCGACCGCGCCTCCTCACCGGTCAGACTCACCGGGGCCGGACCGGAATCCCTTCCCCCTCGGCCGGCGGGGAACGGCGTCGCTCAGCCGAAGACGGCCGGCGGCGACTCCAGCTCCTCCAGCTCGATACCGGGTGCCGCGAGCACGACATCGCCGGCGATGTGTACGGCGTGCTGCTCGCCCGTGTCCAGGGCTGTGACCTGGTATTCGTCCACGGTCAGAGGGCCGTTGTCAGTGCCGTGTGTTTCTCTTTTCAGCAGAGCCCAGGACTGGTCCACGGTGCGTGGGGCGAGGACCGGGTCCGTGAAGGCGACCAGACGGACACGGGCCGCGGCGGAGGAAGGGGTGAGGCGCAGGAGACGGGTGGTGGCGATGAGGAACGCGGGGGAGGTGCCGGTGAAGGCGTGGGCGCGGACATTGCCTTCGGCGGCATCAGTGCCGGTGGGGTCGGTGCGGACCCAGGTGACGCCGTCGAGGGCGGCGCCGCGCACCTGCCAGTTCGCCGCGTGGAGTTCGAGGCGGATGGGGCGGCCGAGTTCGTCGAGCGTGAGGTCGACGGAGCCGTGGTGATCGCCGGAGGGGGTGGTGAGTTGGGAGACGTAGCGCCAGCCGGACGGGCCGGGGGCGCACTGGAAGTGCTCGTCTGCGAGGGGGGTGTGATCGTGCGGATCGTGGAGCGAATAACGGCCGCGGGGCATCGGAGTCCTGGGTCTTGACGGGCCGGTCCGGCCGAAGGAGCCAAAGGGGCAGGCCCCCGGCACGGGGGTGCGGGGGCCTGCCTCGGAGGATCTGCTGCTGAGGACCTGTCGCTGATAACCGCGTCAGTGCACGGACGCGGTCACAGCGGTCGGGGTCGTCGGCTCAGTAGCGGTAGTGGTCCGACTTGTACGGGCCATCGACCTCTACGCCGATGTACGAGGCCTGCTCGGGGCGGAGCGTGGTCAGCTTCACGCCGAGCGCGTCCAGGTGGAGGCGGGCGACCTTCTCGTCGAGGTGCTTGGGCAGCACGTAGACGTCGGTCGGGTACTCCTCGGGCTTGGTGAACAGCTCGATCTGGGCCAGGGTCTGGTCCGCGAAGGAGTTGGACATCACGAACGAGGGGTGGCCGGTGGCGTTGCCCAGGTTCAGCAGGCGGCCCTCGGACAGCACGATGAGGACCTTGCCGTCGGGGAACTTCCAGGTGTGGACCTGCGGCTTGACCTCGTCCTTGACGATGCCCGGGATCTTCGCCAGGCCGGCCATGTCGATCTCGTTGTCGAAGTGACCGATGTTGCCGACAATCGCCTGGTGCTTCATCTTGGCCATGTCCGCGGCCATGATGATGTCCTTGTTGCCGGTCGTGGTGATGAAGATGTCGCCCTTGTCGACAACCTCGTCCAGCGTCGTGACCTGGTAGCCGTCCATCGCCGCCTGCAGCGCGCAGATCGGGTCGATCTCGGTGACGATCACGCGGGCGCCCTGTCCGCGCAGGGACTCCGCGCAGCCCTTGCCCACGTCGCCGTAGCCGAGGACGACCGCGGTCTTGCCGCCGATGAGGACGTCGGTGGCACGGTTGATGCCGTCGATGAGGGAGTGGCGGCAGCCGTACTTGTTGTCGAACTTCGACTTGGTGACGGCGTCGTTCACGTTGATCGCCGGGAACAGGAGGGTGCCGTCGCGGTGCATCTCGTAGAGACGGTGGACGCCGGTCGTGGTCTCCTCGGTCACGCCGCGGATCTCCGAGGCGAGCTGGGTCCACTTCTGCGAGCCGTCGGTGATGGTGCGCTGCAGGACCTGGAGGACGACGCGGTGCTCGTCGGACTCGGCGGTGTCGAGGGAGGGGACCTTGCCGTCCTTCTCGTACTCGACGCCCTTGTGGACGAGCATGGTGGCGTCGCCGCCGTCGTCCAGGATCATGTTCGGGCCGCCGGTGGGGGTGTTCGGCCAGGTCAGCGCCTGCTCCGTGCACCACCAGTACTCCTCCAGGGTCTCGCCCTTCCAGGCGAAGACCGGGATGCCCTGGGGGTTCTCGGGCGTGCCGTTCGGGCCGACCGCGATGGCGGCGGCGGCGTGGTCCTGGGTGGAGAAGATGTTGCAGGACACCCAGCGGACCTCGGCGCCCAGGGCGACCAGGGTCTCGATCAGGACGGCGGTCTGCACAGTCATGTGCAGCGAGCCCATGATCCGGGCGCCGGCCAGCGGCTGGCTGGCGGCGAACTCCCTGCGGATCGACATCAGGCCGGGCATCTCGTGCTCGGCGAGGGTGATCTCCTTGCGGCCGAACTCGGCCAGGGAGAGATCGGCGACCTTGAAGTCCTGTCGGTTGTCGACAGTCGTCATTGCGAGGTACTCCTCGGGGTTGGGGCGAGGTGGGTACGGCTGGTCTGCGCGGCGGCGGACACAGGGGTGCCCCAAGGAGGACACAGGCATGCCCGCGTACGCGCAGCGCAGTCCGTCGGAGGCCCTCTCTCCCTCGGCCGGTCCGCGGTGGGACCGCCCGACCGCCATCAGCAGCGACGTCTGGCTCCGTCCCAAGTTACACCGGTAGGACCGGCGGTCCCCAGTCCGCTCCGGACAGTTCAAGCCGAACCGAGCGGGCGCCCGCCGTCGGAGCGGGCCTCCGGGAGCGCGCCAACGGGGTGCGTACGCACGTCGGACGGAAGGGCGTGGACGCAGGCGATCAGGGATGTTCGCGTCTTTGAGTCGGGCAGCGGATGTGGCGGGATCCTCAACGACAACGATGTCGGCACCGCCGACGGCAAGATCATCAGGCGGTATGGCCGCAGCAGCAACCGTGCCCAGCGTCCTGGGGGAAGTCGGTCAAGCGAAGTCGGTCAGCGGTGGTCGGCTCGTGGCTGTGGCGGGTCTCGGGTCCGCACAGTCCGTTCACAGACGCCCGCTACCCTCTGCGCCGCGGAAGTGCCGCATGGGGAGGGAAACGATGTCGGGCAAGGGGCGGGGACTTGGGGTCGCGGCTGTGGTCGTGGGGCTGTTGGGGGTGGTGCTGGCGCTCGGCTCCTTCGTGTACGCGCGGAACTCTTACGGGAGTTCCACCATCAGCAGCCAGAGCATGGCGCCGACGTACAAGCCGGGTGACCGGATCATCTTCGAGAAGGTGGGCGGCGACGAGGTGCACCACGGTGATGTGGTGCTGTTCTCGGCGCCGGACCGCTATGGGTTCACGGCGAATGTGATGCAGCGGGTCGTCGGGGTGGGCGGCGACGAAGTGGTGTGCTGCACGGGCTCGGGCACGGGTGCGCGGATCACCGTGAACGGAAAACCGCTGTCGGAGCCGTATGTCGCGCGAGGTGATGTCGACGGTGTGCACAAGACGTACGACGTGAAGGTCCCGAAGGGGCGGCTGTTCCTGCTCGGTGACAACCGTGCGAACGCGATGGACTCGCGTTTCTTCGCGAGCGATCACGACGGGACGGTGGCCGAGTCCGCCGTCCGGGGGCGGGTGACCGACGACCGTACGAGTGCTGTCGGCATCGGATCGACCGTCATCGGCGGAGTCGTCCTCGCCCTGGTCGGGATCGGCCTGGGCATCGCCGCGTTCGTCGTACGGCGGCGGAGGGCGGCCCCGGTGGCGCCGTGGCCCGTGCAGCAGGGGTAGCCGGATGGGGAGGCCCGTCGAATGTCCCGGCGGGCTCTGTTGCGTAGGCGTAGGCGCCGGGGAAGTCAGTGCTCGGCGGGGTGCTGGGCCGGGCCGCCGGGGGTGGCTTCGCGGTCGGGGCCCTTGGTGGCTTCGGACTCGCTGTAGATGTCGGGTTCGAGATAGATGACGCGGGCGATCGGGACGGCCTCGCGGATGCGGGACTCGGCGGCGTTGATCGCGGTGGCGACCTCGGTGGCCGTGTCGTCGTGCTGGACGGCGATCTTGGCGGCGACGAGCAGTTCCTCGGGACCGAGGTGGAGGGTGCGCATGTGGATGATGCCGGTGACGGTGTGGCCGTCGACGATGGCGGCCTCGATCTTCTGCACGTCCTCGATGCCGGCGGACTCGCCGAGCAGCAGGGACTTGGTCTCGGCGGCCAGAACCAGGGCGATCAGAATCAGCAGGATGCCGATGCAGAGGGTGCCGATGCCGTCCCAGATGCCGTCGCCGGTGAGCAGAGCGAGGCCGACGCCGCCGAGGGCGAGGACCAGGCCGATGAGCGCGCCGAAGTCCTCCAGGAGGACGACCGGCAGCTCGGGGGCCTTGGCGCGGCGGATGAACTGCGACCAGGAGTGTGTGCCGCGGAGTTCGTTCGACTCCTTGATGGCCGTGCGGAACGAGAAGCCCTCGGCGATGATCGCGAAGACGAGGACGCCCACCGGCCAGTACCAGTGCTCGATGTCGTGGGGGTGCTTGATCTTCTCGTAGCCCTCGTAGACGGCGAACATGCCGCCGACGGAGAAGAGGACGATCGAGACGAGGAAGGCGTAGATGTAGCGCTCGCGGCCGTAGCCGAAGGGGTGCTGGGGGGTGGCTTCGCGCTGGGCCTTCTTGCCGCCGATCAGGAGCAGTGCCTGGTTGCCGGAGTCGGCGAGGGAGTGGACGCCCTCGGCGAGCATCGAGGACGAGCCGCTGAAGGCGAACGCCACGAACTTCGATGCCGCGATCGCGAGGTTGGCGCCGAGTGCCGCCACGATCGCCCTGGTGCCGCCTGACGCGCTCATGTGTTCGCGGTGTCCCTTCGCCTTCGTACGTCTGTGCCGGACGGTCCAGGTCGGATGTCCACATCGGACGTCTGCCCCGGACGTCTGCCCGGATGGGTCGTCCGGCCGTCTTTGCCCGTCCTTTGCCGGTGGGCCATTCTTGCAGCCCTGCCCGGCGACGGCGCGTCAGGTATCCACAGGCCCGGTCATACGATCACAGTGGCCCGGAAGATCGTGCCGACTCCGGACACCTCGGCCTTGTCGCCTGCCGGGACGAACACCGACTGGCCGGGGGCGAGTTCGAACTCGCCCGCCGTCACCGCACCGGCCGTGCAGAGCAGGATCTGCGGGGTGTCGAGGGTGAGGTCGTGGACGCCTGTGCCCGCCGGGAGGACGTACCGGGACAGCCGGAACTCGTCGATGGGGGTCTCGTAGACCTCCTCGCCGTCGGGGGACGCCTCGGGGCGCAGCACTCCGGGGTCGCTCGCCTCGAAGCGGACGACTCGCAGGAGTTCCGGGACGTCGACGTGCTTGGGGGTGAGGCCGCAGCGCAGGACGTTGTCGGAGTTGGCCATGATCTCGACGCCGAGCCCGTTGAGGTACGCGTGCGGGATACCGGCGCCGAGGAACAGGGCCTCGCCGGGCTGGAGTCGGACGTGGTTCAGGAGCATGGCCGCGATGACGCCGGGGTCGCCCGGGTAGTGGTGGGCGATGTCGGCGTAGGGCGCGTAGTCGCCGCCGAGGCGGGTGCAGGCGGTGGCCGCCGCGGTGACCGTGTGGCGCATGTCCTCGGGGTCGGCGGTGAGGATCGCCGTGAGGACCTCGCGCAGGGCGGCTTCCTCGGGGTGCGCGTGCAGGAGGTCGACGTACGGCTTCAGGGAGTCGACGCCCAGGCCCGCGAGCAGGTCGGCGGCGCGCAGCGGGTCGCGGAAGCCGCACAGGCCGTCGAACTCCGTGAGCGCGCAGATCAGTTCGGGCTTGTGGTTGGCGTCCTTGTAGTTGCGGTAGGGGGCGTCCACGGGGATGCCCCGGCGCTCCTCGTCGGCGTAACCCTCCTTCGCCTGCGCCAGGTTGGGGTGCACCTGGAGGGAGAGCGGGGCGCCGGCGGCGAGGATCTTCAGCAGGAACGGCAGCCGGGGGCCGAACTTCGCGGCGGCCTCCTCGCCCAACTCCTGCTCCGGGGCCGCCTCGACGACCTCGACGAGCGTCCCGCGCGCGGTGCGCGAAGGTGCCCCCGGGTGCGCGCCCATCCACATCTCCGCCTGCGGTTCGCCGCTCGGCTCCACGCCGAGCAGCTTGGGGATGGCGGTGGTCGAACCCCAGGCATAGGGGCGGACGGTGTTGTCGAGGCGGTCCATGTGGCTCTCTACCGGTTCTCTCTGCGTACGACCCGAGGACGACCTGGGTACGACGTGGCTTCGCGCCTCGTACGACGGTGTACGGCGGCTCAGGGCTTCGACGACAAGATCAGGCGCCGGAGGCGAGCGCCAGGTAAACGGCGGCGAAATCCGTCATGGCGATCAGCTCCGCGAGGGTCTCCAACTCGCCGCCGTCCTCGGGCTCCAGCTCGCTGATCGGCGTGTCGTGGCTGAGGGCCAGGTCACGGGCGGTGGGCGCGGCGGTGAGGCCGCCGATCGGACGGTCCCGGAGCAGCACCACGCGTGCGTGCAGCGCGGGCGCCTCGTCGACGCGGTCGCGGAAGAAGTCGTCCGGGTCGGCGCTCGCGGCGAGCGGGCCGGCCAGCAGGGCGTTGTGCTCGGCGAGTGCCTCGGGCAGTTCGGAGACCAGGGCGGGGCGGCCGGCCAACTCCGCGAGCGCGGCGGCGAATCGGCGGCCGGCCGGACCGGCCGACGCGCCCTCCGTCCAGATCACCGGGAGCGAGTCGGCGAGTTCGGAGGCGAGGGTCTTCGCGGGGTTGCTGTACGTCGCGACGGCGGGCCCGCAGCGCTCGGCGACCTGGTCGAGGCGGTCGGCGACCTTCTCCAGGGCCTCCGGCGGCGCGCTGAGCAGCCCGGTGCGGTCCAGGATCGCGAGCAGCGGGGTGAGCAGCGCCCAGAGGACTCCGGGGGCGGAGGCAGCCAACGGCTCGTCGTGCTCGTACGGTGCGGTCGCCATCGGTACGAAGAGGCCGTGGGCGCCGTCCACCGCCTCCGTGAGGGGGCTGCGGGACGGGGCCACGGCGACGACGGTGCAGCCGCGGCGGTAGGCCTGCTCGGCGAGCAGGGCCAGGCCGGGTTCGCTGCCGTCCGGGGTGGTGATCAGCAGCAGGTCCACGGAGCCCGCCCAGCCCGGGAGTTCCCAGCGCAGGGCGCCGGCCGCGGGGGCGACGCCGGTGGGTGTCAGGCGGGTGACGGGGCTGCTGGCGCCGGCGAGCTTGCCGAGCAGGTCGGCGACGCAGGTGGCGGCGGCGCCGGGGCCCGCGATCAGGATGGCACGCGGGCGGCCGTCCGGTTTCAGGTCGTTCACACCGGCCTCGGCGGCGTGCCGGGCGGCTGTGCGCACCCGGGCACCGGCTTCGGCGGCACCGCGGAGCAGGGCTCGGCGGTCGGCCTCGGTCAGCGCGTCCGGGGAGTCGAGCAGCGATTCGTCGAGCATGGGCGGCGGCCTCCGATCGCGTCGTCGTCGGTTACGCGGGGTGGCGGGCCTCGTCGACGAGGAGGACGGGGATGCCGTCCCGTACGGGGTAGGCCAGGCCGCAGTCCTCACCGGTGCAGATCAGCTCGGTGTCCTGCTCCTTGAGGGGGGCGTGGCAGGCCGGGCAGGCCAGGATCTCCAGGAGGCCGGCTTCGAGCGGCATGGGGTGTCCCTCCAGGGCGAGTGTCTACGACGGTGCGTGCGGATGTGCCTGGTCAGGTTACCGCCGGTGGGAAGTGCTTGCCGGGGTTGGGGCCGACCCACCTGGGGGCTGCGCCCCCTGACCCCCGCTTCGGCCTGAACGGCCTCGTCCTCAAGCGCCGGACGGAAGCGCCGGACGGGCTGGAAATCGACCGGCGCCCAGAACGTACCGCCCGCCGTCACCCCCTGATGATCCCCAGCACCTCGTCCCGCACCTTCCCCATCGTGGCCTCGTCCCGCGCCTCCGTGTTGAGCCGCAGCAGCGGTTCCGTGTTGGAGGGGCGGACGTTGAACCACCAGTCGGCGGAGGTGACGGTGAGGCCGTCGAGTTCGTCGAGCGTCAGGTCGTCCTGGCTCTCGTAGGCGGCGCGGATCGCCGCGAGGCGGGCTCCCTGGTCGTCGACCGTGGAGTTGATCTCGCCTGAGCCCACGTAACGGTCGTACTGGGCCACGAGGGCGGAGAGCGGGCCGTCCTGGCCTCCCAGCGCGGCTAGGACGTGGAGGGCGGCCAGCATGCCCGTGTCGGCGTTCCAGAAGTCCTTGAAGTAGTAGTGCGCGGAGTGCTCGCCGCCGAAGATCGCGCCGGACTTGGCCATCTCGGCCTTGATGAAGGAGTGGCCCACGCGTGTGCGTACCGGTGTGCCGCCGTTCTCCTTGACGACCTCGGGGACCGACCAGGAGGTGATCAGGTTGTGGATGATCACGCCTTTGCCGCCGTTCCGCGCCAGCTCGCGGGAGGCCACCAGGGCGGTGATCGCGGACGGCGGGACCGGGTCGCCGTTCTCGTCGACCACGAAGCAGCGGTCGGCGTCGCCGTCGAAGGCGATGCCGAGGTCGGCGCCCTCCTCGCGGACGCGCGCCTGGAGGTCGACGATGTTGGCCGGATCGAGCGGGTTGGCCTCGTGGTTCGGGAAGGTGCCGTCCAGCTCGAAGTACATCGGGACCAGGGTGAGCGGCAGGCCGGCGAACACGGTCGGGACCGTGTGACCGCCCATGCCGTTGCCCGCGTCGACGACGACCTTCAGGGGGCGGACGGAGGTCAGGTCGACGAGGCCGCGGAGGTGCGCCGCGTAATCCTCCAACGTGTCCCGTTTCGTGATCGTTCCCGTCGGGCCGGAGGCTTCCGGGGCGCCCGAGTCCAGCCAGGACTCCACGAGTTGGCGGATCTCGGCGAGGCCGGTGTCCTGGCCGACGGGGGCCGCGCCCGCCCGGCACATCTTGATGCCGTTGTACTTCGCCGGGTTGTGCGAGGCCGTGAACATGGCGCCGGGGAGGTCGAACGCGCCCGAGGCGTAGTACAGCTGGTCCGTGGAGCACAGGCCGATCTCGGTCACGTCGACGCCGCGAGCCGCCGCCCCGCGCGCGAAGGCTGCGGAGAGTCCGGGGGACGAGGGCCGCATGTCGTGCCCGGTCACGATCGCAGTGGCGCCGGTCACCTGAACGAAGGCCGCCCCGAACAACTCGGCCAAGGACTCGTCCCACTGGTCCGGGACGACGCCCCGTACGTCGTACGCCTTCACGAGCTGCGACAAATCAGCAGACACGGCCAACCCTCCAGAAAGTCCTATCGGTCGCCCCAAACTACCCGCAGGGACCGACAGCGCGACGTGCGGTAACTGAGCCGTCCACAGACTCTTACCTGAGCTCAGGGCAGCGCTCTCGCAGCAAGGCCCGCTCGTGGGTGGCGATCACCATGGGATCGTCGAACGAACTCCCGGACAGCCGACGTCAGTTGTCCGGCGACCGCAGCACCCGCAGATGCCCCCGGCGCGCGACCTCCATCGGGTCCGCCGTACGAGCCCCGCCCCCGCCGCCGGCTCCTGCCGCCCGCTCCTGCGGGCGGGCCGCCTCGCGTACCGCGTTGGCAAGCGCTTCCAGGTCGTCGCCGCTCGGGCGGGCCGGAGCGGAGCTGTCGAGGAGGCGGACGACCTCCCACCCGCGGGGCGCGGTGAGGCGCTCGGAGTGCTCGGCGCACAGGTCGTAGCAGTGGGGTTCGGCGTAGGTGGCGAGCGGGCCGAGGACCGCGGTCGAGTCGGCGTAGACGTACGTCAGCGTCGCGACGGCGGGCCGGCCGCAAGCGGTGCGCGAACAGCGACGTACAGGGCTCACGACGTTGGACGGTACCGCACTCTTGAGCGGGCCGCGACGACTCTCCCCCAGGTCACTCCACCGTGTCGGGTTGTGAAACGCCCCACACACCTCTCCGGGAACGCGCTGCTGACCTGCGCGAACACCCCTTCCCGGGATCTCGAACGGAGTCGGGTCCGGTCACCACTCGGCACAAACACCGTCAATTGCCTTGAGAGCGACGGTCTTGGAGACATACGGAATCGAGCCCAACCTTGGCCGGAATGGTCATCCGGCGACATGGCGCCCGAGGGCCCGGACGGCGAGTGGAGTCCGGCGGCCGGACCTGACGGGGACTACGCTTCACCAGTGATGGACACCCCCGTACCGCCCCCCGCCGCCGGCCCCGGGCCCCGCCGCCGCGATCGCCACGGCCGGGGCATGCGCGGCCCGATCGCACCGCCGCAGGTTCCGCTGGCCGCGAGCCGGGCCGAGGCGTTCGCGGATCTGGTGCAGGACTCCGTGGAGCGCCTGGAGCGACGCTGGCCGCAGTTGGCCGACATCGATTTCCTCGTCCTGGAAGTCCCTCGACTGGGTGGTGCGGGCGAGGGCTGGAACGACGAGTCGGTGCCTCTGGGGGGCACGATCGCAGCCCGTGAGGGGCATCCCGCGCGCGTGGTGATCTATCGGCGGCCGGTCGAGATCCGCACGAAGGGGCGCGACGAACGCGCGGCCCTGGTCCACGAGATCGTCGTGGAGCAGGTCGCCGAACTGCTGGGCCTCACCCCGGAGACCGTCGATCCGCGCTACGGGGAGGACTGATCCCTCCCCGCGCGCGTGGGGTCGTGGACCGCTACTTCTGAAGGACCGACAGGTCCTCGTCCGTCTGCGGCACCGACACCGTCCCCCGGTCGTCGGGCAGGGTCTGGATCGTGAAGCCCGGTACGCCCTCCTCGGTCGCCGACAGCGTCCGGGCCGCGTACACCGGGCCGCCCGACTGGGGCTCGACGGTCAGCGCGTAGGTGCCCTTCAGGCCGCCGGGGACCGGGAGTTCGACGTCCTGTGTGGTGCCTGCCTTGATCGTGTACGTCTTGGAGACCGGCGTACCGCCGCCGCTGCCGGCCGACGCGGTGACCTTGACGGTCGCGGTGCGGGTGGGCGCGACCAGGGACAGCGTGGAGCCCTTGCCGCTGTTGTCGGCGGACGTCGCGCGCGTGCCGACCGGGGCGGTCGCCGGGATGAACGCCGTCTCCTGCTTGCTGCCCTTGCCCCGTACGACCTTCAGGGCGGCGACGACCGGCACGGACTGGTCGGTCGGTGTCAGGACCAGGGAGCCCGGGTCGCCGCGGGTGACGTCGCCCAGGTCGACGCCGATCGTCATGCCCGCCTTGACGTGCACGGTCTCGTGCCCGGCCGGCGTGATCATCCCGGTGGGCGAGGAGAGCCGCACCTTCAGGTCGGCGTCCGAGTCGCCCGGTGTGAAGACGATCAGCCGTACCGAGGTGGCGTCCTTCGGGATGCCCGGCATGACCAGGCTGCCCGCCGGGTCGGTGGACGCGGCCAGCCAGTCGCCGCCGAGCTTGGCGTCGAGGGCCTGTACGGACGCGCCGACCCGGCCGCTGCGCACGGTCACGTGCACGGTCAGGTCGGTCTCCTGGTCGTCGGTGAGGGTGGACAGCAGGATCGGCTCGTCGGCGTGCGGCTCGACCGTGATGCCCTCCCCCACGGTCGACTTGAGGTCGCCGTCCTTGCCGTAGAGGTCGATGTCGACGACGGCTGCGGAGTCGTCCGGGTTGGTGAGGTTCACGTAGTCGGTGCGGTCGGCGGAGGTGCTGGCGCCCGGGAACCAGAACTCGGTGTCCGGGGCGGTGCAGTTGACGCCCTGGAGGCCGCGTCCGTTGCCCGCGGCGACCTCGGTGGTCTCCTGGACGGTCCAGCCGGGCGCGTACTTGCCCTCAGCCGTGCCGAGCAGCGCGGGCGAGTCGGCGCCGGAGCTGTCGCCGGTGGCCGGCGTGCCGGGGGCCTTGGGCGTCAGGACGGGCTTGGCGGGCTTCTTCTTGCCCTTGCTGCTCGTGCCGTCGCCCGACTCCTCGCCCGCGGCCTGGAGTTCGGCCTTGCCGCTGTCGTCCGTGCCCGTAGTGACGGGCGTGAAGGACGTGTACGACGTGTCGGCGAGGTCGGAGGTGCTCGGTGCCGGGCACAGCAGGCTGGTGCGCTCCACGGGCAGCTGGGCGGCTGCCTCGGCGGTGTGGGTGCCGGACGCGGCCGGTGTCTTCATCTCGGCGAACCCGGTGACGGCGGCGAGCGCGGCCACGCCGGCGAGGAAGGACAGGGTGGTGCGGTTCACTGCTGGCTCCCGTCGGGGCGCTCACTGCCGTGCGGATGCTGTTGGGCCGGGTCGTAGGCGGGGTCGTAGTTCGGGTCGTAGTTCGGGTCGTAGCCCTGGTTCTGGCCCTGGGTCTGGCCCTGGTTCTGGTCGTAGCCCGGTTCGTACGTCGGGTCGTACGCCGGTGTCGGGGGCTGGCCGCCGTAGGCGTACGGGTCGTACTGGCCGCCCTGGTAGGGGTCCGCCTGGTACGACTGGTCGTAGGTGCCCGCCGGGTACTGCTGGTCGGCCTGGTACTGCTCGCCGCCGTAGGTGCCGTACTCGGCGCCGGCGTAGCTCGCGGCATCCCACTCGCCGTAGGACTGCTGCTGCGGGATCGCAGCGGCGACCTCCTCCTCCGCAGGAGGAGGAGTGGTGTCCGAGGCGAACGCGTCGAACTCCCCGGTGCCCGCGATGTCCGCCGCCTCGTCCGCCTGGTCGGCTGCCTCGGTCTCCGCCTGGGCGCGCAGGCGGCGGGCCCGGCGGCCCTCGCCCGCGACCGCCTGGGCCGGGATCAGCTCCTCCTCGGGGAGGTCGTCGTCGACGTCACGTCGGCGGCCCGGCAGGGCGAGCACGACGAGGACGAGGGCGAGCGCGCCCTGGGTCCACAGCCAGGCGGTGTGCCCGATCGGGTCGTCGTAGGTGACGTCCAACCTGCCGCCGGTGGCGGGGAGTTGGAAGCCCTGGGCCCAGCCGTCGACCGTGGTGCGGGTGAGCGGCTTGCCGTCCAGGGTGGCCGTCCAGCCCGCGGCGGCCGAGTCGGCGAGGCGCAGGACGCGGCCGGTGGCGCCGGACGGGATCGTGGTGTGGATGTCGACGGGTCCCGCGGCGACCGGCTTCGGGGCGGCGGTACCGGCCACGACGGCCGCACGGGAGACCTGCGCGTTGACCCGCCACAGGGCGCTGCCGTCGGCCTGGCTGAGCCTGCTGAGGCCGGGGGTGGCGTCCAGGACACGACTGACCTCGCGGGGCGCGCCCTTGTGGACGAGGACGTAGCGCACGGCGAAGCCGCCGAGTTCGTCGGCCTGGTCGGCGCCGGAGCCGGCGACGAGGTTGGCGACGACCTTGTCGAGTCTGCTGTTCTCGCCGTCCGACGCGGCGAACTCGCCGTCTCCCATGCGGGCGCCGGAGCCGCGCACCAGCATGTAGCCGACGTGGGCGGCGGAGTCGCTGTCGAGGACGAGGGTGCGGGCCTGGTCCTGGGTGTCGCTCTCCTCGGCGACGAAGGCGGGCACCTGGGTCGGGTCGCGGCGCTCCAGGGGACCGTCGGCGCCGCCGATCATCCAGCCGGCGGCGACGAGCAGTGGGCCGGCGGCCGAGGCGAAGGCGATCAGGACGGCCACCGGCTGGCGCCAGCCGAAGCTCTGTTCGGCGACACGCGCGCGTGCCCCGTCGGCGCCGAGCGCGGCGGCGGCGAGGAGGGCGAGGCCGTAGACGAGGGTCGCGGGGCCGGCCCAGGTGGAGCTGTTGGACAGGACGGCGAAGACGAGGCCCACCAGGGCGACGCCCCAGGCGGCCCGGATGCCGAAGGTGCGCTCACTGCGCAGCAGGGCGGCGAGGGCGGCCAGCACGATGCCGATGAGCATCAGGCCGTTGACCGTGCCGGGGCCGCCGGGGCTGGCGCCGAGCAGGTCGAGGGGGGACGCGGACCCGGAGCCGTACTCCAGGCCGGCCTGCTGGAAGAAGCCGAACGGGAGCAGCGTCAGGGACCAGGGCGCCAGGATCAGCAGCGGGGTGCCGAGCTGGGCCAGGAAGCGCAGGCCGTAGGCGGTGATGTCGCTCCTGCGCACGGCCAGCAGGGCGATGCCGAGGATCAGGGCGATGGGCCAGATGATCGGCGTGAAGGCGGTGGTGACGGTCAGGAGCAGGGCGTAGGCCCAGGTGGCGCGCCAGCTGCCGCGGGCGCCCGAGGAATGCGTGAGGCCGCTGGCGGCGATGCCCGCGCGGGCGGCCAGCGGGAGCAGCACGGCGAGTACGGCGGTGCCGATGCGGCCGCCAGCGAGGGCGCCGGTGGCGGCGGGCAGGAAGGCGTAGACGACGGCCGCCCACGCGCGCAGCAGGCGGGACTCGACGAGCGGGCGGGAGGCGAAGTAGGCGGTGAACCCGGCCAGCGGCACCGAGGCGACCAGCAGGACGGTGACCACGAGGCCGGTCGAGCCGAACAGCAGCGAGGAGAGCATCGCGACGAACGCGAGGTACGGCGGTGCGGACGGGGTGCCGCCGGCGCCCACCGGGTGCCAGGAGTCCAGGAAGCGGGACCACAGTTCGCCGGAGTCGCCGGGCGCGGGCAGCATCGCGCCGCCCGTGAGCGCGCCGCTGCCGAGCAGGCCGCGGCAGGCGACGAGGGAGACGAGCAGCAGCACCAGGAACAGCACCGGGCCGGGCTTGCGGGCGATGCGCTTCACGCGCGCGAACTGCTCGATCTCCAGGAAGTCCGCGTCGTCGCCGCCGGGTCCGGACTCGACCGCTCCGCCGTGCCGGCCGGCCCCCGAGGTGATCTCGGGGTCGGAGGTGTCGACGAAGCTGGCGGCGGCCTGTTCGAAGGTGGCTCGCAGGGTCGCGCCGGGCGGCGGGAAGAGCGGCTTCAGCTCCGCCTTGTCGATCTGCGGGGTGCCGCGCCTGCGCCGTCCGGCGATGATCCGCTCGGGGCGCAGCAGGGTCCCCAGGAGACCGCGGATCTCGTCGAGGGCCTGTCCGGGGACCTTGCCGACGAGATAGGCGAGGGTCCGCAGCACGGTGCCGACGACGAGCCTGACGAGGACCCAGGGCAGCACGGCCGTACGGCTGTTGACGAGCAGGGTGTAGACGGCGCCGGCCTTGTCGACCTTGTGCGGGGAGGCGACGGTGCGGCCCGCGCAGTCGACCGCGCGGCGCTCGCGGGAGGCCGCCTCGGCGTGCCGTACGACCGCCTCTGGGGCGACCAGGACGCGGTGGCCGGCGGCGGTGGCGCGCCAGCACAGGTCGACGTCGTCGCGCATCAGGGGCAGCCGGCGGTCGAAGCCGCCGAGTTCGTCGAAGACGTCGCGCCGGATCAGCATGCCGGCGGTGGAGACGGACAGCACGGGCCGGACGTGGTCGTGCTGTCCCTGGTCCTGTTCGCGGCGGTCGAGGCCGGTCCAGCGGCGCCCGGAGTGGGCGATGGTGACGCCGACCTCCAGGAGCTGCCGGCGGTCGTACCAGCCGCGCAGTTTGGGGCCTACGACGGCCACGTCCTCGCGGCCGAGCTCGTACTCCTGGTCCACCACGCGCAGCAGTTGGGCCAGGGCGTCGGGCTCCGGGGCGGAGTCGTCGTGCAGCAGCCACAGCCACTGGACGGGCTCGCCGTGCGGGAGTTCCGGCATGTCGTAGGCGTCGTCGCGCCATGTGCGCGTGACGGGGTCCCAGCCGCTGGGGCGCTTCAGGTACGGCAGGTCGTCCGGGGTCAGCACAGGGGCGGTGCGGTTGGCCTCCTCGACGGCCTGGCCGAAGCCGGTGCGCCGGGCGAGGTGCAGCACGCGGTCGGCGCCGAGGGTGTCGGTGACCAACTGGGCGGAGTCGTCCGCGCTGCCGGTGTCGGCGGCCATGACGCTCTGCACGGGGCGCTCCTGGCCGAGCAGCCCGGCGAGCGCGTCGGGCAGCCAGCGGGCGCCGTCGTGGGAGACGAGCACCGCGGTGACTACGTGACGCGGGAACTCAGGAGTGGCAGCGTCGTGTTGGGCTGCCGTGTGGCTGTGCACGGACATCGAGGTACGGGCCCCGGTTCGATGGACTGCGGTGGACGCATGCGTCCCGAGGGGACTGCGGTACGTCTCGGACGAGCGCCCACACTATCGGCTGGGCACAGCGACGGCCCGCCGCCTGTGGATAACCCAGTCGCGACGGGCCGTTCAGTAGGTCCCGAGGTATGTCCCGAGGTGTGCCGTGCGGTTCAGACGGCGGCCTTCTTGAGCCGGCGGCGTTCCCGCTCGGAGAGACCGCCCCAAATACCGAAGCGTTCGTCGTTGGCGAGGGCGTATTCGAGGCATTCGGAGCGGACCTCGCAGGCGAGGCAGACCTTCTTGGCCTCGCGGGTGGAGCCGCCCTTCTCGGGGAAGAAGGACTCGGGGTCGGTCTGGGCGCACAGCGCGCGCTCCTGCCAGCCGAGTTCCTCGTCCGCGTCGTCGACCAGCAGTTGCTGCACCAGCTCGGTCATGTGCGCCCCTCGTCTGTCTTTCGCGTCCCCGTGATGTAGCCGTTACCGATGTCGGCTGAACGACACGAGTGAAATTACAAGTGTGCTGCTCCGGGCGAGTCAAGCCGAGATCTGCTATTGGGCCCCTTATTCACTCTGCGGAACCAAGGCCTAGCGGAAAGTGTTCAAATCGGCATAAACCTTGACAGGCAGCGGAGACCCTCGTGCGCCTCCTACCCCGAGACAGGGCCTGTACGGGGGAGGACGCTCAGGAGTTCGATCTCGTTCCCACGGGGTTTGTGCGCCCGGTTGTGCGCCATGTGTCCCGATAGCCTCCTGAACAAACCTTTCACCTCTCAGATGAACCGGATGAGGTGAAACATGTCCCACATACCGGGCGTCGAGTTGACAGTGCGGGTGTGAACCGATGTCCTTGTGGGCATGCTCGCGAACTCGGCACTCACCTCGACCCGCTCCGCCGGGTCCCTCGGTGCTGCCCACGCTCGCTGCAGCTGTTGTTGCTGTTCCGGCTGTTGAGCCCTTCGCGCTCCGGCCCCACTTGCTCTCTCTTCTTTTTGGTGACACCCATCCCCCGCCGTTACTTCTTACGCCGAGGAACCACCGCACCCCCATGAACAGCGACAGCGACCTCCAGATCGCCGGCGACATCCTCGAAGTCCCGCACCTCCTCCGGGCACCGCGCGAACACCCGGCCACCGTGGCCGAGTTCGTCGGCCTGGCGCGCTCGATCGCCGCCGACCGCGCCCAGTGGGAACACCTCGTCGAGTACGACGCGACGACCCGCTGGTACCACCGGCTGAGCACCGGCCCCGGCTACGAGGTGTGGCTGCTGTCCTGGGTGCCCGGACAGGGCAGCGGACTGCACGACCACGGCCCCTCCTCCGGTGTGCTGACCGTCCTGGACGGCACGCTGACCGAGCGCACCGAGCGGGGCACGCGCGCGTTGGGGGCGGGCGCGCAGCGGGTGTTCGCGCCGGGGTACGTCCACGAGGTCGTCAACGACACCCTCGAACCGGCCATAAGCCTGCACGTCTACTTCCCCGGCCTCACCGAGATGCCGATGCACACCGCGTGCGCGCGGCGCGACGGGGCGGAAGCGGTCGACGCCGTGACCGCCTGATCAGAACCGGTCGACGTGGTGGCCGTCCGGCCCTCGATGCGGTGGCCGTCCGGCCCGCGATGCGACGACTGCCTGCCGCGTTGTCACCCCCGCCTGCAAGACTTGTCCCCATGCGCATTGTGGTTCTTGCAGGAGGTATCGGTGGTGCCCGGTTCCTGCGCGGTCTTCAGCAGGCCGTGCCGGACGCCGACATCACGGTGATCGGCAACACGGGGGACGACATCCACCTCTTCGGGCTGAAGGTCTGCCCGGACCTCGACACGGTGATGTACACGCTCGGCGGTGGCATCAACGAGGAGCAGGGCTGGGGCCGTGCCGACGAGACCTTCCACCTCAAGGAGGAGCTCGGGGCGTACGGGGTCGGGCCCGAGTGGTTCGGGCTCGGCGACCGGGACTTCGCCACGCACATCGTGCGGACGCAGATGATCGGCGCCGGCTATCCGCTGAGCGCGGTCACCGAGGCGCTGTGCGACCGCTGGCAGCCGGGGGTGCGGCTGATCCCCATGACGGACGACCGCGTCGAGACGCATGTCGCCGTCGAGCTGGACGGCGAACGCAAGGTGATCCACTTCCAGGAGTACTGGGTACGGCTGCGCGCGTCGGTCGCCGCCGAGGCCGTCGTACCGGTCGGGGCCGAGCAGGCCAAGCCCGCGCCCGGGGTCCTGGAGGCGATCGCGGAGGCGGACGTCATCCTCTTCCCGCCGTCGAACCCGATCGTGTCCGTCGGCACCATCCTCGCCGTGCCCGGCATCCGTGAGGCGATCGCCGAGGCCGGGGTGCCCGTGGTCGGCCTCTCCCCCATCGTCGGGGACGCGCCCGTGCGCGGGATGGCCGACAAGGTGCTCGCGGCGGTGGGCGTGGAGTCCACGGCGACCGCGGTGGCCGAGCACTACGGCTCCGGGCTGCTCGACGGCTGGCTCGTCGACACCGTGGACGCCGCCTCCGTACCGGACGTCGAGGCGGCCGGGATCCGCTGCCGGGCCGTACCGCTGATGATGACCGACACCGAGGCGACCGCGCGGATGGCGCGGGAGGCGCTGGCGTTGGCGGAAGAGGTGCGGGCCGTATGAGCGAAGTGCCACCGGTGGAGGGTTACCGGGTCTGGGCCGTGCCCGGGATGCCGGAGGTCGCGGCGGGCGACGACCTCGCCAAGCTGATCGCCGCCGCCGAGCCCGGGCTCGTCGACGGGGACGTGCTCCTCGTCACCTCGAAGATCGTGTCCAAGGCGGAGGGGCGGATCGTCGAGGCGACCGACCGGGAGGCCGCGATCGACGCCGAGACCGTACGGGTCGTGGCGCGGCGCGGGGCCCTGCGGATCGTGGAGAACCGGCAGGGCCTGATCATGGCCGCCGCCGGCGTCGACGCCTCCAACACCCCTGCCGGGACAGTGCTGTTGCTGCCCGAGGACCCCGACGCCTCCGCCCGCGCGATCCGCGACGGGCTGCGGGACGCACTCGGCGTCGACATCGGCGTCGTCGTCACCGACACCTTCGGGCGGCCCTGGCGCACGGGGCTCACGGACGTCGCGATCGGCGCCGCGGGGGTGCGGGTGCTGGACGATCTGCGCGGGGGCACGGACGCGTACGGCAATCCGCTCAGCGCGACGGTCGTGGCGACGGCGGACGAGCTGGCTGCCGCCGGTGATCTGGTGAAGGGCAAGGCCGCGGGGTTGCCGGTCGCGGTGGTGCGGGGGTTGCCGCATGTCGTGACCGCCGAGGATGACGGGTTGGGCGCGCGGGCCATCGTGCGGGGCGGCCGCGACGACATGTTCCGGCTGGGGACGTCGGAGGCCGTACGGGAGGCGGTGACCCAGCGTCGTACCGTGCGGGCCTTCACGGATGAGCCGGTCGACCCCGGTGCGGTACGGCGGGCCGTGGCCGCGGCGGTGACCGCACCGGCGCCGCATCACACGACGCCGTGGCGGTTCGTGCTGCTGGAGTCGGCCGAGTCGCGGGGTGCGTTGCTGGACGCGATGCGGGACGCGTGGATCGCGGATCTGCGGCGGGACGGCAAGTCCGAGGAGTCCATCGCGAAGCGGGTGCGGCGCGGGGACGTGTTGCGCGGGGCGCCGTATCTCGTGGTGCCGTGTCTCGTCATGGACGGGTCGCACACGTACGGGGACGCGCGGCGGGACGGGGCCGAGCGGGAGATGTTCGTGGTGGCCGTGGGGGCGGGTGTGCAGAACTTCCTGGTCGCGTTGGCCGGGGAGCGGTTGGGGTCGGCGTGGGTGTCCTCGACGATGTTCTGCCGGGATGTCGTGCGGGAGGTGTTGGGGCTGCCGGAGGGGTGGGATCCGATGGGGGCGGTGGCTGTGGGGCATGCGGCGGCGTCGCCTGCGGCTCGGGCCGAGCGGGATGCGGGGGCGTTTATCGAGGTGCGGTGAATCGCCGTTGGGGCTGAACTCGTCTGCGAGTGCGGGTCGTTTGTGGCTGAGCGCGCAGTTCCCCGCGCCCCTGAAGGGGCGCTACCACCTAGGTTCGTAGGACATTTCCGTGGCCGGACGTTTTGCTTCTCGGCCCACTCGTACGACTGTGCGGGGTGGGGATGTTGTTGTGCCTGGGGGTGTGCCTCGGCAGGCTGCTGCCCCTGGGCGGGTGCGGAACTGGGTGCCGGACTGGCCGCTTGATCTCGGGCTGGTGCTGGGGCCGTTGCGGCGGGGGGCCGGCGATCCCACGTTCAGGGCGGACGCCGACGGGTCCGTGTGGCGGGCCAGTCTCACACCTGTCGGGCCGGGGACCTTGCGGGTGTCCGCGCACGGGGGTGAGGTGCGCGGGGAGGCCTGGGGGCCGGGGAGTGCGTGGCTGTTGGAGCGGTTGCCGGAGCTGCTCGGTGCCGCTGACGATCCCGACGCGTTCGTGCCCCGGCATCGGCTGGTGGCTGTCGCCCAGCACCGGCGGCCGGGGTTGCGGCTCACGCGGACCGGGCTGGTGCTGGAGTCGTTGATTCCGTCGGTGCTGGAGCAGAAGGTGACGACCGACGAGGCGTACCGGGCCTGGCGGCTGCTGGTGCGGAAGTTCGGGTCGCCGGCGCCGGGGCCTGTCGGCGGGCGGATGTGGGTGATGCCGGCGCCGCGCGCGTGGGCGTTGATTCCGTCCTGGGAGTGGCACCGGGCCGGGGTCGACGACAAGCGGGCGTCGACGATCCTGCGTGCCGTGCGGGTCGCCGCGCGGCTGGAGCAGGCGGTGTCGATGTCGGCGGAGGATGCGCGGGCCCGGTTGGAGGTCGTACCGGGGGTGGGGCCGTGGACGTCCGCGGAGACCGTGCAGCGGAGTCATGGGGCGGCGGACGCGGTGACCGTGGGGGATCTGCATCTGCCGGGGATCGTGGGGTGGGCGCTCGCGGGGGATCGGGACGCGGACGACGCGGTGATGTTGTCGTTGCTTGAGCCGTATGCGGGGCAGCGGCATCGGGCGGCTCGGTTGATCCTGCTGAGCGGGCGGACTCCGGCTCGGCGGGCGCCGAAGATGCCTCGCGGGGACATCGGGAAGTTGTGAGCGCGCCGGGCGGGTGGGGGTCCGGGGGCGCAGCCCCTGGGACGGCGCCCCTCCCCACCCGCACGAACTACCGGTCCGAAGAGAACCGCACCGCCCCCGCCGGGATCCGCGCGTCGCACCACACCCGCATGCCGTCCCGGAGTTCGTTGTCGGCGCCGATGACCGCGCCGTCGCCGATGACCGCGCCGGTGAGGACGGAACGTTCGCCGACTCGGGCTCGGGTGCCGATGAGGGAGTCGGTGATGACGGCGCCCGGTTCGATGACCGCGCCGGGGAGGATCGTCGAACCGAAGACCCGTGCGCCCTCCGCCACGAACGCGCCCTCGCCCACCACCGTGCCGCCCGTCAGCTTGGCGTCGGGGGCGACGCGGGCCGTGGGCAGGACCAGGCGGTCGCCGCAGCGGCCGGGGATCGCGGGGGACGGGGCGCGGCCCAGGACCAGGTCCGCCGAGCCGCGTACGAAGGCGGCCGGGGTTCCCAGGTCCAGCCAGTACGTCGAGTCCACCAGGCCCTGGAGGTGGGCGCCGGCGGCGAGGAGGTCCGGGAACGTCTCCCGTTCCACCGACACCGGGCGGCCCGCCGGGATCGTGTCGATGACGGAGCGGCGGAAGACGTACGCCCCCGCGTTGATCTGGTCGGTGACGATCTCCTCGGGCGTCTGGGGCTTCTCCAGGAAGGCCAGGACGCGGCCTGTCCCGTCCGTGGGGACCAGGCCGTAGGCGCGCGGGTCCGTGACCTTCGTGAGGTGGAGGGAGACGTCCGCACCGGTCGCCTCGTGGGTGTCCACCAGCGCCCGGATGTTCAGGCCGGTGAGGATGTCGCCGTTGAAGATCAGGACCGGGTCGTCGGGGGCCGAGTGGAGGCGCGGGGCCACGTTGCGGATCGCGCCGCCCGTGCCGAGGGGCTCGTCCTCCGTGACGTACTCGATGTGGAGGCCGAGGGCCGAACCGTCACCGAAGTGCGGTTCGAACACCTCCGCCAGATAGGAAGTGGCCAGGACGATGTGTTCCACGCCCGCCGCTCTCGCCCGCGCCAGCTGATGCGTGAGGAACGGCACCCCCGCCGCCCTGACCATCGGCTTCGGGGTGTGCACCGTGAGGGGGCGCAACCGGGTGCCCTTGCCGCCGACCAGGAGGATCGCTTCTGTCACCTGTCGTCTCTGCTTCCTGCCGGGACCGGCCGAGCTGTCTCTTCGGCCGGCCAGTGTGTGCGGACCGTGCACGCGTCCCGCAGACCCTTCCCCGGCACCCCCGCCGTCAGCGGCCCTGGAACCGGGCCGACGTGGAGCGGGCCGAGCCGAGCTTGCCGTAGAGCTGCCGTCCTGGGCACTCCGTGGCGAACCCGTCCCGATGGCCGGAGATCACATTGAGTCGTACGTTCTTTCCTTTTCGGTAGAGATTGCCACCCCCGGACTTCAGGTATGTCTTGCCGCGCGGATTGACTCCGTAGAGCCCGAGCTTCCATGCGGCGAGGCGGGCGATGGCCGTCACTGCCGCCGAGGACGGTTTGGCGGTGCCGAAGGTTCCGAGGACGGCGATCCCCATGCTGTCGGTGTTGAAACCGAGGGTGTGGGCGCCCATGACCGGTTTCGCCACTCCCCCGGCGCGCCCCTCGTAGATGGTTCCGCACTTGTCCACGAGGAAGTTGTAGCCGATGTCGCGCCAGCCGCTGCTCTCGACGTGGTAGCGGTAGATACCACGAATGACTGAAGGCGCTTGCGAGCAGCTGTAGTTGTTGCCGGAGGCGGTGTGGTGCACGAAGGCGGCCTTGACCTTCTTCGTGTAGACGAACCCCTTCTCGCGCAGCTTCTCGTCGGCGCCCCAGCCGCTCCGGGTGATGATGCGCGGGCGCGGGCCGATGTACGGCTGGGCCCGGCCGTACATCGTGACCGCCTCCCGCTCGGTGGCCTCCCGGCTGAGCGCCGGGAGCTCGGTGGCGGCGAGGGGCAGGGCGGCGCGGCGGGCGGTCGGACGGGCGCCCGCGGCCGGGGGTTCCGCGCCCGGGTCCACGAGTTCCAGGTGCAGGCCGGTGGGGAGCGGGGACGGCTGGTTCCCTACGGTCCGTGTCGCACCCGGGTCCGCTCGCACACGTACGTCCACTCCGTCCGAGTCGCCCACCCACAGCGGAGCGGTGGAGCCGTGGACGTGGCCCGAGTCGCGCTCGGCGGTGCCGGGGTCGGCGCCGTGGTCCTCGTTGTGGGTGTCGACGTCCTGCCAGCCGGACCACTCGCCGGTGCCGGTGGCCCGGGTGCGGACCTGGACCCGGCCGCGGAGTTCGGTGTCGGGGTCGGTCCAGGTGACGCCGACGAGAGAGAAGCGGTGGACGTCGGCGCGGGTCAGGCCCTGTTCGGGGGCCGCGCCCAGGGTGCGGTCGCGGGTCGCGGGGGCGAGGGGCAGCGACTCGGTGCTGCCGGGGAGGTCCGGTGCGGCGGCCGGCGGCGCGGATCTCGCGCCGCTCGTCGGCTGCGCCGCCTGAGCCGAAGCCATAGCCGTGGCCGGGGCGGCGGCTGCGGGCAGGGTGAGCGGGAGGGCCAGTGCGGCGGCGCAGGTGACGCCGATCGAGGAAGCAAGAAATCCACGCATGCTCCTGATCCTGAACATGGTCATACATATCTGTCTATTTGGGATTTGACGGACCGTCGGGTGCGGTTCGTCCGAACCGGTGGTCCCGCACTCCGTGCACGGCCGCGTGCCCGCGTACGCTTTCGCGGGTGAACGCCACCGATCGCACCCCTGCCGACCTGCTGCGTTCCGCGCTTGCCGCGGATCCCGGCCGTCCCCTGGTGACCTTCTACGACGACGCCACGGGGGAACGTGTCGAATTGTCCGTGGCCACCTTCGCCAATTGGGTGGCCAAGACCGCGAATCTCCTTCAGGGGGATCTTGGGGCCGGACCCGGTGATCGGGTCGTGTTGTTGCTGCCGGCGCACTGGCAGACGGCGGTGTGGCTGCTGGCGTGTTCGTCCGTGGGGGTTGTCGCGGACGTGGGCGGGGATCCCACGGCTGCCGATGCAGTGGTGAGCGGGCCGGAGTCGCTGGAGGCGGCCCGGGCTTGTCGCGGCGAGCGGGTGGCTCTCGCGCTACGGCCTCTTGGAGGACGTTTTCCGCAGACTCCCGCCGGGTTCGCCGACTACGCCGTCGAGGTGCCGAGCCAGGGGGACCGGTTCGTGGCGTTCTCGCCGGTCGACCCTGAGGAACCCGCCCTGGTCGTGGGCGGGGTGGAGTCGACGGGCGCGCAGGTTGTCGAGCGGGCTCGGGCCGACGGGGAGGCGGGGGCCCGGGTGTTGTCGGGGCTGTCGTACGACACGTGGGAAGGGTTGAGCGCGGGGTTGTATGCGCCGCTCGCCTCCGGGGGCTCTGTCGTCCTGTGCCGGAATCTCGCGGAGCTGAGTGCGGAGTCCTTGGCCAAGCGGGTCGAGAGCGAGCGGGTGACAGTCACCCGAACGGGTCAGTAACGCCCGCCTCCCCACCCCCGTCCACGCCATGGTCGTAGGAGCAGAACCACACGCAGGACCACGCGCTCCCACGACGGCCATGAGGGGTGGAACCGCACGTGTTGGACGACACCGCAGGACGGGTTCTCGGGCCGGGTGCGGGGGGTTCCGCTTCCGGGGCGGGGCTTGTGCGGCGGCGGCGCCGGCGGTGGGTGCGTGGGGTGGGGGTCGGGGTGGGGGTCGTCGTCCTCGGGGCCTTCGGGGCCGGGTGGGCCGTCTACGCGAAGCTCGACGGGAACATCACGCCGGACAACGCCGCCGCGGCCGAGCTAGCCCGGTACGAGAAGGAGCGGCCGACCGCGTTGGTCAAGGGGGCGCAGAACATTCTGCTCATCGGGTCCGACTCGCGGTCCGGGGACGGGAACGCGGAGTACGGGCGGGACTCGGGGACCGAGCGGTCGGACACGACGATCCTGTTGCATCTGGCGGCCGACCGGCGCAGTGCCACCGCGGTGTCGTTGCCCAGGGATCTGATGGTGGATGTGCCGGGGTGTCTGCGGCCGGACGGGACGCGGACCGAGCCGATGTTCGCGATGTTCAACTACGCGTTCCAGGTGGGGGGTTCGGGGTGCACGATCCGGACCGTGGAGAAGCTGACGAACGTGCGGATCGACCATCACATGGTGGTGGACTTTCACGGGTTCAAGGACATGGTCGATGCCGTGGACGGGGTGGAGGTGTGTCTCACGGCTCCCATTCGGGACAAGGCCGCCAGGTTGAGGCTGCCGGCGGGCCGGGTCACGCTCGACGGGGAGCAGGCGCTGGGATATGTGCGGGCGCGGAAGTCGCTGGGCAATGGCAGTGACACCGACCGGATGGACCGTCAGCAGCGGTTCCTGGGTGCGCTCGTCAACAAGGTGCAGAGCGACGACGTGCTGTTCAATCCGGCGAAGTTGTATCCGGTGCTGGACGCGGCCACCTCGTCCCTGACGACCGATCCGGATCTCGCGAGTCTGCGCGGGCTGTACGAACTGGTGCGCGGCGTACGGGACATCCCCACCGAACATGTGCAATTCCTTACCGTTCCGCGGGAGTCGTACATCTACAACGCGAATCGCGACCAACTCGTGGAGCCCGAGGCCGAAAAGCTGTTCGCCCGGATTCGCACGGACGCGACGGTCGCGGTGGCCGGGGAAGTTCCCGAAGTTCCACGGGATTCCGGTGCAAACGCCCTTAATCCGGCGCCCGGTTCGGGGGCCACGCCCGCGCCGACGTTTCGCGGAAACACCGCCGCCGAGGACGGCTGCGGGTAAAGCGCGCACCAAGTCGACGAACTTCTGTTCCGAAAAATAGGGCGGATTGACCGGTTGTAGGGAAGTGGAATTTGTCACCGCCGTCACTTGACGCTCAACTGGCCGGATAGTGTGAGCGATCCGGTGTGCTCGCGCACCGGATGAACGAGACCCGAGCGCCTGAAGGGGGAAGGCGCCGCGTGGCCCCGACGGAGGATTCGGTAAACCGTGGACGCGCAAGGCCGTGGGCGGGCGGACAACATCGACCCCGCAGACCAGTGGGTAATCAATCCGAACACTGGCGAATACGAACTGCGACTGACTCCTTCCACACCGCAGTCAGCGGTGCCTGGGCCCCGTAGAGCCACTGTGCGGAACAGCACGGTGGCTCCGGAGCGGGAGACGGTCCCGAAGAGCCCCGGGCGTGAGGTGCCCGCGCCGCGCAGACGGCGGGGCGCACCCGAGGAGCCACCGGCCCGGCGCGGTCGCCGGCCGGTCAAGAAGAAGGCCAAGGGCAAGAAGATCCTGATGTGGACCGGCGGCGGTCTGGCCTTCGTGCTGATCGCCGTCTCCGCGGCCGGATACCTCTACATCCAGCACCTCAACGACAACATCACGACCGCCTCGGACGACGGCGCGAGCACCGGTGGCTTCAGCAAGGGCAAGGCCATCAACCTGCTGGTGATCGGCACCGACAAGCGCACGGGCGCGGGCAACGAGGGCTACGGCGACGCCGGCAGCGTCGGCCACGCGGACACCACGATCCTGCTGCACGTGTCCAAGGACCGCTCGAACGCGACCGCGCTCAGCATCCCCCGTGACCTGATCACCGACGTCCCGGACTGTCCTACGACCCAGTCGGACGGCACGTCGAAGGTCATCCCGGGCTCGACGGGCGTCCGCTTCAACACCAGCCTGGGCCAGAGCGGCCGTACGCCCAGCTGCACCGTGCGAACGGTCACCGAGCTGACCGGGATCCAGCCCGACGACTTCATGGTGGCCGACTTCAACGCCGTGAAGACACTGACGGACGCGGTCGGCGGGGTCGAGGTCTGTCTCGCGAAGAACATCGACGACTCGGACTCGCATCTGAAGCTGTCCAAGGGCACGCACAACCTCACGGGCGAGCAGGCGCTGGCCTTCGTGCGGACCCGGCACTCGGTGGGCTTCGGCGGTGACCTGAGCCGGATCACACTGCAGCAGCAGTTCCTCAGCGCGCTGATGCGGAAGCTGAAGTCCAACTCCACGCTCACCAACCCCACGAAGATGGTGAAGCTGGCGGAGGCCGGCACCAAGGCGCTGACCGTCGACTCCAACCTCGACACGATCGGCAAGCTGAAGGACCTCGGTCTGGAACTGGGCAAGCTCAACCCGAAGAACCTCACCTTCACCACCGTGCCGGTCGTCGACAACCCGGCGGAGAAGACCCCGGTGACGGTCGTCCTCAACAACACGACCGCCCCGCAGGTGTTCTCGCTGATCAAGAGCGACACCTCCTTCACCGCGGTCAAGCAGAAGGCCGCGAAGGAGAAGGCCGCCGTGGCCGCCCGGCTCAAGGGCACCAAGTCCGCCGCCTCCGCCGTGCGGGTGCGGATCCTCAACGGAGGGGCCGACGCCGGCAGCGCACAGGAAACTCTTACGTGGCTGCAGAATGATGAGGGCGTGCTCAAGTCCGAGAACGCGGGCAACGCTCCGGCGGCGCTCGCGAAGACGACCCTTGAGTACGCACCCGACCAGGCGGACCAGGCTCGCAGGCTCGCCGCCATCATGGGCCTCTCGGGGTCCGCGATGAAGCCGGGCAAGAGTGTGCAGAACTCCCAGGGACTCCCGGCGATGACGCTGACCCTGGGCAAGGACTTCAAGGGAGCCGGCGTCCCGCTCACCTCGACCGCGGGGTCGACGCCGGAGGGGGTCCAGAAGTCCACGGCGGACAAGGTTGAGTGCGCCAAGTAAGTGACCACACGGGTCCGTTCCGCGTCTAACGGGGCGCGGGGCGGACCCGTGTGTCAGAGCGCGGCGTGGGAGGGGTGGGGACTTGACTCGGAGCAGCGTGCGTGGGGAGGGACCGGCGGTTGAGGACACGATGTCGCTCGCGCCGGTGGACGGGAAGAGACCGGCGGACGGTAAGGAACCGACGGGCGGGAACGGACCGGCGGACGGCGGCGGAGGCAGACGCAAGGGTCGTAGACGCCGGGTGCTGCGCTGGTCGGCGATCGTCCTCGCGGTGGTCATAACCGGGACGGCCGGCGCCGGATATCTGTACTACGAGCACCTCAACGACAACATCAACAAGGACCCCCTGTACATCGGGGACGAGAAGGACCGGGCGGCCGAGTCCAAGGCCAACGCGGCCGGGCAGAAGCCGTTGAACATCCTGCTGATCGGTTCGGACGCGCGGGACTCCGCGGAGAACCAGAAGCTCGGCGGCGCGAAGGACACCTACGGAACCCCGGCCCGCGCCGACGTCCAGATGCTGCTGCACGTCTCGGCGGACCGCTCCAACATGTCGGTCGTGAGCATGCCGCGCGACACGTTGACGGACATCCCCAAGTGCACGGACCCGGACACCGGCAAGACGTACGCGGCCGAGACCGACGTCATCACGAACGACTCGCTGGGCCGCGGCGGCCCCGGCTGCACGGTGGCGACCTGGGAGAAACTGACCGACATCCACATCGACCACTTCATGATGGTCGACTTCTCGGGTGTGGTGTCGATGGCGGACGCGATCGGCGGGGTGCCGGTCTGTGTGACCGCGAACATCTACTCGCACACCTCCTCCGGCAAGGGTTCCGGCCTGAAGCTGAAGGCGGGCACCACGTCCATCAAGGGCAAGCAGGCCCTGCAGTGGCTGCGCACGCGCTACGGCTTCGAGGACGACACCGACATCGCCCGCACCAAGGCGCAGCACCAGTACATGAACTCGATGGTCCGCCAGCTGCGCGAGAACGCCACGCTGAGCAACCCGACCGAGCTGCGCAGCCTCGCCGAGACGGCCACCAAGGCGCTCACGGTCGACAACGGTCTCGGGACGGTCGCCAAGCTCTACGACCTGAGCAAGGAACTGAAGAAGGTTCCGACCGGCCGGATCACCATGACGACGATGCCGTGGGAGTACTCGGGCAGCAGCGGCCGGGTGGTGCCCAAGCCGACCGACGCGGCGAAGCTGTTCCGGCTGGTCCGTGAGGACATCGCGCTGGACGGCAAGGACAAGAAGAAGACGACGACCCCGGTGAAGGCGTCCACCGATCCGGCCGCCGCCGACGACAAGATCGCCGTACAGGTGGAGAACGGCACCCGCACCAGCACGACGAGCGCGGTACGCGGGCGGGCGACGGCGGTGGCCGGGCTCCTCGTCGGCAAGGGCTTCAAGGAGGCCGTGGCGGACTCGTCCTCGGCCCCCAGCGAGGCCACGACGGTCGTCCGCTATCCGAGCGCCGATCTGGAGGGCGACGCCCAGCGGGTCGCCAAGGCGCTCGGCATCCCGACGAGCGCGGTGAAGAAGTCGACGAGCGTCTCCGGGGTCACCCTGGTCGTCGGCGCGGACTGGAGCACCGGCACGAAGTACAAGGCCCCGGCCGACGACGACACGACCCCGACATCGGCGGACGCCCTCAACGGCTCGGACACCACGGCCTGTATGCACGTCGACCCGAACTACGTCTGGTGAGCGGACTGTTGCCGGGGCGGGCCGGGGAGACCCGGCTCGCCCTCGCGCTCCTGACCGTCACGATCGCGCACTTCGCGACCGCCGTCGCCTTCGGCCACTCCGTCGCGGGCGCGCTGGAGTCGTTGGCCGAGGACCTCGTCATGCTCGTCGCCGTGGTCGCGACGGTCGCCTGGGTCAGGTCGCGGATGCGGCGGCGGAGGCCACAGGCGGGCTGAGCGGCTCACGGGCCCGACGCCCGCGGTACTTCAGCTGCTGGTCGAGCTGAGTACCGCCGGCCGCCGGGACGCGATGACGCGCTTCGCGAGGGACTTGGGGCTGGTGAGGAAGCCGTAGCCCCACGACATGTGCATGGTGGCGAGGGCGAGCGGGATCTGCAGGCGGGCCTTCAACGACAGGCCCTTGCCCGCCGGGAGTGAGCCGAGCGCGATCGCCGCGAGGTAGCCGCCGGGGATCAGGAAACCCCACGGGGTCAGGGCCGCGCCGACCACGATCCCGGCCGCGATCGCGCACACGGCGGTCGGCGGGGCGAGGTAGCGCAGGTTGATGGAGCCCTCGTGGTAGCGGGCGACGACGTGCCGCCAACGGCCGTAGTCCTTGTACTGCTTGGCGAGTGCCTTCACGCTCGGCCTCGGGCGGTACGACACCTTCAGCTCCGGCGAGAACCAGATCAGGCCGCCCGCCTCGCGGATGCGGAAGTTCAGCTCCCAGTCCTGGGCGCGGATGAACTCCTCGTTGTAGCCGCCCTGTTGCTCCAGCGCCTCGCGCCGGAACACCCCGAGGTAGACCGTCTCGGCGGACCCCGCTTCCCCTCCCGTATGGAAGGCGGCGTTGCCCACGCCGATCTTCGAGGTCATCGCGGCGGCGACCGCGTCCTCCCAGGCGTTCTCGCCCTCGGCGTGCATGATGCCGCCGACGTTCTGCGCGCCGGTCTCCTCCAGGAGCCGTACGGCGGTGGCGATGTAGTTCGGCGAGAGCATGCCGTGGCCGTCGACGCGGACGACGATCGGATGGCGGGAGGCCTTGATCGCGGCGTTGAGGGCCGCGGGTGTGCGGCCGGCCGGGTTCGGGACGGTGTGGACACGCTTGCTCTTAAAAGATGCAGTTTCGGCCACGAGCTCGGCCGCGATCTCGTCCGTGCGGTCCTTCGAGGGACCGAGGGCGAGCACGACCTCCATCTCGCCGGCGTACTCCTGCGCGAGGATCGCCTGGACGGCTCCGCGCAGATGCCGCTCCTCGTCGAGAACGGGCATGATCACAGAAACGGCGGGGAGTCGCACGTCGGGCTTGGCGTTCATAGAGGGCTCACGTTACCGCGAACGGGGGACACGGACGCGCCCCGCCCGGGCGGCTGCGGTGGTATCAGATCGTATGGGCCTACGGTGCTCAAGATCCCACGTACGGCCCTCGCGGAGGTGTCCCCCATGCCCACGCCGCCCCGCCGCTCTCCCGCCGCCCGTCCGCCGCAGCGCCGCCCACGGCCCCCCGTACGGCCCAAGAAGCCGCGCTGGGCCATGCGGGCGGCGACGACGCTGTCCGTGGTGGTGCTCGCGTCCGCCGGGATCGGGCACGCGGTGGTCACCAGCCTCGACGCGGACATCGCCCGCGTCGACCCCTTCAAGGACATGAAGAACCGCCCCCGCGCGGGCCACGGCATGAACGTCCTGCTCGTCGGCACCGACGGCCGCGACAGGATCACCGAGCAGGAGCGGCACAAGTACCACCTGGGCGGCGCGCCCTGTCACTGCACCGACACCATCATGATCGTGCACATCTCGGAGGACCGGGAGCGGGCCAGCGTGGTCAGCCTGCCGCGCGACTCCTACGCCGAGACGCCCCCGCACACCGACCAGACCACCGGCGCACGCCACAACCCGCACCCCATCAAGCTCAACGCGGCGTACGCGGAGGGCGGCCCCAACCTCACCGTGCAGACCGTCGAGAGCATGACCCACGTGAAGATCGACCACTACCTGGAGGTCGACTTCACCAGCTTCATGAAGACGGTCGACGTCCTGGGCGGCGTGAAGATCTGCACCGCCGAACCCCTGAAGGACTCCTACACGGGTCTCGATCTGCCCGCCGGCGCGCACACCCTGATGGGCGGTCAGGCCCTCCAGTACGTCCGCTCGCGGCACGTCGATGGCGCCTCCGACCTCGGCCGCATGAAACGCCAGCAGCGCTTCCTCGCCGCGCTGATCGACCAGGCCACCTCCTCCGGGGTGTTGCTGAACCCGCTGAAGTTCCGTGACGTGACCCGCGCGGTCCTCGGCTCGGTCCGCGCGGACAAGGGCTTCGGCACCGACGAACTCCTCGACCTCGGCCGCGCGATGCGCACCTTCTCGCCCTCCTCCTCCGAGTTCACCACCGTGCCCATCGGACAGATGGGTTACGTCGTGAAGGGCATCGGTTCCACCCTGAAGTGGGACGAGCCGAAGTCGGCGAAGCTCTTCGAGGCCCTGCGCGACGACAAGCCGCTGACCGTGCACCGGGCGCCGCGCGCCAACGCCGTGAAGGTGGATGTGGCCCCGCAGCAGATCCGGGTCCAGGTGGAGAACGGGACGGCGGCGGCCGGCCTCGGCAAGCGGGTCGACGCGGCACTGGCGGCGATCGGCTTCCGTACGACACATCTGCCGGTGAGCGCCGCCGACCACGCCGTACGACGGACGGTCGTCACCTACGACCCCCGCTGGGACCGGTCCGCGAAGTCCCTCGCGGCGGCGCTGCCCGGGAGTGAGCTGCGGGCGGTGAAGGGGCAGGGGCCGCTGCTGAAGGTGATCGCCGGGAGCGACTTCAAGCAGGTCGTGCGGGTGCGGGCGGCGGATGTGCCGCAGGGCGGGTTCGGGGTGGTGACCGGGGACGAGGTGGGGTGCTCCTGAAAAAAGTGTGTCACTTTAGGCGATTTCCGTGACACTTTTTCGGAGAGGGTCCCCCGCCCCGGCCCGACAGGACCCAGGTCAGTCGTCGAGGCCCTCCGCCGCCCGCTTCTCGCGCAGTTCCATGATCGCGCGGCGGCGCGACAGCCGGTGGGTGCGGCGGATCTGAGCCTCCTGGCAGCGGCGCTCGTCACGCTCGGTCTCGGGGATCACCGGCGGCACGGCCCGGGGCCTTCCGTCGGCGTCGACGGCGGCGAACACCAGATACGCCGAGCCGACCTGGGTGGCCGGGGTCGACTCGTTCCAGCGCTCGGCCAGGACCCGCACGCCGACCTCCATCGAGGTCCGGCCGGTCCAGTTGACCTGCGCCTTCACATGGACGAGGTCGCCGACCCGGACCGGTTCCAGGAACGCCATCTCGTCCATCGACGCGGTGACCGCCGGTCCGCCGCTGTGCCGCCCGGCGACCGCGCCCGCCGCGTCGTCGACCAGCTTCATGATCACACCGCCGTGCACGGTCCCCAGCAGGTTCGTGTCGGCATTGGTCATGATGTGGCTGAGGGTGGTGCGGGAGGCGGACGTCGGCTTGCCCGGCAGATCTGTCATGGTCATCACCCTATGCCGGTGGACATCTGCGGACTTTGTGTTGGCTTCGCAACAGCAGTGCCCTGATTTTCCTACGACCCTTGTATTGGGCATGGTCGCAACCTGCACACTGGGCCCCATGAACGATTGGCCCGAGGGATGGTCCGGCGGCAACCGCGGCAACGAGTACGGACGCGGTGGCGCGAACGCACAGCCGGAGAGCGCACGCGTGATGCGCCAGGTACGACGCGGCCCGCAGGCCCCGCCGTACGGCGCCGGAGTCCCGCCGCAGCCGTCGTACACGGGCGGCCAGGGCTATGACGAGGGCCAGCAGGGCTACGGCCAGGGCGGCTACGACAACGGCTACGACGGCTACAACACCGGCCAGGTCTACGGCGGCGGTGGCCCGGCCGGACCCGAGGGCCCGGACGGCGGGCGCGGTCCGCGGCGCGCGCCGAACTGGAGGCGTCGTATCAAGTGGACCGCGATCACCGTGGTCACCGTGCTGGTCGTGACCACCATCGGCACCTACTTCTGGGCCGACTCCAAGCTGAACCGCGATGTCGACCTGTCGAAGGTGATCGACCGGCCGGCGGGCGGCGACGGCACGAACTACCTGATCGTCGGCTCCGACAGCCGCGAGGGGCTGACGGCCGCCGAGAAGAAGAAGCTGCACACCGGTTCCGCGGCGGGCAAGCGCACCGACTCGATGATGATCCTGCACGTCGGCGACAGCGGCGACACGCTCATCTCGCTGCCGCGCGACTCGAACGTCACGATCCCGTCGTACGTGGGCTCCACCTCGGGCAAGACGTACAAGAACACGGGCCGCCAGACGAAGCTCAACGCCGCGTACGCGGAGGACGGGCCGACGCTGCTCGTCCGGACCGTCGAGTACAACATGGGCCTGCACATCGACCACTACGTCGAGATCGGCTTCAACGGCTTCGCGGACATCGTGGACGCGGTCGGCGGGGTCACCATCGACATCGACAAGGGCTTCAAGGACTCGTACTCGGGCGCCGACTTCAAGGCGGGCAAGCAGACGCTGAACGGCGAGGAGGCCCTGGCCTTCGTCCGGACCCGGCACGCGTTCGCCGCCTCCGACCTGCAGCGCACGAAGAACCAGCAGAAGTTCCTGTCCGCCCTGGCCCACCAGGTGGCGACGCCCGGGACCCTGCTCAACCCCTTCAAGCTCTACCCGACGCTCGGCGCCGGCCTGGACTCCCTGTCCGTCGACAAGGACATGTCCCTCTGGGACCTGGCGTCCATGTTCTGGGCGATGAAGGGCGTCAGCGGCGGCGACGGCACCTCGATGAACATGCCGATCTCCGGCTCCACCGGCGGCAACCTCATCTGGGACAAGGCGAAGGTCAAGACCCTGGTGAACGAGCTGAACAACGACCAGAAGGTCACGGTCTCCGGCAACTGACGCGACCGGTGGCACGAAGAAGGGGGCCCTTGTCGGACAAGGGCCCCCTTCTTCATGCCAACTCCGGTGCCTTTACGGCAGGTTGCGCGCCATCACGATCCGCTGGACCTGGTTCGTGCCCTCGTAGATCTGGGTGATCTTCGCGTCGCGCATCATGCGCTCGACCGGGTAGTCGCGGGTGTAGCCGTAGCCGCCGAGGAGCTGGACCGCGTCGACGGTGACCTCCATCGCCACGTCCGAGGCGAAGCACTTGGCCGCCGCGCCCTGGAAGGTGAGGTCCTTGTCGCCGCGCTCGGACTTGGCCGCCGCCGCGTAGGTCAGCTGGCGGGCGGCCTCGATCTTCATGGCCATGTCGGCCAGCATGAACTGGATGCCCTGGAAGTCGGCGATCGGCTTGCCGAACTGCTTGCGCTCCTTGACGTAGCCCTTGGCGTAGTCGAGGGCGCCCTGCGCGATGCCGAGGGCCTGTGCCGCGATCGTGATGCGGGTGTGGTCCAGGGTCTTCATCGCCGTGGCGAAGCCGGTGCCCTCGGCGCCGATCATGCGGTCTGCCGGGATACGGACGTTGTCGAGGTAGACCTCGCGCGTCGGGGAGCCCTTGATGCCGAGCTTCTTCTCCGGGGCGCCGAAGGAGACACCCTCGTCGGACTTCTCGACCACGAACGCGCTGATGCCCTTGGAGCGCTTCTCGGGGTCCGTCACCGCCATCACCGTGTAGTACTCGGAGACGCCCGCGTTGGTGATCCAGCGCTTCACGCCGTTGAGGACGTAGTGGTCGCCGTCACGGACCGCCTTCGTCTTCATGCCGGCCGCGTCCGAGCCCGCGTCCGGCTCGGAGAGGGCGTACGAGAACATCGCGTCACCCTTGGCGAGCGGCGTCATGTACCTCTTCTTCAGGTCCTCGGAGCCCGAGAGGATCACGGGGAGCGAGCCCAGCTTGTTCACCGCCGGGATGAGGGAGGAGCTGGCGCACACACGGGCCACCTCCTCGATCACGATCACCGTGGCCAGCGCGTCCGCGCCCGCGCCGCCGTACTCCTCGGGCACGTGGACGGCGTGCAGGTCGTTCGCCACCAGGGCGTCGAGCGCCTCCTGCGGGAAGCGGGACTCCTCGTCCACCGCTGCGGCGTACGGCGCGATCTTCGCCTCGGCCAGTGAGCGGATCGCGTCGCGGAGCATGTCGTGCTCCTCTGACGGGCGGTACAGGTCGAAGTCAGCCGATCCGGCCAAGGTCTCTCACGCTCCAAGGACGCTGTGATGACGGTGCTAATTACTGTTAAGTAACCCAAATTTTAGGGGCCCGCCCACGGGAGTGATACGTGAGCTTGGCGACAGGGGGAAAGTTGCCCGTCAGGACCTCCGACTATGCTCGGGCGCGCATCGCCCCCGTACCCCTTCTGGAGCATTCATGGCCCTCAAGATCACCGTGATCGGCACCGGCTACCTGGGCGCCACGCACGCCGCGGCCATGGCCGAGCTGGGCTTCGAGGTGCTGGGTCTGGACGTCGTACCCGAGAAGATCGCGATGCTCCAGCGGGGTGAGGTCCCGATGTACGAACCGGGGCTCGAGGACCTGCTGCGCAAGCACGTCGCCGGTATCGAGGGATCGAGCGGGCGGCTGCGCTTCACCATGGACTGGGCGGAGGTCGCCGCGTTCGGCGATGTCCACTTCGTGTGTGTGAACACCCCGCAGAAGCACGGGGAGTACGCCTGCGACATGAGTTACGTCGATGCCGCCGTCGCCTCGCTCGCACCGCATCTCACCGGCCCCGCGCTCGTCGTCGGCAAGTCCACCGTGCCGGTCGGCTCGGCGGACCGGCTGGCCGCCTATCTCGCCGCGCACGCGCCCGCCGGCACGGACGCCGAGCTGGCCTGGAACCCGGAGTTCCTGCGCGAGGGCCTCGCCGTCGAGGACACCCTGCGCCCGGACCGGATCGTGGTCGGCGTACGCAGCGAACGGGCCGAGAAGCTGCTGCGCGAGGTGTACGCGGTGCCGGTCGGGGCCGGGACGCCGTTCGTGGTGACCGACTTCCCGACCGCCGAGCTGGTGAAGACGGCCGCGAACTCCTTCCTCGCCACCAAGATCTCCTTCATCAACGCGATGGCCGAGGTCTGCGAGGCCGCCGACGGCGATGTGGTGAAGCTGGCCGAGGCGATCGGGCACGACGAGCGGATCGGGAAGAAGTTCCTGCGGGCCGGGATCGGCTTCGGCGGCGGCTGCCTGCCCAAGGACATCCGGGCCTTCATGGCGCGCGCCGGTGAACTGGGCGCCGACCAGGCCCTGACCTTCCTCCGCGAGATCGACTCCATCAACATGCGGCGGCGCGGCCAGATGGTGGAGATGACCCGCGAGGCGCTCGGCGGCGGGTCCTTCCTGGGCAAGCGGGTCGCCGTGCTCGGCGCGACCTTCAAGCCCGACTCGGACGACGTCCGCGACTCCCCCGCGCTGAACGTCGCCGGCCAGATCCACCTCCAGGGCGGCCAGGTCACGGTCTACGACCCCAAGGGCATGGACAACGCGCTACGGCTGTTCCCGACGCTCGGCTACGCCGACACCGCCGTGGAGGCCGTACGGGGCGCCGATGTCGTCCTGCACCTGACGGAGTGGCGGGAGTTCCGCGAGCTGGACCCGGCGGCGCTCGGCGAGGCCGTACGCGCCCGGGTGGTCCTGGACGGGCGCAACGCGCTCGACCCGCAGCTGTGGCGGAAGGCGGGCTGGACGTTCCGCGCGATGGGCCGCCCCACCGCGTAACACGGCGCGAGCCAAGGCGACGCCGGTCCGGCCGAGGCTCAGTCGGCCGGACCGGCGTCTGGCTGCATTCTGCACCACTGGGCTGCGCTCGGCGCCCGGACCGCTCAAGTCACCTCCGGCCAGGCCCTGTCGCCGAATTCCCGTCGTCCGCCCGGAGGGCGGGCGGGAACTTGACGACAGGGCCTAGGGCTACTTGGCCCGGTACCGGCGCATCTTCGCGCGCGCCCCGCACACCGCCATCGAGCACCAGCGCCCCCGGCCCGCCGGACTGCGGTCGTAGTACGCCCAGTGGCAGGTCGGTGCCTCGCAGGCCTTCAGGCGGGGCCAGGTGCCCGCGACGAGGGACTGGGCGATCGCCGCCGCGACACGGGAGAGCAGGGGTTCCGGGTCGGCGGGCGCGAGGCGGGCGGAGCCGTCGTGGGCGTCGAGCGCGAGCAACAGCGGGGCGCGCGCGAGGAGTTCACCGAGCGGGGGCACGTCCTGGTGCGCGGGGTGGCCCGCGTGGGCGAGCAGGGTGGCGCGCAGGGACTCGCGGAGTTCACGGGCGTGCGGGACCTGGTGCGCGGTGAGTCCGAAAGGGGCCCGGCCGTCCTCCGTGTCGAGTGCGTCGGTTCCCGCCTCGATGTCCAGCGTGTTCACCAGGGCCTCGATCAGGGCCAGGTCGCCGGGCGCGGGAACTCTCTCACTCATGCTTGCGACGTTACCTCCTATGCGGGAGCATGAGGTAACCGTTACCGGCTGACGCCACATATGGGTAACCCGAAGGAGTCCGTCATGGCCATCGCCAAGCTGGGTACCGTCGTCCTGGACTGTCCCGACCCGCGCGCACTCGCCGCGTTCTACGCCGGCGTCCTGGGCGGCACCGTCGAAGCCGAGGACGGCGGCGACTGGGTGGACCTGACCGCGCCCGGCGGCCAGACGCTGGCGTTCCAGGAGGCACCCGGGCACGTACCGCCGAAGTGGCCCGCGCCCGGCGACTCGCAGCAGTTCCACCTGGACCTGACCGTGGAGGACCTGGACGCGGCCGAGAAGGGCGTCCTGGCGCTCGGCGCGACACCGCTGGACACCGACGACCGCTCGCGCGCCTGGCGGGTGTACGCCGACCCGGCGGGGCACCCGTTCTGTCTCTGCGCCTGCTGACGTCGGTCCCGGAAATTCTGGAGGTCGCCTTGAGTGCCGTAGCACGTTTCCGTTCCACCGTGATCGACTGCCCGGACCCGCTCGCGCTCGCCGCGTTCTACGCCGGCGTCCTGGGCGGCACGCCCCGCGCCGCCGACGAGGAGTGGGTCGTCCTCGACATCCCGGACGGGCCGCGGATCGCCTTCCAGCGGGTGACGGAGTACGTCCCGCCCGAGTGGCCGCGCGCGGACCGGCCGCAGCAGTTCCACCTCGACTTCGACGCCGGGTCGACCTGGGAGGAGATCGAGGCGGCGGAGAAGGCCGTACTGGCGCTCGGCGCGCGGCTGTTGGAGCGGCAGGACAAGGAGGACTTCCGGGTGTACGCCGATCCGGCGGGGCATCCCTTCTGCCTCTGCCGGATCGACCACCCGTAGAACGGCTCGGCTAACCGTCCAGCTCGGCGATCTTCGCCGTCGACGGCTCGCGGCGCTGCTGGGCGGCGCGGGCCGTGAAGTCGGCGCTGCGCAGGGCGCGTTGGACGTTGCCCCAGCTCAGCAGCGCGAGGTCGGGCTCGGACCAGCCGCGGTGGATGAGTTCGGCGAAGAGGCTCGGGTAGCAGGAGGCGTCGGCGAGGTCCTGCGGGTGGGCGGTGCCGGCGTCGTAGGTGCCGGACAGGGCGACGGACTCCGGGCCCGCGACCCGGCAGACGTGGTCGAGGTGGTCGGCGACGTCCCGGACCGACGGGCCGGTCTGTTCGGCAGTGAGCGGCACCATGCACAGGCCCTTGGCGGCGCCGACCGCGGCGAGGAGTTCGTCGGGGAGGTTCGCCGGGTGGGGGCGCAGGGTGCGGGCGGCGGAGCGGGTGAACAGCACCGGTGCCTTCGAGGCCGCGAGCGCGCGGCGGATCGTCTCCTCGGAGGCGCCGGAGAGGTCGGCGAGCACCCCGAGCCGGTTCATCTCCCGGACGACCTCCTCGCCGAACCGGGTCAGCCCCGCCTCGCTCGCCCAGGACACCCCGGACAGCGTGAGGACCCGCAGCCCCAGCGCGTGCAGCGAGCGCAGGATGCCCAGCGAGTCACCGAGCGCGGCGGCTCCGGCGGGGCCCAGCAGCACGGCGACACGGCCGCAGTTGCGCACGTCGGTGGTCTGCCCCGCGGTGTACGCCAGGCGCAGGCCCTCGGGATGGGCACGGACCACCGTGTTCACCAGGTCCAGCTGCTCCAGGGTGGCACCGACCGCCCGGTCCCCGGCCAGCCCCTCGGGCAGGTGCAGCGACCAGAACAGCGCGCCCACATGCCCCTCCCGAAGCCGCGGCACATCGGTGTCCACGGAACTCTCCCCCAGCTCCAGGTCGAACCACGGCAGATGCCGCAGCGCCCACGGCAGCCCGCTGTAGCCGTCGGCGACCGGGTGCGCGGCGAGGATGGCCCGGGCGCGCTCCAGCGGGGCCGCGGCCGGGTCGGAGACGGGGTCGTACGGTTCCGGGGTGTCCGGCGGGAACGGCCCCGCGGGAAAGGGCTCATGGACCAGGTCGTCGAGCTCGCCGACCTCGGTCGTCGCGTGCAGTTGGTCCTGGAGGTCGGCCATGGCGGGCTCCGTACGTCGTTACGGCAGTACGGTCACCGTCGCACGCCGACGAGGGGGCTTCCTGGTGGGCGGGGCGTTCGGGGTACGGCGCGGAAGTGGGCACTCCCGCGCCGCGCCGGTCACCCCGTTCCTCAGCCGTCCAGCGACTGGATCGTCGCGTTGGACGGCCCCCGCGTCGCCTGGACGTCCCGCGCCACGTCCTCCGCCGCGCCCAGCACCCGTACCGCGTTCTGCCAGGTCAGCTTGGCCAGGTCGGTCCTGGACCAGCCGCGGTCCAGCAGTTCCGCGATGAGGTTCGGATAGCCCGAGACGTCGTTCAGCCCGTCCGGGGTGAAGGCCGTCCCGTCGTAGTCGCCGCCGATGCCGAGGTGGTCGACGCCCGCGGCCTCGCGCATGTGGTCGAGGTGGTCGGCGACCGTGGAGACGGTGGCGACCGGACGCGGGTTGAGCTCCTCGAAGGCGCGGTGCACCTTCATCGCCTCGGCGGTGGTCTCCAGGTGGTGCAGCCCGTGCGCGCGCATGTTGTCGTCGGCGGCGGCCGTCCAGTCGACGGCCGCCTGGAGCACGAACTTCGGCACGAACGTCACCATCGCCATACCGCCGTTGGCGGGCAGCCGCTCCAGCACGTCGTCCGGGATGTTGCGCGGGTGATCACAGACGGCCCGCGCCGACGAGTGCGAGAAGATCACCGGCGCGCTCGTCTCGTCCAACGCGTCGCGCATCGTCGTCGCCGCCACGTGCGAGAGGTCGACGAGCATGCCCTCGCGGTTCATCTCCCGCACGACCGCCCGGCCGAACGCCGACAGTCCGCCGACCCCCGGTTCGTCCGTCGCCGAGTCCGCCCACGCCACGTTGTCGTTGTGGGTGAGCGTCATGTAGCGGACGCCGAGGGCGTACAACCCCCGCAACGTACCGAGGGAGTTGGCGATCGAATGCCCGCCCTCCGCACCCATCAGCGAGGCGATACGGCCCTCCGCGCGCGCCGACTCCATGTCCGCGGCGGTCAGCGCGGGCGCCAGGTCCTGCGGATAGCGGGCCAGCAACTGCCGTACGCAGTCGATCTGTTCGAGCGTCATCGGCACCGGGTCGGGCAGGTCCGAGCGGACGTACACCGACCAGTACTGCGCACCGACCCCGCCCTCGCGCAGCCGCGGGAGGTCGGTGTGCAGATGCGCGTTCTGGTGTACGGCGATGTCGCGGGCGTCGAGGTCGTAGCCGACCTGGTTGCGCAGCGCCCAGGGCAGGTCGTTGTGCCCGTCGACGACCGGGAACTCACGGAGCAGTTCCCGGGCCTGACCGAGTGACGTCGTCCCCGTCGTCCCCGTCATCCCGGTCACTTCCCGAAGCCGAAGCCGCTGCCGCCGGCGCCGCTCTCGACCTTGGCGCGCAGCCGCTTGCCCTTCTCGGTGGCCTGGTCGTTCAGCTCCTGCTGGAACTCCCGCATACGGACGAGGAGTTCCTCGTCGTGGGTGGCCAGGATGCGGGCGGCGAGCAGGCCCGCGTTGCGCGCGCCGGCGACCGAGACGGTGGCGACGGGGACACCGGCCGGCATCTGCACGATGGAGAGCAGCGAGTCCATGCCGTCCAGGTACTTCAGCGGTACGGGGACGCCGATCACCGGCAGCGGGGTCACCGAGGCCAGCATGCCCGGGAGGTGGGCGGCACCGCCCGCGCCCGCGATGATCACCTTGAGGCCGCGGCCGTCGGCCTGCTCGCCGTACGTGATCATCTCGCGCGGCATGCGGTGCGCGGAGACGACGTCGACCTCGTAGGCGATCTCGAACTCGTCGAGCGCCTGCGCGGCGGCCTCCATGACGGGCCAGTCGGAGTCCGACCCCATGACGATTCCTACGACGGGTCCTGCGACGGAGCTCATTCGGTGATCGTGCCTCTCAGATAGCCGGCTGCGTGGCGGGCGCGGTCCAGGACGTCGGCCAGGTCGGTGCCGTAGGTGTTGACGTGGCCCACCTTGCGGCCGGGCTTCACGTCCTTGCCGTACATGTGGATCTTCAGCTGGGGGTCGCGGGCCATGCAGTGCAGATACGCGGAGTACATGTCCGGGTAGTCGCCGCCCAACACGTTGCACATGACGGTCCAGGGGGCGCGGGCGCGCGGGTCGCCCAGCGGGAGGTCGAGGACCGCGCGGACGTGGTTGGCGAACTGGCTGGTGATCGCGCCGTCCTGGGTCCAGTGACCGGAGTTGTGCGGGCGCATGGCGAGTTCGTTGACGAGAATGCGGCCGTCCGCGGTCTGGAACAGCTCGACGGCGAGATGGCCGACGACCCCGAGCTCCTTGGCGATGCGCAGCGCCATCTCCTCCGCCTGGAGGGCGAGGGACTCGTCGAGGTCGGGGGCGGGCGCGATGACCGTGTCGCAGACGCCGTTCACCTGCTGGGACTCGACGACCGGGTAGGCGACGGCCTGGCCGTGCGGGGAGCGGACGACGTTCGCCGCCAGCTCCCGCACGAAGTCGACCTTCTCCTCGGCGAGCACGGGGACACCGGCCCGGAAGGGCTCGGCAGCCTCCTCCACGGAGTCGACGACCCACACGCCCTTGCCGTCGTAGCCGCCGCGGACGGTCTTGAGGACGACCGGGAAGCCGTCCCCTTCCTCCGCGAAGGCGACCACGTCCGCCGGGTCGGCGACGATGCGGTGCCTAGGGCACGGCACACCGATCTCGACGAGCTTCGCCCGCATCACACCCTTGTCCTGGGCGTGCACGAGCGCGTCCGGGCCCGGGCGCACGGGGATGCCGTCCGCCTCCAGGGCGCGCAGATGCTCGGTGGGTACGTGTTCGTGATCGAAGGTGATCACATCGCAGCCCCGCGCGAAGTCACGCAGCGTGTCGAGGTCGCGGTAGTCGCCGATGACGACATCGCCGACGACCTGCGCCGCGGAATCCTGAGGGGTGTCACTGAGGAGCTTGAATCTGATGCCGAGCGGGATGCCCGCCTCGTGTGTCATACGAGCGAGCTGCCCCCCGCCGACCATGCCGACTACCGGGAACGTCACTCCCCCAGGGTATCGGTCACGCCACGGCGGCCCGATTTCCGTACCTCTTACCGTTCTTTTCCGGGTCTCTTCCCGACCTGTGAGCGGCTTCACGGGCGGCGGAGGAATGCGATGGTTAGCATGGCTGGGTCGACGAATCCGCGATGACACCCGAGATGACAGGGGCCTGCACACCCATGGAACGTGGTTCCGAAGGGCCTTTCAAACGGCTCGCGCGCGAGGTCGCCAAGTTCGGCGCGGTGGGCGTGGTGGGCACCGTGGTGAACTTCGCGGTCTCCAACCTGCTGTGGCATCTGACCAGCCTGCAGGCCGTGCGCGCCAACGTGATCGCCACCGTCGTCGCCATCGCGTGCAACTACGTCGGCTTCCGCTACTTCACCTACCGCGACCGCGACAAGAGCGCCCGCACCAAGGAACTCACCCTGTTCCTGGCGTTCAGCCTGGTCGGCCTGGTCATCGAGAACGGCGTCCTGTTCGCGGCGATCTACGGCTTCGGCTGGGACAGCTCGCTGCAGCGCAACGTCTTCAAGGTGCTCGGCATCGGCATCGCCACACTGTTCCGCTTCTGGTCGTACCGCACCTGGGTGTTCAAGGCGCTGCCGGCCGAGGAAGAAGCCGGGGCCCCGGTCGCTGAGGCCTTCCCGGAGCCGAGGCCGCTGCCCCGCCCCAAGCAGCACGTGAGCTGAACCACCCCGCCCGTCGCCGCTCTCAGCGGACCGTGGGCTCCTCGTCCTGCACAGGCAGCCGCTTCGTCGGCGCCGTACGCGAGAGGAACAGCCCGAACACCGGCGGCTGCAGCTGCAGCATCTCCAGCCGGCCGCCGTCCGCCTCCGCGAGGTCACGGGCGACCGCAAGGCCGATCCCCGTGGAGTTGCGGCCGCTGATCGTCCGCTCGAAGATCCGCGCACCGAGATCGGTCGGAACCCCCGGACCCTCGTCCGTGACCTCCACGACGGCCTGATTGCCGGTGACCCGGGTGCGCAGGGCGACCGTGCCACCACCGTGCATCAGGGAGTTCTCGATCAGCGCGGCCAGCACCTGGGCGACCGCGCCCGGAGTGCCGACAGCCTGCAGATGCCGCTTGCCGGAACTGACGATCGCGCGGCCGGAGCTGCGGTAGGCGGGCCGCCACTCGGCGAGCTGCTGCTGGATGACCTCGTCGAGGTCGAAGGAGACGGCGGAGCCGGTACGGGGGTCACGCGCGTTGGTCAGCAGCCGCTCCACGACGTCGGTGAGCCGCTCGACCTGCGTGAGCGCGATCGTCGCCTCCTCCTTCACCGTGTCCGGGTCGTCCGTGAGGGTGATCTCCTCAAGGCGCATGGACAGCGCGGTCAACGGCGTACGCAACTGGTGCGAGGCGTCGGCGGCGAGTCTGCGCTCGGCGGTGAGCATGCGGGCGATGCGCTCGGCGGAGGAGTCGAGGACATCGGCGACCCGGTCCAGCTCCGGGACGCTGTACCGCTTGTGCCGGGGCCGCGGGTCACCGGAACCCAGCCGCTCGGCGGTCTCCGCGAGGTCGGTGAGCGGCGAGGCGAGCCGGTTGGCCTGCCGTACCGCGAGCAGTACGGCGGCCACCACGGCGAGCAGCGCCACGGCGCCGATGATGAGCAGCGTCCGCCCGACCTCGCGGGTGACGTTCGAGCGCGGCTCCACCACGGTGACCGTCTCGCCCTCCTCGCCCTTGGCTGTGGAGTGGATGACATCACCCGTCGGCTTGGTGCCGACCTCGATCACCGGGTCGCCCGGGATGCGGATCACGGCGTAGCGATCCTCCGTGACCTGCGTGCGCAGCACCTCCGAGTCGACGATCTCCGCGCCGAGGATCCGGCTGTCCACGATGCTCGCCAGCCGGAGCGCCTCGGAATCCACACGTTCCTGGGCGCTGTTGCTGATCGTGCGCGTCTCGACGATGACAAGGGACACACCGAACACGGCGATGACCACGAGCACCACGGCGAGCGTGGACTGGATGAGCCGACGGCGCACGGGGTGCTAGCTCTTCTCGAAACGGAACCCGACACCCCGCACCGTGGCGATGTACCGGGGGTTGGCCGCGTCGTCGCCGAGCTTCTTGCGCAGCCAGGAGATGTGCATGTCGAGGGTCTTGGTGGACGACCACCACGTGGTGTCCCAGACCTCGCGCATCAACTGGTCACGGGTCACCACCCGCCCGGCGTCCCGCACGAGCACCCGCAGCAGGTCGAACTCCTTGGCGGTGAGCTGGAGTTCCTCGTCGCCCATCCACGCACGGTGCGACTCGACGTCGATCCGGACGCCGTGCGTGGCGGGCGGCTGCGCGGGCTCGGCGGCGCCGCGCCGGAGCAGGGCCCGGACACGGGCGAGCAGTTCGGCGAGCCGGAAGGGTTTGGTCACGTAGTCGTCGGCGCCCGCGTCGAGGCCTACGACGGTGTCCACCTCGTCGGCGCGCGCGGTCAGGATGAGGATGGGGACGGTGTGGCCTTCGGCGCGCAGTCGGCGGGCCACTTCAAGGCCGTCCATGCCGGGCAGGCCCAGGTCCAGGACACACAGGTCGATGCCGCCCTGGATGCCGGCATCGAGCGCTGTCGGTCCGTCCTCGCGCACCTCGACCTCGTAACCTTCCCGTCGCAAAGCGCGGGCCAGCGGCTCCGAGATGGACGCGTCGTCCTCGGCGAGCAGTACACGGGTCATGAGGTGATGGTAGTCCGCCTCGGACAGCGGTCGGGGTGTGATCGCCACGAGTGATTCTTACCTTGGGGCAAGACGGGTGTGCTCCGGTGAAGGATGTGGTCGGAACCTGTGCCTGTGGGGTGTCATCCTGATATCCACCTTCGAATCGGCGCCTGCGGTTCCACTTCTCCCTGTGATCCGCGCCTCAAGTCCTTCCATATCCGGCAGTGTCCTGCCGTATGGTGACCTGACCGCTTGTAGTGGCACCGGGGACCTTTGGCGAGCATTTACTGCTGAAGGTCTTTTTTGTGTGCGGCCCCCGGCCAACAAGGCCCGACCAGCAAGGATCGACCATGGCGTCCAGCCTGACGAAGGACTCGGTGACTCCGGGCACCCCCGGTTCCGAGAAGACCTTCTTCGGCCACCCCCGCGGACTGACCACGCTCTTCATGACCGAGATGTGGGAGCGCTTCTCCTACTACGGCATGAGGGCCCTGCTCCCCCTGTACCTGGTCGCCCCCGGCGGCCTCCACCTGAGTGCGGCCACCGCTACCGCGATCTACTCGGTGTACCTGTCCCTCGTGTACCTGCTCGCCCTGCCCGGCGGCTGGTTCGCGGACCGCGTCCTCGGCCCCCGCAGGACCGTCGCGGTCGCCGGCGTGATCATCATGCTCGGCCACCTCACGCTCGCCCTCCCCACCTCGGGCACGTTCTTCGCGGGCCTCGGCCTGGTGGCGATCGGCTCGGGTCTCCTGAAGGCCAACATCTCCACGATGGTCGGCCACCTCTACGAGGGCCCCGACGACCCGCGCCGCGACGGCGGCTTCACCCTCTTCTACATCGGCATCAACGTCGGCGCGTTCGCCGCACCACTGGTCATCGGCACCGTCGGCGAGAACGTCAACTGGCACCTCGGCTTCGCGCTCGCCGCGGTCGGCATGGCGCTGGGCCTCGCGCAGTACCTGCTGGGCACCCGCCACCTCAGCTCCCGCTCGGACGTCGTCCCCACGCCGCTGTCCGCCGAGGAGAAGGCGGCCACGCTGCGCAAGTCGGGTCTCTGGGCGGCCGTCGCGATCGTCTTCTACGCGGTCGTCGGCTTCTCCGGCCACTACACGCTGAACTGGCTGCTGGTCCCCATCACCGTCGCCGGTCTGCTCATCCCGGTGCTGGTCATCGCCCGCATCAAGCGCGACAGGACCCTCGACCGCGCCGACCAGTCGAAGATGTCCGCGTACATCTGGTTCTTCGTCGCCGCGGCCGTGTTCTGGATGATCTACGACCAGGGCGGCTCGACGGTGTCCCTGTTCGCCGACTCCTCCGCGAAGAACACCGTGTTCGGCTGGGACTTCCCGGTCTCCTGGTACCAGTCGGTCAACCCGGTCCTCATCATGGCCCTCGCCCCGGTCTTCGCCTGGGCCTGGCTGGCCCTGGCCCGCCGCGGCAAGGAGCCGAGCACGGCGACGAAGTTCGCGATGGGCCTGATCCTGATCGGCGCGTCCTTCTTCCTCTTCCTGGCCCCGCTCGCGATCGCCGACGGCGGTCACAAGGCGGCGGCGATGTGGCTCGTGGCGATCTACTTCGTCCAGACGGTCGGCGAACTGACCCTCTCCCCCGTCGGCCTGTCGGTCACCACGAAGATGGCTCCGGCCAAGTACGCCTCCCAGATGATGGGCGTCTGGTTCCTCGCGGTCACGGCGGGCGACGCGACGACGGGTCTGCTGTCGATCGCCGGAGTGGACCTGAACAAGACGGGCATCGTCGCGTTGCAGGCGGTGCTTGCGGTGCTCGCGGGTGCGGCGGTGTGGATGTACCGGAAGAAGGTGCGGGAGCTCATGGGGGATGTGCACTGACGCCGGGGTTCGTGCTGTCGGTGTTTTGAAGGTGCTGGTTGGCCACTCGCTTCTTTGCCAGTGTCGGGCTTCCACGGACCGAGTAAAGGGCGCTCCGCTTCGCTACGCGTCGGCTACGCCGATGACCCTCCGGGTCACCCTTGACTAGGTCCGCTCCAGCCCGTCTTAGAAGCGAGCGAGCGGCCGGG
>NZ_JALJRY010000048.1 GCF_024519455.1 Streptomyces sp. STR69 | reverse complement strand
GTGTGAGACCGACTCCGGGTGCTGCCCGGTGCCGCTGGTTCGGGTGTTTGTCGGCAGTGTGCCGGGACTGGGCGCGCGGGGGCGCGGTAATGTCGCGTGTATCCATCGGGAAGGGGCTTTCTTCCTAGGTGGTCAGGCCCTCGCCATGGGATTGCCGTCCCGGCGAGGGCCGTCGTATGTGTGCTGTCTGTCTGCGGTTGTGTTGCGCTGAGCTTGATCTTTAAGTTGTTACTGTCGAACGCTTTTCGTACGCGTTCGCTCGGCCGGGTAATTCCCGCATGTCAGGGCGGCCTTCGCCTGATCCTGTGTTCCGGATCAGGAAACACACGGGACCAGCACGAAGGCCGTGGACATGAGTGTGCTGCAACTTGATGCCCGGCGGGACGCATTCGCCTGGGCGTCACACTTCAGGGACATCTTCCATGCATGTCTGACTGCGCGGGGCGACGCGCTCTTCGAGCTCACCGACGCGCTGCTGTGCGTAGAGGGGCCGGTCACCACACCGGTCGATCTGACCCTGACCGCCGAGCACCGGCGTGGGCACGGCGCCATGTACGACGCGCTGAACCGCGGCCGGATCGACACTGCCCGGCTCGGCCGACTGCTGGCCGCGCTGCCGCAGCCCACAGCCGCGCACGGACGTCTCGTGCTGGCGGTCGACGTGACCAACTGGCTGCGCCCGGACGCACCCTGCAGCCCGGAGCGTCTGTTCTGCCACGTCTACGGCCGCAGCGGCCGCGCTTCGGACCAGCTCGTTCCGGGGTGGCCGTACTCCTTCGTCGCCGCGCTGGAGAGCGGCCGGACCTCGTGGTGCCAGCTCCTGGACGCCGTCCGGCTCGGCCCCGCCGACGCCGTGGCCGAGGTCACCGCCGTCCAACTGCGCAGGGTCGTGGAGCACTTGATCTCGCAGGAGCGGTGGCGTGAGGGCGATGCGGACATCCTGATCGTCTGCGATGCCGGCTACGACGCCCCGCGCCTGGCTTACCTCCTTGACGACCTGCCTGTGGAAGTACTGGCACGACTGCGCTCGGACCGCGTGATGCGTCGTCCCGCGACACGGGCGACCGCGTTGCCGCAGGGCGGGAGAATCCCCAAACACGGTCCGGAGTTCCGCCTGGCCAAGCCGGAGACCTGGGGCGAGCCGGACGCTGCCACGGTGCAGGCCACCGAACGCTACGGACTGGCCCGGACCATGGCCTGGGATCATATCCATCCACGGTTGCGACACCTGTCCGCGTGGATCGACCACAACGGCGAACTCCCGGTACTCAACGGCACGTTGATCCGGCTCGAAGTCGACCACCTGCCTGGTGACACCACCCCTGTTCCGGTCTGGCTGTGGTCCTCCAGGACGGGGCTGACCTGCACGGATGTCGACATCCGGTGGCAGGCGTTCTTGCGCCGCTTCGATCTCGAGCACACCTTCCGCATGATCAAGACGACGCTCGGCTGGACCCGCCCCCAGCTCCGCAGCCCCGATGCCGCAGACCGCTGGACCTGGCTCGTCATCGCCGCCCACACCCAACTCCGGCTCCTCCGCGCTGCCGCTGCGGACCTCCGGCGTCCCTGGGAGAGGCCTGCCGAGCCCGGCCGTCTCACCCCGGCCCGAGTTCGGCGAGGGTTTCGGAACCTCCGCCCGCACTTGGCATGCCCGGCCCGTGCCCCGAAACCCTCCCACCCCGGCCCCGGCCGCCCCCTCGGCTCCAAGAACAGACAGCCCGCGACCAGGCACGACGTCGGCAAAACCGTGAAACGGGCCGACACCTTCGGAGAGCACGTTCGGTTGAAGACTTAAAGATCAAGCTGAGCGTAGATCACGCAACCCGTCCGGAATCCAGGCCAGTTGGCGATGTTCACCCACATGGGTGAGTGGCTGACTCGGCGGCCGGGAGGGTGGGGTGGGGTTTGGTGGGGGTTCTTTCACCGTCGTGGTTCTTGGGAAAGAGCGCCCCTCGCACCGGAGCACGAGGATCCGTGCTCCGGTGCCGGTACGAGGTCCAGTTCCGCCCAGATCGTCTTGCGCGGGAGCGGTTCCCGGGTGACGCCCCAGCGGTCGGCGAGCGCCTCGACGATGAGGAGTCCCCTGCCGGACTCGGCGTCTGCGGCAGGGTGTTGGGGGCGGGGCGGACGGTCGCCGCAGGTGTCGGTGACCTCGATGCGCAGGGTGCCGCCGACGACGTAGAGCGTCAGTCTGAAGTCCCGGCCCGGTACGCGGCCGTGCGTGGCCGCGTTGGCCGCCAGCTCGGCCACGACATGCTCCGCCGGGTCCAATGGGAGTTCCCAGTCGCGGAGTTGCCGTACCGCCAGCAGGCGGGCCTGGCGGGCTCCGCGGGGTGTGGATGGCAGGAGTGCGCTGAAGTTGCGGGCAGCGTTGGGGAGTTGGGCCTCGGGCTCGACGGTTTCTTGATTCATGTCACTCAGCGTGGCCGACCGTGCTTGCCTTGACGTGCGATGACGCCTGTACGTATCCGCGCTGTCCCGTCGTTGTCTCGCGTTGTCTCGGCTGTCTCGGACGACCTACGGGTACTGGTGCGCGTTGGAGGTGGGTGGCGATGAGTGACGACAGCGTGAGCAACGAGAACGAAGGCGTGGATGAGGCCGGCTGGGACCTCGAACCCGGCGATGAGAGCGCGCCGTTGGTGGAGGCCGTGGGCCGGTTCATCAAGTTCTGCCGGGAGCGAGCCCGGATGACGGTGGCCGACTTCGCCCAAGTCATGGGATACGGCGAGGACATGATCCGCAAGATCGAGCGCGGGGCGCGGATTCCCCGGGTGGAGTTCCTGGACCGTGCCGACGACGTCCTGAACGCGGGCGGGCATCTGCGGGCGTTCAGTGAGGATGTGGAGAAGGCCCAGTACCCGAAGAAGGTGCGGGATCTGAAGAAGAAGGAGGACATGGCGGTCGAGCTTCAGCTGTACAGCAACCACAACATTCATGGGTTGTTGCAGACACCGGAGTACGCGCGGGCGCTGCTGGGGACGTGGCGGCCGGCGTACTCGCAAGGCGAACTGGAACGCATGCTGGCAGGACGTATGGCGCGCAAGTCCATCTTCGAGCGCGAGCCCGCGCCTGAACTGAGCTTCGTGCAAGAAGAGGTGACGCTGCGCCGCCCGGTCGGAGGCACAATGGTGCTGCGCCGACAGCTTGAGCACATGCTGGAGGTGGCTCAGTTGCCTTACGTGGAACTCCAAGTGATGCCAACGGCCCGCGCGAGCCACCCTGGAACGGGCGGGCGGATCCAGGTGCTGAAGTTCGCCGACGGTTCGGGGGCAGGGCGTATGGACGACGATTTCGGGGGCCGACCGGTCGACAACCCTAGGCAGCTACGGGTCCTTGAACTGCGGTATGGCATCATCCGGGCCCAGGCTCTCACGCCAGAGGAGTCGCTGGCCTTTATCGAGCAAGTGCTGGGAGAAACATGATCCGCAAGGCTTCTGAGTTGCTGTGGTTCAAGAGCAGCTACAGCGACAGCAGCAACGGCAACGACTGCGTCGAGATAGCCACCACCCCCCACACCATCCACGTCCGCGACTCCAAGAACACCCAGGGCCCCCGCCTCACCCTCGCCCCCACCGCCTGGACCGACTTCGTGGCGTACGCCGCCGAGTAGCACCAAGTCGGCCGGTCCAGGCAGGCAGTCGGTCAGAGGGAGCCGTCCCTTACGGGTTCACCACCTTGCCTCCGAACGTCACCGCGAGGCTGCCGCCCGAGGCGAAGGACCAGCCCAGGCTTCCGGAGTAGGACGAGCACCGCGCCCCGTTCGTCCCCGTCCAGAACTGGTTCGAACTGTCCGCGTCCCCCACCGTCTTGTCGTTCGAGCCGCTGACGGAGAACCGGCACGACGTGTTCGTACGGAACACCGAAGTCCCCGTGTCGAACGAGAAGTTGCGCTCCGCGTTGTCGATGCCGACGTTGTTCGAGATCGTCATCGTGCCGGGGTTGCTGTTGTAGGTGAACCCGTGATGGCCGTTGCCGTAGGCGATGTCGTGCCGGACGACGTGGTTGACGGCGATGTCGTCGCCGCCGAGCTTGTAGCCGTTGCGGTCGCCGTTCGCGTTCTGGGTGCCGTCAGTGAGGGTGCCGTTGCCGTAGGAGAGGGAGTACTCGATGGTCACCGGGCCGATGGCGCCGGTGTCGGTCTTGGTGTAGAGGTCCCAGCCGTCGTCGATGTTGTTGTGGGAGACGTCGTAGCGGAAGACGTTCCCGGTGCCGGTGGTGAGCTTCGAGGCGAAGCCGTCGGCGTTCTCGCCGCCGGAGTCCTCGTTGTCGTGCGACTCCGAGCTCACGATCAGGTTGTTCGAGGGCCAGGACGAACTCGGCGTGCTGGAGGAGATGCGGCCCAGCTGCAGGCCCGTGTCGCGGTTGTACGACGTCACCGTGCGCTCGATGACGTTGTTGCTGCCTCCGATGTAGATCCCGTTGTCTCCTGCGTGCGACACCGTGAGGCCGTAGACATGCCAGTAGTTGGCGTACAGCTGCAGCCCGCGGTTCGACGAACTCTCGCTCTGCGCCGAGAAGTTGAGGACCGGGGTCTCGCCGGAGTAGGCGGTCAGGGTGGTCCGAGCGCTCGACGTGCCGTCGCTGCCCACGGGGACGGTGACGGTCGACGAGTAGTTGTACGTCCCGCCGCGCACATAGATCGTGCCGCCGGACGCGATGCGGCTGATCGCCGTGGCGAGGGTGGTGGGGGCGGAGAGGGTGCCGGCCGCGCTCGCGGTGCCGGTCGGTGACACGTACTGGGTGGCGCTCGCGGCCTGCGCCGGGGTGCCGGAGAGTGCTACGAGCGTGCCGGCCACCAGGCCGACACACGCCATGACTGGTCTCGCTTGCATCGTTCTGCCTCCAGGGTCGTCCCATGACCAGGGGTTGCAGGGGTTCCGTGCAAGGGAAAGCGCTTTCCCGCGTTCTCGTCAGGGACCGTAAGCGCTTGCTGCAGACGCGTCAATGGACGTGTGCTTGATTCTTATTCACAGGGGTGAACGCCGATGGAGGCTGGGTGAGACGCGCGCTGGGGGCATGTGTTTGACCTGCGTCACTCCAGGGGTAATCTCTACGCCCCGATTGGCCAGCCCCCTGCCCCATATGGCAGACTGTCCGAGTTGCTCGGTCGAGTGTTGATGCTGCGCGCCTCCCGTCGGGAGGACCGGAAGCGAGTCCCACGGTACTCGTCGTCCCCAACTGCCTTACGGCAGCGCTGGGGCGGACGTACGGGAATCTTTCGGGAAGTGTCAGTGCGGCGCCGGCCAGGCACCCGGTGGGCTTCTTCGCCCTCGGCTTGCGGTTCCGGAAGGGCCGTGCTTTCCCAGCTGGGAAGTTCCGTATATGGGACTTCTGTGTCGGTGAGAGCGCGACACACCCGACCGCGTGGGTCGGAGGAATCGAAGAGATGAGAGCAGAAGGGCTCAACCGGGGTGCAGAGCGTTACTAGAGACAGGACTACTGAGTAGCCATGGCGGGACAGAAGATCCGCATCCGGCTCAAGGCCTACGACCACGAGGTCATCGACTCCTCGGCGAAGAAGATCGTCGAGACGGTGACGCGCACTGGTGCGTCGGTCGCGGGCCCGGTGCCGCTGCCCACTGAGAAGAACGTGTACTGCGTCATCAAGTCGCCGCACAAGTACAAGGACTCGCGCGAGCACTTCGAGATGCGCACGCACAAGCGCCTGATCGACATCCTCGACCCCACCCCCAAGACCGTTGACTCTCTGATGCGACTCGACCTCCCGGCCGGTGTCGACATCGAGATCAAGCTCTAGGGGTCGGTGAGCTGAAGATGGCTAAGCAGATCAAGGGCATCCTGGGCGAGAAGCTCGGCATGACGCAGGTTTGGGACGAGAACAACCGTGTTGTTCCCGTGACTGTTGTCAAGGCCGGACCCAACGTCGTGACCCAGGTCCGTACGAATGACTCCGACGGCTACGAGTCGGTCCAGATCGCCTTCGGCGAGATTGACCCGCGCAAGGTGAACAAGCCCCTCAAGGGTCACTTCGCCAAGGCCGATGTCACGCCGCGTCGCCACCTCGTCGAGATCCGCACCGCGGACGCCTCCGAGTACACGCTCGGCCAGGAGATCACCGCTGAGGTGTTCGAGGCCGGCGTCAAGGTCGACGTGACCGGCAAGAGCAAGGGCAAGGGCTTCGCCGGTGTCATGAAGCGCCACAACTTCCGTGGCCTCGGCGCCGGCCACGGTGTCCAGCGCAAGCACCGCTCTCCCGGCTCCATCGGTGGCTGTGCCACCCCGGGCCGTGTGTTCAAGGGCGTCCGCATGGCGGGCCGCATGGGCAACGAGCGGGTCACCACCCAGAACCTGACCGTTCACGCTGTTGACGCGGAGAAGGGACTGCTCCTCATCAAGGGAGCCATCCCGGGTCCGAACGGCGGCCTCGTCCTGGTCCGTACCGCGGCCAAGGGGGCCTGAGGACTATGAGCACCATTGACATTCTGTCGCCCTCCGGCGACACCGCCGGGACCGTTGAGCTCCCGGCCGAGATCTTCGACGTAGAGAAGATCAGCATCCCGCTGCTTCACCAGGTCGTCGTCGCACAGCTGGCCGCCGCCCGTCAGGGCACGCACAAGGTCAAGCGTCGTGGCGAGGTCCGCGGTGGCGGTAAGAAGCCGTACCGCCAGAAGGGCACCGGCCGCGCCCGTCAGGGTTCGACCCGCGCCCCGCAGTTCGCCGGCGGTGGCGTCGTCCACGGCCCCACGCCGCGTGACTACTCGCAGCGGACCCCGAAGAAGATGAAGGCCGCGGCCCTGCGCCACGCCCTCACCGACCGGGCCCGCAACGCTCGCATCCACGTCATCACCGGCGTGATCGAGGGCGAGACCCCCTCCACCAAGGCCGCCAGGAGCTTCCTCGGCAAGGTCAGCGAGCGCAAGAACGTGCTCCTGGTCATCGAGCGCTCCGACGAGGCCGCGCTGCTTTCCGCGCGCAACCTGCCCCAGGTCCACATCCTGGAGCCGGGCCAGCTGAACACGTACGACGTTCTCGTCTCGGACGACGTGGTCTTCACCCAGGCCGCTTTCGAGTCCTTCGTGTCTGGCCCCCAGGCCGCTGACACCGAAGGGAGCGAAGCCTGATGGCTACGCGTCACCCGAGCATTGCCTCCAAGGCCGCCAAGGCCAAGAAGGTCGCACGCATCGCCAAGGCGAAGCGCCACGAGACCGAGGGCAAGAACACCGTCGAGACGCCGATCAGCAAGTCGTTCACGGACCCCCGTGACGTGCTGCTGAAGCCGGTCGTCTCGGAGAAGAGCTACGCGCTCCTCGACGAGGGCAAGTACACCTTCATCGTCGCCCCGGGCGCCAACAAGACCCAGATCAAGCAGGCCGTCCAGGCGGTCTTCGAGGTCAAGGTCACCGGGGTCAACACGATCAACCGTCAGGGCAAGCGCAAGCGCACCAAGACCGGTTTCGGTCAGCGCGCGGGCAGCAAGCGCGCGATCGTGACCCTCGCTGAGGGCGACCGTATCGACATCTTCGGCGGTCCGGCCGCGTAAGCGGGTCGGATCGTCCGATATCGGACGAGGACTGAGAAATGGGAATCCGCAAGTACAAGCCGACTACGCCGGGCCGCCGTGGCTCCAGCGTCGCCGACTTCGTCGAGGTCACGCGGTCCACGCCGGAGAAGTCGCTGGTCCGCCCGCTGCACAGCAAGGGCGGCCGTAACAATTCCGGTCGTGTGACCGTTCGCCACCAGGGTGGCGGACACAAGCGCGCCTACCGCGTCATCGACTTCCGTCGCCATGACAAGGACGGCGTGCCGGCGAAGGTTGCGCACATCGAGTACGACCCCAACCGCACCGCGCGCATCGCGCTGCTGCACTACGCGGACGGCGAGAAGCGCTACATCCTCGCCCCGCGCAACCTGCAGCAGGGCGACCGTGTGGAGAACGGTCCCGGGGCCGACATCAAGCCGGGCAACAACCTGGCGCTCCGCAACATCCCGGTCGGTACCACGATCCACGCGATCGAGCTCCGTCCCGGTGGCGGCGCCAAGTTCGCCCGCTCCGCCGGTGCCTCCGTGCAGCTGCTCGCGAAGGAGGGCACGATGGCCCACCTTCGTATGCCCTCCGGTGAGATCCGCCTGGTCGACCAGCGCTGCCGCGCCACGGTCGGCGAGGTCGGCAACGCCGAGCAGAGCAACATCAACTGGGGCAAGGCCGGCCGCAAGCGCTGGCTCGGCGTTCGCCCGTCCGTCCGTGGTGTCGCGATGAACCCGGTCGACCACCCGCACGGTGGTGGTGAGGGCAAGACCTCCGGTGGTCGCCACCCGGTCAGCCCGTGGGGTCAGAAGGAGGGTCGTACTCGTTCGCCGAAGAAGGCTTCGAACAAGTACATCGTCCGCCGCCGCAAGACGAACAAGAAGCGCTAGGAGCGGGTTTAGATGCCGCGCAGTCTCAAGAAGGGACCCTTCGTCGACGGACACCTCATCAAGAAGGTGGATGTCCAGAACGAAGCCGGTTCCAAGAACGTCATCAAGACCTGGTCCCGCCGCTCGATGATCGTCCCGGCCATGCTCGGCCACACGATCGCGGTGCACAACGGCAAGACCCACATCCCGGTGTTTGTCACCGAGTCGATGGTCGGCCACAAGCTCGGCGAGTTCTCGCCGACGCGCACCTTCCGGGGTCACGTCAAGGACGACCGGAAGTCGAAGCGCCGCTAGCGCGGGGTGACTGACCATGACAAACACTGAAGGGACAACCATGGAAGCCAGGGCCCAGGCGCGGTACATCCGCGTCACGCCCATGAAGGCCCGCCGCGTGGTGGACCTCATCCGTGGCATGGACGCCACGGAGGCTCAGGCGGTCCTGCGTTTCGCCCCGCAGGCCGCGAGCGTGCCGGTCGGCAAGGTGCTTGACAGCGCCATTGCCAACGCCGCACACAACTACGACCACACCGACGCCGGCAGCCTCGTCATTTCCGAGGCGTACGTCGACGAGGGTCCGACCCTGAAGCGGTTCCGGCCGCGTGCCCAGGGCCGCGCCTACCGGATCCGCAAGCGGACCAGCCACATCACCGTGGTCGTCAGCAGCAAGGAAGGAACCCGGTAATGGGCCAGAAGGTTAACCCGCACGGGTTCCGGCTCGGCATCACCACGGACTTCAAGTCCCGGTGGTACGCCGACAAGCTGTACAAGGACTACGTCAAGGAAGACGTCGCCATCCGTCGGATGATGACGTCCGGCATGGAGCGCGCCGGCATCTCGAAGGTTGAGATCGAGCGCACCCGTGACCGCGTGCGTGTGGACATCCACACCGCTCGCCCGGGCATCGTCATCGGCCGCCGTGGCGCCGAGGCCGACCGCATCCGCGGCGACCTGGAGAAGCTGACCGGCAAGCAGGTCCAGCTCAACATCCTCGAGGTCAAGAACCCGGAGACGGACGCTCAGCTGGTGGCTCAGGCCGTCGCCGAGCAGCTGTCCTCCCGCGTCTCCTTCCGCCGTGCCATGCGCAAGAGCATGCAGTCGGCGATGAAGGCCGGCGCCAAGGGCATCAAGATCCAGTGCGGTGGCCGCCTCGGCGGCGCCGAGATGTCCCGCTCGGAGTTCTACCGCGAGGGCCGTGTGCCCCTGCACACGCTCCGCGCGAACGTCGACTACGGCTTCTTCGAGGCCAAGACGACCTTCGGCCGTATCGGTGTGAAGGTCTGGATCTACAAGGGCGACGTCAAGAACATCGCCGAGGTCCGCGCCGAGAACGCCGCTGCCCGTGCGGGTAACCGCCCGGCTCGCGGTGGCGGCCCGGGCGGCGACCGCCCGGCCCGTGGCGGTGGCCGCGGTGGCGAGCGTGGCGGCCGCGGCCGCAAGCCGCAGCAGCAGTCCGCGCCGGCTGCCGAGGCCCCCAAGGCCGACGCTCCCGCCGCCGCTGCCGCTCCGGCTGAGAGCACCGGAACGGAGGCCTGACCGAAATGCTGATCCCCCGTAGGGTCAAGCACCGCAAGCAGCACCACCCCAAGCGTCGTGGTCAGGCCAAGGGCGGTACGCAGGTTTCGTTCGGCGAGTACGGCATTCAGGCCCTCACGCCGGCGTACGTGACGAACCGTCAGATCGAGGCCGCGCGTATCGCGATGACCCGCCACATCAAGCGTGGCGGCAAGGTCTGGATCAACATCTACCCGGACCGCCCGCTCACGAAGAAGCCCGCCGAGACCCGCATGGGTTCCGGTAAGGGTTCTCCCGAGTGGTGGATCGCGAACGTGCACCCGGGCCGGGTCATGTTCGAGCTGTCCTACCCCAACGAGAAGATCGCCCGTGAGGCCCTCACTCGCGCAGCCCACAAGCTGCCGATGAAGTGCCGGATCGTCAAGCGCGAGGCAGGTGAAGCGTGATGTCGGCCGGTACCAAGGCGTCCGAGCTGCGCGAACTGGGTGACGAGGAGCTTCTCAACAAGCTCCGCGAAGCCAAGGAAGAGCTGTTCAACCTCCGCTTCCAGGCGGCGACCGGTCAGCTCGAGAACCACGGTCGGCTCAAGGCCGTCCGGAAGGACATCGCGCGGATCTACACCCTGATGCGTGAGCGCGAGCTGGGCATCGAGACGGTGGAGAGCGCCTGATGAGCGAGAGCAACGTGACTGAAGAGCAGACCGCTTCCCGCGGCTTCCGCAAGACCCGTGAGGGTCTCGTCGTCAGCGACAAGATGGACAAGACCGTCGTCGTCGCCGTCGAGGACCGCGTGAAGCACGCGCTGTACGGCAAGGTCATCCGCCGTACGAACAAGCTCAAGGCCCACGACGAGCAGAACGCCGCAGGCGTCGGCGACCGCGTCCTCCTCATGGAGACGCGTCCGCTGTCCTCGACGAAGCGCTGGCGCATCGTCGAGATCCTCGAAAAGGCCAAGTAACTTCCTGCGGGCAAACCCGCAGGTCAGTTCCGCCAGGCTCCAACAGGGCTGATTACTCAGCCCTGTTGGGGAACCGGCAGACGATCAGGAGATAGACGTGATCCAGCAGGAGTCGCGACTGCGCGTCGCCGACAACACTGGTGCGAAGGAAATCCTTTGCATCCGTGTGCTCGGTGGCTCCGGTCGCCGCTACGCGGGCATCGGTGACGTCATCGTCGCCACCGTCAAGGACGCGATCCCCGGTGGCAACGTGAAGAAGGGTGACGTCGTCAAGGCCGTCATCGTTCGCACCGTGAAGGAGCGCCGTCGTCCGGACGGCTCGTACATCCGCTTCGACGAGAACGCCGCCGTCATTCTGAAGAACGACGGCGACCCTCGTGGCACCCGCATCTTCGGCCCGGTCGGGCGCGAGCTGCGCGAGAAGAAGTTCATGAAGATCATCTCGCTGGCTCCGGAGGTGCTGTAAGCATGAAGATCAAGAAGGGTGACACGGTTCAGGTCATCACCGGCAAGGACAAGGGCAAGCAGGGCAAGGTCATTGCCGCTTACCCGCGCGACGAGCGCGTCCTGGTCGAGGGTGTGAACCGGGTCAAGAAGCACACCAAGGCCGGCCCCACCGCCAAGGGTTCGCAGGCCGGTGGCATCGTCACGACCGAGGCGCCGATCCACGTCTCCAACGTCCAGCTGGTCGTTGAGAAGGACGGCAACAAGGTCGTCACGCGTGTCGGCTACCGCTTCGACGACGAGGGCAACAAGGTTCGCGTTGCCAAGCGGACGGGTGAGGACATCTGATGACTACCACCACCACTCCGCGTCTCAAGACGAAGTACCGCGAGGAGATCGCGGGCAAGCTGCGTGAGGAGTTCTCCTACGAGAACGTCATGCAGATCCCCGGCCTCGTCAAGATCGTGGTGAACATGGGTGTCGGCGACGCCGCCCGTGACTCCAAGCTCATGGACGGTGCCGTCCGTGACCTGACCACGATCACCGGTCAGAAGCCGGCCATCACCAAGGCCCGCAAGTCCATCGCGCAGTTCAAGCTGCGTGAGGGTCAGCCGATCGGTGCCCACGTCACGCTCCGTGGCGACCGCATGTGGGAGTTCCTGGACCGCACCCTGTCGCTCGCGCTGCCGCGCATCCGCGACTTCCGCGGTCTGTCTCCCAAGCAGTTCGACGGTCGTGGCAACTACACCTTCGGTCTCACCGAGCAGGTCATGTTCCACGAGATCGACCAGGACAAGATCGACCGCGTCCGGGGTATGGACATCACCGTGGTGACCACGGCGACCAACGACGCCGAAGGCCGTGCCCTTCTCCGTCACCTCGGCTTCCCCTTCAAGGAGGCGTAAGCGAGATGGCGAAGAAGGCTCTGATTGCCAAGGCTGCTCGTAAGCCCAAGTTCGGTGTGCGTGGCTACACCCGCTGCCAGCGCTGCGGCCGCCCGCACTCCGTGTACCGCAAGTTCGGCCTCTGCCGCGTGTGCCTTCGTGAGATGGCTCACCGTGGCGAGCTGCCGGGCGTGACCAAGAGCTCCTGGTAGTCCGGTACTTCCGGACTCCCGAAGCTCTCGGTAAGCAGAGGGCACGGTCAGGTGCCCACCCCTCCATGGCTTAGGCTAGGAGGGTTGGGCGCCTGATTGCCGCCCATACGACTTACTACGCCGTAGGTCCACCGCACCGCACCCGCCTCGTCTCGGATCGAGGAGAGGGATGGGCACCTGGAAACCCCGGCGAGAGAGGCCGAAGGCCAATTCATGACCATGACTGATCCGATCGCAGACATGCTTACGCGTCTGCGGAACGCGAACTCGGCATACCACGACTCCGTGACGATGCCGGCGTCCAAGATCAAGTCTCACATCGCGGAGATCCTCCAGCAGGAGGGCTTCATCACGGGCTGGAAGGTCGAGGACGCCGAGGTCGGCAAGAACCTCGTCCTCGAGCTGAAGTTCGGCCCGAACCGTGAGCGCTCCATCGCGGGCATCAAGCGGATCTCCAAGCCCGGTCTCCGGGTTTACGCGAAGTCCACCTCCCTGCCCAAGGTGCTCGGTGGCCTCGGCGTGGCGATCATCTCCACGTCGCACGGTCTCCTCACCGACAAGCAGGCCGGCAAGAAGGGCGTAGGCGGAGAAGTTCTCGCCTACGTCTGGTAGCGGAAAGGAATCGGAAGAAGCTATGTCGCGTATTGGCAAGCTCCCCATCACGGTTCCCGCCGGCGTGGACGTCACCATCGACGGCCGTACGGTCTCGGTCAAGGGCCCCAAGGGCACCCTGACCCACACCGTCGCTTCGCCGATCGACATCGCCAAGGGTGAGGACGGCGTTCTCAACGTCACCCGCCCCAACGACGAGCGTCAGAACAAGGCCCTGCACGGCCTGTCCCGCACGCTGGTGGCGAACATGATCACCGGCGTGACCGAGGGTTACGTGAAGAAGCTCGAAATCAGTGGTGTCGGTTACCGCGTCGCGGCCAAGGGATCCACCCTTGAGTTCGCGCTCGGCTACAGCCACTCGATCACGGTCGAGGCGCCCGAGGGCATCTCGTTCAAGGTCGAGAACCCGACCCACTTCTCGGTCGAGGGCATCGACAAGCAGAAGGTCGGCGAGGTTGCGGCCAACATCCGCAAGCTGCGCAAGCCCGACCCGTACAAGGCCAAGGGCGTCAAGTACGAGGGCGAAGTCATCCGGCGCAAGGTCGGAAAGGCGGGTAAGTAAGCCATGGCATACGGTACGAAGATCGCTAAGGGCGACGCTTACAAGCGTGCTGCCATCAAGCGTCGTCACATCCGCATCCGGAAGCACATTTCCGGTACGGCTGAGCGTCCGCGCCTGGTCGTGACCCGCTCCAACCGCCACATCGTGGCCCAGGTCATCGACGACATCAAGGGTCACACCCTGGCGTCGGCGTCGACCCTGGACACCTCGATCCGCGGCGGCGAGAGCGACAAGTCCGCGCAGGCCAAGTCGGTCGGCGCCCTGGTCGCCGAGCGCGCCAAGGCCGCCGGTGTCGAGGCTGTCGTATTCGACCGTGGCGGCAATCAGTACGCGGGGCGCATCGCCGCCCTGGCGGACGCCGCCCGCGAAGCCGGACTGAAGTTCTAGTCGCTTCCGTAGCTAGCGGAAAGAGAGAGGTAATCCAATGGCTGGACCCCAGCGCCGTGGAAGCGGTGCCGGTGGTGGCGAGCGGCGGGACCGGAAGGGCCGTGACGGCGGCGCTGCTGCCGCCGAGAAGACCGCGTACGTTGAGCGCGTAGTCGCGATCAACCGCGTCGCCAAGGTTGTCAAGGGTGGTCGTCGCTTCAGCTTCACCGCGCTCGTCGTGGTGGGCGACGGTGACGGCACCGTCGGTGTCGGTTACGGCAAGGCCAAGGAGGTGCCGGCCGCGATCGCCAAGGGTGTTGAAGAGGCCAAGAAGCACTTCTTCAAGGTCCCCCGTATCCAGGGCACCATCCCGCACCCGATCACGGGCGAGAAGGCCGCGGGCGTCGTCCTGCTCAAGCCTGCTTCCCCCGGTACCGGCGTTATCGCCGGTGGCCCGGTGCGTGCTGTCCTGGAGTGCGCCGGCGTTCACGACATCCTGTCGAAGTCGCTCGGCTCGTCCAACGCGATCAACATCGTGCACGCGACCGTGGCGGCCCTCAAGGGCCTGCAGCGTCCCGAGGAGATCGCGGCCCGCCGTGGTCTGCCCCTCGAGGACGTCGCCCCCGCGGCTCTCCTTCGTGCACGTGCCGGGGCGGGTGCGTAATGGCTCGCCTCAAGGTCACGCAGACGAAGTCGTACATCGGCAGCAAGCAGAACCACCGTGACACACTGCGGTCCCTTGGTCTCAAGGGGATCAACACCGTGGTCGTCAAGGAGGACCGCCCCGAGTTCCGCGGAATGGTGCACACCGTCCGCCACCTCGTGACGGTTGAGGAGGTCGACTGATCATGGCGGAGAACAACCCGCTCAAGATCCACAACCTCCGTCCCGCCCCGGGCGCCAAGACCGCCAAGACCCGTGTGGGTCGTGGTGAGGCGTCGAAGGGTAAGACGGCCGGTCGTGGAACCAAGGGTACGAAGGCCCGTTACCAGGTTCCGGAGCGCTTCGAGGGTGGCCAGATGCCCCTCCACATGCGTCTTCCGAAGCTCAAGGGCTTCCGCAACCCGTTCAAGACCGAGTACCAGGTCGTGAACCTCGACAAGCTGGCGTCCCTGTACCCGGAGGGTGGCGAGGTCACCGTAGAGGGTCTCGTCGCCAACGGTGCGGTGCGCAAGAACAGCCTCGTCAAGGTCCTCGGCCAGGGCGAGATCTCCGTGGCGCTGCAGGTGACGGTGGACGCCGTCTCCGGTTCCGCCAAGGAGAAGATCACCGCCGCCGGCGGTACCGTCACCGAGCTCGTCTGAGCGCGATGACATAAGCGATCCCGACCGGGGATACCCCATAACGGGGTATCCCCGGTTGGTCGTTCCACGGGGGCAGAGTCGCCGGTAAGGTGGCCTGCACTGTTCTTATTCGTCGAACCTCAAGACCGTCACCCTTGACGCACGCGCGCGGGGGTCGCAGGAGGCACCGTGCTCACCGCGTTCGCCCGGGCGTTCAGGACGCCCGACCTGCGCAAGAAGCTGCTCTTCACGCTCGGCATCATCGTGGTCTACCGGGTCGGTACCCACGTTCCGATCCCCGGCGTCAACTACACGGCCGTACAGCAGTGTGTGACCGAGGCCTCCGGCAACCAGGGTCTCTTCGGTCTGGTCAACATGTTCTCCGGCGGTGCGCTGCTGCAGATCACGGTCTTCGCGCTCGGCATCATGCCGTACATCACGGCAAGCATCATTCTGCAGCTGCTGACCGTGGTGATCCCGCGTCTGGAGGCCCTCAAGAAGGAGGGCCAGGCCGGTACGGCGAAGATCACGCAGTACACGCGCTATCTGACCGTGGCGCTCGCCATCCTGCAGGGCACCGGCCTGGTGGCCACCGCCCGCAGTGGCGCCCTCTTCTCCGGCTGCACGGTCGCGACGAGCATCGTCCCGGACCGTGCCATCTTCACGACCATCACCATGGTCGTCACCATGACCGCCGGTACCGGCGTCGTGATGTGGCTCGGCGAGCTCATCACCGACCGCGGCATCGGCAACGGCATGTCGATCCTGATGTTCATCTCGATCGCGGCCACCTTCCCGTCCGCGCTGTGGGCCATCAAGAAGCAGGGCACGCTGGCCGGCGGCTGGATCGAGTTCGGCACCGTCATCCTCGTCGGCCTGGTGATGGTCGGCCTGGTGGTCTTCGTCGAACAGGCCCAGCGCCGCATTCCCGTGCAGTACGCGAAGCGCATGATCGGCCGCCGTTCCTACGGCGGTACGTCGACCTACATCCCGCTGAAGGTCAATCAGGCGGGTGTGATTCCCGTCATCTTCGCGTCCTCGCTGCTCTACATCCCGGCTCTGGTCGCGCAGTTCTCCAGTGGCAACTCCGCCTGGAAGACCTGGGTGACGACGAACCTGACCAAGGGTGACCACCCGATCTACCTGGTCAGCTACTTCCTCCTGATCGTTTTCTTCGCGTTCTTCTACGTGGCGATCTCGTTCAACCCCGAGGAAGTCGCGGACAACATGAAGAAGTATGGTGGCTTCATCCCGGGCATCCGGGCTGGCCGGCCCACCGCTGAGTACCTGAGTTACGTACTCAACCGGATCACCTGGCCGGGTTCGCTGTATCTGGGTCTGATCGCTCTCGTACCGACGATGGCGTTGGTCGGTTTCAACGCAAGCGGCAACTTCCCGTTCGGCGGGACCAGCATCCTCATCATCGTGGGTGTCGGTCTTGAGACCGTGAAGCAGATCGAGAGCCAGCTCCAGCAGCGCAATTACGAAGGGTTCCTCCGCTGATGCGAATCGTCCTCGTCGGGCCGCCGGGCGCCGGTAAGGGAACGCAGGCTGTGCGACTGGCCAAGACGCTGCACATCCCGCACATCTCCACCGGCGATCTCTTCCGTGCCAACATCAGTCAGGCCACGGAACTCGGCAAACTGGCGAAGTCCTACATGGACGCGGGCAACCTGGTCCCGGACGAGGTCACCATCGCGATGGCCAAGGACCGCATGGAGCAGCCGGACGCTGTCAACGGCTTCCTCCTGGACGGTTTCCCGCGCAATGTGTCGCAGGCCGAGGCGCTGGACGAGCTGCTGAAGACCGAGGGCATCAAGCTGGACGCGGTGCTGGACCTGGAGGTCTCCGAGGAAGAGGTGGTCAAGCGCATCGCCGGCCGCCGCATCTGCCGGAAGGACTCCAGCCACGTCTTCCACGTGACGTACAGCCCGCCCAAGCAGGACGGTGTCTGTGACACCTGCGGCGGCGAGCTGTACCAGCGCGACGACGACTCCGAGGACACGGTCCGCACCCGGCTGGAGGTCTACCACACGCAGACCGAGCCGATCATCGACTACTACAAGCTCCAGGGCCTGGTGGTCACGATCTCGTCGCTCGGTCCCGTGGAGGAGATCACGCAGCGGGCGCTGGACGCGCTGAAGCGCGACGACGAGGGCAACGACGACAAGTAGTCGCCCGGCAGAACCGGCCGCGGTGCCCCCAGGGGCGTCGCGGCCGTACTGTTGTGTACAGCCACATCCCATGTGACGCGGAAGACGGAGAGCGCAGGCCCCCATGGTGCAGATCAAGACCCCCGAGCAGATCGCCAAGATGCGCGAGGCGGGGCTGGTCGTCGCCGCGATCCACGCGGCCACGCGTGAAGCGGCCGTACCCGGCGCGAGCACGAAGGATCTGGACGAGGTCGCCCGCAAGGTCCTCGCCGACCACAACGCGAAGCCCAACTTCCTTGGCTACGGCGGCTTCCCGGCCACGATCTGCACCTCGGTGAACGAGGTCGTGGTCCACGGCATCCCCTCCGAGGAGGTGGTGCTGAAGGACGGCGACATCATCTCGATCGACTGCGGCGCGATCATCGACGGCTGGCACGGGGACGCGGCGTACACCGCGTTCGTCGGCTCCGGCCACGCCCCTGAGCTCATCGAGCTCTCCCGGGTGACCGAGGAGTCGATGTGGGCGGGCATCGCCGCGATGCGGCTGGGGAACCGGCTCGTCGACATCTCCCGCGCCATCGAGACGTACATCCGGCGGCAGCCGAAGCCGGGCGGCGGCAAGTACGGGATCGTCGAGGACTACGGCGGTCACGGCATCGGCACCGAGATGCACATGGATCCGCATCTGCTGAACTACGTGGAGAAGCGGCGCGGCAAGGGCCCCAAGCTGATCCCCGGGTTCTGCCTGGCCATCGAGCCGATGGTGTCGCTCGGTACGCCGAAGACCGAGGTTCTCTCGGATGACTGGACGGTCATCACGACGGACGGGACGTGGTCGTCGCACTGGGAGCACTCGGTTGCCTTGACCGAGGAGGGGCCGCTTGTGCTTACGGCTCCCGACGGGGGTAAGGCGAAGCTTGCGGAGTACGGCATCACGGCTGCGCCGGATCCCGTTGCGTAGTTCGTTGGCCGCGGGCCCGGTGGGGGCTGGTCGCGCCCACGCGGCGGAGCCGCAGATGTCACAGCCCCGCGCCCCTTTCGGGGCGCTTCCCTCAGGGCGTTGTGAAGGCCCGTGTGCTTAATGATCTCCAGCCCGGGGCATCCTCCATCGATTCGTCTTTCCGAGGGCCCTGACGTAGACTGACTCGTCGGCTCTCGTGCACCCGCATGTCCGCATGCACCCCGCAAGGGGAACGCACCTGAGTCGATCAAGGTAGTCGATTCGAAGGGCGAAGCGTGGCCAAGAAGCAAGGTGCCATCGAGATCGAGGGCACTGTCGTCGAGTCTCTTCCGAACGCCATGTTCAAGGTCGAGCTCCAGAACGGCCACCAGGTCCTGGCACACATCAGCGGCAAGATGCGTATGCACTACATCCGTATCCTCCCTGACGACCGGGTCGTGGTGGAGCTGTCTCCGTACGACCTCACGCGTGGCCGGATCGTCTACCGCTACAAGTAGATCTTGCCCAGGTTCCGCGCAAGCGGCGCCGCAGGCAACTGACCCGGAGAACCTCACCAATGAAGGTCAAGCCGAGCGTCAAGAAGATCTGCGACAAGTGCAGGGTGATCCGCCGTCATGGTCGGGTCATGGTCATCTGCGAGAACCCGCGCCACAAGCAGCGCCAGGGCTGACGCACGACCTTCCCTCTGCATCGATTCGCAGAGATTCGCGCGACGCGAGCAATACATGTTCATACGCAGGACCCGGGCGTAGTAGGCGTCCGACACCCCCGGCTCGGAGGCTGGGGACCCACGCCGTACCAAATCTTCGAACGAAGAGGCCGGCGGCTGGGATCCGGTTCTGCGGAAGACCTCCGAAGATCAACTGGAGCCATTGAATGGCACGCGTTTCCGGTGTCGACATCCCGCGCGAAAAGCGCGTGGAGGTCGCCCTCACCTACGTGTTCGGCATTGGTCGGACCCTTTCCCAGCTGACGCTGGCCGAGACCGGCATCGACCCCAACACCCGCGTTCGCGACCTCTCGGAAGAGCAGCTCGTCGCGATTCGTGAGTACGTCGACGCCAACATCAAGACCGAGGGTGACCTCCGTCGCGAGATCCAGGCCGACATCCGCCGCAAGGTGGAGATCGGCTGCTACCAGGGTCTCCGTCACCGTCGTGGTCTGCCCGTTCGCGGTCAGCGCACCAGCACGAACGCTCGTACCCGCAAGGGTCCGCGTCGCGCCATCGCCGGCAAGAAGAAGCCGGGCAAGAAGTAGTCCGCAGCGGACAACGCTTCACCAGCGGTCTTCGCTGTAGGACCGACCACCTCCCCGTAGGAGTAATAGATGCCCCCCAAGGGTCGTCAGGGCGCTGCCAAGAAGGTGCGCCGCAAGGAAAAGAAGAACGTCGCTCACGGCCACGCGCACATCAAGAGCACGTTCAACAACACGATCGTCTCGATCACGGACCCCTCGGGCAACGTGATCTCCTGGGCCTCCGCCGGCCACGTCGGCTTCAAGGGCTCGCGCAAGTCCACCCCCTTCGCCGCGCAGATGGCCGCCGAGTCGGCCGCCCGTCGCGCGCAGGAGCACGGCATGCGCAAGGTCGACGTCTTCGTGAAGGGCCCGGGCTCCGGTCGCGAGACCGCGATCCGCTCCCTCCAGGCCACCGGTCTTGAGGTCGGCTCCATCCAGGACGTCACCCCCACCCCGCACAACGGCTGCCGTCCGCCGAAGCGCCGCCGCGTCTGACGCACGGCCGGTAGTTCTGGGCTTCGGGCGGTACGGCACCTCGGTGCTGTATCGCCCGTACCCTTGCAGTAACAGCAGGACATCAAATAGTGGGTGTCCATGACTGAAGGAATCACCTCATGCTGATCGCTCAGCGTCCGTCTCTGACCGAAGAGGTCGTTGACGAGTTCCGTTCCCGGTTCGTGATCGAGCCGCTGGAGCCCGGCTTCGGCTACACCCTCGGCAACTCCCTCCGCCGTACGCTCCTCTCCTCGATCCCCGGTGCCGCTGTCACCAGCATCCGGATCGACGGTGTCCTGCACGAGTTCACCACCGTGCCGGGCGTCAAGGAGGACGTCACCGACCTGATCCTCAACATCAAGCAGCTCGTCGTGTCGTCCGAGCACGACGAGCCGGTCGTGATGTACCTGCGCAAGCAGGGTCCGGGTCTGGTCACCGCCGCCGACATCGCGCCCCCGGCCGGTGTCGAGGTGCACAACCCGGACCTGGTCCTCGCCACGCTCAACGGCAAGGGCAAGCTGGAGATGGAGCTCACGGTCGAGCGTGGCCGCGGCTACGTCTCCGCGGTGCAGAACAAGCAGGTGGGTCAGGAGATCGGGCGGATTCCGGTCGACTCGATCTACTCGCCGGTGCTGAAGGTCACGTACAAGGTCGAGGCGACGCGTGTCGAGCAGCGCACCGACTTCGACAAGCTGATCGTCGATGTCGAGACGAAGCAGGCGATGCGTCCGCGTGACGCGATGGCGTCGGCCGGCAAGACCCTGGTGGAGTTGTTCGGTCTCGCCCGCGAGCTGAACATCGACGCCGAGGGCATCGACATGGGCCCGTCCCCCACGGACGCCGCCCTTGCCGCCGACCTGGCGCTGCCGATCGAGGAGCTGGAACTCACCGTCCGCTCCTACAACTGCCTCAAGCGCGAGGGCATCCACTCCGTGGGTGAGCTCGTGGCTCGTTCCGAGGCCGACCTCCTGGACATCCGCAACTTCGGTGCGAAGTCCATCGATGAGGTCAAGGCGAAGCTGGCCGGCATGGGCCTGGCCCTGAAGGACAGCCCGCCCGGATTCGACCCGACGGCCGCTGCCGACGCCTTCGGCGCCGACGACGACGTGGACGCGGGTTTTGTGGAGACCGAGCAGTACTGATCGGTTGTTGCCGGTGAGCATCCGCTCACCGGGTCCTGACTCCGGTACCTCATACGGCCGGGGCAGATACCAAGGAGAAAGAAATGCCGAAGCCCACCAAGGGTGCCCGTCTGGGCGGCAGTGCCGCGCACGAGAAGCTGCTCATCGCGAACCTCGCGAAGAGCCTCTTCGAGCACGGCCGTATCACCACCACCGAGGCGAAGGCCCGCAAGCTGCGGCCGTACGCCGAGCGTCTGGTCACCAAGGCGAAGAAGGGCGACCTTCACAACCGCCGTCAGGTGCTCCAGGTGATCACGGACAAGAGCGTCGTCCACACGCTCTTCACCGAGATCGGCCCGCGCTACGAGAACCGTCCCGGTGGCTACACCCGTATCACCAAGATCGGTAACCGTCGTGGCGACAACGCGCCCATGGCTGTCATCGAGCTCGTTGAGGCGCTGACTGTCGCGCAGGCTGCGACGGGTGAGGCCGAGGCGGCGACGAAGCGTGCCGCGAAGGACGCCGAGGCTGCGGCTCCGGTTGAGGTCGTCGAGGACGCCAAGCCGGCTGAGGTCGAGGCCGACGAAGAGGCCAAGGACGCGTAACACCGTTTTTGGCCGACCCGCCGTCGTGGCTGGTCGCGCAGTTCCCCGCGCCCCTGAAAGCGGGCGTGTTGGCGGGTCCGTTCCTTTCGAGGGGCGGGCCCGCTTTTGTGTTCCTGAAAGGATCTCGGTGTGAGTGACGAAGTGGCGGCCGGGTTCGTACGCGTACGGCTCGACCTTTCCTACGACGGGTCCGCGTTCTCCGGGTGGGCCAAGCAGGCCGGGGGGCGGCGGACCGTGCAGGGGGAGGTCGAGGACGCGTTGCGGACCGTGACGCGGGCGGGGGACGCGACGTACGACCTGACCGTTGCCGGGCGGACCGATGCCGGGGTGCATGCCCGGGGGCAGGTGGCGCATGTCGATCTGCCGGGGGAGCTGTGGGCCGAGCACCGGGAGAAGCTGCTGAAGCGGCTCGCGGGGCGGCTGCCGAAGGATGTGCGGGTGTGGGAGGTCGCGGAGGCCGCCGAGGGCTTCAACGCGCGGTTCGCGGCGCTGTGGCGGCGCTATGTGTACCGGGTGGGGGATCGGCCGGGGGGAGTCGATCCCTTGCTGCGCAACCATGTGCTGTGGCACGACTGGGAGTTGGACGTCGACGTGATGGATGCCGCCGCCAAGTCCCTTGTGGGGGAGCATGACTTCGCCGCCTATGCGAAGAAGCGCGAGGGGGCGACGACGATCCGGGAGATCCTCGACTTCGGGGTGCGGCGGCGGGGTGATGGTGTCGTCGAGATCGAAGTGCGCGCCGATGCCTTCTGCCACAACCAAGTGCGGTCCATGGTCGGCGCGTTGCTGTTCGTGGGGGACGGGCACCGGGGTCCGGACTGGCCGCGGAAGGTGCTGGACGCGGGGGTGCGGGACAGTGCCGTGCATGTCGTACGGCCGCACGGGCTGACGTTGGAGGAAGTCGCGTACCCGGCGGACGAGTTGCTGGCCGCGCGGAACAAGGAGGCGCGGAATCGCCGGTCTCTGCCACACGGGGGCGGGTGCTGAACCGGCTGCCGAGGACCCGCCCTGGGCCGCTGGCCGAGGGCGGGGCTGTTCAGCCGGTCGCAGTCGTGCTCACTGCCTGACGGTGAAGTACTGCCAGGCGCCCCAGGTGCTGAGGTTGGTGGTGTCTCTACTGCTGTGGATGTACTCCGCGGCGATGCGGAACCTGCTGCCCACGGAGCTGGTCAGGGACATCTTGTGGCGGCCGGTGCTGGCGGAACTCAGGGCCGTGCAGGGCGTGGTGGTCTGCGTGTGCCAGGCGCCGCCGTAGTAGCGCTGCACGCGGAACAGGATGCACTGGCCGGACTTGTTGGGGGTGACGGTGACGTCCAGTTGCTCTTTGGCGGTGTGGTGGTAGACCCGGTAGAGAGTGCTGCCGTACTGCGTGTTCGTGTAGTAGCCGGACAGCTTCTCCGAGACCCGTACCTGGGTCTGCGCGGTTCGGGCGACGGTCTTGGGGGCGTATCGGTAGTCGCCGGCGAAGACCGCGCTGAACGTGGTGTTGCGGGTGAGTTTGTAGGACCCGACCAGGTTGCCGTGGCTGTCCACCGTCCCCGACTTCACCAGCACCGACGTACCGCCGAACGGCTGGGCGTAGATCGCCACCGTGCGCTTGTTGTACGTCGTACCGAGGTGAGCGGTGATCTTCGCGGTCTGGCCGTACGCGTACGTCGCGTGGTCGGTCGCGATGGTCAGGGACGTCGCGGTCCGGGAGACCTGGACGGTGGCACTGGTGCTGCCCGCCTTGTGCGAGACGTCGCCGCCGTAGGTCACCTTGTAGGTGTTGGCGCCGCCGATCTGCGGGGTGTCCGAGAAGGTGAACGAACCGTCCGCGGCAACCTTGGCGTCGGCGAGTGCGGTGCCGGACGTGTTGGCGAGGTCGGTCCTGGTGAGCTTGACGACTCCGCCTGTGGCGAAGGGTGCGCCGGAGAGCGCGCCGGAGACGGTCAGCTGCTTGGCGCGGGTTGATGTGGCCGGGGCCGTGAGGCTGACCGAGGTGGTCAGCTTGGACACCTGGACCAGGCTCGTCGTGGTCGCCGTCGCGTGGTTCGAGTCTCCCGTGTAGCTCGCGGCGTAGGTGTAGGTGCCCTCCGCCGGCGGGGTGTCGGTGAAGGTGAAGGAGCCGTCCGCCTGCGTCGTCACGTCGGGGAGTGCCGTCCCGTTCCGCGTGATGTGCGCGACCTGGCCCGCGGGGAGCGCCGCGGTCGAGGTGAGGGTGCCGGTGACGGTCAGAGACCGGCCGGGGACACCCGTACTCGGGGCGGTGAGGTGGAGAGAGGTGGGCGCGGGCGGTCCCTCGCTGATGACGGGACTGCTCACTGTCTGCACGTCGGAGCTGTCGGCGTTTGCGCCGGAGAAGGCGAGCAGCGCGTTGGAGGTGAGCGTCGGTGTCGCGTCCACCACCTGGGTCCCGTCGACCCAGACGTACACATGGCCGGTGGCCACCTGGACGTCGATCTGGTGCGTGCCCTGGCGCAGTGAGGTGGTGAGCGGGACCACCGACGGGTAGTCGATCGTCGACGAGCCGGCCGAACTGCGGCCGACTCCCACGAAGTTCTGCGCCTTCAGCGTCTGGTTCCAGCCGGTGCCGAGGGTGATCACCGTGCCTGGCCGCCCCGCGATGCCGAGGCCGTCACCGGACCCGCCCAGCGCCGAGGCGGAGTTCTGGGCCGGGTCGAGGAGCGCGAGCGTCATGCCCTTCCCGCCGGTGCCGGGCCCGAACTTCGCGGTGAAGGTGGCCCGCAGACCGTCGGTGCGCAACGGCTTGGTGTACACCGCCGAGCCCGCCTGGTTGCTGGTGGCCGGGGTCAGCTGGACGCCACCGCCGTCGGCCTGCACCGCCGAGCCGTTGGTCTGCCACAGTCCGTCGGCGGTCGAGGTGGTCGTGGCCGTGCCGGTACCGGTGCCCTTCATCTGCACGTACAGGGCGCCCTGGGCGTTGCCGTTGCCGTCGGTCCCGGTGCCGGTGACCTCGTAGGAGGCGTTCAGGTCCGCGGCGGAACGCGGAGTGAACGTCACGCTCTGCACCGCGGTCTGCTCGGGACCGATGACCAGGCCCTCCGACAGCTGCACCGGGCTGTTGAAGTCACCGGTCGGTGCCTTGGCCTTGGTCACCGTCACCGGGATGTTGCCGGTGTTGGTGATGGTGAACGTCAGCGACTTGGAGCTGCCGATCGGGACCTTGCCGAAGTCCAGCGAGCTCGTGGAGAACTCCAGGTGTCCCTGCCCGGTGACGGCCGTCGCGGTGACCGGCACGCTCAGGGTGTGGGTGGCGCCCCCGCTGCCGCTGCTGCTGATCACGAGCGCGTCGCTGTCGACCTGGTCGGTGGTCGGCGTGTAGGCGACCGAGAGCACGAACGAGCCGCCGGCCGGCACGGCCGTCCCCGCACTCGGCAGCCCCGAGGCGGAGAAGGCGCCGCCGGGCGCGTCGACTGAGGTGATGGTCTCTGCTTCGGTGCCGGTGTTGGTGACCTGGAGGTTCAGCGTCGAGGTGCTGCCGGTGGGTATCTCGCCGAAGTCGAGGGCGCCGGGCGCCGCTCCGAAGCCGGGCCTGGTGCCGATGCCGTGGAGGGCGAAGACGAGTTTCTGGCCGTCCGAGAGGTTCGCGGTCAGGGTGCCGTTGACACCGCCGGTGGTGGTCGGCACGAAGCTGATCGGGACGTTGAGAGTGGCGTTCGCCGCCAGCGCCGTGGGCTGTGCGGGGGTGGGTACGGCGGACGGGTCGACCGTGAACGGTCCGGAGGCCGTGAGCCCGGTGATGCTGACGTCCTGGGTGGCCGTCAGCGTCATCCGGCCGGAGCCGCTGCCGCCGACCCCGACCTGGCCGAAGTCCAGCGAGGGCGCGGTCAGGGCGGTCCTGGCCGGGCTGCCGAAGCCGTAGAGGACACCGTCCCGGGTGCCGACGTACACCTTGCCGCTCTCGGCGGTCGGCGTGCTGAACTTCGTAGCGGTGCCGATCGGTGCCGACCACAGCAGCTGGAGACGGCCGTTGCCGTCGGGGACGGGGCTGTAGGCGCGCAGGGTGCCGTCGGCTCCGGAGGCGTTGCTCGCGGAGGTCATCCACACCAGGGCGCTGGACTCGTCCGTGCCGTTGGACGTGACGAGGGGGGAGCCACTGGTGTAGCCGAAGGTGTCCTGGCTCTGGCCGGTGAGGGTGAGCGTGGGCGTACCGCCGTTGCGGACGCCGTACTTGAGGGCGCGCAGCGGACCCTGGTTGCCGACGACGTAGACGTAGCCGCCGTCACCGCCCCAGAACGCGGGGTGCCCCCACATGCCCTGGTAGGGGCCGGACACGCTGACCGCGGCGTCGCCGCCCTGGGGTCCCTGGCCCATGCCGCCGAGGTTGTCGCGGTCGAGCAGGAACACCCGCCCGTCCTTGCCCTGCTGGACGAGCAGGTGCGGGTGCTCGCTGGTGCCGAAGCCGTCCGGGAGCGCCATCGGGGCGCCGGAGGAGATGTCCTGGTCGTTGAGGTCCAGGGTGGAGGCGTTGCTCGGACTGAAGAAGTCGGCCGTGGCGAGCTTGTTGTCCGCGCCGACCTGGAGGCGTACGACGGACTCGGCCAGGGTTCCCTGCACGGTCTTGCCGGGGCCGGGCGCCGGGCTGATGCCGTTGCCGGTGCTGAAGAAGATGCGGCCGGACCCGTCGGAGACCAGTCCGCCGCCCGCCTGCCAGATGCCGGCGCCGCCGGTGCCGGTGCCGGTCACCGTGGCCCACATCGAGGTGATGCTGTGCGCCGTGGTGCTCACGCCGACCACGTAACCGCGGTACGGCCATGCGTCGCAGTGGGCGCCGAAGCCCGCGTAGACGACGCCGTCCATCAGCAGCAGGCCGGGGCGCTGCTGCTCGTAGTAGGCGTCGAAGGTGGCGCTCGGGTCGTTGACGGGGCTTCCGGCGATGGTGACCGGCCACCCGGAGCGCTCGGCTCCGGAGGTCGGGTCCACGGCGTGCATCAGCCACTTGGGGTGGCGGTGGGTCGAGGTGCCGTCGTCGACCTTGGTGGTGAAGTAGAGCGAGTTGGTGGCGGAATCGTAGACGGGGGTCGCCGTCGCGCCCACGTTGGGCACCAGGTCACCGCAGCCGATCGCCGACGCGGGCCAGGACGGTCCGTAGTTCTTGCTCCACTCGATCGCGCCGGTGGTGCGGTCGAGGCCGTACAGGGTGTTGCTCTCGGTGACGGCGATCACCTGGTCACCGAGCACCAGCGGCTGGGCGTATATCTGCCCGTCCAGCTTGGTGGCGAAGAGCCGGCCGAAGGCGGACGACTGGACAGCTGCCGGGGAGAGCCCGGACTCGGTCGGGTCCCAGTTGGTGCGCAAGTTGTCCACGCCCTGGGTGGTCTGGTCGGCCTGGGCCGATGACGCCATCAGGCTGATCGTCGTGCCGATCAGCGCCACAGTGGCCACGGCCACTGTGGCGAACACCCATCTGCGCCGCCGGTTGCGATGGCGGCCACCGCGTGCGGGCATGGAAAACCCGGGCAAATCGGGACCCTCCCCCTGGTGCCCGCGCCCTAAATGATCACAGGTGCGGCGCAAACGTGAAGACTGAGTGGTTGTTCTTATCATCAGTTGACGTTTTTGGGCACTATGGGGCGCACATCGTTTCGGGATGCAGGCGGGAACGGTGAGCTCTCGGCGAGCGCCGATCGGTATCCAGGCCCACGGGGGTGTGGCAAGAAGCGCACAACTGGAGAGGTATGCCCGGGTGGTCCGGATCTGAAACCTGATGGTTACCCCACTCTTCAGCAAAGATAAGGGGCATATAGGGACTTGTCGGTCGTATGTCCTCACGTTGCTCTTACGTCATTCACATCCCTCGGATAATCTTTCCCATCCAGCCCCTTTGTTCGAAAGGGGCGTTTTGGGGTGGGGAACACATCGGGCCTGTGGCCCGGAGGGTAGGAATGTCATCTATTGACTCTGCCCGCATGTCCGGAGTGACCGGTGCCGGGGGGCATCGATCGACAAGGCGTGGAGGAAAGCGTGGCGCCGAACAGGCGTCCCTGGGACTTCTGCCCGCGCCGCCGTCGCATGCGGAGAAGTATTCGTACGTCAAGAGGCGCCTGTGGGTGCTGACGCTCGCGTCGATCGTCAGCTTCGGGTGCCTGACCGTCAGCCAGGTGGCGCTGACCAAGGCCAGCCCACTGATGTGGATCTTCGCGCCACCGCTGTTCTTCACCGTCGTCTACTACCTCGTGTCGCTGAAGGTCAACGGCTTCACGCGCGACTTCGACTTCGAGTACCACCAGTAGCTCGTCCGTGACTGGCGGCCCCCGGTCTACCCCAGCGTCGACGTCTTCCTGCCGGTGTGCGGCGAACCCATCGAGGTGCTGCACAACACCTGGACCCATGTGCGGCAGCTGGCCGACCGCTACCCCGGCACCTGTGTGCCCTTCGTCCTCGACGACGGCGCGAGCCCCGAGCTCGCCGCCATGGCCCGGGACTTCGGCTTCCGCTACGGCACCCGCGAGAACCGCGGCTGGTTCAAGAAGGCCGGCAACCTGCACTTCGGGTTCGGCCAGTCCGACGGCAAGTACATCCTGATCCTCGACGCCGACTTCACGCCGCGCTCCGACCTCCTGGAGGAGCTGCTGCCGTACATGGAGGCCGACGAGCGCATCGGGATCGTGCAGTCCCCGCAGTACTTCCGGGTGCTGGACTCGCAGAACTGGATCGAGCGCGGTGCCGGTGCCGTGCAGGAGCTGTTCTACCGGTCCGTGCAGGTGTCCCGGCAGAACAGCGACGGCGCCATCTGCGTCGGTTCCTGTGCCATCTACCGGCGGGCCGCGCTGGACACCAACGGCGGCACGACCCTCATCGAGCACTCCGAGGACGTGCACACCGGGTTCGACCTGCGCGGGCTCGGCTGGGACCTGAGGTACGTGCCGGTCGCGCTGTCCACGGGCGTGTGCCCGGACACCGCCGGGGCCTTCTTCAACCAGCAGTACCGCTGGTGCTCCGGCTCGATGTCGCTGCTCGCCAGCAAGAAGTTCTGGGACGCGCCGATCAGTTTCTTCAGCCGCCTCTGCTACATGTCCGGCTTCTTCTACTACATCCACACGGCGCTGTTCACCTTCCTCGCGCCGCTCGTGCCCATCATGCTGCTGCTCACCAGCCCGGAGATGCTCCAGGTCAAGCACCTCGTCTGGGTGCTGCCCAGCATCGTCTACACCACCCTCGTCTTCCCGATGTGGCACAAGGCGCCGTACCGGCTGGAGGCCTGGTCGGCGCGGATGATGTACGGCTGGGCGCATGTCTTCGCCATTTGGGACATCCTGCGCAAGCAGCGCATGGGCTGGCAGCCGACCGGCTCCAAGGGCGCGAAGAAGAACAAGACCCGCCGGTTCTGGCTCGGCTTGTGGATCTGGAGCGGCGGCACGGCCGTGGTCTGGGTCGGCGCGGCCGTGTACCGGCTGTTCACCGGCTATCCGCCGGACTTCGCTCTCGTCCTGTCCTCCGGACTGTTCTACGCGCTGGTCGTCGCGCGAGCGCTCATCCAGCCCAGGGAACACACCTCAGCAGGTGAGCCCGCATGATCCGCAGGACCGTACTCCCGCTGTGCGCGGCGCTGATGTCCCTGGCGGCGGTCGCCGGCTGCGGCATGCTCGGCGGTGACGACCCCGCCGCCGACGCCGCGAAGAAGCCGGCCGCCGGGTCCTCGAAGGCGTCCGAGGCGCAGCCGCCGTACGACGTGAAACCGCTGCTGCACCCCGACAAGGAGTACTTCGGGGTGGCCCTGGACGGTGCGCCCAGCTCGCTGAAGCCGGTGGACGCCTTCGCGAAGACCGTCGGCAAGAAGCCCGACCTGGTCGGCTCCTACTCGTCGTGGGGCGACGGCTTCAACGCCAAGGGCGCGCAGAACGTCTTCGGCGACGGCGGTCTGATGTACGTGTCGTGGGAGCCGTTCAAGCCCGGCCTCGACAAGATCGCCGACGGCTCGCAGGACACGTACATCAAGAAGTACGCGAACAGCGTGCGCAAGACGAACGTGCCCGTGGCGATCAGCTTCGGCCACGAGATGAACGGCGGGTGGTACCCGTGGGGCACCAAGCACACCACCCCCGCGACCTTCGTGAAGGCGTGGCGGCACATCCACGACGTCTTCCAGGAGGTCGGCGCCACCAACGTCATCTGGGTGTGGAGCCCGAACGTCATCAACCCGGTCCCCTCCGTGAAGCTGAAGCCGTACTGGCCCGGTGACGCCTACGTCGACTGGGTCGGCATCGTCGGCTACTGGACGCAGACCGGTGCGCACACCTTCGACACCCTGTACGGCCCGACCCGCAAACAGATCGACGCGTTCACCGACAAGCCGGTGCTGATCAGCGAGACCTCGTCCGAGCCCGGGGAGCGGCGGCGCGCCGATGTGCGCGCGCTGCTCGGAGGCGTGAAGGCGGACAAGGACGTCATCGGCTTCCTGTGGTTCAACATCCCCAAGCGGGCCGACTGGCGCATTCAGAGCAGCCCGCTCGCCCTGGCCGAGTTCAAGCGCCTCATCGCCGACGACGACTTCGGATTCGAGGTGCCGCGTTCATGACGACGCAGCAGCAGGACGGCGGCTGGTCGGAGCCCGGGCAGCAACAGGACTGGCAGCAGCACCACCCGCCCTACTCCGAGCAGCAACAACAGGTCTACGACGACCAGCAACAGGTCTACGACGACCAGCAGGCCTACGGACAGCAGCAGGTGTACGACGACCAGCAGGCGTACGGAGACCAGCAGGCCTACGGAGACCAGCAGGCCTACGGCTACCAGCAGCCGTACGGCGGGCAGCCCTACATCTCGCAGCAGCCGACACCCGGGCAGCAGCACTACGCGCGTCCCAACACGGGCGGCTCCGACGCCGAGTACTACGTCCCGGAGTACACCGTCGTCGAACCCGAGCCGGAGCCGGAGCCGGAGCCCGAGCCGGGCTATGTGCTGCCCGAGGTCCCGGTGTCGGCCTGGTCGGTCGACAACAGCCGCTCGGCGTGGATCAGCCGGGGCGTCCTGCTCCTGATCCTGCTTGTGCAGGCCGGGCTGTCCTTCCGGCTCGACGGCAGCGCCTTCCCCCAGGAGGCGAAGTTCCTCACATCCGACGGCGAGCTCTCGGGGCTGGTCGCCCAACTCGGTCTCGCCGGGGCCCGGGCGCTGAGTCTGGCGTGGGCGCTGGGAGCCACGGCGCTGCTGTTCGGCGCCACCCGGCTGCTGTTCAACGCGCGGGCCGGTCTCGCGGCCGCCGCCATGTACTCCGTGCTGGAGTCGACCGCCTTCACCGGCCGCTACGCCTCCCTGCACTCCCTGTCGCTGTTCCTTCTCGCCGCCGCCCTGTGGCTGCTGGCCCGGACCCGGCAGGCCAGCCCCGTGGCCGTGCTGCTCGCGGCGCCCTTCGCGGCCCTCGCGCCGTTCGCCGCCTACGCGGCCGCCCTTTACCTGCCCACGCTGACTGTGCTCGCCGTACTGACCGCCTACCGTTTCCGGGGCGCGGGAGCTTTCCTGCGGGGTGCGATCTTCGCGGGGGCCACCGGTGCCCTGTGCTTCGCCGGCGTCCAGCTCGCCGGCACGCCGAGCGGTTGGAACGTCAAAGGCGTCGACAGCGCCGCCGAACTGCTCAAGGAGAGCGCCGAGTGGGGCGGGGTCGTCCTGCTGGTCGCGGTGATCGGTGCCGTCGGCTTCATCCGGCGGGCCCGGATGGGTGAGATGCCGTGGGCCGAAGGCAGCGCACCGGGCGCGATCCGGCGCTCCCTGCTCGGTGTGACGATGTGTGCCACCGCCCTGCTCGCCCCGCTCTACCAGGCCTGGCTGGGCAACGGCAGCTCGCTGTACATCCACGTCGGCTTCGGACTGCTCTTCGCGGTGCCGATGGCCGGTCTCGGTGTCTCGCGGATGATGGGCGCCCACTTCCGGTACCCGCAGATCGGCATCATGATCTACGTCGCCGCCCTGGTCATCGGCATGGCACAGACCGGGGGGCTGTACCGGCCGCCGGACTCGGCGGCCATGATCGGCGCCCTGCGCGAGGTCGTGGACACCAAGGGCCAGTACCTGACGGACGACCCGGAGATCTCCGCCTACTACCTCCGGGCCCAGACGAAGCCCGCCCAGTGGCACCCTGCCGAGCGGGGCGCGGCTCTGGCGACCGCGGTGAAGAAGGGCTCCTACGACGCGATCGTGCTGCGGGCCGCCTCGGTTCCCGAGGCGCTGCGCGGCAACGCGAACTACCGGCTGCTGGCCGTGCTGCGGCCCTCCGACAAGGACGGCGGGCAGGAGCCGTACCGGATCTGGGTGAAGCGATGACGGCGTACACACCATCGGTCGACGAGACGGCCGCCGAGGAACCCGAGGAGGGCGCCTCCTCCGAGCACCGCAGGTCCGCCGACGGCGTCGGCCGGGGCTCGGCGTGGCTCGCCTTCGTGCTGCCCGCGCTGGTCGCGGCCGTCTGTGTGATGCCCGGGCTGGGCGGGCGCCAGCTGTGGCGCGACGAGCACGCCACCTGGTGGGCGTCCACGATCTCGTGGCACGACCTCGGACGACTGATCGGCAGCATCGACGTCGTGATCGCGCCGTACTACGCGATCATGCATCTGTGGATCGACGTCGCCGGGGACTCGGCGGCGATGCTGCGGCTGCCGGAGGCGCTCGCCATGGCGGTCTCGGCCGGTCTGGTCGGGCTCCTGGGGCGCCGGATGTTCGCGGTGCGCACCGGGGTGCTGGCCGGACTGCTGTTCGCGGTGGTCCCGATGATCACCCGGTACGGCCAGGAGGCCCGGCCGTACGCCTTCGCGACGATGTTCGCGCTGTTGGCCACCCTGTGGCTGATCCGGGCGCTGGACAGGCCGAGCCTGCGCAACTGGACGCTGTACGGGCTCGCCATCGCGGCCACGGGGTTCAGCCACCTGGTGGCCATGGCGGTGCTCGCCGGGCATGTGTGGCTTGTCTTCCTGGCCAAGAAGCGGGGCGACCGCGTCGCCCACTACGCCTTCGCCGGCGCGGCCATGCTGGGACTGTCCATCACCTTCCCGATGGTCGCGCAGGGTACCGGGCAGAGCGGCCAGATCGCCTGGAACGTCACCACGACCAAGGACCTGACCCAGCTCCCGGACACCCTGTTCGGGTCGTGGATCACCGGCGGAGCGGTGATGGCCCTCGGCGTGGTCGGCCTGCTGGTGGCCGGGCGGTACTCGGTGCTGCTCGCCGCCTGGGCCGTCCTGCCGCCGGTGCTCACTTTCGTGACCGCCAACCAGCTGCACCTCTTCCTGCCGCGGTACCTGCTGTTCACCATCCCGGCCTGGACGCTGCTGGTGGCCGCGGGCCTGACCCGGCTCGTCGGCAGGCTCGACCCCGACGCCCGCCGGGGGACCGGCGCGCAGGTGCTGAGCGGGCTGCTGGTCGCGGCCGTGGCGGCCGGGTACGCCTTCGTGGCGTGGCCGGCGATCGGCGACGCCAAGAAGGACCTGCCGATGGAACCGGACTTCCGGGGCGCGGCGAATGCCATCGCGGCGGGCGAGAGGTCCGGCGACGGGATGATCTTCAACGGCGGGATGTCGGAGCGCCGGGCCATGGCGTACGAACTGCGGGATCGCAAGGCCCCCAAGGACGTGCTCATGGAGTACACCCCGCAACAGAACGGGTCCTACGGCGCCACCGAGTGCCGCAAGCCGGCGAGCTGTCTCAAGGGCACCGACCGGCTGTGGCTGGTCTCCACCGTCAGCGACGGGCGTCCGCTGCTCACCGGCATGAACGAGAAGACCGCGGCGGCGATCGAGAAGTCCTTCAAGGCCGGCCGCACGGTGAAGTTGAACCATGTCGTGGTGCAGGTTCTCGAACGCAAGTAGCGGCCGACACGGAGTTGTGAAGGAGGCCGCTGGATGCGGCTCACAGTCATCGGCACCGGCTATCTCGGTGCCACCCATGCCGCCTGCATGGCGGAGCTGGGACACGAGGTGCTCGGGGTCGACGTGGACCCCGACAAGGTCGCCGCGCTGCAGGCGGGGCGGGTGCCGTTCCACGAGCCCGCGCTGCCGGAGCTGATCGCGAAGCACACCGCGAGCGGACGGCTCCGGTTCACCACCGACTACGCGGCGGCCGGGGCCTTCGGCGAGGTGCACTTCGTGTGCGTCGGCACCCCGCAGCGCAAGGGTTCCGAGGGCGCCGACCTGACCCACGTCGACGCGGCCTTCGCGGCGATCGCCGGGCACGCGGCCGAGGGGGCGCTGCTGGTCGGCAAGTCGACCGTGCCGGTGGGGACGGCGGGGCGGCTGGCGACGGTGCACCAGGGTGTCGAGGTCGCATGGAACCCGGAGTTCCTGCGCGAGGGCTTCGCCGTCGAGGACACGCTGCGGCCGGACCGGCTGGTCTTCGGGGTGCGGTCTTCGCGCGCGGAAACGATCCTTCGTCAGGTGTACGCCCCCGTCCTCGACGCCGGCACTCCGCTGGTCACCGCCGACTTCCCGACCGCCGAACTCGTCAAGACGGCCGCCAACGCCTTCCTCGCCACCAAGATCTCCTTCATCAACGCGATGGCCGAGATGTGCGAGGCGGCCGGCGGCGACGTCGGTGTCCTCGCCGAGGCGATCGGCCACGACGACCGCATCGGCCGGAAGTTCCTGCGCGCCGGCGTCGGCTTCGGCGGCGGCTGCCTGCCCAAGGACATCCGCGCCTTCGCGCACCGCGCCGACGAACTGGGCGTCTCCCTGGCGTTCCTGCGCGAGGTCGACGCGATCAACATGCGGCGCCGCGACAAGGCCGTCGAGCTGGCGCGCGAACTGTGCGGAGGATCCGTGCTCGGCGCCCGGATCGCCGTACTCGGAGCGGCCTTCAAGCCCGACTCCGACGACATCCGTGACTCGCCCGCGCTCAACGTGGCCGCCCGGCTGCGGCTCGACGGCGCCGATGTCACGGTCTACGACCCCGAGGCGCTGGACAACGCCCGCAAGGCGTTCCCGCTCCTCGGATACGCGATGTCGGCCGAGGAGGCGCTCAGGGGAGCCGACCTCGTGCTGCATCTCACCGAGTGGCCGCAGTTCCGGGAGATCGACCCGGAGCGGGCCGCACAGCTGGTGTCCCGGCCGTGGATCGTGGACGGCAGGGGGGTGCTCGACGCGGACCGCTGGACCGCGGCGGGCTGGCATTTCCGCGCGCTGGGCAGACCCGCGCCGGTTGGGGAGAGGTCCCTTCAGGGACTCTAGGGGAGGGAAGAGAAGGACATGACGGACCACGAAAGACACCCCGGCGTACCGGTCACCATCGTGATGCCGACGTACAACGAGGCGGCGAACCTGCCCCGGATGGCCGAGCTGGTCCTCGGCCTGCCGATCGACGGGCTGCACCTGAAGATCGTCGACGATTCGAGCCCCGACGGCACCGGGAGGATCGCCGAGGAGCTCGCCGAGAAGTACAACGCCGACCAGCCCGCCGGGCGACGCCGGATGAGCGTGCTGCACCGCACCGAGAAGGACGGCCTGGGGCGCGCCTACGTCGCGGGCATGAGCGCCGCACTCGAGGAGGGCGCCGCCTACGTCGTCCAGATGGACGCCGACGGCAGCCATCCCGTCGAGGCGGTCCCGCGGATGCTCGGCACGGCCGTGGCCTCGGGGGTCGGCCTGGTCGTCGGCAGCCGGTACGTCGAGGGCGGCTCGCTGGACGAGGACTGGGGCAGGCACCGCGTCCTGCTGTCCCGGTTCGCCAACCGCTACGCCCGGACCGTGCTCGGCACCAAGATCCGGGACATCACGGCCGGCTTCAACCTGTGGTCGGCACAGACTCTGCGTGACGTGGACCTCGCGACCCTGGACAGTGCCGGCTACAGCTTCCAGGTCGAGCTGAAGTTCAAGGCCGTCCGGGCCGGACACAGCGCGGTCGAGATCCCGATCCGGTTCGAGGAGCGCACCGAAGGCGTGTCCAAGATGAACTTCGCCACACAGCTGGAGTCGGCCGTGGTGCCGCTGCGGCTGCGGCTGCGCCACAGACGGGGCTGATCCGGACCGTGAGCGGACGGCATGCGACTCCCTCGCGGTGGGGACATCTGTACCGCGAGATCGCGAAGTTCGGCGTGGTCGGGCTGTCGGGGTTCGTGGTCAACCTCGGGGTCTTCAACCTCATCAGGAGCGTCGCCCACTGGCAGACCGTGCGGGCGGGGGTCGTGGCGACGGCCTGCGCGATCCTGGGCAACTACCTGGGCCTGCGGTACTTCGCCTACCGGGACCGGGCCCAGGACGACCGGACCGGCAGACGAAGAGAGCTGGGCCTCTTCCTCTTCTTCAGTGCGGTCGGCCTCGTCATCGAGAACTCGGTCCTCTACGCGACCACCTATGGACTCGGCTGGGGCAGTCCCCTCGCCACCAACGTCAGCAAGTTCCTCGGCATCGGCGTCGCGACCCTCTTCCGGTTCTGGTCCTACCGGACGTGGGTCTTCAGAACGGCCGGCGGAAGGCGGGAACACACCGTGGCGGACCCGCGTGACGAGGTACCCGCCTTCCCTCCCCACCGGGAGGCGCCGGTGCTGGCCGAGGCGCGTGACTGGAGCTGATCACCGGCAGGACAGCGGCGCAGGCCCGATGGCGGGGGCGGCTATCCGGCCGCCGCTGCCGCCGAGGCCTGGGCCTCGCCCCGTCTGCCGATCTGGCGGAACGCGAACTCGGCCAGGTCGTCGCCGATGCTGAAGACCTTGGTGTCCTTCGTCGTCACGTCCGTGCCGTTGGTGAAGCCGGCGATCGTGAAGTAGGCGTAGCGGCCGTAGGCGTTGGTGGTCGTGCGGCACACCGCGCCGTCGCAGAACGGCTTGACGCCCTTGCCGGACAGGGACTTGATGATGCTCTTCGTGTCCGCCTGTGTCTTGGCCTTCTCGGCCTGGGCCTCGGTGTCGAAGACGGCCACGCCGACCGTCACCGCGACATCGTCCTTGGTGTAGGTGACGCGCATCAGGCGGGTGCAGTCGTTGGCCGTGAGGACCTTCGGGAGAGTCGACTGGGCGGCCGAGGCACAGTTCGTGGTGTCGGCCGTCGGGCCCTTCTTGTACACCGTCGAGCCCATGGTCAACTGCGTGCCGGGGAACAGGAGTTCCGCGCTGAGCGGCGCGGTGTCCTTGGCCTTGCTGGAGATGAACTCCTTCGGGTCCAGCGGCGGCGGCGCACTGGTCGGCGCGAAGGACGGCGAGGTGGCGCCGGTGCTCGGCAGGGACCCGCTCGCGGGCAGGTTCGTCGGCTGCCCGGACGCGGTGTCGTCGCCGTTCGCCGACATGACGGCCATGGCGACGGCCGTCCCGACGGCTATCGTCGCGACCGCGCCGCCGCCTATGAGCAGCAGTCTCTTGCGCCGGTTGCGTGTCTCCGCCCGGTCGGCGAGCGCGGCCCAGTCCGGGGTCTCGTCGTCGACGTTGCCGCCCCACGGCTGCTGCGATTGCGGTTTCCAGGGATCCCACTGGGACTGGGGTCCCCCCTGCCCAAAGCTCATGGGTCGCATCCTAGACGGGGCAACGCCCGTGCACGTGCGTCTCAATGAGCCCTGGAGCAACTGACGTTGAGGGTGTAACGGTACGTGTCCGCACCCTTGCCGTGCGCTTCCGCCCGGAGCGCTCCCGGCCCCCGTGAAGCCGCAGGTGGCCGCCCGGCCGCACCCCGTTTTGACCCGTCCGGGGCAGCGCGAGTAGTCTTGCGGTTTGTTATGCGTATCGGCTTGGTCGTTCTCAGACGAGAAGCCCTTGCGTAGGTTCCCTGGAGCAGTTACCAGTGGGCGGCATACGGGCATCGTCCCCGGCCATTGTCGTCCCCAGCTGCACGATCGCTTCAGTGATGCCATGTGTCAGCACCCATCCACTGAAGAAGAAGGCTGCGAAGTGCGTACGTACAGCCCCAAGCCCGGCGATGTGACTCGCCAGTGGCACGTCATCGACGCGCAGGACATCGTCCTGGGCCGTCTGGCTACCACTGCTGCGAACCTCCTCCGTGGCAAGCACAAGCCGACCTATGCCCCGCACATGGACATGGGTGACTTCGTCATCATCATCAACGCCGACAAGGTTCACCTGTCCGGCAACAAGAAGACCCAGAAGCTGGCGTACCGCCACTCCGGCTACCCGGGTGGTCTGCGCTCCGTCCGTTACGACGAGCTGCTGGCGAAGAACCCCGAGAAGGCCGTCGAGAAGGCCATCAAGGGCATGATCCCCAAGAACACCCTGGGCCGTCAGATGATCAGCAAGCTGAAGGTCTACTCGGGCGACCAGCACCCGCACGCTGCCCAGCAGCCGGTGCCGTTCGAGATCACCCAGGTCGCGCAGTAGTTCCGGCCACACCCCCTAAGACAGAAAAGAATCTGAGGAGAACCGTGGCCGAGACCACCGTTGAGCAGCCGGTCGAAGACACCGAGACCGAGCTCGTCGACATCGAGAGCTACACCACCGAGTCCGAGGTGCCCGTCGAGGGCGAGTACACCTCCGAGTCGCTCGCCGGCCGCTTCGGCGACCCGCAGCCCGCCGCCGGCCTGGGCCGCCGCAAGAACGCCATCGCGCGCGTTCGCATCGTGCCCGGCACCGGCAAGTGGAAGGTCAACGGGCGCACGCTTGAGGACTACTTCCCGAACAAGGTCCACCAGCAGGAAGTCAACGAGCCCTTCAAGGTGCTCGAACTCGACGGCCGCTACGACGTCATCGCCCGTATCTCGGGTGGCGGCGTCTCCGGTCAGGCCGGTGCCCTGCGCCTCGGCGTGGCCCGCGCGCTGAACGAGGCCGACGTGGACAACAACCGCGCCGCCCTCAAGAAGGCCGGTTACCTCCGTCGCGACGACCGTGCGGTCGAGCGCAAGAAGGCCGGTCTCAAGAAGGCCCGCAAGGCCCCGCAGTACAGCAAGCGCTAAATCGCGACTGCTGTCTGTACTCCGAACGCCCCGGCGGCACGCCAGTCGTGCCGCCGGGGCGTTCGTTTATCACAGCGCGGGGCGTATAACGGCACAAGACGCTCAAAGGCTTGTGTGATCGGATGAACAGGCATCGTATGCCTGGATGCAGGACGTTCGCCCTGCAGAACTTTCGCCTTCCTCAGGAGGACAAGTGGGACGACTCTTCGGCACGGACGGCGTGCGCGGTGTCGCCAACGCGGATCTGACGGCCGAGCTGGCCCTCGGCCTCTCCGTCGCGGCGGCGCATGTACTCGCCGAGGCGGGCACGTTCGCCGGCCACCGGGCAACGGCCGTGGTCGGGCGGGACCCGCGCGCGTCCGGGGAGTTCCTGGAGGCCGCGGTGGTCGCGGGCCTGGCCAGCTCGGGAGTGGACGTACTGCTCGTCGGTGTGCTGCCCACCCCCGCGGTGGCGTATCTCACCGGTGTGCTGGGCGCCGACCTCGGTGTGATGCTCTCCGCGAGCCACAACGCCATGCCCGACAACGGACTGAAGTTCCTCGCGCGCGGCGGGCACAAGCTCGACGACGAGCTGGAGGACCGGATCGAGAAGGTCTACGAGGAGCACCGCACCGGCGCCCCCTGGGACCGTCCGACCGGCTCGGGCGTCGGCCGGGTCCGGCACTACAGCGAAGGCTTCGACCAGTACGTCGCCCATCTCATCGGCGTGCTCCCGAACCGGCTCGACGGGCTGAAGATCGTCCTCGACGAGGCGCACGGCGCCGCGGCCCGTGTCTCCCCGGAGGCCTTCTCCCGGGCCGGCGCCGAGGTCATCACCATCGGCACCGACCCCAACGGCCTCAACATCAACGACGGTTGCGGCTCCACCCACCTGGGTCTGCTGCAGGCCGCCGTCGTCGAGCACGGCGCCGACTTCGGCATCGCGCACGACGGGGACGCCGACCGCTGCCTGGCCGTGGACCACACCGGTGAAGAGGTCGACGGGGACCAGATCATGGCCGTGATCGCGCTGGCGATGCGGGAGCGTTCCGCACTGCGCTCCGACACCGTCGTCGCGACCGTCATGTCGAACCTCGGCTTCAAACTGGCCATGGAGCGCGAGGGCCTGACGCTCGTCCAGACCGCGGTCGGCGACCGCTACGTCCTGGAGGAGATGAAGGAGCACGGCTACGCGCTGGGCGGCGAGCAGTCCGGGCACGTGATCATCCTGGACCACGCGACCACGGGCGACGGCACGCTGACCGGCCTGATGCTGGCGGCGCGGGTCGCCGACACCGGCCGTACGCTCAAGGACCTCGCGTCCGTGATGGTGCGGTTGCCGCAGGTGCTCATCAATGTGCCGGACGTGGACCGGACCCGGGTGGGCACGTCTGCGGACCTGGCGGCTGCGGTTGCCGAGGCGGAGCGTGAACTCGGCTCCACGGGGCGGGTGTTGTTGCGGCCTTCGGGTACCGAGCCGTTGGTGCGGGTGATGGTCGAGGCCGCCGACATCGACCAGGCGCGGTCTGTGGCCGGGCGGTTGGCGGATGCGGTGAAGTCGGCGCTGGGCTGAGCGAGTTGAGCCGGCGGCCGGTCAGGTGAGTCGAGCGGTGGTGCGCTCGCGCTGCCAGGCCCAGAACGCCTTCTGGGCCAGCAACGTGAGCGTGCCCGCCACCACGATTCCGCCGAGGTTGGCGAGCAACTGCCAAGTGGAGCCCCACGTCTGGGAGTAGTCCCGGTAGCTGAAGGCGACGGCGGCGTTCGCGGCGGCCGGGACGGTCGTCACCGAGATCGCCACCCCGATCAGCGCACCGGACTTCGCGGACGTCAGCGACAGCGTGCCCGCGATACCGGCCAGGAACGCCACGACGAAGGACATCCAGTCGGGTTTCCAGATGAAGGCGGTGTTGGGCCGGGCCGCCTCCACCATGGACTTCTCGAAGAGTCCGAAGGCGTCCAGCAGCCAACTGAAGCCCACCGTCAGCACCATGGCCGCCGCGAACCCGGCGAGCAGCGCCCACAGCGACCGCCACACGAGCTGCGGGGCCTTCCGCACCAGCGCCGTCGAGATCCCCGCGAGCGGCCCGAACTCCGGTCCCACGGCCATCGCGCCCACGATCAGGATCGCGTTGTCCAGCATCACACCGCAGGCCGCGAGCATCGTGGCGACGGCCAGGAACGCGACATAGGTGACGCTGAGCGTCGACTCCTCGTGCGTCGCGTCCGCCAGGTGCTCCCACAGCACCGCGTCCGCGCCCTCGCCCGGCGCCTCGTCCTGAGCCGTGTCGGCCCGCTCCGACAACGACAGGTCGATGTTCTCGACGGCGATCGAGCCGGTCCGGTCGACCCCCAACTCCCTCAGCCCGCCGATGAGTTCGTCACCGGCCTCGCGGGCGACGTCGCACATGACGACGTCGCCGGTCGGGTTGCGGGCGGCGCCGGGCAGGACGACGAGATGCGTGGTGCCGACGGTCGTCTCGATCAGCCGGACCACGTCGTCGGTCCGGTCGGTGGGGGTGATCAGGCGCAGGTGCAGCATGCGGGCAGGGTAGCCGTCACAGTTTGCGCAGGCTGAGCCGCTGCACCTTGTGGTCGGTTCCCTTGCGGACGACGAGAGTGGCGCGCCCCCGGGTGGGGGCGATGTTCTCCACCAGGTTCGGCTTGTTGATGGTCCGCCAGAGGGTGCGGGCGTAGTCCACGGCCTCGTCCTCGGAGACCTGGGTGTACTTGCGGAAGTACGAGTCCGGGTTCTGGAACGCGGTGGCCCGCAGCTTGCGGAACCGGTTCAGATACCAGCGCTCGATGTCCTCGGCGCTCGCGTCGACGTACACACTGAAGTCGAAGTAGTCGGCGAGACCGACGCGGGTGCGGCCGTCCTTGCCGGGGAGGGCGGGCTGCAGCACGTTCAGCCCCTCCACGATCAGGATGTCGGGCCGGCGGACCGTGAGCCGCTGATCAGGGATGATGTCGTAGATGAGATGCGAATAGACAGGCGCGGTGACCTCGTCCTTGCCCGCCTTGATGTCGGCGACGAAACGGGTCAGCGCCCGCCGGTCGTACGACTCCGGGAACCCCTTCCGCGACATCAGCCCACGGGCCTCCAGCTCCCGGGTGGGCAGCAGGAACCCGTCGGTGGTGACCAGCTCGACGCGCGGATGCTCGGGCCAACGGGAGAGCAACGCCTGCAGCAGCCGGGCGACGGTCGACTTTCCTACGGCCACCGACCCCGCGACGCCTATGACGAACGGGGTGCCGGACTGGGAGCCCTGTTCGCCCAGGAAGGTGTTCAGGGCGCTTCTGAGGCCGTCCGTGGCGCCGACGTAGAGGTTGAGGAGTCTGGACAGCGGGAGGTAGATGTCCCGCACCTCGTCGAGGTCGATGACATCACCGAGGCCGCGCAGCTTCTCGACCTCGTCGGCGGTGAGCGGCAGCGGTGTCTTGTCGCGCAGCGCGCTCCACTCGGCTCGGGTGAGGTCGACGTAGGGAGTCGCCTCCGGCTTGTGCCGGTGGGCGCTCCGGGGCATCGGGGAGACCGGAGAGATCACCAGTCTATTGTTAACGGAGTTTGAACGGGGTGGTGGGTGGGGTGCGTCACCCCGGGTGTCCGGAAGCCGTAGCAGACACTTCTGCCGGCGGCCGAAATTTCCGAAATCGGGCACGAAGTGCCGTGTTCGGGCGGTCCCCGGCGCCTAGGCTGCCGCGCATGTGCGGAATCGTGGGATACGTGGGGTCGCAGTCGGCGCTTGATGTGGTGATGGCCGGACTGAAGCGACTGGAGTACCGGGGTTACGACTCGGCGGGCGTCGCCGTGCTCGCGGACGGCGGGCTGGCGGCGGCGAAGAAGGCCGGGAAACTCGTCAATCTGGAGAAGGAACTGGTTGACCGGCCGCTGCCGGCGGGGTCGACCGGCATCGGGCACACACGCTGGGCCACGCACGGCGGCCCTACGGACGCGAATGCGCATCCTCATCTCGACAACGCGGGCCGGGTCGCCGTCGTCCACAACGGCATCATCGAGAACTTCGCCTGTCTGCGGGCCGAGTTGACGGAACGCGGGCACGATCTCGCCTCCGACACGGACACCGAGGTGGTCGCGCATCTGCTGGCCGAGGAGTTCTCGGCGTGCGCGGACCTCGCGGAGGCGATGCGGCAGGTGTGCCGGCGCCTGGAGGGCGCGTTCACCCTGGTCGCCGTCCACGCGGACGAGCCGGACGTGGTCGTCGGCGCGCGCCGCAACTCGCCCCTCGTGGTCGGTGTCGGCGAGGGCGAGGCCTTCCTCGCCTCCGACGTCGCCGCGTTCATCGCCCACACGCGGTCCGCGATCGAACTGGGCCAGGACCAGGTGGTCGAACTGCGCCGCGACGGGGTGACGGTCACCGGTTTCGACGGCGCCCCGGCCGAGGTCCGCTCCTACCACGTCGACTGGGACGCCTCCGCTGCCGAGAAGGGCGGCTACGACTACTTCATGCTCAAGGAGATCGCCGAGCAGCCGAAGGCGGTCGCCGACACGTTGTTGGGGCGGATCGATGCGGCGGGCCTGCTCACGCTGGATGAAGTCCGCATCCCCGTCCATGAGTTGAGGGAGATCGACAAGGTCGTCATCGTCGCCTGCGGTACGGCCTTCCACGCCGGGCTGATCGCCAAGTACGCCATCGAGCACTGGACACGCATCCCGTGCGAGGTGGAGCTGGCGAGCGAGTTCCGCTACCGGGACCCGATCCTGGGCGCGCGGTCCCTGGTCATCGCCATCTCGCAGTCCGGCGAGACGATGGACACGCTGATGGCGCTGCGGCACGCCCGTGAGCAGGGTTCGAAGGTGCTGGCCATCTGCAACACCAACGGCTCGACGATTCCCCGTGAGTCGGACGCGGTGCTGTACACGCACGCCGGCCCGGAGGTCGCCGTGGCGTCCACGAAGGCGTTCCTGACGCAGCTGGTGGCGTGCTACCTGGTCGCCCTGTATCTCGGCCAGGTGCGGGGCACCAAGTGGGGCGACGAGATCCAGGCCGTCATCCGCGACCTCGCGCAGATCTCCGGCGAGGTCGAACGGGTGCTGGAAACCATGGAGCCGGTACGGGAGTTGGCGCGCTCGGTGGCGTCGAAGAACACGGTGCTGTTCCTGGGACGGCACGTCGGCTATCCCGTCGCTCTCGAAGGCGCCCTGAAACTCAAGGAGTTGGCGTACATGCACGCCGAGGGCTTCGCGGCGGGGGAGTTGAAGCACGGGCCGATCGCGCTCATCGAGGAGGGCATGCCGGTCGTGGTGGTCGTTCCCTCCCCGCGCGGCCGTTCCGTCCTCCACGACAAGATCGTGTCCAACATCCAGGAGATCCGGGCGCGGGGTGCGATGACCATCGTGATCGCGGAGGAGGGCGACGAGACGGTCGTTCCGTACGCCGACCATCTGATCCGGATCCCCGCCACCCCGACCCTGCTGCAACCCCTCGTCGCCACCGTCCCGTTGCAGGTCTTCGCCTGCGAACTGGCCACCGCCCGCGGCAACGAGGTGGACCAGCCGCGGAACCTGGCGAAGTCGGTGACGGTGGAGTGAGCGGCCTTCAGCCAACTGCCAGGATTCCGGCGAGACTTACGGCGGGGCAGCCGAGCATGCCGGTCAACGCGCGACGCTGACGCGGCGTAAGAGGAGTCACGAAGACCGCCGCTCCGGCGGCGGTCTGCTCACAGAGCAGCGCGGCTTCCCGGACCTTCCCGTAGGTCAGCAGAGTCCGTGCGGAGAACGGCAGCGCCATCTTCCTCGCCCCGCCGTCCGAGACACCACGCCGCTGCACGATCCGACCCACGACCCGCGCACCGCGAGTCTCCAACTCCCGCGCCGCCGAATCCATCAGCGCGCCGCAGTCCTTCTGCCTGCCGGAGAAACAGCCGACGATCACGACATCGGCCCCCGCGACGACCGGGACCGGAGCCGGGTGCCGGGCCGGTTCCGGTCGATGCGTTGGACGCCGGTCGCGCCATCGGCCCTGATGCATGTCCCACAGACTAGGCGCACATCAACTCCCCGCATCTGCCGGGCGCCCGGGTCAAGCACGCTCCATCGCACCGTCCAGGTGCGTGATGACCGCCGCCACGTCGTCGCTCTCCGTGTGGCGGATCAGTTCCAGGGCCGGGCGGACCAGGGCGCCCGGGCGGGCGATCAGGCGGGCGAGCACGGCGGCTCGGATGTCGAGGCGGTCGATGGTGGACTCCTGTTCCGCTTCGGTCTGGCCGGCGAGCAGGACGGTGTTGTGCCATGCCTCCTGGCGGGACTGGACGATGCTGAAGTCGAGGATCTGTTCGTCGGTGCGACCGCCGACCCGGTCCAGCAGGGACAGGAGCGGTGACAGGGCGTCTACCGAGTCCTGGACCGCCAGCACCACTCGCGCCAGGATGTCGTTGATCAGCAGGTAGTCGTGCTGCAGGGCATGGATGTCCGTGCCGGGGTCGGTCCGCGCGGCGGCGACGGCCAGGTCCAGGTTGATGTGCGCGTTCACGCCGAGGATCAGGTGCTGGACGATGACGGTGTCGGAGTCGTCGAGAAGGCCGAACGTCTCGCGCCAGCAGCGCGGTCCGCTGCGGTCGCGGAGCCAGGCGTCGTGGGCGTCGAAGTAACGGTTGCCGAAGAGCGTGTCGAAACGGTCCATGCGGGCGCCGTCCTCGAACCGTCCCTCGTGGATGGCCTTGCGGATCTCGACGGTCACCTGTCGGTAGAGCGCCGCGAAGTATCCGATCCGGTCACCGGTGCGGGTCGCCTCCCGCACGATCTCGGCAAGCCCGTCCACGACCTCGTCGATGTTCTGTGCCGTCATGCCCAACTCCCTTTGTCGGAGCCATGGTTCGGACTGCCCAGTCTCACCGATACCGACGGCTGCGGTACGGCTCACACGCACATGCGTGCTTCACCCCGCCCGCCACCGCTGCTCCGCGCCCCCGGTCAACGGCACCAGCGAAACCCCGTCACCGCCGTCCGGTGTCATCCCGGTCAAGATCGCGATCGCCGGGCGGATCACCCCGTCGTCGTCCACCGTGAACCGCAGGTTCTCGCCGTGACTCCCGTCCACCGAATCGCACTCCCAGATGCCGACCCCCTTGTCCACGGACCCCCGGCTGTCCAGGCATAGGTCGGAGTCGGCGGACGACTGCACCACCCCGCGGGTCGAATCCACGCGCCACAGCTGGGTGTCGGACGAGGCGCAGGGGGCTGTGATCACATCCGTGCCCTCCGTCAGCTCGCCGTCCCGGATGTCCAGGCACCGGCCCGTGGAGACGTTCACGATCCGGGCGTAGGTGCCGTCGGGCGCGTGAGTGATCGGAGAAGGGGTGGGGCTGGGGCCTGCCGAGTGCGTCGGCTTCGAACTCCGCGTGGGGGACGGTGACTTGGAGGGTGACGTCGAGGGTGTCACCGGGACCGTCGCCGTCACCGTCACCTCGGACGGGGTCGACGGGATCGCCACCGTGGCCGCCGCCGCGCCCGGATGCGGCGAGTCGCCCGGCCGCAGCAGGAAGAACAGCAGCGGCACCAACGCCACACCCAGAGCCGCCGAGGCCAGCACCAGGCGGCGCGAGGTCGACCAGGTGGAGGGCGCCCAAGTCGCGGGAGTCCCCAGGGCGTTGCCCCTCACCTCGGCGCGGTTCCGCAGCGCGTACGACGCCCCCGCCCACGGCAGCAACCCCTCCGCCAGCGTCGCCCGCGGAGCGTCCCGCAGCGCCGTCAGTTCCTCGTACGCGCCCGTGCAGTGGGCGCAGTGCGCCATGTGGGCGTGCAGGTCGGCGCTGTCGCGGGGGTTGTCGGGGCGTACCGACTCCTCGATCAGACGCCGGAAGTCACCGCAGCGCGGGTCGTCGGAGGCGGCCAGGCGGGACTTCAGACAGGCCTGGGCCATGGCCTGCAGGGCCCGTTCGGTGCCGTGGACGACGTCCTGGTGGGTGAGGCCGAGGAAGGCGGCGGTCACGGCTTCCGGTTCCCGCTCGACGACGCCGTACCAGACCAGGCCCTGGGTGCGGGCGGGGAGGGACTGGAAGGCCGGGAGCATGGTGGGCTTCGGGGCCGCCGTGTTCAGGAGCAGCAGGAGGCCGGAATCCAGGCCGGTCGAGCGGTCGTCGAGGGACCACGAGATGGCCACCCGCCCTGTCAGCAGCAGGAGTTGGTGCCGCCAGGGGACCGCCGGGTCCACCCCGCGCGCCGTCTCGCGGGCCGCGAGGGTGAACGCCTGCGCCGCCAGCTGCCGTGCCGCCGACTCGCTCGTGGTGCACAGGCGGGCGTAGGACAGCACGGACGGCTGGTGCCGGGTGCGGAGTTCCTGGAGCGCCGGATAGACCGTGGACGTGCCGGCGCGCAGCAGTTCCGTGAGCCGCGCGTCGGAAGCGTCGGCGTGTGCACCGCCGTACTCCTCGGAGTGAACCATTCACCCGTCTCCTCGCGCCGGTCCTGACGTACCAGCCAGTTTGTCGGGTGACCATAGTGGTGGAAGGTGACCGGCGGGGAAAGAGGTTTCTGTGGGTAACCCGGTAGTGCCGAGGTCGGGGAACGCCTGAGCGCGGCGCACGCACACGCGCGCCGCGCTCAGCACAGGCGAAGGAGGGCGGGGGAGGGTTACTCCTCGACCGTCAGTGCCTTCCGCAGGCGTACCAGCGTTCGCGACAGCAGTCGCGACACATGCATCTGCGAGATGCCCAGTTCGTCGCCGATCTCCGACTGCGTCATGTTGGCGACGAAGCGCAGGGAGAGGATCTGCCGGTCCCGTTGCGGGAGTTGGGCGATCAGCGGCTTCAACGACTCGATGTACTCGATGCCTTCGAGCCCGTGGTCCTCGTAGCCGATGCGGTCCGCGAGCGCGCCCTCGGAGTCGTCCTCCTCGGGCTGGGCGTCAAGTGAGCTGGCGGTGTAGGCATTTGATGCCGCCATGCCCTCGACGACCTCGTCGCGGGAGAGCTTCAGGCGCTCGGCCAGTTCGGCCACGGTGGGGGCGCGGTCGAGTTGCTGGGCCAGTTCGTCGCCGGCCTTCGCCAGGTCGAGCCGGAGTTCCTGCAGTCGGCGCGGGACGCGCACGGACCACGAGGTGTCGCGGAAGAAGCGCTTGATCTCACCGACGATGGTGGGCATCGCGAAGGTGGGGAACTCCACGCCGCGGCTGAGTTCGAAGCGGTCGATCGCCTTGATCAGGCCGATCGTGCCGACCTGGATGATGTCCTCCATCGGCTCGCTGCGCGAGCGGAAGCGGGAGGCGGCGAACTTGACCAGCGCGAGGTTGAGTTCGACGAGCGTGTTGCGGACGTACGAGTAGGCGTGCGTGCCTTCTTCGAGGGACTCCAGCCGCTCGAAGAGAGTCTTGGACAGAGCGCGTGCGTCGACGGCTCCGACCTCGTCGTACGGGGGGATCTCCGGGAGCCCCTCGATGATGGGATTGGGATCCAGTTGTGCCGGTGGGGGTGTCGACGTCGCTGTCGGGGTAGGCGATGCGTCGAGCCGGGGTGACATGGTGTCCTCCATCGTTCTCGGCATATGGCTGCCGAAGCCGGTGCGTGCACTGCGGAGTGCGGCGCCTCCAAAGCCGGTCGTGTCGGTCGGTCGTATCGGGTGTCCAATGTCCAAACAGTTGTCTCTACTAGCCCTACCCGGTTTCCGGAGCCCGCCGCAAGTGCGCTGTGTATCCATATGTCCACTTATGGGCGGTTGTTCGGGTGTCGGAGAGTGTGAGGAAGGCGTAGTGTTCCAGGGCGAACGTCAACAGCCACGACCTCGGGAGAGAGAGACGGCATGGACCGCGGCACGGTCGGCAGCGCACAGTCTGGCCGGCTTCTGGTCGAGGTGCGGAAGCAGGGCCTCAGCGCCGTCGTGACACCGGCCGGTGAGTTGGATCACCACACCGCCGATCTGTTGCGCGAACCACTGGAGGACCTGCTCGCCCACGGGTACGCACGGCTCGTCGTGGACTGCTCACGGCTGGAGTTCTGCGACTCCACGGGCCTGAACGTACTGCTCGGCGCGCGACTGAAGGCGGAGGCCGCAGACGGCGGAGTGCACCTCGTGGGGATGAAGCCCGCGGTGGCGCGCGTCTTCGAGATCACGGGGGCGGATGCGGTCTTCACGGTCCACGACACCCTTGAGGCCGCTCTCGCCGACGAATAGGGGTGTTTTGCCGGTTCGCCCGGGCAGGAGAACAACATCGGAACCTGTCGGCGACCGGAGCGACGAAAAAGCCCCTGACCCACGTACTGACTGTTGAACACGTACCGACCCTTGAACACGTACCGACTCTTGACTCGTGAACCGGTGAATCGGTGAGGTGAAGCGCTGATGAGCACCACCCGGCCCTACCCGCCGGGCGACCGCCCGGAGCCTGGTGGCGCTACGGGGGCGCCCGCGGGGGGCGCTTCCGTGCCGTCCGCCGGGGACGACGCCGAACCGGTCGAGGGCCGGCAGATCCGCAGACTCGCTTTCGCGGGTGAGAGCGGGGTCGTCCCCCTCGCCCGCGACTTCGCCCGGCAGGCCCTGTACGCCTGGGGCTGGCTGCCCGCCGAGGGCGCCGACCGGCGCGCCGCCGCCGAGGACGTACTCCTCGTCGTCTCCGAACTGGTCACCAACGCCTGTCTGCACGCCGAAGGACCGGACGAGATGTGGATCACCTGCGAGAACAAGGTGATCCGCGTCGAGGTCTCCGATCGCGGCAGCGGCCAGCCCGCCCCCAGAACCCCGCACCGCGCTGGCCGCCCCGGCGGCCACGGCATGTTCATCGTGCAGCGGCTGTGCCTGGACTGGGGAGTCGTACGGACTCCGGGGGTCACCGGAAAGACCGTGTGGGCGGAGCTGGGAGCACCGGCGTAACGCGGTCGCCGCGCCCGCGAGAACATCGTTCCCCCGAAAACCGACGCACGCCGGATCGTCACAACTCCGACGTGCGCCTTGTCTTCCTTCCTCACGACCCCGGGCGTACCTTGACGGCCGATCTGATGTGCCGTCAGGAATGAGGGGACCGTGTCGTACCAGAAACGAACCGCAGCGCTCGCGTCCGTCGCGGCCCTGGCCGGCTCGGCGGTATTCATGGCCGCCCCCGCAGCCCGGGCCGACGTGGTCGACGTCAACTACAAGTGCCAGACGCCGATCGGCGTTAAGACAGCCGTCTCGCCCATCGACATCAAGGGCGTCAAGAGCGGCAGCGGCTACAAGCTCACCATGTCCTGGCAGAAGGGCGTCTCCTCCAGCCCCGTCGAACTCGGCAAGGGCGCGATGAGCCCCAGTGCCACCATCAAGGTGGGCGGCGCCGACAGCGGCACGGTCTCTGTGTCGGGCCCCGCCAACGCCGCCGCGATCCCCGCCAACACCCCCATCAAAATCAACGACTTGACCGGCACGTACACCCCGAAGGCCAGCGGCAAGGTCACGTTCACGGCGGCCATTCTCACCATCAAGGCCCTCGGTACGACGACCACGTGCACCCCCACCAACAGCCCCGGCCCGTCCCTCACGCTGGACGTCACGGCGGCGGGCGGATCATCGGGATCCAGCGGCTCGACCGGGAGCGACACCGGTACGGACTCCGGCGGCACGCTCCCCAAGACCGGCCCCGACGACTCGGTCATCGCCCTCGGCACGCTCGGCGGCACGGTGCTGCTCGCGGGCGCGGCGGGCACCCTGTGGCTGACCCGGCGCAACCAGACGGCCCGCGCCCGCCGTTGACAGCCCCCGCACGTCCGCCGTGGAGCCGCCCCGACCGGGAGCGTGCTGCTTCTCGTACGACTACGGCTACGACGTCGGCGGCGTCGTACGGATGACGACGGTCGGGTGGCCGAACCCCCGGGTGAGGAAGGCGAGTTGACGGGAGCGGTGATGTGAGCGGCAAGGTGCGGATCTCGGCGCTGGTGGCGGTGCTCGCGCTGCTTCTGCTGCCGTTGGCGGGGGCGACGCCGGTCGCGGCGGCCGACGGACCGAAGGTGACGCTCTCCAAGTCGCAGGCGGGGACCGGCGGTTCGATCACCGTCTCCGGCAGCGGCTGGCGGACGCACGCCCTGCTGATGGTGCTGATCTGCGGGCAGGCCACGCCCGCGCGCGGGGTGATCGGCGGCACCAACTCCTGTGCCAACGCGGACGGCCGTGCCGTCACGACCGACGCCAAGGGTGTCTTCAGCAAGAAACTCCCGGTGTCCGAACCGCCGGTGCCGTGCCCGTGCGTGGTGCATGTGGCGACGGTGACCGGGGCGAGCGCGTCCGCGGACGCCGTCTTCCAGGTGGCGGGCCACGCGGTCGAACCACTGCCCGCGGAGCCGTCGACCGGACGGCTGTCGGTCCTCTCCGACACCCGCCTCGACGGTTCGAGCGGGCTGCTGACCTGGTTCGGGGCACCGGCGTCCCGCACGCTGGTCTTCACCGTCGGCAACGCCGGCTCGTCCCCCGTCAAGAACCCGGTGTTCCAAGTCGGCACCTCCCACGGGGTGTTCGCACCGCAGTGGGACGACCAGCAGTTCAGCGGCACGATCGCGCCCGGCGGCAAGGCGGAGGTCAAACTCCCGGTCGAACTGTCGGCCGGGGCACACGGCGACTACAGCGTCTCGCTGAAATACGGCGGCCGGGTACTCGCCGAGGAGCCGTGGGGCGTGGGCCGCCCCTGGGGCGTGACCCTGTTCTGGATCCTCCTCTGCGTGGTCGTACCGGCGGCGGTGTTCCGCGTCGGCATGGCCGTGGTGGACCGGCTACGGCCGCGCAAGGCGCGCCGCAGCACGGGCCCGGCCCGGCACCGGGACCTGCGACTACGGCTGCGACTGCGGCTGCCCGAACAACTCGCCCTGCGCCTGCCGAAGTCCGGCACGGCCGCACCGTACACAGCCTCTGTGACCTCGACCCTGCCGTGGTTCACCCCGGACTCCGACCCGGGCACGGCCGGCCGGCTCTCCGCACCGCACGACGACAGTCCGACGAGTCCAACGACTCCCACCAGGAAGGGACTTCAGTGAGAAAGCGAAGGAGAGTCATACCGGCCGGCGGACGGAGGGCGGGTGCGGCGGCCACGGCGTTGATCCTCGGCGGCGCGGGCGTCCTGCTCGGCATGAGCGCCGGGTCCGCGCAGGCCGCCGAGGTGTCCTACGCCACCCACTGCGTGCCGCCCGCGGGCATCGACCCGGTCGACGGCACCACGAAGGTCGAGATCACCGCGCCCGCCACGGCGCATGTCGGCGACACGGTCGACGTCGTGTGGAAGTTCACGCAGGCCGCGTCCAAGAACCCCAACATCATCGACCTGCCCGCCAACTCCGTTCAGCCGTCGGGGACTTTGAAGGCGGGAGGCGCGCAGACCGCCGCCATCGCGATGCTGGGCCCGCGCGTGAACCCGGCGATCCCCAAGGGCGGCGCGATGACGCTGTCCGACATGAAGGGCACCCTGAAACTCACGACCGCCGGCGAGGTGACGCTGACACCGGACGCGTACACGGTCAACGCGTTCGGGACGGACACCAAGTGTGCGCCGACGGTGACGGTCCCGACGTCGGCGACGATCGATGTGACGGCGGGGGGCGGCAGCTCGTCGAGCACGTCACCGACCCCGTCGGACTCGACATCCGCGTCGGCGTCGGCGTCGGAGTCGGCGTCGGAGTCCGCCTCCGAGTCCGCGTCGAGCAGCCCCAGCGACTCGGTGTCCGCGAGCGCGAGCGACGGCACCGGCCAGAGCGACTTCACCGGCAAAGAGGTCTCCGTCCCGTACGCGTGCAAGACGCCGCTCGGTGACAAGAGTGCGACCTCGCCCGTGCAGATCAACGCGAAGAAGGACGGCGGGAGTTACGATCTCACCGTGCAGTTCAACGGCTCGGTGATGGACAGCCCCGCCGACATCCCGGCGAACTCCGTCAGCCCCTCGATGGAGGTGGTCCTCGGCGGCGCGGACACGGGGACCGTGCACGTGGAGGGACCGACGAACTCCGCTGCCATCAAGTCCGGCGACCCGATCCAGATCCCTGATCTGACGGGCACGTACAAGCCGGGCGCGAGCGGTACGTCGACACTCGCTCCCGGGGTTCTGACGGTCAAGGCCCTCGGCACGACGACGACCTGCACGCCGACCAAGTCCGAGGTCTCCCTGACCCTGGACACCACGGAACAGGCGAGCGGCGCGTCAGGCAGCACGTCGTCGTCATCCACCTCGACCTCCGGCGGCCTGGCGGAGACGGGGTCCAACAGCCATGGCGGTCTCAAGGCGCTCGGTCTGGTGTCCGGTACGGCGATTCTGTTGGGTGTGGGGGTGTTTACGTTTCTGCCGGGGCGGAGGCGGCTGCGGTAGACAAGTGCGGGTTGGCCACTCGCTTCTTGTCAGTGTCGGGCTTCCGCGGACCGAGTAAAGGGCGCTCCGCTGCGCTGCGCGTCGCCTGCGGCGATGACCCTTCGGGTCACCCTTGACTAGGTCCGCTCCAGCCCGTTTGAGAAGCGAGCGAGCGGCCGGG
>NZ_JALJRY010000047.1 GCF_024519455.1 Streptomyces sp. STR69 | reverse complement strand
GGGTCTCGGCAAGCTCTGGGCCACGCTCCCGATAGTCCGCGACCACAACTGGCTGCGCTGACCGCAGCAGAAACGGCGGGCCCTCGCGAGGGGGCCCGCCCTCCGGCTGCCCATTGGGCCGATCGGCCCCCATCGGGGACCTGCGGCCCCTGCTGCGGGAACCCCTACGCCACGAAGCTGGAATCACATCCTGTTGAGGAGGAAGAACCATGGTCCGCAGTGTTGTCGCAGGTCTCGACGGTTCCCCCGAAAGTCGTGCCGCCGCCGAATGGGCGGCCCGCGAGGCGGAACTGCGCGGTCTGCCGCTGAAGATCGTCCATGTCTGGGAGCCCGCCCCGGACCCGTTGGCCCAGGCCCCGCTGATGGGCGCGGAGACGCAGCAGCACTGGAGCGAGCGGATTCCGCGCGAGGCGGGCGAGGGCCTGCGCCGGCGCCACCCGGGAGTGGACATCACCGTGCAGCAGGTGACCGGCACGCCCTCGGACGCGTTGGTGGATGCCGCGAAGGACGCCGAACTGCTGGTCCTCGGCTCGCGCGGACTGAGCGGTGTCGGCGGATTCCTCGTCGGTTCCGTCGGTCTGTCCGTCGTAGCACGCGCCGAACTGCCCGTGATCCTGGTCCGGGCCGAAGAACAGACCGGCGCCGAGGACGGGACGAGCGCCGCGTCTGCCGCCCCGCACCGGCCCGTGGTCCTCGGCCTCGACGCCGGCGCGCCCTCCGACTCCGTGATCGAGTTCGCGTTCGCCGAGGCCGCCCGGCGCGACACCGCCCTGCGCGTCGTCTACGGCTGGAACCTCCCGCCGTACTACGCCTACGGCCTCGCGCTGGACGCGGGCCTCAACGAGGAACTCTCCCGTGAGGAGACCGACTCCCTCACCGAGGCCCTGCGTCCCTGGCGCCAGAAGCACCCCGACATCGAGGTCGCCCTGGAACCGCGTGTCGGCAGTGCCGCCGATCACCTGGTGGACGCCTCCCGCGAGGCCTCCCTCGTCGTCATCGGCCGCCGCATCCGCCGCAACGCGCTCGGTGCCCACATCGGCCCGGTCGCGCACGGCGTCCTGCACCACTCCACCGCCCCCGTCGCCGTCGTCGCACACGACTGACCCACCCCCGACCCCCTGAGGAGCAGTAGTCATGAAGGCAGCCGTTGTACGAGCGTTCGGTGAGCCCCTCGTCATAGAGGACCGCCCCGACCCCGAGCCCGGCCCCGGTCAGGTCCGCGTGCGCGTGGAGGCGTCCGGGCTGTGCCACACCGACATTCACGCCGCCCACGGCGACTGGCCGGTCAGGCCGACCCCGCCGTTCGTGCCCGGCCACGAGGGCGTCGGCCTCGTCGAGAAGCTCGGCGACGGCGTCACCCACCTGAGCATCGGCCAGCGCGTTGCCGTGCCGTGGCTCGGCAAGGCCTGCGGACGGTGCGAGCACTGTCTGTCCGGCTGGGAGACGCTGTGCGAGCAGCAGGTCAACACCGGCTACGGCTGCGACGGCGGGTACGCGGAGAAGATGCTGGCCTGGGCTGACTTCGCCCAGCCGGTGCCCGACGGCGTGAGCGCGATCGAGGCCGCCCCGCTGACCTGCGCGGGCGTCACGACGTACAAGGCGCTCAAGGTCGCCGGCGTCCGGCCCGCGCAACTGGTCGCGATCTCCGGTGTGGGCGGGCTCGGGCACCTGGCGGTGCAGTACGCGAAGATCGCCGGGGCCACCGTCGCCGCGATCGACGTCACCGACGAGAAGCTCGAACTGGCCGCCGAACTCGGCGCGGACATCGTCATCGACGCCCGCAAGGACGATGTGGGCCAGGTCCTCAAGGAGCACGGCGGAGCCCACGCAGCCATCGCGCTCGCCGTGAACGAGGCCGCGTTCGCCGCCGTCAACTCCGGTCTGCGGCGCGGCGGGAAGCTCGTCATGGTCGCCCTGCCCGCGCACGGCACGATCCAGGTCCCGATCTTCGACACCGTGCTGAACGGCACTTCGGTGATCGGCTCGATCGTCGGCACCCGGCAGGACCTCGCCGAGGTCTTCCAGCTGCACGCGGCCGGCCGGACCAAGGTCATCTACGAGACCCGGTCGCTGGACACCGTCAACGAATCCATCGCCGACGTGCTGCGCGGTGAGATCAAGGCCCGGATCGTCTTCGACTTCACGGCGGGGCGGTGACCACGATGACACTCCCCATGGTCGTGGGTGTGGACGGCTCCGAGCCCAGCCTGCGGGCTGTCGACTGGGCGGCCGACGAGGCCTCGTTGCGCGGAGTCCCGCTGCGGGTGGTGTACGCCTCGCTGTGGGAGCGCTACGAGGGCACCTCGATCGCCGAGGGTCTCGCCAAGCCCGACGAGCAGGTGATGGCCGAGGACATCGTCGACACAGCCGCACGCCGGGCACGTCGCCGCCATCCGGAACTCGCAGTGAGTGGCGAGGTGCTGGCGGAGGAACCCGAGTACGCGTTGGTGCGGGAGAGCCGCAGCGCCTCGATGCTGGTGACGGGCACCCGCGGCCGCAGCGGTCTCGCCGAGGCACTGCTGGGTTCCGTGAGCCTGATCGTGGCCGGGCACGCGCAGTGCCCGATGGTTGTCGTACGCGGCAACCACGACAACCAGGCCCGCACCGGCACACACGGCCGCATCGTCGTGGGCGTCGGAGAGAAGCCGGCGGGCTCGGCGGCCGTGCGCTTCGCCTTCGACGAGGCACGGCGACGTGGAGTGCCGGTGGATGTCGTACGGGCCTGGCGCTGGCCCGCTCACGAGACCACCGACCATCCGCTGATGTCCGGAGAACCGGCCCGGCTGCACGAGCAGCAGGCGGTCGAGGCCTTGGACACGGCGCTTCAGGACGTTCCCGCCGACGTCGAAGCACACCGTCGTACGGTCGAGGGCCACACCCGGACCGTCCTCGTGGACGCCTCGCGGGACGCCGACCTCCTGGTCATCGGAGCCAAGCGCCGCTCCGGGCACTACGGGCTACAACTGGGCCGCGTGGCACACGGAGTTCTGCACCACTCCGCCTGCCCGGTGGTCGTCGTGCCCGAAAAGGGATGAGCGCGATCGTCCCCAACTCCAGCTGCTGACGCAGTGGTTCCGCCTCCACCGCCCGTTGATTCATGTCGATGACTTCCGGAGCCTCCGATGCCCAAGGTCGAACACCAGGACGCCACCGCTCTGTCCGAACTCTCCGTGCTTTCCGACGACGAACTGCGCACCCTGGACGCCCACTGGCGAGCCGCCAACTACCTTGCGGCGGGCCAGATCTACCTGATGGCGAACGCGTTGCTCACCGAGCCCCTCCGGCCCGAGCACATCAAGCCGCGACTGCTCGGTCACTGGGGGACTTCGCCGGGCCTCAACCTCGTCTACACCCACCTCAACAGGGTGATCAAGGCACGTGACCTGGACGCGCTGTGCGTGTGGGGCCCCGGACACGGCGGCCCTTCCGTGCTCGCCAACTCCTGGCTGGAGGGCAGCTACAGCGAGACCTACCCGAACGTCTCACGCGACGGGGCGGGCATGGAGCGGCTCTTCAAGCAGTTCTCCTTCCCCGGCGGCGTGCCCAGCCACGTGGCGCCCGAGACACCCGGCTCGATCCACGAGGGCGGCGAGCTCGGCTACTCGCTCGCCCACGCCTACGGCGCCGCCTTCGACAACCCGGACCTCCTCGTCGCCTGCGTCATCGGCGACGGCGAGGCGGAGACCGGCCCGCTGGCCGCCGCCTGGCACTCCAACAAGTTCCTCGATCCCGTCCACGACGGCGCCGTCCTGCCGATCCTGCACCTCAACGGCTACAAGATCGCCAACCCGACCGTGCTCTCCCGCCTCCCCGAGTCCGAACTCGACGAACTGCTGCGGGGATACGGTCACGAGCCGATCCACGTGACCGGCGACGACCCGCTCACGGTGCACCGCGCGATGGCCGCCGCGTTCGACGACGCGCTGGACCGCATCGCCGTGATGCAGCAGTCCGCCCGCGAGGACGGCGTCACCGAGCGCGTGCACTGGCCCATGATCGTGCTGCGCACCCCGAAGGGCTGGACCGGTCCCGCCGAGGTCGACGGCGTCCCCGTCGAGGGCACCTGGCGCGCACACCAGGTCCCGTTGTCAGAGGTGCGCGAAAACCCGGAGCACCTACGGCAGTTGGAGACCTGGCTGCGCTCCTACCACCCGGAGAAGCTGTTCGGCGCCGACGGCCGGCCCGTCGCGGACGTCCTCGCCTGCCTGCCCGAGGGCGCCAAGCGCCTCGGGTCCAGCCCGTACGCCAACGGCGGTCTCCTCGTGCGGGATCTGCCGGTCCCGTCCCTGGACCAGTTCGCGGTCCCCGTCGACAAGCCCGGAACCACCCTCCACGAGCCCACCCGCATCCTGGGCGACCTCCTGGAAAGGGTCATGCACGACACCTCGGCGAGCCGCGACTTCCGGGTCGTCGGCCCGGACGAGACCGCCTCCAACCGGCTGCAGGCCGTCTTCAACGCCAGCGGCAAGGCCTGGCAGGCCGGGTTCCTCCCGGTCGACGAACACCTGGACCGGCACGGCCGGGTGATGGAGATCCTCTCCGAACACACCTGCCAGGGCTGGCTGGAGGGCTATCTCCTCACCGGCCGACACGGACTGTTCTCCTGCTACGAGGCGTTCGTGCACATCGTCGACTCGATGGTCAACCAGCACATCAAGTGGCTGAAGACATCCAGGGAGTTGGCGTGGCGGGCACCCATCGCCTCCCTCAACTACCTTCTGACGTCCCATGTCTGGCGCCAGGACCACAACGGCTTCTCGCACCAGGACCCCGGCTTCGTCGACCACGTCCTCAACAAGAGCCCCGAGGTCGTCCGCGTCTACCTCCCGCCGGACGCCAACACCCTTCTCTCGGTGGCGGATCACGTCCTGCGCAGTCGCGACTACGTCAACGTGGTCGTCGCCGGCAAGCAGCCCTGCTTCGACTGGCTCTCCATGGACCAGGCCCGCGCCCACTGCGCACGCGGAGCCGGCATCTGGGAGTGGGCCGGCACCGAGAACGGCGGCGAGCCCGACGTCGTCCTCGCCAGCGCCGGTGACGTCCCGACCCTGGAGGTGCTGGCCGCCGCCCAGTTGCTGCGCCGCCACCTCCCCGACCTCGCGGTCCGGGTCGTGAACGTGGTGGACATGACGCGGCTCATGCCCCGCGACGAACACCCGCACGGCATGAGCGACTTCGAGTACGACGGCCTGTTCACCAAGGACAAGCCGGTGATCTTCGCCTACCACGGCTACCCGTGGCTCATCCACCGCCTCGCCTACCGCCGCACCGGCCACGCCAACCTGCACGTACGCGGCTACAAGGAGTCCGGCACCACGACCACACCGTTCGACATGGTCGTCCGCAACGACCTCGACCGCTACCGCCTCGTCATGGACGTCATCGACCGCGTCCCCGGCCTCGCCGTGCGCGCCGCCGCCGTACGCCAGACCATGGCCGACGCCCGCACCCGACACCACGCCTGGATCCGGGAACACGGCACCGACCTGCCCGAGGTCGCCGACTGGACCTGGAACGCCTGACCCGCCCCCGTAAATCCCCTGCGCTGCAAAGGAGTTCACCGTCATGACCGTACGCGTCGGTATCAACGGCTTCGGCCGGATAGGCCGCACCTATCTGCGCGCGGCACTCGACCGCGCCGAGGCGGGCACCCAGGACGTCGAGGTGGTCGCGATCAACGACATCACCTCGCCCGCCACCCTCGCCCATCTCCTGGAGTACGACTCGACGTTCGGGCGCATCGGACGCGAGGTCAGCCACGACGACAGCTCGATCACCGTCGACGGCCGAAGCATCGCGGTCAGCGCCGAACGCGACCCGGCCGCCCTGCACTGGTCCGACTACGGCGTGAGCGTCGTCGTCGAGTCCACCGGCCGCTTCCGCGACCGCGACTCCGCCGCCCTGCACCTGAAGGCGGGCGCCCACACCGTGCTGTTGTCCGCGCCCGGCAAGAACGCGGACGCCACCATCGTGATGGGTGTCAACGACTCGACGTACGACCGCCGTCAGGACCGGATCGTCTCGGCCGCCTCCTGCACCACCAACTGCGTCGCCCCGATGGTGAAGGTGCTGCACGACGCCTTCGGCATCGAGCGCGGCATGATGACCACCATCCACGGCTACACCAACGACCAGTCCCTGCTCGACAGTCCGCACAAGGACCTGCGCCGGGCCCGGTCGGCAGCGCTGAGCATCATCCCGACCAGCACCGGCGCCGCGCGTGCGGTCGGCCTGGTGCTGCCGGAGCTGGCCGGCGCCCTGGACGGCATCGCGGTGCGTGTGCCTGTCGAGGACGGCTCGCTCACCGACCTCGCGGTGGTCCTGCGCCGCGAGGTGACGTCCGAGGAGATCAACGCGGTCTTCGAGGAGGCCGCCGAGGGCCCGCTCAACGGCATCCTCCGCGTCTCGAAGGCCCCGATCGTCTCCCGCGACGTCATCGGCGACCCCTCCTCGTGCATCTTCGACCCGGCCCTGACCCAGGCGCACGGCACCCTGGCCAAGGTCTTCGGCTGGTACGACAACGAGTGGGGCTACACCAACCGCCTCCTCGACCTGACGGCGCTGGTCGCCGACGACTGAGCACGACCGCGAGAGGCCCCGTGCGGTGGGTCTGTGCGGCGGGTTCCTGAGGGCCGATCGGCCCCATGGTCCGCCCCCAGGCAGCCCATGGGGCCTCTCTCCGTTCCGCGGGACGCTCGAAGTGTCGAAGAATCCTGGAGGAAACCCGTGATGACGGACTACGCGCTCAGCCGACCCACAGTCCACGCCCTGCTCGCGGATGGCGCAACCGTGTGCATCCGTCCCGCCGAGCCGGGCGACCACGACCAACTGCAGGGGCTCTACGAGGAGATGTCACCGGAGAACCTGCGGCTGCGGTTCTTCGGAGTGAGCCGCCGGTCCGCCGAGATGGCGGCCGACCGGGCCTGCCGACCGCACCCCGGATACCGTGCCCTGCTGGCCGAGACCAAGGGCCAGGTGATCGGACTCGCCGAGTACGACAACGGCGGCACCGGCACAGCGGCCGACATCTCCATCGCGGTCGCCGACGGACTGCACCACCGGGGCGTCGGCACCCTCCTTGTCGAGCACCTGGTCTCCGCCGCACGCGCCGAGGGCATCACCACGTTCACGGCCGACGCGCTCAGCGAGAACCACGAGATCCTCCGGCTCTTCGCCGACCTCGGCCTGCGCACCGCCCGTCGTTTCGAGGGCCCCGAGATGCGCTGCACCATCGAACTCGACGAGGACGAGGACTACTTGTCGGCCACCGAGTCGCGCGGCAGGGCCGCCGACGTCGCCAGTCTCGTACCGCTGCTGCGCCCGGACGCGGTCGCCGTCGTCGGCGCGGGGCGCACCGCCGGGTCCGTGGGCCGGGCGATCCTGCACCATCTGAAGGCCGGCGGCTTCACCCGCCGCCTCTTCGCGGTGAACCCCGCGGCCACCTCGATCCTCGGCGTCCCGAGCTACCCGTCCGTGAGCGCCCTGCCCAGGACGCCCGACCTCGTGGTCGTCGCCGTCCCCGCCGCCGCCGTCCCGGCCACCGCCGAGGAGTGCGGCAAGGCGGGCGCACGCGCCCTCCTCGTCGTCACCGCGGGACTCGACCCGGCCCAGGCCAAGGCGCTCACGGCGGCCTGCCGGACGTACGGCATGCGGCTCGTCGGCCCCAACTGCCTCGGTGTGTCCAACACCGACCCGGAACTGAACCTCGACGCGACCTTCGCCGCCAACCACCCGAGCCCCGGCACCGCGGGCATCGCCGTGCAGTCCGGCGGCGTCGGCATCGCCCTGCTCGACGGGCTGTCCCGGCTCGGCATCGGCGTCTCGACCTTCGCGTCCCTGGGCGACAAGTTCGACGTCAGCGGCAACGACATGCTCCAGTGGTGGGAGAGCGACGGCACCACCGACCTCGCACTGCTGCACCTGGAGTCCTTCGGCAACCCGCGGGCCTTCTCCCGCACCGCGCGGCGTGTGACCCGCCGGATGCCCGTGCTGACCGTCGACGCCGGTCGTACCGACGCCGGCCGCCGCGCCGCCGCCTCGCACTCCGCGGCAGCCGCCACCCGCACCATGACACGCGGGGCGCTGTTCACCCAGGCCGGCATCACCGCCACCCGCTCCGTCGGCGAACTCCTGGAAGCCGCGGCCCTGTTGCACTCCCAGCCGCTGCCGACCGGATCCCGCGTCCTGATCGTCACCAACGCCGGGGGAGCCGGGGTCCTCGCGGCCGACGCCTGCGCCGAGGCCGGGCTCACCCTCCCGACGCCCACCCCCGAACTCGTCGACGACCTGCTCGCCGTACTCCCCGAAGGCGCCGCCGTGGGCAATCCCGTCGACGTCACCGCGGCCGTCTCGGAGGAGCAGCTCAAGGACTGCGTGGACCGTGTCATGCGGCACGCCGGCGTCGACGCCGTCCTCGTCGCCCTGATCCCCACGGCGGTCGCCGCGGCGACCGGCGACGACCTTGTGCGGGCCCTGACCCAGGCAACGGGCCGCAGGCCCAAGCCGGTTGCCGTGGTGCGGCTCGAACAGGCCCTGCCCGTCGAGCTGTTGCCGACCACCGACCTGCGTACGGTCCCCGCCTACGCCGAACCCCAGGCGGCGGCACGGGCGTTGGCCCACGCCGCCCACCGCGCGGTCTGGCTCGCCCGGCCCGCCGGGACGATCCCCGACCTCGACGGAGTCGACACGGCCCGCGCCCACACCGTCGTCGAGGCCTACCTCGAAGCGAACCCGGACGGCGGCTGGCTCGGCCCGCGCGAGTGCGCCGAACTCCTCAGCTGCTACGGCATCCCCCAGCAGGCCTGGGCCTGGGCGGAGACCGAGGACGACGCCGTCCTCGTCGCCGACCGGCTGCGCGGCGCCGACGGCCGGGTGGTCATGAAGGGCCACTGGCCGGGCCTGCTGCACAAGAGCGAACAGCACGCCGTCCACCTCGACCTGCGCGGCGACGCCCAAGTACGCGCCGCCTTCCGGGACTTGGAGACCCGGTTCGCCGGACTGCTGACGGGCGTGGTCGTGCAGCCGCTCGCCGAGCGCGGTACCGAGCTGTTCGCCGGCGTCGTCCAGGACCAGGTCTTCGGACCGCTCGTCCTCTTCGGCCTCGGCGGCACCGCGACCGAGCTGCTCGCCGACCACACCGCCCGGCTCGCCCCGCTCACCGACCACGACGTGCACGACCTGATCACGGCCCCGCGGTGCGCCCCGCTCCTGTTCGGCGCGCACGGCAGCCCGCCCGTCGACCTCGAAGGCCTCGAACAACTGCTGCTGCGGCTCTCCCGGATGGCGAGCGACCTGCCGCAGCTGGCCGAGGCCGACTTCAACCCCGTACTCGCGGCACCGGGCGGAGTCTCCGTCCTCGATGCCCGCGTGCGCCTGCTGCCGGGTAGGCCGCAGGACCCGTATCTGCGCCGACTTCGCTGAGGAGGGAACACCATGAAGCACAACAAGGTCGGCTCCGTGATGACCACGGAGGTCGTCCGGGCCACGTACGGAACGCCGTTCAAAGAGGTGGCACGCCTGCTCGGCGAGCACCGCATCAGTGGCCTGCCCGTGGTCGACGAGGACGACCAGGTCATCGGAGTCGTCTCCGAGACGGACCTGATGGCCCACCAGGCCGAGGCCCCCGACCCGTACGAGACGAAGAAGGGGTTCCGGTTCGCCGACCTGACGCGCAGCGGCAGGCAGCGCGCCGCGAAGGCGACGGCCCGCACCGCCGGCCGGCTGATGACCGCGCCGCCCGTCACCGTGCACGCCGAGAACACCATCGTCGAGGCCGCCCGGACCATGGCCCAGCACCGTGTGGAGCGGCTGCCCGTCCTCGACGAGGAGAACCGGCTCGTCGGCATCGTCACCCGCCGCGACGTGCTCCAGGTCTTCCTGCGGCCCGACGCGGAGATCCGTGACGAGGTCGTGAGCGAGGTGCTGGTGCGTGCTCTGTGGCTGGCGCCGAGCACCATCGACGTCTCCGTGGTGGAGGGCGTCGTCACGCTCTCCGGCCACATGGAACGCAAGAGCGAGACGGAGATCGCCGTCTCCATGGTCCGTCAGATCGACGGTGTCGTCGGGGTCGTCGACAAGCTCTCCTACCGTCTGGACGACTCGCGCATCCAGCCGGAGGACCAGCAGTACCACGGCGTCTCCGAGACCTGGCTGCACCACCTGTGAACTGAGAGGAGGGTGGAGCGCCATGCCCACCAGCGTGCTGGTCGCCTACGGGACGACCAACGGATCCACCGCACAGATCGCCGAGGCCGTGGCCGAGGTCCTGCGCAAGGCGGGACTCATCGCCGATCTCCTGCCTGCCGGGTCCGTCCTGAGCGTGATGCCCTACGGCGCCGTGGTGCTCGGCGGCGGACTGTACGGCGGCCGCTGGCACCGCGACGCCCGCCGGTTCTTGAGTCGGCACGGTCGCCAACTGGCCGAGCGCCCGCTGTGGTTCTTCAGCAGCGGACCACTCGACGCCTCCGCCTCGGAGCGGGACATCCCACCCGTGCACGGCGTACGACGGGCCATGACCCGGCTCGACGTCAGGGGCCATGTCACCTTCGGCGGTTGCCTGGAGGAAGGGGCCAAGGGGCGCATCGCCCAGTCGATCGTGCGTAATGGCAAGGGCGGGGACTTCCGCGACTTCGGCGCGATCGAGGAATGGGCGGCACGGATCGCGGGCGAGCTGCTGCAGGAGGAGGAGAAGGACTGAACCGCCGTACCCCGCGGCACGGTGTCAACGGTCACCACCCTGCCGTCCTTGGGCGACAGGAAGTACGCGGTGAGCAGACCCGGACCGGTGCGGGCCGCCTTGTAGGGGAACGTCACGTCGAAGGTGCCGCGTGTGCCGGTACCGGACGTGGCCTTGACCATGACGTCGGCGGCGGTGCGCCCGGTGGTGTCCGTGACCTTCAGCCGGAACCGCGCCTCGAACGTGTCGGCGCTGCCCCACACCCTCAGCGGGGTGCGTGCGGTGCCACCGATCATCGGCGACTCCACCAGCACGGCGGGCGCCCGGTCCTCGAAGTCGGCCCGGCCGACCGGTCCGTTCAGGACGACGCCCGCGCCGCCGAAGGACGTCACCGGCTTGCCCTCGACCTCGAACGCGACCTTGTGGACGGTCGGGAAGCGGGTCACCGTGAACACGACCTGGGCGAGGCGCTCCCGCATCGAGAGGCTGCCGCCTCCGTCGTCGTAGCGGCCGGAGAGGTCGACCGTGGCCACATGGTCGCGGACGACGAGAGAACGCAGTCGCGTTCCGGACGGGACGGCGGTGGTGCGGCCGTGGGCCCGCTCGTAGCGGTCGGGGCCGGCCAGCAGGGCCCGTAGGGCGGCGGTGGCGGTCGCCGGCGCGGTCACGGTGCGCGGGGCGGGGGAGACCTTCTGTCCGTGCAGGAAGTACACCCCTGTACGTACGCGAGCCGCCGAAGTGCCGTTGGTGCCACCGGAGTTATCGGTGGCGGTGGCCGCCGTCGTCTCCGGGGCCGCCGTCCTGGACGGAGCGGGCGTGCCCGAGGTTCCGCCCGACGTGCCCGTGCCCGCCGTGGGCGGCGAGGTCGGGGCGGTGCCGCCCTGTCCTGCCGTACCGGTGGTCCTACCGCACGCGGTGACCGCGAGCAGCGGCAGCGTCAGTGCCGCGGTGAGCACGGTGGAGCGGCGGCGGTGGGCGCGGGATGTGAGTGCTGACGTGCTGTTCATGGCATTCTCCTCCGACACTTCCAGCGAACTCCTCCCGGTGGGCGCTCACCAGTGCCGCACGGCTCGTGTCCAGGGCCGGAAGGCTCATGCGCCGGTGCCGCCGGGCGAGGATCCTGGAAGGGAACGGTCGACGAAGGGGTCACCATGTCTCTGGCCTTGGCACAACACGGGCGCGCGGCCCTGCACTTGGCCCACGCGGCATCTCTCGCGCCCTCGCCGCACAACACCCAGCCCTGGTTCTTCGTCGAGGAGGGCCGCGACCACGGCTTCGAGATCCACGCGGACCGCGGGCGGCGCCTGGTGCTGACCGACCCGGGCGGCCGGGAGACGGTCGTCGCCTGCGGGGCGGCCCTCTTCAATGCGCGGATCGCCGTGCGCAGCCTCGGTTTCCGGCCCGCCGTCGACCTGTTGCCGGAGTCCGGGAACCCGGCCTACCTGGCCCGTGTGGGCTTCGCCGCCCATGCGCCCGCCACCTTCGACGAGGCGCTGATGGCGGGCGTGCTGGCCCACCGGCACACGCATCGCGGGCCGTTCGCGGCCGAGCGGGTCGCGGAGGAGCTCCTCGACGAGCTGCGGCAACACGCACGGGCCGAGGGGGCCGACCTCCAAGTCGTCGACGACGCCGACCAGTTGGACCATCTCGCGGATCTGGTGCGCACCGCCGAGGACGTGCACCGCGCCGACCGGGGGCACACCGCCGAGATCGCCGGGAGCGTCGGTCCGGACGGAGTGCCGACCGAGGCGTGCCTGTACCACCCGGACTGCGTCCTGCTGGCCGCCCGTGACTACCTGGGCCTGGTCCGGCAGTTCGCCGCCCCGCCGCAGAAATGGGTGTCGCGCACGGGCACGGTCGTCGTGCTGACCACCCCCTACGACACCCGCGCGGACTGGCTGCGCGCGGGGCAGGCGCTGCAGCGCGTGCTGCTGTACGCGGAGGCCCACGGCGTCCGGGCGGCCTTCCACACCCAGCCCCTCGAAGTGCCGGCGGTGCGCGGGGAGGTCCGCACGAGCGTGGCCTTCGGCCGGTTCCCGCAGCTGATCCTGCGCCTCGGCCACACGACCCAGACGTGGTTCACACCACGGCGCGGGCCCGCCGAGACGCTGCTCCGCAGCGACATGCGGGTCAGGTGAGCGCCATGACCCCCAGCAGGAACGGAAAGCCGGCCGAGGTGCGCTGGTGGCGGCTTCGGCCCAACCCGCTCAGGCGCCGTAGTTACCTCGTCGAGGCCTGGCTGCTGATCGCGGCCTGGACCCTCGCGGCCGTGGCGGCGGTCGGCACGGGCGCATGGACGGCTCGCGCCGTCGAGCGGCACGTCGACGCCGTGCGGGCAGGGCGGCACCCGGTGCCGGCCGTGCTGGTCGAGGACGCCGTGCGCACCGTGGGCACGAGCGACGGCAGCGACAGCTACCGGGCCACTGTGCGCTGGAGGGCGGCGGACGGCACGAGCCGCACGGGTCTGGCCCACGTGGACCCCAGCGGCAAGGCCGGGTCCACCACCCATGTGTGGCTCGACGCCCGGGGCCGTCTCGTGCCCACCCCGCCGACCGCCGCGCAGGCACGGCTGGAGGGTGTGGTCCTGGCCGCATGGACGGCCATGGGCGCCGGCGGGACGGTTCTCCTCGTCGGCCGGGGTGTGTCCGGGCGGCTGGAACGGCGACGCCTGGAGCAGTGGGAAACCGAGTGGGCGCGGGTCGGTCCGCGGTGGGGCCACAAGACCGGCTGACGAGCCCACGGGGCGACGGTCAGCAGATGCGCGGAAGTTGTTCGCCGAGCGGCATCTCCACAATGCGCCGGGCGCCGACCAGCGTCCGCAGGGTCACCCGCTCCGGCAGCCCCTCCCGCAGCACCTCTCCGATCCGCACCGCCTGCGCCCCCTCGGGAAGCGACCGCATCGCGGTCAGCGCGTCCTGTGCCGCGTCGGCGTCCACGAAGGCGACCAGACAGCCCTCGTTGGCGACGACCAGCGGGTCCAGGCCGAGCAGGTCGCAGGCCGAGGCGACCGCCTCGGGCACGGGAACAGCGCTCTCCTCGATCTCCACGGCGGCGGACGAGTCGCGGGCGATCTCGTTGAGCGCGGCGGCGAGCCCGCCCCGGGTCGGGTCGCGCAGGACGTGCACGGCGTCGCCGAGCGGCGCCAGGGCCCGCACCAGCCGGTGCAGCGGCCGGGAGTCGGAGGCGATGTCGCCCTCGAAGCCGAGGTTCTCGCGGGTGCTGAGCACGGTCGTGCCGTGCAGGCCGATCGGCCCCGACAGCAGTACGGCGTCGCCGGGGCGGGCCAACGCGGCGGAGGGGGCCAGGAGTTCGTGCCGTTGTCCGACGCCGGTGGTGTTGATGAAGAGCCGGTCCGCCGCACCGCGCCCCACGACCTTCGTGTCCCCGGTGATCACCGGCACGCCCGCGTCCTGGGCGGCCTTGCCCAACGACTCCATGACGGCCCGGAGTTCGGCCAGCGGCAGCCCCTCCTCGACGATCAGCGAGACGGACAGCGCGAGCGGCCACGCGCCGCGCATCGCCAGGTCGTTGACCGTGCCGTGCACGGCGAGGGACCCGATGTCCCCGCCGGGGAAGAACAGCGGGCTGACGACGAAGCTGTCCGTGCTCATCACCAGCCCGGGGTGCCCGGGCAGCAGCGCCGCGTCCTCCAGCGGTCCCGTGCCGCCGCCGACGGCGGGCAGCACCAACTGGTCGAGCAGTTCCCCGGTGAGCCGTCCGCCGGCGCCGTGGCCGAGCAGGACGACCTCGTCCTCGTGGGCGGGGGTGGGGCACTGGATGTTCATGCCGTGCTCCTCGTGGGAGTGCGTCCGGCCGCGTGGAAGGCGGCGCAGGTGCCCTCGGACGACACCATCGGGGCGCCGAGGGGATGACGGGGTGTGCAACGGGTGCCGTACGCGCCGCAGTCGGTGGGCAGCCGGGCCCCGGTGAGGATGGCGCCCGCGATGCACTCGGGGTCCTCGACCGGGCACAGCCCGCCCACGTCGAAACGCCGGGCGGCGTCGAACTCCTGGTACTCCGCGGCGAGTTCGAGCCCGCTGTCGGGCAGCTCCCCGATCCCGCGCCAGGCCCGGTCGGTCACCCGGAACACCCGGCGGACCGCGTCCTGCGCCGCCGTGTTGCCCGCCCGCCGCACGGCCCGCACGTACTGGTTCTCCACCTCGTGCCGCCCCGACTCCAGCTGGCGTACGGCCATGAGGATGCCCTCCAACAGATCCAGCGGCTCGAACCCCGTGACCACGATGGGCACTTGGTAGCGGGCGGCGATCGGCTCGTACTCGGTCCAGCCCATCACCGCGCACACGTGCCCGGCGGCGAGGAAGGCCTCCACCTCGCAGTCGGGGTCGTCGAGCAGTGCGGTCATGGCCGGCGGCACGAGGACGTGACTGACCAGCATCGAGAAGTTGGCCAGGCCCAGGCGGGCCGCGTGCAGCACCGCCATCGCGTTGGCGGGTGCCGTCGTCTCGAAGCCGACGGCGAGGAACACGACCTCGCGGTCGGGGTGTTGGGCGGCCAGGCGTACGGCGTCCATCGGGGCGTAGACCACCCGTACGTCGGCGCCCCGTGCCCGCAGCGAGAGCAGGTCGGTGTCCGTGCCGGGCACCCGCAGCATGTCGCCGAAGCTGGTGAAGAGCACGCCGGGGCGGGCGGCGACGGCCATGGCCCGGTCCAGGGTCTCCAGCGGGGTGACACAGACCGGGCAGCCCGGGCCGTGGATCATCCGCATCCCGGCGGGCAGGAGTTCGTCGATGCCCTGGCGGACCAGGGTGTGGGTCTGGCCGCCGCACACCTCCATGATCCGCCAGGGGCGGGTGGCCGTCCGCCGCAGTTCGTCCAGCAGTTGGCGTGCGAGCACCGGATCCCGGTACTCGTCCAGGTACTTCATCGGTGCGTGAGGTCGAGCCGGACGTCGACGACCCCCTCCACCGCCCGTACCGCCCGGGCCACCACGGGCACGAGCGACCGGTCGGGCAGGGAACCGCCGATCGTGACCACGCCCTCGGTGACGCTCACCGTCAGGGGAGCGGGGACCGGAAGCCGGCCGAGCACGTGCTGCCGGACCTCCTCGGCGATCTCGCCGTCGCCCCGCAGGAACACCTTCAGCAGATCGCTGCGGCTGACCACGCCCTGGAGCATGCCGACCGCGTTCACGACGGGCAGTCGCTTGACGTGCCGCCGCGCCATGATGCGGGCGGCCTCGGCGAGCGTGGCGTCCGCGTGCACGGTGATCGCGGGGGCGCTCATCAGCTCGCCCGCGGACACCGCGCCCGCCTTGGCGGGCACCGCCGGATCGCCGTCGGGGGCGCCCCGGTACTCCTCCTTCGCCAGCAGATCCGCCTCGGAGACGACCCCGACGACCCGGCCCTCGCCCGCCAGCACCGGCAGGGCACTGATCTTCCACTGGTCGAGCAGCTCGACGATCTCCTTGAAGGGCGCCTCGCTCCCGATGGCGACGGCGGTGTGGGTCATCACATCGCTCACGGTGTACGGAGATTCAGACATCACGGCCTCCCGTGGGTTCGCCTGTGGATTCTTCCGAGGTACGGACGACCGTCAGGTCGAGGAAGTGGGTGGAGCACGAGATGCACGGGTCGTGGTTGCGGATCGCCCGCTCGCACAGAGCCGTCAACTCGTCGTCGTCCGGGTCGTGTTCGCCGATCGCCCGCTGGGCGAGGCGGCGCAGGTCGTCCTCGATCGCGCCCTGGTTCTGTGCGGTCGGCGGCACCAGCAGGGCGCTCTTCACGATGCCGTCGGCGTCGAGTTCGTAGCGGTGGTAGAGCAGTCCGCGCGGTGCCTCGGTGGCGCCGTGCCCGACGCCCGCGGCCGGCGGCACCTCCGTGTACGGGTGCGCGGGAGGCTCGTAGCCGTCGATGATGCGCAGCGCCTCGGCGACGGCGTACACCGTCTCCACCGCGCGCACCAGGATGGACCGGTACGGATTGCGGCACACCGCGCCCTCGCGCGGATCGCCGAGCCCCGCCGCGACCGCCGCCTCCAGTGCCACCGGCGACAACAGTCGCCCGCTGATCGAGAACCGGGCGAGCGAACCGGTGAGATGGAGGCGCCCGTCGAGCCGTGAGTGCAGCGCGGTGGAGTGGGCGACATGGGTCTCGGTGACGTGTGCGGTGAAGTCCCTTACGGGGAAGGAGGTGTTGGTGCCGTCGGTCCGCAGCACGGTCGGGGTGCCGCCCTCAATGGCGTACGTGTCCGGTTCGGTGAGCGCGAGCAGGTCGGCCTCGACGCTCGCGTCCGGGAACTCGAAGCCCGCGACCCAGCGCACGGTCTCCCATGCGTCGTCGAGGGCCCGCTTCAACTCCTCGGTCAGGGAGCGTAGTTCGGTGCGCGTGGGGGCGCGGTGGAAGCCGCCGAGGCGGACGTTGATCGGGTGCACGGCCCGCCCGCCGAGCAGCTCCATCAGCGAGTTGCCCGCCTTCTTCAGCCGCAGCCCCCGCTCGACCTCGGCGCGGTGCGTACGCGCGAGGTCGATCGCGCTGGGGCGGCCCAGGAAGTCCGGGGCGTGCAGGAGGTAGATGTGCAGGGCCTGGCTCTCGATCCACTCGCCGCAGTAGAGGAGCCGGCGCAGATCGCGGATCACCGGATCCACCGTCACCCCGCAGGCGTCCTCGATCGCCGCGCACGCGCTCATCTGGTAGGCCACCGGGCAGATTCCGCACACCCGGGCCGTGATGTCCGGCGGCTCGGTGTACGAACGGCCGCGCAGGAACGCCTCGAAGAAGCGCGGCGGTTCGTAGATCTCCAGCCGCGCGTCCGTGACCTTGCCGTCGTGCACATGGAGGCTCAGCGCGCCCTCACCCTCGACCCGGGACAGCGAGCCGACGTGCAGGACACGGGATCCACGGTGCGTCACTTTCCCAACTCCTTTTCGAAAGCAGGGGCGTTGAAGGTGTGCAGGTAGCGCACCACGGCGTCGTCGTCGAGGCCGTCGCGGCGCAGCAGCGGGATCAGCGCGGGCAGGTTCACCGACCCGGACGGGCCGAAGCAGCCGAAGCAGCCGCGCTGGTAGGCCGGGCACAGCGCCCCGCATCCGGCGTGCGTGACCGGGCCGAGGCAGGGGGTGCCGTGGGCGACGGTGACGCAGACCGTGCCGCGCCGCTTGCACTCGAAGCACACGCTGTGGTCCGGCACGTCGGGCTTGCGGCCGGCCAGGAACGCGGTGATCACCTCGATCAGCTGGCGCCGGTCGACCGGGCAGCCGCGCAGTTCGAAGTCGACGTCCACATGGGCCGACACGGGGGTGGAGGTGGCGAGCGTGGAGATGTACTCGGGGTGCGCGTAGACCGTGCGCCGGTACTCGTCCACGTCCGCGAAGTTGCGCAGCGCCTGGATACCGCCGGCGGTCGCGCAGGCCCCGATGGTCACCAGGTGGCGGGAGTCGGCCCGGATCGCGTGGATGCGCTCGGCGTCCTCGGGTGTGGTGACGGAGCCCTCGACGAGAGTCAGGTCGTAGGGGCCGGGGGCCATCGTGCTGGAGGCTTCCGGGAAGTGCGCGATCTCCACCGCGCCGGTCAGCGCGAGGAGTTCGTCCTCGCAGTCCAGCAGGGTGAGCTGGCAGCCGTCGCAGGAGGCCAGCTTGAACACCGCGAGCCTGGGCAGTGCCATCTCACAACTCCCTTACGGACAGCAGGGGTTCGGCCAGGTCCCAGCCCACGACCGCACCGGCCTGGCACACCAGCAGCGGACCGAGCTGGCAGTGCCCGCAATGTCCGGTCGCGCAGCGCATGTTGCGCTCCAGGGAGACCCGGATGTGGTCGCGGGGCACTCCGCGGTGGGCGAGTTCGCGGGCGGTGGCGCGGATCATCGGCTCGGGACCGCAGACGAACGCCGTCGTGTCCTCGGGGTCGAAGTGCGCCCGCCCCAGCAGCTGGGTGACCACGCCGACGTCACCGTGCCAGTCCGCGTCGGGCTGGTCGACCATCACGCCGGTGTAGGCGGTGGCCCAGCTCTCGATCTCCTTGCGGCCGATCAGATCGTCCGGGGTGCGTGCCCCGATCAGCACGTTGACCCGGCGGTACGCCTCCGGCTCGGCCAGCGCGCTCAGGATCAGCGGTCGCAGCGGGGCGAGCCCGATGCCGCCCGCCACGACCAGCACGTCCCGCCCACGCGCCCGCTCAAGTCCCCAACTCGTGCCGTACGGGCCGCGGATGCCGACGACGTCGCCGACGCGGGCAGCGCACAGCCCGTCGGAGACCGCGCCCACCGAACGGATGGTGTGCGCGAGCCCACCGGTGGCCTGCACGGAGCTCACCGACACGGGGATCTCGCCGCGCCCGAAGCAGTGCACCATCGCGAACTGCCCCGGCACGAAGTCGGGCAGCACGGTGTCCACGGGTTCGAGCCGCAGCGTCACCGTGTCGCCGGTCTCCTGCCGGCGGGCGACCACGCGATGGGGGACCGGCACGGCGGTCATCGCGGTTCCTTCGTCTCGTACGTGCCGTACAGGTCGACCATCCGGGCGCGGGCCGCGTTGAGCCGGTGGGCCAGCACCCGGCCGACCCAGTGCTCGACGGCCTGGCCGAAGGCGGGGTCGTCCAGGCACATCAGCCGGACGGCGACCGCGTCGAACTCGTAGGCCCGCAGCTGGGTCACCGCTCCGGCGCCCAACTGCCAGACGTACGGCTCGTACAGCCAGGACCAGCCGACGAGGTCACCGATGCCGAGCGTCTCGACGACCGGGGGCCGGCGACCGGGCACATGCATGTCGAGGGCGGCGGTGCCGTTCCGGATGATCCAGAACCGGTCGGCGTGCCCGCCCTCCTCGAACAGCCGGGTGCCCGGCGGGAATTGGACCTCGCGACCGATGTGCAGCAGTCGGTCACGGTGGTTGTGGGGCAGCGCGTGGTTCATGCGGAGTGCCATCGAGGGAGGCATCAGTCCGTCTCCGTTCCGTGTTCGGTCTCCAGCGCGGCGACTTCCTCGGTGATGTCGATGCCGGCCGGGCACCAGGCGATGCAGCGCCCGCAGCCCACGCAGCCGGAGGTGTCGAACTGGTCGTGCCAGGTGGAGAGTTTGTGGGTCAGCCACTGCCGGTAGCGGCTGCGGGGCGAGGAGCGGACCGGCCCGCCGTGCAGATACGAGAAGTCCAGGTCGAAGCAGGAGTCCCAGCGCTGCCAGCGCTCGGTGTGGTCACCGGTCAGATCGGTGACCTCCTCCGTGGTGGTGCAGAAGCAGGTGGGGCACACCATCGTGCAGTTGCCGCAGGTCAGACAGCGCTCGGCGACGTCGTTCCAGCGCTCGGCGTCCATGCTCCCGCCCAACAGCGCCCGCAGGTCGACCGACGGCATGGAGCGGCCCATCCGGTCGCGGGCCGCGTCGACGGAGGTGCGGGCGGCGAATTCCGTCCCCAAGTCGGCCGTACGGTGAGGGACTTGGTCGAGCAGCCGGGCGCCCTCCTCGCTGCCGACGCGCACGAGGAACCGGTGCCCGTCCGCGTCGACCACCTCGGTGAGCGCGAGGTCGTAGCCGGGATCGGCGGCGGGTCCGCCGCCCATGGACACGCAGAAGCAGGTCTCGCCCGGTTCGGTGCACTCGGCGGCGATCAGCAGTGCGCGCCGCCGGCGCTTCCCGTACCCGGTGTCCTCGTGCGCCCCGCCGGTCAGCACTCGGTCCTGGATCGCGATGGCCCGCAGGTCACAGGGGCGGACACCGAGGAAGGCGTACGACGGCGGCTCGGCATCGTGCTCGGTGAAGACCACGCGGCCCTCCGGGGACCGGTCGGCGCTCCACAGCCGCTCCCGCGCGGGGTGCAGATACGACTTCCAGGACTGCGGTCCCGCGCTGTGCGCGAAGGCGGCCCCGTCCTCCCGGGGGACCAACCGGTAGCGCCCGGCGTCGAGTTCGACACCCCAGCCGTACGGCAGCGCGTCCGCCGAGGCCAGCTCCGACAGCACGATCGCACCGTCGCGGACGGTCGGTCCGACAACGGTGCGTCCCGACGCCACCAGAGCCGCGACCAGGGCGTCCAGACCGTGCCGGTCGAGTACGGCGGCAGGGGCTGCGGTGGCGGTCATGTCGTCCTCCTCGTACGGGGCGGATCGCGCTTGTCCACCCTCAGGTTCCGATGCGCGGGAGTGCCCGCGGGAGGGGCCGACCGGCCCTGGTGGACGAGCTGACCGGATCATCTGAACGGGCTTGGCCCACAGCGCCCCGTAGGGGCGCGGGGAACTGCGCGCCCAGCCCCGGACGGCCCGCAGTCTCAAGACGACCCGAGGCAATCCGGCTCCGCCCAGCGGAGCGCTACGGCAACGGCTCGCCCAGCTCGCCCTCCACCGCGCCCGCCATCGCCCGCAGCACTTCGAGCGTGCGCCGGGCCTCCGCCTCGTCGACCAGGGTGATCGCGAAGCCGACGTGCACGATGACGTACGACCCGACGTCCGCCTCGGGCGTGCAGCTGAGGCACACCTCGCGCCGGATACCGCCGAAGTCGACCGTGGACATGATGAGTCCGGCGTCGTCGTGGATCTCCAGGATCCGTCCCGGTATGCCCAGGCACATGCGTGTTCACCTCTCCTTGGCCAGCCGCGCGGCGGCGACCGCCGCCTGGCCGTAGCTGATTCCGCCGTCCCCGACCGGGACCTGACCGCCGACCAGTACCCGCAGTCCCTGCGCGTGCAGCCGGCGTTTCACCTCGGTCAGCAGCCGCCGGTTCACGAAGCAGCCGCCGCCCAGGCACACCGTGTGCGGCGCGCCCTCGGCCACCGCCCGGGCGACCAGGTCCGCGGTGGCCAGCCCGAGCGTCACATGGAAGGCGGCGGCCAGCCGGGGCACCGGTTCCCCGTCCGCCAGCCGTTCCAGCAGGTCGGCGAGGGTGGGCGTCGGGTCGTACACCCACAGACCCTGCGCGCGTACGACGCGATGGGCGAGCGGTACGGCGTGCTCGTCGCCCGCCGCCGCTTCGAGCAGGACGGCTGCCTCGCCCTCGTAACTCACCCGGTCGGCGAGACCGAGCAGGGCGGCGACCGTGTCGAAGAGCCGTCCGGCACTGGAGGCGCGCGGGCAGTTGACGTCCCGGGCGACCATGGCGCGCACGATGTCCACCTCGGCCGGATCGAGCCGGTCCGTGAAGGACCGGGTCAGCCACGGGTACGGGCGCGGAGAGCCCAGTGGCTCACCGCCGAGCAGCCGGCCGAGGGCCGCACGGGAGGGATGGCGTACCGCCGCGTCGCCGCCGGGCAGCGGTGCTGTGGCGAACCTGCCCACACGGCGGTAGCCGCTCAGGTCGGCGACGAGGATCTCGCCGCCCCACAGCGTGCCGTCGTCGCCGAGCCCGAGACCGTCGTAGGCGATCCCGAGGAACCGGCCGCGCACCCCGTGCTCGGCCGCGCAGGCGGCCACGTGCGCGTGATGGTGCTGCACCGGGACACGGCGCACCTGCTGCGCCTTTGCCCACTGCGTGGACAGATAGCCGGGGTGCAGATCGTGAGCGAGGGCCACCGGTTCGATGCCGGTGAGCCGCTTCAACCGGTCGTACGACGTCAGGAACGCCTCGTGGGCCGCCAAGTCCGCCAGGTCGCCGGTGTGCGGCCCGAGATGGGCCCGGCCGTCGGCGGCCAGCGTGAACGTGTGCTTCAGCTGGGCGCCGGCTCCGGCGACGGGTTCGTCCACCGGGAGGGGCAGCGGGGCCGGGGCCAGCCCGCGCGCCCGGCGGACGGTGATCCGGGTGCGGCCGGTGCACTGCACCACGGAGTCGTCGTAGCGGGAGCGGATGGGCCGGTCGTGCGTGAGGAAGCCGTCGGCGACACCCGTGAGGACGCGCCGGGCCTCCTCGTCGTCGATGGTGATGGGCTCGTCGCCGAGGTTTCCGCTGGTGACCACGAGCGGCCGGTTCAGCGCGTCGAGCAGGAGGTGGTGCAGACCGGTGGTGGGCAGGAACAGGCCGATGCGGTGCAGGCCGGGATGTACCTCGGGCGCGAGCGGGTCCGAGCCGTGCCACGGCATCCGGGCGAGCAGCACCACGGGACGCGCCGGGGAGGTCAGGACACCGCGTTCGGTGGCGCCGATCCGCGCCAACCGGGCCGCCGCGCCGAGGTCGCGGACCATCACCGCGAACGGCTTCGTCGGACGCCTCTTGCGGCGCCGCAGTTCCGCCACGGCCGCCGACTCGCCCGCGTCGCACACCAGTTGATAGCCCCCGAGCCCTTTCAGCGCGACGATCCCGCCCCCGGCGACGCACGCGACCGCCGCCCCGAGCGCGGCCTCACCGCGCAGGTCCTCCCAGGCCAACTCCGGTCCGCAGACCGGGCAGGCGATGGGCTCGGCGTGGAAGCGCCGGTCGGCCGGGTCGGCGTACTCGGCCGCGCAGCCCGCGCACAGCGGGAAGCGGCTCATGGTCGTGCGGATCCGGTCGTAGGGCAGGTCCTCGATGATCGTGGCGCGCGGTCCGCAGTCCGTGCAGTTGACGAACGGGTAGCGGTGGCGCCGGTCGCGGGGATCGCGCAGTTCGCGCAGACAGGCGTCACAGATCGCCGCGTCGGGCGGGACCTCGCGGACCGCGCCGTCCGCGGGTGCGGGCACGCTGTGGCGGACGTGGAAGCCCGGACGGTACGCCGACTGCCGTACCCCGTCGGCCAGTTGGACCCGGCGTACCCGGGCCAGGACGGGGGCGGCGGTGCGCAGCCGGGCCGTGAACTCGTCGATCGCGCGGGGCGGTCCGGCGACCTCGCCCTCGACATGACCGTTGACGTTGGCCACCCAGCCGTCGAGGCCGAGGTCGGCCGCCGTGCGGTACACGAAGGGGCGGAAGCCGACACCTTGGACGGTGCCGTACACCTGGAAGCGCCGCATCATCACGACCGGCCCCCGGCCAACTTGGTCTGAAACCGGGTGAGTTCGTCCTCGACGGCCGTCACGAGCGGGTCCACCGAGGTCGCGACGGCGGGGGAGAGACCGGTGCCGAAGGAACCGTCGGCGCCCTCCACCGCGTACACGACGAGGTGCTTCGGCAGCAGGTCCAGGACCCGGGCCAGTTCGACGGCCTCGCCGAGACCCAGCCCGTGCGAACTGGTGGACCGCGGTCCGTCGATGCGCCCGGCGTCGAGTTCGAGCCGGTGCACGCGGCCGGGGGTGCCCGGGTGCGCGTGGGCCGCGTCGACGACCACGGCGAGCGCGGCGCTCTCCCACAGCGCGATCAGCCGGCCGGGATCACCGTCGCAGGTCGCGAACACGGTGTCCGAGGGGAGCTCCCCGGCCTCGGCCCGCTTCCGGAGCTGTTCGACCACGGCCCAGCCCACACCGTCGTCGCGCCGGAACTCGTTCCCGACGCCGATGACTGCGATGCGCGTACACGTCCTCATGGCCCTCTCCTCCGGTCTACGACGGCACGACGGCGACCGGGCAGCGCGCGTGCTCCAGGAGGGCCAGGGCGGTGGAGCCCGGGGCGGTGTGCCGACCGATCACCACCAGCCCGGACGTCTCGGAGGCGTGGGCCAGTGCCTCGGCCGGCGGGAACAGCAGCACGTCCTCCTGGACGTCGACTTCCGGGTACTTCCGGCGCCACGGACGCAGCGCGTCGGACAGCAGATCCTCTTCGTGGTCCTCCCAGGTGGCACGGTCCGTCTCCGACACCGGGACGGGCGATGCGGCGGCGCCCACCGGCAGCGCCCACGCGTGCACCACGTGCAGCCGGACGCGGTGCAGCCGGGCGGACTCGAAGGCGAAGCCGAGCGCACCGACGGACGGGTCCCGGGCATCGCCCCCTACGGTCACGGCGTCGGTGTGACCCGGGACGTCCCTCCCCGCGAGGGTGCCGGGCACCAGTACCAGGGGCCCGGCGCACTCGGTGGCGAGGGCCGCCGCGGTCGAGCCCAGGGCGATCCCGGCATGCCGGCCCTCGCCGCGCAGGCCGAGCACGACCAGTTCCGCGTGCGCGCTCACCGCCCGCAGCTCGGGGACGGGCGCCCCGGTGAGGCTCACCGCTCGGACCGTCAACGACGGGTGCCGTGCGGTGAGTTCGGCGACCACGTGGTCCGCCACGGTGTCCGGGCGGTAGGGCCAGTGCTCCACCGGGTCCAGGTTCTCGGGCGGTGCCACATGCACCACCCGCAGAGGCAGCCCGCGCCGCAGCGCCTCGCGGGCTGCCCAGTCCGCGGCGACGCGGCTGCGCGCCGACCGGTCGACGCCGGTGATGATCACTCGTTCCATGGTGTGCCGCCCTCCAGGTCCGTGGCCCTACCACCCTGACGGTGCGGGGCGGGCGCGCGCTGGGGCCGAACGGACCCCGGTTGGAGACCTGGCGGCCCATACCTACCAGTAGGCCGCGGGACGACGCTGGAGGGGAGGAGCAGACCGAGCGCAGGAGGTGCGGATCATGCTGCCGCCCGTCATCGCCGGAGTCGACGGTTCCGCCGAGAGTCTCGCCGCCGCCGACTGGGCCGCCCGCGAGGCGGCACGCCGTGGCCGGCCGTTGCGGCTCGTGCACGTCTGGAACTGGCACCCGCGCCAGGAGGACGGCGAGCCCGTCACGGCCGCGCAGCGGCAGCAGGCGCGCCGCGTCCTGCGGCAGGCCAAGGAGCGGGTCCGTGCCGTTGCCCCGAACGTGCGCCCGTACGACGAGCAGGTGGAGGGTCCCGCGACCGCCGCCCTGCTGAAGGCGGCCGAGGAGTCCGAGCTGCTGGTGCTGGGGTCGCGTGGGCTGAGCGGTGTCGCCGGGTTCCTGGTGGGCTCGGTCGCGCAGGGTGTGGTGGCCCGTGCCACCCGTCCCGTGGTCCTCGTCCGGGCGGGCGAGGAAGCCGCCGACGAACACCTTCCGGCGCCCGGCGGCCGTCCCTCGATCCTGACCGGCTACCGGGACGTGGTCCTGGGCGTCGACCTGGGCGATCCCTGCGACGCGGTGATCGGGTTCGCCTTCGAGGCGGCCCGGCTGCGCGGCGCCAGGCTCCGCGTGGTCCATGCCTGGCAGCAACCGTCCCCGCTGGGGCTCGGCCCCGGCGAGATCGGCCTGGTGAGCGGACCGCAGCGGGCCGAGGAATGGCTCGGCTTCCTGTCGGCCGTACTCCAGGTGTGGCGCGACAAGTACCCCGGCGTCGAGGTCGCCGAGACGGTCGCGGAGGGCCGGGCCCAGTCCGCGCTGCTCCGGGCCGCCTCCGGGGCGAGCCTCCTCGTGGTCGGCCGGCACCTCACCGACCGTCCGGCGGGACCGCGTATCGGCCCCGTCACCCACGCCGCCATCCATCACGTCGGCTGCCCCGTGGCCGTCGTACCCCACGAGTGAGAGGCCCGAATCCCGATGACCGCACCGACCAAGTACGTGTACGAGTTCGCCGAAGGCAGCCGCGAGATGGCCGCCCTGCTGGGCGGCAAGGGAGCGGGCCTGGCCGAGATGACGCGGCTCGGGCTGCCCGTGCCGCCCGGATTCACCGTCACCACCGAGGCCTGCACGGCCTACCTCAAGACGGGCGAGGAGCCGCCCGAGCTGGCCGTCGAGGCGGCCCGCGCGCTGGCCGGACTGGAGCGGACCATGGGCCGCACCCTCGGCGCCCCCGACGATCCGCTGCTGGTGTCCGTGCGCTCGGGCGCCCGCTTCTCCATGCCCGGGATGATGGACACCATCCTCGACATCGGCCTGAACGACCGTTCCGTCACCGGGCTTGCCGAGGCGTCCGGACAAGAGCGCTTCGCGTGGGACTCCTACCGGCGGCTCATCCAGATGTTCGGGCACACCGTGATGGGCGTGGACGGCGACCTGTTCGAGGAGGCCATCGCCACGCACAAGGCACAGCGCGAGGTGACCGGCGACCACGACCTCGACACCGCCGAACTCGCCCTGATCACCGAGGAGTTCAAGGCCATTATCCGCAAGGAGACCGGCGAGGACTTCCCCCAGGACCCGGCCGAACAGCTGACCCGCGCCATCCGCGCGGTCTTCGACTCCTGGAACGGCGAACGCGCCCACATCTACCGCCACCGCGAACACATCTCCGAGGACCTCGGCACCGCCGTCAACGTCCAGGCGATGGTCTTCGGCAACCTCCGCTCCGCCGTGACATTCGAAAGCAGCGGCACCGGCGTCACCTTCACCCGCGACCCCGCCACCGGCGAACGCGGCATGTACGGCGACTACCTGCCCGACGCGCAGGGCGAGGACGTCGTCGCGGGCGTCCGCGACGCCCTGCCCCTGAGCGAGCTGAAACGGCTCAACCCACGCGCCTATCTCCAGCTCAGCGATCACCTGCGCACCCTGGAGCACCACTACCGCGACCTGTGCGACGTCGAGTTCACCGTCGAGCGCGGCAAGCTGTGGATCCTGCAGACCCGCGTAGGCAAGCGCACCGCCGAAGCCGCCTTCCGCATCGCCCACGACCTGCGCGAGGAGGGCACGATCACGCCGGACGAGTCCCTGGTCCGCGTCGACGGCGCCGAACTGACCCGCTTGATGTTCCCCCGCTTCGACACCACCCCCGCCGACGTACCCCTGGCCCGGGGCGTCCCCGCCTCCCCGGGCGCGGCAGTGGGCGTCGTGGTCTTCGACTCCGCCGAGGCGGTACGACGCGCCGCGGCCGGCGAGGACACGGTCCTCGTCCGCCGCGAGACCACCCCCGACGACCTGCCCGGCATGATCGCCGCACAGGCGGTCCTGACCAGCCGGGGCGGCAAGACCAGCCACGCCGCCGTCGTCGCACGCGGCATGGGCAAGGTCTGCGTCTGCGGCGCCGAAACCCTCACCGTCGACCCGGTGGCGCGTCAATTCACCACGGAATCAGGCGTGTTGGTGCACGAGGGCGACACCGTCTCCGTCGACGGCACCGCCGGCACCGTCCACCTCGGCGCCCTCCCGCTGACCGCTTCCGACGTCGGCCGCGCCCTGGAGACGGGCACCGCGAACGGCCCGCTGACGGAGGCGGTCCTGGGCGCCCTCACCCGCGCCGATTCCGTACGACGCCTCGAAGTCCGGGCCAACGCGGACACCCCCGAGGACGCCGTACGCGCCCGCAGTCTGGGCGCGCAGGGCATCGGCCTGTGCCGTACCGAGCACATGTTCCTCGGCGAACGCAGGTCACTGGTCGAGGCGATGATCCTGGCCCGCGACGACAGCGCCCGCCAGGAGGCTCTGGCAGCCCTGCTGCCGCTCCAGCGCGAGGACTTCACCGGCATCCTGAAGGCGATGGACGGACTCCCGGTGACGATCCGGCTCATCGACCCGCCGCTGCACGAATTCCTGCCGGACCGCACGGAGTTGGCCGTACGCCTGGCCCGCACCGAGCACCCGGACGCGCACGATCGCGAACTGCTCGCCGCCGTCGAGCGGATGCACGAGGAGAACCCGATGCTGGGGCTGCGCGGTGTCCGGCTCGGTCTGGCCGTGCCCGGTCTGATGGCCATGCAGGTGCGGGCCGTCGCCGAGGCCGTGGTCGCGCGACTGCGGGCCGGTGGCCGGCCGCGTGCCGAGATCATGATCCCGCTCGTCGGGACGGTCGAGGAACTGCGGCTGGCGCGCACCGAGACGGAACGGGTCCTCGTCGAGGTCCAGGAGGAGACCGGCACGACCCTCGACTGCCCGATCGGCACGATGATCGAGCTGCCGCGCGCCGCGCTCACCGCGGGCCGTATCGCCGAGTACGCCGACTTCTTCTCCTTCGGCACCAACGACCTGACCCAGACCACCTGGGGCCTGTCCCGCGACGACGCCGAGGCCTCCTTCTTCCCGCTGTACCTGGAGAAGGGCGTCTTCACCGTGTCGCCGTTCGAGACGATCGACCAGGAGGGCGTGGGCCGGCTGGTGGAGCTTGCCGTCGAGGCGGGCCGCAGCGTCAACTCCCGCCTGGAGACCGGGGTCTGCGGCGAACACGGCGGTGACCCGGAGTCCATCCACTTCTTCCACCGGGTGGGTCTCGACTACGTCTCCTGCTCCCCGTTCCGCATACCGGCGGCACGGCTGGAGGCCGGACGGGCGGCACTCATGGACATCACCGGGGGCAGCGACAGCAGGTGAGCGGATCGGTCAGCCATGACGGCGTTCGAGGCACGGGTCTCCTCGGTGATCAAGGAGCGTCGCTCCATGGCCACGGGGCCCGTGCCTGCCTCACCTTGAGGACGCTGTGAGCGCCGGCCCAGAGCGCGAGGCGGCGCCGGGATCTCCTTCCGGCGCCGCCTCGCACTTGACCGTCCTCACCACCCACCCGGGGTGCGGTGCGGGAGTGCACCCCGGACTCGAAAAGGCTGGGAAGGACGAAGGGCTGGAGCTACGTAGCCGGCGATACGGCTCCAGCCGCTCACAGTGGTCAGATAGTCACTGCGACCCGGGGGCACGGGGCCGAAAAATACGGGCAATCGACAATGGTGAAAGCCCTGCGCGGGGAGCGTATACCAGCAGGGGGTAATGGCGGCAGTGCGTTATTCAGCCGATACCTGCTGAGACGTCCAGTCTTCGATCTTGACGTCACTCGTCGGCATCGCGCGGAATTCTCTGGTCGGTGAAGGCTGTTGGCCAGCCACTTCGATGAGCCGATAGCGGCGTTGACTTCGCCTGCCGGCGGCTGAGCGCAGGACGAAACTCTCCAGTGCTACCTCGACCTCTTCGTCAAGATTCGCTTTGACGGTGTTGGCCAGTGATTCGTCCACGAATCCATGGATCTCCACACCGGCTCGGGTTTCGAAATAGAAGATCTGCGGATGATGTTGAGCCGCTCGCGGAGAGACTCGGACTGCCCGACAGAGAGGCTGGAGACGATGCGCTCTCCCGTTTCGCGCTTCACGGCCAGGCTGATGTCCAGATTCCGGTTGGGCAGGCCGAGGATCAAGTCAGCCACGGCGCGTCGCACCACGGGCGACGCGCTGAACAGCGAGTCCATGGACTCTTTCTTCATCATTGGGGCCCTCAGGAAGAGCCCGTACAAGCTCTACGGCGCCGATTTCCGCCCACGCACACCGGACGGCGGAAGCTCTCCACGTTCCTCGCCGTCCGACTGGGCGTGAGGCCGCAGGTCAACGATGACCGATCCCGGCACGGAGGCGGCCACGTCCAGCCGGGCGACCTCAAAGTCCAGGAGCTGCAGCTTCACGACGTCCGCAACGCGCCTGCGCCGCGCTCTGGCGAAGCGAGCGACAGCGCGTTGCACACGTTGAAGGAAGTCGCCGACGTCGTTGGCCGAGATCAATCCGCCATGGGAGGTGTCGGAAAGGCGGAAGTTGGGGCCAGGGCCTGTAGCGGCTTCCTGGAGTCCGAGCCCGCTGAACTTCATGGCCGATGGTTGGAGGCTGGCCCGAGCAAGCTGGGAAAGCGGATCGCTGCCCTCGGTTGTCGCTGAGGCAGATCCGCCTCCACACCCTGGAGGGTGAACAAGGGAATGAGCTTCTCGTGATCCTTGTCCGTCAGTGGCAGTGATGGGTCGATGAGAACGGCCAGGCGGTAGGCCGGCGCAAGCCGACGGTTCCGCAGTTTTGACGGGTCACCATAGTCGTGACATCAGCACACGGAAATAGGCGTTCGGGTGAGTGCTGGAGGAACGGGGTGTCTGGTCGTGCCCCGTGCGCGAGGCCTATCTCGACGGTACTTGTCAGAGCGGAGTTCACCGGCCTCACGAACGGCCTCGCAGCAAGTTCAGAACAGAGGTGGCACAGCCGCCTCGATGAGATGTGGGCCCGACTCGGCGAAGGCTCGGCGCAACTGGTCCGTGAAGTCCTCGGTGGTGGTGGCCCGCGATGCTGGTACACCCATACCCCGCGCAAGGGCGATGAAGTCGAGGCCGGGGCGGGTCAGGTCGAGCAGGTCGTGGTGTGCGGAGCCGTCCGCCGGCACGCCCAGGCGCTGGGACTCCAAATTGAGGATCGCGTACGAGCGGTTGGCGAAGATCACCGTGGTGATGTCGAGCCCTTCTCGGGCATGGGTCCACAACGCCGAGATGGTGTACATGGCGCTACCGTCGGCTTCCAGGCACAGCACCGGCCGGTCGGGGCAGGCGAGGGCGGCGCCCGCGGCGAGCGGCAGACCCTGTCCGATGGCTCCGCCGGTGAGGGTGAGCCAGTCGTGGCGTGGCGCGCCCGCGGTCGCACCGGGGAGCCAGAGCCCCGAGGTGTTGGCCTCGTCCACCACGATCGCTCCCTCCGGCAGCAGCGCGCCGACGACGGCCGCGGCGGTCTCGGCGGTCAGTTCACCGGTGGGGAGCGCCGGACGCGCTGCGGCCTGGAGCACCGCGGGTGTGTCCACGGCCAGCGTGTCCGCCACCTCGTCCAGCGCCGCCGGGATGTCGTCGGCCGTCGTGGCCAGGGTGTGGATCCGGCAGCCGTCGGGGGTCAGTTCACTGGGCAGCGTCAGGTGGCCGAAGAACGACACCGGAGCGCGGGCACCCACCAGCACCAGGTGCCGTACGCCGTCGAGTTGGGCCAGCGCTCCTTCGGCGAGATAGCCCAACCGCTCCACGGAGGGTAGGCCGGCGCCGCGTTCCAGGCGGGCCGGGAAGGTCTCGCACAGGAGGCGGGCTCCGGTGGCGGCGGCGATCCGGCCGGCCGTGCTCAGGGCCGGCTCGCGGGTGGCAGCGCCGCCGAGCAGCAGAGCGGCGGGCTCGCCGGTACGCAGGGCCGTGGCCGCAGCGGCAACAGCCCGCGCGGATACGGCAGTTGGGGGCCGGGCCGGGACCGGCAGCGCGGGCCGGGCGCCGTCCGACCAGGACACGTCGGCGGGCAGCAGCACGGTGGCCACCTGGCCCGGGGCACCGGTCGCGGCGGCCACCGCCTCCGCCACGTCACCGCCGACCGTGGCGGGATCGTCGCAGCGGCGGACCCAGCCGGAGACGGTACGGGCCAGCGCGTCGACGTCCGACTCCAGCGGCGCGTCGTACTTCTTGTGGAACCTTGCATGGTCGCCTACCAGGTTCACCACCGGGGTCCCGGCGCGGCGGGCGTTGTGGAGGTTGGCCAGGCCGTTGCCGAGTCCGGGGCCCAGATGAAGCAGGGTGGCGGCGGGGCGTCCGGTCATCCGGCCGTAGCCGTCGGCCGCGCCGGTCGCCACGCCCTCGAACAGACAAGGCACGGCCCGCAGCGCGGGCTCGTCGTCAAGGGCGGCGACGAAGTGCAGTTCGGAGGTGCCGGGATTGGCGAAACACACCTCCACTCCGGAGTCCAGAAGGGTCCGGGCAACGGCATGGGCACCGTTCACGGTGACTCCGCCTTTCACGCGCTCAGTCGGGTTCATTCCGGCAGTCGTGTCTGTTCCGGTTCAGTCGAAGAGGACACTGGGGTTGAGGATTCCGTCCGGGTCGAAGGCTCGCTTGATCCCGCGCATCAGTTCCACCTTCGCGGGGTCTTCCAGCTCCAGGAAGTAGCGCTTCTTCGTCGTGCCGATGCCGTGCTCGCCGGAGACGGCCCCGCCGAGGTCAACTCCCGCGCGGAACAGGCTCCGTAGGACCTCTTCCAGCAGCTTCGCGTTCGGCTGGAAGACCGCCAGGTGTACGTTGCCGTCTCCCGCGTGCCCGCAGCCGGTGACGATCGACGCGCTGTCCCGGGCGATCACGTCCGCCTCGGCGAGCAGCCGTGGGAGGGACGCGCGAGGTACGACTATGTCCACGACCTCGTCGGCGCCGGCCGACTTGGCGGCCCAGAAAGCCCGCTCCCGCGCCTCGATGAGCTGGCGTGCCGCTGTTGGCGGCAGGACGTAGACGTCGGCGGCGCCCAGGTCGAGCAACTGCTCGCCCAGGGATTCCACATCGGCGTCGATCCGCTCCGCCGACGGCCCTTCGAGGACCACGACCAGGTAGCCGAGCGCGGTGGCGCGGACCCGCTCGGGGATGCCGAGCCCGAGGTCCTGCTGGGCGGTCATCGCGGCCATCGTGAGCATGTCGACGTACTCCAGGGCCAGCGGGTCCAGCCCTCCGGCCAGCAGGCGCGGCACGGCTCGCGCGATCTCCTCGGCCGTGGCGAAGGGCGCCAGCACTGTCGCGCCGTGCCCGGCGCGGGGTTTGAGACGCAGGGTCGCCTCGGTAACGAGAGCGAGGGTGCCCTCGGAGCCGACGATCAACTGCGTCAGGTCGTAGCCGGTGCTGGTTTTCACGAATTTCCCGCCGCTGCGTACAACCGTTCCGGAGGCCAACACGGCTTCTATGCCTAGGACATGGTGCCGGGTGACGCCGTGCCGGACGGCGTGCATGCCACCGGCGTTGGTGCCGATCGTGCCGCCGACCGACGCACTCTGCTCACCCGGGCGTACCGGGTAGCACAGCCCGAACTCGGCTGTTCGGGAGTCGAGTTCGGCCAGGGTGACGCCGGGCTGTACGACGGCGACGTGGTTGTCGGTGTCGATCTCCAGCACCTGGTTCATCCGCTCGAAAGAGACGACGACGCCGTCTGCGGCGGGTACGCAGGCTCCGGACAGCCCGGTGCCGGAACCCCGTGCCGTCAGGGGGAGTTGACGCTCGGCGGCGACCGTGATGATGCCCGACACCTCGGCGGTCGTCGCGGGCCGTACGACGAACCCCGGCCGCCGTGCCGCGCCGGCCGGCGACTCGTCGTGCCCGTACTCCTCCGGCACACCGTCCTCGGTGAGAACGTGCTCCGGTCCCACCACCTTCGCCAGGAGCGTTCCGGTGTCGGTCATGATCCGGTTCCCTTCGTCGAGCCTCCCGCCCCGGGGCACCCGCAGCAGCGGGCCGGTGACGCGCTCGCCATGGTGGGGGCGCGGCGGTGGGCGAGGGATCCGGCCAACTGGCCTCGATGCGAGGCCAGTTGGCCCTTTCCCCGGGGAACCGGTCTCCCTACGCCAGCGCTGCCTTCAGCACGTCGAAGGCGGTCGCCGGATCGGCCAGGGCGTGGTAAATGCCCGGTATCTCGCGGTCGTCGAGGCCGAACAGGCCGTAGACGGCGTGCATCGCGCCGCGCACGGAGTACTCGACCGTGAAGACCACGTCCTCCGGGATCTCCGTGAACTGCCCCAGGAGGGCGAAGTTGGCGGAGCCGCGCGGGATGACCAGGGGGCGGTCGTGCGTGGTGCGCGGGGCGAACTGGCTGGTGATGTACGGCATCATCACCGGGATCACGGTCGTGGTCGCCGCGACCTCCTTCTCGATGTCCGACATGCCGAGGTGGCCGAGGAGTTCGGTGAGGATCTCCCGGCCGGTTGCCTCGGCCATCGGCTTGCCGACGAAGTCGCCGTCGCGGTCGGTGAACAGGCCGTAGCCCCACAGGGTGTAGACGTCCTCGGGCTGGCCGTCGAAGTGCGGGGCGTGCGGCACGACAATGGACATCAGCCAGTTGGAGTCCTTGAACGTCATCAGCGCGCCGGTGCCGGGGAGGTTGCCGGACAGCTCCTCGATGCGGTGCAGGAGGAGCGGGTCGCGCAGGGTGAGGCTGAAGGACTCCCACTTGGCCTCGTCCACGTTGCCGTTGAAGGCTGTGGGGCGGCCGAAGTCGTCTGCCTTGGCGGCGAGGGTCTCCCAGAGCCGCCAGCCACCGTCCCGCTTGTCGCGGACCAGTTCGGGCGCGGCGTCGTCGCTGCCGTAGGCGGCGTCGGCGGTCATCGAGCCCAGGGTGAGGAACGCGTAGTCGTCGGCGGTGAGTTCGTACGTGTCCGGGTGCCCGTCGCGTTCGAGGTGCAGGCGTCGTGCGCGCCGTACGCCGTCCACGTCGGTGGTGAAGTCGACGTCGGTGACCCGCACGCCGTACTCGAAGACCACGCCACGGGCCTCAAGCCAGGTGCGCAGTGGCCGGATGATCGAGTCGTACTGGTTGAGGCGGGTGCGGCGCACGCCGGTGAGGGTGTGCATGCGGGGGAACTCCTGCATGAAGCGCAGGAGATAGCGCTTCAACTCGATGGCGCTGTGCCAGTTCTGGAAGGCGAACGTGGTGCGCCACATCGTCCAGAAGTTGGTGGCGAAGAAGTGCGGGGAGAAGAAGTCCTCGATCCTGCGCGCCCCGATGACCGCTTCGGGCAGCACCAGCAGACGGGTCAGCTCCAGGCGGTCGCGGGTGTCGAGGCCGTAGTCGGCGGCGTCCAGGACCGTGGTGCCGTGGCCGATCAGGCGGGCCTTGGCGTCGGTGGGCCACTTGGCGTTGAACTCGGTGATCTCCTCGCGTACCGAGACCGTCTCGTCGGTGAGGGTGGGGATCGTCTCCAGGAGGTTCCACAGGCAGGTGTAGGCCTCTTCCTCCAGCATCCGTCCGCCGCGGGTGACGTACCCGGCGGGCTCGCCGCTGCCGTCCATCGAGCCGCCGGCGACGGGGAGTTCCTCCAGGACGTGGATGTGCTCGCCGGGGTAGTCGGCGTCGCGGACGAGGAAGGCGGCGGCCGCGAGGGAAGCGATGCCGCCGCCCACGAGGTAGGCGTGGGACGAGCGCGGAGCGTCTGCCATGACGTCCCTCCGTTCTGCCGCCCGGGTCGTCCGGGCGGCCGACAGTGTTCAGGGCCCTGCGCGACAGACACCTGGTGTGGTTCTCCGGTGTGGGGCGCGAGGTGGCGCCGGGCTGCTCGGGGTGAGCGTGGCGGCCATGCCACCAAGCCAACTCGCGGGGTGTTGACCAGGGCAGGGGCCGAAGGTCCCTGCCCACCTGCCGAGCGCCCCTGGCTGGGACGGATGCGGGGTCCCGTGGAACCCTTCCCCGGCGACCTTGCGCCGGCTGACGTCCCGGACGTCACCGAGATGTCGGCAGCGGTTGCTCCGGGGTGTCCGCCTGCTGGAGTTCGGCGAGGATCTGGTTCTGTCCGGTGAGGAGTTCGGTGAGGATGCGGCGCGCGGCGCGCAGGAGTTCGGCGACGTCTCCGCCGGCCAGCGCGTAGCGGACCGTGGAACCCTCCCGCATGGACACGACGATGCCGGAGCGGCGCAGGACGGCCAGTTGCTGCGACAGGCTGGACGGCTCGATCTCGATGTCGGCGAGCAGGTCCCGTACGGACACCGGCCCGTGCTGGAGGAGTTCCAGCACCCTGATGCGTACGGGGTGTCCGAGCATGCGGAAGAAATCCGCCTTGACCTGGTAGAGGGGGACCTGCATGGATGCTCGCTCCTTGCCGGATGGTGGGAATGCGGCTCGCGGGACGTGGCGGCTTCCGAGGGCGGCGTCACGCCACAGGCCGCCCTCGGAAGCCGATCCTTCACGCCCTTGGCTCTGCACGGGCGCACCTTGTGACCATGCTGATGTGATGAGTTGAAGAGGTCTTCACATCAAGGGCAGGCGTCGTCCCCGCATGCCGGTCCGGTCTAGATCTCGATCGCTCCTTCCACGCGTTTGAGTTGGTGGCGGGCCATCGCCAGGTTCGAGCGGGCCTTGTCGAGCACGAGGTACAGGAACAGGCCGTTGCCGTTGCGGCCGGTGACCAGGCGGATCAGGTGGTACTGGCTGTCCAGCGTGATCAGGATGTCCTCGATCTGGCCCTTGAGGCCCAGTTGCTCCATGGTGCGCACCTTGGCCCGGATCACATCCGTGTTACCGGCGGCGGCGACCGTCAGGTCCAGGGTCTTGCTGCCGCCCAGCGTGCCCAGCGCCATTCCGCTGGTGTAGTCGACGACCGCGGCCCCCAACGCTCCCTCGATCCCGGCCGTCATTTCCTTCAGCGACACTTCCACACTCGCCACTGCGCCTCCCCTTGCGTTCCGTTGGCTACGGCGGACCGCTGCCGATCCGCCTCGGTGCCGGGACCGTACGCACGTGGCTCTCACTGCAGGAGAGTCTCTTCGGGACTGATCTGCGACGACCGAACAGCGCCACGACGGGACCTGTTGATGGTCCACAACTGGCCTGAACGGTACCGAAGTTGACGCCTGGTCCGGTGCGGGCGGCACACCGGTCCCACGGTCCGTGGCCGGCTTCGACGCCGCCCGTCTCCAGGGCCTCGTGGACATCGAACCGGACGTCCCCGCAGGCCCGTTCACGCGTCACGTCGGTGGGCCGTTCGGGACCTGACGGCCGGGACCAATGGCCCCAGGTGGGGATGTTCGGCCACTGACCAGGACCACCGCCGCCGAGAAGGATCAGGCACAGATCGATTCCCCTGCAGTGACCCGCGCAAGGAGCACCACCATGCCCAGGACCCCAAGCAGTGAGGGGGCGGTTCCCAAAGCGGCACTCGGCCTCTCCGGTGCGACCGCGCTCGTGGTCGGCACCATCATCGGGACCGGGGTGTTCGCGCTCCCCTCGGCCCTCGCGCCGTACGGCCCGATCGCGCTCGTGGCGTTCGGGGTCGTCACGCTGGGCGCACTCGCGCTGGCGGTGACCTTCGGGGCGCTGTCGAAGCGCGTCCCGGGGAGCGGCGGACCGTACGTCTACGCCCGTGAGGCCTTCGGCGAGTTCGCCGGATTCCTCAACGCCTGGTCGTACTGGATCACCGCCTGGGCGGGGAACGCCGCGATCGTGGTGGCCTGGGTCGGCTATGTCGAGGTGTTCGTCAACACCGGCCACAAGACGGCGATCTCGATAGGCATCGCGCTGATCGGGCTCTGGATACCCGCCGCGATCAACCTCACCGGCGTACGGAACATGGGCGCCTTCCAGGTGTTCACCACCGTGCTGAAGTTCGTCCCGCTGCTCTTCATGGCCACCATCGGCCTGCTGTTCATCGACCCGCACAACTTCGGTCCGTTCAACGCCAGTGGCCAGTCGGCGATGGGCGCGATCTCGGCCGCCGCGCCGATCGCCCTGTTCAGCTACATCGGCCTGGAGGCCGCCTCGGTGGTCGCCGGGCGCGTCCGCGAGCCGGGCCGCAACGTGCCGCGCGCCACCGTCTACGGCACCCTCGCCTGCGCCGTCATCTACATCCTGGGCACCCTCGCGGTCTTCGGTACCGTCTCGCACGGTCAACTCGGCGTCTCCACCGCCCCGTTCACCGACGCCGCCAACAACATCCTCGGCGGCACCTGGGCCGGCAACACGGTCGCCGTCGCCGCGATCGTCTCCGGCATCGGCGCCCTCAACGGCTGGACCATGCTCTGCGCCGAGATGCCGTACGCCGCCGCCCGCGACGGACTCTTCCCCGGCGCCTTCGCGAAGCTGCGCGGCGAGAACGGCGTCCCCGTCTTCGGCATCGTCGCCTCGACCGTCCTCGCCTCCCTGATCACGATCTTCAGCTACACCCGCTTCGACGACGTCTTCACCAAGATCGTGCTGCTGAGCGTGCTCACGGCCGTGATCCCGTACCTGTTCTCCGCCGCCGCCCAGCTGTACTGGCTGCTGGTGCGCGGACGCGAGAGCATCGCCGGCCGACGCCTGGCCCGCGACATCACGGTCTCCGGCCTGGCGATGGTCTTCTCGTACTGGGCGATCCAGGGAAGCGGCTACCAGACCGTCTACTACGGCCTGTTCGTCCTGCTGCTCGGCCTGCCGGTGTACGTGTGGCTGAAGCGGGGCCAGGGCGTGTACGGCGAGGAGCCGGCCCCGGCGGCCGTCCCCGAGGGGCGGGCCCCCGAGACCGTGACGCCGCCGGTCAAGCGGATCTCCCGCGCGGTACCGACCGGCCGCATCGGTGGCCTCCGGCGCGACCGCCTCCGCAACCGCGATTGACAGCGCCCCGCGCCAGGCACCCACCCGTACGACCAGAGGAGCAGCCCCGCCATGAACGCCACCGCCTTCCACGTCGACTCCGAGGTCGGCCGCCTCCGCCAGGTGATCCTGCACCGCCCCGGCCTGGAGCTCTCCCGGCTGACCCCGCGCAACGTCGACGCCCTGCTCTTCGACGACATCCTGTGGGCCAAGCGAGCCCGCGAGGAACACGACGCCTTCGCCCAGGTTCTGCGCGACCACGGCGCCCGCGTCCACTACTTCGCCGACCTGCTCGCCCAGACCCTCGCCGATCCCGAAGCCCGTGACTGGCTGCTGGAGCGGGTCGTCACCCCGGCCACCGTCGGCCCGGCACTGATCGACCCCCTGCGGGAGCTGTGCATCGACCTCGACGGAGAGACGCTCGCCGGCCACCTCATCGGCGGCATCCTCAAGAGCGACCTGACGCTCCCCACCCCGCACAGCCTGGTCTGGAACACCCTCGACGCCGAGGACTTCGCACTCACACCGCTCCCCAACCACCTCTTCCCGCGCGACAACTCCTGCTGGATGTACGACCGTCTGTCGGTCAACCCGATGGCCAAGCTCGCCCGGCGCCGCGAAAGCCTGCACGCCGAGACCATCTACCGCTTCCACCCGATGTTCTCCGGCACGGTCACCACACCGCTCCTCGACGGCGCGGTCGGCACCCTGGAGGGCGGCGACGTCCACGTCCTCGGCAACGGTGCCGTCATGGTCGGCATGGGGGAGCGCACCACCGCCCAGGCCGTGGAGAACCTGGCCTCCCGGCTCTTCGCCACCGGCACGGCGAACCGAGTGCTCGCCGTCCAACTCCCCGCCGCCCGGGCCTACATGCACCTCGACACCGTGCTCACCATGGTCGACCGCGACGCCTTCACCATCTACCCGGGCCTCGCGGACTCCCTCCGCTCCTGGACGCTCACGCCCAGCGACGCCCGCGAGACCGGCTTCGAGGTCACCCCGAACTCCGACCTGGCCGGCGCCCTGGCCGAGGCCCTCGACCTGGATAAGGTCCGGATGCTGTCCGCGCCGCAGGACATCCGCAGCGCCGAGCGCGAGCAGTGGGACGACGGCAGCAACTTCCTCGCCCTCGCCCCCGGCGTGGTCGTCGGCTACGAGCGCAACGTCACCACCAACACCTACCTCCGCAAGCAGGGCATCGAGATCGTCACCATCGCCGGCGCCGAACTCGGCCGCGGCCGGGGCGGACCGCGCTGCATGAGCTGCCCCCTCGAACGCGACCCGGCCGCCTGACCCAGCAAGGGGACTTCACCATGACCGTCGACCTGCGAGGCCGTTCCTACCTGAGCGAACTCGACCACACCGCCACCGAGATCCACCACCTCCTCGACCTCGCCGCCGACCTCAAGGCGGCCAAGCGCGCCGGCACCGAACAGCCCCGGCTGACCGGCAAGAACCTCGCGCTGATCTTCGAGAAGACCTCCACCCGCACCCGCTGCGCCTTCGAGGTCGCCGCCGCCGACCAGGGCGCCCGCACCACCTACCTCGGCCCCGGCGACACCCACGTCGGCAGCAAGGAGTCCATCGCCGACACCGCCCGGGTGCTGGGCCGGATGTTCGACGGCATCGAGTACCGCGGCTCCGCCCAGTCGATCGTCACCGAACTCGCCGCCCGCTCCGGCGTCCCCGTCTACAACGGCCTGACCGACACCGCGCACCCCACCCAGAGCCTGTGCGACATCCTGACCATGGACGAGCACAGCCCCAAACCCCTGCCGGACATCAGCTACTGCTACCTCGGCGACGCCCGCAACAACATGGGCAACTCGCTGCTGTCGATGGGCGCCCTGCTCGGCATGGACGTACGCATCGCCGCCCCCGGGGCCTTGTGGCCGGCGGCCGAACTGGTCGCCGCCTGCCGGGAGTTGGCCGAGGGCAGCGGGGCCCGGATCACTCTCACCGAGGATGTCGAGACCGCCGTACACGGCGCGGACTTCCTGCACACCGACGTCTGGGTCTCCATGGGCGAGCCCGCCGACACCTGGCGGAAGCGGATCGAACTGCTCCTCCCGTACCAGGTGAACGACAAGACGCTGGCCGCCACCGGAAACCCGGACGTCCAGTTCATGCACTGCCTGCCGGCCCTGCACGACCGCCACACCCACCTCGGCCAGGACCTCTTCGACACCTACGGACTGGACGGCCTGGAGGTCACCGACGACGTGTTCTCGTCCCCCGCCTCGATCGTCTTCGACCAGGCGGAGAACCGACTGCACACCATCAAGGCCGTACTCGTCGCCACCCTGGAGGACTGAGCCATGCGCATCGTCATCGCGCTGGGCGGCAACGCCCTGCTGCACCGCGGCGAACACCCCGACGCCGCCGTCCAGTTGGCGAACATCGACCGGGTGACCACCGCGATCGCCGCCCTCGCCACCGAGCACGAGATCGTCATCACCCACGGCAACGGCCCCCAGATCGGCCTCCTCGCCGTCGAGAGCGCGGCCGACCCGGCACTCAGCGCCCCCTACCCCCTCGACCTCCTCGGCGCCCAGACCCAGGGCATGATCGGCTCCCTGCTGGCCCGCACTCTGCACGACGCCCTCCCCGGACGCCGGATCGCCGCGCTGGTCACCCACACCCTCGTCAGGCCCGACGACCCGGCCTTCGAGCACCCCACGAAGTTCGTCGGCCAGGTGTACCCCTACGACGTGGCGTCCGCGCTCGCCCGTGAACGCGGCTGGCACATCGCCACCGACACCACCGGCTGGCGCCGCGTCGTCCCCTCCCCGGCGCCCGAACGGATCCTGGAGACAGACACGATCCACGACCTGCTGGGCAGCGGCACGCTCGTCATCTGCGCAGGCGGCGGAGGCGTGCCCGTCACCGCCGACGCCGACACCGGCGCGCTCACCGGGGCGGAGGCCGTCATCGACAAGGACTTCACAGCAGCCCTGCTCGCCGAGCACCTCAAGGCCGACTTCCTGCTCATCCTCACCGACGTGCCCTGCGTCTACACCGGCTACGGCACCCCCGACCAGCAGCCCGTCCTCGGCGCCACCCCCGCCGATCTGCGCCGGGGCGGCTTCCCCGAGGGCTCGATGGGCCCCAAGGCCGAGGCCGCCGCACGGTTCGTCGAACACACCGGGGGACTGGCCGCGATCGGCGCCCTGGACGCGGCGTACGAGATCGTCCACGGCCGGTCGGGCACGCTCGTCCGCCCGGAGCTGCCCGTCGTGTGAGCGTCCGTGACGGGGGTGGGCCGTTCGGCCCCGCGAGAGGGCCGGACGGCCGGGACCAGGGCCCTGGGCGGCCCTCCCCGTGATCACGGCGTCGCAGGACCATCGATACAGAGGCATTCAGGTGCGAGGCAAGGGAGAGAACCGGCGATGACAACGACAGCGGTAGCTGGAACGCGCGCCTCCGAGGCATGGCGCGGCTTCGCGGGTACCTCCTGGCGCGAGCGCGTCGCCGTACGCGACTTCATCCAGGCCAACTACACCCCGTACGAAGGCGACGCGTCCTTCCTGACCGGCCCCACCGACCGCACGCGAGCCGTGTGGGAGAAGGTCAGTTCCCTGTTCCCGGAGGAGCGCCGCAAGGGCGTCCTCGACATCGACACGGCGACCCCGTCGACGATCACCTCGCACGCGCCCGGATACATCGACCGCGAACGGGAGTTGATCGTCGGCCTGCAGACCGACGCCCCGCTCAGGCGCGCGATCATGCCCAACGGCGGCCTGCGCATGGTCGAGAACAGCCTGAAGGCCTACGGCTACGAGTCCGACCCCTTCGTCTCGCGCGTCTTCGGCACCTACCGCAAGACCCACAACGACGGCGTCTTCGACGCGTACACCCCCGAAATGCGGGCGGCCCGCAAGGCCGGCATCATCACCGGACTGCCCGACGCCTACGGCCGCGGCCGGATCATCGGCGACTACCGGCGCGTGGCGCTGTACGGCACGGACCGCCTGATCGAGGCCAAGAAGGCCGAGCGGGCCCTGCTCGACGCCTGCGCCTCCTCCGTCGAGGTCATCCGCGACCGGGAGGAACTCGCCGAACAGACAAGGGCGTTGGGCGAGCTCACGCGGATGGCGGCCATGTACGGCTGCGACGTCTCGCGCCCCGCCGCCACCGCCCACGAGGCCGTGCAGTGGCTCTACCTCGCCTACCTGGCCGCCGTGAAGGAGCAGAACGGCGCCGCGATGTCGCTCGGCCGCACCTCCACCTTCCTCGACGTCTACCTCCAGCGCGACCTGAACGAAGGCGTGTTGGACGAGTCCCGCGCCCAGGAACTGATCGACGACTTCGTGATCAAGCTGCGGATCGTACGGTTCCTGCGCACCCCCGAGTACGACGCCCTGTTCTCCGGCGACCCGACCTGGGTGACGGAGTCCATCGGCGGCATGGGCGCCGACGGGCGCACCCTGGTCACCCGCACGTCCTTCCGCTTCCTGCAGACCCTCTACAACCTCGGCCCCGCCCCCGAACCCAACCTGACGGTCCTGTGGTCGCCCCAACTCCCCTTTGCCTTCAAGGAGTTCTGCGCCCAGGTCTCGATCGACACCAGCGCCGTCCAGTACGAGTCGGACGAGCTGCTGCGCCCGTGCACCGGCGACGACACCGCGATTGCCTGCTGCGTGTCGGCGATGCAGGTCGGAAAGCAGATGCAGTTCTTCGGCGCCCGGGTCAACCTCGCCAAGGCCCTGCTCTACGCGGTCAACGGAGGCCGCGACGAGATGACCGGCGAACAGATCGCGTCGCCGACGGACCCGCTGACCGGCGAGTACCTGGACTACGAGGAACTGTCCAAGGCCTACGACCACGTCCTTGACTGGCTGGCCCGGACGTACGTCAACGCGCTCAACATCATCCACTACATGCACGACAAGTACGCCTACGAGCGCATCGAGATGGCCCTGCACGACTACCCCGTGCACCGCTTCATGGCCTGCGGCATCGCCGGCCTGTCGGTCGCCGCCGACAGCCTGTCCGCCGTCAAGTACGCCCGGGTGAAGGTGTTCCGCGACGCGAGCGGCCTCGCCGTCGACTTCCGCACCGAGGGCGACTTCCCGGCCTACGGCAACAACGACGACCGCGCCGACAGCATCGCCGTAGGCCTGGTGGAGTCCTTCATGGCGAAGGTGCGCCAGTACCCCACCTACCGGGGCGCCGAGCACACCCAGTCGGTCCTGACGATCACCTCGAACGTCGTCTACGGCAAGCACACCGGCAACACCCCCGACGGCCGCCTCGCCGGACAGCCCTTCGCGCCCGGCGCCAACCCGATGAACGGCCGTGACCGGCACGGAGTCGCCGCCTCGGCGCTCTCGGTCGCGAAGCTGCCGTACGAGCAGGCCCGTGACGGGATCTCGCTGACGACGACGATCACGCCCGAGGGACTGGGGCACGCGCCCGACGAGCGCGCCGGACACCTGGTGGGCATCCTCGACGCCTACACGGCCGCCGGCGGCTTCCACATGAACGTCAACGTCCTCGACCGCGCCACACTCGAAGACGCCATGGAACACCCGGACAAATACCCGGACTTGACCATCCGCGTGTCCGGCTACGCGGTCAACTTCGTCCGCCTGACCCGCGAGCAGCAGCTCGACGTGATCAGCCGCACCTTCCACGGCTCGCTGTGAGTACGGTGCGCACCGCGACGACCGGCCGGATCCACTCCTGGGACCTGTCCACCGGCGTGGACGGGCCCGGGACCCGGTTCGTGCTCTTCGTCAACGGCTGCCCGCTGCGCTGCCTGTACTGCGCCAACCCCGACACCTGGCACATGCGCGACGGCCAGGAGATGAGCGTCGACGCGGTGATGGCGGAGATCGGGAAGTTCCAGGGCTTCGTCACCACGGCCGGCGGCGGGGTCACCATCACCGGCGGCGAGCCACTGCTCCAACCCGTGTTCACCGCGGAGGTCCTGCGCCGCTGCAAGGAGGCCGGCCTGCACACCGCGCTCGACACCTCCGGCTTCCTCGGCGCCCGCGCCACCGACCAACTCCTCGCCGACACCGACCTGGTACTCCTCGACATCAAGTCCTTCGACGTCAACACCTACCGGAAACTGACCGGTGGCGAACTCGTCCCCACCCTCAACTTCGCCACTCGCCTCGACCGACTCGGCGTCCCGATGTGGATCCGGTACGTCCTGGTCCCCGGCTGGACCGACAACCCGGAGTCCGTGGACGCCCTGGCCGACTTCGTGGCGGGACTCGGCGCGGTCCAGCGGGTCGACGTGCTGCCCTTCCACAAACTCGGGGCCGCGAAATACGAAGGCCTCGGCATCCCCTTCCCGTTGCGCGACAACCCGGTCCCCGACCCCGACCTGATCGAGAGCGTCCGCGAGCGCTTCAGGGGGCACGGAGTCCAGGCTTACTGAGCGCCGAGCCATGGACGGCGTCAGCTTCACGAGCGGCGAGTGACTGAGGGTGGCATTCCCTGCGGCCGTGGCACTCGTGGTGGCCGCTTGGTTGCCGGACGCCTGCTGCGACAGGGGCCTGATCGACGGTGGGGGGCAGACGCGCAAACAAGGTCAGGGCCGGCATCGCGACCGTGGTCATCGGCGCGGCCGGGCCGGCCGGCGGGAGCGGGCCTCCGCGAAGTGGACCGACGAGCATCACGCCCTGGTCGATCCCGGTCTGCGGGCGGTGTGCCGCATGCCCCGACCTGTGGGTCGGTCCAGTGCTCGGCGGGGCCGGCAGACCGCACAGGTCAGGGCGACCACGACCGTACGGACCAGGTGGGAGCGCGTCACGTACGAGCATGCACGGAGCGCAAGCAAAGATTGCACTACCGCGTCCTCGCCTCCTGAGAGCTGCTCTGTTAGCTTCCGCCTGCGTCAATTCGGCAGCTGAAACTGCCCCGGTCTCCGTCATGCCGATCGTGCAGAGAAGGGTTCTTGCATAGGCGCTAGAACGTTCAAGTTTCAAAGTCGGGCAAATGTCCGCGAAAGTGGTCCTCGCGAGAATGGCTGTTCGGTGGACCGCAGGCCGAACAACTCCGAGAAAATTCCAGCGCTGTCTGCCTTGACGACGAAGTCATGTGCGGCAGAAAGGCTCCTTATACATGCCCATATCCAGCAGACGGTTGCTCGCAAGCGGCGTTGGCCTTGGCCTCTTGGCAACCGGATGCACTCTGCTTCCCAGCGACAGCACGAATTCCACGGGGCCTGTCGTCCTAGGGTTCATCAACGGGGGAACGACGTCGTTCCACACCTGCCTGCAGACGGCGGTCACGGAGACCGCATCGAACAACCTCGCAAAAGTGCTGACCGCCGACTCGCACGGGAGTAAGTCGGCGGAACTGCGCAATGTGCAGAACATGATCGCGCGCAAGGTCGACGCCATTGTTCTGCTCAGTGTGGATGCCAGTGCCCTGGATGCCGACATCGCCGCAGCGCGAAAGGCGAAAACACCCATCACGCTGATCGCGTTGATGCCTTCGGACGACAGCGAGATCCTTGGTGCCGTCATCAGTGACTTACCCGGGATAGGCAAGCTGGACGCCCAATGGGTCGACGCCGACGCTGCTGGAAAGCCTGCCGAGGCTGTTGTCATCTCCGGCGACGGGAGTACGTCGTCCAACCTGATGGTCGGCGGATTCACAAAGAACTTGGCAGGCAATGTGCGGGTGGTGGGGGAACAGCGGGGCATGTTCGACCGGGCGACGGCCAAGGCCGCCGCGGCCAGGCTGATCGAGGCTCACCCCGACATCCAGTACGCGTTCGTCGCCAACGAGGACATGGCCTTCGGTGCGCGTGCGGCGTTCGACGCGGCGGGCGCTCACAGCGTGAAGATCGTGACCGTCAACGGCACCGACCAGGGGCTCGCCGCCCTCAAGGACGGGAAGTTCGCGGCGACGGTCTCCAACTCGGTCCAGGACCTGGGGGCACTGGCGGTGACCCATACGCTCTCCTTGCTGCGCAAGGAGGAGAAGGACAAGATCGCTCGCATCGACGCCCGTCTGGTGACCAAAGCCAACGCGGACACCGCGCCCCTGTACTGCGATACGAACGGCTGACCGACGGATGGGTACTGGCCACTGATGGTGCGGGCGGGGCACCGGGCGGGAGCCGCCCGCCTGGTGCCCCGCCCTGCGAGGGGCGGGGAGAGGGCCGTAGGAACAGACCGTTGTCAGTGCTTGTCGCCGGCGAAGGGCCTGCGGATGACGGTGGCGCGGATGGTGGTCTGGGAGTGGCGTTCGACGGTGGGGTTGGCGGAGCCGCCGTCGGGTTCGCCCCAGACCAGTTCGACCTGCTGTCCGTAGTGGACGTCGTCGTCGATCATGACGACGGATATCCAGCCGCGGACGTTCGCGGTGTAGCTGCACAGAGTCGAGAGGCCGACGAGGCGGCCGTTGCTCTCGACGCGGTCGAACTGGGAGGCGGCGTAGAAGGCGGCGGGCATCTCGATGTACTTGAAGCGCCGGTCGCCCTGCTCGTACTGGGAGGCGAAGACGCGGGCGACGTCGTCGCGGTGCCAGGCCAGCCATGCCTTGCGGCGGTGCTTCTCGCCCTTGCGGCGTTCCAGGGCCTCGCGGCCGATGAAGTCGTGGTCGAACTTGAGGATGTGGCCGTAACCGAGGTCCCAGGGGGTGACGTAGTAGTCCTCGACGCGGTCGGAGGCGAAGCTGCCGCCGAGGGAGAGGTTGGCCTCGAAGGTCCTGGTGCCGAGCCATTCGCGGTATGTCTTCATGCTTTCGCCCGAGTAGACGGCGGGGACGGTGTTGGCGATCCAGCCGGACTCGGTGGCCACGGAGGCGTAGGCGCGGGCACCGATCTGACGGACTCCGAAGGGCTCGCCGGCCTCCAGGATGGCGTCGCGGACGTCGTCGATGTGTTCGTAGGGGCCGAAGAACTCAAGCCCGGGGAAGCCGGACATGCGGTGGTTGAGGGCGGTGACCTCGTGCTTGCCGATGTTGAACTTGCCCATGCTGAAGAAGGGGATGTCGGGCATCGGGCCGCCGTTGACCTTCTCGAAGATGGCCGAGGCGTGGGGGCCCTGGAGCTGGAGGCGGAAGAACTCGCGGCCGTGCGGGTTCTGCGCCGTGCGTTCGTCGCGGCGCAGGGTGACGTCGTAGCCGCCGGTCTCCGCGTGGAACTGGACCCAGTTGAGGGCCGGCGGGCGGCCGACGAGGCGGACGTGCTGGTCGGCGAGGCAGAAGAGGATGCAGTCGCCGATCATGTACCCGTCGTGGTTGACGGCGATGAACTGCTTGGCCTTCATCGGGCCGAAGCCCTGGAAGGTGTTGGCGCCGACGTCGGCCAGCAGCCGGTAGCAGTCGGGGCCTTCGACGGTGAGGTCGGTCATGTGGTGGGACAGGTCCATCAGCGCCGCCGAGGTGCGCCAACTCTCCTGTTCGTCACGCCAGTTGGTGAACTCGGCCTTGATCGGGAACGGGTAGGCGCCGGACCGGCCGCTGCGCAGCAGGCCCAACGGGCCTCCGGCCGCCTGGACCTGGTCTTCGAGGTGTGCCATCGGTGTTCTCCATGTCGTCGCGATGTGTGGGTGGGGTGGCGGCAAAGGCGGGGCCGGCCGTGCGGGTGGCGGCAGGGGCGAGGCCGTTTGCGAGGCCTGGCGTCGTGAGTGACCCGGCTCGGGGGTGTCGCGGCTGAGGGGTACAGCCCGGGCGGGCGGGCACGCCGAAGGGCCGGAAGCCCGCCTCGGCGTTGTGAACGGTACGGTACGGTACACATTTGGCGCGCTCAAGGGCCGGGCGCGGATTTTCTGGAGCGGATGGCCGACAGCGGATGGCCGACAGCGGCGGGCCGTGGGTCGCGTTCCGGATCGTACGAGCTTCGGATCCGGGCTCTTCCAGGTCGGTTCCGTGGGCCCGCTCGGGAAGTTCCCGGCGGCGCACGGCCGGTCCAGCCGTTACGTCGGGCGGGCCCTACGGGAGTGTCTCCCTGCCTGTGTACGGCACTTGCTCATGGGGGAGTCCCGACGGTTGTACCGGCGGCGGTCACTGCGGACGCCCGTGGCTGCGAACGCGCGCGTGAAGCCGAGCCCGGCCGCGGGCCCGGAGACAGTGCTCGCCTTCGCCGACCCTGCGACGGGACGGCGAAGCCGCAACCATGGAGCGGCCCGCCCCGTCAGGTCGACTCGCGGACCACGACTCGCGCGGGCGGGGGCTCCAGGCCACTGGTGTCGAGTCCCAGGGCGAGCCGGGCGCTGAGCCGGCCGTGGGCCTCGCCGTCGACGTTGATCGTGGTCAGCGAGGGGATGACGTGTTGGCCGTAGCCGTTGTCGTCGAAGCCGATCACGGCCGTGTCGTCCGGCACGCGTCGGCCAAGGTCGCGCAGGGCGGTGAGGACGCGCAGGGCCATGTCGTCGTTGAAGCCGGCGATCGCGGTCACCGCGGGGGCTCGGGAGAGGAGTGCGCTGACGGCGTCGGCGCAGGCGGACCGGTCCTGGGGGGCGATGAAGGAGATCGGAGTGGGGACGCCGAGGTTCTGCGCGGCGTGTTCGGTGAAGCGGAGGCGGGCCGCGGCGAGCGGTGACTCGGTGTCCGGCAGCGCCAGGGCGATGTGGGTGTGACCGTGGTCGACGAGGTGACGGAGCTGGAGTGCGGTGTGGGCGGCGAGACCGTTGCGCCAGCCGCCTCCCAGGTCGTCGAGGGCGTGACCGGTGAGGTAGGTCTCGCCGAAGCGGATCACCGCGCGGGGGACGATGGCGTCGAGGATCTGCTGTGTGGACTGCTTGGTGTGGTGGCCGTGGCGGACCAGGAGGACATGGTCGTGGGCGGCGAGTTCCGTGTCGAGTCCGTGGATGTAGCTGCGGGAATACGCGCCTTCCATGCCCGCGTCGATGTTCAGGACGACCACCCGGGAGGTCCCTTCGCGCAGTGCTCTGGCCACGCCGTGCGGAACGTAGCCGAGAGTTCGGGCCGCCTCCTTCACCCGGTCGCGGGTGGCGGCCGAGATCGTCTGGTGAGGGTCGTCGTTGAGAACGAAACTGACGGTGGCGCGAGAAACACCGCTCGCCGCGGCCACGTCGTTCAGCGTGACTCTTCTGGAAGTCCCCATCACCCCTGCTCTGACGTTCTCGTGCGTACCTGAGTCCCAGCGACACGGGCGTTCACCCATTGTAAGGAGGCCGACGGGAGCCGAGGCACGAGCGTCTACGGGACGCCGGGTGCGCCCGTTCTGTCGGATCGGATTGCCTTGCTCCGTACGGCACTGAACCGTACGGTACGTCGCGGCGGGGTCGGAACCTCCTGGATCGGGCGTGTATCGGGAGTTCCGTGTCCTCGCGTCGTCGCGTCGAGCCGTCGGAAAGCCGCCGAGGGGTCCGTACGCCGCGGCGAAACCGGAAGGCCGGCCGCGTCTTTTCTGCCGGCCTTCCTCGACGATCACCGTCTGCCGAAGGCCACTTGATGGTCCGCTCGGCTTCCCTGACGGGCTCCAGCCGGTCGGCTACCCACCGGCATTCCGCCATCTCTCAAGGCAGGACGTCGACTCCATGACCTCGAACCCGACGCATCTCACGCAGCGCGGCCCCGTCCGTTCGTACGTCGTCATCGGTGACACGCACCTGGCCGGCCGGGTGTGCAGCGCCCTCTGCACCTCGTCCGACGCGGTACGGCACCTCCCGCGTCCACGTGACCCCGAACTGCGCGCGGCGTTGGCCCCGCGGCCGGCGGGCGTGGCCGTACTGCTCCACGACGACGTCGCGGCACTGCGCTACGCGCTGGCCGTCGCGCACATCGCGCCCGACGTACCTCTGATCGTCACGATCTTTGATCGCACGATCGCCGACGAGCTCGCGCGCCTTCTGCCGCAGTGCGATGTCACCTCGCCGGCCGACCTCGCGGCGCCGTCACTGGCCGGCCCGTGCCTGGATCCCTCCTTCGTCGCCGCTCGCCTGCGCGGAGGGTGTGTCCAGGTCGTCCGAGAGCGTGACGGCGTCCTGGAAGCCGAGGAATCGGCCCTGCCGGGGCAGTGGCGTCGCCGGTACCGCAGAAGGTGGGTCGGGCTGCAGCTGCGCTCCCACGATCCGGGCACCCGGCTGCTCGTCCTGGGCATGCTCGCGATGCTCGTCGTACTCGCTGCCGACTGGGTGTGGCTCACGGCGTTCGGCCATCGCCCGTCCGAGGCGCTGTTCGAGGCCGCCCGGGTAGTGGCCGGCGTCGGTCCGGCCGCCGCGCCACCGGATGCCCACGCGTACCAGATCTTCGCCGTCCTCGCGATGCTGAGCACCGTCGCCTTCACCGCCTTCTTCACCGCGGGAGTGGTCGAGCGGATGCTCGGGCCGCGCCTGATCGGGCTGGTCGGTCCGCGCACCCTGCCCCGTGCGGGGCACGTCATCGTGGTGGGAATGGGCCAGGTCGGCATGCGGCTCTGCGTCGAGTTGCGCGCACTGGGCATCCCCGTCGTGGGCGTCGAACGCGACCCTCGGGCCGCCACCGCGCGGCTGGCGCGCACTCTCGGCATTCCCGTCATGGACGGCCACGGGGGCGACCGCCATGTACTGGAACGGCTGCGCATCGGTCACGCCCGGGCGCTGGCCGCCGTCGGCTCCGACGACCTGGACAACGTGGCCGTGGCCATCGCCGCCCACGGCGTCGCGCCGCACATCCGCGTGGTGATGCGCGCGGGGGAGGACGACGCCATCGCCGAGACGCGCTCGCTGCTGCCCATGGGCGTCGTCTGTGACATCACCGGTCTGGCCGCCGGCTATGCGGTCGCCCGGCTGCGCGCGGAGGCGGTCGGCGACGTGGTCGCTCATCGTGGCGAGATCCGGTTGCGGGACGCCTCCGGCGCCTGGCGCCGCAGCGCTCTGGTCGGTCACGACCGCTGCGCCCACGTCGAAGGGCGGCGTCAGGTTACGGGCAACGAAATGGAACCGTTGAGGACTAGAACGATTTAGCGATCCGCTGTAACGTGTCTGCTATATCGATTTAGCTTTTCCAGCTCGCAGGGCGGACAGCCCGCAGGCGGAGGAGGTCGTTCGACCGATGATCGACATGCGATGCGCCGTTGCGCAGCCACCCCCGAGAGGTCCCGCCGGGCTTCCACGGCCCGGCCGCTGCCTGGTGATGGGCATCCTGAACGTGACTCCGGACTCGTTCTCCGACGGTGGCCGGTACGCCGGGACCGGACCGGCCGTGGGGCGGGGCCTGAGGCTCGCCGAGGAGGGTGCCGACCTGGTCGACGTGGGCGGCGAGTCCACCCGGCCGGGAGCTGAACCCGTCCCGGTGGAGGCGGAGTTGGCCCGCGTCGTGCCGGTGGTGCGGGAGCTGGTGCGTGCGGAGGTGGCCGTCAGCGTGGACACCATGCACGCGGCGGTCGCCCGCGCCGCGATCGAGGCCGGCGCGTGCATGGTCAACGACGTGAGCGGGGGGCTGGCGGATCCCGCCATGGCCGCCGTCGTCGCGGCGGCCGGGGTGCCGTACGTGGCGATGCACTGGCGTGCGCCCAGCCGTGAGATGGACCGCCACGCGGTCTATCGCGACGTCGTCGGCGATGTCACCGCCGAACTGGTGCGCCGCGTGGAGGCACTCACCACGGCCGGAATCGATCCGGGGCGCATCATCATTGATCCCGGACTCGGGTTCGCCAAGCGTGCCGCCCACGACTGGGAACTCCTCACGCATCTGCCCGCCCTGTGGGCCACCGGCTTTCCCGTGCTGGTCGGCGCGTCCAGGAAGCGTTGCGTCGGGGCCGCGTTGAGCGACCGGGCGGGGATCGATTCCGTGCCCGGCGAGCGCGACGCGGCCACGGCGGCGGTGTCCGCACTGGCCGCCGTGGCCGGCGCGTTCTGTGTGCGGGTGCACGACGTCCGCTCCAGCCTGCACGCGGTCTGTGTGGCCGCCGCCTGGGCGGGCGACCGCCGGTTGCCGGAGTCGGAGACCGTCGTGCAGGACCACTGCAGAAAGTCGTTGCACGAGTCTCGCCAAGCTCGAAACTCGTCTGCTAGCTTGCGCTAGATCGTTCTAGCGATCCCCCTTTCCTCCCGAAGTGAGTCTCTTGTGACGAGCCGCGTTACTAGATCGATTTAGTACTTCAGGGAGTTGGCTTTGAGAGGAGCCGCAATGGCAGTCCCCAGTCTTCAGGACGGCATCGACAAGGCCGGTTCGCCCATCGGTCTGCTGTGGCAGCCGAACGCCGAGCCGTGGACCCCGGAGGTGGTCGAGCGGGAGTACGTCGGATGGCGCCAGGAGCAGGCGGCCTGGCACGAGGGCGTCGCACTGCTCAACCTCTCGCACCACATGTACGACCTGTGGATCGAGGGCCCCGACGCCACCCGGGTGCTGGCCGAGTACGGCGCCAACAACTTCGAGAAGTTCGCGATCGGCCAGGCCAAGCAGTACGTACCGGTCACCCGGGACGGCAAGATCGTCACCGACGGCATCCTCCTCCGGCGTGCCGAGAACAAGTACCTCCTCAGCGGTGTCCCCGCCGCCCAGCACTGGGTGCAGTACCACGCGGAGAAGGGCGGCTACGACGTTGCCTTCGAGACCGACGCGTCCTCCGCCTTCCGGCCCGGCGGCGGTGACCCCAAGCTGTTCCGCTATCAGATCCAGGGTCCGCTGGCACTGGAGCTGATCGAGAACGTCTTCGGCGGCCCGCTGCCGGAGACCAAGTTCTTCCACTCCACGCCGGTCACCCTGCACGGCCGCAACTTCGAGGCGCTGCGCCACGGCATGGCCGGGCAGGCGGGCTACGAGTTCATCGGCCCCTGGGAGCACGCCGGGTACGTGCACGAGGCGTTCCTCAAGGCCGGTGAGCCGCTGGGCCTGGTGCAGGTCGGCGCGCTGGCGTACACCACGCCGAGTGTGGAGAGCGGCTGGATCCCCTCGCCGGTGCCGGGCATCTACGGCGACCCCGAACTCGCGGAATACCGTGCCTGGTTGCCGCTGTTCGGCATCGAGGGCAAGCGCCCGCTCAACGGCAGCTACTTCTCGGAGGACATCGCCGACTTCTACGTCTCCCCGTACGAGCTGGGCTACGGCCGGCTGATCCACTTCGGGCACGACTTCCACGGCCGTGACGCCCTGCTCAAGGCGAAGGACGAGCCCCGTCGCACCAAGGTCACCCTGGTGTTCGACGCCGACGACGTGCGCCGGGTCGTCGGCGGGGGAGCGGACCCCGGCTTCGTCCTCACCTACGCCCGCCACCGGGTGGAGACCTCGGCCGGTCTGGTCGGCGCGACCATGCAGACCGCGTCGATCGACCCGGTCGGCACCGTGCTGGCGCAGACCCTGATCGACTCCGCCCACGCGGAGCCCGGCACCGAGGTGACCGTGGTCTGGGGCGAGCACCCGGGCCTGGGTACCGACCCCGAGGCCGACCTCGGGTTCCCGCGCATCCGCGCCACGGTTCAGGCCAGCCCGTTCGACCGGCACGCGCGCACCGAGTACCGGCGTAACGCGTAGCACGGACTTCGGCCGCCCGGCCGGAGTGCGTGCCCGGCGGCCGGCCGGGGGCAGCGACATACGTCGCGTGTCCGGCCGTCCGCCGGTATCAGCCCGCTCGTTTCCCCATCTCCGGGTCGAGAGCTCTGCCCTGCCGACGGTCGGGCCACGCGCCAGGCGGCCCGCACTTCCTTATCGACGAGGAGCACGATGAACCCCCTCAGTACAGCCTCGGCGGCGGTGAGCACATCGCTGCTGGAGGACTTCTCCCTGGAGATGACAGGCAAGGACGTTCCGAAACTGGAGGAGGCCCGGCACTTCATCCCGCCGGGCACCCGTATCAACGTCACCTTCCTCGGCAACGAGAACCTCGAACTGCGCCTGGAGGCGTCCCGCGCGGTGAAACGCCTGGGCTTCGTGCCGGTGCCGCACATCTCGGCCCGACGCCTGGGCTCGCAGGCCGAGTTCGAGGAGTTCCTCGTCCGACTCCGGGCCGACGGCACCTGCGCCAACGTCTTCACCGTCGGCGGCGACCCCACCCGCCCCGAGGGCCCCTACGAGGACTCGCTCGCCCTCATCGAGACGGGACTGCTGCGGGAGTACGGCGTCCGGCACGTCAGCATCAGCGGCTACCCGGAGGGTCACCCGGACATCGCCGGGGACGTGCTGTGGTCCGCGCTGCGGGAGAAGAACGCGTCCATCGCCGAACAGGAACTCGACGGCAGCGTCATCACCCAGTTCGGCTTCGACGTCGATCCCGTCCTGGCCTGGCTGGAGAAGGTCCGTGCGGAGGGCATCACGCTTCCCGTCCGGATCGGGGTCCCCGGACCGGCCGGTGTGCGACGTCTGATGTCGTACGCCACCCGGTTCGGCGTCGGCACCAGCGCCTCCATCGCCAAGAAGTACGGCCTGTCCATCACCAACCTGATGGGCACCGCGGGCCCGGACAAGTTCCTGCGCGCACTCGCGGACGGCCACGACCCGGCCCGCCACGGAGACATAAAGATCCACTTCTACACCTTCGGCGGCCTGCGGGCCACGTCCGAGTGGATCGCCCAGTTCAGGAAGGACAACCTCGTATGACCGTCACGCAGGCCGCACCCACCGGCATCACCAAGAAGACCGGGGGAGCGGGGCACCAGGCGTCGCTGATCGTCCAGGGCGCCGACGCCACAGGCATCGTCGCGGCCGTGACCTCGGTCCTCGGCCGGCACGGCGCCAACATCGTGTCCCTCGACCAGTACTCCGACAACCCGCAGGGCGGCGCCTTCTTCCAGCGCACGGTGTTCGGCCTGGAGGGACTGCGGGCCGCGCTGCCCGGCCTGCGCGCGGACTTCGACAAGGAGTTGGTGAAGCCGTACGGTCTCGGCTACACCCTGCGCGACCTGTCCGTGCCGAAGCGGGTGGCGATCTTCGCCTCCAAGTCCGACCACTGCCTGCTCGACCTGCTCTGGCGCCACCGGCAGGGCCAACTCCCCGTGAGCATCGCCATGGTGATCTCCAATCACCCCGACACGGCCGAGGAGGTGCGGTCGTTCGGCATCCCCTTCTTCCATGTCCCGTCCATGGGAGCGGACAAGTCGGCCGCCGAAGCCGAACACCTGCGGCTGCTCAAGGACAACGTCGACTTCGTCGTCCTGGCCCGCTACATGCAGATCCTCTCCGGCGACTTCATCGAGCAGGTCGGCGTGCCGATCATCAACATCCACCACTCCTTCCTGCCCGCCTTCATCGGTGCCGGTCCCTACGCCAAGGCCAAGGAGCGTGGCGTGAAGCTGGTGGGCGCCACCGCCCACTACGTCACCGAGGACCTCGACGAGGGCCCGATCATCGAGCAGGACGTGGTGCGGGTCAGCCACGCCCACACCGCCGCCGACCTCACCCGTCGCGGTGCCGACGTGGAACGCGCCGTTCTCTCCCGCGCGGTCCTGTGGCACGCCGAGGACCGGGTCATCCGCAACGGCAAGCACACCATCGTCTTCGCCTGAACCCGCGCGGATCAAGCCGTCCGGTTCCGGTGCCGTACACCCGCGGTCGGTCGGCCGCGACCTCGGTACGCGGTCCTCCGCGACGAGTGGGACGTTCACCAGCAGAAAGCGGTTCGCCCTCATGACAACCACCATCGACGGTGCCCGGATCGCCCGGGACATCCGGGCCCGGGTCGCCGAACGGGTCGCCGCGACCGCGGTCCTGGGACGGGTGCCCGGTCTGGCGACCATCCTGGTCGGCGACGACCCGGCCAGCGCCGTCTACGTCGCCGCCAAACGCCGCGCCATCCGCGAGGCCGGTATGCGCGACTTCCACCGACACCTCTCCCAGCACGCTTCGGGGGACGAAGTCGCCGCGGTCATCGACGAGTTGGCGGCCGAGCCGGACGTCTCCGGAATCCTGCTCCAACTGCCCCTGCCCGCCCACCTCGACGCCGCGGCCCTGATCGACCGGATCCCCGCGGCCAAGGACGTCGACGGCCTGACCACGGCCAGTGCGGGCCGGCTGGCCCGCGGCGAACGAGGACTGCGCCCCTGCACACCGAGCGGCGTCATCGAACTCCTGGACACCGAGGGCATCGAACTCAGGGGTGCGTGCGTCGCCGTCGTCGGCTGGGGCGAACTCGTCGGCCGCCCCCTGGCCCAGTTGCTGCTGCGGCGCGGTGCCACGGTGACGGTCGCCCACGAGTTCACCGCCGACCTGGCGGCCGTCACCCGCCCCGCGGACATCGTCGTCGTCGCCACCGGAGTGCGGGGTCTTGTCGGACCCGAGCACGTCAAGCCCGGTGCCACCGTCATCGACGTCGGCATCCACCGCACCCCCGAGGGCCTGACCGGCGACGTCCGCGCCGCCGAACTCGACGGCGTCGCCGGCCGCATCACCCCCGTTCCGGGCGGGGTGGGCCCGATGACCATCGCCATGCTGATGGTCAACACCCTCCGGGCGGCCGAGTGGGACACCATGCCCAACGCCGTGCCCGCATAAGCGAGTTGAGCAGCAGGCGCCCAGGGCGGTGCCGCGGGCCCGCGCTGCTCGTCCGCGCTAGAAAGGTGCCGGACACGATGCAACTCCAACTCCAACTCCCGTCGCTGGCCCGGCTCGGTGACCGGGTGGCGACCGGCCTGGTCGACGTCACCCAGGACCCCGCCGCGCTCGACTCCGAGGGTTTCTGGGCGGTCGTGGCCGACTTCGAAGGGCGCTTGACCTGCGCCCGCTTCCGTGACGTACGGCCCGCCGCGCAGCACCCCGTCCGGGACGTCCGATGGGACGGTCCCGCGCCCGGCCTGTGGACCACGTCGCTGGATCGCGACGCCTACACGGCGGGCGTGCGGCGTATCCGCGAGCACATCGCGCGCGGTGAGGTGTACCAGGCCAACCTCTGCCGTGTCCTGTCCGCACCCATCGGCGCGGAGGCCGACATCGAGGCGCTGGCCGACCGGTTGGCGGCACGCCACCGCGCGCCGTACGCGGGTCTGATCAGGCTGCCGGGCCTGGGACTTGAGGTGGCCACGGCCTCACCCGAACTCTTCCTGCGCCGCGAGGGGCGGGCGATCGAGTCGGGTCCCATCAAGGGCACCGGGCGCACCGAGGCGGATCTCCTGGAGAAGGACTTCGCCGAGAACGTGATGATCGTCGACCTGGTCCGCAACGACCTCGGCCGGGTGTGCGCCACGGGCAGCGTCACCGTGCCGCAACTGTGCGCGGTGGAGCGCCATCCCGGGCTCGTCCACCTGGTCTCCACGGTGAGGGGGGAATTGCGGGACGGAGCGGGATGGCCCGAACTGCTGGCGGCGACCTTCCCGCCGGGATCCGTCACCGGCGCTCCGAAGGAGAGCGCCCTCGGCATCATCACCGCCCTGGAGACCGCACCCCGTGGGCCGTACTGCGGCGGTATCGGCTGGGTCGACGCCGATCGCGGCACCGGTGAACTGGCCGTCGGCATAAGGACGTTCTGGATCGACCGTGCCCGGCAGCGCCTGAACTTCGGCGCCGGAGCCGGTATCACCTGGGGCTCGGACCCCGAACGGGAGTGGCAGGAGACCGAGTTGAAGGCGGAGAGGCTGCTGACCATCGCGTCCAACGGGTCGCCCCACGACGCGAAGTCGCACCGACGGCTCGCGGCCCGCCCCGGTGTCTGAGCCCCCGCCCGCCACGTCAGAACCCGGGGCGCTGCCCCGCCGTCAGCCCCAGACCAGACGCGCGGTCTCCGCGACGAGCTCCAGCTTGCGGCGCTGTTGGTCGACGGTCAGCAGATTTCCCTGGCTCGTCGAGGCGAACCCGCACTGCGGACTGAGGGCGAGCTGCTCCAGGGGCAGATACTGGGACGCCTCGTCGATGCGCCGGCGCAGTGTGTCCACCGACTCCAGCTCCGCCACCTTGGACGACACCAGCCCCAGGACGACGGTCTTGGCGGGCGGCACGAAGCGCAGCGGTTCGAAGCCGCCGGAACGCTCCGTGTCGTACTCCAGCAGGAAACGGTCGACCTCCACCTCGCCGAACACCCGCTCCGCGATGGGCTCGTAGCCGCCCCGGGCGGACCAGGCGCTGCGCATGTTGCCCCGGCAGAAGTGCATCGCCACGGTCATACCGGGGCGCCGCGAACGGGCGGACCGGATCAGCCCGTTGTCCGTGTCGATGATGTGGGAGAGATGCCCCTCCAGGTCCGTCACCCGGCGCATCCGCGCGGCCTCGGGGTCGATGTTGGCCCAGTAGGCGAGCGAGTCGAGCTGCAGCCAGGAGACCCCGGCGTCGATCAGGCCGGCGATGTCCTGCCGGTAGATGTCGGCCAGTGCCGCCACCGCGTCCCGGCGGGTCGGATAGATGCCCTCCGACACCCCCGGCCGCCAGAAGCCCGCCACCATCGTCGGACTGGCCATGGTGATCTTGTACGGCCCCGGCGCGTTCCCGGAGAGCCAGCGCGCCTCCGCGAGGGACAGCGGCGTCCGTCGGTACAGGGATCCCGCGATGGACACCGACGCGACGTCGCCGTCGAGTTCGGCGCCGTCGCTGTCACGGATCCAGCGCGGACGGGCCGACGACTCCTCGGCGGGCTCCAGCCCGCCGACCGTCTCCACCACGGAGGCCATGAAGTCGTCCCGGCGCACCTCGCCGTCGGTGAAGACCTGGATCCCGGCGTCCTGTTGCAGTTTCACCGCGGCGGTCGCCGCCTGGTCCTCCAGTTCCGAGAGCTCTCTGTCGGAGAGTGCGCCGCGCCGGTGTGCGACGCGCGCCGCCAGCAGCTCCTCGGGGCGCAGCAGACTTCCCACATGTTCGGCTCGGATCGTCGTCGGCATCGGCCGTCCCTTCACGCCTGACACTCGGGCGAGTGTACGGTACGGTCCAGTACGCTTCGAGGGCAAGACGTATGCCGGTTACGGCGGGTTGCGCGGGGAAGGTCAGACCGGGTCGACGGAGACGCCGTGCAGGAAGACCCGTACCGCCTCGTTGATGGACGCGTGGACCTCGGCGTCGGTCAGCTTGACCGGTGCGTCCGTCAGCAGTCGCATCTGGGCGTGGCCGAGCATGGCCTGGTAGAGCTGTTCCGCCGCTCGCACCGGGTTCTCGACCTTGATCAGCCCGTCGTCGCTGGCCTGCTGCAGACAGCGCCCAAGCACCGCGTGGCCCGCGTTCGGCCCGTGCTCCGCGAAGACCTCTCCGAGCCCGGGAATGCGCACGGCCTCCGAGGTGACCAGACGGTGCAGGGCGATGGCCTCGGGCGTGAGGACGACACCGGCGAGGTGTTCACCGAGCGCGACCAGGGTCTCCGTGAGGTTCTCGCTGCCCGGCGTGAACGTGTGCAGCGGCTGGGACCACTCGTCGCACAGCGCCTCCACCGATGCGCGGAACAGGGCGCTCTTGTCGGTGAAATAGCGGTAGAGCGTCGCCTTGGACCCGCCCACCGCCGTCAGGACGTCCTCCATCGAGACACCGGCATAGCCGCGCGCGATGAACAGCTCACCCGCAGCCCGCGTGATGAGTTGTCGCCGGTCCGTCGCTGTCATCCTCACACCGGCCATGTTAGGTGCCTGCCTGCTGCGTACCTCCGCTGGCTCCATGGCTCTCGCGCGGTTGCGGTTGTGGTGTCGGCCAGTCGGTCATGGACTGCGGCGGCGCAGCAAGGTCGAGATGGTGACCGCTGCCACCAGGACACCTCCGTAGAAGACCGAGGAGACCCACGCTTCCAGACCCAGCAGCTGGAGCCCGAGAATGCCGGTGGCCAGGAAGTAGATACCGATGAAGGTACCGACCGGGTTGAAGCGTCCGGGCAGGACGATCGCGGTACCGAGGAAGACCGAGGCGAAGACCGGCAGCAACAGGGTGTCGGACGTGGTGGGGTTGTAGCCGCCCAGGGCCGCGACGGAGATGACCGCGCCGACACCGCACAGGGCGCCGGAGGCGACGAAGGAGCCGAAGCGGATCCGGTTGACGCGGATGCCGGAGAGCCGGCTGACCTCTCTGTTGGCTCCGACGAAGCGGATGTGGCGGCCCAGTGGTGTGAACGCGAGCAGATAGGCGAAACCGGCCACCAGCACCACGCCGTAGTAGAAGGAGACCGGCAGCCCGCCCACGGAGTACAACGCGATCTTGCCGAACCCGGTCGGCAGACCGCTGACCGTGTTGAGGTGCGACAGCCACAGGGCGATGCCGCCGAGGAGTGTGCCCATTCCCAGGGTTACCACGATGGTGTTCACCCCGACCACGACGACGAGCAGGCCGTTGACCACGCCGACCACGATCGCGCCCAGGACGGCGACGAGCGCTGCTGTCCACACTCCCCACCCGTGCTCCACGACCAGAACGGGCAGGATCGTGGCGGAGAACCCGAAGACCGCCGGGACCGACAGGTCCACGAACTCTCCGACGCAGACGGTGCAGAGCAGGGCCATGGTGAGGAACACCAGGGCCTGTTGGGAGCCGAAGGTGGTCTGGAAGGTGCCCTTGGTCAGGAACACCCCCGGCTCCGCGGCGGCGTACACCGCGATCATGGCCACCCAGATGGCGATCACCGAGTAGCGCGACGCGAAATGCCCGGCAAGGGCGGAGGCCGATGTCAGCCTCCCGGTTCGCGCCGCCTTCGGCGCCGCAGTGGGTGTGCCGGTGTCTTGCCGGCTGGTGACGTTCATCAGTCTTCCGGCCCCTTTCCTTGAGGTGTCGTGTCGTCGCCGAAGACCGCGTGGACGATGGCGTCCTGTTCCAGTTCGCCGCTCAGTTCCTTGGCGACGTGGCCGTCGCGGAACACCAGCACCCGGTCGCACAGCACGGCGAGGTCGACGGGGTCGATCGAGGCGAGGACGATTCCGCAGCCGTCCCGCGCGGCCTCCCGGATCGCGTCGATGATGTCGTGGCGGGCGCCGACGTCGACGGCCTGCGTCGGTTCGTGCAGCACCAGCAGATTCGGTGTGCCGGCCAGCCACTTGCCCAGCAGGACCTTCTGCTGGTTGCCGCCGCTCAGTGTGTGGACCGGCGCATGCGGATGGGGCGGCCGGATGTCGAGTTTCGCGATCATCGCGCCGGTCTCCTCGGACTGCCACGCGGAGCCGGTCCGCAGTCGGCCGCCGCGGCTGCGCACGCGGGGCAGTGTCAGGTTGTCGGCCACCGAGAGTTCGCCGGCCACCCCTGCCTCCAGGCGGCGCTCGGGTACGAACGCCACCCCCGCGTCCACGAACTCTTCGGTCGAGCCACGTCTGCGGTCCAGCGCGAGGTCGCGCCCGTGGACCGACAGCGTGCCGGCGTCGGCCGGGCGTGCGCCCGCCAGCGCCTCGGCCGCCTCGACGAAGCCCGAGCCGATCAGCCCGGTCAGTCCGAGGATCTCGCCGCGCCGGATGCCGAGATCGAGGCCGGCCACCGGGCCGACGGCGAGACCCCGCACCGAGGCGACGACCTCGTCCCTGACCTGGCTCCCGACCCGCCCGTGCGTGACGAGGTGACGTCCGAGCATCATGCGGGTGAGCGAGACCTCGTCCACCTCGCTCGTGCACAGGCCCGCCTCGACCACGGCGCCGTCGCGCAGCACCGTGACGCGGTCGGTCGCTTCGACGACCTCTTCCAGCTGGTGCGAGATCAGCAGGACCGAGGTGCCCTCGTCGACGAGCGACCGGACCAGCTCGAAGAAACGGGCCCGCGCCGACCTGCCCAGCGCCCGGGTCGACTCGTCGAAGACGATCAGCCCACCCCCCGGGCGGTGGTCCTGCACCGCCCGGGCGATGGCGACCACGGCCCGGTCCTCCGCCGAGAGCTGCCCGACCTGACGGCCGACCTCCAGGGGCCGGTCCAGCCGGGCCAGGACCCGCTCGGTGGCCCGCTGCTCCTCGCGGCGGTTGATCCGCCGCGAGAGCCGGCCCGCCCGATAGTGCCCCAGCCGCACGTTCTCCCACACCGTCAGGTCGTCCACCAGCCCGCTGTTCTGGTGGACGACCGAGACTCCCGCCTCGCGCTGCTGCATCGGGCGGACGGGCAGCGCCAACTGCTGCCCGTCCACCGCGATGGATGCTCCGGGGTCGGGCGCGTACACGCCTGTGAGGATCTTGACGAGGGTGGACTTGCCGCACCCGTTCTGGCCGACCAGCCCGTGCAGTTCTCCGGGGGCGATCCGCAGATGGACCTCGCGAAGCGCCCGGGTCGAGCCGAACGCCTTGGACAGCTCGGCCACTTCAAGACGATGGCGCGGTGCCGTGCCCGGCGGGTCGGTCCGTGAGTCGGCGCTCACGGTGTGGGCCTCCTTCATCACCCGATGCCCCAGAGCTTGGCGAAGTCCGCCTGGAAGGAACCGTCGCCGAACCACTCACCCGAGGCCTGGGCCGCGGCCGTCACCTTGATGCTGCCGATGTTCTCCTTGGTGAACAGCCGTGTGGGCTGGGCCTCGTCGATGGGCCCGGACTTGGTCATCATGCGCAGGAGTTCGTCGGTCACGCCGAAGCCCATGTAGAGCTGGTCCGCGGCCACGACGGCCTTGACCGAACCGCTCTTGATCAGGCCCAGTCCGTTCACCGAACCGGCCGCTGTGGATACGGAGATGCTCGAAGAACGCCCCGACTGCTGGACGCCCTGGAGGGTGGGCTGGAGGCTGTCCTCGAACTCGGTGTAGTAGTAGGTGGCACTCGGGTTGCTCAGGACGTTGGAACTCGCTTTCGAGGCCAGCAGGGCCGGCGTCGAGGCGGTGATCTGCTTGACCGTGACCTTGCAGCCCGGGCAGTACTTCTTATAGATCGGCAGCGAGTCGGCCACCATCTTGAGCGCTGTGGGGCTGTCGGCATTCTGCGCGATGATGAGATTGGCCTTGCCCTTGGAATCGGCGATGATCCACCAGGCCATGGCGGTGGGCTGAGAACTCGCACCCGGCACATAGCTCACCTGGTTGCTGTTCTCGACTCCGTCCGGGGGGTTCTGGTCCGCGATGACGATCGGGATGCCCTTGGCCTTCGCGGCGTCGAGGGCGTTCTGCGCCATGCCGTAAGGGATCGCGTCCAGGATGATCCCGGCCGCGTCCGCGGTGATCGCCTGCTGGACACAGGCGGCTATCGCGGTCGGCTGGGCCTTGCCGTCGCACACCTGCTGCGAGAGGCCGACCTTGGAGAGCGCCTGCTTCGTCGACCCGGCCGTGGCGACGAAGGCGGGGACCTGCTGGACGATCGGGATGTAAAAGACCTTGCGGCCCTTGAACTTGTCCACGCCCGGCACATTCGTGGTGGGGACGGGGTAGGTCTTGGTGAGGGTCTGCAGGGCCGCCACCTTCTTCTCGGCCGTGGCAAGACCCGATGCGGAACTGTCCTTGCCCGATGTCGTGGAGCCGGAATCAGAGCCGGAACCGGAGCTGCCGCAGCCTGCCAGCATCGCCGAAGCGGCGAGCGCAGCCGTGCACGAGGCCAGCCACTTTCTTCTGATAAGCGTCATTGCTTATGCCTCCATGGCCGAGCGTCCGTACCTACTTGAGTGGACGCTGGTGGTGTCTGGGATCGCCCACCGTCACTGCGCGGGCGGAGAAGATACGAGGGGAGTGCTTTCGGACTCTGGTCCGCGGCTTGCGCCGTGGCGTCACCTCACACCTGAGCCGGATCGGGAAGCGGGCCGTGTCTGGACCGAGTGCTGGGCAGTGATCACGAACTGCGTCGTCAACCCCTGCCTGCCCACAAAGGCCCAGTTCGCGGACTAATTCCCGTCAATGGCCGAAAGTGTGTGCACGTCGGCGGGTGCGCGGAAGCGCATCGGCAACAAGTTAAGTTTGCGAGTCGCGCACCGGCCCCGGTCTCCCGGGGGATTTCCCCCTGGGCATGGATGCCCTGAACGCTGGATCTCCGGAATTCCAGAGGTCAGGAGTTCTCGTCGAGCACCTACAAGTACTCGGCTGAGTTCGAGCCGACGCCGTCGCCCGGTACCGCGCCGACCGGGGCATCCGGTGGCGGCCGTGGCCAGGGATCTGGGCGTCTCGGTCGTGCGTCCGGCCCGGCCACCACCCCACTGGGGCTGTGCACCTGAGCGTGGAGTTGCGGATCCGGAGGGGAACTGATCCTCAGGCGTTCGCAGCAGCAACCCCGAGCCGGTCCGGGTCGGCGGCGCCGCGGGCCGCCGGCGCCGGGGCGGACCTCGCGGATCGCCCCGGAGCCGGTCGGCGAAGACCAGGCGCGGCTCGCGCCCAGCTCCGGCCGTCGGCTCCGATCGCCACCACACTGCTCGCGACGCGCCCGTTCACGGACCGCCTGCCACCTGGGGCGAGCTCTTCGAGCGACTCGCCGAAGCGTGCGCGCGGCTCACAACTCACCCAGCCAGTAAGGCCGTTCTCATGTCACGGGCCAGTGGCACAGCACTCTTGATCGTCTTCTGCGCGGCGCCTAGGCTCTCATGTCCATGGAGATGGGGGATCCGGACCGCGGGCGGCGGGCAAGCCACAACGGGCCGGTCGGACGTCGTGCAGCCGCAGGTCTGCTGGCCGGGGCGGCGGGGCTGGTCATTCTGGGCACGGTGTTCGTCGTACTGCCGGGAGCGGTGGTTGACCACGATCTCGCCGGGGCGAGCGTCGCCGCGCAGGACCGGCTGAAGGCCGTGAACGATGTCCGCACGACGCTTCTGCAGATGGTCGGCGGCCTGGTCGTGCTGTTCGGCGCGTACGCCACCTGGCGGCAACTCCGGGTGAGTCAGGACGGTTTGCGCGCCACCCAGGAGGGTTACATCACCGACCGATTCAGCCGGGCCGTCGACCAGCTCGGCAGCGACAAGCTGGACGTGCGCATCGGTGGGTTGCACGCGCTGTGGCGGATCGCGGAGCAGTCCCCCCGCGACCGGGAGGCCATCATCTCCACTCAGGCCGCGTATTTACGTACGCACCTGCCCTGGCCACCCGCCGGGGCGGAATCACCGGCGGCGGACGTGCCCATCAACGACATCGCGCCCCTGGAGACCCGCGCCGCCGACGCCCAAGTGGCGCTGACCGCGCTCGGCGTGCTGTGCCAGCACCGGGAGCAGTCCTGGGTCAATCTCAGCATCACCGACTTGCGCCGGGCCGACTGCGACGGACTGTGGTTCCCCGAGGTCAACTTCGACCGCGCCTGCATGGAGGCTGCGGGCCTGTACCACGCCAATCTGACCCAGGCGTCCTTGGTGTCGGTCAACCTGCGGCACGCCGACCTCACGACTGCGATTCTCCGCCGGGCTCGCTGCAGCCTGTCCGACCTACGGGCTGCCAAGCTGGTCGAAACCGACTTGAGTGAGGCGGACTTCACGGAGACGGACCTGCGCGAAGCGAACCTGCGTAAGGCCGCCGCGCACGGTACGGTCTTCCACGGCGCCGACCTCCGCATGGCCGACTTGCGCGGCACCGACTTGAGCACCGCCAACCTTCTCGAAGCCCACCTGACCGGAGCCCTGGCCAGTGAACACACCCGCTGGCCCGCCGAGTTCGACCACACGGCTGCCGGAGTCGTCGACACCGATGACCCCGGCCCCGAGCCCTCGCCCCTGCTCCAGCCGCCCGCGATGACGCGACGGGCACCGTCGCTGCGGTCCGCTCCCTGACCAAGTGTCACTTCTGCTCAACAGCGTTCTGATCGCGTAGAGCTCCAGGCCATCGGTCTGATCCGGGAGCTGATATCGCTCCCCAGATGGGAGTGTTCGGCGGCGACATCACCCACCAACTCACCGTGCGCGGCATCCTGGTGTTCTTCTACCGCGACCGCCTCGCCGAGGGCTTCCAACACGCGCCCACGCGACTCGGGCGTTGCTCACCTCCTCGAAACCATCTGCTCACGCGGGTTCGGGGGCGGGGTTGCCGTAGTAGGCGTTGGGGCCGTGTTTGCGGGTGTAGTGGCGGGCCAGGA
>NZ_JALJRY010000046.1:43769-65844 GCF_024519455.1 Streptomyces sp. STR69 | reverse complement strand
CCCGGCCGCTCGCTCGCTTCTCAAACGGGCTGGAGCGGACCGAGTCAAGGGTGACCCGGAGGGTCATCGCCGCAGGCGACGCGCAGCGCAGCGGAGCGCCCTTTACTCGGTCCGTGGAAGCCCGACACTGACAAAGAAGCGAGTGGCCCAACGGCAAGAACTCAGTCGCAGGCCCCGTACACCCCCCGCTAGCGTGCCGTACATGACCACGAACGGCAGCGAAAACCCCCAGAACCCCAGCCCCAGCTCCAGCGCCAGCCCTCGTTTCGCCGAAGCCATAAGGGAGTTGGGACTAGGGGAGTTGCTCAGCAGCATCCGCCGCTTCCCGGACGCAACCCGTACCGCCGCAGAGGCCGCCGCCGCGATCGGGTGCGAGTTGAGTGAGATCTGCAAGTCCCTGATCTTCGCGGCGGACGGCGTACCGGTGCTGGTGCTGATGGACGGGGCATCGCGGGTGGACGTGGAACGGGTCCGCGAGGAGCTCGGCGTCGAGAAGGTCACCCGGGCCAAGGCCGACGTCGTACGGGAGACGACCGGGTATGCCATCGGAGGCGTGCCGCCCTTTGGGCACCGTACGAAGACTCGTGTACTCGCCGATCGTTCGCTGCTCGCGCACGACGTCGTGTGGGCCGCCGCAGGCAATCCGCATGCCGTGTTTCCCATGGAGCCGAAGGAACTTGTCGCGTACGCCGGTGCCACCTTGGTGGACGTGCGCGAGCAGACCCCGTGACGCCACTGGTCGCAGCCGCAGTTCTGCTCGCCGCCGTCACCCACGCCTGCTGGAACGCCCTCGCGCACCAGATCACCGACAAGCTGGTCGGGTTCACGCTCATCACGGGCGGCGGGACGGTCATCGGGCTCGCCCTCGTGCCGTTCACGGCCTTTCCGGAGGCGGACGCGTGGCCGTATCTCGGGGCCTCCGCGATCATCCATGTCGCCTACACACTGCTGCTGATGAAGTCGTTCCGGCTGGGGGACTTCGGGCAGGCCTATCCGATCGCGCGTGGCACCGCGCCCCTCGTCGTCACCGTCTTCGCCGCAGTCTTCGCGCACGAGGTGCCCGACGGGTGGGCGGCGGCGGGCATCGCGCTGTCGTGCACGGGACTGACCGGTGTCGCGCTGTGGGGGATGCGAGGGCGGCGGCCCAACTGGGCGGCGATCGGGGCGGCGTTGGCGACGGGGCTGTCGATCGCGGCGTACACCGTCGTGGACGGGCTCGGTGTGCGGGCCTCGGGGTCGTCGCTGGGGTACATCGCCTGGTTGATGGCGGTGGAGGGCTGGATGATCCCGGCCTACGCCCTCTACCTTCGGCGCGGTCAACTCCTCTCGGAGCTAAGGCCGTTCGCCGCCGTCGGCTTTCTCGGTGCGGCCTTGTCCGTGCTGGCGTACGGACTCGTCCTGTGGGCCCAGACCCGCGCGGACCTCGCACCCATCGCCGCCCTGCGCGAGTCGTCGATCATCGTCGGCGCGGCCATCGGAGCCGTCTTCTTCAAGGAGCGGTTCGGGGCGCCCCGTATCGCCGCCGCCTTGCTGCTCGTGGCCGGGATCGGGCTTATGTTGCGGGCTGGTTGACCGTTTCTTCACCGGGCTTGCCGACGACTTGACGATCCGTTCCATGGGCGTTCAGACGGCCGTCTGTGTGTGTGATGTGTGGTGCCCCTAGGGTCCCTGAGGATTCGAAAGAAGGGGCTCATGGACAGACGACGCCACGCGGCCCGGGCCGTCGGGATCACCAAGTGCTTCGGCGATGTCGTCGCGCTCGACGGTGTCGATCTGGATGTGACGCAGGGCCAGATCCATGGTCTGGTCGGGCCGAACGGGGCGGGTAAGACCACCTTGCTCGGTCTGCTGCTGGGGCTGGCCGTCGCCGACAGCGGGCGTCTGGAGATCCTCGGTCAGCAGGTCGGGCGGGCGTTCGCCGCCCCCGACGGTGTCGCCGGTTTCGTGGACGGGCCCGGTCTCTATCCCTCGCTCACCGCCCGGCAGAACCTCGCCGCACTGGCCGCACTGCGCGGCCATGACGCGCGGACGGCGGGGATCGACGACGTGCTCGACCAGGTCGGGCTCACCGATGTCGCCGACGACCGGGCCCGCGGCTTCTCGCTCGGTATGCGCCAGCGGCTCGGGCTCGCTGCCGCACTGCTCACCAGACCCCGGCTGCTCGTGCTCGACGAACCGTCCAACGGACTTGATCCGGCGGGCAAGAGACATGTGCACGGGGTGCTCAGCAGACTCGCCGCCGGCGGAACCGGCGTGGTGCTCTCCAGCCACCGTATGGACGACCTGGAGGCACTGTGCTCGGAGGTCACCATTCTCGCCACCGGACGGGTCGTGTTCTCGGGCCCGTTGAGCAAACTGGCCGCCGAGAGCCGTGAACTCGACTACCGGTTGCGGACGTCCGACCCCGGGGCCGCGCGCCGACTCGCCGCCGACACGGCAGGCATCCGGATCGTCGACGACAGCGGCGTACGGCAGGACGCCGAGGTGCTCGTCGTGCGCGCGCTGACACCCGCCCTCGACGAACTGGTGGCCCAACTCGTCCGGTCGGGCATCGCGGTGCGCGAACTCGCCCCCGTGGTATCGCCGTTGGAGACCGCGTTCCTCGCACTCACCGACCAGGAACCGCACCAGGAACAGCAGGAGGCCGACCGGTGACCGTGGCCGCCGTCCTTGAACCCGTCGCCGCGGCCCGACGCGTATCCGTCGCGCGCGGCTACCGCTTCGAACTCGTCAAGCTCGTCTCGCAATGGCGGATCCGGCTGCTGGTCCTCGCCTGCTGGATCGCGCCCGCGCTTTTCGTCGCCGGGGTGAGCCAGCAGGACACCCTCCCTTCCGACACGCTCTTCGGCCGTTGGATGCACGCCACGGGGTGGGCCGGGCCGTTGGTCATGCTGGGGTTCGCGGGCAGTTGGGCGCTTCCGCTGCTGACCTCGCTCGTCGCAGGCGATGTGTTCGCGGCCGAGGACCGGCTCGGCACCTGGCGGCATCTGCTGGTGGCCGTCCGTTCGCCCGCGCGGATCTTCGTGGCGAAGGCGCTGGCCAGCGTCACCGTCATCCTGGCGCTGGTGGCGGGGCTGGCCGTCTCCAGTACGGTCGGCGGGCTCCTGGCCGTCGGCAACCAGCCGCTGGTCGGTCTCGACGGCCATCTGCTCGCGCCGGGGGACGCGGCGGGCCGGGTCCTGCTCGCCTGGCTCTGTGCCCTCGCCCCGACCCTGGCCCTCGCCGCGATCGGACTCCTCGGTTCGGTCGCGCTGGGGCGGTCCTCGATGGGGCTGCTGCTGCCCGTGCTGGTCGCACTCGCGATGCAGGTCGCCCAGATGCTGCCGCTGCCCGTCGCCGTGCGCCTCGCCCTGCCCGGCTACGCCTTCATCGCCTGGAACGGCCTGTTCACCAGCCCGGCCCAGCTCACCCCGCTCCTGATCGCCGTCGCGGTCAGCCTGGCATGGACGGTGCTCGCCACCGTCCTCGCCCATCTCCTGTTCGTACGGCGGGACTTCACCAACCCGGCCTACGACGGCTCCGGGCGCCGCGCGTTCACCTTCGGCGTGCTGCCGCTGGCCGCGCTGACCGCCGTCACCGTGGGGGCGGTCGCCGTGGCGACGCCGTCGACGGGCTCCGGGATCGAGCAGGGGAAGGTGCAGAAATCCCTCGCGACGGTGTTCGCCCACCTCTACCGCCTGCAGACCGGGCAACTCCACCGGCCCGCCGTCACCGAGGCCCAGTTGCGGGCCTCGGCGGCGTGCACCAAGAGCGACGGCCAGGCCGCCCAGGAGGGCGCGGGCAACGACTGGCGCTGCGTCGTGAGCTGGCATCTCCCCGGGGTCGCGGTCACGGGGTCGGCGATCTACCAGCTCGACATCACCTCGGACGGGCGGTTCGTGGCGGACGGCGACGGTCCCAAGGAAGTCAACGGCTACTTCCTGGTGCGGACTTCGACCGGTGACACCCCGAATCCGCTGTGGCAGTTCGACGGCAACGTCGAGTTGCTCGACACCCACTGAAGGGAACAGTTCCGTGCAGGTAATCCGCCAGCGTCGGATCAGCGAGAAGAAACAAGTCAACCTCTTCGGCAGACACGTCGGCCGCCGGGCACTGCTCGTGACGACGGGTATCGCCGTCGCCCTCGGTGTCACGGGCACGGCGGTCGCCTCGACCTACCAGTTCGGCACCCAGCAGGTCGGCCAGACCACCGCCAACGGCCAGGTCATCTCCAGCGACCAGTACATCAAGCCGTACGGCAGCCGCACCGTCATCAACGACGGCAAGATCATGTCGTCCACGGTCAGCCCGGACGGCACCCGCCTCGCGGCCTCGATCGCCGACGGCGACGCCTCTCTGGTGGTCATGGACCTGACTACCGGTCAGATCAAGCAGAAGATCGGCACCAGCACGGCGGACGACCTGCGCATCAGCAGCGGCGCCGTCGGCCAGGAGGGCCCGACCTACTCGCCCGACGGCAAGCAGCTGTGGCTCGGTCAGGCGAACGGCTACACCAAGTTCACCGTCAACGCCGACGGCACCCTCGCGAGCCCCACCGCCGTCCCGATCGCGGCCGACGGCGCCAAGCAGGCGCTGGTGGGCGCGGCCGTGTTCTCCGCCGACGGCTCCACCGTGTACTCGGCGGTCAACGGCCAGAACAAGGTGGTCGCCATCGACGCGGCGACCGGAACGATCAAGCAGAGCTGGACAGTTGGCACCGCGCCGCGCGGAATCGCCCTGGTCGGCGGCACGTTGTACGTCAGCAACGAGGGCGGGCGCCCGGCGAAGGCCGGCGACACCACCATCAACTCCTACGGCACCGACGTCCCGGCCAACCCCAGGACGGGCGCCAGCACCACCGGCACGGTCAGCGTCATCGACACCGCGGACCCCTCCGCCGCCGTGGGCACCATCGCCGTAGGACTGCACCCGACCGCCGTGTACGCCAAGAAGGGCGCGGTGTTCGTCACCAACACCGCCGACAACAGCGTCTCGGTCATCGACACCCGCAAGGACAAGGTCGTCCAGACCATCGCCACCCAGCCGTGGCCCGAGGCGTCCGTCGGTTACGAGCCGAACGCGGTGACGCTCACCGACGACGGCCGGCTGCTGGTGACGCTCGGCCGCGCCAACGCGGTCGCCGTCTACCGCTACAGCTCCCCGCAGCAGCCCGCCCGTTACGTCGGCCTGCTCCCCACCGACTACTTCCCCTCGGGGATCACGGCCAACGGCAAGCAGGTCGTCGTCGCCAACACCCGCGGCGTGGACGCGCTCCGCCCCGACGCCGCCGGCCACAACACGCACGACACCACGTCGAGCCTGACGCAGTTCACGCTGCCGAGCGACCTCGTCGTCAGGTCCCAGACGGCCAAGGTCTTCAAGCAGAACGGCTGGACGCCCGGCTCGGTCATCACGTCCAAGGGCAGGAGCCGCGCGAAGGCCGTCCCGGTCCCCGCCCGGCTCGGCGACCCCTCGACGATCAAGCACGTCTTCCTGCTCGTCAAGGAGAACCGCACCTACGACCAGGTCTTCGGCGACCTCCCGCAGGGCAACGGCAACGCCTCGCTCACCCAGTTCGGCGAGAACGTGACCCCCAACCAGCACGCGCTGGCCGAACAGTTCGGGCTCTACGACAACTTCTACGACATCGGCACCAACTCCGCCGAGGGCCACAACTGGCTGATGCAGTCGGACAACCCGGAGTACACCGAGTCCTCGGCCGGCGAGTACACGCGCAGCTACGACACCGAGAACGACGTCCTGGGCCACCAGAAGTCCGGATTCATCTGGACCGGCGCGCAGGCGGCCGGCAAGTCCGTCAAGGACTTCGGCGAGTTCCAGTCGCTGGAGACCAAGCCGGCCGGCGCGACCTGGCAGAACCTGTACTGCGACAGCAAGAACATGGCCGCCACCGGAGCACAGACCGCCTACCCCATCAAGACGGGCTCGGCGATCCCCTCCCTCAACGACGTGTCCGTGCAAGGGTTCCCGCTGTTCGACCTCGACGTCCCGGACATCTACAAAGAGCAGATCTGGCAGCAGGACTTCGACAAGAACGGCCCGGCGAACCTGAACATGTTCTGGTTCTCCAACGACCACACCGGCGGCCCGGCCAACGCCGCCGCCGAGGTCGCCGACAACGACCTCGCGGTCGGCCGGATGGTCGACAGGATCACCCACAGCTCGTACTGGAAGGACTCGGCGATCTTCGTCGTCGAGGACGACTCCCAGGCCGGCCTCGACCACGTCGACGGCCATCGCGCCCCGGTCCAGGTCATCAGCCCCTACGCCAACCACAGCACGGTCGACGACCACTACTACTCGCAGATCACCATGGTCCGCACGATCGAGCAGATCCTCGGCATCCACCCGATGAACCAACTCGACAGCGCGGCCACCCCGATGTACGGCGCGTTCACGAGCAAGGCCGACAACACCCCGTTCACCGCGGTCCCCAACCGGACCTCCCTCACCCTCGGCGTGAGCCCCCAGCCGTCCTGCGGCTCGGACACCCCGGCGGCCCAGGACACCCTGGCCGCACCCGCACCGACGACGGTCTCGGTCCCGGCGGCCGAGAAGACACTCGCGGCCCAGTGGAAGACATGGGCCTCCCACCAGCGCCTCACGGGCCCGAACGCGGTCCCCGACTACGCCAACCCCACCCAGATGAACCGCTACACCTGGTATCAGACCCACAACTGGACCAGCCCGTACCCCGGCGACAAAAAGATCTACGCCCCGAACGACGTACCCGGCGCGTACCTCCCCTCACCGGAGAACGACGGCTGACACAAGCCCCTAGAAATGGGCCCACAGGGCCCTTTCTAGGGGCGCGGGGAACTGCGCGACCAGCCACGACGGGCCAGCAGCCGACCGACTACCTGTCTCAGGCAACAGACACCCCCAACGAGCCCACCCCGGACAGGTCATGCGCCCGAACGCTGTTCCGATCCGTGGCCGCCCGCCCAAGGGCATGGTGCGGCCACAACCCCCCAGCCACCCGCCGAGACCGCTCCCCCCACTCACGAGCCTCGATCCCACCCGCCTTGTAGTGGTTGAGCGCATACCCCCCGGAGTGCACCCGCAGCAGCAGAAACCCCCCGGGATAGTCCTTCGCAGCGGTGACCTCCTGCTGCACAACATGGGGCGCCCGCACCAGCGGCGTCCTCTTGTTCCGGTGGGTGTGCCCCGCGTGATGAAGAAAGACCCCCGGCGCCGAGGCATACGCGTCGACGATCGCCCGAGCCTGCCGCCGATCCAGCTGCTGCCCCCGAGTCACCGGGAACACGGAGTCCCGTACCGTCAGCGGATGGTGCCCGAAGACGACGGTCGGCCGGTCCGGTTCGGCCCTGAGCCGGCCCCGGAACCAGGACAACTGCTCCTCGCCGAGCCCACCCGCGTCACCCCCGTTGCCGGCCTTGGCATACGTGTCGAGCCCGATGATCCGCAGCCCGCCGAGATCGTGCGCGAAGTACCCGGGCCCGTCGCCGCCGCCGAAGCCTTCACGGAACCCCTCATGGAACGTGTCGGCAGAGCTCCCCGCCCGGTCGTGGTTGCCGCGTACGACGAGATAGTCCCGGCCCAGCGTGCCGAAGCCGTCCAGGATGCGTCTGGCCTCGGCCAGGTCCCGCGGCGACCCGCCCGCCGAGATGTCCCCGGCGGCGAGCAGGACGTCCGCCCCGCGCCGCTTCGCCTCCTCGACCAGGGCCCGGGTCATGATCTCCGGATAGGCGGCCAGGCCCGCCGCCTGCGACACCCCGCGCAGCAGTGGGAAGCCCGCCATGAGGCCCGCGGTGGTCTCGCCGAGGTGCAGGTCGTTGCAGAGGGCGATGGACAGCAGGTGCCTGCCGGGCGGGGGCTGGGGCGTGGTGAAGGAGTACGTGCCGGTCAGGGAGCCGAGGCCGTGCCGTGAGGTGCCGACGGCGTTCCCGCGTACGTGCTGCAACGGCGTCGGTACGGCGGTCACACCCCCGGAGCGTGCCCGGTAGTAGTACGTCTGCCCGGGCTCCAGGCCGGTCAGCTCCACCTGGTGGTGCGCGGTGGGCCGGTCCTCGGCCGCGACGCGGTTGAGCCGGGCCGGGTGGGTGCCGTAGACGACCTCGCCCTCGGTGACCGCGGGGAGCGGGTGGCCGAAACCGTCGTCGGTGCCGGGTATCCGGGTGTGCCAGGTGATGATGGCGCTGTCCTCGGTGAGGGTGACCAACTCCAGGTGTACGGCGGCGAGTTGGCGGTATTTGCCGCGCGGGGAACCGCCGTGGGCGGCACGCAGCAGCGCCGGGGCGAGGAGTGCGCCGGAGCGCAGGACGTCGTACGGAGTGGGGAGCGCGGCGAGGGCCGCGAGGGGAGCCGAGATGCAGCAGCGCATACCCCATTGTTGCCCCAGGGTCGTGAACGCCGGCCGTGGTGCCGACAGCCGTGGCCGTACCAGTGCACTACGACAGGGCGGTGCGCACCGCCCTGACCAGGGCCTGCGCCCGTGGATCAGCCGTCACACTCTTGCGGAACGAATTCGTCACATACCCGAACGCGATGCCCGAATCCGGGTCTGCGAAGCCGAGCGCGCCGCCCCGGCCCGGGTGACCGAAGGAGCCGTCGGACAGCAGCGGGGACGCGCCGCCGTGCAGCATGTAGCCCAGGCCGAAACGGGTGTTGATCACGAGGACGCGGTCGGGGCCCGACGAGCGTTCCGTACGGGCCAGCTCGACCGTCTCCGGGGCGAACAGCCTTGTCCCGCCGTCCAGTTCGCCGATCAGGGAGGCGTAGAAGCGGGCCAGGCCGTCCGCCGTCGCGATGCCGTTCGACGCGGGGAGTACGGCGGCCCGGTACGCCGGGTCGTTCTCGTCCGGCATCGGGGTGATCGCCCCGAACGCGCGCCGGGTGAGGGAGCCGGGGTTCGCGTACGCCTCGGAGACCGACCGCTTGGGGCGTACCCGGAGGACCCCCGCGTCCGCAGCCGGCGCCTCCACCTGCGCCACCCGGCCCACCCGCCCCGCCTCACCGGACGGCAGCCCCACCCACAGGTCCGCTCCGACCGGGCCCGCGATCTCGTCCGCGATCCACTCGCCGATCGACCGGCCCGTCACCCGGCGGACGAGTTCACCGGTCAGCCAGCTGTACGTCTGCGCGTGATAGCCGTGGTCCGTGCCCGGCTCCCACACCGGTGCCTGCGCAGCCACCGCCGCGGCGCCCTGTGCCGGGTCCGCGGCCTGCGCCGGGGTCAGCGGGCGGTCCAGCACCGGCACGCCCGCGCGATGCGCGAGCAGATGCCGCACGAGGGTGCGTTCCTTGCCGGCCGCCTTGTACTCCGGCCAGTACTCGCCCACCGGAGCGTCCAGGTCCAGTTCCCCGCGCTGCGCGAGCAGCAGCAGCGCCGCGGCGGCCACGCCCTTCGTCGCGGAGCGGACGATCTGGGCCGTGTCCCGCTGCCAGGGCGCGGTGCCGTCGACGTCCTTGGTGCCGGCCCACAGGTCGACGACCCGATGCCCGTCCCGGTACACGGTCACGGCCGCGCCCCGGTCCCCGCGCACCTCGAAGTTGGCGGCGAACGCCTCCCTGACCGGCTCGAAGCCCTCGGCCACCACGCCGTTCACGTTCACGTCCGCACTCCTGGTCCTGCCGGTCCGCTGTCCTACCTCAACCAAGCAGGATCGTGACGTCGATGTTCCCGCGCGTCGCGTTCGAGTACGGGCAGACCTCGTGGGCCGCGTCCACCAGCTTCGCCGCGATGTCCGGGTCGAGGATCGGCAGGGAGACGCTCAGGGCGACCGCGAGGCCGTAGCCGCGCTGCTTGTTGGGGCCGATGCCGACCTTCGCGGCGACCGTCGAGCCGGTCAGGTCGAAGCCGGCCCTACGGCCGACCAGGACCAGCGCGTTGTGGAAGCAGGAGCTGTAGCCGGCCGCGAACAGCTGCTCGGGGTTGGTGCCGTTGCCGTCGCCGCCCATGGCCGGGGGCATCGCGACCTGGAGGGAGAGCTGGCCGTCCTGGCTGCTGACATAGCCGTCCCGGCCGCCGTGGGCGGTGGCCTCGGCGACGTACATGATCTTCGTCGGGCGGGTGTCGACGGCGGTGTCGTCGGCCATGGCGGGACCTCCCCCAGAACGGAAACTCGGGACGGAAACACAGGAGTGTGCAACTACATCGTGCACAAGATACTGACCGGTAGGGCGCTCGTGGCCACCAGGGGGTGGCAACCGCCGGTAACCCGAGGTCAGCGGGCGCGCTCGGCCGCCGCCCCCGCGCGCTCCGCCAGCCGCCACAGCTCCGCGCGCAGCCGCACGACCTCCGGCATCTCCAGCTCCGTCGCCGCGAGCAGCGCCCCCGGCACCCGGGCCGCGCGTTCTCTCAACGCACTGCCGCGCTCCGTGCACCCGATCAGCACCGAGCGCTCGTCGTGGGCGGCGCGCTCGCGGTGGACGAGTCCGGCCGCCTCCAGGCGCTTCAGGAGCGGCGACAGCGTGCCGTAGTCGAGGCGCAGGGCGGTCGAGAGGTCCTTGACCGTGCTCTCGCCGCGCTCCCACAGGACGAGGAGGACCAGGTACTGCGGGTAGGTCAGCTCCAGCTCCTCAAGGAGCGGGCGGTACGCGGCCGTCAGCGCGCGCTGGGCCGCGTACAGCGCGAAGCACAGCTGCTCGTCGAGGAGCAGCGACCCGGCAACCGTATGGTCCTCGTTCGTCACGCACCCATTGTCACGGACCGCGGGTCGAACCCGAAGGGCAACTCCAGACGATGGGCCCGCATCAGCGCGTCGTCGGAGAGGAGTTCGCCGGTCGCGCCGTCCGCCGCGATCACGCCCTCGCTGAGGATCAGCGAACGCGGGCACAGCTCCAGGGCGTACGGCAGGTCGTGCGTGACCATGAGGACGGTCACGTCCAACGACCGCAGGATGTCGGCCAGTTCGCGCCGGGAGGCGGGGTCGAGGTTGGAGGAGGGCTCGTCGAGGACGAGGATCTCCGGTTCCATCGCCAGCACGGTGGCCACGGCCACCCTGCGCCGCTGCCCGAACGACAGATGGTGCGGGGGACGGTCGGCGAAGTCCGCCATGCCCACCGACTCCAGTGCTGTGCGCACCCGTTGCTCCAGCTCGGCGCCCTTCATCCCGGCCGCCGCCGGGCCGAACGCCACGTCCTCGCGGACCGTCGGCATGAAGAGCTGGTCGTCGGGGTCCTGGAACACGATCCCGACCCGGCGCCGGATCTCCGCCATGTGCCGCTTGCCGACCGGGAGTCCGGCCACCGTCACCGTCCCGGCGCCGCCGGTGAGGATGCCGTTGAGGTGCAGGACGAGGGTGGTCTTGCCGGCGCCGTTCGGGCCGAGCAGGGCGACCCGTTCGCCGCGCGCGACCGTGAAGTCGACGCCGAACAGGGCCTGATGGCCGTCGGGGTAGGCGAAGGCCAGCCCGGACACGTCAAGAGAGAAAGTCGTCACAGGGTCCATCCCAACAGGCATACGACAAGGGCGGCACAGGGGAGTGCGAGGGCCTGCGACCACTGGGCCCGGTCGGCGGTGACCTCGTCGATCACCGGCATGGAGCCCGTGTATCCCCGGCTCACCATGGCCAGATGGACCCGCTCCCCGCGTTCGTAGGAGCGGATGAACAGCGCGCCCGCCGACTTCGCGAGCACACCCCAGTGGCGGATGCCCCGGGCCTCGAAACCCCGTGACTCGCGGGCGATCCGCATCCGGCGCATCTCGTCGGTGATGACATCGCCGTAGCGGATCATGAAGGACGCGATCTGGACGAGGAGGGGCGGGAGTTTCAACCGCTGGAGTCCCAGGAGGAGTTCGCGGAGTTCGGTGGTGGCGGCGAGGAGGACGGAGGCGGCGACGCCCAGGGTGCCCTTGGCGAGGACGTTCCAGGCGCCCCAGAGGCCGTTCACGCTCAACTCCAGGCCCAGGACGGTCACTTGCTCGCCCTCCGCCACGAAGGGCATGAGGACGGCGAACGCGACGAAGGGGATCTCGATCAGCAGGCGGCGGAGCAGGAAGCCCGCGGGTACCCGGGCCGCGTACGCGACCAGCGCCAGCAGCACGGCGTAGAGGCCGAACGCCCACATCGCCTCGCGCGGGGTCGACACCACGACCACCACGAAGGCGAACACGGCGGCCAGTTTGGCGTGCGGCGGCAGCGCGTGGACCCGGGAGTGGCCGTGCCGGTAGAGCCGGTGGGCGTGGCCCGCGCCCATGTCAGGCCACCTGGGAGGAAGTATTGCGGCGCCTGCGGACCGCCCAGAAGACCCCGCTGCCCGCCGCGACCGTGACGCCGACGCCGATCACGCCCGCGAGGCCGCCGGAGAGCCGGGCGTCCTCGACATCGCGCACGCCGTAGTCGGCGAGCGGGGAGTCGGCCGAGGAGTGCTCCTTCGCCGCCCGGTCGATGCCGTGGTCGGCGGCGACCTTCTCCAGGCCGTCGGGGTTCGAGGAGGCGTAGAAGCTGACGAAACCGGCGAGGAGGAGGGAGGCGACGAGGCCGGTGAGCCACACCTTGCGGTGGGAAGTACTGCGCACGGGGGTCAACTCGGGGGCGGCGTCCACGAGTTCGCCGTTCACACGCAGCTTCAGGCGCTGCTCCAGGCCGCGCGCTCCGTAGACCAGATCAGGGCGTACGGCGATCACCGCGCCGACCGTGAGCGCGGTGATCGCGGCCTCGCCGACGCCGATGAGGACGTGGACGCCGATCATCGCGGTGGCGACCTTGCCGAGGGAGACGTCGGTGGTGCCGCCGAGGGCGTAGAGGAGGGTGAAGACGAGGGCCGCGGCGGGGACGGAGAGCAGGGCCGCGGTGAAGGACGCGGCCGTGATCGAGCGGCGGCTGCGCGGGAGGATCTTCACCAGGCCGCGGAAGACGGCGTACGCCACGACCGTCGTGGTGATCGCCATGTCGGTGATGTTCACGCCGAGCGCGGTCAGCCCGCCGTCCGCGAACAGGATGCCCTGCATGAGCAGGACGACCGAGACGCAGAGGACGCCTGTGTAGGGGCCGACCAGGATCGCGGCCAGCGCGCCGCCCAGCAGATGGCCGCTGGTGCCGGCCGCGACCGGGAAGTTGAGCATCTGCACGGCGAAGATGAAGGCGGCCACCAGGCCCGCCAGTGGCGCCGTCCGCTCGTCGAGCTCGCGGCGGGCGCCGCGCAGACTCACGGCGATGGCGCCGGCGGCGACCACACCGGTCGCGGCGGATACGGGGGCGTCGATGAATCCGTCAGGGACATGCACGGGATGATTTTAGATGGTTATTGCGAGTGCTTTGCAAGAGCCAGGTGGTCTCCGGCCGACATGTGAGATCTGTCGCCCCAGAGGGCGCTCCCGAGAAAATGTGCGACATTTGGGTAGTGGAAGCGGATGCACAGCTTTCACACAGGTCACTCAGCGTAAGGGGCCGCCCGATGTCCGTAGTCGAACAGTACGCGCGAGCCCATATCGTCACCGACGAGGACGTGGACCGGCTGGATCCCGCCGCCGTGCCCGTCGTCCTGCGGTACGACCCCGAATCCGATCCGCTGGCCGTCCGTATCGACCTGCCCGGACCGCATGCATGGACCTTCGACCGGGCGCTGCTGGAGCAGGGGCTGCGTGCCCCGGCAGGCAGCGGCGAGGTGCGGGTGTGGCCGTGCGGGCGGGTGCAGGCCGTCGTCGAGTTCCACTCCGAACAGGGCGTCTCCGTCGTCCAGTTCGAGACGAAGACGATCACGCGGTTCCTGCGGCGGACCTATACGGCCGCCGCACCCGTGGCGAGCTGAACTCCCCGTAGCGGTCCGGGGGTTCAGCCCCCGAGGCTTGCGCCCAGCTTGAGCAGCGCCGCCACGATCGGACCCGCCGTGTCGCCGCCGTGGCCGCCCGCCTGGACCACGCCGGCGGCCACGAGGTCGCCCTTGTACGCGGTGAACCAGCCGTTGGGCTTCTTCTGGCCGTCGACCTCCGCCGAACCGGTCTTCGCGCCGTAGTCGGGGCCGAGCCCGGACATCGCCTGCGCCGCCGTGCCGTAGTCGGCGGTGTACTTCATGACTTCCTTCAGCTGGGCCTGGGTCGTCGACGACATCGTGCGCGAGGCCTTGGCGATCGTGCGGTTGTCGACCGTGGGGGAGACCAGGTACGGCTGGTGGAAGGTGCCCGTGTCGACGGTCGAGGCGACCGACGCCATGTTCAGCGGGTTCATGCGGACCCCGCCCTGCCCGATCAGCGAGGCGCCCATCTGCGCGCCGCTCTGCACCGGCACGGAGCCGTCGAAGGTGGGGACGCCGATGGCCCAGTTGTTCATGCCGAGGCCGTAGACCTGCTGGGCCTCCGTCGTCAGGTCGCTGTTGGACAGCTTGGGCGCGAAGTTGATGAAGGCGTTGTTGCAGGAGGCCCCGAAGGCCATCTTGAACGTGCCCTTCTTGATCTCCGAGTCGTCGTCGTTGTGGAAGGTCCAGCCCGCCAGCTTGTACGTCTTGGGGCAGGGGTGGGACGCGTCCGGGGTGATGAGGTTCTTCTCGAAGAGCATCGTCGACGTCACGATCTTCATCGTGGAACCGGGGGCCAGCGAGCCCTGGAAGGCCACGTTGAAGCCGTGCGAGGCGTTGGCGACGGCCAGGATCTCGCCGGTCGACGGGCGCATCATCACGACCGAGGAGTTCTTCTGCTTGCTGACCTGCGTCTCGGCCGCCGCCTGGAGGGTCGGGCTGAGCGTCGTCTTCACCTTGCCCGGTGTGCCCTTGCTCAGCTCGACGAGCGTCTTGTCGGACTCCTTGGACTTCTTGCCCCGGACCACCCGCAGCTCGATGCCCGCCTTGCCGCCCGCCTTCTTGCCGAACTTCTCCCGCAGCCCGTCCAACACCGGCCCCAGGGACGGGTACTTGGCCGTCGTCAGCTCGCCGCCGTCCCGGTCGTAGGCCTTGATCGGCGGGGTGCCGGACTCGCCCGTCACCAGGGTGTCGCCGTCCGCGAGATCCGGGTGGACGACGGAGGCGTGCCACTGCACGTACGGCTTGCCGTCCTTCGCGCTGCGCACGACGGTGAGCGAAGTGGCGTACGTCATGGGCTTGTTGATGCCCTTGTACGACACCGTGCACTTCACGGAGAAGGGGACCTTGGTGCCGGTGGGGGTGCCCTCGGTGACGGTGACGCCCTTCATGTGGGCGTTCTTGCTGTAACCGGTGAGCAGCGCGGTGGCCGCCGTCGACTTGTCGGTCGTGGCGGCGGCCAGGGCGACCTTGCCCTGCTGCCAGTCGGCCAGGTACCGCTTCGCGGTCGTCTGGACCTCGGCCGCCGTCAACGGGCCCTTCTTGACGGCCTTGTGGTCGGCGCTCTGGGTGCGCGCCTCGGCGGACGCCCCGCCGTCGTACAGCGCGTAGGCGCCCACGCCCGCGCCGACGACGGCCACGGCGATCACCCCGCCGACCATGGCGGGTCTCGCCTTCCGTCGCCCGGCGGCGACCTTCTTCTTGCCCCTCGTGCCCACAGTTCCCGATCCTCCGCGAATCCCTTTGGGCCCCCGTCGCCCTCGGCTCTCTCACACCCCAACGACCACGCCCACCCTAGAGTCCCGTCCTGTGCGGGTGAGTTCCCTTTCCACCAGGAGTGAGTTCAGCCACTCGCCGCCAGTACCGCCCGGACGATCGGGCCCGCGGCGTCGATGCCGTGGCCGCCGTCCTGCGTCATGGCCGCCGCGGCGACATCGCCCCGGTAACCGGTGAACCAGCTGTTGGACTTCGACTGCCCGTCCACCTCGGCGGAACCCGTCTTGGCGCCGATGTTCGGGCCGAGCCCGGCCATGATCCCGGCCGCGGTGCCGCTGGTCGCGGTGCGGTACATCATCGCCCGCAGCTGGGCCGACGTACTCGCCGACAGGCCCCGCGCGGTGGCCAGTTGGCGGTCGTCGAGGCTCTGCGACACGAGCACCGGCTGGCGGAACGTGCCCGTCTTCGCGGTCGCCGTCACCGACGCCATGTTCAGCGGGCTCATCTGCACCTGGCCCTGGCCGATCAGATTCGCCGCGGTGTCCGGGCCGCCGGACGCGGGCACCGAGCCGTCGAAGGACGGGATGCCGGTCTTCCAGTTGTCCCGGCCGAGCCCGAAGCGGTCCTCGGCCTCCTGGGTCAGGGAGTCCACCTTGACCGAGTCGGCGAACTTCACGAACGCCGTGTTGCAGGAGCGGGCGAAACTGTCGGCGAGCGTGGCGTTCTCGTTCGGCTTGAGGCCGGTCAGGTTCTTGAACGTCTGCTCCTGCCACACCGCGGTGGTCGGACAGGGCGCCGGCCCGTTCATCGTCGTGAGTCCCGTGTCGATGAGCGTGGCAGCACTGATGATCTTCATCGTCGAGCCGGGCGCCAACTGCCCCAGGAACGCGGCGTTGAAGCCGTCGTCGCGGTGGTTGGCGATCGCCAACACCTGCCCGGTGCTCGGCTGCAGCGCCACCACGGACGACTCCGAGTACTTCGTCACGGCCTTCTCGGCGGCGGCCTGCGCGCTCGCGCTGAGCGTCGTGCGCACCTTGCCGGCCTTGCCCTTCTCCAGGGTCACCAGCGTGGTGTCGGCCGAGCCCTCGGCCTGGTGCTTGATCGACAGCTCGATACCGGGCGAACCACCCGCCTGGTCACCGTACTTGGAGCGCAGCTCGTCGAGTATCGGCCCGAGCGACGGATACTTCTCCTTGGTCAGCACGGTCCCGTTCCGGTCCACGGCCTCGATCGCCGGGCTCGCGGACTCCCCGGTGACGAAGGTGTCGCCGGTCTGCAACTCCGGGTGGATGACGGCCGGTTGCCAGTCGACGAGGGCCCGTCCGGTGGTTTTGCCGCGTACGACGGTCAGTTGGCTCTTGTAGCTGAGCGGCTTGGACTTTCCGTCGTATGACACCGTTGCCTTCACCGAGAACGGCACGGTGGCCCCGGTCGTTGCACCAGGGGTGATCTTCACCCCAGTGATGTGCCCGGCCCCGCTGAAGGACTCCAGCACGGGGTCGGCCGCCGCGTCGTTGTTCGTGTACGACGCCGCCGTCACCGCCTGCCCCTTCTCCCAGGCCGCGAAGAACTTCGCCGTCGTCGCCCTGACCTCCGACGCGCTCGGCGGCCCGGTCTTCACGGGCGCGGGCCCACTGGAACCGCCCACGCCGGTACTCCCGCCCAGCGCGGACACGACGTTGTAGGCCCCGTATCCGGCCCCTCCCACCATCACGGCGAACACACTGCCGATGACGGTGGCCTTTACCCCCTTGCGCATGGGTCGTTCCCCTCCCCGTTAACTGTCCCTCGACTGTATGGGGCGTGGGGGAAAGGTGTGAGGGGTGTTGCCTTTTGTTGTCCTAACGGAGACCGGTGAGGAAGGAGGACCAGGCGGAGGCGGGGAGCAGCAGCACGGGGCCGTTCGGGACCTTGGAGTCCCGGACGGGGACGGTTCCGGTGACTCCGTCGGCGACCTCGACGCATTCACCGCCGCTGCCGTTGCTGTGAGTGCTTTTACGCCAGTGGGCGGCGCCGGGGAAGGCTTCGGCGATCTCGACGCAGTCGCCGCCGGTGCCGTTGCTGTAGGTGCTCTTACGCCAGCGGGCGGCGCTTAAGTCACTTTCGGTGCTTGCCATTTGTAGGGTCCTTCGCCGCTTGATCGATCATGGCCAGAGACGCTTTCGGGGACAACGCAGTGGCCTTGAAGGAGTGTTGCCCTTGGTCGTCCTAACGGAGGCTGGCGGTGAAGGCGGACCAGGCGGTGCTGGGGAGGAGCAGTACGGGGCCGTTCGGGACTTTGGAGTCCCGGACGGGGACGACTCCGGTGACTCCGTCCGCGACCTCTAGGCATTCGCCGCCGCTGCTGTTGCTGTAGCTGCTCTTGCGCCAGCTCGCGGAGCTCAAATCAAGCTCTGTGCTTGCCATTTCGGTGGTCCTCCGCCGCTTGGTCGATCATCGCCAGGGACGCGTCCGGTGACAGCGCCGCGGCCCTGAGCAGATCGTACGACCTGCGGTAGTCCTTCACGAGCGACGGATAGTCGATGAGTTGGCCGCTGTGAAGGCCCTCGGTGTACACCAAGGGCGGTGCGTCAGGGAACGTCATGACGCGGATCATGCCCATCATGAGCGGGTGGGCGATCGTCGTTTCCGGGAGGATCTGCAGAACTCCCTGTGTGGACCGGATCACCTGCCCGATGTGCTCCAACTGGTCGGCCATCTCCTCGGGTGGGAGCAGCGGACTGCGGATCAGTGATTCGCGCACGATGGCCCAGAAGGCCGGAGGCTCCTCGCGCTCCCAGAGCTTCGCGCGATTGATCCGGGCGCTGACCTGTTTGTCGACGGTCGCGGGTCGCAGCCACGGGCTGCCGGTACGCACGATCTTCCGCGCGTACGCCTCGGTCTGGAGCAGGCCAGGCAGCAGCATCGGCGCCCAGTCCTCGATGTTCTCCGCATGCTGCTCCAGCTCCGCCACATCGGCGAAGTACTCCGCATGCCCCGACTGCTTGGCCTTGCGCGCGTCTTCACAACGGCGCTCGAAAAACCCGTCCGTCCCGAGGGCCTTGTCCACATGCCGGGCCAGATCCAGCGGCATCCGCCGCTCCCCGTGCTCGATCTGGCTCAGGAACGGCACCCCCCGGTAGCTCCCTTCCGCCAACTGTTCCAACGTCAGACCGGCCAGTTCCCTCTTGAAGCGCAACTCCGCGCCGTAGAAGGAGGGGACGTTCGCCGACGCGTCGGTGTCCTTGCGAGGAGGCACAACTCACCACCGCCATTTGCTCGTTGACAGGCGTAACTCGAACTCCTTTCACGGTAGGGCCTGTCACGTCACTGTGTGAGTGATTCGTCACAGAGAGCACAGGAAGGCGCACGTGAAGATGCCCTCACACCCCGACCCCGGCCCGGCCACCCCCTCCGGCCCCTACGACACGGTCCTCTGCGCGGAGGAACTCCGCGACGCCCTCGCCGCCCACGGAATCACGCTCCCGTCGCTCCGCGCGGACCTGCCCAGCTTCGCCGGGGCCTCCGGCGGCTCCGGGGGACTGGTCGCGCTGGGCAACTGCAACCTCGACACGGCCCGCCGGCTGGCCGCCGTACTCCGAGAGGCGGCGGGACGATGAACGCGACGGACTTCGAGGCCGCCCTGCTCGCCGTACCGAAGGCGGTCCCTGAACTCCGGCACGCGGTGCGCGGATACCTGGGTGGCGGCCCGTACCCCGAAGTGGAGCTGTGCGTCAGCGAGTTGGTGAGCAACGTCATCCGGCACGTGGGCGAGGGCACGCCGGTACGGGTACGGGTCACCCGGGTCGGCTTGGACGGCTTGGACGGCGACCGTATCCGGGTTGAGGTGACCGACCCCGACCCGCGTGCCCTCCCTGTCCTCCTGGACGTCACCACCGACACCGGCCTCGGAGCGGAGTCGGGGCGCGGTCTGATGCTGCTGGACGCGGTGGCGGTGCGGTGGGGGGTGGAGCAGGGGGTGTCCGGGAAGGTGGTGTGGTGCGAGGTGCGGGACTGAGACTGCCGGGTTTCGCTACACCCCCGGGTGCCTTTGTCGTCAGCGCTCAGCAATCCACGTGCACTCGCTCGACGTAGTTGTTGCCGTCCAGGGTCCGCTGGCCTCCTGCCCAGACGTAATCCCACGTTTTGTTCACGTAGTACACCGTGAAGCTGTTGCCGTGGGCCCTGGCGTAGTTGAAACGGCCGTAGATCCAGTTGTCTCCACAGCCATCCATATTCCAGACGCCTCCGGAAGTGTCGTATACGCAGGCCCGCCCGGGATCGCACTTGTAGGTCACGTACTGGGGATGGACGTCGGCGGCTGAAGCAGTGCCGGAGCCGCCGATGAGCGCGCCGGCCCCGAGGGCGAGAGCCACAGCCGTACGGGTCACGTGCTTCTTGAGCAACTGCATACGGAAACTCCCCTGTCTGGGGCCGCACTGTGATGGTCGGCCTCTTGGCGTCAGACCGTAGGCGCCGCCCGTGGACACCGGCCAACCTTTCGAACACCGTCGAAACGCTGGGATTGGTTGAAAGCCTGTGTGCGGTGGTCTGGGTGGGTTCTAGTCTCGGTGGCGGCAGGGTGCGGGGCCGGTACGGGGGTTCGGGTGGCGGGTGTGGGGGATGCGGCGGGCGGAGCGCGGTTGTTCGTCTCGCACGCGGGGGCGGATCAGGCGTGGGCGGAGTGGGCGGCCTGGCAGTTGCAGGATGCCGGGTACGAGGTCGAATTGGCCGTCTGGCACTGGGCGGCAGGGGAGAACGTCATCCAGAACATGGACCGGGCCTTGGCTGCCGGGCCGACAGTGGCGTTGTTCTCGGCCGCGTACTTCGACTCGGAACGGTGGACCACTGAGGAGTGGACGGCGAAGCTGGCCGCGCGGGAGAAGCTGATCCCGGTCCGGATCGAGGACTGCGCGGTGCGGCCGATGGTGCAGGCGTTGCTTGCGCCGGCGTTGTTCGGCCTGGGAGAGGAGCAGGCGCGGGAGGTGCTGCTGGCGGCGGTGGCGGGGCCGGCGGGGGTTCCTCGGGTGTCGCCAGGGTTTCCGGGCCAGGGTGGTGCGGGGCGGCTGCGGAGGATGGGGGCGAGCGGGCCACGGCTGCCGGGCACGTTGCCGAGGGTGTGGAACGTGCCGGCGCGCAATGCGGGGTTCGTGGGCCGGGATGCGCTGTTGGTGGAGGTGCGGTCGCGGCTGACGGTGGGGTGTCCGGTGGCGGTGGTAGCGCTGGACGGCCGCGGGGGTGTGGGCAAGACGCAGCTGGCGGCGGAGTACGCGCACCGGTTCTGCGGGGAGTACGAGCTGGTGTGGTGGGTGCGGGCGGAGGATCCGGCGCTGATTCCGGGTCAGTTGGCTGCGTTGGCGGTGGAGACCGGGGCTGCGCAGCCGGATACGCCCTTGGAGGACGCGGTGCGGGCGCTGGGGCATGAGTTGGGGTCGCGGTCGCGCTGGCTGGTCGTTTTTGACAACGCGGAGGATCCTGCGGCGTTGGCCGACTTTGTGCCGTCCGGGGCGGGGCATGTGCTGATCACCTCCCGTAACCCCGACTGGCATGGTGTGGCCGGGCCGTTGGATGTCGATGTGCTGGCGCGGCGGGAGTCGATCGATCTGCTGCGCGGACGGACGCCGTGGCTGGGGGAGGGGGATGCCGACCAGTTGGCGCAGGCGTTGGATGACCTGCCGCTGGCCCTGGTCCAGGCTGCTGCGGTGCTGACGACGACGGCCGTGGACGACTATCTGGCGTTGTTTGCCGCCAATACCAGCGCGGTGACCGATGAGGGTAGGCCGCGTGATTATCGGTGGTCGCTGGCCGCGCAGATTCGGCTGAGCATGCAACGGCTGCGGGAGCAGGACCCGGAGGCGGCCGAGGTGATGAATGCTTGTGCGCTGCTGGCTCCGGAACCGTTTGCGCTGCCCACGGCCACTGCGGAAGAGGCTGACGAGGAGTCGTCCGTGGGCCGGGTGGTGGCGGACTGGCGCACCAGGAACCGTGTCCTTTCGGCACTCCACCAGCATGGGTTGGCCCGGGTAGCGGGCGGGAGCCTAAACCTGCACCGTCTGACCCAAGCCGTGCTCAAAGACCAGCTCAGCACCGAGGAGCGCGTTGCCGCGGCGCGCAACGCCAGTATCTTGCTCGCTGCGGCCTTCCCAGGTGAGGTGGGGGATCCCGGTTCCTGGCCTCGCTGGCCTCACCTGCTGCCTCACCTGTTGGCGATCGACCCCACAGACCTGGTCACCGCGCAAGCCCGCTTCGCAGCATGCGAAGCGGCCGTCTACCTCCTGGACCGCGGCAGCGCAGCAGCGGTCCTACCCCGCCTTGAAGACCTCTACGAAGCCTGGATCACTCTACTGGGCCCTGATTCCACTCACACGTGGTGGGCCGTCAACTACTTGGCTAGCGCATCCAGTGCCGTTGGCAATCATGAGCGCGCCCTTGCACTGCACCAGGACCTGTTTGATCGGAAGCGGCGGGTGCTGGGTGAGGACCACCCCGACACCCTGGGAACCGCGTCCAATCTGGCGAATCGGCTGGCGGCGGTGGGTCGGGTGGAGGAGGCGTTGGAGCTGGGTGAGGACACTTTGGACCGGCAGCGGAGGATTCGAGGTGAGGATCACCCCGACGCCCTGGGAACCGCGTCCAATCTGGCGAATCGGCTGGCGGCGGTGGGTCGGGTGGAGGAGGCGTT
>NZ_JALJRY010000046.1:0-43760 GCF_024519455.1 Streptomyces sp. STR69 | reverse complement strand
TCCGCGTACAACCTGGCGATTCAGCTGGGGGCGGTGGGTCGGGTGGAGGAGGCGTTGGAGCTGGGTGAGGACACTTTGGCCCGGCGGCGGCGGGTGCTGGGTGAGGACCACCCCGACACCCTGCGCACCGCAAGACTGCTCGACAGCCTCACCCGGCCGAACGGTGGCTGATACGCCTCAGGTCCTGGACATCCCCCAGGCGCCCCCCCGAGATATGCGTTGGCAATCGCGAACTCCATCGTCAGACCAGCTACACCCAGCCCGCCGCAAACCTGCCGACGCCCAGAGCCGAACCGCCCTCCGCCCATCCAAAGGCGACCAACCACCCCCGCCAACGACCAAGAGGGCGCGGCAAGTTGCCGCGCCCCCTCCCTACACCCACCCACCTACACCCACGTATCCAGCCACATCCGAGACCGCCACTGATCAATAGGAATCGACGTCCCCGTATACAGCGGCCAGAAGTAGATGAAGTTCCACGTGATCAGCAGGACCAGTACCCCCGCACCGACCGCCCCCGTGACCCGGCGGGTGTCGCTGGAGCCCGGTGGGCCGATCATCGCGCCGATCAGCATCGCGACCGCCAAACACAGGAACGGGAGGAAGACGATCGAGTAGAAGAAGAAGATCGTGCGGTCCTGGTACAGGAACCAGGGGAGGTAGCCGGCCGCGACCCCGCAGGCGATTGCTCCCGCCCGCCAGTCGCGGCGGAACGCCCAGCGCCACAGGACGTAGAGGATCGCGAAGCAGGCGGCCCACCACAGCAGCGGGGTGCCGATGGCGAGGACCTCGCGGGCGCACTTGTCGCCGGCGTTCACCGGGCAGCCGTCCGCGCCGGGTGAGGGGGACTCGTAGAAGTAGGAGACCGGGCGGCCGTCGACCAGCCAGCTCCAGGGGTTGGACATGTACGTGTGCGGCGAGTGCAGGCCGACGTTGAACTCGTAGACCTCGTGCTCGTAGTGCCACAGGCTGCGCAGCCAGTCCGGCAGGACGTGGCTCCAGGTGCCGCCCTTGCCGTCGGTCGCGGCCCAGTTGCGGAAGTAGCCGCCGGTGCCGTTGGCGGGGGAGAGGATCCAGCCGATCCAGGAGGTCAGATAGACGGCGACGGCGACCGGGATGGTGGCCAGGAAGCCCAGCCCGAGGTCGTACTTGAGGACGGCCACGTACGCGTTGCGGGCACCCGCGACCTTGCGGGAGCCGACGTCCCACATCAGCATCATCACGAAGAACGCGGCCGTGATGTAGAGGCCGTTCCACTTGGTGCCGATCGCGAGGCCCAGCAGCAGGCCCGCCGTCCAGCGCCAGGGGCGCCAGCCGAAGGAGAGGGTGTCGCCGGTGTGCGCGTCGGGGCGGACCCGGCCGTAGGCGTCGGCCGGCAGTGCCGCCGCGAGTTTCTCTCTGGCCTTGTCCCTGTCGATCAGCAGGCAGCCGAACGCGGCCACCACGAAGAACATCAGCACGCCGTCGAGCAGTGAGGTGCGGGCCATCACGAAGGCCAGGCCGTCCAGTGACATCAGGACGCCGGCGACACAGCCCAGGAAGGTGGAGCGGAAGAGGCGGCGGCCGATGCGGCACAGCATCAGCACGGTCAGCGTGCCGAGCAGCGCCGTCATGAAGCGCCAGCCGAAGGGGTTGAAGCCGAAGATCAGCTCGCCGATGCCGATGACGTACTTGCCGACCGGCGGATGCACGACGTAGGCCGCGTCCGTCGGGATCGAGACGTGCCCGCCTGTCTTCAGGATCAGGTCGTTGGCGTTCTTGTCCCAGTTGACCTCGAAGCCGCGGTGGACGAGCGCCCACGCGTCCTTGGCGTAGTACGTCTCGTCGAATATCACCGCCTTCGGACTGCCCAGGTGGTAGAAGCGCATCACGCCGGCCATCAGCGTGACCAGCAGCGGGCCGCCCCAGCCCGACCAGCGGGTGATCCGGTCGACGAGCCCCGGCGAGAAGCCGAGCGTCGCCCACAGCCGGGGGCTGGGCTCCGCGTACGGCGGCGTCAGCCGGTCCCGTACGTCGCTTCTGGGCCCGGCCGTGTAGCCGAAACGGCGCAGCCGCTGCTGCCACGACGGCCGCTGCTCTTGGGGGGCCTGGCCCTGCCGGGTGTCCGTGGAGGACGCGGTACTGGTCACCGCGCCATCGTAGGGAACAGCGCTGTGTGAGTCCCGTGCATGGGTGGTCTCGGTCCGGATGCGTCCGGATCTGTCGGCCCTGCGAGGATGGGAACGTGACTGGAACCCTTGTTTTGGCGGGCACCCCCATCGGCGACATGCAGGACGCTCCTCCCCGGCTCGCGGAGGAGCTGGCCGGGGCCGACGTGGTCGCCGCCGAGGACACCCGGCGGCTGCGCCGGCTGACCCAGGCGCTCGGGGTGCAGCCCAAGGGGCGGGTCGTGTCGTACTTCGAGGGCAACGAGTCCGCGCGGACCCCGGAGCTGGTCGAGGCCCTGGTGGGCGGGGCGCGGGTGCTGCTGGTGACCGACGCGGGGATGCCGTCGGTGTCCGACCCGGGGTACCGGCTGGTCGCCGCCGCCGTGGCGAAGGACATCAAGGTGACCGCCGTACCGGGGCCGTCGGCCGTGCTCACCGCGCTCGCGCTGTCGGGGCTGCCGGTGGACCGGTTCTGCTTCGAGGGGTTCCTGCCGCGGAAGGCGGGCGAGCGGCTGTCGCGGCTGCGGGAGGTGGCCGGTGAGCGGCGCACCCTCGTCTACTTCGAGGCACCGCACCGGCTCGACGACACCCTCGCCGCGATGGCGGAGGCGTTCGGCGCCGAGCGGCGGGCCGCCGTGTGCCGGGAGCTGACCAAGACGTACGAGGAGATCAAGCGCGGCCCGGTCGGCGAGCTGGCCGCATGGGCGGCGGAGGGCGTGCGCGGCGAGATCACCGTCGTGGTGGAGGGGGCGCCGGAACAGGCGGAGGAACTCGACGCCGACGAACTGGTGCGGCGGGTCCGGGTGCGCGAGGAGGCGGGCGAGCGGCGAAAGGAAGCGATCGCCGCGGTCGCGATCGAAGCAGGCGTTCCCAAGCGCGAGGTGTTCGATGCCGTGGTGGCCGCCAAGACCGCGCAAAAACCCCTCTGAGCCTGCCCGAAATCCCCTCTGAGCTGCGCGGAGATCCCCTCTGAGCAGGGCGCTCCTCCCATGAGCGAGCGCCCCATGGCGGGGCAAAGCGCGGTCGCCGAATGCAAAGTCCCGACCGGGTCGCAGGGGCGATTCGACAAGGAAAGTCCAAATCGCCTCCAACAGTCGACAGGACTGGTGCGTTCGCCCTGCCGGAGGCGTCCACTGGACTGAGGGACGCACCCGTCCCTCGCCTCCAACGGGATTCCGGGGGGAATCCCCTCGCCGGGGGCGCTTGTCCAGCGGAAGTCAAGCAGGAGCTGGCATGAGTGAGATCGCAGGGCAGACCGGCCTCCGGGGCGCTGCCACCGCCGTGGTGAACGAGTCGTACTCCTTCGCCTGCATGCGGTGCGGGCACGGCTGGGAGCAGGCATACGAGATAGAGCACCACGTCGACACCGACGGCCACCAGTTCGTGATGTACGTGGCGGACGGCCAGGTCGTGCCGTCGCCCCTGAGCCGCCCCGCGTGCCACAACTGCGACGGGCATGTCGTGCGCATCATGCGGGCGGGCCAGGTGTCGTCGGTACGGGACGCGGCGCAGCGGCAGTACCAGGCGCCCCGGCCGCGGTCGGCAGCGGCAGCGGCGGCGGAGGACGGCACGGCCACCACGGACGAGTCCGCGGCCCCCGGGCAGGAGCCCGTCGAGCACCACTGGCACCTGTCCGACCTGCTGCACCCGTTCCACCACCACCGCAAGGCGAGCTGACCGCCTCCGGCGACCGGGTGGGCATGCCCCTTTCGTAGGATCGGGGCATGCCTGCCTCCAGCGACAAGACTGTCGAGAAGACTGCGCCTCCGCTCCCGGAGCCCCTCCGGGTGCCCGTCGCCGACTCCCACACCCACCTCGACATGCAGTCCGGCACGGTGGAGGAGGCGCTCGCGAAGGCGGCCTCGGTCGGTGTCACGACGCTCGTGCAGGTCGGCTGCGATGTGAAGGGCTCCCGCTGGGCCGCCGAGACGGCCGCCCGCCACGACGCGATCCACGCGACGGTCGCCCTCCACCCGAACGAGGCCCCGCGCATCGTCCACGGCGACCCCGACGGGTGGTCCCGGCAGGGCGCGCGGCTGCCGGGCGGTGACGGGGCCCTGGACGAGGCGCTGACGGAGATCGATCGCCTGGCCGGGCTCTCGCAGGTCAAGGGCGTCGGCGAGACCGGCCTCGACTACTTCCGCACCGGACCCGAGGGCAAGGCGGCGCAGGAACTCTCCTTCCGCGCCCACATCGAGATCGCCAAGCGGCACGGCAAGGCCCTGGTCATCCACGACCGCGACGCCCACGCCGACGTACTGCGCGTCCTCAAGGAAGAGGGCGCCCCTGAGCGGACCGTCTTCCACTGCTACTCCGGTGACGCCGAGATGGCCGAACTCTGCGCGAGCGCCGGGTACTTCATGTCGTTCGCCGGCACCGTCACCTTCAAGAACGCCCGGAACCTGCGGGACGCGCTCGCCGTGGCGCCCCTGGAGCTCGTCCTCGTGGAGACCGACGCCCCCTTCCTCACGCCCGCCCCGTACCGCGGACGGCCCAACGCCCCCTATCTCATTCCGGTCACGGTCCGCGCCATGGCGGAGGTCCGGGGCATCGACGAGGATGCCCTGTCGTCGGCACTCGCGGCGAACACGGCCCGCGCCTTTGGCTACTGAGGCCCCACCGATGCCTGGCGCCCCTTTCGAACACAACCCTGGGTAGCCGCGTCGCTTTGGAGAGTGACGGTCGCTCCGCTAGGTTCTGTTGGCCCGATCCGGACCCTTCTGGCCTTCTGGAGCGTGTCGGCGTGAGCAACTACGAGACCTACGAGACGTACGACCGCGGTGTGCGCGACGACGAGTACACCGACGCGACCCAGGTGTACGAGGACACGTACCGGCCCGCCTACGAGGCGCCCGAACCGGTCTTCCCGCGCCAGGCGGTGAGCGTGCCGCAGAGCGCGGCGCCCGGGCGTGCGGACCGCAGGCGAAGAGCCGACCGCACGGGCGGCTCCACGGCCGCCACCGTGCGCCGACTCGTCCCGCAGGCCCTGGTCGTCGCCTTCCTCGCCGGCGGCACCACCGCGTTCGTCGCCAAGGACAAGGCGATCGAGCTGAGCGTCGACGGCAAGCCGCGCACCCTGCACACCTTCGCCGACGACGTCACCGAACTCCTCGCCCAGCAGGGCGTCGAGGTCGGCGAGCACGACGTGGTGGCCCCCGGCCGGGACGCGGACCTCGCCAGCGGTGACGAGGTCGCGGTCCGCTACGGCCGCCCCGTGCGGCTCACCATCGACGGGCAGCGGCGCGAGGTGTGGACGACGGCCCGCACGGTCGACGGCGCCCTCGAACAACTCGGCGTACGGGCGGAGGGCGCCTACGTCTCGACCTCCCGCTCCCAGCCCATCGGCCGCGCCGGACTCACCCTCGACGTGCGCACCGAACGCACCGTCACGATCATGGCCGACGGCCGCGCCCGCACGATCCGCACCAACGCGGCGACGGTCGGCGAGGCGGTCCAGGAGGCCGGCATCGGTCTGCACGGCGAGGACACCACCTCGGTCCCGCCCGAGAACTTCCCGCGCGACGGCCAGACGATCACGGTCCTGCGGGTCACCGGCACCCGCGAGATCCACGAGGAGGCGATCCCCTTCGAGGTGGAACGCACCGACGACCCCACCCTCTTCAAGGGCACGGAGGTGGTCGAACGGGCCGGCCGGCCGGGCCTGCGCCGCGTCACATTCGCCCTCCGCACGGTCAACGGCGTCAAGGAGAAACCGCGCCGCATCGACGAGGAACTGGTCCGGGAACCCCGTTCCCAACTCGTGAAGGTCGGCACCAAACCGATGCCCACCTCGGTACAGGGCGCCGACCAACTCAACTGGCACGGCCTGGCCACCTGCGAGTCCGGAGGCCGCCCCGGCGCGGTAGACCCCTCCGGCACCTACGGCGGCCTCTACCAGTTCGACACCCACACCTGGCACAGCCTCGGCGGCTCCGGCCGCCCGCAGGACGCGAGCGCAGAGGAACAGACGTTCAGAGCGAAGAAGCTGTACGTGCGCAGGGGCGCAAGTCCGTGGCCGCACTGCGGGACAAGGCTGCACGGCTGATGGATCGGAGGCTGGGGGCGCAGCCCCCATCCTTCAGGGGCGCGGGGCTGTGTCGATTTGCAGCTCCGCTGCGTGGGCGCGACCAGCCACAGCGGACCGGCAGACGAAGAACCGCCCCGTAACCTAGGTACGTGAGCAGCAACCCCGACGCCCTCCTAGGCCCCGCCGAAGTCCGCGAACTCGCCGCAGTCCTGGGCGTACGCCCCACCAAACAGCGCGGCCAGAACTTCGTGATCGACGCGAACACGGTCCGCCGCATCGTCCGCACCGCGGACGTCCGCCCCGACGACGTGGTCGTGGAGGTAGGCCCGGGCCTCGGCTCACTCACCCTCGCCCTGCTCGAAGCAGCCGCCCACGTGACCGCCGTGGAGATCGACGACGTCCTCGCGAGCGCGCTTCCCGCGACGGTCACCGCCCGCTTGCCCGAGCGGGCGGACCGCTTCGCGCTGGTCCACTCGGACGCGATGCAGGTGACCGAACTCCCCGGCCCACCCCCCACCGCACTGGTCGCCAACCTCCCGTACAACGTGGCCGTACCGGTCCTGCTCCACATGCTGGAGCACTTCCCGACCATCGAGCGCACCCTCGTGATGGTCCAGGCGGAGGTCGCCGACCGGCTGGCCGCGCCGCCCGGTTCGAAGGTGTACGGCGTCCCGTCCGTGAAGGCGAACTGGTATGCCGAGGTCAAGCGGGCCGGCTCCATCGGCCGTACCGTCTTCTGGCCCGCACCGAACGTGGACAGCGGCCTCGTGGCGCTCACCCGCAGGGCGGAGCCGCCGAAGACCACCGCCGACCGACGCGAGGTCTTCGCCGTGGTCGACGCGGCCTTCGCGCAGCGCCGAAAGACGCTGCGGGCCGCACTCGCCGGCTGGGCGGGCTCGGCGGCGGCGGCCGAGACGGCGCTCGTCGCGGCCGGGGTGTCCCCACAGGCGCGCGGCGAGTCCCTGACGGTCGAGGAGTTCGCACGCATCGCGGAACACAAGCCCGAACTGGCGGAACACAAGGCTGAACCCAAGGAGTCCGAGTAAGTGAGCGTGACGGTCCGCGTCCCCGCCAAGGTCAACGTCCAACTGGCAGTCGGCGCCGCGCGCCCCGACGGCTTCCACGACCTGGCCAACGTCTTCCTCGCGGTCGGCCTGTACGACGAGGTCACCGTGACCCCGGCCGACGAGCTCCGCGTCACCTGCACGGGCCCGGACGCGGCCCAAGTCCCCCTGGACCGTACGAACTTGGCGGCGCGGGCGGCCGTGGCACTCGCCGAGCGGTACGGCCGCACCCCCGCCGTGCACATCCACATCGCCAAGGACATCCCCGTCGCCGGCGGCATGGCGGGCGGCAGCGCGGACGGCGCGGGCGCGCTGGTGGCGTGCGACGCGCTGTGGGGCACGGGCGCCTCGCGGACCGAACTGCTCGACATCTGCGCCGAGTTGGGCAGCGATGTGCCGTTCAGCCTGGTCGGCGGGGCGGCGTTGGGGGTAGGGCGCGGGGAGCAGCTCACCGCACTGGAGACCGGAGGCACCTTCCACTGGGTGTTCGCGATGGCCGGGCGGGGACTTTCCACCCCGGCGGTCTTCCGGGAGTTCGACCGCTTGGCGGAAGGGGCCGACATCCCCGAGCCGGTCGCCTCGCAGCCGCTCCTCGACGCGCTCGCGAAGGGCGACCCGGACGCGCTGGCCGCCGCCGTCTCCAACGACCTTCAGCCCGCGGCCCTTTCGCTCTTCCCGGAACTCGCCGACACCCTCGCCGCGGGCCGCGCCGCGGGCGCCCTCGCCGCGCTGGTCTCCGGCTCGGGCCCGACGACGGCGTTCCTCGCCCGCGACCCCGGGTCGGCGGTGAAGGTGGCGGAGGCGCTGACGGCCTCGGGAACATGCCGGACGGTACGTACGGCGACGGGTCCGGCGGCGGGGGCGACCGTGATCGCCCGACCTTCACACCAGGTCCACGAAAACCCCGCCTGAACTGCGAAAATGCGCATGTGCGGTGTTATCGAAACCACATTGATTTAATGTTCGCCAATCAACCCCATGGTCCTCTTTCGCGGCGTATGTCCTGCAGGGTACGGCTGGCATGATCAGCCGACCCCGGTCCTCGTTACCGGCGGTACTCCCTGCGCGCGCGGTGTCGCCGCGCCACGCCCGAGAGGAACCTCCCCATGGGCCACATGGACCATTTCAGCGCCGGCTGGGTCACCCCGGTCCTGTCCTACGCGATGGCCTGCGTCGGCGCCGCGCTCGGACTGCGCTGCACCGTAAGGGCACTTGAGACGGACGGCGCCTCCAAACGGAACTGGCTGACCCTCGCCTCCGTCGCCATCGGCTCCGGCATCTGGACCATGCACTTCGTGGCCATGCTCGGCTTCAGCGTCGAAGGCACCCCCATCCGCTACGACGTCCCGCTCACCGTTCTGAGCCTGTTGATGTCGATCGGCGTGGTCGCCGCCGGCGTCTTCACCGCCGGATACGGCCGCTCCCGCGTCACCTCGGTCGCCTTCGGCGGACTCGGCACCGGCCTGGGCGTCGCCGCCATGCACTACACCGGCATGGCCGCGCTCGACCTGCACGGCGAGATCGACTACGACCCCCGGCTGGTCATCGCCTCTGTCGTGATCGCCGTCGTCGCCGCGACCGCCGCCCTCACCCTCACCCTGATCGTGCGCGGCCCGGTCCTCGCCACGATCGCCGCCCTCGTCATGGGACTCGCGGTCAGCACCATGCACTACACCGGGATGTACGCCGTGAGCGTCACCCTCGCGCCCAGTGGTGCGACCCTCTCCGGCGCCACCGCCACGGAGTTCATCTTCCCGCTCGCCGTCGTCCTCGGCTCCTTCCTCTTCCTGGCCTCCGCCTACGTCGCCCTCTCCCCGACCGGCAAACGCCACGAGTCGGCGTTCGCGGCCGAGTTGCTGCGCGAGGTCGAACTCGCCACGGTCTGAGCCGACTTCGGCCGGCCCGGCGCCCATGACAACGGGCATCGGACGCCCGTCACTGCGGTCTGCCCTGACGTCAACTGTCCTTACGGCAACGGCCCCCACCCCTCCCGGGTGTTGGCACCGACTGTCGATCGGCATATCGAACACGCCATGATCCCAACCGGCTTCTCCACGGCACCGACCCGAACTCCCCGGGACGTCGCCGCCGAACTCGCCACGGTCTGAGCCCACTTCGGCTCTCCCCACGGCACCGGACTGCCAACTCCCCAGGCGGCCACCGCCGTTCGAACCACCCGCACTTCCCCTCCCGAACGAGGTCCCCCCATGCGTGTCCTCCGCGCACCGGCCCGACTGCGCCCCAGATCCGTCCGCGCGAAGATCGTCGCCCTGCTGATGCTGCCCGTCGTGTCCCTGATGGCCCTGTGGGGCTTCGCCGCGGTGACGACCGCGTCGAGCATCGCCGACACCGAGACCGCCAAGGACGTCAATTCCGAACTCCTCACCCCGGTGGCGGAGTTCATCACCGCTGTGCAGGGCGAGCGGACCGCCGCCCTGCGCCACGCGGACGCCCCCGGCGCCTTCAAGGCCGCCACCAAGGCCACCGACACGGCCGCCGCCGCGCTCCGCGGCGGCGTCAACGACTCCAGCTCCGACGCGGCCCTCATCGACTCCTCGCTGCCGGGCCGGATCGACAAGCTGGAGGCCGACGCCACCGGCCTCGTGGCGCTGCGCGCGAGCGCCACCGCCAAGGGCGCCAAGTCGACCGCCACCTACGGCAGTTACTCGGCGATCGTCGAGCACGGCTTCTCCGTCACCGGTGCGCTCACCGGCGACAAGACCGCCGCCGACGCCTCCGAGGCGCGCGTGGTGCTCGAACTCTCCCGGGCCCGCGAGGCGGTTGCCCAGGAACAGGCACTGCTCGGCGCCGCCCGCACCGGGGGCGAGCTGACCAAGGAGCAGTACGCGCTGTTCGTCGGCGCCGTCGCCACGCAGCGCGAGCTGCTCGAACCAGCGGTCGCCGACCTCAAGGCCGCGCACCGGACGGCGTACCGCAAGGTCCTGGACGGCACCGGCTACGCCCAGTTCCAGGCCGTGGAGAACCGGGTGCGCAGCGCGGGCCCCGGCACCTCCGCCGTGTCCACGGGGCTGCTGAGCGGCTGGGACTCCGCCGCGAGCGGGGTGCTCACCGGGCTCGACGCGGCCGAGACGAAGGCCGGTACGGGAGCCACGGCCGCCGCCGACCCCTTCGGCTGGGACACGCTCGGCGCCTCCGGGATCGCCGTCGTCCTCGGCCTGGTCGGCGTGCTGCTGTCGCTGCTTGTCTCCGTGCTCGTCGGCCGCGGTCTCATCGTCGAACTCCTCGACCTGCGCAACTCCGCCCTCGAAGTGGCCGGCCGCAGTCTCCCGCGGGCCATGCGCCGACTGCACGCCGGACAGGGCGTCGACATCGACGCCGAGGCCCCCATGCGCCGCCTCGCCGGTGACGAACTCGCCCAGGTCGGCACCGCGTTGACCGCAGTCCAGCGCGCCGCCCTCAGGGCCGCCTCCGAACGCGCCGAACTCCTCTCCGGCATCTCCGGGGTCTACGTCAGCCTCGCCCGCCGCAGCCAGGTCCTGCTGCACCGCCAACTCGACCTGCTCGACGCGATGGTGCGCCGCCAGCGCGACCCCGCCGAACTCCACGAGCTGTACCGCGTCGACTACCTCGCCACCCGCATGCGCCGCCACTCCGAGAGTCTGCTGATCCTGTCCGGCATCGCACCCGGCCGTGGCTGGCGGGACCCGATCCCGCTGACCGACGTCCTGCGCGCGGCCGTCGCCGAGATCGAGAACTCGTCCCGGGTGCAGATCTGGGCCGTACCGAAGGTGTCGCTGACCGGCGGTTCCGTCGCCGACGTGATCCATCTGCTCGCCGAACTCGTCGAGAACGCAACGGCGTTCTCCCCGCCCAGCACCCAGGTGCAGCTGCGCGCGGCCCGGCTGCGGGAGGGCGTCCTCATCGAGATCGAGGACAGCGGCTTCGGTATGAAGGAGGACGCGATGGCCGACGCCAACCGCAAGATCCAGTCCGAGAAGGTCGACCTCCTCGACGCCAAGCAGATCGGCCTCTTCGTGGTCAACCGGCTGCGCGAACGCCAGGGCCTGCGCGTGGAGATACGGGACTCGCGGAGCGGCGGCATCACGGCCGCCGTACTCATCCCCGAGAACCTGATGCGCGACGACATGCCGGTGGGCGAGCAGCAACAGGCGTCCGGCGGGCGGGGGTTGGCACCGGCGTCGGCCCTGGTCCCGCAGCAGCGACTGCGCGGGGCGGGTGCCTGAGTCACCCTCCGCACCATCTCCACACAGATGTACCGCAATTGCAGTACAGGTGGGGCGGATGGGGCGGATAGGTTCGTTTGATACTTCAAGTGCACCGCTGGAAGGGTCAGTTCCGTGTCCGACACCCCCACACCGTCGTCCCCCACACCGTCATTCCCCACCCCGTCCCACCGCAGGAAGCGGTCCCTCTCGCGTCGCGGCGCGATAGGGGCTGCCGGAGCCGTGGCCGCCGGGGCCGCCCTCACCCCGGTGGTGTTCGCGGCCACCGAATCCGGCTCGGACTCCACCCCCGACACGACCCCGTCGGGCACGAAGCCGGAGACCTTCCCGGCCACCCGCACCGCGACCGCCACCGGCACCACCCCCGCCACCACGGCCTTCGCCGCGTCCTACGTCGGCCTGCGCTGGACCGGCGAGCAGGACGGCGCCGGCATCCGCCTCGCGGACGGCCCCTGGCAGACCACCGGCACCGGCTGCGCGACGGTCGACGGCGGCGGCACGGCCCTCATCGCGGCCGACGAGGGCACCGCCTACGAGGTCAAGGCACCGGCAGGCGCAACGGACGTACGCACGGTCGCGATCGACTGCACCCGAGGCCCCGACCGCACCTTCCACGTACCGTCCGAGCCGACCCGCGTCCGCGGCGTCCGCTACCTCTCGCGCCCGGCCTGGGGCGCCGACGAGTCGAAGCGGTACAAGGACGGCAAGGTCAACTCGCCCGAGGCGTACTACCCGTTGCAGTCGATCACGGTCCACCACACGGACACCCCGAACGCCGACCCGGACCCGGCCGCGACCGTCCGCGGCATCTACGAGTACCACGCGGTCACCCTCGACTGGGGCGACATCGGCTACCACTTCCTCATCGACGAGGCGGGCGTGATCTACGAGGGCCGCTACTCCGGCGACGATCTCGTCCCGGCCTTCAACCCCGACGGCAACCTGGTCACCGCCTTCCACACGGCGGGCTTCAACTCCGGCAACCTCGGCATCGCCCTCATCGGCACCTTGGTGACCCAGCCCCCGACCGACGCGGCGAAGGCTTCGCTGATCCGCCTGATCAAGGTCATCACCCGCTTCAAGGGCCTCGACCCCCAGGCCAAGATCACCTACACCAACCCGGTCAACGGCGTGAAGAAGGACAACGAGACGATCAGCGGCCACCGGGACTGGCTCCAGACGGACTGCCCGGGGCAGACGATGTACGACCTGCTGAGCGAAGTAAGAACGTCAGCGGCCTACTGACCTGCACGGATCGTCACCCTCCCGCCGCGCATTACTCTGGGAGGCTGACCGTCCCCCCTGTCAGGAGAGAAATGGCCGTCAACCTGGTCAATGTCGAGAACGTCAGCAAGGTGTACGGCACCCGTGCCCTGCTCGACGGTGTCTCGCTCGGTGTCTCCGAAGGGGACCGGATCGGGGTCGTGGGCCGCAACGGAGACGGCAAGACCACCCTGATCCGGATGCTCGCCAAGCTGGAGGAGTCCGACACCGGCCGTGTCACCCACTCCGGCGGACTCCGCCTCGGCGTCCTCACCCAGCACGACTCCCTGGACCCCGAGGCGACCGTCCGCCACGAGGTCATCCGGGACATGGCCGACCACGAGTGGGCGGGCAACGCCAAGATCCGTGACGTACTGACGGGACTGTTCGGCGGGCTCGACCTGCCGGGCTTCCCGCAGGGCCTGGACACCGTGATCGGCCCGCTCTCCGGCGGCGAGCGGCGCCGTATCGCGCTCGCCAAGCTGCTCATCGAGGACCAGGACCTGGTCGTCCTGGACGAGCCCACGAACCACCTCGACGTCGAGGGCATCGCCTGGCTCGCCCAGCACCTGCGCGAGCGCCGCTCCGCGCTCGTCTGCGTGACCCACGACCGCTGGTTCCTGGACCAGGTCTGCACGCAGATGTGGGACGTGCAGAAGGGCGACGTCTACGAGTACGAGGGTGGCTACACCGACTACGTCTTCGCCCGCGCCGAGCGCGAGCGCATCGCCGCCACCGAGGAGACCAAGCGGCAGAACCTGGTCCGCAAGGAGCTGGCCTGGCTGCGCCGGGGCGCCCCGGCCCGTACGTCCAAGCCGCGCTTCCGCGTCGAGGCAGCCAACGAACTGATCGCGGACGTGCCGCCGCCGCGCGACACCAGCGAGCTGATGAAGTTCGCGTCGTCGCGCCTCGGCCGGACCGTCTTCGACCTGGAGGACGTGACCGTCCAGGCCGGCCCGAAGGTGCTCCTGAAGCACATCACCTGGCACCTCGGCCCCGGCGACCGCATCGGCCTGGTCGGCGTCAACGGCGCCGGGAAGACCTCCCTGCTCCGGGCCCTCGCCGACGCCGCCCGCAGCGACGGCGAGACCCAGCCGGTGGCCGGCAAGGTCGTCGTAGGAAAGACGGTCAAGCTGGCCTATCTCTCGCAGGAGGTCGCCGAACTCAAGCCCACGCTGCGGGTGTTGGAGGCCGTGCAGCAGGTGCGGGAGCGGGTCGATCTCGGCAAGGGGCGGGAGATGACCGCCGGGCAGCTGTGCGAGACGTTCGGCTTCAACAAGGAGAAGCAGTGGACGCCGGTCGGGGATCTGTCGGGTGGTGAGCGGCGCAGGCTGCAGCTCCTCCGACTCCTCATGGACGAACCCAACGTCCTCTTCCTCGACGAGCCCACCAACGACCTCGACATCGAGACCCTGACCCAGCTGGAGGACGTCCTCGACGGCTGGCCCGGGTCGATGATCGTGATCTCCCACGACCGGTTCTTCGTCGAGCGCACCACCGACAAGGTGTACGCCCTCCTCGGCGACGCGACCCTGCGGATGCTGCCGCGCGGCATCGACGAGTACCTGGAGCGGCGCCACCGTATGGAGGAAGTGGCCGCCGCGGCCGTCCCCGTCGTGGAGAAGGCCGCGCCCGCCGTGAGCGCCGCCGACCAGCGGGCCGCGAAGAAGGAACTCCAGAAGATCGAGCGGCAGTTGGACAAGGTCTCCGAGAAGGAGGCCAAGCTGCACACGCAGATTGCCGACAACGCCACGGACTTCGCGAAGGTGGCCGAACTGGACGCGCAGCTGCGGGACTTGGGCGGCGAGCGCGAGGAGCTGGAGATGAGGTGGCTGGAACTCGCCGAGGACGCGTGAAAGGTGAGTGAAGGCGCATAACGGGGCTGTCACGGGCCGGTTCTCCCTTGGGTACAGGGGTGAACCGGCCCGTTGTCCGTGGACAGCCGGGTGATAGAAAGGGCCGTCTGAGACCTGCTTGAATGCGCCTCCGGGTCCTCGCGAATCCTCGGGGCGTGGCTAAAAATCAGTGAACGAGGGGGAGCCGCTGATGACTCAGCCGCCCGAACAGCCGCCGTCCGGCGGTTACGGAGTGCCGCCGAACCAACCGCCACAGCCACCGTCCGGCGGCTTCGGCGCTCCCGTTCCGCCGACGCCCGGCTACGGCTATCCGCAGCAGCAACAGCCGGGCCCGTACGGCTCCGGTCCCTACGGTCATCCGCAGCAGCCCGGTCCGTACGGTCAGCAGCCCCAGCAGCCCGGTCCCTACGGCGGCTACGGCTACCCGCCGCCCCCGCCCCCGCAGTTCCCCCCGCCTCAACCCCCCTCCGGCCGTGGCCCCTTCAAGGGCAGGCCCGCCCTTCTGATCGCGGCGGCGGTCGCCGGGCTGCTGGTCGTCGGCGGCACGGTGTGGGCGGTCACCGGCGGCGGTGACGACAAGAAGCCGGTCGCGGAGAAGAGCGACAGTCCTACGGCCTCCGGCACCGGCGACGACCCCGCCAACCCCGGTGACGGCAGCGGCGACGGCGGCAAGGACCCCGAGAACCTCAACGAGGGCCGCAAGTCCGGCGAGGCGAAGGTGCTCTGGTACAAGGAGGCGCCGGACGCGCCCGGTTCCGGCGCCGACGCCCCCGGCATGTGGATCACCGGCAAGACGGCGGTGAAGGCCGCGTACAAGGAACTCGTCGCCTACGACGTCGGCAACGGCGACCCGACGTGGCCCACGATCACCTTCCCGCAGAAGATCTGCGCGGTCACCCCGCAGAAGTCGGCCGACGACAAGATCGTGGTGGCGTACGAGAGCGGTGTCAGCGACAGCGCCAAGTGCAACCACCTCCAGCAGGTCGACCTGAACACCGGGGCGAAGGGCTGGACCGCGACCGTCGCGGACGGCGACCTGTTCGACAGCGCGCTCACCATCGGACTGACCATCACCGGCAAGACGCTGATGGTGGGCCGCTCGCAGTCGGGTGTGGCCTACGACCTCGGCACCGGCAAGCAGCTGTACGAGAAGAAGAAGTACGGCGCGGCCTGCTTCCCGTCCGCGTTCGCGGGCGGCGGCAAGCTGCTCGTGGTCTCGTCCTGCGGGGCGGGCTCCGACACCGCGCACGACGAGGTGCAGGAGCTCGACCCGGCGACCGGCAGTGCCAAGTGGACGAAGGCGATCCCCAAGGGCTGGACGGTCTCCCATGTGTACTCCGTGGACCCGGTCGTCCTCTACATGACCGACTCGGACAACAAGCACTGGAACATCTCGACGCTGAAGAGCGACGGTTCCGTCCGCTCGCAGGTCGACTCCAAGGCCGCCTTCGCCCCCTCCTGCGGTCTGTCGATCCTCGACCAGAACCTCCAGGGCTGCCAGGGCGTCGCGGTCGACGCGGACACCCTCTACCTCCCGACCGACGCGACGACCGGCGCCAACCAGATCGTCGCGATCGACCTGGCCACCGGCAAGGAGAAGTGGCGCGTCAAGTCCCCCGAGGACGAGTCGATGCTGCCGGTCAAGGTCGAGGGCGGAAAGCTCATCGCCTATGTCGAGGCGGCCTACGACGCGGGTGGCCAGGTCGTGTCCGTCCCGACGACCGGCTCCTCGCACACCACGACGAAACTGCTGCAGATGCCGGCGGGCACCGCGCGGATCGAGTCGAGCTTCTTCTCCCGGGACATCGACTACGTCGACGGGCGCTTCTACATCTCGTCGACCCGGCTGAACGGCAATGACGACACGAAGGAGAAGTTGATGCTCGCCTACGGCAAGTGACGCCTTCCGTCGTCCTGTTCGCTTCCGTCGATCCGTCCCCGAGGTACTCGTCATGACCCAGCCGCCCCCGCCCCCGCCGAACCAGCCCCCGCAGCCGGGCGGCTTCGGCCCGCCCCAGGACCAGCCCCCGCAGCAGCCCCCGCCCCCACCGGGCTACGGCTACCCGCAGGCGCCGCCCCCGCCCCCGCCCCAGCAGCCGGGCTACGGCTACCCCGGCCAGCAGCCCAACCCGTATGCCCAGCCCCCGCAGCAGCCGTACGGGCAGCAGCCCAACCCCTATGGCCAGCAGCCCGGTTACGGCTACCCGGGGCAGGGCCAACCCGGTCAGCCGACCATGCCGTTGCATCCGCAGCCTGGCCAACCGGGCGGCGGCGGACGGAAGTTCGGGGCGTCCGCGGTGATCATCACCGCGGCGGTCGTGGCGATCGCGCTGATCGTCGGCGGCGGGATCTGGTACTCGTCCTCGTCCGGCAAGGACGACAAGGCCGACGACAAGAAGACCACCGCCGACTCAACTCCCTCCGACAGCAAGGGCGGCACCGGTGGCACCACGACCGGCGGCAAGGAGAAGGTGCCCGCCGACACCGCCTCCAAGGTCCTCTTCCAGGTCCCGATGCCCAAGGTCAGCGACACCATGGTGACCACCGGCTCCTGGCTCACCGACAAGGTGTACGCCAAGAGCGGGGCCGCCGAGATCGACGGCTACGACCGTGACTCCGGTGCCAAGCTGTGGACGATCAAACTCCCCGGCCCGGTCTGCCAGGCCACGAAGAACACCACCACCGACGGCAGGACGGCGATCATCTACGAGCCCGCCATGCCGACCAAGGCCAAGCCCTCGAACGGCTGCAGCCAGATCGCCGCGATCGACCTGAACGCGGGCACCAAGCTGTGGACGAAGACCGCCAACTCCGGTGACCAGCCGATCAGTTTCGAGAACGTCACCGTCAGCGCCGGCACGGTCGCCGTCGGCAGCACCGACGGCGGCGCCGCCTTCGACATCGCCACCGGCAAGGCCCTGTGGAGCCCGAAGGTCGCCGACTGCTACGACGCCGGGTACGGCGGCGGCGCCAAACTGGTCGCGGTGCGCAAGTGCGGCACGTACGACTCGCCCGTCCTCCACATCCAGACCATCGACCCGGTCTCCGGGAAGGTGCTCTCGGACTACAAGATGGCCCAGGGCATCGAGTACGCGAGCATCGTGTCGACCGACCCGCTGGTCGTCGCGGCCGACGTCGGCGACAGCGCGGGCGACGGCAGTGGCATCTCCGACTTCTTCTCCATCGACAACAAGACGGGTGCCCTGCGCGCCCACATCTCGGCACCGGGCAAGCAGTACGCGGCCCGCTGCGACGGCATCACCCGAGTCGAGTACTGCACCGAACTCGCCGTAGGGAACGGCCGGTTGTACGTGCCGACCGAGGAACACGACGGCTCCGGCGACTCCTACAGCAAGACCAACGAGATCGTCGCCTTCGACCTCACCACGGGCAAGCAGACCGGCCAGCGCGCCGACGCCGGCGACGGCTACACCATCACGCCGCTGCGCATGGACGGCAGCAACCTGCTCGCCTACAAGTCCCCGCCATACGACAAGGGCGGCCAGATCGTCAGCATCGACGGCAACTCCTTCAAGGAGACGACGCTGCTGGAGAACCCGAGCACCGAGACGGTACGGGACACGGAGACCAGCTTCCTCCCGGACTACGCGGAGATCCTCTACGCGGAGGGCCGGCTGTACATGTCGGCGGTCTACGCGGACAAGCCCTCGTCGTCCTCCACCGACGACAAGGACCTGGCGATCGCCTTCGGCACAACAGGCTGAACCACCCTCCTCATTCACCCTCTCGCTCACCACCCTCATCACCCGTGAATGCCCCGGAATGCGAAAAAGTCCGTCGATCCGGGGCACTTCTCACCAGTAGGGGCAGCGCAACGTCGAACAAGCGTGTAGCTTCCGGGGGCATGAAGAACGGGGGTACTGGGGGCCCTCTGTTCTTGGGGACCGGTGGGCATCCATAGTGGGCATCCATTGGGGGGACTGGGGGGTTGCTCGATGGGAGTGCGGCTGATGGTGGTCGACGACCACCGATTGCTCGCCGAGGCGCTGGCCTCGGCACTGAAACTGCGGGGACACCGGGTGCTGGCCGCGGCGGCGCCCGCGGCGGGCGCGGCGGAACTGGTGATCACCCGCGCACCCGAGGTGTGCCTGCTGGGCACGGCGACACCGGCCGAACCGGGCATCTTCGACCCGGTGGTGAAGATCAAGCGGGAACGCCCGCAGGTAGCGGTCCTGGTCCTCGGCCCGGTCCCGAGCCCTCGCGGCATCGCGGCGGCCTTCGCGGCAGGCGCCTCGGGCTACGTCCGCCACGACGAGCGCATAGAGGGCGTGGAGCGCGCCATCATGAAGGCCAGGGCAGGCGAGGCAGCCGTAGCACCGCAGTTGCTACAGGGGGCCTTCAGCGAACTGCTCAACCCGGCGGCCCAGCCCGACGACGAGGGCCAGCGGCTGTTGCAGATGCTCACGCCGAGGGAGGTAGAGGTCCTGGTCCGGGTGGCCGACGGCGAGGACACCCGCCTGATCGCCGCAGGCATGGGCATAGCCCCGTCGACGGCACGCACGCACGTACAGCGAGTCCTGATGAAGCTGGGCGTGGGTTCGCGACTGGAGGCGGCAGCGCTGGCGGCGCGGACGGGGCTGCTGGACCGGGCGGGCCCACTGGCCAGTTCGGCGGGGCCGGACGCGTAATGGACCAGCGGTGGGTGCGGGAGGAATCCCGCACCTCGTGGGAGGCCATGAGCCGGAAGGAACACGCGGCCGTCCTACGGGCCGTCCGCAAGGGCAGACCGACACAGGACCCCGCCACGGCACTGCTGGCGCTGCACTGGGCCTGGACCGTCATCGGCCCGCCCGGCGCCCGCAGGCGCTACCCCTGGCTGGACGCTCTCTTCGATATCAGACCCAAGGCTTTCCTCTCGGACATTTACGACGGCACCCCGCGAAACGACGCCCGCACATACGTCCGCCGCGCCGCCCGCCGGGTCGAGGCGGCGTACTTGCCGTTCCTGGAGTCCCTGGGCGTGGACACGGGTCAGCCGTGACGACCGACGCGGCCGGCGGTCAGCGCTCCGGACCGTATGCCGTGGAGGAGGGCGGCGAGGGCCGTGGGGGTGGTGGTGAGGGCGGCGGCGGGGGTGTCGCTCTCGCGGAGGTGGAGGGTGGTGGGGGTGGTGGCGAGCTCGATGCAGTTGTTGCCGTCGCCACTGCCGGAGAAGGATGACTTCTGCCAGTTGTTGGGGATGGTCACGGCGCGCCTCACAGTTCCTTCGCCAGCCTATGGATGACGTCACGCGATTGATCGGGGTCGAGTGACACCGCCTCCACTTTACGGAAGAGCGTTCGAAAGGCGCCGAGTTGGGCTTCGGAGTCGATGAAGGCCGCGCCGTGGGGTGCGTCGCGTACCGCGGTGTCGAGCTTGGGTACGGCACCTCCCGCGTACATCATGGCGTTGGTGGCGCCGGCGAAGTCGTCGAGGGCGAAGGGGATGACGCGCACGGTGATGTGTTCTGCCTCGGAGAATTCGAGAACGCGGCTGAGCTGAGCTCGTGAGCAGGTTCGACCGCCGACCTTGATGCGGAGCGCTGCCTCGTGGATCACCGCTTCGTACGGGGCTGGAGTGGGACTCTCGATGATCTTCTTGCGATCCATGCGATGGCGTACGCGCAGTTCGAGGTCGTCGGCCGGGAGTTCGGGGACTCGGTAGGAGAAGACGGCGCGCGCGTAGTCCTCCGTCTGGAAAAGCCCGGGGATGTGCAGGAACTCCACATCGAGTCGGTAGCTGGAGTGGTACTCCAACTCGGCGAGATCCAGGAACGACATGGGCAGCAAGCCGCGGTACTCCTCCCACCAGCCGCGGGTCCGGTCGGTCGCCATCGCCACCAGTGCATGGACCAACTCGTCGTCCGTGCAGTCGTAGTGGGCGGCAAGCCGCCGTACACGGGCCTCGCTCACGCCCGCGATACCGAACTCGATCTGGCTCATCTGGACGGAATCCGCTCCGAGCAAGGTGGCTGCCTCACGCGCCTTGAGCCCTGCGGCTTCGCGTAGTTTCCGCAGCTCCACGCCCAGTCGTACCTGGCGTGCGGTGGGTTGCTTACGGCGTGGCATGGCTTCCTCCTTGCCACCCCCAACTCCCGGGAAGCGGCGACTCGTTCGGGGGCAGATTACGGCAACGACTTGCAGAGTCCTAAATTAAGGTCCTACCGTCGGTGACGCGACGCACACCGTGCGGAACCCCGGGATGCCGGAAGCGCACCACCCCGTCCTGCCATGGCGGCGTGGCAGGCCACCGCCCGTGACCCGCATCAACTCCCCACACCACCAACGGAGTTCACCCATGCCCGAAACCGAGCCCGAACCCTGGGAGTACTCCCTCTCCATCCCGTCCGACCGCCGTGCCGTCACCGTTTGCCGCCGCACCCTCCGCCTGGTCCTCACCGTGCACGGACTCATCGGCGTCGCGGACACCGCCGAGCTCCTCGCGACGGAGCTGGTGGCCAACGCCGTACTGCACACCAAGGGTCCGGCGATGCTCGGGGTGCGGTGGTCGGCGGGGGTGCTGCGGGTCGGGGCGTGGGACGCGGACCCCGAACCGCCTGAAGCGCCGGGGCAGTTGGCGAGTCTGTTGGACGCCGAGGAGGGGCGCGGTCTCGCCCTCGTCCAGGCGTGCGCAGATGCCTGGGGCTGGCAGCCGTTGTCGAGGAACGGCAGGCGCGGCAAGTACATCTGGTGTGACCTCGCCGTGGCCTAGCTCGTTGATCATGTCGTACCGAAAGGAGAGCTGATGGTCGGCTCGTCACACGAGGCGCTGCACCGGATCTTCCAGAAGGATCCCGCGCTGCTCACCCGTGCTCTGCAGGACGTGTTAGGTGTTCCGCTGCCGGAACCGCGTGAGTTCGCCGCCATGAACGTGGACCTCACCGAGATCGAGCCGGTCGAGAGACGTGTGGACACGTTGCTGCGGGCGGAGACCGAGGAGGGCGTCTATCTCCTGGTCGTCGAGTCGCAGAGCGACATCGACAAGAGGAAACGCGGCAGTTGGCCGTACTACCTCAGCTACCTGCATGAGAAGTACCGCTGCGAGCCCGTGCTCATCGTCATCACCCAGAGCAGCGCCACGGCCCGGTGGGCGGCTGAGCCCATTCATCTCGGGGTGCGCGGATGCCCCTCGCTGACGGTACGACCGTTCGTCCTCGGTCCGGACAACGTGCCGGTGATCGCGGACGAGCGGGAGGCCGAGCGGGACGTACCCCTTGCGGTGCTTTCGGCGATGACGCATGGCAAGGGTCCGCAGGCCGCCGTCATACTGGAATCCCTGGCAACCGCCCTGCGGACCATCGACCCGGACAGTGCCGCGGTCTTCGTGCAGTTCGTCGACTCGTGCCTGGCGGACCGCCAGGCCCAGCAGATGTGGAGGGACCTGATGACGGCGATCCAGTACTTCTGGCGGCACCCGCTGGCGGAGCAGGTGCGGGAAGAAGGGCGCGAGGAGGGGCGCGTCCAGGCGACGGCGGAGATGCTGCTTCGTATTTTCGGTTGGCGTCAGATCGACGTCCCCGAGTCCGTCCGCGACCGCATCCTCGCCTCCACGGACCTGGACGAACTCAACGCCTGGCTGGACCGTGCGAACCACGTCACCGACGCGTCGGAACTGTTCGTGGGGGAATTCCCCAGGAGTGCGGGGAACTGAGCGACCGGCCACAGCTCACCCGCACCCGGTAGCCGCCCTAAGCCCCCTCTTCCTCTTCCTCTTCCGCCACCTCCACCGGAGGCGTCGGCCGCAGCTTCAACCACCCCAGGAAGAAGATCCCGAGCAGCAACATCGCGATCCCGGTCCACAGGTTGATGTTGACGCCCTCGGACTTGTCCAGCGACGAATCCGACGGGTTGATCCCCGCGATCGTGACGATCACGCCGTAGACGACGAACAGCCCACCGATGATCAGCCGCAGGTCGAACAGTCGGGACGCGGTCGTCGACTTGCCCTCCAGTTCGCTGACTTCGCGCTGGAGGTCGTGCTCTGAGCGTCCGGAGTTTTCAGACATGGTCTCTCAATCCTCCGCGGCCAGAACGAGAACGGGATGTAGCAGAGGGCGGCCAGGATCACCGCGCCCCAGCCGAGCAGGGCCGGGCGGCGGTACCACGCGTCGTCGCCCGCGGCGGGTGCCTCGGTCATGCCGGGGGACGTCGTGCCGTAGACCAGGCCCTGGAGTTCCGCCGCCGGCTTCGGCCGGGTGAAGAGGGAGACCGCGAACATGACCACCGCGCCGGCGACGAACCCGGCGATCGCGGAGACGAAGTTGGCGCCCTGGTCGGAGGGGATGGAGATGATCCCCTGCTTGTAGATCCAGAAGTAGTTGACCATCGCGGTGACCGTGCCCGCGAGCAGGCCCCAGAAGCCGGACTTCGACGTCGCCTTCCTCCAGAACATGCCGACGATGAAGACGACGAACATCGGCACGTTGAAGAAGGAGAAGAGGGTCTGCAGATAGCTCATGATGTTGGAGAAGGACGAGGCCAGGAAGGCTGTGCCGACGGAAGCCGCCACGCCGATCACCGTGATCAGGCGGCCGAAGCGGACGTAGTACGAGTCCTCGCGGTCCGTCACCACGTACTTCGCCCAGATGTCGTTCGTGAAGACCGTGTTGAAGGATGAGACGTTGGCCGCCATGCCGGCCATGAACGCCGCCAGCAGGCCCGTCACCGCGATGCCGAGGACGCCGTTGGGCAGCAGCTGTTCCATGAGGTACGGGATCGCGTCGTTGTATTGCAGATCCGAGCCGCTGGTGCCGATCTTCGGGACCAGCGCCGCCGCCACCAGGCCCGGGATCATCACCAGGAACACGATGAAGACCTTCGGGTACGCGGCGATGAGCGGGGTGCGCTGGGCGGCGGAGAGGTTCTTCGCGGAGAGCGCGCGCTGCACCTCGGCGAAGTTGGTCGTCCAGTAGCCGAAGGACAGGACGAAGCCGAGACCCAGCACGATGGTCAGCCAGTTCGCGCCGAGCGGGTTGACGCTGCCGATGCCGGTGCCGCCCCACGCGGTGGTGAAGTTGTGGCCGTGGGGCGCGTCGAGTTTGTCGGTCAGGCCGTCCCAGCCGCCGACCTTCTTCGGGTCGAGGTAGGAGATCGGGATGAGGGCGGCCAGGATCACGAAGAACTGGAGGACCTCGTTGTAGATCGCGGACGACAGCCCGCCGAGGGTTCACACCGGCGATCAGGATCGCGGCGAAGGCGAACAGGATCGAACTCAGCAGGTGTGCCCACTTGTCGAAGCGCAGCAGCAGGAACTCCGGGACCGAGCGCACCTTCGAGCCGTAGTAGAAGGGCATCATCACCAGGCCCAGGAAGACCATGGCCGGGATGGCGCCGATCCAGTACCAGCGCACGGTGTACGCGCCGTACTGCGCGCTGTTGGCGGCCATGCCCAGGATCTCGGTGGCGGCCAGGTCGGCCGAGATGAAGGCGAGACGGGTGATCCACGCGGGCAGGGAGCGCCCGGAGAGGAAGAAGTCGAGGCTCGTCTTCACCGATCTGCGGGCGGCCAGACCGATGCCGAGGACTACGACGAAGTAGATCGCCAGGATCGTGTAGTCGAGCCCGTTGGTGGGGAGCCGGAGCTCGGCGGCGAGGGAGGTGGGGGCTGCAGAGTCCGCATCAAGCGCTCACCTTGTTTGTGTTCTTCGTTTGGTGTTCTTTGTTTGATTTTGATGGTGACGGCTGGGGGGATCGATGGTTTGATGTGTTTAGTTCTGTGTGAAGCCCGGATGCGGCGTGGATGTACGTACGGATGGAGAGCCCGGCGTGAAGAAGACCTCGACCCGGTTGGCCGACGGTCGTGAGCTCATCTACTACGACCTGCGGGACGACACCGTGCGCGACGCGGTGGACCGCCGCCCGCTGGAGCGCACGGTCACCACTTCGGAGGTACGGCGGGACGTGCTGCTCGGCGACTCGGTGGCGATCGCCTCGCACCGCCAGGGCCGCATCTATCACCCGCCGGTCGACCAGTGCCCGCTCTGCCCGACGACGGGCGACCGGCTCAGCGAGATCCCGGACTCCTCGTACGACGTCGTCGTGTTCGAGAACCGTTTCCCCTCGCTGGCCGGGGACTCCGGCCGCTGCGAGGTGGTCTGCTTCACCTCCGACCACGACGCGTCCTTCGCCTCGCTGACCGAGGAGCAGGCGGCCCTCGTCCTCGACGCGTGGACGGACCGGACGTCGGAGCTGTCGCATCTTCCCTCCGTCGAGCAGGTCTTCTGTTTCGAGAACCGCGGCGAAGAGATCGGTGTGACCCTCGGTCATCCCCACGGCCAGATCTACGCCTACCCCTTCACCACCCCGCGCACCGCCCTGATGCTGCGCTCGCTCGCCGCGCACAAGGAGGCGACCGGCGGGGAGAACCTCTTCGACTCGGTCCTGGAGCGCGAACTCGCCGGTGAGCGGGTCGTCCTTGAGGGTGAACACTGGGCGGCCTTCGTGCCGTACTCCGCGCACTGGCCCTACGAGGTCCACCTGTATCCCAAGCGCCGGGTGCCCGATCTGCTCGGTCTGGACGAGGCGGCGCGCACAGAGTTCCCCAAGGTCTATCTGGAACTCTTGAGGCGCTTCGACCGGATCTTCGGTGAGGGCGAGCCTCCGACGCCGTACATCTCCGCCTGGCACCAGGCGCCGTTCGGCACACTGGAGGAGTTCGAGGGTGTGAGCAGGGACGACTTCGCGCTCCACCTCGAGCTTTTCACCATTCGCCGCACTTCCGGCAAGCTGAAGTTCCTCGCGGGTTCCGAGTCCGGCATGAGCGTGTTCATCAATGACGTGCCGCCGGAGCGCGCGGCCGAGCGACTGCGAGAGGTAGCGAGTTGATGAGCGGTAAGTACCTGGTCACGGGCGGGGCGGGTTACGTCGGCAGCGTGGTCGCCCAGCATCTGCTGGAGGCGGGCCACGAGGTCACGGTCCTGGACAACCTCTCGACGGGTTTCCGCGAGGGAGTGCCGGCGGGGGCCACGTTCATCGAGGGCGACATCCGCGACGCCGCCAAGTGGCTGGACTCGTCCTACGACGCCGTCCTCCACTTCGCCGCGTTCTCCCAGGTCGGCGAGTCCGTCGTCAAGCCCGAGAAGTACTGGGAGAACAACGTCGGCGGCTCGATGGCCCTCCTCGCCGCGATGCGCGAGGCCGGAGTCCGCAAGCTCGTCTTCTCCTCCACGGCGGCCACGTACGGCGAGCCGGAGGAGGTTCCGATCGTCGAGACCGCCCGCACCTCCCCGACCAACCCCTACGGCGCCTCGAAGCTGTCGGTCGACTTCATGATCACGAGCGAGGCGCAGGCCCACGGGCTGGGCGCGGTCTCGCTCCGCTACTTCAACGTGGCGGGCGCGTACGGCAGTTGCGGCGAGCGGCACGCCCCCGAGTCGCACCTCATCCCGTTGGTGTTGCAGGTCGCCCAGGGCAAGCGCGACGCGATCTCCGTCTACGGCGACGACTACCCGACGCCGGACGGCACCTGCGTCCGTGACTACATCCATGTGGCGGACCTGGCCGACGCGCACCTGCTGGCGCTGAAGGCGGCCACCCCGGGCGAGCACCTGATCTGCAACCTGGGCAACGGCGAAGGCTTCTCCGTCCGCCAGGTCGTCGAGACGGTCCGCCAGGTCACCGGGCACCCGATCCCCGAGATCGTCGCCCCGCGCCGCGGCGGCGACCCGGCGACCCTGGTCGCCTCGGCGGACCGTGCCAGGGAGCGCCTCGGCTGGAACCCGGCCCGCGCGGATCTCGCGGGCATCGTCGCGGACGCGTGGGCGTTCGCGCAGAACGTATCGAAGGGTTAGGAGAGAACACGTGGGTGTACTTGAGGGCTTCGAGGAGCTGTACGGCACCGCTCCCGAGGGCGTCTGGGCCGCGCCGGGCCGGGTCAACCTGATCGGCGAGTACACCGACTTCAACGAGGGCTTCGTGATGCCGCTCGCCCTGCCGCACACGGCGGTGGCGGCGGTGTCCCGCCGTACGGACGGCGTCCTGCGCCTCCACTCGGCGGACATCGAGGGTCCGGTCGTGGAACTGCATGTCGAGGACCTGGCCCCGCGCACCAACACCAGCTGGGCCGCGTATCCGGCGGGCGTGGTCTGGGTGTTGCGCGAGGCGGGCCATCAAGTCACCGGTGCGGACATCCACTTGTCGTCCACGGTTCCGACGGGCGCGGGCCTGTCGTCGTCGGCGGCGCTGGAGGTCGTCACGGCCCTGGCCCTCAACGACCTCTTCGAACTCGGCCTGTCCGGGCCGGAGTTGGCCCGCTTCTCGCAGCGCGCTGAGAACGACTTCGTGGGCGTTCCCTGCGGGATCATGGACCAGACGGCCTCGGCCTGCGCCGAGGAGGGTCACGCGCTCCACCTCGACTGCCGCGATCTGTCGATCCGTCAGATCCCCTTCGACCTGGCGTCGGAGGGCCTGTCGTTGCTTGTCGTCGACAGCCGTGTGAAGCACGCCCTCGGCGACGGCGCCTACGCCGAACGCCGCGAGGGCTGCGAGGAGGGCGCCCGCCAACTCGGCGTCCCCTTCCTGCGGGACGTGGCGTACGAGGACCTGGAGTCGTCCCTGGCGCGGTTGAGCGATGAACGGATCCAGCGTTACGTCCGCCATGTCGTCTCCGACGACCACCGGGTCGACCAGGTCATCAACCTGCTGGACGCGGGGGACGTACGGGCGATCGGCCCGGTCCTCACCGAGGGCCACACCTCCCTCCGCGACGATCTGCGCATCTCCTGCCCCGAGTTGGACCTCGTGGTCGACACGGCGGTCGGCGCGGGCGCGCTCGGCGCGCGGATGACGGGCGGCGGCTTCGGCGGCTCGGCGATCGTCCTGGTCGAGGCCTCGGACGCGGACACGGTCACGAAGGCGGTCGAGGAGGCGTTCGCGGCGGCGGGTTACACCGCGCCTCGCGTGTTCCCGGCGGTGCCTTCGGCGGGGGCGCGGCGGGTGCGCTGAACTGCGGCCGGCCGGGGCGTCCCGCTCACCGGGGTATGTCGTCGCAGACGGCATCCCGGGCGGAGACGCTCCTGGCCAGTCGGCGCAGCGCACCGTGGACCACCGTGCGTAGACGCGCGGCGGTCAGCGCGGACGCGCTGTCGTAGGTGAGGATCCGCACCACGTCGACACGCAGCCGGTCGACCTCGCCGAGGGCGGGGAGACCGGCGAGCAGTTCGTAGTCGGGCCGCTTCGTCACCACGTCCGCCAGGTCGACCAGCCTGAGCCACCCGATCATGTCCGGTGTGTACGGCTGTCCTTGGGCCACGGCGTCCAGGACGAGGGAATGGATGCTCAGCGCGAGCAGCGTCCGCACCAACGGATCGGCCGAATCAGGGTGCAGCCCCCAGTTCTCGTACCGCCGATGCCGCACGCCGGGCCCGCCGGAAAGCCGGTCGTCGGCGGCCAGGATGCGACGGCTCCACGAGGAACAGTCCGACCAGACGTCCACGGGTTGTCCCTCGCCTTCGTCAGGGAGCCGTGACCGGCTCGGGCTCTCCGCCGCCGCGCAGGTTCCGCACCCCCGGCGCCAGCAGCGCCGCCCCCGTGGCCAGCACCACCAGCGCCGCGCACCCCGCGAGAGCGTGCCCCAGCCCTACGGTCGCCGCGAGCGGTCCGGCGATCAGCAGGCCCAGTGGGGCGAAGGACAGGGAGCCGAAATAGTCGTAGGAGCTGACTCGGGAGAGGGACTCCTCCGGGATCTCGCGGTGGATCGTGGTGCTCCACAGGACGCCGAAGACGTCGTTGGAGACGCCGGCCGTGAACATCGCGGCGGCGATCAGCCAGACCGGGGCCCGCACGGCGAGCAGGGCGACCGGTGCCGCCGTCGGGAACGTGGCCAGGACCGCCACCAGGATCGGGCGGCGGACCCGGACGCGGGAGGCCAGGCCCGCGCCGGCGATCGTGCCCAGGGCCTGCGCGGCGACGATCAGCGACCAGGCGCGGGCGCCGCCGAGATAGCGGTCGGCGGTCAGGGGGCCGAGGACTCCCACGTTCGCGTTGAGCGCCGCGATCACGATCGACCACTGCGCCACCACCACCCACAGCCACTGGCGGGACGCGAACTCCCGCCAGCCGTCGCGGAGATCGGCCCAGCCGGAGGTCTTCCTGGGCGGGCGGGCCGGCACCGGGAGGCGGGCCGTCAGGGCCGCGCTGAGGGCGAAGGACGCGGCGTTCAGGGCCAGTGCCCAGCCGGGGCCGACCAGCGCCACCGTCACGCCCGAGAGCGACAGACCCAGGAGCAGCGCGCTGTTGGTGCCCACCCGCAGCAGACCGTTCGCCCGCTGCAAGCGGTCCGCGGGGACCACCAGCGGCATGATGCCCTCCATCGCCGGCGCGAACACGGCCGTCGCCGTACCGGCCGCCACCGCCAGCAGGCACATCGCCGGGATCGGTGCGTGTCCGGACAGGACCAGGACGGCCAGGCCCGTGTACGCCCCGGCGCCGAGCACATCCGCCAGCGCCATCAGCCGGGCGCGTGACATCCGGTCCGCGATGACCCCGCCGATCAGGATGAACACCAGCTGCGGCAAGGCCTGGCAGGCCACGACCAGGGAGAGTTGGCCGGGTCCGGCGCCGGGCAGCGCCAGCACCGCGAAGGCGAGGGCCACCCGGGCGAATCCGTTGCCGAGCACGGAGACGGTGCGGGCGGCGGCGAGCAGCAGGAACGGCCGTTCACGCCACAGCGACGGTGTTCCGGGGTTTCGGGAGGAAGTGAGCGTCACAGCGAGGGACTGTAGAGGGCCGATCCCAACGTGCCGCCACAATCGGCCACTTCACCGACCGCCGTGGTCAGCCCAGGTGCTTGGTGAGGGTGTACTCCGTGATCCCCGGCGGATAGTCCGGGATCACGGACACCACCTCGTACCCCTGCTTCTTGTAGAACTCCGGCGCCTGGAAGTCCCATGTGTCGAGCCGGGCCGCCACACAGCCGCGCTTCTCACGGGCGATGCGCTCCGCCCGCGCGAGCAGCCGGGAGCCGAGCCCCGTCCCCCGGTGCCGGCCGTCCACCCACAGATAGGTCACATGGAGCCAGTCCGCCCAGGTGTGGCAGACCGCTCCGCCCGCCAGCTCCCCCGAGTCGTCCAACGCCCACACGTGGAGCGGAACTTCACGTTCGCGAGGGGTCCCGCGCAGCGCCCGCAGCACCGGGGACGCGGCCGTGTTGGTTTCGAGCAGCCGGGCGCGGAGCAGATCGCGTCGCTCCTTGTCGACTTCCGTCTCAATACGAAACATGCGGCTCACCATAAACGCGCCGGACAGTCAGTTCTGCAAATTGGGTTCCGCTGCTGCGCCCCGGCCGTACCCTGTGAACAGCACCGGTGGGGGCCGGTGCTGATCAGGGGGCGAGACAAGTCGGGTACGACGCCCGATGTGGGGGTAGCAGTCTCTGCACGGCGGCGGCCGTGCGGTTTCGGCAGCTCCCGGGCGTCGTACCCGCAACCATCGCTTCGTCTCCCGACGATGAGGTATCCCCTGCTCCACCAGGAGCCTGGGGAAGGGGGTTTCGTGGTTCGCATCCGAGTCCTGGTCGTCGACGACCATCGCATCTTCGCCGAATCGCTCGCCGCGGCACTGGCGGCCGAGCCAGATGTCGACGTGTCCGCGGCCGGCAGTGGTCCCGCCGCGCTGCGCAGCATGGAGCGCGCGAACGCCGAGGGCCGCAGATTCGACGTCCTGCTGGTGGACGCCGACCTGGGCGGCAATGTGCAGGGCATCCGGCCGGCGGTGCCGGTACAGGCGGGCAACGAGGACGGGCTGGTGGACGGGATCTCCCTGGTCGCCGGGGTCCGTTCCGCCCAGCCGAGCGTACGGATGGTCGTGCTGGCGGAGAAGGACGATCCGCGCCGGGCCGCGCTGGCCCTGCAGGCCGGGGCGTCCGGCTGGGTCGCCAAGGACTGCTCGCTGTCCAGGCTTTTAACCGTCATCCGAGGTGTCCTGCGCGACGAGACGCATCTGCCGCCGGCCCTGCTGACCGGGGTCCTGCGCGAGTTGACGGCCGCACGCAAGCACCGCACCGAGAGCGAGCGTCTCGTGGAGTCCCTCACGCCGAGGGAACGCGAGGTGCTGCGCTGCATGGTGGCCGGGCTGGGGCGGAAGGCGGTCGCCGAGCGGCTGTTCCTTTCCCCGCACACGGTCCGGACGCATATGCAAAACGTGCTCGGCAAGTTGGGGGTCCACTCGACCCTCGCGGCGGTGGCGCTCGCCCGGCGCGCGGGGGTCGGACCCGTCGACCTAGCCGGGGATGTTGTCGAACGGGGCGGTCAACTGGCGTAGCAGTCCGGCCAGTTCGCCCCGCTGGGCGCGGGAGAGTTCCGCGAGGATCGCGCGCTCCTGCGCCAGCAGGCCGGCCAGGGCCTGGTCCGCGCGGTCCTGGCCCTCCTCGGTGAGCCGGACCAGCACGCCCCGGCGGTCGCTGGGGTCGGGGAGCCGCTCGACCAGGCCCTTCTGGGCCAGGCGGTCGATGCGGTTCGTCATCGTGCCGGACGTGACCAGGGTCTGGGTCAGCAACTGGCCGGGGGAGAGCTGGTAGGGGCTGCCCGCGCGCCTCAGTGCCGTCAGCACGTCGAACTCCCAGGGTTCGAGACTGTGCTCGGCGAAGGCCAGCCGGCGCGCCCGGTCCAGGTGCCGGGCCAGTCTGCTCACCCGGCTGAGTACCTCAAGCGGCTCCACGTCGAGGTCCGGGCGCTCCCGGCGCCACGCTGCGACAAGCCGATCGACCTCGTCCTCCATGACGATCAGTGTAGTGGTTGTGTCGACATGAAGTCTCTTGACATCAACTAACTTGATTTCAAGTCTCTTGACATCGAGATAACCGTGCGGGGAAAGTGGGAGACATGACGACTTGGGACCCCGCCCAGTACCTGCGCCACGCCGGCCACCGCGCCCGCCCGTTCACCGACCTCCTCGCCCGCGTCACCGACGTCCCCGGCACCCCGCCCCGCATCGCCGACCTCGGCTGCGGCCCCGGCAACATGACCGCCGTCCTCGCCGACCGCTGGCCCACCGCGCACATCACCGGCTACGACAACTCACCCGAGATGCTGGAGAAGGCCGAGCCCTGCGCCGGCCCCACGGCCGGTGGCGGCAGCCTCGACTTCGCCCCGGCCGACGCCACGACATGGGCACCGACCGAGCCGTACGACCTGATCGTGTCGAACGCGGCGCTGCAATGGGTGCCGGGGCACCTCGACCGGTTCGGCGACTGGATCTCCGCGCTGGCGCCCTCCGGCACCTTCGCCTTCCAGGTGCCGGACAACATCGACGCGCCCCTGCACGCCCTGATGCGCGAACTCGCCGCCACCGCCCGCTGGAAGAGCCGGCTCGGCGAGGTGCTGCGCCGCGAGGACTCGGTCCACGCACCCGGCGTCTACCTCGACCGCATGACCCGCCTCGGCTGCGCGGCGGACGTCTGGCAGACGACGTACCAGCACATCCTGCCCGGCACCGACCCCGTCCTCGACTGGGTCAAGGGCACCGGCCTGCGCCCGGTCCTCACCGCGCTCGCGGACGACCCGGAGGCACGGGACGCGTTCGTGACGGAGTACCGCGACCTGCTGCGCGAGGCGTACCCGACGGCGGAGTACGGCACGGTGCTCCCCTTCAGGCGGCTGTTCGCGGTGGCCCGCAAGGAGGTGTGAGCGGTGCTCGCGGCCGTGGACCATGTGCAGTTGGCGGCCCCGGCGGGTTCGGAGGACGCGCTGCGCGCCTACTACGTCGACACCCTCGGCATGACCGAGATCCCCAAGCCGGCGGCACTGGCCGCGCGGGGCGGGTGCTGGTTCGGGGCGGGGGCGGTGCAGCTCCATCTGGGGATCGAGGCCGACTTCCGGCCCGCGAAGAAGGCCCATCCCGGGCTGCGAGTCACCGACATCGAGGCGTACGCGGCCCGGCTGGCGGCCCATGGAGCGACGGTCACCTGGGACGGGGACCTGCCGGGGCACCGGCGCTTCTACTCGGAGGATCCGGTGGGGAACCGGCTGGAGTTCCTGGAGCCGGTGGTCGGGGGATCCGGCCCAGCCGACTCTGCGAGTCCGTGATCAGGCCTTCCGGTGCCCTATCAACCGCGGCTTCGCCTCCAGGCCGTCCAGCCCGTGCCAGGCCAGGTTCACCAGATGGGCCGCCACCTCCGCCTTCTTCGGGCGGCGGACGTCCAGCCACCACTGGCCGGTCAGGGCGACCATGCCGACGAGGGCCTGGGCGTAGAGGGGGGCGAGTTTCGCGTCGAAGCCGCGGCTCTTGAACTCGCGGCCCAGGATGTCCTCGACCTGGGTCGCGATGTCCGAGATGAGCGATGCGAAGGACCCCGTCGATTGCGGGATGGGGGAGTCGCGGACCAGGATGCGGAAGCCGTCCGTGTACTCCTCGATGTAGTCGAGGAGGGCGAAGGCCGCCTGTTCGCAGAGTTCGCGGGGGTGGCCGGCCGTCAGGGAGCTGGTCACCATGTCCAGCAGGCGGCGCATCTCGCGGTCCACGACCACCGCGTACAGGCCCTCCTTGCCGCCGAAGTGCTCGTAGACCACCGGCTTGGAGACCCCGGCCTTCGCCGCGATCTCCTCCACCGACGTGGCCTCGAAACCCTTCGCCGCGAAGAGCGTGCGACCGACTTCCAGCAGCTGGGCCCGGCGTTCTGCTCCCGTCATCCGGGTGCGGCGCGCGCGTCGGGGCTTCTCGTTGCTCGGGGTGCTGCTGGGATCGGTCGCCACGGCGTCAATCATGCCGCCTCCGCCGACTCCTTCCGGGGCTGAGAGCCGTCCGGACCGGAGATACGGCGCGAATCGATACGCGAGCGTGACGGCCAGCGCACGTCATAGGCCCAGCCGAGCTGCTCGCACCAGCGGATGATCCGCGCCGAGGAGTCCAGCTGGCCGCGCATCACACCGTGCCGCGCGGACGTCGGGTCGGCGTGGTGGAGGTTGTGCCAGGACTCGCCGCAGGACAGGATCGCCAGCCACCACACGTTGCCCGAGCGGTCACGGGACTTGAAGGGGCGCTTGCCGACCGCGTGGCAGATCGAGTTGATCGACCAGGTGACGTGGTGCAGCAGCGCGACCCGGACGAGCGAGCCCCAGAAGAAGCCGGTGAACGCGCCCCACCAGGACATGGTGGCCAGCCCGCCGATCAGCGGGGGCAGCGCCAGCGACAACATCGTCCAGAAGATGAACTGGCGGGAGATCGCCCGGATCGTCCTGTCCTTGATCAGGTCGGGCGCGTACTTGTCCTGCGGGGTGCGCTCCTCGTCGAACATCCAGGCGATGTGCGCCCACCACAGGCCCTTGATCAGCGCCGGCACGGTCTCGCCGTAGCGCCACGGCGAATGCGGGTCGCCCTCGGCGTCGGAGAACTTGTGGTGCTTGCGGTGGTCGGCCACCCAGCGCACCAGCGGGCCCTCGACCGCCATCGACCCGGCGATGGCGATGGCGATCCGCAGCGGGCGCTTCGCCTTGAACGAGCCGTGCGTGAAGTACCGGTGGTAGCCGATCGTCACGCCGTGGCAGCCCAGGTAGTAGAAGAACACCAGCAGGCCGAGATCCAGCCAGCTCACCCCGCCCCAGCTCCACGCCAGCGGCACCGCCGCGAGCAGCGCCAGGAACGGGACGGTGATGAAGAGGAGGAGGGTCAGCTGTTCCAGCGTCCCCTTTTTCTCGCCGCCCAGGGTGGCGGCGGGCAGCGGAGTGCCGTCGTCGTTCGCCCGCGGGGCGTCGTCGATCACATCGGAGCTCGTGGTCATGGGCGTCCCCTGTGGGGTTCGGAGGTGGAGGCTGAGCGTCGGACGGCGGGAGCCGAGTATGAGTTCACCATGGACTTCCCTACGGTTCCGTAACCTACGGCGACGTAAGTATGGCAGTGCGTCGACCGGTGGACGAAGCCCGTGAGACCGCGCGTCAGAGTGGACACCTATCCTTGGTGTCGGTCGGACAGCGCGGTCCGCTCTGTTTTCTTCCCGGATGTCCGTCCCGTATGCGGCAGCCGCCGCGGGACCGCCGTCCGGGTTCCCTCCAGACGAGCTTCAAACACTGCAAGGAGCCGCACCTGTGAGCAGTGCCGACGACCAGGCCACTACGACCAACAATGAGCTGCGCGCCGACATCCGGCGACTGGGCGACCTGCTGGGCGAGACCCTCGTCCGCCAGGAGGGCCCCGAGCTGCTCGAACTGGTCGAGAAGGTCCGCCGCCTCACCCGGGAGGACGGCGAGGCCGCCGCCGAGCTGCTGCGCGGCACCGAGCTGGAGACCGCCGCCAAGCTGGTCCGCGCCTTCTCCACCTACTTCCACCTGGCCAACGTCACCGAGCAGGTGCACCGCGGCCGTGAGCTGCGCGCCCGCCGGGCCGCCGAGGGCGGTCTCCTGGCCCGTACGGCCGACCGCCTCAAGGACGCCGACCCCGACCACCTGCGCGAGACGGTCAAGAACCTGAACGTCCGCCCGGTCTTCACCGCGCACCCCACCGAGGCCGCGCGCCGGTCGGTCCTCAACAAGCTCCGGCGCATCGCCACGCTCCTGGAGACCCCGGTCATCGAGTCCGACCGCCGCCGCTACGACACCCGGCTGGCCGAGAACATCGACCTGGTCTGGCAGACGGACGAACTCCGGGTCGTCCGTCCGGAACCGGCCGACGAAGCCCGTAACGCCATCTACTACCTGGACGAGCTGCACGCGGGCGCCGTGGGTGACGTCCTCGAAGACCTCACCGCCGAGCTGGAGCGCGTCGGCGTCAAGCTGCCCGACGACACCCGCCCGCTCACCTTCGGCACCTGGATCGGCGGCGACCGCGACGGCAACCCGAACGTCACCCCCCAGGTCACCTGGGACGTCCTGATCCTCCAGCACGAGCACGGCATCAACGACGCCCTGGAGACGATCGACGAACTGCGTGGCTTCCTCTCCAACTCCATCCGCTACACGGGTGCGACGGACGAGCTGCTGGAGTCCCTCCAGACCGACCTGGAGCTGCTGCCCGAGATCAGCCCCCGCTACAAGCGGCTCAACGCCGAGGAGCCGTACCGGCTCAAGGCCACCTGCATCCGGCAGAAGCTGGAGAACACCAAGAGCCGCCTGGCCAAGGACACCCCGCACCAGCCCGGCCGCGACTACCTCGGCACCGCCGAACTGCTGCACGACCTCACCCTGATCCAGACCTCGCTGCGCGCCCACCGCGGCGGCCTCTTCGCCGACGGCCGCATGGACCGTACGATCCGCACGCTCGGCGCGTTCGGGCTGCAGCTCGCCACCATGGACGTACGGGAGCACGCGGACGCCCACCATCACGCGCTGGGCCAGCTCTTCGACCGGCTCGGCGAGGAGTCCTGGCGGTACTCCGACATGCCCCGCGAGTACCGCACCAAGCTGCTCGCGAAGGAGCTGCGGTCCAGGCGGCCCCTGGCTCCGACGCCCGCACCCGTCGACGCGGCCGGTGAGAAGACCCTCGGCGTGTTCGAGACCGTCAAGAAGGCCCTCGCCGTCTTCGGGCCCGAGGTCATCGAGTCGTACATCATCTCGATGTGCCAGGGCGCCGACGACGTGTTCGCCGCCGCCGTCCTCGCCCGCGAGGCCGGTCTGATCGACCTGCACGCCGGATGGGCCAAGGTCGGCATCGTGCCGCTCCTGGAGACCACCGACGAGCTCAAGGCCGCCGACACCATCCTGGAGGACATGCTCTCGGACCCGTCCTACCGGCGGCTCGTGGCGCTGCGCGGGGATGTCCAGGAGGTCATGCTCGGGTACTCGGACTCCTCCAAGTTCGGTGGTATTACGACGAGTCAGTGGGAGATCCACCGGGCGCAGCGGCGCCTGCGTGACGTGGCGCACCGGTACGGGGTGCGGCTCCGCCTCTTCCACGGTCGCGGCGGAACCGTCGGCCGCGGTGGCGGTCCCTCGCACGACGCGATCCTCGCCCAGCCCTGGGGGACCCTGGAGGGCGAGATCAAGGTGACCGAGCAGGGCGAGGTCATCTCCGACAAGTACCTGGTGCCGTCGCTGGCCCGCGAGAACCTGGAACTGACGGTCGCCGCCACCCTCCAGGCCTCCGCCCTGCACACCTCGCCCCGCCAGTCCGACGAGGCGCTGGCCCGCTGGGACGCGGCCATGGACGTCGTCAGCGACGCCGCCCACGCCGCCTACCGCAGGCTGGTCGAGGACCCGGACCTGCCGACGTACTTCCTCGCCTCCACGCCGGTGGACCAGCTCGCCGATCTGCACCTGGGCTCGCGGCCCTCCCGCCGCCCCGGCTCGGGCGTCTCGCTCGACGGACTGCGCGCGATCCCGTGGGTGTTCGGCTGGACCCAGTCCCGGCAGATCGTGCCCGGCTGGTACGGCGTGGGGTCGGGACTGAAGGCGCTGCGCGAAGCCGGTCTCGACACCGTGCTCGACGAGATGCACGAGCAGTGGCACTTCTTCCGCAACTTCGTCTCCAACGTCGAGATGACCCTCGCCAAGACGGACCTGCGGATCGCCCAGCACTACGTCGACACCCTCGTCCCGGACGAGCTGAAGCACGTCTTCGACACCATCAGGGCCGAGCACGATCTGACCGTCGCCGAGGTGCTCCGCGTCACCGGTGAGGCCGAACTCCTCGACGCCACCCCGGTGTTGAAGCAGACGTTCACCATCCGGGACGCCTACCTCGACCCGATCTCCTACCTCCAGGTCACCCTCCTCAAGCGCCAGCGCGACGAGGCGGCGGCCGGCGCCGAGCCCGACCCGCTGCTGAGCCGGGCCCTGCTCCTCACCGTCAACGGTGTGGCGGCGGGTCTGCGCAACACCGGCTGAGCAGAGAAACGAAGGGTGCCCCCGAGCTGTCGTAGCAGCTCGGGGGCACTCGGCTTTTCGAGCGGTCAGAGGGCTACGAACGCCGCCGTCAGCAGGGCGATCCCCGAGCCGGCCAGGATCCACGCGGGCCGGGTCAGCCGCAGGCCGCCGGCGACGACCACCGAGGCCAGCAGGAGGGCGCCGCCGAGGGGGACCCAGGCGTAGAGGATGCCGGCGGGGCCGGAGCGCATGACCTCGTCGGTGCCCGGCTTCACGACCACCGCGTACGTCCGGCCCTTCTTCACCGCGACCGTGTGCTCGATGACGACGCTGGCGCGGGCCTTCGACCCCGTCGAGACCGGGGTGTACGGCCCGGTGCAGGTGTCGTCGCCGCATGCGGTGACCTCGATGGTGCCGCTCTCGCGGCCCTTGGTCAGCATCACGTTGTGCGCGGTGGGCCAGGAGCCCCACACCCCGGCGATCAGGATCAGCAGGGCGACCGTACCCATCGCCGCGAGCCGTCCGAAGTTCATGGCGGGGATCATTGGCCATACCTGCACACGCGGTCAACTCCGGTGACCGACAAGTCGGTCAAGTCAGGAGTTGTACGCGCTCTGCGCCCGCTCCAGGCCCTCGCTCACCAGACACTCGACCGAGTCGGTGGCGCGGTCCACGAGGAAGTCGAGTTCCTTGCGCTCCGTGGACGAGAAGTCCTTCAGCACGAAGTCGGCCACCTGCATACGGCCCGGCGGGCGCCCGATCCCGAACCGCACCCGGTGGTAGTCCGGGCCCATCGCCTTCGTCATCGACTTCAGCCCGTTGTGGCCGTTGTCCCCGCCGCCCAGCTTGAGACGGAGGGCGCCGTAGTCGATGTCCAGCTCGTCGTGGACCGCGACGATGTTCGCGACCGGCACCTTGTAGAAGTCACGCAGCGCGTTGACCGGACCGCCCGACAGGTTCATGTACGACATCGGCTTCACCAGCACGACCCGGCGGCTCGCCGGACCCGGCGCACCGATCCGGCCCTCCAGGACCTGCGCCTGTGCCTTCCCGGCCCGCTTGAACTTGCCGCCGATCCGCTCCGCGAGCAGGTCGGCCACCATGAAGCCCACGTTGTGCCGGTTGGCGGTGTACTCGGGGCCCGGATTGCCGAGGCCCACGATCAGCCAGGGGGCGTTCGCGTCGGTCGTCACGTCCATGTCTCCTTGATACGCGCCAGCCGCTGCCCCCGAACCTGACGGACGGGAACAGCGGCTGACACCGTGGTGAAGGTGAGGATCAGGCCTCGGTGCCCTCGGCATCGGCGTCCGCGGACGCCTCCTCCGCCTGGGCGGCCAGCACCTGGAGGACGACCGCGTCCTCGTCGATCGCCAGCGTGGTGCCCTTGGGGAGCGGGATGTCCTTGGCGGCGATGGAGGCACCGGCCTCCAGGCCCGCGATGGACACGGTGACCGACTCGGGGATGTGCGTGGCCTCGGCCTCGACGGTGATCGTGCTGAGCACGTGCTCCAGCAGGAAGGAGCCCGGGGCGAGCTCGCCCTCGGTGTGGACGTAGACCTCGACGGTGACCTTCTCGCCGCTCTTCACGGTGAGCAGGTCGACGTGCTCGAGGAAGCCCTTGATGGCGTCGCGCTGGACGGCCTTCGGGATCGCGAGCTGGGTCTTGCCCTCGATGTCCAGGGTCAGCAGGACGTTCGGGGTACGCAGGGCGAGCTGCAGCTCGTGGCCCGGCAGCGTGACGTGCAGCGGGTCCACACCGTGGCCGTAGACCACGGCGGGAACCTTCTTGTCACGGCGGATACGGCGGGCGGCACCCTTGCCGAACTCGGTGCGGGTCTCGGCGGTGAGCTTGACGTCGGCCATGGTCACTCCTCGTAGAACAGTCGGGGAAGGTGGTCACCCGGCCGAACATCGGCCTGCTACGAAGAGCGCGTCGATAACGGACCGCCGTACGGACTTCTTGCGAAGCGGTACGGCCTCCCTCGCCGAGCAACTGTGGCAGCTTACTTGGCGGAGAGGCCGTACCGGAAATCGATCTTCTGGAAGCACCGGTTCACGAGCGCCCTGAAGGGGCGCGGGGAACTGCGCGACCAGCCACGACGGCGCCGCAGCCGATCGACGGACATCGCGGCCCGTCCAGCGGAGCGCCTAGTGTTCGTCGAAGAGGCTCGTCACCGAACCGTCCTCGAACACCTCGCGGACCGCGCTGGCGATGGTCGGGGCGATCGACAGGACCGTGATCTTGTCGAGGTCGGCGCCTACCTCGCCCGGGGTCGGGAGGGTGTCGGTGAGGACGAACTCGCTGACGCGGGAGTTCTTCAGGCGGTCGGCCGCGGGGCCGGAGAGCACGCCGTGCGTGGCCGTCACGATGACGTCCTCCGCGCCGTGCGCGAACAGGGCGTCCGCGGCGGCGCAGATCGTGCCGCCGGTGTCGATCATGTCGTCGACCAGGACGCAGACGCGGCCCTTGACCTCGCCGACCACTTCGTGGACGGTCACCTGGTTCGCCACGTCCTTGTCGCGCCGCTTGTGCACGATCGCCAGGGGCGCGCCGAGGCGGTCGCACCAGCGGTCGGCGACGCGCACGCGGCCGGCGTCCGGGGAGACGACGGTCAGCTTGCTGCGGTCGACCTTGCCGCCCACGTAGTCCGCGAGGAGCGGGAGGGCGAAGAGATGGTCCACGGGGCCGTCGAAGAAGCCCTGGATCTGGTCGGTGTGCAGGTCGACGGTGAGGATGCGGTGCGCCCCCGCCGTCTTCATCAGGTCCGCGATGAGGCGGGCCGAGATCGGCTCGCGGCCGCGGTGCTTCTTGTCCTGGCGGGCGTAGCCGTAGAACGGCACGATCACCGTGATGGAGCGGGCCGAGGCGCGTTTCAGGGCGTCGATCATGATCAGCTGCTCCATGACCCACTGGTTGATCGGGGCCGTGTGGCTCTGGATCACGAAACAGTCCGCGCCGCGCACCGACTCCTCGAAGCGGACGTAGATCTCGCCGTTCGCGAAGTCGAAGGCCTTGGTCGGGACGACCCCGACACCCAGCTGCTGGGCGACCTCCTTGGCAAGCTCGGGGTGGGCGCGGCCGGAGAAGAACATCATCTTCTTCTCGCCGGTCGTCTTGATCCCGGTCACAGCACTGTCTCCTCAGAGGTCATTCAACTGGGTGTGCGTTTATCACGGTACGCCGTGTTCGACGCACCCGTTTCCGGTCAGTCTTCGTTCTGGTCCTGGCGGGAAGCGGTTTCCGCCGCCTTCGCCGCCGCGCTTCCCGGACGCTTGCGGGCCACCCAGCCCTCGATATTCCGCTGCTGGCCACGGGCCACGGCCAGCGAACCGGGCGGTACGTCCTTCGTGATCACGGAGCCGGCGGCGGTGTACGCGCCGTCCCCGACCGTGACAGGTGCCACAAACATATTGTCCGACCCTGTACGGCAGTGCGACCCGACGGTGGTGTGATGTTTGGCCTGTCCGTCGTAGTTGACGAAGACGCTGGCGGCACCGATGTTGCTGTACTCGCCGATCGTCGCGTCCCCGACGTAGGAGAGGTGCGGGATCTTCGTGCCCTCGCCGATCGTCGCGTTCTTCGTCTCGACGTACGTGCCGATCTTGCTCTTCGTGCCCAGGCGGGTGCCGGGACGGAGATAGGCGTACGGCCCGACGGACGCCTGCGGGCCGATGTGCGAGCTGACGGCGACGGTGTTGTCGACGCGGGCGCCGGCCTCGACGACGGTGTCCGTCAGGCGGGTGTTGGGGCCGACCTCGGCGCCCTCGCCGATGTGGGTGGCGCCGTGCAGCTGGGTGCCGGGGTGGATGATCGCGTCCTGGCCGAAGGTGACGGCGACGTCGATCCAGGTGGTCGCCGGGTCGATGACGGTTACGCCGGCGAGCATGGCCTCGGTGAGCAGGCGGTCGTTCAGGATGCGTCGGGCCTCGGAGAGCTGCACGCGGTTGTTGATGCCGGCGATCTCGCGGTGGTCGGCCGCGACGGAGGCGCCGACGCGGTGTCCGGCCTCGCGCAGGATGCCGAGCACGTCGGTGAGGTACTCCTCGCCCTGGCTGTTGTCGGTGCGCACCTTGCCGAGGGCGTCGGCGAGCAACTGTCCGTCGAACGCGAATACCCCTGAGTTGATCTCGCGGATCGCGCGCTGCGAGTCGGAGGCGTCCTTGTGCTCGACGATCGCGGTCACGGCACCGGAGGCGCCTTCGCGCACGATCCGGCCGTAGCCGGTGGCGTCCGGGACCTCGGCGGTCAGGACGGTCACCGCGTTGCCGTCGGTGGCGTGGTTCGCGGTGAGTTCGCGCAGGGTCGCACCGCGGAGCAAGGGGGTGTCGCCGCAGACCACGACGACGGTTCCGTCGATGCTTCCGAGTTCTTCCAGCGCCATCCGTACGGCGTGCCCGGTGCCGTTCTGCTCCGCCTGGACCGCGGTCCGCACTCCGGGGTCGGTCTCGCCGAGGTGGGCGGTCACCTTCTCGCGGGCGTGCCCGACGACGACGACCAGGTTCTCCGGCTCCAACTCGCGGGCGGCGGCCAGCACATGACCGACCAGCGTGCGGCCACAGATCTCGTGCAGGACCTTCGGTGTGGCCGACTTCATACGGGTGCCCTCACCCGCTGCGAGTACGACGACGGCTGCCGGGCGAATGGCGCTCACGGGTATGCCCTTCGGCTTCGGAATGCTGGGGGTTGGACATTCGCAGGATACCGGGGCGTTTCATGGGGGACATGAGAGTGGGCCCTGACAGTGCTGTCAGGGCCCGAAGAGGGTTGCTGGAGAAAGTTGTTGCTCCCCCGCCAGGACTCGAACCCGGACAAATGGCACCAAAAGCCACGGTGCTGCCAATTACACCACGGGGGATCAAACTCGTTCGAACCGGACATTTGGTCTGGTCGCCGAGTGGGCAACAAACACTATGCCGTACGCGATGGCTTCCGTGCGACGGTACTTCTCGGCGGTGATCGGTTTCGTCATTGTTCGATTACGCGCAGTGGTGTAGGCAACTCGTCGAAACTCGACGGAAAAGCGAGCCCCCGCGCCCGTAGGCTGGAGGCATGACCACGACGGGGGAAGAGCATGCCACGGCCCGGGGAGGGCCGTGGTGGTGGACCAGGTGGCGTAGTGCGGTACTGGACGCGGGGCTCGCCGCCGGCTCCGCGGCGGAGTGCGGGGCGGAGGGGGTTCGGTTCGCGCACGACGCGGGGGTCCCGGCGGCCGTGGGTGTCGTGTTCGGCGTGCTGGCCGGGTCGACGTTGGTCGTGCGGCGGAAGTGGCCGATCGCCGTCGTCCTGGTGTCCATCGCCATCACGCCGGCCCAGATGGGCTACCTGATGGGCATCGTCGGCCTCTACACCCTCGCCGCGTCCGAACTGCCGCGCCGGATCATCGGATCGCTGGCCGGGATGTCCTTCCTCGGCATGCTGATCGTCATGTTCGTGCGGGTGAAGCAGGACACACAGCGCGGGACCTGGGAACTCGGGGACTGGTTCGTCCCGTTCGCCTCGATCACCACCGCGGTCGGGATGACCGCGCCGCCCGTGCTGCTCGGGATGTACGTGGGCGCCCGGCGCCGTCTGATGGAGAGCCTCAGGGAGCGCGCCGACAGCCTGGAGCGGGAGTTGCAGCTCCTCGCGGAGCGGGCCGAGGAGCGGGCCGAGTGGGCGCGGGGCGAGGAGCGGACCCGGATCGCGCGGGAGATGCACGATGTCGTGGCGCACCGGGTGAGTCTGATGGTCGTGCACGCGGCGGCCCTGCAGGCGGTCGCGCGTAAGGATCCGGAGAAAGCCGTCAAGAACGCCGCGCTGGTGGGGGACATGGGGCGGCAGGCGCTGACCGAGTTGCGGGAGATGCTCGGGGTGCTGCGGAGCGGGGACGGGGTGGGTACGAGGGAGCGGTCCGCCGTGCCGTTGGTCGCGGTGGGGGTGGCCGCCGCGGCGGCGGCCTCGCGGGTCGTGGACGACGAGGGCGGGGCCGAGGGGCCGTGTCTGTCGGACGTGGACGAGCTGCTGGGGCAGTCAGCGGCGGCCGGGATGGCCGTCGATCTGTCGGTGGAGGGGGAGACCCGGTCGTACGCGGCGGAGATCGAGCAGACCGCGTACCGGGTGGTGCAGGAGGCGTTGACGAACGTCCACAAGCACGCGGCCGGCGCGAAGACGCACGTACGGCTTGCGCACCGGGTGTCGGAGATCGCGATGCAGGTCGAGAACGAACCGCCGCCCGAGCCCGCGTCCGCCTCGGCGGCCCGTCTGCCGTCCGGGGGCAACGGGCTGGTCGGAATGCGGGAGCGGGTTCTCGCGCTGGGCGGGGTGTTTGTTTCGGGGCCCACGGATGCGGGTGGGTTTCGGGTTTCGGCGGTTATTCCGGCGGTTTGAGGGTGGGTGGTGTGCCGGTTCGTCGGTTCGTCGTGGTGGGTCGGTGCCGTGTCGGGGGGTGTCCGTCCTCGGAACGGCGCGGAATCGGTGTCTTGAGAAGCTGGT
>NZ_JALJRY010000045.1:62254-69222 GCF_024519455.1 Streptomyces sp. STR69 | reverse complement strand
ATTGAACCAGTGACCTCTTCCGTGTCAGGGAAGCGCTCTCCCGCTGAGCTAATCGCGCGGGGATCCTTGTGGATCAAGTCCTTGCGGACCAGTGGACGATACTGGGATTGAACCAGTGACCTCTTCCGTGTCAGGGAAGCGCTCTCCCGCTGAGCTAATCGTCCTTGGAGGTGGAGACGGGATTTGAACCCGTGTAGACGGCTTTGCAGGCCGTTGCCTCGCCTCTCGGCCACTCCACCAGGAGTGCGGGGGTTCGGGAAGAGCCCCCACTTCCTGCGAGCGGACGACCAGGTTCGAACTGGCGACCTCAACCTTGGCAAGGTTGCGCTCTACCAACTGAGCTACGTCCGCTTGTCGTTTCCGCTCGGCTTGCGCGTCGCGGCGACGAGTTGAACTCTAGCGGATTCCCCGGCCAGCACAAAAACGCGTTTGTGCAGCGTGCTGGCCTGCGACTACGGGAACGCATGGTCAGGGCACCCGCGGTGACATGGCTGGGCAACCTGTGAGACACCCGCCATAGACTCGACGGCGTGCTCGACCTCGTTCCTCTCGCCCGTTTCGGCGGCCGTGTCGCCACCGGCCTCCTCGATGTCACCAGCGATCCCGCGGCCCTGGACTCCACCGGCTTCTGGGCGGTCGCTGCCGACTTCGAGGGCCGTCTGACCTGCGCGCGCTTCCGAGACGTACGACCCGAACCGGTCCCGGCACCCGCCCCCGGCGCCTGGCACGGCCCCGCGACCGACGCCTGGACCAGCTCCCTCGACCGCGCCGCCTACACCGCCGGTGTCCGCCGTATCCGGGAGCACATCGCGGCCGGCGAGGTCTACCAGGCCAACCTGTGCCGCGTCCTGTCCGCGCCGATCGCCCCCGACGCCGACGTGGACGCCCTCACCGCCCTGCTCGCACGCGGCAACCCGGCGCCGTACGCAGGAACGATCCGGCTGCCCGGTCACGGTGTGGAGATATCCACCGCGTCACCCGAACTCTTCCTGCGCCGCACCGGGCGGGTCGTCGAGTCCGGCCCGATCAAGGGCACCGGGCGGACGGAGGCGGACCTGCTGCAGAAGGACTACGCCGAGAACGTGATGATCGTGGACCTGGTCCGCAACGACCTCGGGCGCGTCTGCGCCACGGGAACCGTGACCGTGCCGGACCTGTGTGTCGTCGAGAAGCACCCCGGTCTCGTCCATCTCGTGTCGACGGTCCGCGGTGAGCTGCCCGCAACCGCCGGCTGGCCGGAGCTGCTGGCCGCCGCCTTCCCGCCCGGGAGTGTCACCGGCGCGCCCAAGTCCAGTGCCCTGCGCATCATCGACGCCCTGGAGACCACGCCCCGGGGCCCCTACTGCGGGGGCATCGGCTGGGTGGACGCCGACCGGGGCACCGGCGAACTGGCCGTCGGCATCCGCACCTTCTGGATCGACCGCGCCGACGGCATGCTCCGCTTCGGCACCGGCGCGGGCATCACCTGGGGGTCGGACCCCGAGGGGGAGTGGCGGGAGACCGAGCTGAAGGCGGCACGGCTGCTCGCGGTAGCGTCGGGCGCGTACGAGGTGAGCGGAGAGGCTCTTTCATGAAGATCTGGCTCGACGGCGGGCTGCAGGACATCGAGTCCGCCCGTGTCTCCGTCTTCGACCACGGACTGACCGTGGGCGACGGCATTTTCGAGACGGTGAAGGCGACGGACGGGAAGACGTTCGCGCTGACCCGCCATCTCGACCGGCTGACCCGCTCCGCGCGCGGCCTCGGCCTCCCCGACCCCGACCTCGACGAGGTCCGCCGCGGCTGCGCGGCCGTCCTGGACGCCAACCCGCTGTCGTTCGGCAGGCTGCGCATCACGTACACGGGCGGCCACGGCCCCCTCGGCTCCGACCGCGGCGAACACGGTCCGACCCTGGTGGTCGCCCTCGGCGAGGCGAAGCACCGCCCCGACTCCACCGCCGTCGTCACGGTCCCCTGGACCCGCAACGAGCGCGGCGCCCTCGCGGGCCTCAAGACCACCTCCTACGCCGAGAACGTCGTCGCCCTCGCCCGAGCCCACCAACACGGCGCCTCCGAGGCCCTGTTCGCCAACACGGTCGGCCAACTCTGCGAAGGCACGGGGTCGAACGTCTTCGTCGTCCTGGACGGCGAGATCCACACCCCGCCGGTCACCTCCGGCTGCCTCGCCGGCATCACCCGCGCCCTGACCGTCGAATGGACCGGCGCCAAGGAGACCGACCTGCCGCTGGACGTCCTGGAGCGCGCCGACGAGGTCTTCCTGACGTCCTCGCTGCGGGACGTACAGGCCGTCCACCTGCTCGACGACCGCCAACTCCCGGGCGTGGCAGGGCCGGTGACCGCCAAGGCCATGCGCGTCTTCGACGAGCGGTCGGCCGACGACCTTGATCCATAAAAGCCTCATTTATATGGGCTGACCTGGTGCTCCGGGTCGGGTAGAACACAGTTGATGACCACGACCCTGCGGCCGACCGAGCCGCTTCAGCGCGAGGCCGACGGGACGCGTTCACGCCGTTTCCAGGTGTGTGTGAACAGCCGTCCCGTCGGCGCCATACACCTCGGCACGAGTCCGCTCTTCGGCGATTCGGTGGCCCGGATCCTGGACCTGCGCATCGAGGAACCGGACCGCCGGCGCGGCCGGGGCACCGTGGCCGCGCTGGCCGCCGAGGAGGTGGTGCGGGGATGGGGCTGCGGCCGGATGGAGGTCTCCGTGCCGGCCGACGCGGAGGCGGCGCTGAAGGTGGCGACGGCCCTCGGCTACGTCGTGCGCAACCGCCACATGGACAAGCCGCTCGGCGACACCGCGCCCGAACTTCCCGCCGGAAGCCGGGCCCGGCCCATGACCGAGGAGGAGTACGGCCCCTGGAAGCAGCAGGACACGGAGAGCTTCGTCCGGAGCTGGGCCGACCGCGGAATGCCCGAGGCGCAGGCCCGGACCAGGGCGGTGGAGGGCACCGCCGCCCTGCTGCCCGACGGACTCGCCACCGCGGACATGCTCTTCAGTGTCCTGGAGCACGAGGGCACGGCGGTGGGCACGCTCTGGACGGGTCGCCGTGACGGCAAGGCCTTCGTCTACAAGGTCGAGTCCGACGCCCGTTACCGGGGCAAGGGCCACGGCCGCTCCCTGATGCTCCTGGCCGAGGCGCAGGGCATCGCGGCTGGTCTGCCGGCCATCGGGCTGAACGTCTTCCAGGGCAACACCCCGGCCGAGCGGCTCTACGAGTCACTCGGCTACGAGACGGTCACCTACCACCTGTACAAGAGCCTGCTCTGAGACTCTCTCCACGTCCTCACTCGCCCTTGGCGAGCAGCCGGTCGGCGATCTCCTCGATGCGGGCGCGCAGCCCTTCCTGGCTCTTGCCGCCGTCGAGGCGTTCGCCGTCGATGACATATGTCGGGGTGCCGGTCACACCGATGGCCTTGCCCTCGGCCTGGTCGGCGTCGACGATCAGGATGTGCCGGCCGTCGATCAGGGCGGTGTCGAACTCCTCGGCGTCCAGGCCGAGTTCGCCGGCCACCTCGACCAGGAAGGGTTCCCCCCTACGGTCCAGCTCCTCGACCCGGGCGAGCACGGCCTCGACGTAGTCCCAGCCCCGCCCCTGCTCCACGGCCTCCTCGGCGGCCTGCGCGGCGGCGAAGGAGTGCTTGTGCTTGTCCACGGGGAAGTGCCGCAGCCGCAGTTCCAGCCGGTCGCCGTAGCGGGCCCGCAGTGCGCGCAGATCGTCCAGCGCGGTGCGGCAGTCCGAGCACTGGAGCTCGCACCAGACGTCGAGGACGGGGATGCGCGCGGGGGAGAGGTCACTCATGGGCCCAGTCTCCCAGCCCCGCATCCACCGTCCCAACCGGGATCACGGGGACCACGGGGCGCGGGCGTACGACGACGACCGGCACCTGGGGAGGATGCGACCCGGAGATGTCCCTGATGTCCTACCGGGGCATGGCATCCCGGGGACCGGACGGTGCAGGATGGAAGGGACGAAGTGCGACCTGCCGGACCGACGTGTCCGAGCGGACCGACCGACCTCGTCCGACCGAGACTGCCCGACGGAACTGCCTGGAGGACCGGATGATTGCCGAGACCGTCTGTTCCGCCGTCTCCGCGGCAGGCCTGGGCATCGCGGCGGTCACCGCGTACCGCAAGCGTTTTCTCTCCGCCGCCCGTATCGCCGCCTATTCGCTCGTGCCTGTCGGCCTGGTGATGACCGGGGTCGTCGGCTGGGCCGCCGACACCGCGTTCAGCCCCGTGGCCTGGGCGGGCTTCGTCGTACTCGGCGGCGCCTGGCTGCTCTTCTCGGGCACCCGCGCCGTGGAGCGCCGCCGCGGCGGCACCCGCAAGGAGCGCAGGGCGGCCCGCGCCTCGGACCGGTCGGACGCCGTGGCGCCTACCGCCTCCGCGCCCTCCCTCGGCCCTGCCGTACGCCCGGCGACCCGGCCCGCCGCCGCGCCCCGCGCCAAGAGCGGGGACGACTTCAGCGACATCGAGGCCATCCTGAAGAAGCACGGCATATGACGGCCGCACAGCGACTGAAACGACACAGAGCGAGCCGGGTCCGCCGGTAAGTGTTCAGGACGCGACGCGACCCGAAACGGACATCACGGAATTCGGCGAACTCCCTCTCCTATCGGGCGTGTTGATCGCGTGAGGGGTCCTCGCTGCGTCATCATCGCGGCGAGATGCTGGACACGACACAGAGCGACGCCGCGCCGCCGAAGGACGAGCCGCGCGGGTGCCTTTTCGCCCTTTCCCAGCCACCGCTGATGATCTTCCTTGCGGTGATCGGGTGTCTGCTGCTCATGGCCTCGCTGCACGACCTGCTGATGCTGTGAGCCGTACTCGTGGTCCCCGACGTCACCCGCCGGGGGCCACGACCTCATCGAGGAGCGTCGGCCGTCAGCCCGCGGCTTCCTTGCGCCGGGCCCGGTACGCGGCGACATGCAGCCGGTTTCCGCAGGTCCGGCTGTCGCAGTATCTGCGCGAGCGGTTCCGGGAGAGGTCGACGAAGGCACGCCTGCAGTCGGGAGCCTCGCAGCGGCGCAGTCGCTCCTGCTCGCCGGCCACCACGAAGAACGCGAGCGCCATCCCGCAGTCGGCGGCGAGATGGTCGGCGACCGAGGCACCGGGCGCGAAATAGTGCACGTGCCAGTCGTAGCCGTCGTGGTCCGTGAGGCGGGGTGTGGTGCCCGCGGCGGCGACCAGGTCGTTGATCAGTCCCGCCGAGGTCCGGGGGTCCGGCGCCCCGAAGACCGCGGTGAACCGGCTGCGGATCTTGCGCACGGCGGAGAGGTCGAACTCCGAGAGCTCGCCGACATCGCTGATCTCGTGGTTCCGTACGAAATCCGCGAGCAGCGCGACGTCCGACAGTCCGTCCGGCGCCGCGGCGTCCTCCGGCGCGGTGTTCACCAGATCCACCACGGTGTCGAGGGCACACCGGGTGTCGTGGGTGATCAGCACGTTTAGCTCCCTGGCCTGGGGGTCGGGCGGGCGCCCGCCGATGCTGGCCGATGGTAGTGGCTTCCCGGAGGACGGCCCCATGCCTCTATGAACGCCCTCGTGCCCCTCGGGGTTCCCCGGGCTACGGAGAGTCGCGCCCGCCGTGGCCACGGAGAGCCACCGGGAGCGGGCACCGCACGCACCGGCGCCGCCCCCGCGACGAATCGCGGCGACGGCGCCGGTGTGTGCCATATGCGGTTGTCCAGGCCCGAGCCGTCTCCCCGAGTTCGGACGGCGCCGGGTGGTTCTGGGTCGGGGCCTTGCGCTAGTTCTCCGCCAGGATGTGCGACAGCTCCTGATCCAGGTCGAAGTGCCGGTGCTCCGTGCCGGGTGGCACGGCGGCGTCCGTCCGCTTCAGGAAGGACTCCAGAGCCCGTGCGGGAGCCTCCAGCAGGGCTTCGCCCTCGGGAGAGCTCAGTGCGATGCAGACGACGCCCTGACCGTGACTACGGGATGGCCAGACACGGACGTCGCCGGTACCGGTGGGCCGGTGGAGGCCCTCCGCGAGAAGGTCGCGGGCGAACACCCACTCGACGGTCTCCTCGGCTCCGGTGTGGAAGGTGGCGTGCACGGCGTAGGGGTCGGCCGTGTCGTACCTCAGGCCTGCGGGAACAGGCAGGGATGACTCGCTCGACACAACGAGGCGCAGGTGCAGCTCGCAGCTGACCGTGGTGTTCATAAGCGCCAGGGCCTTTCGCTCAGTGTGCGCTCGGGGATTCGCACGTCGGCGAAATCGACATGCCACCTACGGTGCCGTTGTAAACCCCTCTGAGTGTTTTGCGTGCCTTTACGTAACTCTTCCGGCCGAGGGCTCGATCGCTCGGTGCGGCCATTCCGGTGACTGGTTTCCCTCGGGTAGGGTTTGTCCGTATGAATACGGGGAGTGACGGGCCGGGTGAGGTTGTCGTGGCGTCGGACGGAGTGGCCGACGAGACGCCGGACGCGACAGGAGCGGACGGGGCGCGGGACGAGCGGGGGCTCGGTTCCAAGGCGCCGGAATTCGTCAAGGCGCGCCGTGCGCTGCATCTGAGCTGGCAGGTCGGTGTCTTCGTGATCGGCCTCGCGGTCGTGGCCGCCGGCATCGTCATGCTGCCGCTGCCGGGACCCGGCTGGGTGGTGATCTTCGGCGGTATGGCGATCTGGGCGACCGAGTTCGTCTGGGCGCAGCTGGTGCTCCGCTGGACGAAACGCAAGGTCACCGAGGCGGCGCAGCGCGCGCTCGATCCCGCGGTGCGCCGTCGCAACATCGTCCTGACCTCGATCGGCCTGGTGATCGTGATCGCCCTTGTGGGCGTCTACGTCTGGAAGTTCGGTGTCGTGATGCCCTGGAAGATCAAGGACCAGTGACCCGGTGGCAGCGCCCGGGAGCCTTTTCGTGCTGGTCGGAGGCACCCGCTGACATGGGGTAATGTTCTCCGTGCGTCCGGGCGATTAGCTCAGTGGGAGAGCGCTTCGTTCACACCGAAGAGGTCACTGGTTC
>NZ_JALJRY010000045.1:0-62156 GCF_024519455.1 Streptomyces sp. STR69 | reverse complement strand
CCGGGCGATTAGCTCAGTGGGAGAGCGCTTCGTTCACACCGAAGAGGTCACTGGTTCGAACCCAGTATCGCCCACCCGGACCGACGGCCCGCCTGTGATCACGCAGGCGGGCCGTCGTCGTTCGCCCATCGGTGACGAGAAGTCAACTCCCCGCCGCCCAGGCCTTTTTCGGCCGGTCGCCGACGAGTGCGGCAGGCCGCTTCCTGTTCGGCGGGCCGATCGCGGCCGTCTCACCTGCGATGTCCGTCCCACCGCTCCCGTGACGCGCCCGGCGGCGCCGTCGTAGCGCTCAGCCGGTCACAAGAAATTCCTGTCCGAATCATTGACGCACCCCGAGGGCCTCCGTAACTTGTGCCAGCAAGCGCTTACTTGAAACGATTCATGCAGGTGGCAACGACGCTACGGGGAGGGCCCGTCATGGGAACCGGCACGAATGTGGAGAGGCGTACGGTCTTGAAGGCCGCCGGAGTCTCGGCGGTCACGCTGGGGCTGGCCGCGACGGCCTGCGGTGGCAACGACGGCACGTCCGCGGACGGGACGGTGACGATCCGTTACTCGTGGTGGGGTGCCGAGGAGCGGGCGAAAAAGATCAATCAGTCCATCGCGCTCTTCGAGAAGAAGTATCCGAAGATCAAGGTGAAGACGGACTTTCAGACGTATCAGTCGTTCTGGGAGAAGTTCCAGACGCAGGCCGCGGGCGGAAATCCGCCGGACGTATTCCAGAACGCCGTCGGATTTCTTCGGAAGTACGACAAGAGAGGCATTCTGCTCGACCTCAACTCTCAGGTAAAAGCAGGCAATCTGAGCCTGGATCACTTCCGTGCGGGCGTCACCAAGGTCGGCGAGGTCGACGGAAAACAGCTCGGTGTTCCGGTCGGCTCCAACACCATGGCGCTGGTCATCGACAAAAAGGTGTTCGAGAAGGCGGGCGTCGACCCGGCCACGGGCTGGACCTGGGACGACTACTTCAAGGCCCTCAAGACGATCCACGACAAGACGAAAGTCCCCGGCGACACCGGCTACTTCGCCATCATGTACCTGTACGACCTCTACCTCCGCCAGAACAGCAAGGCGTTCTTCACCAAGGACGGACTCGGTTTCGACAAGTCCGATCTGACGGAGTGGTGGACGGACGGATACGGCCGCGTGAAGGCCGGAATCGTCACCGACCCGAAGGTCGTCGCCCAGGACCAGCCCAAGTCTTCGCTCTCCGCCGGACATGGCGCCTCGGAGTTCACCTGGGACAACTTCACGGTCCGCTACTCGGCCGAGGGCAGCAGCACCTACGGTCTCGCCCCGATCCCCACCATGGACGGCAAGGACACCGGCCAGTACCTCGCCTCGCTGATGCTGAGCGCCTCCGCCCACACCGCGCACCCCAAGGAAGCCGCGCAGTTCATCGACTTCATGGTCCACGACCCGGCGGTCGGCAAGATCATGGGCTACGACCGCGGCATCCTGGCGAGCACCGAGCAGTACGCGGCGTTCAAGCCCACCGACACGGTGAGCAAGGAGATCGCGCAGTACGAGGACACCACCGCCAAGTCCGGCGTCCTCGGCACGATCACCCCGCACCCCTCCGGCGCCGACACCGTCGAGGCAGCCTTCCTGCGCATCGGCGGTGACCTCGGACAGGGCAAGACCAAGGTCGCCGACGCGGTGAAGCAGTTCTTCACCGAGTCCGAGGCCGCCTTCCAAGCCTGATGGGAACCGCCGTGACGCTCGTCAAGGACTCCGTGCCCACCACCCGGAAGGCACGCTCCGCCGCCCCCGTCACCAAGGGGCGGCGGGGCCGCCGGGAGAACCTCGCCGGCTATCTCTTCATGTCCCCCTGGATCGCCGGCTTCCTGCTGCTGACCGCGGGCCCCATGGCCGCCTCGCTCTACTTCGCGTTCACCGACTACAACCTCTTCAACAGCCCGAAGTGGGTCGGCCTCGACAACTTCACCGCGATGTTCGACGATCCGCGCTGGCAGAAGTCGGTCGAGGTGACGGCGAAGTACGTCGTCATCGGCACCCCGCTCAAGCTGCTGCTCGCCCTCGGCGTCGCCCTGCTGCTGGCCCAGAGCCGCCGCGGTCAGGCCTTCTACCGGGCCGCCTTCTACGCCCCCTCGCTGATCGGCGCGAGCGTCTCGATCGGCTTCGTCTGGCGGTCGCTCTTCTCCGACGGCGCCGTGGTGGACCGTACGCAGTCCTTCCTCGGCTTCCATGTCGGCGGCTGGGTCGGCAACGCCGACTGGGTGCTGTACTGCCTGGTCGCGCTGACCGTCTGGCAGTTCGGGGCACCCATGGTCATCTTCCTGGCCGGACTCAAACAGGTGCCACGGGAGCTGTACGAGGCCGCCGAGATGGACGGCGCCGGACCCTTCCGGCGCTTCTGGAGCATCACGCTCCCGATGATCTCCCCGGTGCTGTTCTTCAACGTGCTGCTGGAGACCATCCACTCGTTCCAGATCTTCGGCTCGGCGTACGTCGTCTCCAACACGTACTGCGGTCCGGCCGACGCCACCCTCGTCTACACCTGTTACCTCTACCAAAAGGGCTTCAAGGATGCCCAGATGGGATTCGCCGCAGCGATGGCCTGGATGCTGCTGCTCGCCGTGGCGCTGGTGACGGCCGTCCTCTTCTGGTCCCAGAAGAAGTGGGTGCACTACGAGGAGGACGCCCGATGAGCGCCACCACCACGAAGCCCCCGGCCCTCGGCCGCAAGCACACCGGGTCCCTGGTCTGGCACCTCGGCGCGCTGCTCATCCTCGCGGTGATCCTCTACCCGGTGCTCTGGGTCGTCGGCGCCTCGTTCAAGCCCAGCAAGGACATCATCAACAGCCTCCAGCTGTTCCCGGGCCACCCCATCCTGTCCAACTTCAAGGGCCTCGCCGACGGCATAGCCGACATCAAGATCTGGACGTTCTTCGAGAACTCCCTTTTCTACGCACTAGGTTCGGTCGTCGGTATCCTCGTCTCCTGCTCCCTGACGGCGTACGCCTTCGCCCGCATCAGGTTCGCCGGCCGCAACCTGCTCTTCTCCCTGATGATCGGCACACTCCTGCTGCCGTACCACGTGCTGCTGATCCCGCAGTACGTGATGTTCCAGAAGCTCCAACTGGTCAACACCTACGTCCCGTTGCTCATCGGTAAATACCTGGCGACCGAGGCCTTCTTCGTCTTCCTGATGGTGCAGTTCATGCGGAACCTGCCGAAGGAACTGGACGAGGCCGCCCGCCTCGACGGCTGCGGACACCTCCGCATCTACTGGTCGATCGTGCTGCCGCTGTGTCGGCCCGCGCTCATCACCAGCGCGATCTTCACCTTCATCAACGCCTGGAACGACTTCATGGGCCCGTTGATCTACCTCAACGAACCGGGCAAGTACACCGTCTCGTTGGGCCTGATGATGTTCCGCGACTCGGACGGAGTGGCGGCGAACTACGGCGGCATGATCGCGATGTCGCTGGTCGCGCTGCTGCCGGTGCTGCTGTTCTTCCTCGCCTTCCAGCGATACCTGATCGACGGTATGGCGACCTCCGGACTGAAGGGCTGAGGCGATGGCCGGAGCACGGGTGAAGGCGCGCGGGGAGTCGGTCTTCGCCGAGCGGTTCGGGGTGTTCGCCGAATGTCTGCTCACCGGGGTGTGGATCGCCGTCGCGTCGGCGGGAGTTGTCACCTACCCGGCCGCGTTCGCCGCCGGGGCACGGCACTTGAGGCGCCGTACGGGTCATGTGGGCGGTGGCTGGCGGGAGTTCGTCGCGGACTTCCGGGCTGCGGTGCGTGGCGGGTGGGTCGTCGGCCTCGCCGGGTGGGGCGCGGGGGCCGCCGTGTGGGTGGACGTCCAGGCCGTGCGGGCCGGGCTGCCCGGTGGGCCGCTCGTCGGTGCCGTCGGGGTGTTCGCGCTGCTCGGCCTCGTCGTCGCAGGCATGCGGGCAGCGGCGGTCTGGGCGCCGGGGGACAGCTGGCGGGCCCTGCTCGCCGAGGCCGGCCGCCGTACGGTCCTCGACCCCGCCGGTTCCTTCCTGCTCGTCGGCGGACTGGTCCTCGTCGGCAGCTCCGCCCTGCTCATCGCACCGCTGGCGGTCCCCGTGCTGGGGGCCGTCGCCGCGGCGGCCGTCGCGGTGGAGGAGCGGTACCGGCACCGCTGACGGCGGCCGGCTCTACGGCAGTGGGCCGCTGCCGCATCTCTCGACTGTCATGCCCCTGACCAAACGGACGTGGAAAACGCTACCCGCACGGAAAGGAAAGGCCATGTCTCCCATCCCCCGCAGGTCCCTCCTCAAGGCAGCCGCTGCCGCCGGAGCCGCCGCGCAGTTCAGCTGGGCGCTAGGGGCGAAAGACGCCCAGGCCGCGCCCAGAGCAGCGGCGGCCGACGACGATCCGGTGACCCTCGACTGGCTGGAGGACGGTGGTCTCGGTGCCGCGCCCGGTTCGACGGTCGGCGTGCCGTGGCCGATGGGCACCTACCAGGAGGACCAGACGTTCGCGCTGACGGACGCCGGTGGCGCGGCCGTACCGGTCCAGTCCTGGCCGCTCGCCTACTGGCCCGACGGATCGCTCAAGTGGACCGCGCACGCGGTGAGTTCGGGCTCCGGCAAGCTCACCCTCACTGCCGGGGACACGGCCGCCCCCGACCAGAAGGTCACCGTCGACAGGAGCGGCGGCACCATCGACGTGTCGACCGGGGTCATCACCGCGAGGATCGGCAAGAACGGCTCCACCCTCATCAAGTCGGTCACCAGGGGCGGCACGGAGATCGCCAAGAACGGTCGGCTCGTCCTCATCCGCCAGCCGGAGATCGAGGACGAGGACCAGGGCGCGGTGAAGACCGAGCGCTTCGACGGAGTGATCGGCGAGGTCACCGTCGAACAGGACGGCCCAGTAAGGGCGGTGGTCCGCATCGACGGCAAACACCGCAAGGGCGGCCGGAGTTGGCTGCCGTTCTCGATCCGCCTCTACTTCTACGCGGGCGCCGACTCCTTCCGCATGGTGCACACGATCACCTTCGACGGCACGGTGGAACCGGGCAAGGCCAGCGGAGACTTCGTCCGAGGTCTGGGCGTCCGCTTCACCGTGCCGATGCGGGACCAGGCCTACGACCGCCACATCCGCATCGGCGGCGAGGGAACAGGCCTGCTGCGCGAGGCAGTTCAGGGCATCACGGGCCTGCGCCGCGATCCGGGCGCGACCGTCCAGGCGGCCCAGTACGCGGGCCGGAAACTCGCCGATCCCTCCACCTGGGACCAACGGGTCACGACCCGCCTCCAGTACATCCCCAAGTGGGGCGACTACACCCTCTCCCAGCTCTCCGCCGACGGCTTCACCCTGCGCAAGCGCACCACGAAGGGCTACGGCTGGATCCCCGCCGGCGGCGGCGGGCACGCGTCCGGCTTCGGCTACGTCGGCGGGGCGAGCGGCGGATTCTCCTTCGGGCTGCGGGACTTCTGGGAGAAGTTCCCCGCGCAGCTCGACATCCGTGCCGCCCACACCGACGAGGCCGAGGTCACCCTCTGGCTCTGGTCGCCCGAGGCCCAGCCGATGGACCTGCGCTTCTACCACGACGGCATGGGCCAGGACACCTACGCCAAGCAGCTCGAAGGCCTCGAAATCACCTACGAGGACTACGAACCCGAATTCGGCACCCCGTACGGCATCGCCCGCACCTCCGAACTCCTCTTCTGGGCCAACGAGTCGACACCGACCCCGGAGACCCTCGCCCAACAGGTCGAAGCCGTACGAGTGTTGCCCCAACTGGCCGCCCCACCCCAACAGTTGATCAAGTCCAAGGTCTTCGGCCCCGGCCTCTACTCCGAGCCCGACCGCTCCACCGCCGCCAAGGCGAAGATCGAGGACCACCTCGACTTCCTCTTCACCTACTACAAGAACCAGGTGGCGCAACGCCGTTGGTACGGCTTCTGGGACTACGGCGACTTCATGCACTCGTACGACACAGTGCGCCACCAGTGGCGGTACGACATCGGCGGCTACGCCTGGGACAACTCGGAGCTGTCGCCGGACATCTGGCTCTGGTTCGCGTACATCCGCTCGGGCCGCTCGGACATCTTCCGCTTCGCCGAAGCGCTCACCCGGCACACCGGCGAGGTCGACGTCTACCACCTCGGACAGTGGGCCGGCCTGGGCACGCGGCACGGCATCCAGCACTACGCCGACAGCGCCAAGCAGCAGCGCATCGCCAACACCACCTACCGGCGCTACTACTACTTCCTCACCGCGGACGAACGCGTCGGCGACCTCATGGCCGCCAACGTCGACTCCGACGAGACGTTCCTCGTCCTCGACCCGATCCGCAAGATCCGCACCGCGCCGTACACGCCCGACCGGCACGCCCTGTCGATCGGATTCGGTACGGACTGGAGCGGGTTGGTGTCGGCGTGGCTGACCGAGTGGGAGCGCAAGGGCCCGAAGTGGGAGAAGGCCAAGGCGCGCGTCCTGTCCACGATGGAGACAATCGCCGCCCAGCCCAACGGATTTGTGCAGGGGAGCGGGCTGTACGACCTCGACACGGGCAAGTTCGCCGTCGCCTCCGCACCCGCGGTCTCCGTCTCGCACCTCTCGGCGGTCTTCGGCCTCAACGAGCTCTGCGCGGAGCTGATTCACCTCGTCGACATGCCCAAGTTCAAGGAGGTGTACATGGATTACTGCCGCTACTTCAACGCCTCCAAGACGGAACAGGCGGCACGCTACGGCTCCAACTTCGGCACCCTGCTGCTCTTCCAGGGTCATTCACGCCTCGACGCCTACGCCGCCGTACAGCTCGACGACGCGACGCTCGCCAAGCGGGCCTGGACGAAGTTCTACGGCTCGGACGGCTACACGGAGTCCTCGCCGTGGAAGACGGAGGCGCTGAACGGCCCGGTCACCCTCGTCCCGGGCAGCGAGGCCGCGTGGGTGTCCTCGAACGACACCGCGCTGTACGGCCTCGCCGCCATCGAGAACCTGGCGCTGCTCGGCGACAAGATGCCTTAGCGCAGGCCTAGTTCATCCTCCCCAGGACCTCCCGCACCCGCCGGGCGTCCCGGATCCGCTGCTCGTAGGTCGCGCCGAGTGCGAGCAGCAGGAGTCCGGCGAGGGCGGGAGGTGCCCAGCGGGGGAGGGCGCCGACGACCTGGGCGAGGTACGGGGCGAGTTCGTGCAGGGCGTCCAGCGCGAGGGTGGTGCCGCCGAGGACGAGCGGTGCCTGCAGACGGTGTCGGGCTCCGAGCAGCGTGACGACCAGCGCGGCCGTGCCCAGCAGCAGGGGGCGCGTCCAGTGCGGGTCCGTCCAGGCCGCGAGGAGGCTCGGCGCGAGCGTGACGGCGAGCCCGGGGCCGTAGGCCGTCCAGGATGTGGCGCTCGGGTCGCGGCGCCTGCGCAGCGCGCCGACGAACAGCGCGGGGACGGTCACCGGCAGCGTGTACGCCTCGGGGTCGCTGACGTTCCACGTACCCAGCCGCACCCAAGTGGCGAGGACGAAGAGGGCGGCGGCCACATAGCCCAGGTTCCTGCGCTCAGGCCGTACCGCCGTACCGGCCACGATCACCCCGCACAGGGCCAACACCAGTGCCAGCATGGACAGTTCGGCCCCCGCGAGACCGATCGCCAGTACGCCCGCGACCGCGCCCGAGACCTCGACCACCACCGTCGTGACCGGATCGGTGAGACGCGCGGCGAGCAGCGCGGCCGTCACCGGTACGACGAGCACCAGCAACGCGATGTGCTGGGGCTGCCAGTCGAGAGAGGCGCCCACCGCGCAGGCGAGAGCCGTGGCGTAGCCGAGGGAGAAGGTGACGCAGACCGGTGCGAGCCGCCCGCGCCAGGCCGCACCCGCCAACAGGGCGGTCAGCGAGGCGAGTACGGCGAGCGTGGCCTGTTCGGAGGCCAGCGAGAGGGTGGCCAGACTGAGCGTGGTGAGCAGGGCGAGGACCGTGGCGGTGCGATGCGCGAGGGAGAACAGGGCCACGGCGATGAGTCCCTGCGTCAACAGGCCGACGGCGTACGGCAGTTGCAGCGCGGCCGGGGCGATCGTCGCCGTCAGCCAGGCCAGGGTGAGGGCGGCGGACAGGGCCCGTGGCCGCCACGTGGCGCTGCGAACCGTGAGGGCCAGTACCGAGGCGACCGCCACGAGCACCAGGGGAGCGGCGGTCTGGAGTTCCGGCCACCCGATGTCCACCGTCGCCGCGGCACGCGCGTCGTCCGGCGCGCCGGACCAGACGCGGGACACCCATGCGACCGGGCCGAACAGGGTGGTGACGACGACCGGCAGCGTGGACAGCAGCGCGATGGCCTGTACGGCGGCGGAGGCGCCGCCGAGACCGCGGCGCACCGGCTCGGGCAGCGGGCCCCGCACAAGCGCCAACAGGCCGATCCCGCACGCCAGATAGCCCAGAACCGTCCAGTCGAGGGGCAGCGGCACGCGCAGCAGGCCACCGAGCGCGGCGACCCCGAGCAGCCCGCCCGTCGTGGCCGCGACCGTCCGCAGCCTCGGGCCCGGGACGAGCCATGCGGCGCCGAACGCGCCCGCCGCCGCGAGGACCAGGAGCGCCGCCGCACGGGCGGCGGCGCCCGGGCCGGCCGCCGACAAGGAGATCAGGCCGGCCGCCAGCACGCCCCAGCCGCCCATCGCGAACGCACCGCCGATGGCGACGACACGCACCGCCTTCGGGGCGACCCGGAGCGCGATCATCATGTCGATCACGGCAGTCAGCAGTACCGCCGCCGTGATCGTGTGCGTGCCTCCACCGGCCGCGATCACCCAGAGAACCAAGGTGAGTTGGGCGACCACGAGCGCGGCGGGGAGCGGGAGGAACAGGGTCGGTGAAGTGGGCGCGGTGCCCGGTTCCGTACGGGTGGTGGCGCGGGTGACGGGCGGGCTCGGGAGCGCCGCCGTGCCGATGCCGTACGCCGCCCACAGCGCGGCCAGGACCGTCGTCGCCGCTGCCGCGAAGGTCGCGCCGTCCGCGTCCGTGAACGCGACCTCGTGGAGCGCGTAGGTGTCCAGCACGGTCAGGACGAGACCGATGCCCGCGAACGACTCGGCCGTGGAACGCAGGCCCCGCCGCAGCAGCGCCACGGGCGCGCCGAGCGCCGCCAGGGTCACCGCGCCGAGCACCAGTGCCCGGCCCGCGATCCCCATGCTGCCCCAGCTGACCAGCGTGAACGCCGTCGCGGCGAGGGTGAGCAGGAGGCCGCCGAGCACGAGCAGCAGGTTCTGTACGCCGGGTGCGGTGGCCTCGCGGCGGGGCGGTGCGGCGGGCAGGGGCGGTGGCATGGGCGCGGACCGGGCCGGCTGAAGCACGGTCAGGAGCCAGGCCCGGCGGTGCAGCAACTGTGCACGGCGGGCGTCCAGTTGGTGCAGCTCGGCATCGAGGAGCTGCAACTCCACGGCCGGGGGCGGAATGGGCGTCATAACTCGGAGTGTGGTCCCCGTCACGCCGTACGACATGAGTACGGGTACTCAAACGGTCCTGGTTGGCGGGAGACGGGCCGCCCAGCGGGCAGACTCCCGCCATGGACTGGACCCACTACCGCTTCCGCGCCCGGTGGGAGCTGCCCGCCCCGCCCGCCGTCGTCTACCCGGTCCTGGAGCGGGCCGAGGAGTATCCGCGCTGGTGGCCGCAGGTGCGCGAGGTCAACCAGCTCGACGACACCACCGGCGTCATCCGCATCCGCGCGAGCCTGCCGTACGCCCTGACCTTCACCGCGCGCGAAGTACTGCGCGATCCGGCCGCCGGGGTGCTGGAGATCGCGATGACCGGCGACCTGGAGGGCTGGGCCCGCTGGACACTCACCGCCGACGGCTCCGGCACGCTCGCCCGCTACGACCAGGAGGTCGACCTGAACCGGCCGCTGCTCAGGTGGTTCGCCGTACCCGGGCGGCCGGTGTTCCGCCTCAACCACGCGCTGATGATGCGGGCCGGACGGCGCGGGCTCCTCACGTACCTGGAAGCGGTTTGAAGGAAACCGGCGCGGGCCTGTATTGTTCAGTCCGTTCCCGGGCGATTAGCTCAGTGGGAGAGCGCTTCGTTCACACCGAAGAGGTCACTGGTTCGAACCCAGTATCGCCCACCATAAGAAGTTTGTTGGAACCCGGTACCTTCCAGGGGCTGCCCACCAGGGCGGCCCCTGTTAGTTGCAGGCCAGCGCCCGTCTCCACCTGGGGAGGGGCGCTTTGGCGTTTGGGAGCCGGTAGGACGGCCCGGAGGCTGGGCGGAGCCTCTGGTGGCCCCGTGGGGGCTTGGTGTTGGCCCTGGGCCATGTGCAGAGTGTCGAACGGCTCCCTGAGCTCGTGGTGCACTCGCACGTCACCGTTTGCGTCCTCGTCGATGTACAACGCCTCGAAGAGGGCTTGGTTCAGCCGACGGCGTTGCTGGTCATTGCAGCGCTGATACAACGCTTGCGGATCTTGCAGGAGTTGCAAGCATGCCTCAATGATGTCCGCCCCTGTGCTCAGGGACTCATCGACGTCGTGCAGTCGAGTCGTAAGCCGATCCCGCTGTTGGGTGATCTCTCGCAGTCTGGCCTTGATCTTGCCCTGGGGCAGGCTGCCGTCGGCGGCCAGGTCGATGAGGTTGTTCTCCTTGGTGTCGAGCGCACGAAGCTGTTTCGTGAGCTGGGCTTGGAGGAGCTTGGTCGTGGTCTGCTGCTCGTCGACCATGGTCGCCAGTTCGGAGCGCATGGTCGCGATGAACTCTGGCGTGAAGCGCACCGTGGCGTAATGATCCTCGACGGCTTCCTCGGCCTGCTCTATCGGGATGTACGGCAGCTCACAGATGTGATCGAAGCGGCCATTGCAGAAGAAGTACCGGTAGACGTTGCCGTGCCGGTTGGTGGCGTGCTGGACGATCATGCGGCGGCGGTCACCACGCCGGCGACGGCAGGAGCCGCAGAGCAGCGAACCCTTCAGCTCGTGGTGGTGCACGCGTCGTCTCTCGCGAGCGCTGTTCCGAGAGTCTGAGACCATCTGGACCTGGTCGAAGAGGTCTTGAGGAACCAGGGGCTTGTGACGACCCCTAAATTTCTCGTCTTCGTAGGTGATCCAGCCGCAGTAGTAGTCGTCACGCAGGACGACGTACAGCCGATTGGTGGAGATCCCTCTCACCTCGGGGTACCGAGCGTCGCGAGGCATGCGCAGCCCACGGTCGTACAGTTCTTGCGCCACTTCTTCCACGGTGTACTCACCCGTGGAATACAGCTCGAACGCAAGGCGGATGAACGGGCCGCGTACAGGGTCGATGATGACTGTACGGACTCTGCGCCCATCAACGATCTCGACGGTGTTCGTGTATCCGACGGGGGTGCGGGTGATCGTGCCACCGTTCTTGGCTTTCTGCCCCATCTTGTACTTGATATCTTCGCCGCTCTGGTTGGAGGAGTACTCGTTGATGACCGCGAGCATTCCGTGCAGCATGCGCCCAGTTGGCGTGTCATCGATGTTCTTCTCTACCGCAGAGATCAGCCTGACGCCGAGCTTCTCCAGGGTGGCGACCATGATCGCGTCGTCGAGCCGGTTCCTGGCAAAACGGCTGAGCATGTAGACGATCACGTAGCGCACGTTGGGGTGTTCGCGCAGGTAGGCGATCATCTGCTGGAACTCGGGGCGCTGGTCGATGCTTGTGGCAGTCCTGCCCGGGTCGATAAACTCCTCGGCTTTGGCGGAATCCAATTCGTGGCCACGTTCGTGAATTTTCTCGCGCTGCGCCGGAATTGATATACCTTCCGGATTGTAGTCGGTGTTCACCTGCCCCTTGGATGAGACGCGCAAGTAGGCTACGTAGTCGTCGCCAGTAATGCGCTGCACTGCTTTTTGCTTCTGTTTCATGCCTCGATTTCCTCCTTTTCGGCCACTCTGGATTTATTAGTCCTAATAGTAACTCCATTAATGGCAGTTGCCGAGGCCGTTTTTCCAGGTGCCTATTAGGGGGTGGCGGGACTGCCGGGTGTGCCTGTGACGAACTCTGAAAATTCTTCAGTCGTTACGACTTGGAATAGCTCAGCGGCTACGAGATCACGCAACTTTGGCTCGGCGGCCAGCGCCACACGGATAGCGACTTTCCGCTTTCCGTCCGGTACGACCCACACCACAGCTGGAAATAGGCCATGGTATTTCTGGTGAATGCCGGAGTTCGCGTACTGCTGGTACTGAAGGGCTTTGCGCACGATGACCGGGGCGTGCTCGGTGGCGTTGTCGGCCTCGATGAACAGATGGTTCTCGTAGGCCTCGGTCGCCGTGATCGCGAACAGGTCGGGCTTGAGCCACTGGCGCGCGCCGTGCACCGACAGGAACGTTCGCCAGGACTCCGGCTCAGCTTCGAGCCGGAGTAGCTCGATCCTTCCTTGTCGAGCCAGCTCGTAGAGGTGAATGGCCAGATCAGCGGCGGCGAGCGTATGGGCGATGAAGTTCGGTGACGGTTCGTTGTAGCGCCGTCGAGCGGAGTCGCCATGCTGGGCGCGCAAGAGGCGCTCACCGGCTGCGCCGAGTTGCCACACGATGCCGGTACTACCGGCTCGCACGCCGCCGATCCGGCGATGCAGCCGAGTGATCAGGCGGTGGGACTCCAGTCGTGTCAGTACACGAATGGTGGCAACAGCAGCGGCCATCTCCGTTGCGTGGCTTTTTCCGCTGCCTGCTTCTCGCGGTTCGCCGCCGATCGGGAAGTGCAGTCGTCGAATGAGAACGGTGGTCAGTGCGCGGTGTGTGCGCAGTGATTCAAGAATGGATAGATCGCGCTCGGAGAGCGATTCGATCAAACTAGCAATATCGTTGAATTTCATAGGCATCTCCTTTCTCTTGCTGATGATTCGCGCAAAAATTTCTCCGCCAAAATTTCCTGTGCTGAGGCTGCTCCCGCTGCGCTGTAGGTGCTCTGATTCTTCAGGGAGCTTCCGTTTGATGCGGCCGGGCCGCTGGGGACGCGAGAAGAAGCGCTGTAGTGCTGGTCAGTCCCCTCCCGCGCTGGGCTGGTGATAGGGGTTGTCCTGCATGAACGTGCTGATGATCTCCGTCGTGGAAAGAGCAGCGAACAGAGGGGCGAAGAAAGCATTACTGGCTCACGATGTGTCAGGTTGTGCTCGACGTTTGCGACCGAATTTCTGTGGTGCGACGTTGAGCGTGTTCGCCTGTTCGCTGGCACTCGTTGCCATGGGCACGGGAGCGGTTTGTACGGGTGCGTAGTTGGCGCGTGCTGCTGAGCGGACGGCTGCGGCGTCAGCGACAACAGGAGGCGGGGGCAGCGTGCGCACCAGCCCCCAGCCAGACGGTGCTCCGTCCGCGACGAGGTTGGCGTAGGCGTGGAACCGGGGGAGGGACATGAAGTCCTGCGGCTCTAGCTCCGGGGCCAGCTTGGAGGCCAGCTCGCGGGCGTCGTCGGCTTCGGTCGCGAACACGACCTTGCTTCTGGCATTGATGTCCACGGCTGTACGCAGCTCCGGCGGCAACTGACTGCGGTACTGCGCAGCCAGGAACCAACCGACCGACAGGCTGCGGGAGATGGCCAGGGCATCGGCGAGCGAGGTCGGCAGGTGCACGAATCGGGGTGCTTCATCGACGTAGACGCCCCCCGGTCGCCGGTGAGCGTGTGACTCGCCCGCTCGCTCCTGAACGGCCTGCCAGACCTCGGCAATAACCAGACTGCCGAGCAGACTCGCCACACCGGGGCCGATAAGGCCCTCGTTCAGGGGCACGAGCACGACTTTGTTGGCTCGGAAGGCATCCCGGAGCCGAAACCGTCCCTCCCGCTGATCCAGCATCCGCACTACCGCCGGGCGCAGCAGGAGCTGGCGCAGTTTGTTCATGGGGCTAGCCAGGACAGCTGCTTGCGCGGCTGGCCCTTGTTGTTCCCACGCGGCCCAGAACTGGGCCAGTGCCAAGTCGCCTTGTACGCGGGCGACATAGGGGCGGCGGAACGCGGGGTCGGTGAACAGCCGGGGCAAGTCGGTCAAGGTGGCCGGGGCGTTCGGAAGACTGCCGCGGGCCAGTGTGCGCAAGCCGGAGCTGAAGATGTCCGCTGTACGTGGGCCGTAGCCGTCCGCGAACACGCTCTCGAAGACGGCCAGGACGCCGTCGACGACCACGTCCGGGTCACGGCGGCCGACGTCGAGCGGGTTGAAGGCGACAGGGTGTTCGTCGGCGGCGTTCAGCTCGACAATGTCGTCCACTCGATGAGGCGGCACTCGCGCCAAGATGTCGTCGATGAGCTGTCGTTTAGGGTCGAGCACCACCACGGGCCGGCCAGCAGCTATGTCCGCGGTGATCAGATTCAGAAGAACTGTGGTCTTACCTGACCCTGATGGGCCGTAGGCCACGCCATGGAACGTCTGGTCTTGCGGCGCGATACCCAACCGGCGATTGTCGCCAGGAGCCGCGCTGCGGGCGAAGACCCGCTCGCCTTGATGTACGTGAGCAGCGGCCCGAAGTGGTTTCGGATGGAGCGGCGGCAGACCGGGAAGTTCGTCATTGCCGAGCGGCCAGGCGAACAGCCCAACCAACTCGGGCACCGACAGACGAAGCGGCCAAAGCCACGGCGGTCGACCATTGTTGAGCCGCACCGCTGAATCTCGCACCAGTCGTATCCGCGTACCTGGCCCCTGGGCAACCGTCAGGCCGGATAGAACGCCCAGGAGCAGCGCGCTACGGCGTTGCCGGGTACTGGCTGCTGTACCGACACGGATCGTGGCCATGAAGCCGGGGTGTTCAGCGCGCTTCCGTAGTCGAGCTCGAAACTCTGTGCCTGCCGGCCTGGTACCGGTCAGGGCTTGGCGTATGAGCGGCAGGCTGGGATCAGGGAGGTCGGCGGGTAAAACGCTCGGCAGGATGCGCGGGCCAAGCACGAGCTGGACGACGAGTGCCTCGTTCTCTGCCAGCGGCACAGCCAGGGCGGAGAGCACCGCCCTGGATACGTTCTCGGGGGCATCCATGCTGAGTGGTAGGTACGAGGGCCGTATCCGCAAGCGACCCGCTGACGCTACGTGGGGACGAACCGGCTGGCGCTCAGGTGTGCCGTCCAGGTGAGAACCTGGCAGTAGGTGTTCGAGCAACAGGCTCAGCCGTGCAATGTCCACCGGTCGGCCCCCGAGCAGATGACGAAGGTGATCGCCTTCGGCCCGGACTTCCCATACCAGCCGCGCGACTTGGCGATCGGCGGCTAGCCGGCCCACGAGGGCGAGCGCCGCATCCACATCGAGCGGGCGCACCAGGTGCAGACGGACGAACTGCAAGCCGGAGGACAACGGCGTAGTCATGCGCTGCCCCTTGCTTCGGATGCCTCGTCCTCCGCTTGGCGCTGTCGTTCTGCAAGCACCACCGCCAAGAGGGCCTTACCGAGCTTGCGGATGTCTGGCGACTCCCGCCGAACACCTTCGACGATGAAGCGGCGTTCAGGCCGCGTGCTGCGTGCTTTTCGTGAAGCCATAGATCACCTCCTCTCGTTTTGCTGATGCTGCTGGTCGGTGGGTACGGGGTAGCCCGGGATGCTGATGTCAGCGTCGATCTGGTTGCCCCAGACTGCCCAGTTCTGTGTGCTGGGCGGACGCCTGCGGGCAAACAGCTCCAGATACGGGCCGTCGGATATCCGTTCTATGACGGCGTACTGCTCGTCGGGCTTCTGGGAGTGTTCCTGTACTGGCGCGTTGATCCACGTCGGCTGTGACTTGAAGCGCACCGGGGCCTTGCCTCGGGTGCAGAACAACAAGTGCTCGGTGCTGTTGCGCAGATAAGCTCCCAGGCCAAGTCGGAACTTGACCCAGGTGAGGAGTGAACGTGGGGTGAAACCCCAAGCTTCGGCGACGTCGTATCCGTCGCGCAAACTGGCGTTGGTCACCCAAAGCCAGAGATGTGCGTCATCCTCGACGAGATCTGACACCGGCATGTCCTTGATGCGCTTGAGGCTCATCAGCCGGTAGTGCCGTTCGGCACCCTTGACGCCTTGCTGCTGGTGATCCCATGGGGGATCGGCCAGGACGGTTTTGAAACGGGTGGGTGTCACCCGCGAAAGTGAAGCGTCTGTCACGTGTTTTGTTACCCTCCTTTCATTGCCTTCCGGCGTCTGTCTCGCCAGAAGTACTTATACATGTAGAACATTCCAAAAGGCTTGAAAATCGTCTGTTCGCTTGAACAATCGTCCGAAAGTTCAAGCGAACATGCAGGTGTGCATGCTGTTGGAACGTTCCTTTTGCGCACGAGTCGGGCAGTGAAAAAGCCGTTGTGTTATTCACACGGCAGCTTGCCCAACTCGACTACCAGCGCCGCCTTTGGTGAATCATCAAGACGGCAGAGATTAGCGCGACCGCGACGCCAATGCCGATCAAGAACGGCACAACCGGCCGGACCATTTCGTACGCCCACCGGATGCCGTAGGCGATTGCGAGGAGAAGTACGAGCGCTCTCAGCGCTCGTATCTCCCACCTTGGCCCTGGAATCACGCGGGCCGGTATTCCTCGTGATGCGTGGAGTTGTGGAACTCATCGAGTCCCTGAAGCTGCTCTGCAAGACTCTGCTTGTTTTCGGTGACCCGCCTGTCGATGGCGGAATTCACCGGCTCCAAGCCGGACAGTGCCACATTCCTCTGTTGTTCGAGGAAGATGCGCAGAAGGCGCAGATCGTTGTTTGTAGCCACGGTATTATTTTCCCTTTTTGTCCTGCATGGCATCGATGGCCTTGCTGATATGACGGCCAACCTCGTTGGCCTTTTGGCTTCTGCGCCACTGGTGTACGCGCCCCACGACGTAGGCCGCCAACAACCAGAGGAGCAATTCCAGACCACTCACAGACGCCCCCTGTAAGCCGCACGCCGCATCTCTTCTTCGGCGCGACGGATACGAGCGCGAATATCGGAGATAGTCGCCTGAGCGTTGGGACGGATAACGGCACGCCGTTCGAGGCGTACCGCACACACCGCCGCAATTGCGGAACGCGACACCCAGCCGATAACGAAGCCGAGCGTGAGCAGTAGGACGACAGTCACCCGCCGATCTCCTGCCCGAACCGATTGACGCTTCGCGCGATTGCCATTGCCGCGCTGTTTGCGATCAGGGCGAGTGCCTCGGTAGCGTCAGGGCACGCTTTCTCAAGCTCCACTTGCGTGCGCTTGAGGTAGGCAATCTCCGACATCGCATATTCCGCAACTGCCGAGATAGCCCGTGATCCGGCCTGCTCGATTTGTGTTTCTTCTGCCACTGTGATGAGGGCACTACGTGCCCGCCGTGACATAGGCGGGAGGCTTTGCCTCCGCATGATCTCGCCCATATAGCGAGGCTCCTTCCACTGTTGAGTTCTTAAAATCCGAGCCGCACCGCTGAGGCGGGTTTGGCTGCCGCCTGGTGGCGATGAATCGAAGCTCTCAGACGACCCCTTGGCCGTCACACCTCGCCGACGTCCAACCTGACGGCCAATTTTTGGCCGTCAGGCGAGCGCAGACTAAAAGGAAACATCAGTGGGGAAATGCATATGCTTGCAAAAAGGGAAGAGGTATGTTTAGCTGAAACGCATATATGGAAAAGGATCCAGCATTACGGCAAGAACAGGAGGAATCCCAGGAATCTAATCGACGCAGCTTGGGGCTCAATCTCGAAGCGCTCGGAGTCGTTGAGATCAGTCGTCTTTGTAGTGCCCTGAATTGGGAAGCGAGTCAACGGGCGGATGAATCAGGCTGTGACGACCTGCTCGATATGTTCCAGTCAGGGGTAATAAGATTGGCAACGGAACATCCCGTGCGAGGTAGAGATGTCTTGCTGGCGTTAAAAAACGACGAAGACCCACGGAATCGTGAGATGGCAGCGCACTGTTCCCCATCCGTTCTTGTGCTCGGATACGAATTTGTCCGGGATATCCTGCTGGACTTGGCTAGAGATCAAGGGCTAAACCAAGTTGCCGAGTCTGCAATGATGGCGCTTAGCGACCTAGAGGCAAGTCTGCCTCCGGACCAGGCCGCAGACATTCAGGCTCGCTACCAAGTTATCGCGGAACAGATCTGACAAAGTTCCGGCTGGCGCGCGACTACTCAGGCATACTGCCGTCATGGCCAGCGCAGCACGGATCAAGACCGTCGGTGAAGTTGAGAAGAGCCCTGTCACGACAGAGGCCCGAGAGCTTACGAAGGCAGCAACGCGCACCTTGCCTCAGATGTTCACGCGCTCGACTGACGAGCAAGAGTTCGTTTTTCTAGCAAGCGTGACAGCTGAGATTGAGTCTGCAAGCTGGCGCGACAATCCAACGCGTTCATTGAGGCAGGTTATCCAGAAGGCTATCTTCAGGCTTCCGAATCATCCTCCGCTTGAGGGCTGTCAGTTGACTTGGCGTTCCATCGCTGAAATTCTTTATGGAGAACCTGAGGGTCTCCGCAGTGGCCGTGTGTACAAGGAGCTCAACGATCTAGCTCGCCACGAAGCTGGCTATGCCAACGCTGAGAGCACATTCAAGCGGGTGGCGAGAGCTGTCCGCCAGAACCTTGCCGATATTCTTCAGCTGATGCTGGAGGAAACCCTAGAGCTCAAAGAGCACCAGACTATGGATAGGCCTGAGGCTGGTTACGTAAATCGGCCAGAGCTTGAGGCGCAGTTCAACAGTTTGATGCTGGATAGTAAGCGAATCATTCTCTTGCATGGCGATGCTGGAACGGGAAAATCGACCCTTGCTCGACACCTCGTCCGCAACTTCCTAAAAGTGGATGTGGACCACTACATCCCTACCGTGTCCGGTCATTCAGAAGATTCCTTGCATGAATCGTTGGCGACTTTTCTGGAGGCGCGTGGAAAGAGCACTAGGGGGATGGATCGATTTTCTCTGGCAAGAGAGTTTAAGTCACTCCTGAAGGGGAGCGATGGCCCGACCATCGTGCTGCTGGACAACATCGAGGAACAAGTAGTGCTCGACTCCCTTGTGCCAACTCAGCCGGCCAGTCGTGTGATCGTCACGAGCCGAAAGCTAATGCTTAATGCTTCAAAAGTTGAGGGATGGATTGATGTTCAGAACATGAATTCAGCCGAGTCGAGAGCATTGGTTCGACTTCATACAGGAAATGAGTTGAACGACAGAGACGTTGCAACCCTTGCCGATGCATTGGATCGCCGTCCACTGGCTATCGAACATGGTTGCGCTCTCCTTCGAATCGGAGACGAAACGGTTCAGGAGCTCTGTAGTACATTGCAGTTCGATACGGCAGGGCTCCTGGATACCGCTGAAACAAGTTTCGCGGAAGCCAAACTGACAACCATCTATCGGAACCTCCTGAAGAAACTCTCGGAGAACGATAGCTCTGTTGATGCCGTTCGACTGCTGGATGTTCTTGCTTTTGCGGATACGTTTGTAGGCTTGGATGTTGTCATGCCGATTTGGCAGGCGGCTATACCTGTTCCAGTGGGCAGGTCGCGTGTGAGCCGCCAAGCGGCAAACTTGGCAAAGAGAAGACTTAAAGCTGCCATGAAGGAGCTGGAATCCCTATCTCTTGTTCGTATTGTTGAAGGGGAACCGCCAAACTCCGATCACCTAGCCATTCATGGTCTCACGCGCGCGATCATCCGAGGCTTGCGTCAAGACGAGAGTATGCATGTAGCCGAGCGCATGCTAGAGGAGGTGCTATTCCTGCTCGATAAGGCGCACTGGAAAGGAGGTGATTCTATCGGGCATATGCTAGCTCACTGGGGTCCAAGTGTCCGGGAGTCCTTGCTGAGCCTCGGGGCAATAAGCGTGGAGGGCGTAGAGCGACTACAGGTATTGCGGATCTATGCATTCTTGCTCCGAGCCTCTCGCCAACAGGGAAAGCTTGGCGGTGATCTTCTTATCCGCGCGATTCTCGCGTTTAACTCCTCCGATGTGGACAGAGATTCACCAGGGCGTGGCGACCTAGCAATTGAAATCGTGTGCTCCGGTTGGCCGAGCGATTTTCAGCCCGATACTCCTATGTCCCTCCATTATCGCGTCAATGAAGACGCTGTTGATGCTTGCCTGTTTGATTCAGCACTCGGTGAGGATCTTTTTCCAGTTCAGACAAGGTACGACGCGGCTTCTCTGCTTCGGTCTGCCAGCGACACAGAAGCCGATCGTGGAACTCAGTCTGATGTTTTCACCAAAGCCCGATGGCTGCAAATGCGTGGCACTATTCACTATGAACGAGCTGAGTGGGAGGAAGCCGAGGAGTGCTTCGAGCGGAGTTTTGAGAAAACGCAGAATCATGCGGGACCCACTGCGCAAGCACTGACTATGGAAGCTGTTCGTCGTGCGAATGACCTCATGCTGAAAATGCACGCTCCAGAAGGGCAGCGGCGGTGGAAGCGTCGTCTAGAGGAGGTCTATGGTCGTGTTCCAGACTGGCAGGACGGACTCATTGATTTTGCATTGAACGCTCGAATGGATCTAGTTAGCGCAAAGGCTCATCTTGCTCAGTTGTACCGTGCTGAGATTAGAGAGTACAGTGCGGAGGAAATGACTAATCTGATCCACACGTTTGAAAGGGCCGCTCACGAGCAATCAAGTATCCTTCTGGATCGATTGTTCGTTTGCGCTAAATACCATGCGATCCGCGCGTATGCTCTCACGCACGTCTGCCCCGCTATAGGGGAAGCGAGTAGAATTTTCCATCACGCAATTGATCGAGGGTATTCCCCTGCCGCGAGGATAATTGCGCTCTCTATCGCAAAACTCTCTCCTGTGCATGCCGAGCATAAAGGGGAGAGCGGACTGGCGATGGACGAAGCGCTTTCAGGGACGCAGGCGGCGATGCAGATAGCAGAGTATTTCGCCTCGGATGGCTCCCCGTACTGGCATGCTGATGCGCTTGTAACAGCTTTTGCCTTGTCTGGCTGGTCTTCCAGGGTGAGCAAGCATCAAATGATGGCCCTTGAGGGCGATGCCATATCGGCTCTGGAGCGTATCGGCAGGTTGGATAGAATGTTCATTGCGCGCAAAGTGGCTACCAGAGAGTGCAGCCCTATTTGGCTGCTTGGGGAATAGTTCTCTGCCTTGTCGTACATCGGGATGTCGCTGACGAGCGCGACGGGAACGCCGAGCGCTTCGCAGTAAAGGCACGAACGCGAAACTACTCAAAGGGTTGCCATACAGGGGTGGAGGTCATGGGGTTGCTCTATCCGGTGGGGCGGAACGGCGGAGCCAGATCACGGCTTCGTGCACGCTTCGTGGACTTCAGCACGCGCGTCGAGGCAAACAGCCTCGTAGAACACCAGTCGTGCAATGGGGTGCTCGCTGACGTGATCCATTGACGGCACGATGAGGTGCTGTACGCCACCCTCCACGAGCCAGTCACCAAGTCCACCGACACGAAGAGCGCTATGACGCTCACGGTATATCTGCCGTAACTTGAGATTGTGTGCCTCGGCGTACTCCTTCAACTGCTTCTCCAATAGCGCCACTTCTTCGCTTGAGGCATCGTGGACGCGTAAGTACCCAAAGGCGGGCTCTAACTCGGGAGCAGGCATGGGGAACTCCGGTAGCTGGACGTGGCTTTGAGCGATGCGACCCTTAGCCCGAAACGGTCGCCATGGGCTGGATGCTGGTCTTTCTAGTCCAGTGCGAGCGAGCACCAGACGACTTTTCCGCCCGTGGGTGGGAAGTAGTAACCCCACTCTTTCGAGACGCTTTCCACGATGAGCAACCCACGGCCGCTCTCTGCGCTTAGCTCTACCGCCCCCTGTAGTAGCGGCGGCCGAACACCTGGGTCGGCCACTTCCACGATCAGGTGGGTACCGCGGTGCCGAAGGGTCAACGCCAACCGAACGGGCCCGGTGGCCGGCATAGCCTTGATGACGTACCGCACGGCGTTCGTAACCAGCTCGGAGACGACCAGGGCGGCCGTATCAATGTGGTCGGTTTGCACGCGCCAGGCGCTCAGCACGTCAGAAGCGTGTCGTCTTGCCCAGCGCACCGCGTCCTTCTGAGCGGCAAGCTCCAATCGGCTGACGAAGTGTTCTGGGTTCATGCGGTACTCCCTTGCGGTTCGCTATCGGGGGTGAAGCACCGCGTCGAGCTTGGGGGCCAAGGGCCACGGGACGTCATGGCGCTACCGCATTAGGGGGTATGTATGGCACGCATAGACAGGGCCACCCCGGCGGCCTAGAGTCCGTAGGCTTGCCCCGGCATACCGGCAAAGCCCTTACGGAGTACGGCACATGGCACAGCGGCACGTACGACACTGCGCTTGTGGTACCCGTCTGGCTCGGGACAAACAGGGCGAGCGTTGTGCGACATGCCAGCGAAAAGCCGTTGCCGCGACGGTCGCCGATCCACCCAGCGTTCCGCCTGAATTTTGGCAACACCCCACCATGGGCGAAGCGCTCGGCAGTTGGCACATGGGCCACGTGTTCTACGCCTACCGATCGCATCCGTGGCACGGCCGCGTGTTGTCGCAAGAGGCAATGGCAGGTTGGCTCGACCTGAACCAGGCTCAGTTAAGCCGGATCGAAAGCGGCAAGCCGCCGCAGGACCTCAGCAAGCTCATGAGGTGGGCGCATAGCCTGAAGATCCCGGCGGACCTACTGTGGTTCAAGCTGCCCATGCGCAGGGAGGCAGCCTCTACCGAGGCGACCCGCGCGACGGTCCAGCCCGCAGCAATGACGCTGGAGGCATCGCAGGCCGGCGGCCTGCTGCCGGTCGTGGTCAACGGCCGCACTGTGCTCGTTCCCGTCGACGCAGAGACGATCGCAACGAGCGGATTGGGCAGCTTGTTCGGTCAGTTGGCGGAGGAGTCCGCCGCACGCGCCACAGAACGAGAACCCATGAGCCCACTGAATCGCCGTGACCTCCTCAAGGGTGGGATCGCTGCGGTAGCACTGCCCGGTCTTGGGCTAGACGAACTGCACCACGTTGCCGCCGCGCTCAACGACGCGCACCGCTATCTCGACGGCCCAGTGGTCGACTACTTCCGTCGCGTACTCGACAAGGCCAAGTGCGACGATGGCGCGCTTGGGCCCAAGAAGACGTTGCCGGTGATGCTCGGCCTGCTCGGTGCAGTCGAGGCTCAAGCGCGAGACGTGAAGCCGAGCGTGCGCCGCGAACTCCTCGCCCTGGGGGCGGACGGGGCCGAGTTCGCCGGGTGGTTGTACCGGGATATCCAACAGCCGCAAGCTGCGGTGTTCTGGTACGACCGCGCGATGGAGTGGGCGCAAGAAGCTGACAACGCAGCCATGCAGGGGTACGTGCTGCTGAAGAAGTCGCAGATGGCGTACGACGAGCGCGATGCGCTGCGGATGCTGACGCTTGCCCAGGCGGCCGGAAGCGCTCGGTGGCAACTGCCGGCGCGGGTGCGAGCCGAGGTGACACAGCAAGAAGCGCTCGGGCGGGCCATGCTGGGCGATCCGCTCGACGTGATCCGCGGCCAACTGGCAAGCGCCGAGACGCTGCTGACCAACGCTCCCGAGGACCAGCCCGATGCACTCGGGGCGTACTTCAACGGGCACACCCGACTGTTGCGGGACGCCATTACCTATACACAGGCCGGTAAGCCGAGCCTCGCGGCTGACCTGTTCAGTGACGTGATGAGCACGGGGACGCTGTCCCACCGCGACACCGGATTCTTCAATGCCCGGCGCGCGGCGGCCCTGGCGCTTAGCGGCGAACCGGACGAAGCCGCGAAGGTCGGCAGGGCGTCAGCCGCAGTGGCGCACGAGGTGAAGTCAGAGCGCACTGTGCGAGTCCTCGGAGAAGTCCTCCAGACCCTTGATCGGTGGCGTAGCCGGCCCGCCGTCCGAGAATTTCGCGAGTCTCTTACGGCGTAGCGGTGAGCCAGTTCGTCACGGTGCCGATGACGAACGCTTGGTACTCCTGGCTCTTGGGGTCGAGGTACTGCGGGTCATCGTGGACGGCAAAACCGTGCTGTGATCCGTCCACAGGAATGAGCTGTACCGGAGTCGTGAAGCGAGCAACAGCGTCTCGCGACGACTCAAACGGAACCAGCGTGTCCGCCGTGCCGTGCACGATGAGGGTCGGTGCCCGTACCTCCCCGAGAGCTTCGTGCGGCTTGAGCCAGAACACTTCGTTGAGCATCGGGCGGCCGTGGCGCAGCGTCGGTGTGAACTGGAGTGCGCCGCGCTCGGTCAGTTCGGCTGCTGCCTCCTCGCTGATGACGTCATCCGTCCAGTACGGCCTGCTGTCGATCGTCCTTCGCTTGTAGTCGAGCTGCGGGTTGAAGAGCACCAACTGCGAAACGTCGTCGGGACGCTTGGCGGCGTAGTAGGCACAGATGCCACCGCCGAAGCTGGCACCGAGCAACGTGATGTCGTCGGCACCGGTGGCCTTGCGGACGTGCGCGAGCATGATGCGAATGTCGTTGAGGATCGAGGAGAGCGTCAGCTCTTCCTGTCGTCCCTCGCTGTCGCCGTGTCCGCGCAAGTCGAAGCGCAGCGAAGCAACGCCCGCTTCTGAGAGTCCAGTTGCGAGCCGGGTGAAGAAGCCACCCTCCTCACGAGTGACACCGCCGCCGTGGACGAGTACCACAGCCCGGGAGGTTGGCTGTCCTGGTTCGACCAAAGTGCCGGCGAGGTGAAGACCGTCGAGGGTACGGACGCTCACATCTGTAGTTGGCATGGGACAAGCGTAGTGCCGTCAGTTCGACGGCCGACAGAGGGCGACCACGGCTTCGAGAATGGCAATTAACTACATCAGAGAAACTGATGCAGACGTATCGTCGCCCGGCACGATTTTCACAGCAACTGTATCTTCAGTGCTGGAGGCATCGGCAACATCGGTCAGAGACTCTAGTTTTGCCGAGGCGTACGTCCTGTTGAGGCATCCCAGGTTATAGAAATCCTCACCCAAGCGAAGAGCTAGATCATTCCTTAGAACAAGGTTGGGGACGCTGTCACCCTGTTGGAGCTGCTGAAGCTCGGGGGTTTCCAAACTTTCCCGCGGGATCGTGAAAGATACATAATCCCATTGTTCAATGGTCATCTCGCTCGTTAGATGTCGGTGGACTTCTTTGATTGCCTCAAATTCTTCATCAGTCAAGGACTGGGGAATCGGAAAGTAGACGCCGCTGATGCGCTGAATGTCGTCGAGGACGCGAAGAAGTTTGAGTGACTCCTCAACATTTGGGGTCGAGGCGGGTAGATCCATTGGTGGACCGATTTCCTTGCCGTTAAGCACCAAGGTTGCACCACGACCCTCTTTCGCCTCTGCTAGAAAGCGGACGACCGGCAACAGGATGCAGGGCAGGCTGCGCTCGGGCATGTGGAACGAATAGTTGATTTTGGCGTGATGTGTAGATACATCGAACCGCGTCACAACCTTCGCCATGCCACCGAGGTCTTCGAGCCTCAGCTCGATGCCTCTCCTGCCTGATGTCCGTTCTTTGGCTTCGAGCGGGAGGTGAGCCTTGATAACCCCTTGAGCATCTCGAATCCGGAGCGCGAAGCGTGCGTCTGTCAGCGGTGTGTTGTCAATCGCGCCTCCGACGCGGAGTTCACCACCATCGAAGTTTCCACCAAAATCGGCCGGTGCATCGATGGAAAAATTCTTCACGAACTCACTGGAAACGACAGTGGCTGTGCCATAGTCGAAACTGTCCTGAAGCGCCTGTGCGGCTTTCTTTCCGTCTTCAGTGTCGGGGAAGCGAAACACACCGCCGACCTGAATGGGGCGGTCCTTCTCGGCACCGGGGTATCGAGGATGTGTTGTGACGTCGACAGAGCCGTTGGGCTGAATACTGAAGCTGAACTCATAGTGTGGATCGAGGGAGTTGAGACGATCCTTGAGCGTGCGCACGCGATCTACTAGATCAGTAACACCTCGAGTAAGAGCGGCTTGCTCTTGGTTGATCTCCCGCATCATGTTAACAATCTCGTCGTTACTACCCTCCAGGTAATAACGTGGCAGCTCCGGGCGAGATGCCATCTGCCCATCGAGCCAATCCTTACCGCGCCAAACACACGGGAAGGGATAGTTGGCGGCCAAATCGTTGAACCACGTGAGTTCGCCATCGGTGTGATTAATTGGCACCACTAGGTACCAAGCCACGGGGTTGTGCTGGGCCGCATTTCTGAGCGAGTCAGAAACTTGCCGTCTCCTGCCGGACCTTTCATCAAGGCGTCCGGAAAAGCTCTTGAGCTCGAAGATTTCCAGGCCCGTAGGGAGCGGTACTTGGACGTCGCGCCCTTTGTCTCCGCCTGCTCCGTCGATGCGCTGGGCTTGCGGATGAAGACGACTGATGAGGACGGAGACCATGTCTTCGTAGACATTGGATCCGAGCCGCTCGTCGGTCCAGTCGACCCTGTTCTTCATGCCGCCCTCAGTCTTTGATTGCTCTCGGTCTCGCTGGGAGCCTTCAACCCCTGGACCGGCTCCGCCGCGTTCACGCCCAATGCCTCGGCCAGCTTCAGGATGTTGTGAAGCGAGATATTGCGCCGGCCGGCGCTCGACTTGCCTGATGAACGTCCAGTGCCCCGCCCACGTGTCGGTGGCACTGACGCCATGGGAGGGCGGATCAACGTCCGGTCATGGCTCGATGTTCGTAGCCACAATGCAGTGGAGTATCGCACCACTCCGACGCAGCCTGCTCTCCGGTTCCCATGTGTATCTGACCTCGAAGTGTTCCGAGAGCTGTCCAGTGATCTGGGCTCTACGGGTGCGTGGTGCTTCGAACTGGTGAACGGGCTTGGTGCGAGCTCACGCCAAGCCTTTGAGCTCGTTGACGTCATGGGAACGGAGGGACGCGACGTGCGCGTCGGAGCAGGCATGTGTTGCATCTTGATCTAGGGCCGCCCACCAAGGACTTCACGGCTGAACTTTGGTACGGCGGTTGCGGTATCCGCCACATGAACATCTTGGACTACCTGTCTGGACCACATCGGCCCCGAGTTACGGAACAAGGGGCCAGGGCCCGTCGCTCAACGTCCGTGTTTCCTATAGGGGATGGGTGTTCCCCAGGGGGGCGACGCGTTCGTGTGGGTGCTGGAGCAGGAGTTGCAGGCGGTCGTAAAGGATCGCAAGTGATCACAATCGGTCACCTGAAGTGGGCTCTTGTCTGGTATGACTGCTTACGATCTGACGGAGCGTGAGACTTCTCGTACCAGGCTGCTAGTATCGAACATGTGGTCGAGTTGGCTGCCGTCGTGGTTCTGTCTAAAGCTTGTTATCTGAGAGTCTGGAGGAAATATGTCTGTTGATTCCGTGCTTTCTAAGTTGACTCAGCTGAAAAAGGAAGAGGCTAATCTCAAGAAGCAGGAAGGGAAACTAGAAGCTGACGCGGCGAAAAAGCGGAGTGATGCTCAGGCGAAGAAGAACGCTGCGCTTCGAACAAGCTCAGCATCTTCGGTGAAGAGCTACACGGCTGCTGCCGTGAAGTTGGATAAGGAGGCGGGGGCGCTGACGGTCAGGGCGGCTGCTGTTTCGAAGAAGCTGTCGGATAATGCAAACAAGCAACGTCAAGAAAATTCCAACCTGGAGCGGGCTCGTAAGGCTGAGGTGTCGGTGCAGGATCGAGCTGATAAAAAGCGACGTGATGATGAGAAGAAGCATGCGCGAGAGGTCGCGCGTATTGCTAAACCAACGGTGAAGTACATCCATGAAGTGCGCCACATTCCTGCTCCAAAGCCCGAGCAGTTGCGAGTTGTTTACTTGACTGCTAATCCGCGGATCCTTGATGAGGACCAGGACGGCGAGCTGATCGTTACGCGTATTCGTGTTGACAAAGAAATTCGTGATGTACGGGCTGAAGTGAAGAGTGCGCTTCATCGAGACTCCATCGAGATTGATCATTGGCCAGCAGCTACAGCAATGGACCTACTCAATAGCCTGAATGATAAGCGGCCGCATGTTATTCATTTCTCAGGGCATGGCGGGGGCGGATTTCTCGAGTTTGATGACGGTCAACTTAATGACCCTCAAGGGTTCGACGTGAGCTTTGAGCACTTGGCTCAGGCTCTCGGTGCTACCACCACGCCTCCAGTTGTGCTCGTCCTTAATGCTTGTGACACGCTCGAGGGCGCTGACGTGCTGTTGGCGGCAGTCCCGGTGGTGATCGCTACTACAACTTCAATCTCAGACCAAGCTGCAAGCCTGTTTGCCACTGTCTTTTACCGGGCTATTGCGTCCGGGCAGAGTGTGGGTGCGGCAGTGGGTCAGGCGCGCGTCATGATCAACATGTTGGCTGGCGGGGGCGGTGACGTGATCGCCTCGCTGACGCGGGAAGATGTTGACCTTGACGGGTTGGTGCTCGTGCAAATTCCCGCGAGTGGGAGCATGGATTGATATAAGTGTGGTGGCGAAGCTGTTCTAATTGCGTTCTCGGTGAGTGGATGGCTGTGGCAGAGAAATGACTTCTAGGAGAACTGCCCGGCTTTTTGGACGGGCGGTTCATGGGGTCTATCCTCTTGGGTAATCGTAAGGTTAAGAGCCAGGCTGAGATTTTCCGCGCCTACTGGTGATGCTGCTTCGCCTCGGAGCATCTTCGGTCGACACCTCCGGAGATGTGATTGTCTGTCCGAGAATGCCAGCAATGGCGGATCGACGTTCCTGGAGCCTTCTCTCCTCTGCGTCAAGCTCGGCCATAGCCTTTTGGCTGATCGCCTCATCGCCGAGCATCTTTGTGACCCAGTCGTTCAGCGCTTCGACTCCAACATCGTTCACGCTTTGTTCGGTTATGCCACGTAAGCCCTCGATCTGCTCTCGTAGAACCGGGTCGATGCGCACGGCGAACACGACGGGCTTGCGTTCTTCCTCGGGTCCTGCTTGGCCTTGCGGTTCTGGTGCTTGTTCGTTCATTCAAACCTCCTTTCGATTGCGGGTTGGTAGACGTTATTTATAGCGGGCGGATCTTAAAGATTGGTTGGTGAGCGCAGATCGGCCCCACCAATCGTGCTAAAGGCGGGGCCAATCTGGAGGTTCGATGCCGCTAATCCCGGCCGTGAGAGTCGCGCATCCTGACGCCACGCTTGTTGAGTTGATAGCGCACGGCGCAGTCGGTGACCCCCAAACGTTCACCAATCCTGGCGAGTGACATGCCCTGGGCGTATAGCCGCTCTGCTTCGTCCACGTCAGTCTCAGCAAGCTTGCGCCAACGGGTTTTGACGCCTTGACGTTTGAGGATGGCGCTCACTGTCTTTGGGGCGATGCCAAAGTGGTCGGCGAGTTGTCGCCGTGAGGTGCCAGCTTCGTAAGCCTGGCATAGCTCCGCAACCTGGTCGTCCTTGAGGCGTTTGGCTCTGCTCGGCTTGAGCTGTCGCTCTCGCTTCGGCAAGGGCGCGGAGAGGTCAGGCAGGGCGCCAAGGAGGTCCCGAAGTGCCTGTAGCCGGGGCTTTGTGTTCCAGTCAGGTACCTTGTCGCCCACCGGGAAAAAGCCGGTCCGCATCAGCGGGCCGGTTTTTTTGTATCCCGGGCACGTCTTCGTGTCGCTGTGCGTCTTGAGGGGGGCCTCATGAGTGAGGGAGAAGGCAGGAGACGGCGAAAGAGACGGGGGAAGGTCACGTCCCTGCGGCGTCGCCGAATACGGTCGTTGGCCGTGATCGTCTTCGTGCTGGTGGTGTTCGGCGGGATCGGCGCCGGCGTCCAGGCGCTCTCGAACACGGAGCGGGTCACCTCGATGTGGGTGGGTGCCGAGATCCGCGCCGACGGGAGCGCCCGGATCACCGAGGTCATCGACTACGACTTCGGGCACTCGGGCGACACGCACGGCGTCTACCGGGACGTGCCGGGCTCGCCCTTCGAGGACGCGGACAACCTGCGAGTCAGCATGGACGGCCACAAGGTCCCCTACGAGGACACCTACGGCGACTACTACCAGGACGAGAAGGGCGAGCGGACCCTCGCCGACCGGCTCAAGGTGGGCGACCCCGGCCACACGGTCGGGGGAGTGCACCGCTATCGCATCCAGTACGTACTCCCGGACGTGGTCAAGGGCGGCAAACTCGCCTGGGACGCGGTCGGTACCGGTTGGAAGGTCGACCGGGCGAACGTGGAGATCCATGTGGTGGACGCGTACGGGTTCACCGGTCTCCGCTGTGAGCACGGGAGTTGGGACAACGGGAAACCCTGCACCGCCGAGCAGAACGAGCCGGGACACCTCGTCGTCAGGCTCGACAAGCTCAGCGGACACGAGGGCCTCACGCTCTACGCCACCGCCGCCAAGACGAAGACCGAGACGCCGGTGGTGCTACCAACGGCACCCACCGGCACGGCTGTTGGCACATCCCTTCCGCAACCGCTGGGCAACGGCGGGCTGTTCGCCGCCCTCGCCCTGGCCTGTGTCGCGCTGACGCTCTGTGTGCTGCGGTTCGCCGGGCGGGACCGGGTGCAGGAGGACGGCGGGCGGGTGCGACGCGTCGAGGTCGAGCGGCTCGCCCGGTCGGTCACCCCGTCCGCAACGCCACCCGAGGATCTGACGCCGGCCCAGGCCGGCGTTCTGCACCTGGAGAAGGTCACGGACCAGCACAAGGTGGCCTGGCTGCTCGACGCTGCGGTCGACGGGCATCTCACCATCGAGGGAGACGATCAGTATCCGGTCCTGAAGCGGCACGGGCGTCCGGTGAACCGGGAGATCAGAGACGTGCTGGACCGGATGTTCACCGGCGGCAGCAGCCTGGCCCTCGGCTTCCGTAACCCGTCCTTCAAGGCGGGCTGGGAGGACCTCTCCTGGAAGCTGGAAGTCTGGCGCCACGCGAGCGACCTGTGGGACACCACCCTCACCCAGCGGCTCGCCCGGTGGGGCAAGGCCCAACTGGCCGTGCTGTTGCTCGCGTTGGCCCTCGTGATCACCGGCGGTGTGCTGAACGGCCGTCGCATCGCGGCCGGACTTCCCGTCCTGCTGGTGGGTGCCGTGGCCGCCGGTCTCGGTCTCGCCGTGTTCGCCCGTGGCTGGGAGTTGGACCGGCGTACCCCTCGCGGCTCCGCCCTCTGGCTCCAAGTCGAGGCGTTCCGGCGCTACTTGGCCGACCCGGCCAGCTGCCCGGACGCGCCTCCCGCCGAGGAGACCGCGGAGCGTTACACGGCATGGGCGGTCTCCCTGGGTTGTCGAGGCCGCCTGGGAAGAGGCCGTCGGCGCCTCGACCGCGGCAGCGAGAGCGGGGCGGGGTTTCTCGCTGGGTGTCAGTGACGTCCTGCTCGCCGCCATCGTCGTCTCCGGGGCCAACGCGTCCTCCGGCTCGGGGAGTTCCGGCTCCGGCGGTGGTTCCTCCGGCGGTGGAGTCGGTGGCGGCGCCGGTGGTGGAGGCGGCGGCTCCTGGTGAGGTGTGGGGGCGCGCCCCCACACCGTCAGGCCGCTTCGGCCAGGCCCGGCCGCAGCGGCCAGTCCGTGCTCACCACCTCCGGTGTGCCGCTGCGCGTGAACCACGCCTGCAGTCCTCGCGCCTGGGCCGCGTGCCACGTCGACTGCAACGTGTGCAGTTCGGCGGGGGTCAGGCGCTCCAGCCGGGTCGCGAAGCGGCGGCCCAGGGCCCGTACCACCTCCAGGGAGGCCAGCGCGTCCGCGCCCGCGTCGTGCGCGCCGTCCAGCGTGACGCCGTAGTGCGCGCACAGGTCGGTGAGGGTGCGGCGGCCCTTGCGGTAGCGGTCCAGGTGTTTGTCGAGGACCCGGGGGTCCAGCACCCGCAGCGTCGTCGTCCGGAACCAGTCGTCCAAGGAGGACGCGCGGTGGCGGCGCAGTTCGCGGTCCAGGAGCGTCAGATCGAAGGGCGCGTTCATCACCACCAACGGGCGTCCCATCGCGGCCTGTTCGGCCAGCTCGTCGGCTATCTCGTGCATCACCGGCGCGGGCCAGCGGCCGTTGCGCTGAAGATGCTCATCCGTCAGTCCATGGATCGCCGTCGCCCCGGCGGGCACCGGCACCCCCGGGTTCACCAGCCACCGGGAGACCCGGGGACGGGTACCGGGGGCGTCCTGGACGACGACGGCGGCCGACACTATGCGGTCGGTCTCGACATCCACGCCCGTGGTCTCCGTGTCGAACGCGGCCAACGGGCCCTCGTACCAGCACGTCATACGTACACAACTCCTCGTTCACCCACGGCAGTCGACGCGCCGTCTTCTGCCTGTTTGGTGATACCCGTGCTGTTTGCGCCGTACGCCGGAAGGACACAACAGGAGTACGGGTCTTTGCAGTTCAGCGGCCCGGTACGGGGAAACACTTGGCGTGGAAGGCGATTTGGTCATGGTGATAGCGCAGCCCGAGCGGGGCGGGCTGCTGCCCGAACGGACGGCACCCCATCGCGGATCGCTCGCCACCACCGCCTGCATGGAAACGTTGCAGGTGGGCTATCTGCACGCCGTCGCCGCGGCGGCCGGCTGCTCGCTGTCGCAGCCCTTTCCGGACAACGGCATCGACTGGCACGTCAGTCACGGCTCGCCCGGGCACACCGTCGACGACGAGGTGACGATAAAAGTGCAGCTCAAGTGCACCTATCAGATCCCGCCGAACCCGCCCGGCCGTTCCTTCTCCTTCACGCTCGACAACGACCACCTGCGCAAGCTCGCCCGCACCCCGGTCTCGGTGCACAAGATCCTGGTCGTGATGCTCGTCCCGCGTTCCCAGGACGACTGGCTGCGCGCCAGCCACGACCGGCTCGACCTGCGGCACTGCTGCTACTGGGTCAACCTCGCCGGTCATGCGATCACCGGCCGGACCCGGACCACCGTGCGGATACCGACCGCGCGCATCTTCGACGACCGGGCGCTGTGCGAGATCATGACGCGGGTCGGGACGGGAGGCAGGCCATGAGGGACCGCCCGGTCGAGGAACACCTGAGGCAGGTACGACCGCATCCCGTGGACACCACCTCCTGGGAGCGTCCCCCCGAGCCCGACCAGGTCGACCCCGCCGTCCTCGGCGCCCTGCTGCGCCGGCACGGCTGGCAGCGGCGCGGCGGCGCCCCCGGCCGCTACGGCCGCTGGACCCCACCAGGGCCCGGCGGCTCGGGCACCAGCCTGCTGGTCCCCGAGAGCCGGGCCTTCCCCGACAGCGACGACCTCCTCGGCGAGGCGCTCGTCGCCCTCGCCCGCAGCAACACCCCCTCCGCCCGCGAGGTCCTCGTCGGCCTCGCCGTACCGAGCGACGAGATCCGCTGGTGGCGGGACATCCCGACCGGCCCCGCCGGCGCCGCGCCCTGGACCGTCGAGGAGCAACTCCGCGCCGCAGCACGCCAGATGCTGCTCGCCGCCGCCCTCGCCACCCGCGCGCGTGCGGGCTACTACGGCGCCCGCCACCGCCGCCCGGCCGCCGCGTCCCTGGAACACGTCCTCGTCGGCTCCGCCCCCGGCGGCCGGCAGCTCACCGCGTTCGTCCCCGTCGACACCGGCCGCACCCTCGCCGTACGCCTGCACCAGGCCCTGTACGCCACCCGCGAGGCCATCGACTACCAGCGGGCCACCGGAGGCATGGACGCCTTCGACGGGGCCGTCGAGGCGGGCGTCAGCCGCGAGTTGACCGAGGCCGTCGTCGCGCTCGTGCGCGGCACCGAGGGCGCCCGGATCGCCGTCGAGTGGGCGCCCGCCGCAGGCGTCCCCGAGGGCTGCGCGGCCCCCGCCGAGGCCGTCGAGTTCTCGCCGGGAGACCTGCCCGTGCTGCGTGCGGCCGGTGCCCGCTATCTGCGCGAGGAACCGTCCATGCCCGTGCGCATCACCGGCTCGGTGGTGCGGATGCGCAGGTCGGGGCCGCGTGGTGAGGGCACCGTACGGATGCAGGTGATCGCGGGCGCCGAGGTCGGGCACGTCCGGATGACGCTGGACGAGGAGTCGTACCGGATCGCCGGTCACGCCCATCTCGTCGGGCTCCCGGTGCGGGTGCACGGGCGGCTGGAGAGCCGGGGCGGCTTCCGCAGGCTGACCGGCGCCTCCGGGGTCGTACCGGTGCAGGTGGACGAGGCGGAGCGGGACCGGTTGATGAAGTCCCTCCAGGAGAACCTCGACTTTTTCGAGGAGGCGTGCAGCGGGGAGGACTGAGCCAGGGGAGTGAGGGCGACCGTTTCGCGGTGGGGCCCGTAGGGTCGGTACGATCCCCTATTGCGCGCGCTCACGGTATGGCGCCGCATCCACCCTGCAGTCAGGAGAGACCGGTGTCAGACGTCCGTGTGATCATCCAACGCGATTCCGAGCGGGAAGAGCGCACGGTGACGACGGGCACGACGGCCGCCGAGCTCTTCGCCGGCGAGCGCTCGATCATCGCCGCGCGCGTGGCCGGAGAGCTCAAGGACCTGGCGTACGTCGTCTCCGACGGTGACGAGGTCGAGGGCGTCGAGATCTCCTCCGCCGACGGCCTCAACATCCTGCGCCACTCCACCGCGCACGTCATGGCACAGGCCGTGCAGGAGCTGTTCCCCGAGGCCAAGCTGGGCATCGGCCCGCCGGTCAAGGACGGCTTCTACTACGACTTCGACGTCGAGCGGCCGTTCACGCCCGAGGATCTCAAGGCCATCGAGAAGAAGATGCAGGAGATCCAGAAGCGGGGGCAGAAGTTCTCGCGCCGCGTCGTCACCGACGAGGACGCCCGCGAGGAGCTGGCTTCGGAGCCGTACAAGCTCGAACTCATCGGCATCAAGGGTTCCGCGTCCACCGACGACGGCGCGGACGTCGAGGTCGGCGGCGGCGAGCTGACGATCTACGACAACCTCGACGCCAAGACCGGCGACCTGTGCTGGAAGGACCTCTGCCGAGGCCCGCACCTGCCGACCACCCGGAACATCCCGGCGTTCAAGCTGATGCGCAACGCCGCCGCGTACTGGCGCGGCAGCGAGAAGAACCCCATGCTCCAGCGCATCTACGGCACCGCCTGGCCCTCCAAGGAGGAGCTGAAGGCGCACCTCGACTTCCTGATCGAGGCCGAGAAGCGCGACCACCGCAAGCTGGGCAGCGAGCTCGACCTGTTCTCGATCCCCGAGCAGATCGGCTCCGGCCTCGCCGTCTTCCACCCCAAGGGCGGTGTCGTCCGCCGGGTCATGGAGGACTACTCGCGGCGCCGTCACGAGGAGGAGGGCTACGAGTTCGTCTACACCCCGCACGCGACGAAGGGGAAGCTCTTCGAGACGTCCGGGCACCTGGACTGGTACGCCGACGGCATGTACCCGCCCATGCAGCTCGACGAGGGCGTGGACTACTACCTCAAGCCCATGAACTGCCCGATGCACAACCTGATCTTCGACGCGCGCGGCCGTTCGTACCGTGAACTGCCGCTGCGGCTCTTCGAGTTCGGGACCGTGTACCGGTACGAGAAGTCGGGCGTCGTACACGGCCTGACCCGCGCGCGCGGCTTCACGCAGGACGACGCGCACATCTACTGCACCCGCGAGCAGATGGCCGACGAGCTGGACAAGACGCTCACCTTCGTCCTCAACCTGCTCCGCGACTACGGCCTGACCGACTTCTACCTGGAACTGTCCACCAAGGACCCGGAGAAGTTCGTCGGCTCGGACGAGGTCTGGGAAGAGGCCACCGAGACGCTGCGCCAGGTCGCCGAGAAGCAGGGGCTGCCGCTCGTTCCCGACCCGGGTGGCGCCGCGTTCTACGGGCCGAAGATCTCCGTCCAGACGAAGGACGCGATCGGCCGGACCTGGCAGATGTCGACGGTCCAGCTGGACTTCAACCTGCCGGAGCGGTTCGACCTGGAGTACACGGGTCCCGACGGGTCGAAGCAGCGGCCGGTCATGATCCACCGTGCGCTGTTCGGTTCGATCGAGCGGTTCTTCGCGGTGCTCCTTGAGCACTACGCGGGCGCCTTCCCGGCGTGGCTGGCGCCGGTGCAGGCGGTCGGCATCCCGATCGGGGACGCGCACGTCGAGTACCTGGAGAAGTTCGCCGTGGCGGCCAAGAAGAAGGGGCTGCGCGTCGAGGTCGACTCCTCCTCGGACCGCATGCAGAAGAAGATCCGCAACGCGCAGAAGCAGAAGGTGCCGTTCATGGTCATCGTCGGCGACGAGGACATGAACGCCGACACGGTCTCCTTCCGCTACCGCGACGGCTCGCAGGAGAACGGCATCGCGTTCGACGCGGCCATCGCCAAGATCGAGCAGGTAGTCGCGGACCGCGTCCAGGTCTGATCCTGTCCGCCGGTTCGGCTTGGGGAGGCCCTCGGGGAGTTCAGATCCCCGGGGGCCTCTCGTCGTCCTCCCGCGCGAAGACCTGGAGCAGCCAGGAGGCGAAGGTTCCGGTGACCGCGCCGAGGAGGGCCAGGCCGATCGCCATCATTCCTACGGCGATGAGGCGGCCCAGCGGAGTGATCGGCGCGACGTCGCCGTAGCCGACGGTCGCGAACGTCGCGCAGGTCCACCAGACGGCGTCGCCGAAGGTCCTTATCGTCGCGCCCGGTGCCGTGTGTTCCTCCTGGTAGACGGAGAGGGCCCCCGCGAAGCCCAGCAGGACGGTGGACAGACCGGCGTAGACGATCACGCGCGCGTGCAGCGCGAGCCGGGGCTGTCCGTGCCGGCGCTGTACGGCCTCGTAGACCTTGACGACCCGCAGCGGGCGGAGCAGGGGCAGGAGCAGGACGAGGGTGTCGAGCCAGTGCGTGCGGACGAAGCGCAGCCGCCGGCCGCTGAGGCGCCAGCGGACCGCGTAGTCGACGGCGAAGAGCGCCCAGGCCGAGAACAGCACGGTGAGGCAGAGGTCCTGCCAGTCGCCCGGCAGGCCGTGGGCCAGGATGCGGACCGCGTAGGCGGCGAGGTAGACCATCGACGCGATGGCGAGCGGAACCTCGGTGCGGCGCTCCCAGCGGGCCTTGCGGCTGTCGTCGTCCATCGGTCCAGCTTGGCGGCGGGTGCCCTTCGCGCAACCCCGGCGACACGCCGCGAACGAGCGAAGCCATATGCTGACTTGCATGACGAGTGAGCCGGAGCAGCAGATCGGAGTGGGCACGCCGGACGCGTTCCAGCGCCTCTGGACGCCCCACCGGATGGCCTACATCCAGGGTGAGAACAAGCCGACCGGCCCCGGTGCCGACGACGGTTGCCCCTTCTGCTCGATTCCGGCGAAATCGGACGAGGACGGGCTGATCGTCAGGCGTGGTGAGCTGGTGTACGGGGTGCTCAATCTGTACCCGTACAACGGCGGCCATCTGATGGTCGTGCCCTACCGTCACGTCGCCGACTACACCGACCTGACCGACGCGGAGACCGTGGAGCTCGCGGCGCTCACCAAGCAGGCGATGACGGCCCTGCGTACCGCGTCAGGCGCCCACGGGTTCAACATCGGGATGAACCAGGGGAGTGTGGCGGGCGCGGGTATCGCCGCCCATCTGCACCAGCACATCGTCCCGCGCTGGGGCGGCGACACCAACTTCATGCCGGTGGTCGGCCACACCAAGGTGCTGCCCCAACTCCTCGCGGACACACGGAAGATGCTGGCGGAGGCGTGGCCCACGGTGTGAATCTCGGGCCCGCGTCAACCAGCCGGTCCGGCACCTTTCCAACACGGGCGGGCAAAACTCGGCCGTCCGGCACCTTTCCAACCAGGGCCCGCAAATTCAGCCATCCCGCGCCTTTCCAGCACGGGCCGGCAAATTCAGCCCGTCCGGCGTTTGAGGACGAGGCCCCTTCAGGGCCGAAGCGGGGTCTGGGGGCGCAGCCCCCAGGGACCCGAGCTACAACGGACCCGCACATACCCGGCCAACCGCCGGAGGCCTACGCGTCGTAGAGATCCGCCTTCTTCGGTGACACCTCCTGCACGCCCCCGCTGAGGGCCGACGAGCGGCTGCTGAACTTCTCCGTGTCCACGCCGTTCTCGTCTAGGACCCGGATCGCCGCGGCGTGCACCACGCGCAGTACCGGTGTCGCGGCGCGCAGCGCGTCGTCCGCCATGAAGCGGTGGCGCCAGGGCTGGTCGGCCCAGGCGTGCCGCAGGCCGAACGGCTCGGGCAGGGATATGGAACCGCCGAGCCAGTTCAGCAGCGGCGGGTACCAGGTGATCGGGGCGCGGACCGCGAGGCGTACGACCTCGTCGGCGGGGACGAGGGGGAGCTTGACGCTGCGGTTCTCCCATGGCTTGAAGGTCTTCTGGACGCTCTTCGTCGGGGCCTCGGGCTTACCGGTGAACAGCGAGTTCACGGGACCGAGCGCGTGCCCGGTGATCTCGATGCGCAGCGTCTTGTGCAGCACGGTCACCGTGATCATCATCGTGATGACCAACTGCCCTTCCCAGAGCGTCCATTGGACACCCAGGTAGTGGCGGTCGCCCGCGCCGAACTGCTGCTTGTTGCAGATTTCCTGTATCGCGTGCGACTTGACCTGGTACGCCTCCACGTCCGTGCTGTCGGGCCGGGACACCGCCTTGGCGCCCTCGCCGACCGGCGTGACGATCCAGTGCCGTACCGACGCCTTCGGGAAGCCGCCGGTGTTGATCGTGTTGCGCTCCAGCATGCGCAGGTCGTCGTGGATGTTGCGGATGACGTCCCAGCTGCGGAAGGGGTGGATCTCCCGGTTGGCGTCGCGTGCGATCAGGTCCTCGGCGAGCTGCCAGCTGCCCCAGCGGGTGCCCATGCCGAGGATGCCCTTGGGGCCTGCGTAGAAGACCGAGTTGGACTGCTGCTCGGCGCTGAGCTGGGCCAGGGCCTGACGCAGCTGCTCGGCCTGGGTCTCGCCGGGGCTGGTGGGCACCGCCTCGGGGACCTTGGCGCCGACGCTGCTGCCGGAGAGCAGGCTGTCCCAGCGCCCGCGCAGATCCTTCGCGGTGTTCTCGCAGACCTGCTTGGCCCACAGCCAGCCGACGACGGGAAGGATGACGCACGCGCGTGCGTACCAGGACCAGAAGCCCGCGAAGGGCATCTTGACCAGGAAGATCACGGCGACCGCGCCCACCGCGACGAGCAGGGTCGTGGCGATGGCACCGGCCCTCTTGTTCGTCTGGGTGCGCTTGTCGATCAGGCTGCGCAGCTGGAAGACCAGCAGCCAGACGATGAGCCCGGGCAGGAACAGCAGGCCGCACAGCACCATGATCATGGACAGCCTGTTGTCCCGCGCGCGGCGGATGTTGTTGGCCGCCAGGGCGTGTTCGACGACGGCCTGCGGTTCGGTGCCGAACGACTGGATGAGCGGCTTGCGGCCGGGGCCGAGCATGCGGGCCACGACGGCTCCGGCGAACGCCTCACCGAGGTTGGGGCGGAAGATCGTCGCCCACCTGCGGCCCTCGTTGACGGTCGTCTGGTGCCATTCGTTGTCGGCCTTCTTGATGTCCGCGACCGGGTTGTCCCGGTAGGCCGCCGAGGCCAGCGCGAAGGTCGCTGTCTGGCCCTCGTCGCCCGTGCGCGGCACCTGTGGTCCGAAGATGTCCGCGTAACCGCTGTCAACGGTCATTCCCGCCCCCGATCGCCGCTGCTCCCGCTTCTGCGGCTTTCCCGACTTCCGTGCTCCGCACACCTGTTGATCAGGTCATCAGCGTATCGGCCATCACCGACATCCGTAGGCGGACGGCCCAAACCGCCCGCCTACCCGGAAGAGATCGTTCCCTTTGGGTCACTTGTGGGTCCTCGCAGGCCACGAGTGAGCCGCTCGACATCAACTCCTAGGCGTTGTCCGCCTGTTCGCGGATCCGTTCGGCGATCTGCGGAGGCATCGGTTCGTGCCGGACGTAGGCGCGGTTGAAGCGTGCCGTGCCGTGCGAGAGGGAGCGGAGGTCCACGGCATAGCGGCCGATCTCTATCTCGGGGACCTCGGACCGGATCAGTGTGCGCCCGCCGGTCGTCTGCTCGGTGCCGAGCACCCGGCCCCGCCGCCCGGACAGGTCGCTCATGACCGCGCCCACGTAGTCGTCGCCGACCAGCACGGTCACCTCGGCCACCGGTTCCAGGAGATGGATCTTCGCGTCGACCGCGGCCTCCCGCAGGGCCAGCGCGCCGGCCGTCTGGAACGCGGCGTCCGAGGAGTCCACCGAGTGCGCCTTGCCGTCCAGCAGCGTGATCCGTACGTCGAGCAGCGGATGCCCGGCCGCAACTCCCCTGGCCGCCTGGGCCCTTACGCCCTTCTCCACCGACGGGATGAACTGCCGCGGCACCGCACCGCCGATGACCTTGTCCACGAACTCGATGCCCGTGCCGCCCGGCAGCGGCTCGACCTCGATCTCGCAGATCGCGAACTGCCCGTGCCCGCCCGACTGTTTGACATGCCGGCCGCGCCCCTGCGCCTTGGCGGCGAACGTCTCCCGCAGGGAGACCTTGTGCGGTACGACGTCGACCTGGACGCCGTAGCGACTGCGCAGCCGCTCCAACGCGACGTCCGCGTGGGCCTCGCCGAGGCACCACAGGACGACCTGGTGGGTGTCCTGGTTCTGTTCCAGGCGCATGGTGGGGTCCTCGGCGACGAGCCTGCTCAGGCCCTGCGAGAGCTTGTCCTCGTCCGCCTTGCTGTGCGCCTGGATGGCGAGCGGCAGCAGCGGGTCGGGCATCTCCCAGGGCTCGATGAGGAGCGGGTCGTCCTTGGCCGAGAGGGTGTCCCCGGTCTCCGCGCGGCTCAGCTTCGCCACGCACGCGAGGTCGCCCGCGATGCAGTGGGTGAGCGCCCGCTGCTGTTTGCCGAAGGGCGCGGACAGGGCGCCGACGCGTTCGTCGACGTCGTGGTCCTCGTGCCCGCGGTCGGCGAGCCCGTGCCCGGAGACATGGATCGTCTGGTCCGGGCGCAGGGTGCCCGAGAAGACGCGGACCAGGGAGACCCGGCCGACGTACGGGTCGGAGGCGGTCTTCACGACCTCGGCGACCAGCGGCCCGTTCGGGTCGCACGCCTTCAGCTCCCGCGCCCGACCGTCGACCGTGGTGACCCCGGGCGCCTGGCGCTCCAGCGGGGTCGGGAAACCGCGCGTGATCAGCTCCAGGAGCTCGACCGTGCCGAGACCCTGGCGGGCGCCCTCGGCGGCGGGAGCGGCGGCCAGGACGGGGAAGAACACCCCGCGCGCGACGGCCCGCTCCAGGTCCGCGATCAGCGTCTTGACGTCGATGTCCTCGCCGCCGAGATAGCGGTCCATGAGGGTCTCGTCCTCGCTCTCCGAGATGATCCCCTCGATCAGCCGGTTGCGGGCCTCCTCGATCCCCGGCACCTGGTCGGGCCCGGGCTCGGACTCCTTGCGCTCCCCGGACGCGTAGTCGAACAGTTTCTGCGACAGCAGCCCCACCAGACCGGTCACGGGCGCGTGCCCGTCGGGCCCCGGCGCGCCGTGCAGCGGCAGATACAGCGGGAGTACGGCGTCGGGGTCGTCCGCGCCGAACGCCTCCGCGCAGTACCGGGTCATCGACTCGAAGTCCGCGCGAGCGGACTCCAGGTGCGTGATGACGATGGCGCGCGGCATGCCGACCGCCGCGCACTCCTCCCACACCATGCGGGTCGAGCCGTCCACGCCGTCGGAGGCCGAGACGACGAAGAGGGCCGCGTCCGCCGCACGCAGACCGGCCCTCAACTCGCCGACGAAATCGGCGTATCCGGGGGTGTCGAGAAGATTGACCTTGTACCCGTCCCAGTCGACGGGCACCAGGGAGAGCTGCACCGAGCGCTGCTGGCGGTGCTCGATCTCGTCGTAGTCGGAGACGGTGCCGCCGTCCTCCACGCGGCCCGCCCGGTTCACCGCCCCCGCGGTCAGCGCGAGGGCCTCCACCAAAGTCGTCTTGCCCGATCCGCAGTGGCCGACCAGCACCACATTCCGTACGGACGCGGGGTGGTCGGCCGCCGTAGCCCTGCCGGCGGCTCCGGGGTGTGCGTTCGCCTTGTCGCCCATGGCCTTGCCTCCCGTGCACGGTGAGGTCACTGTGGGCGCGGACACACGGTGCCGCGTGCGGTGGCGGCTCCGATGACGCCCGCGGTGGTTCGAGCTTTCCACTCCCGTCACGGTGCGTCCATACAGCGGACGCGATCGGGCCGTGACACCGAGGGCTTCGCCTCGTGCTGCAGCCATTCAAGACATGGGCGCGCGGGTGCCCGGCGGTCGCCCACGCGCGCGCGTGGCTACGATGGGCCAGCCGGTGGCCAGCAGGGGCCACGCGGCGACACCGACCCTCGGGAAGGCCATGCTGAACAAGTACGCGCGTGCATTCTTCACGCGTGTCCTCACGCCCTTCGCCGCGTTTCTGATCCGCCGGGGCGTCAGCCCCGACACGGTCACCCTCCTCGGCACCGCCGGAGTGGTCGCGGGCGCGCTGGTCTTCTACCCCATGGGCGAGTTCTTCTGGGGCACGATCGTGATCACGCTGTTCGTGTTCTCCGACCTCGTCGACGGCAACATGGCCCGCCAGCTGGGCCGCTCCAGCCGCTGGGGCGCCTTCCTGGACTCCACCCTCGACCGGGTGGCCGACAGCGCGGTCTTCGGCGGCCTGGCCCTCTGGTACGCGGGCGGCGGCGACAACATCGCCCTGTGCGCCGTCTCGATCTTCTGCCTGGCCAGCGGCCAGGTGGTGTCGTACACCAAGGCGCGCGGCGAGTCGATCGGTCTGCCGGTCGCCGTCAACGGTCTGGTCGAGCGGGCCGAGCGGCTCGTGATCTCGCTGGTCGCGTGCGGGCTCGCCGGTCTGCACAAGTTCGGCGTCCCGGGCATCCAGTGGCTGCTGCCGATCGCGCTGTGGATCGTCGCCGTGGGCAGCCTGGTCACGCTGATCCAGCGGGTCGTCACGGTCCGCCGGGAGGCCGCGGAAGCCGACGCCACGGCGGCCCAGGAGACCACCGAACAGCACAGCAGCGGGGCGACCCCGTGAGCAGTGCCCAGGAGCGGCTGACCGACGCGCTCTACGGCCTCGGCTGGGGCGCCGTCAAGAAGCTCCCCGAGCCGGCCGCCGTCCGGCTCGGCCGCACCATCGCCGACCTCGCCTGGAAGCGGCGCGGCAAGGGTGTGCAACGGCTGGAGAGCAACTACGCGCGCGTGGTGCCCGACGCGAGCCCCGAGCGGCTCGCCGAGCTCTCGCGCGCGGGCATGCGGTCGTACCTGCGCTACTGGATGGAGTCCTTCCGGCTCCCCGCCTGGAGCGCCGAGCGCGTGAAGGCGGGCTTCGACCCCAAGGACGTCCACCACCTGACCGAAGGCATCGCCTCCGACCGCGGTGTCATCCTCGCGCTGCCCCACATGGCCAACTGGGACCTCGCCGGCGCCTGGGTCACCACCAAGCTGGAGACCCCGTTCACCACGGTCGCCGAACGCCTCAAACCGGAGACGCTCTACGACCGGTTCGTGGCCTACCGCGAGGGCCTCGGCATGGAGGTCCTGCCGCACAGCGGCGGCACCGCCTTCGGCACGCTCGCCCGGCGACTGCGCGACGGCGGCCTGGTCTGCCTGGTCGCCGAGCGCGACCTGTCCGCCTCCGGGGTCGAGGTGAAGTTCTTCGGCGAGGCCACCCGCATGCCCGCAGGACCTGCCCTCCTCGCCCAGCAGACGGGCGCGCTGCTGCTCCCGGTGACGCTCTGGTACGACGACTCGCCGGTCATGCGGGGACGTGTCCATCCGCCCGTCGAGGTACCCGAGTCAGGTGACCGGGCCGAGAAGACGTCTGTCATGACACAGGCGCTGGCCGACGCCTTCGCCACCGGCATCGCCGACCACCCGGAGGACTGGCACATGCTGCAGCGCTTGTGGCTCGCGGATCTCGATCCGACGAAGGGGCCCTCGTGAGGATCGGTATCGTCTGCCCCTACTCCTGGGACGTGCCGGGCGGCGTCCAGTTCCACATCAGGGACCTCGCCGAGTACTTCATCCGGCTCGGCCACGAGGTGTCCGTCCTCGCTCCGGCCGACGACGACACCCCGCTGCCGCCGTACGTCGTCTCGGCAGGCCGTGCCGTCCCGGTGCCGTACAACGGCTCGGTGGCCCGGCTGAACTTCGGCTTCCTGTCCGCCGCCCGGGTCCGACGCTGGCTGCACGACGGCGAGTTCGACGTCATCCACATCCACGAGCCGACCTCGCCGTCGCTGGGCCTGCTGGCCTGCTGGGCGGCCTCGGGCCCGATCGTGGCGACCTTCCACACCTCGAACCCGCGCTCCCGGGCGATGATCGCCGCGTACGCGATCCTCCAGGCCGCGCTGGAGAAGATCAGCGCGCGGATCGCCGTGAGCGAGTACGCCCGCCGCACGCTCGTCGAACACCTCGGCGGGGACGCGGTCGTCATCCCGAACGGCGTCGACGTCGACTTCTTCGCCCGCGCCGAGCCCAAGCCCGAGTGGCAGGGGGAGACGATCGGCTTCATAGGGCGCATCGACGAACCCCGCAAGGGCCTCCCGGTGCTGATGAAGGCCCTCCCGAAGATCCTCGCCGAGCGCCCGAACGCCCGACTCCTGGTCGCCGGACGCGGCGACGAGGAGGAAGCCGTCGAGACGCTCCCCGAGGAACTGCGCTCACGCGTCGAGTTCCTCGGCATGATCAGCGACGACGACAAGGCCCGCTTCCTGCGCAGCATCGACCTCTACATCGCCCCCAACACCGGCGGCGAGAGCTTCGGCATCATCCTCGTCGAGGCCATGTCGGCGGGCGCCCCGGTCCTCGCCTCCGACCTGCCCGCCTTCGCGCAGGTCCTCGACCAGGGCGCGGCCGGCGAGCTGTTCACCAACGAGGACGCGGACACCCTCGCCGAGGCGGCCGTACGACTCCTGCGCGACCCCGAGCGGCTGGCGCAGCTGCGGCGGAGCGGGAGCGCGCACGTCCGGCGCTTCGACTGGTCGACGGTCGGGGCCGACATCCTGTCCGTGTACGAGACGGTGACGGCGGGCGCGGCGGCGGTGGCGACGGACGAACGCACGGGCCTGCGGGCGAGGTTCGGGTTGGCGCGGGACTGAGGGGCGGCGACTTCTCGGTGCGGGCCGGTATGTCGAGCCCGTCCGGCGTGTGAGGACGAGGCCGTTCAGGCCGAAGCGGGGGGCATGGGGGCGGCAGCCCCACAACGCCCGCACCAACACCCCGCACGACACCCGGCCAACCCCGGTGGAACGGCCCGGTAACCTTGCCGCCCGTGAGCGCAACTCTGATCTGGATCCTCGTCGCCCTGCTGGCGATCGGCCTGTACCTGAGCTGGACCGCGGGCCGGCTCGACCGGCTGCACACCCGGATCGACGCGGCCCGCGCGGCGCTCGACGCCCAACTGCTGCGCCGCGCCTCGGTGACGCAGGAGTTGGCCACCTCCGGAGTCCTCGACCCGGCCGCCTCGATCGTCCTCTACGAGGCCGCGCACGCCGCCCGGCAGGCCGAGGAGGAGCAACGGGAGTTCGCCGAGAGCGAGTTGAGCCAGGCCCTGCGCGCCGTCTTCGCCGAGCCCCCGCAGGTCGAGGGCGTCCGCGAGGCCCCCGGCGGAGAGGAGGCGGCCCGCGAACTCGCCGAGTCGGTCCGACGCGTCCCGATGGCCCGGCGCTTCCACAACGACGCCGTGGGCGCGGCCCGCCGCCTGCGCGAACACCGCAAGGTCCGCTGGTTCCACCTGGCCGGACACGCCCCGTTCCCGATGGCCTTCGAAATGGACGACGAGCCACCGGCGGCACTGGTGGACCGGGCCGCGTAGCGCCTGACCGGCGGATCAGGGCACAGGAAGCCGAGGATGTCGACAGGCTCCGGTCCGGCGGGCGGCGTGTGTGGCTGTGAGGCCGTGCTGTTGCGAGCCGACGGCACGGCGGGCGCTGCCGCGGGCAGGTGACGTCCCCGGGGGATGGCGCTCGACGGCAGCACCGCAGGTGAGCGCACCTGGGCCCGCGTCCGCGGCATGATCCGCCGGCGAGCCTCTGGATACGTACCGGTTCCGGTGAAGGAAGCGCGTGCGGTTGTCAGGCGGCGCTGTCCGGAGCCGCCCACAGCACGGCACGTGAGCGCACCCGGGCCCGTGCCTCGGCACCACCGCCGTTGCGCCCCCGGTGGCACAGCGGTTCGAAAACGATCCACCGGCTGTTCATTGGCCCTTGCTGTGGCCTGCATCTCTCGCGTTTCCTCAATAGTGCAGCAGCCCTCTTTCACTCAGTGAGGTCACCCCGTGTCCAGCACCCCCAGCTCCGCTCAGACTCCCGAGACCGGCACCGCGCGCGTGAAGCGCGGTATGGCCGAGCAGCTCAAGGGCGGTGTGATCATGGACGTGGTCAACGCCGAGCAGGCGAAGATCGCGGAGGACGCCGGTGCCGTGGCCGTCATGGCCCTGGAGCGGGTCCCCGCCGACATCCGCAAGGACGGCGGCGTGGCCCGGATGTCCGACCCGAACATGATCGAGGAGATCATCGAGGCGGTCTCCATCCCGGTCATGGCCAAGTCCCGCATCGGCCACTTCGTCGAGGCCCAGGTCCTGCAGTCCCTCGGCGTCGACTACATCGACGAGTCCGAGGTCCTCACCCCGGCCGACGAGGTCAACCACAGCGACAAGTTCGCCTTCACCACCCCCTTCGTCTGCGGTGCCACCAACCTGGGCGAGGCCCTGCGCCGTATCGCCGAGGGCGCCGCGATGATCCGCTCCAAGGGCGAGGCCGGCACCGGCAACGTCGTCGAGGCGGTCCGTCACCTGCGCCAGATCAAGAACGAGATCGCCCGTCTGCGCGGCTTCGACAACAACGAGCTGTACGCCGCCGCCAAGGACCTGCGCGCCCCGTACGAGCTGGTCCGCGAGGTCGCCGAGCTGGGCAAGCTCCCGGTCGTGCTGTTCTCCGCCGGTGGTGTCGCGACCCCAGCCGACGCCGCGCTGATGCGCCAGCTCGGTGCCGAGGGCGTCTTCGTCGGCTCCGGCATCTTCAAGTCCGGCGACCCGGCCAAGCGCGCCGCCGCCATCGTGAAGGCCACCACGTTCTACGACGACCCGAAGATCATCGCGGACGCGTCTCGCAACCTGGGCGAGGCCATGGTCGGCATCAACTGCGACACCCTCCCCGAGACCGAGCGTTACGCGAACCGGGGCTGGTGATGACCACTCCCGTAGTCGGAGTGCTCGCGCTCCAGGGCGACGTACGGGAGCACCTGATCGCCCTGGCCGCGGCCGACGCCGTGGCCAGGCAGGTCAGGCGCCCCGAGGAACTCGCCGAGGTGGACGCCCTCGTCATCCCCGGAGGTGAGTCCACCACCATCTCCAAGCTGGCCGTCCTCTTCGGAGTGATGGACCCCCTGCGCGCACGCGTGCGTGCCGGTATGCCCGTCTACGGCACCTGCGCCGGCCTGATCATGCTCGCCGACAAGATCCTCGACCCGCGCTCGGGCCAGGAGACCGTCGGCGGCATCGACATGATCGTGCGCCGCAACGCCTTCGGACGGCAGAACGAATCCTTCGAAGCAGCTGTCGACGTGCGGGGGATTGACGGCGATCCTGTGGAGGGCGTCTTCATCCGCGCCCCCTGGGTCGAGTCCGTCGGCGCCGAGACCGAGGTCCTCGCCGAACACGAGGGTCACATCGTCGCGGTCCGCCAGGGCAACGCGCTCGCCACGTCGTTCCACCCGGAACTGACCGGCGACCACCGCGTGCACTCCCTGTTCGTCGACATGGTGCGCGCGAACCTGGCTCCGGGGTCCTAGTAGGATCTCTGGGGTTCGTAAAGAGTTGGGTTACGCGAAGGAGACAGGCAGATGTCCGGCCACTCTAAATGGGCTACGACGAAGCACAAGAAGGCCGTGATCGACGCCAAGCGCGGCAAGCTCTTCGCGAAGATGATCAAGAACATCGAGGTCGCGGCCCGTACCGGTGGTGCCGATGTGTCCGGCAACCCGACGCTGTTCGACGCCATCCAGAAGGCCAAGAAGAGCTCGGTCCCGAACAAGAACATCGACTCCGCGGTCAAGCGCGGCGCCGGTCTCGAAGCCGGTGGCGCCGACTACGAGACGATCATGTACGAGGGTTACGGCCCCAACGGTGTCGCGGTGCTCATCGAGTGCCTCACCGACAACCGCAACCGCGCGGCCTCGGACGTCCGCGTCGCCATGACCCGCAACGGCGGGAACATGGCCGACCCCGGCTCCGTCTCGTACCTCTTCAACCGCAAGGGCGTCGTCGTCGTCCCCAAGGGCGAGCTGTCCGAGGACGACGTCCTGGGTGCCGTGCTCGACGCGGGCGCCGAGGAGGTCAACGATCTCGGTGAGTCCTTCGAGGTCATCTCCGAGGCCACCGACCTGGTCGCGGTCCGCACCGCGCTCCAGGAAGCCGGCATCGACTACGACTCCGCGGACGCCAACTTCGTCCCGACCATGCAGGTCGAGCTCGACGAGGACGGCGCCCGCAAGATCTTCAAGCTGATCGACGCCCTGGAGGACAGCGACGACGTGCAGAACGTCTTCGCCAACTTCGACGTCAGCGACGAGGTCATGGAGAAGGTCGACGCGTAGCGCTGCCGCGAGCTCAGCGGTATCGGCGGGCCGGGTGGGACACACGTCCCCCGGCCCGCCGCTGTTGTCGGTGGCAGCGGATAGCCTGGCGTGAAGTCAAAGATCACGTTCAGCTGCGAAGAGGCGAAGGGGGGCGCGGTGCGCGTACTCGGAGTCGACCCCGGTCTGACCCGCTGCGGTGTCGGTGTCGTCGAAGGCGTCGCGGGTCGGCCGCTCACCATGGTCGGCGTCGGTGTCGTACGGACCCCGGCGGACGCCGAGTTGGGGCTGCGCCTCGTCGCCATCGAGCAGGGCATCGAAGCGTGGCTGGACGAACACCGGCCCGAATTCGTCGCCGTGGAGCGGGTGTTCAGCCAGCACAACGTCCGTACGGTGATGGGCACCGCCCAGGCCAGCGCCGTAGCCATGCTGTGCGCCGCCCGGCGCGGCATCCCGGTCGCCCTGCACACCCCGAGCGAGGTCAAGGCAGCCGTCACCGGCAGCGGACGCGCCGACAAGGCCCAGGTCGGCGCCATGGTGACCCGGCTGCTCCGGCTCGACGCGCCCCCCAAGCCCGCCGACGCGGCCGACGCCCTCGCCCTCGCCATCTGCCACATCTGGCGGGCCCCCGCACAGCACCGCCTCCAACAGGCGGTCGCCCAGAACCGACTTCAGCAGGCCGTCGCCCTGCACGCAGCCAGGACTCCGAACGCATCGAAAGGCCGTACCGCATGATCGCCTTCGTCAGTGGCACGGTCGCCGCACTCGCTCCCGACGCCGCGGTGGTCGAGGTCGGCGGTGTCGGCATGGCGATCCAGTGCACGCCGAACACGCTGTCCACGCTCCGCCTCGGCAAGCCCGCCAAGCTCGCCACCTCGCTCGTCGTGCGCGAGGACTCGCTCACCCTGTACGGCTTCGTGGACGACGACGAACGCCAGATCTTCGAGCTGCTGCAGACCGCGACCGGTGTCGGCCCCCGGCTCGCACAGGCGATGCTGGCCGTGCACACCCCGGACGCGTTGCGCCGGGCGGTGGCCTCCGGTGACGAGAAGGCGCTGATGGCCGTGCCCGGCATCGGCAAGAAGGGCGCGCAGAAGCTGCTGCTTGAGTTCAAGGACCGGCTCGGTGCCCCGATGGGGTCCGCCCCGGCGATCGGCGCCCCGGTCACCAGCGGCTGGCGCGACCAACTGCACGCCGCCCTCATCGGCCTCGGGTACGCCACCCGTGAGGCCGACGAGGCCGTGGCCGCCGTAGCACCGCAGGCCGAGGCCGCCGAAGGGGCGCCGCAGGTGGGGCAGTTGCTCAAGGCCGCCCTGCAGACCCTGAACCGCGCCCGCTAGGAGACGTCAGTGAACTGGGACGACACGACCGACGAGACCGCCGCCGAGCGGCTGGTGGGCTCGGTCGCCGACCGCGAGGACCAGGCCGTCGAGGCCGCCCTGCGCCCCAAGGACCTGGGCGAGTTCATCGGCCAGGAGAAGGTCCGCGAACAGCTCGACCTGGTCCTGCGCGCCGCACGCGCGCGTGGCGCCACCGCCGACCACGTGCTGCTCTCCGGCGCCCCCGGCCTCGGCAAGACCACCCTCTCGATGATCATCGCGGCCGAGATGGGCGCCCCCATCCGCATCACCAGCGGCCCCGCCATCCAGCACGCCGGCGACCTCGCCGCGATCCTCTCCTCCCTCCAGGAGGGCGAGGTCCTCTTCCTCGACGAGATCCACCGCATGTCGAGGCCCGCCGAAGAGATGCTCTACATGGCGATGGAGGACTTCCGCGTCGACGTCATCGTCGGCAAGGGCCCCGGCGCCACCGCGATCCCGCTCGAACTGCCGCCGTTCACCCTGGTCGGCGCCACCACGCGCGCGGGACTGCTGCCGCCCCCGCTGCGCGACCGCTTCGGCTTCACCGCGCACATGGAGTTCTACGAACCCGCCGAGCTGGAGCGCGTCATCCACCGCTCGGCCAACCTCCTCGACGTGGAGATCGACCCCGCCGGCGCCGCCGAGATCGCCGGCCGCTCCCGCGGCACCCCCCGTATCGCCAACCGGCTGCTGCGCCGCGTCCGGGACTACGCGCAGGTCAAGGCCGACGGCTTCATCACCCGGGACATCGCCGGAGCGGCCCTCAAGGTGTACGAGGTCGACGGCCGCGGTCTCGACCGGCTCGACCGCGGTGTCCTCGAAGCGCTCCTCAAGCTGTTCGGCGGCGGACCGGTCGGCCTGTCCACGCTCGCGGTCGCCGTGGGGGAGGAGCGCGAGACCGTCGAAGAGGTCGCCGAACCCTTCCTCGTCCGCGAAGGTCTGCTGGCCCGTACCCCCCGGGGACGCGTCGCCACCCCTGCCGCGTGGGCCCATCTCGGCCTCACCCCGCCCCGCTCGTCAACCGGGGGAAACGGACAAGGGGACCTGTTCGGGGCGTGACGGCGGGGGCACTGGCCGGGTCAGGAACCCCGGTGCCATGCTGTGCGTTGTTCCATCAGCGTGGACTCGCTTAGACTCCGCCGATGCCGCCTTTGTGGGCGGCGCCGACCACCCCCATCCACCAGGCCGCTCACCGCCGCGGTCGTGCGAAGGAAATTCCGTCCCGTGAATATCGTGACCCTCCTCCCGTTCATCGTGCTCATCGGGGCCATGTTCCTGATGACCCGCTCTGCCAAGCGCAAGCAGCAGGCGGCCGCGTCGATGCGTAATGACATGCAGCCCGGCACCGGCGTCCGCACGATCGGGGGCGTGTACGCGACGGTCAAGGAGGTCAACGAGGAGACGGTTCTCCTCGACGCCGGCCCCGGTGTCGAGCTCCTCTTCGCGAAGAACGCGATCGGCGCCGTCCTCACCGACGACGAGTACAACCGCATCGTTCACGGCATCGAGCACGACCTGAAGGACGACTCCGACGTCGTCCCGGACGACGCTTCCTCCCTCACCGAGACCGACGAGCCCGCCGCCGACTCTTCCGACGACAAGCCCATCGACCTCGGCAAGAAGGACGCGGCCGAAGAGCCCGCCGACGCCACCGAGGAGCAGGCCGAGGCCGCCGAGGCCAAGACGGACGAAGAGCCGAAGAAGACCGACGGCGACTCCGACGCGAAGTAAGTCACGTCCCGGGAGCGCGGCGCGACCCGCTCGCGCCCCGCGCACCCCGGGTACGTGCGTCGCTCGCACGGGATCCCGACACCATGTCATGGCCGCAGGCGCGCTGACCCGGCGCGGAGCGGCCCGAGAGGGAGTACGAGAAGGTGGCAGCACCTAAGAGGGGCCGTAGCGCGAGCGCCCAGAGCAAGCCAGGGCGCTCGCTGGCCCTCATCCTGATCGCCATCGTGGCGCTCACCGGTGGCATGTTCGCATCCGGGCACACCACTCCGCGTCTCGGCATCGACCTGGCCGGCGGCACGAGCATCACCCTCCGGGCCGTCCCGGAGAAGGGCCAGGAATCCGCGATCAACAAGGCCAACATGGACACCGCGGTCGACATCATGAACCGCCGTGTCAATGGTCTTGGTGTCTCGGAGGCCGAGGTCCAGACGCAGGGCTCCAGGAACATCATCGTCAACATCCCCAAGGGCACGAACTCGGAGCAGGCGCGGCAGCAGGTCGGTACCACGGCCAAGCTGTACTTCCGCCCGGTCCTGGCCACGGAGGCGTCGGTCGGCGCCGCGGCGAGCCCGTCCCCGAGCGCGTCCGGCAGTGCTTCCAGCAGCCCGTCGAGCTCGGCCAGCCCCAAGACGACGGCTTCCTCGTCCAAGACCGGCTCCGCGACACCGTCGGCCTCCTCCACCTCGCAGGGACGTGCGGCGAGCGACGCGCTGAAGGCCGACTCCACCCCGTCCGCGAGCGCAAGCGCCTCGGCCTCGGCCAGCGCCACCCCGTCGGCGTCCAGCAGCGCCGCCGCCAGCGCGGCGGCGGCCAAGCTGGAGGCGCAGTACACCGCGCTCGACTGCTCCAAGAAGTCGGTCCAGAACACCGCGGGCAGGGATGCGAAGGCCACCGACGCGACCGTGGCCTGCGGCCAGGTCTCCGGCGTCTGGTACAAGTACGTGCTCGGCCCCGCCGCGGTCGACGGCACCGACGTCAAGAAGGCCGCGGCCGTCCTGAACACGACGACCGCCGCCGGCTGGCAGGTCACCATGGACTTCACCGGCAAGGGCGGCGACAAGTTCGCCAAGGTCACCGGTGAACTGGCGAAGAACACCGCCCCGCAGAACGAGTTCGGCATCGTCCTCGACGGCCAGGTCGTCTCCAGCCCCTCCGTCAGCTCGTCGATTACCGGCGGCAGCGCGGAGATCTCCGGCAGCTTCTCCCAGCAGGAGGCCCAGAGCCTCGCCAACATGCTGTCGTACGGCGCCCTGCCGCTGACCTTCAAGACGGACAGCGTCACCACGGTGACCGCGGCGCTCGGCGGTGAGCAGCTGCACGCCGGTCTGATCGCGGGCGCGATCGGCCTCGCGCTGGTCGTCATCTACCTGCTGATCTTCTACCGCGGCCTGTCGGTCATCGCGATCCCCTCGCTGCTGGTCTCCGCGATCCTCACCTACGTGATCATGGCGCTGCTCGGCCCGGGCATCGGCTTCGCGCTGAACCTGCCGGCCGTCTGCGGTGCGATCGTCGCGATCGGTATCACCGCGGACTCGTTCATCGTGTTCTTCGAACGCATCCGGGACGAGATCCGCGAGGGCCGCTCGCTGCGTCCCTCCGTCGAGCGGGCCTGGCCCCGTGCCCGGCGAACCATCCTGGTCTCCGACTTCGTGTCGTTCCTCGCCGCCGCGGTGCTGTTCATCGTCACCGTCGGCAAGGTCCAGGGCTTCGCGTTCACGCTCGGTCTGACCACCGTGCTCGACGTCGTCGTGGTCTTCCTCTTCACCAAGCCGCTGATGACCATCCTTGCCCGCAGGAAGTTCTTCGCGGGCGGCCACAAGTGGTCCGGCATCGACCCGAAGGCGCTGGGTGCCAAGCCGCCGCTGCGCCGCACCCGCCGTCCCGCCGGTTCTGCCGCGGGCCCTGTCGACCCGAAGGAGGCGTGAGATGTCGAAGCTCGGCAACCTCGGCGCCCGGCTGCACCGTGGCGAGGTCGGCTACGACTTCGTCGGCAATCGCAAGATCTGGTACGGCATCTCGATCCTGATCACCATCACGGCCATCCTCGGCCTGACGGTGCGCGGCCTGAACATGGGCATCGAGTTCCAGGGCGGCGCCGCCTTCACCACGCCGAAGGGCATGAGCGCCTCGGTGAGCCAGGCGGAGAAGTACGCCGAGGACGCCTCCGGTCACGACGCGGTCGTCCAGAAGCTCGGTGACGGCAGCCTGCGCATCCAGATCGCCGGCATCGACACGGACAAGTCCGACAGCATCAAGAAGCAGCTGTCGAAGGACCTGAACGTCAGCTCCGAGAGCATCGCCGCCGACCTGGTCGGCCCCAGCTGGGGTGACCAGATCGCCAACAAGGCCTGGGAGGGCCTGGCGATCTTCATGGTGCTGGTCGTGATCTACCTGGCGATCGCCTTCGAGTGGCGCATGGCCCTGGCCGCGCTCGTCGCCCTGATCCACGACATCACCATCACCATCGGCATCTACGCCCTCGTCGGCTTCGAGGTCACGCCCGGCACGGTGATCGGTCTGCTGACCATCCTCGGTTACTCGCTCTACGACACGGTCGTCGTCTTCGACAGCCTCAAGGAGCAGACCAAGGACATCACCAAGCAGACCCGCTGGACCTACAGCGACATCGCCAACCGCTCCATCAACGGCACCCTGGTGCGTTCCATCAACACCACGGTCGTCGCGCTGCTGCCGGTCGCGGCCCTGCTGTTCATCGGCGGCGGTTTCCTCGGCGCGGGTGTCCTCAACGACATCTCGCTGTCGCTGTTCGTCGGCCTCGCGGCCGGTGCGTACTCCTCGATCTTCATCGCCACGCCGCTCGTCGCCGACCTCAAGGAGGCCGAGCCGCAGATGAAGGCGCTCAAGAAGCGCGTCCTCGCCAAGCGGGCCCAGGCCGCCGCGCAGGGCGAGCCGGTCGAGCCCGAGGTCACCGACCCCGCGGACGACGACTACGACGACGAGGACGCGGCAGCCGTCGTAGGACCGCGCACGCAGCCGGCGTCCCGCAACCGCGGCCGTGGCCGCCCCTCGGGGAAGCGCCGATGACCGACGTCCAGGAGCTGCTGCTCAGCCGTATCCGCGATGTGGCCGACTACCCGGAGCCGGGTGTGATGTTCAAGGACATCACCCCGCTCCTGGCGGACCCGGCCGCGTTCACGGCCCTCACGGACGCGCTCGCCGAGGTCGTCGAGCGCACCGGCGCCACCAAGGTCGTCGGCCTGGAGGCCCGCGGCTTCATCCTCGGGGCTCCGGTGGCCGTCCGCGCGGGCGTCGGCTTCATCCCCGTACGCAAGGCGGGCAAGCTCCCCGGAGCCACCCTCAGCCAGGCGTACGACCTGGAGTACGGCTCCGCCGAGATCGAGGTGCACGCCGAGGACCTGTCGGCCGAGGACCGCATCCTGATCGTGGACGACGTCCTGGCCACGGGCGGCACGGCCGAGGCCTCGATCCAGCTGATCCGCCGGGCGGGCGCGCAGGTCGCCGGCCTCGCGGTCCTGATGGAACTGGGCTTCCTCGCGGGCCGCGCCCGCCTGGAACCGGCCCTGGACGGCGCCCCGCTGGAAGCGCTGCTGGTGGTCTGAAGCCGACAGCACGTCCTACGGCGATTTCGAGAACGGCCGCCCCGGTACCACCGGGGCGGCCGTTCCCGTGCTCCCCGGGGCACGGGGCTGTCTGCTGCCGGACACCTTCAAGGCGCCCTCACGTCACCATCGGAATGCCGGCGGCAGTCCCTCGTGTTTCACCGGTAGACGGCCCTCACATCGGCCTGAAGGCGATCCCCGAGCCCGGGATCGCTACCATGGGCACTCCGGAGCCTGACCGGGGGACCCGGATCCCGCACGAGGAGTCCTCTTGGCAGACGAGGCCCAGCCCCTGACCGCCGCCAAGCCCGAGCCCACCCCGGGCCCCGCGGCGGAGCCCGCGCCCGGCGCGACGACCGCGCCCAGCGAGCCGAGCGGGACGGCGGAGCACGCCCAGACGGCGCCCGCCGACAAGGCGGCCGAGCCCTCGCGCCCCAAGCCCGACCAGCCCGAGCGCCCTGCGGCGGCCCCCGCGCCCCGGCCCACCGCCGGTCAGCCCGCCCGCACCGGCGGTGGCTCCTCCAACCGCGTCCGCGCCCGCCTGGCCCGCCTCGGCGTCCAGCGCTCCAACCCGTACAACCCGGTCCTGGAGCCCCTGCTGCGGATAGTGCGCAGCAACGACCCGAAGATCGAGACAGCCACCCTCCGTCAGGTCGAGAGCGCCTACCAGGTCGCCGAGCGCTGGCACCGCGGCCAGAAGCGCAAGAGCGGCGACCCGTACATCACGCACCCGCTCGCCGTCACCACGATCCTCGCCGAGCTGGGCATGGACCCGGCGACGCTGATGGCCGGCCTGCTGCACGACACCGTCGAGGACACCGAGTACGGCCTCGACCAGCTCCGCCGCGACTTCGGCGACTCCGTCGCCCTCCTCGTCGACGGCGTCACCAAGCTGGACAAGGTCAAGTTCGGCGAGGCCGCGCAGGCCGAGACCGTGCGCAAGATGGTCGTCGCCATGGCCAAGGACCCGCGCGTCCTGGTCATCAAGCTCGCCGACCGTCTGCACAACATGCGCACCATGCGCTACCTCAAGCGCGAGAAGCAGGAGAAGAAGGCGCGCGAGACCCTGGAGATCTACGCGCCGCTCGCCCACCGCCTGGGCATGAACACCATCAAGTGGGAACTGGAGGACCTCGCCTTCGCGATCCTCTACCCCAAGATGTACGACGAGATCGTCCGGCTGGTGGCCGAGCGGGCACCGAAGCGTGACGAGTACCTGGCCATAGTGACCGACGAGGTCCAGACCGACCTGCGCGCCGCCCGCATCAAGGCGACCGTCACCGGCCGCCCGAAGCACTACTACAGCGTCTACCAGAAGATGATCGTCCGCGGTCGCGACTTCGCGGAGATCTACGACCTGGTGGGCATCCGCGTCCTCGTGGACACCGTCCGCGACTGCTACGCGGCCCTCGGCACCGTGCACGCGCGATGGAACCCGGTCCCCGGCCGGTTCAAGGACTACATCGCGATGCCCAAGTTCAACATGTACCAGTCGCTGCACACGACGGTGATCGGCCCCAACGGCAAGCCTGTCGAGCTCCAGATCCGCACCTTCGACATGCACCGCCGCGCCGAGTACGGCATCGCCGCGCACTGGAAGTACAAGCAGGAGGCCGTCGCCGGCACCTCCAAGGTGCGCTCGGACGCGCCCCGGACCACCGGCAAGGACGACCACCTCAACGACATGGCGTGGCTGCGCCAGTTGCTCGACTGGCAGAAGGAGACCGAGGACCCGGGCGAGTTCCTGGAGTCCCTGCGCTTCGACCTGTCCCGCAACGAGGTCTTCGTCTTCACGCCCAAGGGCGACGTGATAGCGCTGCCCGCCGGCGCGACTCCCGTGGACTTCTCGTACGCGGTGCACACCGAGGTCGGCCACCGGACCATAGGAGCACGGGTCAACGGGCGGCTCGTACCGCTCGAATCCACCCTGGACAACGGCGACCTGGTGGAGGTCTTCACCTCCAAGGCGCCCGGCGCCGGCCCCTCCCGCGACTGGCTCGGCTTCGTCAAGTCGCCGCGCGCCCGCAACAAGATCAGAGCCTGGTTCTCCAAGGAGCGCCGGGACGAGGCGATCGAGCAGGGCAAGGACGCCATCGCCCGCGCGATGCGCAAACAGAACCTGCCGATCCAGCGCATCCTGACCGGCGACTCCCTGGTCACGCTCGCGCACGAGATGCGCTACCCCGACATCTCCTCGCTGTACGCGGCGATCGGCGAGGGCCACGTCGCCGCGCAGAACGTCGTGCAGAAGCTGGTGCAGGCGCTCGGCGGCGAGGAGGCGGCCACCGAGGAGATCGACGAGAGCGTGCCGCCGGCGCACGGCCGCGGCCGCAAGCGGCGGACGAACGCCGACCCGGGTGTCGTCGTCAAGGGCGTCGACGACGTGTGGGTCAAACTGGCCCGCTGCTGCACGCCCGTTCCCGGCGACCCCATCATCGGTTTCGTCACCCGGGGTAGCGGCGTATCGGTTCACCGCAGTGACTGCGTCAACGTGGAGTCACTGTCCCGCGAACCCGAGCGCATCCTGGAAGTCGAGTGGGCGCCCACCCAGTCCTCGGTCTTCCTGGTCGCCATCCAGGTGGAGGCCCTGGACCGCTCCCGGCTCCTCTCGGACGTCACCCGCGTCCTGTCCGACCAGCACGTCAACATCCTGTCCGCGGCCGTCCAGACCTCCCGCGACCGCGTCGCCACCTCCCGCTTCACCTTCGAGATGGGCGACCCCAAGCACCTGGGCCACGTCCTGAAGGCGGTCAGGGGAGTGGAGGGCGTCTACGACGTCTACCGCGTGACGTCGGCGCGCAACAAGTCGTAGCGCATACGCGGAAGGGGCTCCCGTACGCGATGTACGGGAGCCCCTTCCTCATGCCTACGACATCGTGTTGTCAGCCGCCGAACTCCTGGAGGCCCTTCAGCGCCTGGTCCAGCAGGGCCTGACGGCCCTCCAACTCGCGTTCCAGTTTGTCGGCCCGGGAGTTGTTGCCCTGGGTCCGCGCCTGCTCGATCTGGCCCCTGAGCTTGTCCACCGCCGCCTGGAGCTGACCGGTCAGACCCTCGGCACGCGCGCGTGCCTCCGGGTTCGTCCGGCGCCACTCGGTCTCCTCGGAGTCCTGGAGGGCCCGCTCGACCGTGTGCATCCGGCCCTCGACCTTCGGGCGGGAGTCACGCGGCACATGGCCGATGGCCTCCCAGCGCTCGTTGATCGAGCGGAAGGCCGCGCGGGCGGCCTTGAGGTCGCCGATCGGCAGCAGCTTCTCGGCCTCCTCGGCGAGCTCCTCCTTGAGCTTCAGGTTCTCCGTCTGCTCGGCGTCCCGCTCGGCGAAGACCGAGCTGCGGGCGGCGAAGAAGACGTCCTGGGCGCCGCGGAAGCGGTTCCACAGATCGTCCTCGTGCTCGCGCTGTGCGCGGCCCGCCGCCTTCCAGTCGGACATCAGCTCGCGGTACCGAGCGGCCGTGGGACCCCAGTCCGTCGAGGCCGACAGACCCTCGGCCTCGGCGACCAGCTTCTCCTTGGTCTTGCGGGCCTCCTCGCGCTGCGCGTCCAGCGACGCGAAGTGCGCCTTGCGGCGCTTGGAGAAGGCCGACCGGGCGTGCGAGAAGCGGTGCCACAGCTCGTCGTCCGACTTGCGGTCCAGGCGCGGCAGACCCTTCCAGGTGTCCACCAGGGCGCGCAGCCGCTCACCGGCGGCCCGCCACTGGTCGGACTGCGCCAGCTCCTCCGCCTCGACGACCAGCGCCTCCTTGGAGTGCCTGGCCTCGTCGGACTGCTTGGCGCGCTGCTGCTTGCGCTCCTCGCGGCGCGCCTCGACGGTCTCCACGAGCTTGTCGAGCCGGACCCGCAGCGCGGCGAGATCGCCGACCGCGTGGTGGGCGTCGACCTGCTCGCGCAGATGGTCGACGGCGGCCTGCGCGTCCTTCGCCGACAGGTCGGTGGTCTTCACGCGCTTTTCGAGGAGGCCGATCTCGACAACCAGGCCCTCATACTTGCGTTCGAAGTAAGCCAGCGCCTCGTCAGGGGAGCCGGCCTGCCAGGAACCGACGACCTGCTCGCCGTCGGCCGTACGCACGTACACGGTCCCCGTCTCGTCGACGCGTCCCCACGGGTCGCTGCTCACAGCGCCTCCTCCACATGATGCCTGCACAGGGCCTCTGTGCCCCCGGGCATCGTCCACAGTTTCGTCACGGCCAACATAGGCGACCGGCGGGTTGCCTGTCCGCATCCCGCGCGACCGAAGTTTCGCTGTTGACGGTCAGGATTTGGTGACCGTCGCCTTGTTGATCACGACGGTCGCGTTCGGTGCGCCGTCGCCCTGCCCCGTGCTCTCACCGGCCGCCGCGATCTTGTTCAGCACCTTCATCCCGGAGGCCGAGATGGTACCGAACGGGGTGTAGCTCGCCGGGAGCGGACTGGCCTTGAAGACGAGGAAGAACTGGCTGCCGCCGGTGTGCTTCTGACCGGTGTTGGCCATCGCCACCGTGCCCGCCGGATACGACCCGCCCTTGAGGCTGGTGTCCTTCAGGTTCTCGTCCGGGATCGTGTAGCCGGGACCGCCGCTGCCGGCGCCCGTCGGGTCGCCGCACTGCAGCACGTAGATGTTGCTGGTGGTGAGCCGGTGGCACTTCGTGTGGTCGAAGTAGCCCTTGGCGGCAAGGAAGTCGAACGAGTTCACCGTGTGCGGCGCGGCCTTCGTCTTCAGCGCGATGTCGATGTCGCCGCAGGTCGTCGCCAGCTTCATCGTGTACTTGGCCGACGTGTCGATCGTCATCGCCGGCTCCTTCTTCCAGCTCAGCGTCTTGATCTTGCCCGCGGCCGGTTTCGCGCACGGGTCCGGCGCCTTGCTCGTCGCCGAGGCGCTGGGCGTCACGTCCGCGCTCGCGTTGGACTTGTCGTCGTCCTTCATGACCCCGGTCGTGTACAGCAGCACACTGCCGATCACGATCACGCCGAGCACCGACGCGATCACCGAGTTGCGCGCCCGCGCCTTGCGCCGAGCGGCCGTGCGCCGCTGCTGCTGCCGCAAGAACTTCTCCCGCGCGAGCTGCCGCTTCCGCTGTTCCTGGGTGACCACCGGATTCTCTCCTCATGCGTCTCGTACGTCGACTGGGACGCGTGCGTCTTGTGAGCCGACCGCCTGCGTGTGTCCCGTACCGTATATGGGTTCGCTGAGGATTCGGCAGCGCCGGTAGGCTCTGACCACTGACGCAGGGATCCTTATCCCCACCCGTATCGACACAACGAAGGACGATCGTGCTCATTGCCGGGTTCCCCGCCGGGGCCTGGGGGACGAACTGTTATCTCGTCGCCCCCGCCGCCGGTGAGGAGTGCGTGATCATCGACCCGGGCCATCAGGCCGCCGAGGGAGTCGAGGAAGCGCTCAGGAAGCATCGGCTCAAGCCCGTCGCGGTCGTCCTCACCCATGGCCACATCGACCATGTGGCCTCGGTCGTCCCGGTGTGCGGCGCGCACGACGTGCCGGCCTGGATCCACCCCGAGGACCGGTTCATGATGAGCGACCCCGAGAAGGCGCTCGGCCGCTCGATCGGGATGCCGCTGATGGGCGAGCTGACCGTGGGGGAGCCCGACGAGGTCAGGGAGCTGACCGACGGCGCGCGGCTGGAGCTGGCGGGACTGGAGTTCTCGGTCGCGCACGCGCCGGGCCATACGAAGGGGTCGGTGACGTTCCGGATGCCCGAGAACACGGAGATTCCCTCCGTGTTCTTCTCCGGGGATCTGCTCTTCGCCGGCTCCATCGGACGCACCGACCTGCCCGGCGGCTCCCACGCCGAGATCCTCGACTCGCTGGCCCGTGTGTGCCTGCCGCTCGACGACTCGACCGTGGTGCTGTCCGGCCACGGCCCCCAGACGACCATCGGCCAGGAGCGCGCCACCAACCCGTATCTGCGGGAGGTGGCCGCCGGCCAGGGAGCCGACGTGAAGGCTCCCCGACGAGGAATGTGACGAGAACTTCCGTGAGCACCTTTCAGGCCCCCAAGGGCACGTACGACCTGATTCCGCCGGAGTCGGCCAAGTACCTCGCCGTGCGCGAGGCCATCGCCACCCCGCTGCGCAACTCCGGCTACGGCTACATCGAGACGCCCGGCTTCGAGAACGTCGAGCTGTTCGCGCGCGGTGTCGGTGAGTCCACCGACATCGTGACCAAGGAGATGTACGCCTTCGAGACCAAGGGCGGCGACCAGCTCGCCCTCCGCCCCGAGGGCACGGCGTCCGTGCTGCGCGCGGCACTTGAGGCCAACCTGCACAAGCTGGGCAACCTCCCGGTCAAGCTCTGGTACTCGGGCTCCTACTACCGTTACGAGCGCCCCCAGAAGGGCCGTTACAGGCACTTCTCCCAGGTCGGTGCCGAGGCGATCGGTGCCGAGGACCCGGCGCTGGACGCCGAGTTGATCATCCTGGCGGACCAGGCGTACCGCTCCCTGGGCCTCAGGAACTTCCGCATCCTCCTCAACAGCCTGGGCGACAAGGAGTGCCGTCCGGTGTACCGGGAGGCGCTGCAGAACTTCCTCCGGGGCCTGGACCTCGACGAGGAGACCCTGCGCCGCGCGGACATCAACCCGCTCCGCGTCCTCGACGACAAACGCCCGGACGTCCAGAAGCAGTTGACGGACGCCCCGCTGCTCCGCGACTACCTGTGCGACGCGTGCAAGGCGTACCACGAAGAGGTCCGCGAGCTGATCACGGCAGCGGGCGTCGGTTTCGAGGACGACCCGAAGCTGGTCCGCGGCCTGGACTACTACACCCGTACGACCTTCGAGTTCGTCCACGACGGCCTGGGCTCCCAGTCCGCGGTGGGCGGCGGCGGTCGCTACGACGGCCTCTCCGAGATGATCGGCGGCCCCGCGCTGCCCTCCGTGGGCTGGGCGTTGGGCGTCGACCGTACGGTCCTGGCCCTGGAGGCGGAGGGCGTCGAACTCCAGCTCCCCGCGTCCACCAGCGTGTTCGCGGTCCCGCTCGGTGAGGAGGCCCGCCGGGTTCTCTTCGCCAAGGTGACGGAGCTGCGCAAGCTGGGCATCGCGGCCGACTTCTCCTACGGCGCCAAGGGGCTCAAGGGCGCCATGAAGAACGCCAACCGCAGTGGTGCTCGCTACACGATCGTCGCCGGTGAGCGGGATCTCGCCGAGGGGGTAGTGCAGTTGAAGGACATGGAGTCCGGGGAGCAGTCGGCGGTCGGGGTGAACGAGATCGTGGCGGAGCTGGAGTCGAAGCTCGGCTGAGGACCGGGTTTTTCGCCCCCGCCGCCCCTACCCGTCCCATCGTTTTGGGGCTCCGCCCCAGACCCCGCTCCTCAAACGCCGGAGGGGCTGGATTCTTCAGCCCGTCCGGCGTTTGAGGACGAGGCCGTTCAGGCCGAAGCGGGGGTCTGG
>NZ_JALJRY010000044.1 GCF_024519455.1 Streptomyces sp. STR69 | reverse complement strand
CCCCCACAGCCGTACGCCACGCACTCACCACAGACCTCCCACCCGAAGGACTACGCCGCCCCGCCGCCCTCCTGGCCCACCGCCTGAACGCCCAACTCCCGCCCCCACCACCGTTCCGCACCCCGAGCCCACCACCAGCCGCACGACACCCCCTCCAGAACTGCGACAACTGCGACCGCGCATTCCGCTCGCCCACCCCAGGCCGCTGCCACGACTGCCGAACCGATCTCCCGGAGGCCGCCCAGCATGAAGGGGACGAACCAGTACCGAGCCATGAGGGACTTCCTGCAGTCCATGGACGACACCCTTCCCGGCAGATTTGAGATCACCAAGGAAGGGATCGTCCACGACATGACGGCGGGCATCGGTCCGCACGAGCTGACCACGCTGCGCCTTCGCAAGCGCCTGGAGAAGGTCATGCCGGACGAGTTGGTCGCTCACACGGGTGCACCGGAGGTGGAACTCGAAGGCGAGGGCATCATGCGCCGTCCCGATGTGATGGTGATCGCGTGGGCGGACATGGACGTGCCGGGTTCGTTCGACCCGCGCACGTTGATCGCCGCCATAGAGGTCGTCTCCCACTCCAACCCGGACAACGACTGGGTCGGCAAGATGCGTGACTATCCCCTGATCGGGATCCCCACCTACGCCGTCTTCGACCCCCGAACCGGCACGGGCGCCGTCCTCACCGACATCCACGCCACCCCCGACGGCCCCCGCTACGCCACCCGCAAGGACTTCGTCTACGGCGAGGACGTCACGATCGGTGAGTGGACGATCTCGACGGATGGCTTGCCGCGCTATGCGACGCCTGACAGCCCAGAGTCTTGAGGGGGGACAGGAAACCCCCTGGCTAGATCCGCGCCACGAGGGCCATGACGGCCATCCAGCCGACACAGCCCCCGCATGCGACCAACAGCGGCAGCCACCTCTGGGCGCGCCGGGCCCGGACGACCAACCACACCGCGACCGCAACCACCGCGAGCCCCATGACGGCCGCGATCACCTGAAGACCGCCGGGCGCCTCCCCCTGCCCTGTCGCGGTCCGGCGGAGGACCGCCAGCAGGCCTACGGCGAGCAGGGTCACGAAGATGCAGGTGAGGCCGGTGAACAGGCTCCGACCTCGGTCGTCGACCGCGGCCCGCGCATCCGTACCGTCGCCGAGATGGACTCCATCGTCGGGGTTCGCCCCGTTCCCGCGGTTCATCACGGCGTGCACCCTACTGGGATTGACAGCTCCTCTCCCTCGACGAACGCGTGAACCAGGAGGCGGCGGCACGGGCGTATCTGGCAGAACAGGCGGCGGAGATCGACGAGGAGCACGCAGGTCAAGGAGCTTCCTGATGCGCACTCCGACGCCCGGGGTCTCGGGGGCTTCCCTCACACCGATGCTCGGGTGTGCCGGATGGCCCGGGAGGTGGCCGGTCGGTCAGGGTTGGTGAGACACGCAGGTCATGCAGGTCGGACCGCCGCACCACGGGGAGAACAGAACGTGCGTACCGCCACCGCCACCCTCATCGCCTTGACCCTCGCGGCAGGCATCGCCGTGCCGGCCGCGTCCGCCGCCGGCGCCGATCACACCACCGACGGCCTCTGGCGCATGGACGGCTACGGCACAGTCCTCGATCTCCGCCACGGGACGTACCAGGAGTACCAGACCACGTCCGTGAGCTGCCTCAAGGGCGACACCGCACGGCGGACGGGCCCGGGGACGTACACGGCGGACGGCGACGTCCTGACCGTACGGCTGGGTCGGGACCGCGACCACGCCGCACTCGGCGCGGCCAGCGCGGTGGGGCACCGCAAGCTGGTTCGCATCGCCGCCCTGCCGACCGCCTGCAGCCGCCCGACCCCGAAGGGCCCGCTGACCTCGTTCGACGTCTTCTGGCAGTCCTACGAGGAGAACTACCCGTTCTTCGCGGCCAAGGGCATCGACTGGCACGCGGTACGGGACGAGTACCGCCCGCAGGTGCACAAGGACACGACCAGGGCAGAACTGTTCGACATCTTCAGCAGGATGGTGCGTCCGCTCTACGACGCCCATGTCGCGGTCCAGGACGGCGACCGCGTGTTCGCCGAGGGCCGCCCCGGCACCGAGGTGCCCGACGAGGAACTGGACGCGAAGGTCAAGAAGTTCATCGAGACGCGGGATCTGGCGAAGGCCCCGTACCGCCGGGACTTCGCCAACGGCCGTATCACCTACGCGGACCTGCCAGGCGGACGTCTCGGCTATCTCCGTATCTCCGGCTTCGACGGCTACCTACCGGACGAGGAGGCGTCGTACGGGGCCCAACTGGCCGAGTTGGACAGGGCGTTGAACACCGCCCTCACTCCGCAGCGGTCACGTCACCTGCACGGCCTGATCATCGACCTGCGCATCAACGGCGGCGGCTCCGACGCCCTCGGCATCCACATCGCGGAACGCCTGACCGACACCCCCTACATCGCCTACGCCAAGCGCGCCCGCAACGACCCGACGGACCCGAGCCGTCACACCCGCCCCGAACCGATCCCGGTACTCCCGGCCCACGCCCCGCGCTACACCGGCCCGGTGGCCGTCCTGACCAGCGGCTCGACGGTGAGCGCGGGCGAGACCTTCACCCAGGCCCTGATCGACCGCCCCGGCCGCACGATCCGCATCGGCCAGCCCACACAAGGCGTCTTCTCCGACGTCATGGAACGCGAACTCCCCAACGGCATGACCGCCTGGCTCCCGAACGAGGAGTACCTGACCGACTCGGGCCGGACCTTCGACGGGACGGGGATTCCGCCACAGGTGACCGTTCCGGTCTTCACGAAGGAGGAGTTCGCGGCGGAGCGGGATTCGGGGTTCGATCGGGCGGTGGACGCCCTGAGGACTGGGCACTGAGTTCAATGAGCGCCCGTGAGCGAGTCCTAGGCCGTCACGCCTTTTGCGGGGCGCTGAATTGCGCTGGCAGACCGGCGTCCTTCTCGCAGCCGAGCTGCTCGATCAAGGCACGGGACGCAGCATGCAGGACGGTGAGGTTCTCCTCGCGCGTCCTCTCGGTGTCGGGGAGGGAGGTGCTCATGTTGAGGAGCTCGCCGCGAAGCAGCACCTCGGCCTTCCCGCTCTCCTGGAACTGGCTGCTCGAACACTTCAGATAGAGCACGGCGTTGCTCGCCTTGGCCAGCGCCGTCACGCCCAGCTCGTACTGGGTGAAGGACGACGCGGGGTCCTTGGGCGTCTTGCTCTCAAGTGAGAAGGCGACAGAGGTAGCCCTGGCCTCGGCAGACGGCACGAAGGCTCGGCAGAGTTCGTGATCGCTGGAGGTCTGGCCGGTCTCGAAGTCCCCAACAAGGTCTTTCGCGGTGTCCTTGGCTCCCTGATCGGACCCCAGCGTCTCGTAGTCCTCGACTCCGACCAGATCCTGCAGGGAGCGCCGCGCGGTGTCGGACAACGCAACTCCGCACAGGCTCTCTGAAGCCTTCGTCCCACCAGTGCCCTCGGCCGCCGGTTTCCCGCTGTCGCACGCCGCGAGCGTGACCCCCGCCAGACATACGGTGAGTACCGTCCGTACGAACCTGTGCATAAACATCCCTGCCTGCGCCGTTCGGTCTTCCGTCTCGGGAACGTCAGTCTTCCGTCTGAGGAAGAAATCCCTGCTGGTTCTCGCGGTCCGTTCCCTGTCCATAGCCATTGATCCACGCGTCTTTCAGGTCCTGCCCGAAGTCCCCGCCCCTGTCGACGCCATGTCTCGCGATGAAGTGCTGCATGGGTGCTGCGGAGGTCTTCTCACCGGCACGGAAGATCTCGGCGCTCTGCTTCTGGATGTCGTCGCCGCTGTGCTTCTGGTCGGACTCAGTCCAGTCTCCGATGACGTTGCCGATCTGCTGTTCCAGGGCGCCCTGCCCCGTATCCATCAGGATCGGGACGGCAGTCGCGACCACGCCGACCGCTGCCACCTCCGGCAGGAAGGCGACCCCCGCGGCGACCGTGGCACCGGTACCGAACTCCACCCAGCCGTTCCGCTTCTCCAGGGCGTCGTTGTACTCCTTGTCCTTCGCCACCCCCTCCGCCTGCACCTGGTCGGCCCTCGACTGGTCCAACATGCCCTGGATCTGAGAACCGGTACGGACGGCCTCACGTGCATGCCCATGATTGATGGAACCGTCGTCGGCGACCTGCGCCTCAAGCACGCTCGTCGTGTACACCTTCCCGGCGGCCGACACATCCGCATAGGCGTCGGGGTGCTGCCCAATCGTGCTCAGGAAACTACGGGTGTCGGCAAGCCCGAACTTGGCATGGCCACATGCGTCACCCGTCGGAACGAACAGGCTGTCCGAACGGTTCTCGTCGAGCCCCCAGTTCAGGTCGTCGATATAGCCCGCTCCCATCCGGCCGAGGCTGTCGGAGAGGATCTCCTGCTGCTTGACGAGCTTGGGATCGTTGCCGTAGGTGTGCACGACCTGTTTCATGATCTTGGCCGAGTCCTCGTCGCGTACCAGCGTCGGCGTCGGATCGTCGTAGGCGTGCCCGAGCGTCGCGGACTCCAGCGCGTGCCCCAGGGCGTCCACCCCGTAGGCCTTCGCGGGCACCCCCCAGCCATCCATCGGCCACTGGAAGTTCTTGTCCGTCAGCTCGTCGAAATACGTGTAGCCGAGCTTCGCGCCTTTGTGTTCGCCGCCGTCGGCGTTGTACACCTTCGGACTGTCGTCGGCGAAGAACGCCTTCGAGGCTTCCGGGCTGTGCCCCAGCGCTTCGAGGACGCTGGTCAGTGGGTCGTACCCCGTTCCGACCTTTCCCGAAGGGTTGTAGCCGAAATCGGCGTCGAACCCGCCCGTCAGGGGCCTGTTCAGGGCGAACAGGTTGGGGTTCTGGTGGTGCAGTTGGACGATGTGCCCGGCGATGGGGTTGATGAAGGCCGCGTCGTAGTTCCCGTACCGCAGCAGACCGCCGAGAACCTGGTATCCGTACGGCTGGTTGAGCCTGGCGTTCTCGAGTTGCAGGCGCTGGCCGCCGAGTTTGCGCAGTTGGTCGCCCCAGCTCGCGGGCACGTGGTACTTGTGGTCCGGGTCGGTGGCGTTGGCCAGCGCCAGGCCCATGGACTGCTGGAGGTCCTTGGTCAGGGCGAGGCGGACCTTGTTGTCGCCGGCCGTTCCGTCGAGCGCCATGGAGCCGTAGAACTCCAGCGTCTTCTCCGGGCCGAGGGTCTTGTAGAAGTCGGTGGCGAACTCCCCGCCCTTTTCCGTGCCGTTGTACTTCATCAACCGGTCGAATTCCTTCAACTCGGCGTTGCTCATGTGCTCGCCCTTCTTGGCGAGCTCGACCGCACGTGCGGCCTGTGCTTCGTTGAGCGAGCCGTAGTCCGCGTGGCCCGCGTCGTGCAGGTCGTTGCCGTGGGACCGGACGAGCGCTGCCTTCACCGACTGGTCCACGTCGTCGGCGCGCCCGACCTTCGCAGAGATCTGGTCGGCGATGGACTGCCAGGGCTGCCCCGCCTTGTCACCGGCCTTCGCCGTCGGCGCCTGGCTCCGCACGACGCATTCGTGGACGGTGACCGTAGTGTCCCCGTTGTCGGTGATCGTGTAGTTCTTCGCCCGCGCTTCCTCGACCAAGGCCTTCAACCCCCGCTGCAGCGCGAGGAGTTCGCCGTGCGCATCGTCGAGGACCTGGTAGATGCTGTTGGCCTCGGTATGCAGATCTGTGAACTCCTTGGCCGTCCTGTCGACGAACCCCCGGGTCACATCGGCGTTCACACCGGCCCAGCGAGCGGAGTCCGACTTGGCCTTCAGCCCCGAACGAGCGTCCTCGTCCAGCGTCTTGAGGGCGTCGACCGCCCGCTTCCAGTCGTCGACGGCCGCACCGAGTTTCCCAAGATCGACGTCGAGCAGGTCCGTGTACTTGAGTGGCACCGCGGTTCGTCTCTCTCAGTGGAAGTAGCGGCTGAGGCTGGACACAGACATCGCAGAACCGTCCCGGCCGCGGATCTCGGCGGAGATCTGCGTGTCGTCCTGAGCGTGCAGCTTCTTGCTGTAGTCCAGGTGGTTCGAAATGTGCGCGACGGCCTGAAGCACCGACTTGACCTGCGAGGTCCAGACCGAGACCGTGGTCACGAGGGCGGAACCCATCGCAAAGCCGCTGCCCTTCAACTCCTCGCCGGCCTGCGTCGTCGAGCCGGATCCACTCCTGCCCGATCCCGCACCGGCGATGTCCACGCGCTGCCGCAACTGGTCATGAAGGATGTACGCCTCATGCCCTACGGCACCGAGGTCGTCCTGGTGCACCACCAGGTCACCGCCGACACCGCCCCCGCCCGCGGCGAGTTGGTCGAGCCGCATGCGCGCGGAACCTCTCCGGGCCGCGTCAGCCTTGAGCTGCTCCCACTCTTCCCAGGCCATTCCCCCGTACCTTTCTTACTCGATCGTCACCTGATCAACCAGGACGATGGCTTGATCACGCTGAACCCCGCCACTGCCCGCTGATCAGCTCACACAGGCCCGCGCGTTCGTCGGCGCACGGCGAGCACCACCACGGATCCAACGACCGGAACTGTCCGGAGGACACCGGACGACACGGGGGCCGGACGATCCAGGTCTTGGCCCACCGATCCCGCGCGCCCCGCCACGAGCGTGTCGGGCCCGATGTACTCCTCGATCGCCTTCGCCGCAGCCCGTTTCTCCCCCGGCGAGGACGCCAGCTTCCCGGTGCCGAAACGCCCAACTCGCTCGGCACACCCGACACACTCGGCACGCCCACTGCGGTCCCTCCGCTACACCCGCCGGCTCTCCAACGGCCCCGGGTAGAGCGCCCCCCGTGTGGATCACGAGCTCCTGCCGCACCACCGTCGGGTCCACCGTCCAGAACCTCAACCGGTGGACCCCCGCCTTCGTCACGGAGTGTTTCGTCGCCGTCGCCGTCGCCGTCGCGTTGACGTTGTCGGAGGTGTTGCGGGCCCACACCACGTTCAACAGCCCGTCATCCGCACCGGCGTTGATGTCGACGGTCTCGACCTGCCCGGCGACGAGGGAGACGCCGTAGCACAGACCAGCACAGGCCTCCGGAAAACAACGCAGGGTGAACAGGAGACGGATCCGTTGCCGGCTCGGCACCTCGCTCGGCTGCCGACCGTCAGCTCACCGGCTGTCAACTCGCCCTATCTGGCCAGGAGTTGACAACGATGCGGATTAGTCATGGCAGCGGCAGGGAAGGGTTCCGCCGTTCCGGTGATTCGTTCGTGTATCGAAAGGAGGTGCTGTGATGAAGCTTCTCTTCGCCGTCCGCAACAAGGTCGCCGCTCGCAAGAGCCTGAAGGCGAGCGCCTGGTACCTCTGGTACTGAGCCCGACCCGCCCGTCCTGGCCGGACATCCCTCCGACATCGTTGTCCCGCGTCCTGGCGGCCCCGCCAGGCGTGGGACAACGATGTCTTCCCACCGACAGCCTGACAGCCCGACAGCCCCGGAGCGCCCATGTCCCTGTCGTCCGTGCCCAGAGAGCGCGCCACCGAGTTCGCTCCGCGTCTGGCCGCCCTGCTGCGGGAGTATTCCGGTCAGGACGTGTTCCGGCTGGAGCCGGACACCGTCGGGGTGGCCGGCCCCGAGGTCGCCGACCGGATTCTGGCCGCGCGTCGCGCCACGGAGACCGAGCGGCCCACGTTCAAACCGCTGCACGGACGCTCCATCTCCAAGACCGAGGCTTCGGCGGTCACCCGGACCGTCGGCCATGACGTCCGTGCGGCGCTCGCCGGGCCGCTGCCCGAAGGGGTGGACCTGTCGGGTTCCTGGCCGTTGACCGGACACCTCTTCCTGCGCGACCTGATCCTCGGCGGCGATCCGTACCGGCTGCGGATGCTGATGAGCCGCAACCTCGAACTCACCCCGAAACTCACCTGGTCCGTCATCGCCGTCGGAGCCGCCCTGCCTGGCTGGCCCCGCCCCGCGCCCCACCTCACGGGCCTGGCCGCCCGCGCGGCCGAGGCGGTCGGTTACCAGAACCGCCGCTATGCGATGGGGATCTACCGGCGCGCCGCCGCCCCCGTGTGCTTCACGGTCTCCACGCTGGTGGCGAACGCGCTCTGGCTCGGCCATCCCTTCGAGGACGGCATGCCGAACCGGCACATCATCCACGAGTCCCTGCGACTGCTCCCGCCCTCCTGGAACATCCTGCGCAACGCGTCTCCCGAGTATCCGGCCATCGACGGCCGGATAGGCGAGGGCGACGACGTTCTGGTGCTGCCCCTTCTCTTCCACCGGGATCCCGCCCTCTGGGACGCCCCGGAACGCTTCCGCCCGGAACGCTGGAACGACCTCGACCCGGACGCCACCCCCGGCTATCTGCCCTTCGGCCACTCCTCCGAGCGCTGCTGGGGGCGGCACATGGTGATGCCGCTGGCCGAGTTGCTGCTCGACCTCGTCCGTAAGTCCGGCCTGGAGGTGGACCGGGACCAGCGCGTCGGCAAGGTGCCGCTGCTCGGCCTGCTCGGCGTCGAGGACGTACGGCTGACGAAGCGTGCCTGACACCGCCACCCCAGCAACAACACCTCAGGAACAACGCCCCAGGAACAACGAAGAGGCCCGTACGACCGAAGTCGTACGGGCCTCTCCAGAAACTGCTACCAGATCAGATCGAGACTACTTGTTGATCTTGATGACCTGGCCGGCGCCCACCGTGCGGCCACCCTCACGGATGGCGAACTTCAGGCCCTCTTCCATGGCGACGGGCTGGATGAGCGAAACGGTCATCTCAGTGTTGTCGCCCGGCATGACCATCTCGGTGCCCTCGGGGAGGGTCACGACGCCGGTCACGTCCGTGGTGCGGAAGTAGAACTGGGGACGGTAGTTGTTGAAGAACGGCGTGTGACGGCCACCCTCGTCCTTGGACAGGATGTACGCCTGGGCCTCGAACTCCGTGTGCGGGGTGACCGAGCCGGGCTTGATGATGACCTGGCCGCGCTCGACGTCCTCGCGCTTGATGCCACGGAGGAGGAGACCGACGTTCTCACCGGCCTGGCCCTCGTCGAGCAGCTTGCGGAACATCTCGATGCCGGTGACCGTGGTGGTGGTCTTCTCCTGCTTGATGCCGATGATGTCAACGGTCTCGTTGACCTTCAGGACACCACGCTCGATACGGCCGGTGACGACCGTACCGCGACCGGTGATCGTGAAGACGTCCTCGACGGGCATGAGGAACGGCTTGTCGGTGTCACGCGGCGGGGTCGGGATCGCCTCGTCGACGGCGGCCATCAGGTCGAGGACCGTCTGGCCCCACTCCTTGTCGCCCTCGAGCGCCTTGAGCGCCGAGACCTTGACGACCGGAAGGTCGTCGCCCGGGAACTCGTACTCGGAGAGGAGCTCACGGACCTCGAGCTCGACGAGCTCCAGGATCTCCTCGTCGTCCACCATGTCGGCCTTGTTCAGGGCGACGACGATGTACGGAACGCCGACCTGGCGGGCCAGGAGCACGTGCTCCTTGGTCTGCGGCATCGGGCCGTCGGTGGCCGCGACCACGAGGATGGCGCCGTCCATCTGCGCCGCACCCGTGATCATGTTCTTGATGTAGTCCGCGTGACCGGGGCAGTCGACGTGGGCGTAGTGACGCGTCTCGGTCTGGTACTCGACGTGCGCGATCGAGATCGTGATACCGCGCTGGCGCTCCTCAGGAGCCTTGTCGATCTGGTCGAAGGCCGAGGCCTCGTTCAGGTCCGGGTACGCGTCGTGCAGCACCTTGGTAATGGCGGCCGTGAGGGTCGTCTTACCGTGGTCGATGTGACCGATGGTGCCGATGTTGACGTGCGGCTTAGTCCGCTCGAACTTTGCCTTCGCCACTGGGGTCCTCCTGCGGAGTGGTTCTGGTACGCCTTACTCATCGGCGCCAGGTGATCTTTGCTGGGATGCCGCCCGCCGGGGTCTGCCCTCCCGGGTGAGCCCCGGCGGTCGGTGTCAAGCCTAAAGCGTGCAAACGGTGTGTGTTACTCGCCCTTGGCCTTCGCGATGATCTCCTCGGCGACGTTCCGGGGAACCTCGGCGTAGGAGTCGAACTGCATCGAGTAGCTTGCGCGACCCGAGGTCTTGCTGCGGAGGTCGCCGACGTAGCCGAACATCTCCGAGAGGGGCACGAGGCCCTTCACGACGCGGGCACCGGCACGCTCCTCCATGGCCTGGATCTGACCACGGCGGGAGTTGATGTCGCCGATGACCTCGCCCATGTAGTCCTCGGGCGTGGTGACCTCGACGGCCATCATCGGCTCAAGGAGCACGGGAGACGCCTTGCGGGCGGCCTCCTTGAACGCCTGCGAACCGGCGATCTTGAACGCGAGCTCGGAGGAGTCGACCTCGTGGTAGGCACCGTCGAGAAGCGTGACGCGGACGCCCGTCATCTCGTACCCGGCGAGGATGCCGAACTGCATGGCCTCCTGCGCACCGGCGTCCACCGACGGGATGTACTCCCGCGGGATACGGCCACCGGTGACCTTGTTCACGAACTCGTACGCCGGGCCGTCGGACTCGGTGATCGGCTCGATCGCGATCTGCACCTTGGCGAACTGACCGGTACCACCGGTCTGCTTCTTGTGGGTGTAGTCCACGCGCTCGACGGCCTTACGGATCGTCTCACGGTACGCGACCTGCGGCTTGCCGACGTTGGCCTCGACCCGGAACTCGCGCTTCATACGGTCGACCAGCACCTCGAGGTGCAGCTCGCCCATACCACCGAGGATGGTCTGGCCCGTCTCCTCGTCCGAGTGGACGTGGAAGGAGGGGTCCTCCTCCGCGAGACGCTGGATGGCGACACCCAGCTTCTCCTGGTCGCCCTTGGACTTGGGCTCGATGGCGACCTGGATGACCGGCGCCGGGAAGTCCATGGACTCCAGGATCACCGGGCTCTTGTCGTCGCACAGCGTCTCACCGGTGGTGGTCTGCTTCAGGCCCATCACGGCGACGATGTCGCCGGCGCCCACCGCCTCGATCTCCTCACGCTTGTTCGCGTGCATGCGGTAGATCTTGCCGATGCGCTCCTTCTTGCCCTTGACGGAGTTCAGCACCGCGGTGCCAGTCTCCAGGCGGCCCGAGTAGACCCGGACGAAGGTGAGCTTGCCCAGGTGCGGGTCGCTCATGATCTTGAACGCGAGCGCGGACAGCGGCTCGTCCACGGACGGCTTGCGCTTGACGACGACCTCGGGGTCCTTGACGTCGTGGCCTTCGATGGCCTCGACGTCGAGGGGGGTCGGCAGGTAGCGCACGACCGCGTCGAGCAGGGGCTGGACGCCCTTGTTCTTGAACGCGGTGCCACAGAACACCGGGGTGACCGTGACGCCGCTGGACTTGCCGGACGCGATGGTGACGCGACGGATCGCGGCGTACAGCTGCTCCTCGGTGGGCTCCTGGCCCTCCAGGAACAGCTCCATGATCTCGTCGTCGTTCTCCGCGACGGCCTCGACGAGCTTGCCCCGGTACTCCTCGGCAGCCTCGGCGTGCGTGGCCGGGATGTCGACGACGTCGTACATCTCGCCCTTCGCCGCCTCGGCGGACCACACGAGCGCCTTCATGCGGACCAGGTCCACAACGCCCTTGAAGTCCATCTCGGCACCGATCGGAAGCTGCATGATCAGCGGTACCGCACCGAGGCGGTCCTTGATCATGTCGACGCAGCGGTGGAACTCCGCGCCGGTCCGGTCGAGCTTGTTGACGAAGCAGATGCGCGGCACGCCGTAACGGTCGGCCTGACGCCACACCGTCTCGGACTGCGGCTCGACACCGGCGACACCGTCGAACACCGTGACGGCACCGTCGAGGACGCGCAGCGAACGCTCCACCTCGACGGTGAAGTCGACGTGCCCCGGGGTGTCGATGATGTTGATCGTGTAGTCGTTGTCCTCAAGCGGCCAGTGACAGGTGGTGGCAGCAGAGGTGATCGTGATGCCACGCTCCTGCTCCTGCTCCATCCAGTCCATGGTGGCGGCGCCGTCGTGGACTTCACCGATCTTGTAGCTGACGCCGGTGTAGAAGAGGATCCGCTCAGTGGTGGTCGTCTTACCCGCGTCGATGTGAGCCATGATCCCGATGTTGCGGACCCTGGCCAGGTCAAGTGAAGTGGTAGCCATAAGGCTTCGGTCTTCTCTCGGTCTCGTCGTGGGTAGCGACTACCAGCGGTAGTGCGCGAAGGCCTTGTTGGACTCGGCCATCTTGTGGGTGTCCTCGCGCTTCTTGACGGCCGCACCGAGGCCGTTCGAAGCGTCCAGAAGCTCGTTGAGCAGACGCTCGGTCATGGTCTTCTCGCGACGGGCGCGGGAGTAACCGACCAGCCAGCGCAGCGCGAGCGTGTTGGCGCGACCGGGCTTGACCTCGATCGGAACCTGGTACGTCGCACCGCCGACTCGGCGGGACTTGACCTCAAGCGTGGGCTTGATGTTCTCCAGCGCGCGCTTCAGCGTGATGACCGGGTCGTTGCTGGTCTTCTCGCGCAGGCCCTCCATGGCGCCGTACACGATGCGCTCGGCGGTGGAGCGCTTGCCGTTCAGCAGCACCTTGTTGATCAGGGAGGTGACAAGAGGAGAACCGTAGACCGGGTCGATGATGACCGGGCGCTTCGGGGCGGGGCCCTTACGAGGCATTTTCTACTTCTCCTTCTTGGCGCCGTAGCGGCTGCGGGCCTGCTTGCGGTTCTTGACACCCTGGGTGTCAAGGGAGCCGCGGATGATCTTGTAGCGAACACCGGGCAGGTCCTTCACACGACCGCCACGCACGAGCACGATGGAGTGCTCCTGCAGGTTGTGTCCCTCACCCGGAATGTAAGCGGTGACCTCGATCCCGCTGGTCAGACGCACACGCGCGACCTTACGCAGGGCCGAGTTCGGCTTCTTCGGGGTGGTCGTGAACACACGCGTGCAGACGCCGCGACGCTGAGGGGAACCCTCGAGTGCGGGCGTCTTGTTCTTCTCGACCTTGTCCTGCCGGCCCTTCCGGACCAGCTGCTGGATCGTAGGCACTACTTCTCCGGTTTCTGTGTGCCGATGGTGAAGCTAACCTGGAACGTCGCCGACCCACGCGGTCGGGTGTGTCGAATCCCGCAGACTTTCGCCGGGCAGCAAAAGGGGCGCAGATTGCGGTGGCCAGTGTCGGCCCCCTTAGTGCGGTTCAAGGCACGCACGGGAGCCAGGGCACACCCCAGGCACAAGGTCTGAGCGTACCTACCTCATTCGCTGCGGTCAAAACAAATGGGTGGCACCCACGGCTCGGCACGGGACATGCCGAAGCCGCGCCCCCTCCGCGATCTTCGAATCTACGGTACGGAGACGTCAGGCGGAGCTCGCGCCGGCCACCACCAGCAGCAGGAGGAACAGGGTCCAGGCGCTGACGGCGAGCCAGCCGAAGACCAGCCCGGTCAGCGCCAGCCCGTCACCGACCTCGTCGGTCCGCCGTATCTCCGCGCGGGCGGTGTGGCCGAGGATCACCGCCGGGATGCCGGTCAGCCCCAGCGTCGGCACGATCAGCAGGCCGCAGACCAGGGCGCCGACCGCCTTGCCGTTGGTCGGCGGCAGCGGAGCCGGCAGGAAGGTCGGCGGCACGGGACGGAAACCCGGTGGCACCTGGACGACCGCCGTCTGCGGACCCTGGGGCAGATCGGCGACCAGCAGCATCAACTCGCCGACCGTACGGGCGCCGTAGGCCCGCGCGACCCGCTTCTCCAGCTCGTCCTCCCGCAGCCGCCCCTCGGCGAAGCCCGCCCGGAGCACGTCCACGGTGCGCTCGCGGTCGGCGGTCGCGGCCAGCATCGACGCCCCGCCGTGCCCCTGCCACGGCTGCTGCGGTCCCTGTCCCTGCCACGGTGTCGGGTACGACACGGAACACCTCCCCCGGCGCCGGAGACCGAATGCCCCCATGATGCTCCAACGCGCCGAAAACGGCACCGGTTCCCCACCCGGCACCTGCCCTGGCGGCATCGGCCCCGATGGCGCGAACCCGCATGTTGACGCACACGCTTCCGCCAGTGGCCGGTTTCCGCACTTTCACTCTCCGCGACTCCGTGCTTTCAGTACGTTGATCGACCCACTGTCGGAATTCGGGGGATGTAAATGACAACGGGGATACCGGCGTACACGCCGGACGACGGAGGTCTGGACGACCAGGTGCCGTTCCTGGCCCGGCTGGAACGCGAGGACCGGTCGGCGCTGCTGGCCCTGGGACGCGCGCTGGACTTCACCCCCCGGATGGTCCTGGTCCGCCAGCACGAACCCTCGGCGCACGTGCTCTTCCTCGTGCACGGCTGGACCAAGGTCACCGCCTCGGCCGCCAACGGCTACGAGGCCCTGCTCGCGCTGCGCGGCCCCGGCGACATCGTCGGCGAGTCGGCCGCGCTGACCGGACGCCCGCGGTCGGCGACCGTGACCGCGCTGGAACCGGTGCGGGCGGTGGCGGTGGAGCGCGGCCAGTTCAAGGACTTCCTCAACCGCTCCCCCGCCTCCTCCTTCGCCCTCCTCGGCCTCACCACGGACCGCACCCGCGCGGCCGACCGGCGCCGGCTGGAGTTCGCGTCGATGAGCGTGCGGGAGCGGTTCGCCGTGCTGCTCCTGGACCTGACCCGCACCCACGGCCGACGCACCCCCGACGGCATCGAACTGGCCGTACCCCTCAGCAAGCAGGAGCTGGCGGGGTCGGTCGGGGCGTCCCGCGAGATGGTGCAGCGCCTGCTGAAGGAGTTACGGGACAAGGGGGCGGTGGCCACCGGCCGCCGCACGATGCTGATCATGCGCCCGGACATCCTGCGCCGCATAGCCGCCGCGGGCCCGACCGCCGGGATCCCGTCGCCGCCGGGGCCGGTGGAGGACTAGAGCCTGTCCGAGCGGGCCGGGACTGTGAACACCTTCACAGTCCAAGTGCGTCATCCTCCCTCACCGCTGAGGCCCCGTCAGCATCACGCTGCTGCTCTGCACAAGCACGCCCCCGCGAAAGGCGACCATGAGCGACCCCGTGAGCCGCACGATCCTGCTGCTGGACATCGAGAGGTACAGCGACCGGGACGACGTGGAACAGGCCTATCTGCGCCGCATGCTCTACGACATCACCGACCGCACGCTGGAGAGCGCGGGCATCGACGAGACCCGGCGGCTGCGGGCCGACCGCGGCGACTCGGTGATGGAGCTGATCGACGCGAGCGCTCCCGTCACGGCGCTGCTGCGGGCCCTGCTCACGGAGGTGCCCGTCCGGCTCAGGGCGGTCAACCGCATGGCGTCCCGTTCCGCGCAGATCCGGCTGCGCGGTGTCGTCGCCACCGGATACGTCGCCGTCGACCAGCACGACGGCTGGGTCGGCTCCGACCTCAACCACGCCTGCCGGCTGCTGGACGCGGACGTCCTGCGCGCCGCCCTGCGCGAGCGCACCTCCGACTTCGCGCTGTGCGTCTCGGACGGCCTGTACGCGGGAGTCGTCCGCCACGACCACCCGGGCATCCCGGCCGACGACTTCCACCAGGTGACGGTGGCGAGCAAGAACGGCCCGCTGGGGGCATGGCTGCACGGACCGGTGCCCGAAGGGGCGGCCGGCGAGAACCACGGTGACGCGGGGAAGGGGGAGGCGCAGGGCGGATCGGGGGACCGCCCTGCGCCCGGGGCCCCGGCACCACAGGCCCCAGGCCAGGAAGCTGCCGCACCCGATGCCCCCGCATCGCAGGCCCCGGATCCGGACGCCCCCGCGCCGGACCCCCACGAGGAGCGGGTTCCGCCGCAGGGCGGGTCACCGGAGAACCACCCGGCGCCGGACGGACCACGGGGAGCCCCGGCGCCGGGTGTCGTCTTCCACTTCAACGGCGGTTCGCCGTCCTTCGGCGGCAGCCTGGTCGGCCACGACCAGCACGGCGTCAGCGGCGGCCAGGTCACCGGCGACGTCCACCTCGGCGGCCACGAGCGGGGAGACGGCGCATGAGCGACCAGGAGGAGCCGGAGAAGCCGGAGAAACCGAGAGCGGGGTCCGACGGCACGGCCGATGCCAAGGACCAGAAGAAGGACCCGAAAGGTGCCAAGAACGCCAAGGGCGCCAAGGGTTCCGGTGACGCCAAGCAGGGCGAGACGACCGCCGACGACACCGCGCAGGGCGGAGGTGGCGACGACGCCGAGGAACGCGACCAGCCGCAGACCGCCTGGGCGGCCCGGCGGGACCTGATCGACCACAGCCCGCGCAGCATGCACGTCGGCGACCGCTCCCGCTTCGGCGGCGGCCTCGTCGGCCACGACCAGCACGGCGTCAGCGGCGGCCGGGTCACCGGCGACGTCATCATGGGCAGCAAGACGGAGATCCACTACGCGATACCCGGCCTGTCCGCGCCCGCCTCCGCCTCCGGCGAGGTCCCGCGGATCGTCCTGGAGCGCCTGGCCGAGACCTTCGTCGCCGACGAGGAGTACATGGCCGGGCTGCTCGAACGGCTGCGCAGCGACCGGGTCCTGGTGCTGTCCGGCGCCCGCTTCACCGGCCGCCACACCGCCGCCCTGATGCTGCTGCACCGGCTGGGCGCCGACCCCGTCCGCACCCTGGTGCGCGACACCAGCCCGGCCTCCCTCGCCGACGGGTTCGGCGCCGAGGACCAGGCCCGCGGCTACCTCGTCAGCGACCTCGCCACCGGCCGCGACCGCCCGCTGTGCGAACCGCACCTCCTCGCCGCGAAGGACCGGCTCGTCGAGCGGGACGCCTATCTGGTGATCACCGTCGGCCCCAACGCCGTACTGGAGGACGTACCGAAGGTCGAGTGGCTGCCACCGAGCGCGGCCGAGGTCCTCGGAGCGCATCTGCGCACCCGCACCGACGACGAGACCGCGGCCAAGCTGCTGGACCTGCCGGACGTGGTCGAGTTCCTCACCCGCGACCACCAGCTGCGCGAAGTCGCCGCGTACGCCGCGCAGTTGGGCCGGTACGCGGCCGGCGAGATCGCCGCGGACGCCATCGCCAAGTTCTCGCTGATCTCCCTGGAGAACCAGGTCCGGGAGTGGTTCGAGGAGGACGAGAGCGCGATCCATCTGCGGGACAAGGCGTTCCTGGTCGCGCTCGCCGCCTTCGACGGCGGCCCGTACGCCCTCACCGCCGAACTGAGCGACCTCCTCTACCGGTTCCTCCAGGAGACCGAGAACCCCACCCGGGTCCCCGAGGTCCCCGTCTTCGGCACCCACATCGGCAAGCGCCTCCAGCTCGCCCGCGCCACCAGATACGAGGAGGACGAGCACACCGAGTGGGGCCCGGTCGCCCAGCACAAGGCCAGATTCCTGGACGAGCGGGCCTCCCTGGTGCTGCTGCGCGAGCTGTGGACCGGCCATCCGTCCGCCCGCCCGGCCCTCATCAACTGGCTGCGCCGGCTCGCCGACGACGGCCGTCCGCTGGTCCGCACCCGCGCCGCGTCCACCGTCGCGATCCTGGCCCGCACCGATCTGCCCTCCGCGATGGCCCTGGTCATCGAGGTGTGGGCCACCTCCAAGCTGTTCCGGCACCGGCTGGTCGCCGTCAACTCCCTGACCCTCGCCCACCTCATCGACACCCCCAACATCCCGCGCATCCTCGACGACTGGTGCGAGGGCGACGACGAGCGGCGGCGCTGGGTGGGCGTGCGGTCGTACGGCCTGATCGGCTCGGAACGCCCCGAACAGGCACTCGCCGCACTTCGCAAGGCGGTACGCCGGCTCTACGACAACGACCAGGACCTCGACCTGGAAATCGGGCGTGAACTCGCCGAAGCCGTAGGGCTGTTGCTGCTCTCCTCGGCCGAGGAACGGGTGCTCGGCGAACTGCGGCAGCACCTCGACGACGACCGCGCCGTCCGCGACCTCACCCTCGCCGGCTTCGTCAACGCCTGCGAGCGCACCGAGGGCGACGAGCGCTACGGCATGCCGCTGGTCCTCGACTGGTACGCCCGCGCGGTGGCCACGGGCAGCGCCTCGGCGTACGGCATCCCCTACCTCTGGCGGGCCGCGCTGGCCGATCTGCGCACCACCCGGCCCGCGCTCGACGTACTGCGCGCGTGGGTGCTGATCGCCGACCGCGCCACGGCCACCGAGTGGGCGCTCGCCGCGCTGCTCCCGGCCCTGGTGGCCACGCCCGAGGACCACCAACGGCTCAGCCACCTGCTGCGCACCATGTCCGGCGAGGACGGAAAACCGCCGCCCCAGGTCGCGGCCCGCCTGCTGACCACGCTTCCCATCCGCTGACCCACATCGGAACGACCCGCGCACGCCGGGTGGTACGTCCGAGGAGACACGCCCATGCCCACCTTCCGCCAGCCCGAGTGGCAGCAGCCCGCCGACCGGCACACCGAGATCGTCGATCCCGTCCTCACCGTGCGGCAGCTGTCGCGCTTCGAGTTCAACCTCAAGTCGTACGTCCGTATCGACCACGCCCTGGTCTTCGCCACCGGCAAGGGCGGCTACGTGGCGTATCTACCACCGCAGCGGCCGACCCGCGGGGACATCGCGGCGAACCGCTACACCGCCGTGTACGAGGTGGACATGGGCGTGCATCCGCACACCAGCGACCTCACACTGCCCAGCGACAACGACGCGTTCGAGTTCACGGCCGCGGTCGACCTGTCCTGGCAGGTCCTCGACCCGGTCCGGTTCGTGGCCAGCGGCCACCGGAACGTACCCGGGCTGCTGCTGGGCGAACTCCAGCAGGCGGCCCGGCCGGTGACCCGCCGGTTCGCCATCGCCGACAGCGCGTCCGCCGAGGTCGAACTGCTGGAGCGGATGAGCCTCCTCGGCCCGCTCGGCGCCCCCGCCGGACTCCAGGTCACCTGGACGCTACGGCTGAAGCGCGACGAGGCCAACATCGAGCACGAGCTGCGCAAGCAGGCCATCGAGCACTCCGCCGACGAGCAGATCCGGGCGGCACAGCGGGGCATGGACATCGACGTCGAGGTCGACCGCCGCTACCGCCAGAGCGACTCGCTCCAACTGGACCGGGCCATGCAGTACGGCACCCACCAGCAGGAACTCCTCCTCCAACAGCAGCGCTGGCAGCACGCGCAGGCGCTGCTGGCCGGTCAACAGCAGCTGGAACTGCAGCAGTTGGAGGCGCAGAAGATCGAGTTCTACCAGTTCCACCTCCAGCAGGGCGGCGTCCACCAGTGGGCACTCCACCTCGCCCAGCACCCGGAGGACTCCCACATGGTCATGAACAGCATGCGCGAGGACCAACTCCGCATGATCCAGGCCCAGATGGAACTGGTCCAACAACTCCTGAACGGCGACACAGCCGAGAACTGGGAACTGGAGGGCCCCAAACAACTGGCCCTGCGCACGGTCAACGACATCCTCACCCAACGCCTCCCGGGCGTCCCCCAGAACCCACCCCCACCGCTCCCTCCGGGGGTCGGCCCGGAATACCCCGGCACGACAATCCCCGGCGAGCCGATCGCTCCCCCGGCTCCGGGAAGCCACCCGACCGACGAACAGGTCCCGGGCGGGCAGCCGGCGGCGGGAATGGGGCCGTATGCGGGTGGCCAGGGCGGAGTGCCGGGGGCCTATACGGCAGGACAGGGCGCGGCACCTGGGGCGTACGCGGGCGGGCCGGGCCCGGTGCCGGGAGCGTATGCGGCGGGGCAGGGCGCGGCGCCTGGGGCTTATGCGGCGGGGCAGGGCGCGGCGCCCGGCGCTTATACGGCGGGGCATGGCCCGACGCCCGGGGCGTATGCGGGCGGGCAGGCCTCGATGCCGGGGGCGTACGTTCCCGGGCAGGCGGCGGAGACAGGGCCGTACGGAGCCGGGCGAGCCCCGGCGCCGGGACCGTACGCACCTGGACAGACGCCGGGAGCGGGGGCGTACGGCCCCGGGCAGTCCCCGACGCCAAGCCCGTACGGGCCGTACGCCCCCGGGCAGGGCACGGCATCCGAGGCGTACCCGGGCGGGGCCAGCCCGAGCGGGCCCTATCAGGGTGCGCCGACAGTTGTCCCCGGCGCCGCCGGACCGTTCCCCGGTGCTCCGGGCCGCGGGGATTCCGGCCCCTACCCGGCTCAGGCCGGACCTGCCGGACCTGCCGGGCCCACCGGATCCGCCGGACCGACCGGGCCCGTTGGATCGACCGGGGTCTCGCCGTATCCGCAGGGGCCGGTCGCGGGTATGCCGGCGGCCACGCCCTACGGCTCACCGCCCGCCGGGTACGCCCCGCAGGGCCCGTACTCCGGCGCCCCGGCACAGCCCCCGGCGTCTGCTCCGGCCGCGGTGCCGCAGCCCTCGGGACAGCACCCGGGCTCGACACCCGCCGCCCTGTCCAAGGCTCCGGCCGACCAGTCTCCGGCCCCGGCACCGGCACCGGCACCGGCACCGGCACCGGTCGGCACCGCCGGGGCCTCCGGATGGGACACCTCGGGCTCAACTCCCGCCGCCGCACCCGGGACACCCGCCTCGCAGCCCCCGGCCCCGGCACCCGCCGCCGCGTCCGAGGGATCCGGATGGCAGCCCCCGCCCGGTTACGGCCGGACACCGACCCTGCCCGCGCAGAACCTGCCGGAAGTGACCGCGGGCTCGGAGGAGGAGGGCATCGAGGAAGCCGACAAGCCGGAGGGCGGCGGCGCATGACCACGCTCGACCCCGCACCCGCCCCCACGCCCTCACCCGCTCCAGTTCCCCACCCCGACACCGACCTCGTCCCCCTCTGCGAGCGGCTGCTCGCAGAGCTGCGCAACGAGGTCGCCCGGGCCGATGGCAAGGCGTCCGTGCTGGTCGGGGCTCTGGGGATGACCGGGGGTGTGTTCAGTGGGCTGTTGGCGGGGCGGGGGTGGACCCCGGGCGAGCTGTCGGTCCTGGGCACCGTGCTGTGGTGGGTCGCGCTGGCCGCGCTGGGGCTCTCGCTGTTCGCGCTGCTGCTGGCCGTACTGCCCCGCTACCGCTCCGAGCAGTGGACGCCCGGCCGCCCCCTCTCCTACTTCGGTGACATCCAACAGGCCGTCCGGCAGGGCCAGTTGGAGACCGCGCTCGGCGACACCCGGCGTGACCCCACGACCGGGCTGACCACGGCCCTCGCCGAGCTGAGCCAGATCGTCGCCCGCAAACACCAGTGGATCCGTACCGGCCTGATCGCTTTCTGCACCGGCACGGTACTGCTGCCCGCCTCACTGCTGATCGGCTGACCGCCGCACCGGCACCCGTCCCCGCCTCAGAAGGAAGCAAGCACCATGACCCAACCACCACCGGGATACCCGGAGTACCCCGAATACCCGGAGTACCCCGAGCAGTCGGCGCAGGCACCCCAGCCCCAGGTACCCCCGCAGTACCCCACTCAGGCTGCCCAGTCACCCGTACCCCCGCAGTACCCCCAGCAGCAGCCGACCTCACCCGCCTATCCCCAGAACCCGTACGCCTACCCGCAGGCCCCGCAGGCCCCGCAGGCCTCCGCGCCGATACCCCCGCAGTACCCCCAGACCCCTCCCCAGGCGCCCCTGACTCCCCCGGCCCAGGCCGCGGCCTCGGCTCCCGCCCCGGCCGCCCATCCCGCGCCCGCGCCCGCGCCCGCCGACGACCCGGACCACCCGAACCACATCAACACCGACGCCCGCCGCGTCCACATCGCCAGCCAGCAGCGCCACACGGACGCCACCGCGGTCGGCAATCTGCTGCTCTATCTGCCGAACTTCCTGTGCAGCCTCGCCGTCGTCGGCCTGTTCTCCGCCTTCTTCGGCAAGCTCGCGTTCCTGGTGATCCTGCTCTGGCTGGCCAGCGGCGCACTCGTGTTCCACCGCCCCACGGAAAGCGCCCTCGCGCGCCGTCTGCTCCACCTGCGCTACCCCACTCCGCAAGAACGAGCCAAAATCGAACCGGTCTGGCGGGAGGTCACCGCCCGCGGCGGCGTCGAGGGACGTAACTACGAGCTGTGGGTCGAGGACAGCGACGGCCTCAACGCGGTCGCCGCGGCCGGCCACATCGTCGGTGTCACCCGCTTCGCCCTGAACGAGCTGCCCAACGGCGAGCTGGCCGCCGTCATGGCGCACGAACTCGGCCACCACGTCGGCGGCCACGCCTGGTCCGGGCTGCTCGGCTACTGGTACGCGCTGCCGGGCCGGATGGCCTGGCGGGTGCTGAAGGCGCTCTCCGTCGTCGCCTTCCATGTCTCGCGGGCCTTCGGCTGCTTCGGCGTCGCGTTCGTCGTGATGATCGTCGGCGGTCTCGCGTTCGCCACCATCAGCACTCTCTACGGGCTGCCCCTGCTGATCCTGGGGGTGCCGTACGCACTGGCCGCCGTCGGACGGCGTGCCGAACTCCGCGCCGACGAACACGCCGCCGCCCTCGGGTTCGCCCCGATGCTGGCGTCCGTGCTCGACAAGCTGCACCAGGGGGAGCAGCGCGAACAGGCCGTGCAGACCGCGAAGAACGGCGGTGTGCCGGTCGAGGAGAGCGCGCTGAGCAAGCTGCTCTCCTCGCACCCGGACTACCACACGCGGCTGCACCACCTGCAGCAGTACCTCCAGCCGCAGCGGCCGTACTGAGTACAGACACCAGGCACGGCTGAGGGCGGTCACCCCGTACGAAACGGGGTGACCGCCCTCAGTACTTCAGAGCCGACTACTACTGGTTGTACGGACCGTAGTCGTAGTCCTCCAGCGGGACGGCCTGGCCGGAGCCGGTGCCGAACGGCGAGTAGTCGATGTCGTCGTAGCCGACGGCCGAGTACATCGCGGCCTTGGCCTCCTCGGTGGGCTCCACCCGGATGTTGCGGTAGCGGGACAGACCCGTACCGGCCGGGATGAGCTTACCGATGATGACGTTCTCCTTGAGGCCGATCAGGGAGTCGGACTTGGCGTTGATCGCCGCGTCCGTCAGAACCCTGGTCGTCTCCTGGAAGGACGCCGCCGACAGCCAGGACTCCGTGGCCAGCGAGGCCTTGGTGATACCCATGAGCTGCGGACGACCGGAGGCCGGGTGACCGCCCTCCTGGACCACACGACGGTTCTCCTGCTCGAAGCGGGAGCGCTCGACCAGCTCGCCGGGCAGCAGCTCGGCGTCGCCGGACTCGATGATCGTCACGCGGCGGAGCATCTGCCGGATGATGATCTCGATGTGCTTGTCGTGGATCGACACACCCTGCGAGTTGTAGACCTTCTGGACCTCGCCGACCAGGTGGACCTGGACGGCACGCTGACCCAGGATGCGCAGCACGTCGTGCGGGTTGGTGGCACCCACGGTGAGCTTCTGGCCCACCTCGACGTGCTCGCCCTCGCTGACCAGAAGACGGGCACGCTTCGAGATCGGGAACGCCGTCTCGTCGCTGCCGTCGTCCGGGGTGACGACGATCTTCTTGGTCTTCTCGGTCTCCTCGATCCGCACGCGGCCCTGGGCCTCGGAGATCGGGGCGACACCCTTCGGCGTACGAGCCTCGAAGAGCTCGACGACACGGGGCAGACCCTGGGTGATGTCGTCACCGGCCACACCACCGGTGTGGAAGGTACGCATCGTCAGCTGCGTGCCGGGCTCACCGATGGACTGGGCGGCGATGATGCCGACCGCCTCACCGATGTCGACCAGCTTGCCGGTGGCCAGCGAGCGGCCGTAGCACATGGCGCAGGTACCGACGGCGGACTCGCAGGTCAGGACCGAGCGGGTCTTGACCGTCTCGATGCCGTGCTTGACCAGCTCGTCGATGAGGACGTCGCCGAGGTCGGTGTTGGCCGGGGCCAGCACCTTGCCGTCGACGGTGATGTCCTCGGCCAGCGCACGGGCGTACACGCTGGTCTCGACGTTCTCGGCCTTGCGCAGGACACCGTCCGCGCCGCGCTCCGCGATGTGCAGCTTGAGGCCGCGGTCGGTGCCGCAGTCCTCCTCGCGGATGATGACGTCCTGGGAGACGTCGACGAGACGACGGGTGAGGTAACCCGAGTCGGCGGTACGCAGAGCCGTGTCCGCCAGACCCTTTCGAGCACCGTGCGTCGAGATGAAGTACTCCAGCACCGACAGGCCCTCACGGAAGGAGGCCTTGATCGGACGCGGGATCGTCTCGTTCTTGGCGTTCGACACCAGACCACGCATACCGGCGATCTGGCGCATCTGCATCATGTTTCCTCGGGCACCCGAGTCAACCATCATGAAGATGGGGTTCGTCTTGGGGAAGTTCTCGTTCATCGCCTCGGCGACCTCGTTGGTCGCCTGGGTCCAGATCTGGATGAGCTCCTGCGTGCGCTCTTCCTTGGTGATCAGACCGCGCTCGTACTGCTTCTGGACCTTCTCGTCCTTGGCCTCGTAGCCGGCGACGATCGCCTTCTTCGCCTCGGGCACGACGACGTCGGAGATGGCCACGGTGACACCGGAACGGGTCGCCCAGAAGAAGCCGGCCGCCTTCAGGTTGTCGAGCGTCGCCGCCACGATGACCTTGGGGTAGCGCTCGGCCAGGTCGTTGACGATCTCGGAGAGCTGCTTCTTGCCCACCGAGTAGTCGACGAACGGGTAGTCCTCGGGCAGCAGCTCGTTGAAGAGCGCGCGGCCCAGGGTCGTACGGAGGCGGAAGGTGTCACCCTGCTGCCACTCCGGCTCGCCCTCCTCGCGGACCGGCGGCACCCAGCCACGCGGCGGGATGGTGCCCACCGGGAAGCGGATGTCGACGGCCGACTGGAGCGCCAGCTCTCCGGCGTCGAACGCCATGGTCGCCTCGGCCGTGGAGCCGAACGCGCGGCCCTCGCCCTTGACGTCACGGAGCTCGCCGTCGGTGGTGAGGAAGAACAGACCCAGCACCATGTCCTGGGTCGGCATGGTGACGGGACGACCGTCGGCCGGCTTCAGGATGTTGTTCGAGGACAGCATCAGGATGCGGGCCTCGGCCTGCGCCTCCGCGGAGAGCGGCAGGTGCACGGCCATCTGGTCACCGTCGAAGTCCGCGTTGAACGCGGTGCAGACGAGCGGGTGGATCTGGATGGCCTTGCCCTCGACCAGCTGCGGCTCGAAGGCCTGGATGCCGAGGCGGTGCAGCGTGGGCGCACGGTTCAGCAGAACCGGGTGCTCCGCGATGACCTCTTCGAGGACGTCGTAGACGACCGTGCGACCGCGCTCGACCATCCGCTTCGCCGACTTGATGTTCTGCGCGTGGTTCAGGTCCACCAGGCGCTTCATCACGAACGGCTTGAAGAGCTCCAGCGCCATGGCCTTCGGCAGACCGCACTGGTGCAGCTTCAGCTGCGGACCGACGACGATCACGGAACGCGCGGAGTAGTCCACACGCTTGCCGAGCAGGTTCTGACGGAAGCGACCCTGCTTGCCCTTGAGCATGTCGGACAGCGACTTCAGCGGACGGTTGCCGGGGCCCGTCACCGGGCGGCCACGACGGCCGTTGTCGAAGAGCGCGTCGACGGCCTCCTGGAGCATGCGCTTCTCGTTGTTCACGATGATCTCGGGGGCACCGAGGTCGAGAAGGCGCTTCAGGCGGTTGTTGCGGTTGATCACACGGCGGTACAGGTCGTTCAGGTCGGAGGTCGCGAAGCGGCCACCGTCCAGCTGCACCATCGGGCGGAGGTCCGGCGGGATGACCGGGACGCAGTCGAGAACCATGCCCTTGGGGCTGTTGGAGGTCTGCAGGAACGCAGACACGACCTTCAGCCGCTTCAGGGCGCGGGTCTTCTTCTGGCCCTTGCCGGTGCGGATGATCTCGCGGAGGCGCTCGGCCTCCTCGTCGAGGTCGAAGGACTCCAGGCGCTTCTGCAGCGCCGCGGCACCCATCGAACCGTCGAAGTAGGTGCCGAAGCGGTCGCGCAGCTCGCGGTAGAGCAGCTCGTCACCTTCGAGGTCCTGGACCTTGAGGTTCTTGAACCGGGTCCACACCTCGTCCAGGCGGTCGATCTCGCGCTGCGCACGGTCGCGCAGCTGCTTCATCTCCCGCTCGGCGCCTTCGCGCACCTTGCGGCGCACGTCGGCCTTGGCACCCTCGGCCTCCAGCTCGGCCAGGTCGGCCTCGAGCTTCTTGGCGCGGGCTTCGAGGTCGGAGTCACGCCGGTTCTCGACCTGCTGACGCTCCACGGAGACATGCGCCTCCAGGGAGGGCAGGTCGCGGGTGCGGCGCTCCTCGTCGACGAACGTGATCATGTACGCCGCGAAGTAGATGACCTTTTCGAGGTCCTTCGGGGCGAGGTCGAGCAGGTATCCCAGCCGGGACGGGACACCCTTGAAGTACCAGATGTGCGTGACGGGCGCGGCCAGTTCGATGTGGCCCATCCGCTCACGGCGCACCTTGGCGCGGGTCACCTCGACGCCGCAGCGCTCACAGATGATGCCCTTGAAGCGAACGCGCTTGTACTTGCCGCAGTAGCACTCCCAGTCCCGGGTCGGACCGAAGATCTTCTCGCAGAAGAGTCCGTCCTTTTCGGGCTTGAGCGTGCGGTAGTTGATGGTCTCGGGCTTCTTGACCTCGCCGTGGCTCCACTGACGGATGTCGTCAGCGGTTGCCAGACCGATCCGGAGCTCATCGAAGAAGTTGACGTCGAGCACTATGCGTCAATCCCTCTCAGGGTTGTAAGTCTTGGGGTCTGATACGGGGGTCCTGGGGCCGGAGACCTGCTTGGCGCAGGTCTCCGGACTCCCGTCAGACCTCTTCGACGCTGCTCGGCTCGCGCCGGGACAGGTCGATGCCGAGCTCCTCCGCTGCGCGGAAGACATCCTCGTCGGTGTCACGCATCTCGATGGACATACCGTCACTGGACAGCACCTCCACGTTCAGGCAGAGCGACTGCATCTCCTTGATGAGCACCTTGAAGGACTCGGGGATGCCGGGCTCGGGGATGTTCTCGCCCTTGACGATGGCCTCGTAGACCTTCACGCGGCCGGTGACGTCGTCGGACTTGATGGTCAGCAGTTCCTGGAGGGCGTAAGCGGCGCCATAAGCCTCCAGCGCCCACACCTCCATCTCGCCGAAGCGCTGACCACCGAACTGCGCCTTACCACCCAGCGGCTGCTGGGTGATCATCGAGTACGGACCGGTCGAACGGGCGTGCAGCTTGTCGTCGACCAGGTGGTGCAGCTTCAGGATGTACATGTAGCCGATCGAGATCGGCTCCGGGAACGGCTCGCCGGAGCGGCCGTCGAACAGGTTGGCCTTTCCGGACGCCTGGACGAGGCGGTCGCCGTCGCGGTTCGGGATCGTGGCCTCGAAGAGACCGGAGATCTCGTCCTCGCGGGCACCGTCGAAGACCGGGGTCGCGACGTTGGTGCCCGGGGCGACCTGGTCGGCGCCGATGACCTGCAGGCGCCGCGCCCAGTCCTCACTGAGCCCGGAGACGTCCCAGCCGCGGCTGGCGAGCCAGCCGAGGTGGATCTCCAGGACCTGTCCCGGGTTCATTCGGGACGGGACACCCAGCGGGTTCAGGATGATGTCGACCGGGGTGCCGTCCTCAAGGAACGGCATGTCCTCGATCGGCAGGATCTTCGAAATAACACCCTTGTTGCCGTGACGGCCGGCCAGCTTGTCGCCGTCGGTGATCTTGCGCTTCTGCGCAACATACACCCGGACCAACTGGTTGACGCCGGGCGGCAGTTCGTCGCCCTCCTCGCGGTCGAAGACGCGGACGCCGATGACCTTGCCGATCTCGCCGTGCGGCACCTTCAGCGAGGTGTCGCGCACTTCGCGCGCCTTCTCACCGAAGATCGCGCGGAGCAGGCGCTCCTCGGGGGTCAGCTCGGTCTCACCCTTGGGCGTGACCTTGCCGACGAGGATGTCACCGGCGACGACCTCGGCACCGATCCGGATGATGCCGCGCTCGTCGAGGTCGGCGAGGACCTCCTCGGAGACGTTCGGGATGTCCCGGGTGATCTCCTCGGGGCCGAGCTTGGTGTCACGGGCGTCGACCTCGTGCTCCTCGATGTGGATCGAGGAGAGGACGTCGTCCTGCACGAGGCGCTGCGACAGGATGATCGCGTCCTCGTAGTTGTGACCCTCCCACGGCATGAACGCCACGAGCAGGTTCTTGCCGAGCGCCATCTCGCCGAACTCGGTCGCCGGACCGTCGGCCAGCACCTGGTTGGCGACGACCCGGGCGCCCTCGTCCACGACAACCTTCTGGTTGACGGAGGTGCCCTGGTTGGAGCGGGAGAACTTGGCGAGGCGGTACGTGGTGTACGTGCCGTCGTCGTTGGCGGTGGTGATGTAGTCCGCGGAGACCTCCTGGACCACACCGTCCTTCTCCGACTTCAGGACGTCACCGGCGTCGACCGCGCAGCGGTACTCCATGCCGGTGCCGACCAGCGGCGCCTCGGACTTGATGAGGGGCACGGCCTGACGCATCATGTTCGCGCCCATGAGGGCACGGTTGGCGTCGTCGTGCTCCAGGAACGGGATCATCGCGGTCGCGACCGACACCATCTGGCGCGGGGAGACGTCCATGTAGTCGACGTCGTCACCGGGGACGTAGTCGACCTCGCCGCCGCGGATGCGGACCAGGACGCGGGACTCCTCGAAGCGGAACTCCTCCGTCAGCGGCGCGTTGGCCTGCGCGATGACGAATCGGTCCTCTTCGTCGGCCGTCAGGTAGTCGACCTCGTCGGTGACGACACCGTCGGTGACCCGGCGGTACGGCGTCTCGACGAAACCGAACGCGTTGACGCGGCCGTAGGAGGCGAGCGAGCCGATCAGGCCGATGTTCGGGCCTTCCGGGGTCTCGATCGGGCACATGCGGCCGTAGTGCGAGGGGTGCACGTCACGGACCTCGAAGCCGGCCCGCTCACGGGAGAGACCACCCGGGCCAAGAGCCGACAGACGGCGCTTGTGGGTGAGACCCGACAGCGGGTTGTTCTGGTCCATGAACTGCGACAGCTGGCTGGTGCCGAAGAACTCCTTGATGGAGGCGACGACCGGCCGGATGTTGATCAGGGTCTGCGGCGTGATCGCCTCGACGTCCTGGGTCGTCATCCGCTCGCGGACGACTCGCTCCATACGCGCCAGACCCGTACGGACCTGGTTCTGGATGAGCTCGCCGACGTTGCGCAGACGACGGTTGCCGAAGTGGTCGATGTCGTCGGTCTCGACGACGATCGTGGTGCCGTTGTCACCGACGGTCTCGGTCTCGCCGGCGTGCAGCTTCACCAGGTACTTGATCGACGAGATGATGTCCTCGACGGTCAGCACACCGGCGTCCAGCGGGGCTTCGCCGCCCAGCTTCTTGTTGACCTTGTAGCGGCCGACCTTGGCGAGGTCGTAGCGCTTCGGGTTGAAGTAGAGGTTCTCCAGAAGCGTCTGCGCGGCCTCACGGGTCGGGGGCTCGCCCGGACGCAGCTTGCGGTAGATGTCGAGGAGCGCGTCGTCCTGGCCCTGGGTGTGGTCCTTCTCCAGGGTGGCGCGCATGGACTCGTACTCGCCGAACTCCTCGAGGATCTGCTCGGTCGTCCAACCGAGAGCCTTGAGCAGGACGGTGACGGACTGCTTGCGCTTGCGGTCGATGCGGACACCGACCATGTCGCGCTTGTCGATCTCCATCTCCAGCCAGGCACCCCGGGAGGGGATCACCTTGGCGGAGAAGATGTCCTTGTCGGACGTCTTGTCGATCGAGGAGTCGAAGTAGACGCCCGGCGAACGGACCAGCTGCGACACGACGACACGCTCGGTGCCGTTGATGACGAAGGTGCCCTTGTTGGTCATGAGCGGGAAGTCGCCCATGAAGACCGTCTGGGACTTGATCTCGCCGGTCTCGTTGTTGGTGAACTCAGCGGTTACGAAGAGCGGGGCGGCGTACGTGAAGTCGCGCTCCTTGCACTCGTCGATGCTGTTCTTGGGAGGTTCGAAACGGTGGTCGCGGAAGGTCAGCGACATCGACCCGGAGAAGTCCTCGATCGGAGAGATCTCCTCGAAGATCTCCTCCAGACCGGACTTGGTGGGGACGTCCTGACCCGACTCCAGAGCCGCCTCGACCCGACTCTGCCAGGCGGTGTTGCCGAGCAGCCAGTCGAAGCTCTCGGTCTGCAACGCGAGCAGGTTGGGAACCTCGAGGGGCTCCTTGATCTTTGCAAAGGAGATGCGCAGCGGGGCGGTGCTGGCGCCGTTGTTCATATTCGCGGTCGAGGCAGTGCGCGAGGCGGCCAAGAGGGGGTCCTTCCGAGGGCTCGGACTCACTACGCGCGTACCGGCCCCTCGCAGGGGCAAGGAGACATGGACTTCCTGAGACGGCCCGGAAAGGCCAGGTCAGAGATGGTCCGGTCATCGATGCTCAAGTGAGGGCATGCCCCTGGTGACGGGCAGGGAGCAGCTAACAGGCAGCGCAAAGGGTCAGTGTAGCCACTTGGCGCACTGATGTCCAGCCCCGCTTTTTTGAGACCCTCGTCGTGCTCAACACCCTCGGCAAGCTCACGTCCTCAACGCGTTGATACTGCCCTCTTCGCCGCCGATCCATGCCTCGGATTCGGATCGTTGTGACGACGCGTCCTGAGAATTGCGCGCTGCGTGCAGTTCGTCAAGGCCTCCATGGCCCACACCACATGCCACCAGGGATGCTCGGAGGCACGAAGAAGATCACCATACTCCGCGAACCCCTGACCGCAAGGCTGCCGCTCACCCGACCCGGGAACGCCGAAGAGCGACCACCCAGATGGATGATCGCTCTTCGGTGCTTAGGCGTTACAAGGTCCTTGGGACCTCGTCCACGACCTCGACGGTGTTACTTGACCTCGACGGAGGCGCCGGCGGCCTTGAGGGACTCGGCGGCCTTCTCGGCGACGTCCTTGGCGACCTTCTCGACGACGGGCTTCGGGGCGCCGTCCACGAGGTCCTTGGCCTCCTTCAGACCCAGGGAGGTCAGCTCACGCACGACCTTGATGACCTGGATCTTCTTCTCGCCGGCACCCGTGAGGATGACGTCGAACTCGTCCTGCTCCTCCGGGGCGTCGGCAACGGCGGCCGGGCCGGCCGGACCGGCGACGGCGACCGCAGCGGCGGCGGTGACGTCGAACTTCTCCTCGAACGCCTTCACGAACTCGGAAAGCTGGATGAGGGTCATGGTCTCGAACTCGGCGAGCAGTTCGTCCTGGGTGAGAGCCACGATGGCTTCCTTCCACTAATTTTCGGCTGGTGCCGGTGTGTACATGTCTGGCGGGCGTACGTTCGGCCCGCTACGACCACTGCCTTGGGCTGGCTGCTTCAGGCGGCGGTCATGCTGCGAGCCGAATTACTCGGCACCGCCCTGCTCTTCTTGCTTGGCGCGAAGGGCGTCCACCGTGCGGACGAGCTTCGACGGGAGCGCCTGGAAGAGCTGCGCAGCCTGAGTCTGCTTGCCCTTGAAGGCACCCGCCAGCTTGGAGAGCAGAACCTCGCGGGACTCAAGGTCCGCGAGCTTCTTGATCTCGTCGGCGGACAGCGCCTTGCCGTCAAGGACACCGCCCTTGATGACGAGGTTCGGGTTGTCCTTGGCGAAGTCACGAAGACCCTTCGCCGACTCCACCGGGTCACCGGTGATGAAGGCGACCGCCGTCGGACCGTTGAACAGGTCGTCGAGCGTAGAGATCCCGGCCTCGTTGGCCGCAATCTTGGTCAGCGTGTTCTTCACCACGGCGTACTGGGCGTTCTCACCGAGCGAACGACGCAGCGTCTTGAGCTGCGCCACAGTGAGACCCCGGTACTCGGTCAGCACGGCGGCGTTCGAGTCGCGGAACTGTCCCGCGAGCTCGGCTACCGCGGCAGCCTTGTCGGGCCTTGCCATAGAGCGTCGGCCTCCTTCCGGGTGATGAGGACCGCTCAGAAGGGGCTGGGACAGAGAAAACGCCCCGGCGCAGGCGCACGGGGCGTAGCTCGACCGGAAACAACGTTCCCGGGAGCACATCCAGTTCACCTGCGCGGGTCGTCCACTGTTCAGCGGATCCTTCGGTCACCACACCCTTTGACAGGCACGGCAACGACCAGCGGTCTTTGGCTTCTTCACCACCGTACGCGAGCGTCACGGATTCAAGCAAATCCGCCCGTACGGCTCAGCCCTGGGCGTCCTTCATCAGCTGGGCGAGGTCGGTGGTGTCCTTCGCCGCCGGGGCGGTGACCGTCACCGGTTCATTGACGTCGAGGAAGGTGACCGTCATGTCGAGCGGGCCCTTGTCGCCCTCGCCGCGCATCCGGAACCGCTTGGTGTGGTGGTCGCCGTCGACCCACATGTCCATGGTGAGCGCGTCGACGCCCATCTTCTCGTAACTCTCGACGCTCTTCGCGCGCCGCTCCCGGGTGTCCTTGTCCTCGCCCTCGGCCGCGGCGGCCCTGACGTCGGCGAGGGTGACCTTGCCCGCGTAGTGGGTGGTGCGCACCCCGTCGACGGTCTCGGTGCCGACCTTCCTCACGTCCTTGGCGCCGGTGAGGAAGGCGGCCTCGGCGGCCGGGTTCTTGTCGGCCTCGGCCGCGCCGGCCCCGTTGGCGGTGAGGTTGTTCCCCAGGCCGCCCAGGGCCGACATGTCGAGCTTCAGCCAGTGCTTGCCGCCGAGTTCCTTGGCCGTTTCGGCGCCGCCGTCGAGGTAGAGCGCCTTGTCCACGACGCGCACCTGCACCGTGGAGCCGGTCCTGGCCGAGGTCATCCTCATGCTCATGGCCTGGGGTTTCATGCTCATGGCCGCCTCGGCCGTGATCTTCCCCTCGCCGGGCATCGTGCCGGCCATCCGGTAGCGGAGCGACGTGATGTCCTGTGTCCGCTTCGCCGCCTCGGCCACGGCCGCCGCGGGCGCCATGTCCGGCGAGGAGTCCGCGGCGAGCTTCGAGCAGCCGACCGCTCCCCCGGCGAGGAGCAGGGCGACGAGCCCGGCACCGGCCGCTCTGCGGCGCGTGGCACGACGTACGGAAGACCCCATTGATTCCCCCCGAGGAACCCGACAGCCACAAGGAACACATGGCCGATTCACAGCAGAAGCCGTGAGCCTAACCTCGGGCCGGTTCGGCGGTCATCCGAATTCCCTTGGGCCTACGGCCAGTTGGGCGGCTCAGGAGCTGGTGCCGGACCCGGTCGCCGTGTCGGCGCTGCCCGGTGTCACCCCCTGTTTCTTGAGCAGCGTCATGAAGTCCTCGGTGTCGCTCGCCGGGGGCACGGTGGCCTCGACCTTCACGCCGTAGTCGCTGTAGTAGGCGGTCTGGCTGTACTCGCCCGACGACATCTCGCCCTTCTCGACCTTCTTGACCAGCAGGTCCTTGGCGTTGATCCAGATGTCGACCCGCTCCGTGGAGACGCCGGCCGAGGTGAGCTGCTTCTTCAGGCCTTCGAGCTGGCTCGCGGTGAGGTTGGAGTTCTTCGAGGCGAGGTCCGCGACGTTCACCGTGCCCGAGTAGTGCGTGGTCTGCTGGCCGCGGACCGATTCCGTGCCGACCTTCTTGACGTCCCCGGAGGCGAGCAGGAGCTTCACCGACTGGTTCGGGGTGGAGTTCTGCATCTGGTCCTTGAGGTACGCGCCGGAGCTGCCGCCGAGCTTGGCGAGGTCGTCGTACGCGTACTTGATCCAGTGCTTGCCGCCGGCCTGCTCGGCGAACTTCTCGCCCATCTTGGCGTAGTAGGCGTCGGGCAGATAGCGCGCCTCCATCGAGGTGCTGCCCGCCGCGCGCATCGCGTCGGCCATCGTGCCGCCGGTGTAGTTCATCGTGAGGGTGCCGCTGATGCCGTCGCTCCAGCCGAGGTTGCCCTTGGCGTCCATGGACATCAGGGTGCCCAGGACCGTGGAGGACTCGACCTTGGCCGAGTCGGCCTTGTCGGTGGACTGCTCAGCGGTGCGCAGGGCCGCTATGGGGCTCACATGGGCCGTGCCCTTGCCGACCGTCTTGTCGTCCTTGCCGGAGCCCCCGGAGGAGCCCGTGGAACTGCAGGCGGCCACCGAGGCCAGCGCGGTCCCCAGCGCGATCGAGAGACCCATCCTGCGCACGGTCCTGCTCTTCATCCGTCCCCCACCTCTAAAGCGATTGCTGTGCCTGCCTCAAACGCTAGCGCAGGGCACTGACACCCCGTACGAAAGAGGACGAGCCCCGCACCTCGAAGGTTGCGGGGCTCGTCCAATTCTGACGCGTACGCGACGCGGCTACCGGGGTGAGCGCGGGGCTCAGACGGCGGCCGGGTCCTCCTCGACGAGGAGGTTGCGGGTGCGGTTCGGGTCGAGCGGAATGCCGGGGCCGATCGTGGTGCTGATCGCGGCCTTCTTGATGTAGCGACCCTTGGCGGCGGACGGCTTCAGACGGAGGATCTCCTCCAGGGCCGCGCCGTAGTTCTCCACCAGCTGGGTGTCGTCGAAGGACGACTTGCCGATGATGAAGTGCAGGTTCGAGTGCTTGTCGACGCGGAACTCGATCTTGCCACCCTTGATCTCGGTGACAGCCTTGGCGACGTCCGGGGTCACGGTGCCGGTCTTGGGGTTCGGCATGAGACCACGGGGACCGAGCACGCGGCCGAGGCGGCCGACCTTGCCCATGAGGTCCGGGGTGGCGACGACGGCGTCGAAGTCCAGCCGGCCCTTCGCCACCTCGTCGATGAGTTCGTCGGAGCCGACGATGTCGGCGCCCGCGGCGGTCGCGGCCTCGGCACGGTCACCGGTCGCGAAGACCAGGACCCGGGCGGTCTTGCCGGTGCCGTGCGGGAGGTTCACGGTGCCACGGACCATCTGGTCGGCCTTGCGCGGGTCGACACCCAGGCGGAAGGCGACCTCGACGGTGCCGTCGAACTTGGAGGTGGAGGTCTCCTTGGCGAGACGGACGGCCTCGAGCGGGGCGTAGAGCTTGTCCCGGTCGATCTTGGCGTCCGCAGCGCGGAGAGACTTGCTGCGCTTGCTCACTACTGCTCCTGTGTGTGTTCTGAGGAGTCGTGGTGTGGGCCGAGCAGGCCCTGCCACGGTCTTTCCTACGAGGTGAAGGTCAGCCCTCGACCGTGATGCCCATGGAACGGGCGGTGCCGGCGATGATCTTCGACGCGGCGTCCAGGTCGTTGGCGTTCAGGTCGGGAAGCTTGGTCGTGGCGATCTCACGGACCTGCGCCTGGGTGATCTTGGCGACCTTGGTCTTGTGCGGCTCGCCCGAGCCCTTCTCGACACCCGCGGCCTTGAGGATCATCTTCGCGGCCGGCGGAGTCTTGGTGACGAAGGTGAAGGAGCGGTCTTCGTAGACCGTGATCTCCACCGGGATCACCCAGCCACGCTGCGACTCGGTCGCCGCGTTGTAGGCCTTGCAGAACTCCATGATGTTGACGCCGTGCTGACCGAGCGCGGGGCCGACCGGCGGGGCCGGGTTCGCCGCACCGGCGTTGATCTGGAGCTTGATAAGCCCCGTGACCTTCTTCTTCTTGGGAGGCATTGCTCTCTCCGGGTCCTAGTGAGAGTGTTCGGCCGCCGTCCGGTTAATCCGGATGGAGGCATACCGCACAACGATAACGGGTATCTGTGCGCGGCCAAAAACCGAGCAGGTCAGAGGGGCTTTTGACAGCCCGTCTGACCTGCTCGGAAGACGTACGTCCAGGGAGAAACTAGTTCTTCTGGATCTGGTCGAAGGAGAGCTCCACCGGCGTCTCGCGGCCGAAGATCTCGACGAGACCCTTGACCTTCTTCGAGTCGGCGTTGATCTCGTTGATGGTCGCCTGCAGCGTCGCGAACGGGCCGTCGGTGACGGTGACCGAGTCGCCGACCTCGAAGTCCAGCACCTGGACCTCGACCTTGCGCTGCGGAACCGGCTTGCCCTCGGCCTCGGCGGCCTCGCGGGCGGCCTTCTCCTCGGCCTCCGGGGCGAGCATCTTGACGATCTCGTCCAGGGTCAGCGGGTACGGGTCGTAGGCGTTGCCCACGAAGCCGGTGACGCCGGGGGTGTTGCGGACGACGCCCCAGGACTCGTTCGTCAGGTCCATGCGGACCAGGACGTAGCCCGGGAGCTTGTTCTGCTTGATGGTCTTGCGGTCGCCGTTCTTGATCTGGACGACCTCTTCCTGCGGCACCTCGGCCTGGAAGATGTAGTCCTCGACGTTCAGCGAGACGGCGCGCTGCTCCAGGTTGGTCTTCACGCGGTTCTCGTAGCCGGCGTACGTGTGGATGACGTACCACTCGCCGGGGAGGGTGCGGAGTTCCTCGCGCAGGGCGACCACCGGGTCGACGGGCTCGGCCGGTTCGGCCTCTTCCTCGTCGTCCTCGGGCACGGTCTCGTCGTCGAGGTCCTCGGTCGCTTCCTCGTCCTCGTCCTCGACGTGCAGGGCGGCTTCCTCGGCGGGCTCGCCCGCTTCGGCGTCGGCAGCCTCGACCTCGTCCAGCTCCTCGTCCGCGCCCTCGACGATGTCGAGTTCGTCTTCCACGGACTCGTCCGGCTCGACGGCCTCGTTCAGGTTCGGGTCAGACACGTGGCTGCTTCTTCCTGGATACATGGGGGTGGAACACGCGAAAGGGGCGCCGGTCAGGGCGCCCTTCGCTTCCGGCCTCAGCCGAAGACGTACTTCGCGGCGTGATTCAGTCCGTAGTCAATCACGGTCACCAGACCGATCATGATGACGACGAAGACGATCACGACGGTCGTGTACGTCGTCAGCTGGTTGCGCGTCGGCCAGACGACCTTGCGGAGTTCCGCGACGATCTGGCGATAGAAGATGCCGAGTCGCTTCAGCGGGCCCTTCTTGGCGCGCTTACCGCCCTTGCGGGCCTTCTTCTTGGACTCCGACACCTCGTCCTGGGCATCAGGCATGTCGATGGAGCCCACGGCGTCCGCCATTCATCCTCACCTGTTCCCGGGTCGTGGCCGTGCCGCGCCCGGTCTGAGCCGCACGGCGGTGCATTGCTGTACGTACATGCGCTGCGCACACATCTTGGTGAAGGTGTGTGTAGCAGGGCCGGAGGGACTTGAACCCCCAACCGCCGGTTTTGGAGACCGGTGCTCTACCAATTGAGCTACGACCCTTTGTGACATCCCCAACGTACCGCATCCACCCGGGTGCTCGGTGTGCACCAAGTAGGGCGCGGCTGCTGAAGGCCAACGAGGTAGGAGTGTACGTGCTCCTGAGGCGGTCGTCGAACAGAAAGTGCCTGTACGGGGATTGCCGACGGAAGATCGCCCAGGCGGGAGCGGGAATCCGGACGGTTGTTCAATGCCCGCCCGATCCTGTTCAGTCTGTGAAACCGGTGTGCCGGGCGGGTTTCGGGTCTGAAACGATGGGCCCATGAGCGCCTCAACCCCTCCCACCGAGCGCCGGGTCTCCGCCCGAGTCGGCGCGATCTCCGAGTCCGCCACCCTCGCCGTGGACGCCAAGGCCAAGGCCCTCAAGGCCGCCGGACGTCCGGTGATCGGCTTCGGCGCGGGTGAACCGGACTTCCCGACTCCGGACTACGTCGTCCAGGCCGCGATCGAGGCCTGCTCGAACCCCAAGTACCACCGCTACACCCCGGCCGGCGGTCTGCCGGAGCTGAAGGCGGCGATCGCCGCGAAGACGCTGCGCGACTCGGGCTACGAGGTGGACGCCTCGCAGATCCTGGTCACCAACGGCGGCAAGCAGGCCATCTACGAGGCCTTCGCCGCGATCCTCGACCCGGGCGACGAGGTCATCGTCCCGGCGCCGTACTGGACGACGTACCCGGAGTCGATCCGTCTCGCCGGCGGTGTCCCCGTGGACGTCGTCGCCGACGAGACGACCGGTTACCGCGTCTCCGTCGAGCAGTTGGAGGCCGCGCGCACCGAGAACACCAAGGTCGTCCTCTTCGTCTCGCCGTCCAACCCGACCGGCGCCGTCTACAGCGAGGCCGAGGCCGAGGCGATCGGCCGCTGGGCCGTCGAGCACGGCCTGTGGGTCATGACGGACGAGATCTACGAACACCTCGTCTACGGAGACGCGAAGTTCACCTCGCTGCCGGCGATCCTGCCGGAGCTGCGCGACAAGTGCATCGTGGTCAACGGCGTCGCCAAGACGTACGCGATGACCGGCTGGCGGGTGGGCTGGATCATCGGCCCGAAGGACGTCGTCAAGGCCGCGACCAACCTCCAGTCGCACGCCACCTCGAACGTCTCGAACGTGGCCCAGGTCGCCGCGCTGGCCGCTGTCTCCGGCAACCTGGACGCCGTCGCGAAGATGGGCGAGGCCTTCGACCGCCGCCGTAAGACGATCGTGCACATGCTGAACGAGATCGACGGCGTGCTGTGCCCGGAGCCCGAGGGCGCGTTCTACGTCTACCCGTCGGTCAAGGCCCTGCTCGGCAAGGAGATCCGCGGCAAGCGCCCGCAGGACTCGGTCGAGCTGGCCGCGCTGATCCTGGAGGAGGCCGAGGTCGCGGTCGTCCCGGGCGAGGCCTTCGGGACCCCCGGTTACCTGCGGCTGTCGTACGCCCTGGGTGACGAGGACCTCGTCGAGGGCGTGAGCCGCATCCAGAAGCTGCTGGCGGAGGCCCAGGACTGACGTTTTTCGTGCTCCACGCGTGCGTGCGGGCCGTTTCCCTCCGGGGAGGCGGCCCGTTGCTTTGTGCGAGCAAGACCACTATCGGGGAAAGCGGTACCGGGACGACGGGAACGTACGGCAGGATTCCTGGATGGAGCGCGTACGTGATGTCTCTGAACTGCCGAAAGCCCATCTGCACCTGCACTTCACCGGGTCGATGCGGCCGACCACCGTGCTGGAGCTGGCCGACAAGTACGGCGTACGGCTGCCGGACGCCCTGACCGAGGCGCTGACCAGCGGGGAGCCACCGAGGCTGCGGGCGACGGACGAGCGGGGCTGGTTCCGTTTCCAGCGGCTGTACGACGCGGCGCGGTCGTGCCTGCGGGAACCCGAGGACATCCAGCGGCTGGTCCGCGAGGCCGCCGAGGAGGACGTCAGGGACGGCTCGGGCTGGCTGGAGATCCAGGTGGACCCGACGTCGTACGCGCCGCGCCTGGGCGGGCTGATCCCGGCGCTTGAGGTCATCCTCGACGCGGTGGAGACGACCTCCCGCGAGACCGGGCTCGGGATGCGGGTCCTGGTGGCCGCGAACCGGATGAAGCACCCGCTGGACGCGCGCACGCTGGCCCGGCTGGCGGTGCGGTACGCGGACCACGGGGTGGTCGGTTTCGGCCTCTCGAACGACGAACGCCGGGGTATGGCACGGGACTTCGACCGGGCCTTCGCGATCGCCCAGGAGGGCGGCCTGCTGTCGGCCCCGCACGGCGGTGAACTGGCGGGCCCGGCCTCGGTGCGGGACTGTCTGGACGACCTGCACGCGACCCGGATCGGGCACGGGGTGCGCGCGGCGGAGGACCCGCGGCTGCTGAAGCGCCTCGCCGACCGGGGCATCACCTGCGAGGTGTGCCCGGCGTCGAACGTGGCCCTGGGCGTCTACGAGAAGCACGAGGACGTGCCCCTGCGGACCCTCTTCGAGGCCGGCGTCCCCCTGGCGCTCGGCGCCGACGACCCGCTCCTGTTCGGCTCCCGGCTGGCGGCCCAGTACGAGATCGCCCGCCGCCATCACGCCTTCTCGGACCGCGAACTGGCCGAACTGGCCCGGCAGTCGGTACGGGGTTCGGCGGCCCCGGAGGACATGAAGACCAAGCTGCTGTCGGGCATCGACGACTGGCTCAACGCCCCGGTCTCTTGAAGTGCGCGTACGGCGGATACGGCTTGAAGCAGATCAGGACCTCGGGAGGGTGCCCACCGCCGCGCGTGGGCTCCAGCTCGTTCTGCAGGCCGGCCATGAACGCCGACTGTCCCTTGACGACCCTCTTGTGCCGCGGTCCCCAGCCGGCCGCGTAGGCGAAGGCGGTGGCGGCTTGGGCGAGCACCTCACGGCCGCCGATGAGGAAGTACGTCCGCGCGTGCGTGGTGTGCCGCAACAGACCGCGGTCGTACGGCCGCTCCAGCCACGCGCGCGCGTGGCGCTCGGTACGGGCCTCGTCCGTACGGACGGTGAGCGGTGTGCCGTGCCCCAACCCCCGCCTCAGTTCGGGCCACTGGGAGGGCCGCAGCCCCGCCTCCGAGTGCGCCAGCACCAGATCGACGAGCTCCCCGCACCCCTCGTCGGGCGGCACGCAGCCCCGCAGCGGAACGTGCACGATGGTGTGCCGCGAGCAGGCGGCGAACGAGAACAGCCCCGCGAGCCGGCTCAGCCCGTCGTGGTCCCCCATGAGCATCCCGATCGGCGCCGGTTCGCGCAGTGAGGTGTGGCGCAGGGGTTGCCTGGGCTGGACGACACGGTGTTCGTAGGGGCCGGTCCTGGGCCTGAACTGGGTGAGTCTCAGCTCCATTTGGGGTGCCTCATGCGGAATGCCTCATGCGGCAAGGATCACGGTCGGGAGGGGGCCTCGGCAACGGAGATTCCGCCCAGCAGCGTCCTGGCGATGCGTGGCGCGAACTCGTCCACGGGCGGGCGTACGCCGGTCCGCGTCGCCTCGTAGGCGAACACACGCTGTGCGCAGGCGCCGAGGAGGAGGGACGCGGCGGCGAAGGTGTCCACGTCATGGCGGACGCGGCCGGCGGTCTGTTCGGCGCGGAGGTAGGCGTCCAGGCCCTCGATCGGCTTGTGGGGGCCGGAGCCGAGTTGTCGCAGCGCCTCGTCGTGGCGTCGCTTGAGCTGGGTCTCGGCGTACAGGGAGGCCGCGATCGGGAAGCTCTGCTCGTAGAAGAGCGCCGCCTGGCGGGCGATCTCGGTGAGGTTGTCCTCCAGGGAGTGCTGTCCGGGCTCGGCGGCGAGGCTGTGCAGCAGCGGGGTCAGCTGGGGCAGCCGTTCGGAGAGGACGCTGATGAACAGCTCCTCCTTGCTCGCGAAGTACTTGTAGAGCGCGGCTTCGGAGCAGGCTGCGGCCTTCGCGATCTCCTTGGTGGTCGCCCGGGCCAGCCCGACGGTGAGCATCAACTCGTGGGCGGCGTCGAGGATGCGGACCCGGGCGGGCTTCGAGGATTCCATGGACGGTCCGTTCGGGCTTGACGAGTGGGTGAGTACTTACCCACTCTAGAGGGAGACAGAGGTGAGTAAACGCTCACCCACCCCGTGAGGCTGAGGAGCAGGCCATGAAGTTCACCGTTTTCGGTGCCACGGGAGGCATCGGTCAGGAGATCGTCCGCCAGGCGCTGGCCTCGGGTCACCAGGTCACGGCGGTCGTACGCGACCCGGCCGGGCTGACCGTGCGCGGCAGGGGGCTGGAGGTGTTCCGCGCGGACCTCACCGCCCCGGAGGCGCTGCGCCCCGCGGTCGCGGGCCGGGACGCGGTCCTCTCGGGGCTCGGTGCCCGCAGCCGCAAGGACGCCGGGGTCGCGGCCCGGCTCACGCGGACGGTTCTGGCGGCGATGGAGGCGGAGGGGGTGCGCCGGGTGCTGGTGGTGAGCGCCGGTCCGGTCGGCCCCGACCCGGAGGGCGCGGGTCTCCTCGACCGCACCGCGCGCGGGCTGGTCTCGGCGCTCCTGAAGGACGTGTACGCCGACCTGCGGGAGATGGAGGCGGAGTTGGCCCGCAGTTCGACCGACTGGACATCGGTCCGCCCACCGCGCCTGCAGAACAAGCCGGTGACCGGCACGTACCGCACGGTCGTGGGCGGCTTCCCGGACAAGGGCCGGTTCATCGCCCGCGCGGACGTGGCCCACGCGATGCTGGCGATGACCGATGATCCGGGGACGGTCAAGCAGGGGGTGGGAGTGGCCTATTGAGCCCCTCCGGAGTGAGCTGTCAGAGGCTGACGCCGACCGTCACCGGCTCGTTGACGAGGGTGATCCCGAAGGTGTCGTGGACGCCGGCGACGACCTCGCGGGCCAGGGCGAGCAGGTCGGCGGTGGTCGCCTCGCCGCGGTTGGTGAGGGCGAGGGTGTGCTTGGTGGAGATGCGGGCGGGCCCGCTGCCGTACCCCTTGGTGAAGCCCGCCTTGTCGATCAGCCAGGCGGCGGAGGTCTTGGTGTGCCCCTCCCCCGCCGGATAGGCGGGCGGCTCCGCACCTTCTCCGAGGCGCTCCCGCACGCGCGCGTGGAACGCGGTGAACTGCTCCTCTGTGAGGATCGGGTTGGTGAAGAAGGAACCGGCCGACCAGGTGTCGTGGTCCTCGGGGTCCAGGACCATGCCCTTGCCGGCGCGCAGCGCAAGAACGGTCTCGCGGGCCTGCGCGAGCGGCACCCGATCGCCGGGCTCGACGCCGAGGGCACGGGCCGTCTCGGCGTACTTGACCGGCGCCGACAGCCCGTCCGCGTCCTCCAGCCGGAAGCGGACACGCAGCACTACGTAGCGCTCGGGTTCGGCCTTGAAGCGGCTGTGGCGGTACGAGAAGGCGCACTCCTCGTTCGTGAGGGTGACCGTCGCGCGGGTGGTGCGGTCGTAGGCGACGACCTCGGTGATGGTGGCGGACACCTCCTGGCCGTACGCCCCCACGTTCTGGATCGGGGTCGCGCCCGCCGAGCCGGGAATCCCGGCGAGGCACTCGACTCCGGCGAGCCCGGCCTCGACGGTGCGGGCGACGGCGTCGGTCCACACCTCACCGGCGGCCAGCTCCAACCGCGTGCCGTCGAGTACGAAACCGCGCGTGGCGATGCGCAGGGCGGTGCCCTCGAACCCCTTGTCGCCGATGACGAGGTTCGACCCGCCCCCGATGACCAGCAACGGCGTCCCGGCGTCGTCGGCCGCGCGGACGGCGTCGATCACCTCGGCATCGGTGCCGGCGGTGATCAACCTGGTCGCGGGACCGCCCAACCGGAAGGTGGTCAGCGGGGCGAGGGGAGCGTCGTGGAGTTCCTGCACGCGGCCAAGACTACGAGACGGGACTGACAACGCCGGGCTCGGTGGGGTGGCGCACACGCGCGCGTGGGGTCCCACCGGTGTTGGTGGGGCCCCACGCGCGCGTGCCGGTTGTTCGTTCTCAGTCGTGCTGGTTGTTCGTTCAGCCGTGCCGGGTGTTCGTTCTCAGCGGCCGGCCGACTCCATGACCGACTCGGCCCCGGCACCATCGGCCGGCTCCGCGTGCCCCGCCGAATCGGCCGACTCGGCCACCTTCGCGAGCTCCGCCGCACGGCGCCGCGTCGGGATCAGCAGGGTCGCGATCCCGGCGAGGGCGACCACTCCCGAACCGGTGACCAGCGCGGGCTTCAGTCCGTCGACGAAGCTCTGCCCGGTCTCGTAGCCGCCCTGTGCCGAGAAGATCGACGCCATGATCGCGACACCGAGCGCGCCGCCCACCTCGCGGAGCGCGTTGTTGGCGCCGGAGGCTATGCCCTGTTCCGACGGGCGGACGCTGGACATGACCAGGTTGGCGGCCGGTGCGAAGAACAGGGCCATGCCGATCCCGCTGAGGATCAGACCGGGCAGCTGGGCGGCGTAGGAGACGTCGGTGGTGACGATGTACGCCATGTAGCCGAGACCGGCGGCCTGGAGGAACAGGCCGGCGGCGACGACCGGGCGGCCACCGACACGGTCGGACAGGATGCCGGCGACGGGGGCGACCAGCATCGGCATACCGGTCCAGGGCAGCATCCGCAGGCCCGCCTCGGTGGGCGAGTAGCCGAGCACGCCCTGCATGTACTGGCTGAGCAGGAAGATCGACCCGAACATCCCGAGGAACATCAGCAGGCTCGCGGCGTTGATCCCGGAGAAGGCGCGGGAGCGGAACAGCCGCATGGGGAGCATGGGGTTCTTGGCGTTGACGCTGTAGAGGACGAAGCCGGCGAACAGCGCGCTGCCCGCGAACAGTCCGGTGAGGACGAACGGGCTGGCCCATCCGTCGGCGGGGCCGCGGACCAGGCCGTAGACGATCCCGAAGAGGCCGCCGCTGACGAGGAGGGTGCCGGGGAAGTCGAGCGGGGCGCCGGTGCCGTGGGACTCGGAGAGGCGCAGGCGGGCGAGCGGGATCAGGGCCAGGCCGAGCGGGACGTTCAGCCAGAAGATCCAGTGCCAGGAGACGTGTTCGGTGAGGCTGCCGCCGATGAGCGGTCCGGAGGCGACGGCGAGTCCGTTGACGGCGCCCCAGATGCCGTAGGCCATGCCGCGTTTGGCGGCGGGTACGGCCGCGGTGAGCAGGGTCAGTGTCAGCGGCATCATGATCGCCGCGCCGACGCCCTGGACCGCGCGGGCCGCGATCAGGGACTCGATGCCGGTCGCCATGGCCGCGGCGGCGGAGGCGCCGGTGAATATGGTGATGCCGACCAGGAAGAGCCGACGGCGGCCGAACCGGTCGCCGAGGGCCGCGCCGAACATCAGCAGGACGGCGAAGGTGAGCGTGTAGGCGCTCACGGTCCATTCCAGGTCACCCAGCGCGCCACCGAGGTCCTTGCGGATGGAGGGCAGGGCGGTGGTGACGACGAGGTTGTCGAGGGCCGCCATGAATCCGGCGACGCTGGTGATGACGAGGGCCCAGACCATTCCCCCGCGACGTGCGGTCTGTTCTGACATCGCTCCCCCAGTGTGGGTGATCGCTACTGGTGATTAGTTATTGATGACTAACTTTGACGGTCATGAAAAGGCGCAGAATCCGCCTCTCGGCCGCCGCTACGACTTCTCCAGCCGACCGGTGACACGGGCCTCCGGGTACATCCCCTCCCAGACCCTGTGCGCGGGCGGAAAACCCATGGCCGCAAGGGTGTTGATCAGCATTCCGTGTGCCATGAAGGTCGCGGTGTCGTTCACATCCGCCCCCATGACCAGATGCACGATGTCCCAGAGCCTCAGCCAGCCCTTGCGTACGGCCTCGCCGAACTCGTGGTCGCCCTCCGCCTCGGCGGCGGCCACCGTGATGTAGGTCTGCATCTGCATCTGGAGCTTCTCGGGATGCTCCGTGATGAGCCGCACGTAGGCGTCGGCCATAGCATGCACGGCCTCTTCGCCCTCCAGCCCCTTGGACGACTCCTCCACGACCCGGCACACGTCCTCGACACACCTGAGTGCGGCCGCCGCGAACATCGCCTTCTTGCCCGGGAAGAGCCGGAAGAGATACGGCTGCGAGACACCGACCCGCTTGGCGATCGCCTCCGTGGAGGTGCCGTAGTACCCGCGCTGCGCGAACTCGGCGATCGCCGCGCGGATGACGCTCTCGCGCCTCTCTTCTGCGCTCATCCTGACCATGCGAGAAAGTTAGTACTCAATCACTAACTTAGTCAAGGGGGCGGGTCGAAGGGAGTTCGGGGACGGGAACGGTCCGCGGAGACCGCTCGATGTGGGGCACAGCACATGGGCGGGGCGGCTCGGGGCCCGCCGGCATCACCGCCAGTCACCGAATCGGCCCGGGACGGCCCATAGGTAAGGGGCGCCCGCAATGGCGGACGCCCCTTACCTCGGCTCAAGGTCACGCCAGTCGTACGACGGCTCGTGACATCCCGAGCACCTTCTGTCCGGCGCTGGTCGCCACGAGGTCCACGCGGACCGTGTTGTCGTCGAGCTTGGCGGTGACCTTGGCGCCGACTTCGACGGTCGCGCCCTGGTCGTCGTTCGGGACGACGACGGGCTTGGTGAAGCGGACGCCGTACTCGACGACCGCGCCCGGGTCGCCGGCCCAGTCGGTGACCACGCGGATCGCCTCGGCCATGGTGAACATGCCGTGCGCGATGACGTCCGGGAGCCCGACCTCCTTGGCGAACTTCTCGTTCCAGTGGATCGGGTTGAAGTCCCCGGAGGCGCCCGCGTACTGGACGAGAGCGGCGCGGGTCACGGGGAAGGTCTGGGCCGGCAGCTCGGTGCCGACCTCGATGTCGTCGTACGCGATCTTCGCCGTCATGTCAGCTCCCCTCCGCCGCGCGGGCCACGAGCTTGGTCCAGGCGGTCACGACGTGTTCGCCCGCCTCGTCGTGGACCTCGCCGCGGACGTCCAGGATGTCGTTGCCCGCCATCGACTTGATCGCCTCGATCGTGGAGGTGACCGTGAGACGGTCACCGGCGCGCACGGGGCGGACGTAGACGAACTTCTGGTCGCCGTGCACCACGCGGCTGTAGTCGAGGCCGAGTTGCGGGTCCTGGACGACCTGTCCCGCCGCCTTGAAGGTGATGGAGAAGACGAAGGTCGGCGGGGCGATCACATCGGAGTGGCCAAGCGCCTTGGCGGCCTCAGGGTCCGTGTATGCCGGGTTGGCGTCCCCCACCGCCTCCGCGAACTCACGGATCTTCTCCCGGCCCACCTCGTAGGGGTCGGTGGGCGGGTAGGTCCGCCCCACGAAGGACTGGTCGAGCGCCATGACTCGGCACCTCCTGATGTGTCTGCGCTGCTGATAACGACACGAGGCCGCCCCCAACGTGCGGGGACGGCCTCGTGTACGAGCCTGTATTTATCGCGTTTCGCGGTGCGCGGTGTGCGCATTGCAACGCGGGCAGTGCTTCTTCATCTCCAGTCGGTCCGGGTTGTTACGCCGGTTCTTCTTGGTGATGTAGTTCCGCTCCTTGCACTCCACGCAGGCCAGCGTGATCTTCGGGCGGACGTCGGTGGCAGCCACAGGAGTGCTCCTTGACGAACGGATGGGACTATGAACGCATAACAGAGTAGCCGATCGAAGGACCGACCCCACAATCGGCTACTGTCAGTAGCGGTGACCGGACTTGAACCGGTGACACAGCGATTATGAGCCGCTTGCTCTACCGACTGAGCTACACCGCTGTGATGGGATTGGTTCCCACCTTGCGGTAGGAACCTCTCACACCAGAGCCCCAATACGGAATCGAACCGTAGACCTTCTCCTTACCATGGAGACGCTCTACCGACTGAGCTATTGGGGCGAGCGATGAAGACATTACACGCTCCGCCGCCGTTCACCCAAATCCGTTTCGCGGCACCGCTCCAGCCGCTTCCACGGCCCTCCCAGAGGCCTCGGGACCCCCTCCCGTACGGGGGACCACACCGGTACGACTATTGCGCTCCTCCCGGCCGCGAGCGGATCACCGCCCTAGGCTCGACTCACTCTGCGTGATCTTGCGCCCCTCTGCGCAGCCCCCCGCCGTGAGCCCCGAAGCCGAGCCCGCGAAGCCCTGAGCCCCTGGAGCGCGATGCCCGACAGCCAGCCCCAGCCGTCCCACTCGTCATCGGGTTCGTCGGGCTCCTCGGGCTCGTCGGGACCGGCCGACCCGGCCGCGCTCCTGTTGTGCGGGGCCCGGCTGACCGACGGCCGGACCGTGGACGTACGGCTGGGCGGCGGGCGCATCGAGGCGGTCGGCACGGCGGGCAGCCTGGCGACGGACGCCACGCGCGCGTGCGGCGCGCGCGTGGACCTCAGCGGCTATCTCCTCCTCCCGGCCCCGGCCGAACCGCACGCCCACAGCGACACCGCGCTGTCGGCCGAGAACGGCGGACCGGTCTCCTACGACCCCCAGGACGTCCAGCGCCGCGCCACGGAGGCCGCGTTGCTGCAACTCGGGCACGGGGCGACAGCGCAGCGGGCACACGTGCGCGTGGGGGACGTCCAGGGGCTGAGCGCGCTGGCCGCCGTACTGCAGGCGCGGCGGGCGCTGCGCGGGCTGGCGGAGTTGACGGCGGTGGCGATGCCTCGGCTGCTGACCGGGGTGGCGGGGGCGGACGGGCTCGCGATGCTGCGGGACGCGCTGAAAATGGGTGCCTCCGTAGTGGGCGGTTGTCCAGATCTGGACCCCGATCCGACGGGGTACGTGGAGGCCGTCCTTGAGGTCGCGTCCGAGCACGGCTGCCCGGTCGACCTGCACACAGACGCCGCCGACCCGACCCGGCTGGCCCGGCTGGCGGCGGTCGCGGGCGGGATGCGGCCCGGGGTGACGCTCGGCCCGTGCGGCGGCCTGGGGCGGCTGCCCGCGGACACGGTCACCCGGATCGCGGACCAACTGGCCGCGGCCGGTGTGACGGTGGTGTGCCTGCCGCAGGGCGGCTGCGGCGGCGTCGACCGACGGGGCACGGCTCCCGTACGACTGCTGCGCACGGCCGGCGTCCAGGTGGCCGCGGGCAGCGGCGCCCTGCGTGACATGTCCAACCCCGTGGGCCGCGGTGACCCCTTGGAGGCGGCCTACCTGCTCGCCTCGCGGCACGGGATGCGGCCCGAGGACGCGTACGACACGGTGAGTTCGTCGGCACGGGCGGCGCTCGGTCTGCCCGAGGTGCGCGTCGAGGCGGGATTTCCGGCCGAACTGCTCGCGGTGCGCGGCGACCGGCTCGCGGGCGCGCTCTCGCTGGCGTACAGCCGGATCGTGGTGCACCGGGGGCGCGTGGTGGCACGGACGAGCGCGGTACGGGAGTACTGCAACACGGCGGCGGGCGCGGAGTTGGGGCTGCCGCGGCAGGGGCGGGGCGAGGTGTCGTGAGCCGGGTCCGAGGCGGGGCGCGGTGCCTGAGCTGCTCGACGTGACCCAAGGCGGAAGCGGGGCGCGGTCCGTGAGCCGCTCGACGGGACCGGAAGCAGGGGCTGGGCGCGGTGCGTGAGCCGGTTGGTGTGACCCGCTGGCGCTCGGGGGCGTACGCCTGGGGCGCGGAGGCCCGTGTGCATCCAGGCTCGCGCGCCCGGCGCGTGCGCCGCGAGGGTGTGCTGCTGGGACGCGGCTGAAGTCATGCGGCGCGTGCGGCCGTCCGGGCGTACGGTCGGAGGCATGCGCATTGTCATCGCTGGAGGTCATGGTCAGATCGCGCTGCGGCTGGAGCGCCTGCTCGCCGCGCGTGGTGAAGAGGTCGCGGGCATCATCCGCAACGCCGGGCAGAGCGACGATCTGCGGGCGGCCGGCGCCGAACCGCTCGTGCTCGACCTGGAGTCGGCCTCGGTCGAGGAGGTCGCGGCGGTGCTGCGGGGCGCGGACGCGGCGGTCTTCGCGGCGGGCGCGGGCCCGGGCAGCGGTACGGCCCGGAAGGACACGGTGGACCGGGGTTCGGCGGTGCTGTTCGCCGACGCGGCGGTCCTGGCGGGCGTACGGCGTCATGTCGTCGTGTCCTCGATGGGCGCGGATCCGGCGCACCGCGGGGACGGCGTGTTCGACGTGTATCTGCGGGCCAAGGGTGAGGCCGACGCGTACGTACGCGGCCTGGATGCCCTGGACTGGACGATCCTGCGCCCCGGTTCGCTCACGAACGACGCCGGCACCGGCCTGGTCCGCCTGGAGGCCCACACCGGGCGCGGCGCGGTCCCGCGCGACGATGTGGCCGCCGTACTCGCCGAGTTGGTGGAGACCCCGGCGACGGCCGGCCTGACGCTGGAGCTGATCGGTGGATCCGCGCCGGTGTCGGTGGCGGTGAAGTCGGTGGCGGGGAACTGAGGCTGTCCGCCGGCCAGTTGCCGCGCCGCTAGAACAGCGGCATCTGGCCGGGGAACTCCGGCACCACGTAACCGTCCAACGCGGGCTGGGCCGCTCCGAGTTCCGCCTGTCGGCGCGAGCCGGGGCACGACACGAGTTCGCCGCTCTCGCGTGCGCCGGGCGGGTCGTGTCGCGCGTATCGTCCGGCGACGACGGCGATCTCGCGACGGCACTCGGGGCAACTCCTGCGGCGTGACGACATGGGATCAGTCTGCCCCGCCGCAGGCCGCGTCGGCCGTCGAGGCTCGCTCAGCTGTGGGAGACGGTGAGTCCGTAGAAGGCGACCCGGGCACCCTTGGTGGTGCTGTCGGAGGACGACTGGTTGTACGAACCGGCCTTGAAGTACTGCTTGTAGGCGTTGAAGGACGACGGGATGGCGTAGTGCGTGGTGCTCCCGTTGACCGTCAGATTGATGGTGTTCCCGCCCGAGACGCCGATCGTGTAGCTCCATGTCTTGCCGACCGCCACATTGCCGACGGTGTGCAGCGTCTGCCCGCCGTCGGGTGAGTTCTCCGTGCCGAGGACGATGTCACCGCTCGACCGGTAGTACAGCTCCAGCAGCGGCTTGGTGGACGTGCCTCCCGTGCCGAGGTGGATCTGGCCGACGCAGACGTTCGACGTGACGGAGACGACCCGTAGCGTCGCCTTCATCGTGTGCGTGCCGCTGAGCGACCAGTTGGCGGCGCTGCCGCTGCGGTTCATCTCCCGCAGTTCGGAGCGGGCGTAGTTCGAGTTGGGCGTGGTGACGCCCTTCTCCGGCGCCCAGAAGGTCATCGCGCCGTCACGGGTGTCCGTGTAGAAGTACGAGTCCTGGAAGCCGTTGGCCCCCTGGAGCCGGGCCGACGAGATCGTCGTGGGCGAGCCCGGGGAACCCACCGGCTCCTGGAGCTGCCACACCCCCAGGTCGAAGTTCCCACCGGGCGCGACGGTCGGGTCGGCGAGGGGTGAGGCGACGGCGACGGCGACGTGAGTACTGCCCGACGCGGCCGGAGCGGCAAGGGCCAGCCCGCCGGTGACGGCGGTGACGGTGGCCAGGGAGGTGAGCAGCGTACGCATGCGCATGGGGGGTGCCTTCCTGTCTGCTCGATGGACTCGGTTGGCTACGCGCGTTCACATAGATGAACTTTGTGTTTCAACATGAACACGATGCGGCGACAGTAGGGCTGTGGCACGGTCACGTCAAGACTGGCGGCGGGGCGGCGGAACGCTCCAGGAACGACGAAAGGGTCTGCGCTCGGCATTGCTGCCGAGCGCAGACCCTTTCGGTCATATGAACTGCGACTTTCTACCGAATCACCACTCACGATCCGCGGCCGGCCCGGAACTTGGACTGTCAGGCGGCTCCTCCGCGTTGCTCCCCGCCGCCTTCCTCGTCGTCCCGCTGCCCGTGTGTGTCCTCAGGGGGCGGACCGAGCCGGTCGTCGAAGTCGATGCGGACTCGATCAGCCCGGTTGTCGGAGCGGAGTGCCCCCGCGATGCTCTCGACGGCCATGACGATGCGTTCGTGAACAAGGCCTGCGATTGCCCGAGTCCCCAGATCGACGTCCGGGTCGTCCTTGACGTCACCAAGTGTGGCGAGAATGGCGACGATGCTGGGCCCGGAGAGGTCGACGAGGACGGTGTCCGAAGCGTCCTTGACTTCGCCCGGAATTCGGAAGTGGCGGTCCTTGCTGGAATGTTCAACGAGGAATGCCCAGGTGTCGCGATGCGCGTGGATGGTCGCGGCGGAGATGCCGGCGGCGACCTGGAGAAGCTGAAGACGCTGCCCCTCGTCTCCCCTCCCCGTCTCCCCGTTGTCGTCGCCGACCTCCGGCTCGCTGCCATCGGTCCCGGGCGGAGAGTCGTCCTCGGAACGTGCGTCGTCCACGGGACGAGTGGGCTGTGATGCCTGCTGAGCGCTGCGGACGAGGTCGTTGACCGAGCCACGGACAGCGACGAGTTCACTGCCGATCCGGGTGAGCGGGTCACTGATGTTTTCACCGGTCCGCGCAATTCCTTCGCGGATGACAGCCCGGGTTCCAGTAAGCCCTGTGTTGATGGCCGCCGTGGTGTCCTGCTGTATCGCCTGAGGTCGGGACATCACTGCAGCAAGGGCGCGATTCAGACAGTGGAAAGCCGAACAAGGGCAAGTGGTGAGAGGCGAGAGGTGGGCAGCTACGGCCGCTGAGCTTGAACTCGGATTGTGGTGAGTGTGAGTGACAGTTCAAGGTGGCCCGCACCAGGACGACGGGGTCGCCGAGCTGCCGGTGTGCGGCATCGAACAGACGGGCGTAGCGGTTTCGGTGAAGCCCTTGCACCGGCCTTCGGCGTCGCCGGAGCGTCCGCCGAGCCGCCGGCGCCTGCAGAGCCGGCGACGGCTCCGATCGCGAAGCCGATCACGACGGCTGCGACGTGCGTCAGGACGCCCCTGCTCAACCTCCCCCACCGAGGTCGAGGAGCTGCGCCACTCTGCCGCCCGTCCTGCCGCAGCGGGCCTTCCGGGGCCCTGATGGAGCACCGGCCGTCATGCCCTCAGCGTGCGCCGGCCCAACGCCGTCCGCATCTCGTCCATATGAGCCTCGGACGCACCGGCGCGCAGATGACCAACAGAGCCGGCCCTCGCAACAGGCCGGCCCCTCGACCTGGCTCGTGTACGGCCCGGAAGACCTGACCAGCCCGGGGTCCATGCGTCACAGCGTGAGACAGGTCACCTGGTTTCGATCCCATGCGGAAGAGCGCCCCTGGACAGGAAAAGACCCCCTCCGGTCTGCGTTCCCGCAGATCAGAGGGGGTCTACCTACATGTGGCGGCGCCAGGGTTCGAACCTGGGTAGGCGTAGCCGGCAGATTTACAGTGGGCCGCGCTGCATGCTCCTGACCTGCTCTTTCCTGCCAACTCACTGGTCATGGTCCGCAATTGGCCCGGATCTTGACCTAGCGACGACTTCTGAAGCACCTTTTGAGGCCGCCCGCCCGCGCCAGGTTCGGATGGGCCAGACCGACGGCGGTCCCCAGCCTCCCCAGGCAACCCACTCCAGCCGAGCCTTCGTTATCTCTCCCCCACGCTGAAGCGCCCAGGCGTTGTCCGGCGACTCTGCATTGCTGGGCAGCTCCAAGACCGCCCGACGCGCCGAAAGCCTACGTGGCCATGATCACTCACGCCAAAGCGGCTCCAGCCCAGACGGCTCCGCCGCGCCTTTTCGGTCAACTATCAGCCGACGAGATTACATAATTCTCGCCAGGGGTATTGATTTGGCTTCATGGAAAATCGATCGGCGGAACTTGGGAGGCGTCATGCGTGTTTCCGAATACTACAAGCTGGGTCGAACCCAACCAACTCTCGACTTTGTCGATGTGGATGTAGAAATGGATACCCCAGTCTACATAGACCCCAGCACGCTAAAAGACCTTCCGGACGAATGGTCGAGCCAATGCCATACGATGCTTTCGACATTTTTCCACAGCGTCGTCGACGCAATTACTCACAGCGACCCTCAACAGCTGCGTAAACTACTTGCCCGCCTCACGGAGCCTAATGAGACACACTTCGGATTATCCAAAGGAAAATCACGCGGTCGCGGTCTAGGACCTTACCTCGTGCAACGAATTTCCAAGAACCTCGCCGTGAGTAAAGCTGCAGAAAGTGGACTACTTGAGGATCTGGAAGACACGGCACTATTCATTGAGGGGATCGGCAAGGATATTATTTCAGATGTCACGACGAACATAATTCGAGGAATGCTGATCTCCTACACCCAATCAATGGCTTCAATGTACGGAATGGAGCTTCGCGAAGGAATCAACAGCGGACTCGTTTGGAATCCTTCAACCCGCGAGTGGGAGGAGGGTAATACGAGGATGCTCGTCCCACAAGGCAATCCGCTACTGCTAGTACCCAAAGTGATCGTACGTCACGATCTGCATCTAACCAAGGAGGATTATTTCAGAAACCACCTGGCACCCACACTACAGGATGAGGAACTCGACAACCCGAGCAGCAAGCTAGTCCAGACAGCCAAGAACGGGCGAAAATTCGTCACCAAAATAGACGTTGAAATGGAGTACGGCGGCGGCAAGGAAAAAATGGTTGACCTGAGTTCGGCCCGAACTCAGGTCTTCCGCGATTACAAGGAGGAGAAGCGTCAGAATCCGTCACGTCCTCTCGATCACGATGAGCTAAGTCAGGCGACCGGAACCAAGCCTGTCAATTACCGGAATTTACTCAGGGTCGTCCTCGATACACCGCCGGGTGCAGAGTACGCCACTGAGTATCACCACAGAGTCCACGCGGTCTTAAGCGCAATCTTCTACCCATGGCTAACCTACCCTGTCGTCGAGCACCCATTAGACCAGTCTAGAAAACGCGTCGACATCACCTATACGAACAATGCGACAGACGGATTCTTCGGATGGGTGATGCGACAGGGGCACCCAAGTTCACACGTATTCGTCGAGTGCAAGAATTACCATTCCGAAATCGGAAATCCAGAATTGGATCAGTTGTGTGGTAGATTCTCACCGCTCCGCGGAAAGGTCGGGTTGTTGCTATGTAGGTCTCTTTCTGAAAAGGAGAGGTTCCTGCAGCGTTGCCGTGATACAGCACTGAGCCGGCATGAATTTGTACTCCTCCTAGATGACGAGGACCTATCGGTGCTTGTTGACGAAGTCGTAACAGCCAACACCCCGGTCGATCCAAACGAACTCGAAGACACGGAACAGGAACGGCCGTATCCGGGTGAGTTCCGCCTCCTCTTCGAGCGATTCCGGAAGCTCATCAGCTGATCCCTCTCAGCTGCCAGGTAACGTTTCTGCCGACACTCGCTAGAGGAAACACGAAGACCACAGTCACTTAAGATCACGCTTCCCAAGGCCGTGACTAAGCAGTCGAAGCTGACGGCTTGTTGTCGCTACGAGCGTCAATCAGGACGATGTTCTCCTTGTCCCTTAGACCGAGATCGGCAAGGGCCCGTCGAACTCTCCTTTCATGGGTCTCCGTGTACGAGACGATCACCTTAATTGAATTGAGGGTATCGTTGGCTTTCTCGTAGATCTCAACTTGATTTTCGAGGTTTCGCCTAAGCTGGGAATTGCTCGCGAGTTTAAATTCAATCAACGTCTTGTCGGTTGACCCTTTAGAAACTTTGTAGTCCACCGGGCCGCGTCCATTGTTCACTTCTCTGTTGACATCAAAGGCCGTTCCGTACCAGACGAGCCCAAAGAAGAGTTGGACTTCTGACTCATGACTAAAACCTCCACCACCCCTATTAATGAGCTTGTAGCCGTCTTGGTGCTCTACGTACCGTTTGAATGCGTTCACTCTCTCTAGGCACTCAGCGTACGAGTCTGGAAGCTTGTCGTAGAAACGAATCTTATCTTGCAGATCGGTGACAACGGAATCCAGACCTTCGACGAAGATGCTGACCAGATCTTCTACTTTGATTGAACTCGCATCCGCTGCAATATCTCCCGATTCCTCTTTGGCCTTAATGTAATAGTCGATCAGTTCGGGAAATTTTCGAATTGTCGCGACTGCGGCAGCATCAATTTCCTTGCGTTTAGGCTTATCAGGAAGGGACTTGTAGAAGTAGTTGTTAATCTGCTCGCGGAGCTGCGCATTGGATACGGCAAGTGGAAGGTTCTGGAAGTCATTTACAAGATCACGCTTATTGATCCACGTGTCATCGCGAGTAAGCATATCTTTGGGCGTGAGTAGGACAAAGTCGTTGCGCAATTGAGGCAGTGCGAAGTTCCCATCCTCCCAAGTTTCAGTTTCATAGTTAAACCTCACCCTCCTGACGCGAAAAGTTCTATAAAGAGACGGATCCAGATTGTCCAGGGTGAACTTCTGCGTGTAAGCGAGTAGGTACTCCTTGATCAGATTGGTAGTGAAGTCACTGACTGAGTCCCGACCTACACCTCCTGTGATTAGGCAAAGCTTCTCCGGGTGACTTCCTTGAGTGATGGTTTCCTGGCCGAAATTTTCGAATACATCGGCCAACCCCTCGTTGAGTGAAGTCGCGAATGAGGCGCCCAGTGCATGCCCACCATTTCCGAGCACTGTGAAGCCTAGCCAGTTCTGCTTCACTTCCTTGAAGTAAAACCAGGATTCCAGAAGACCTTGACTAATTCGGCCCGCGCTTGACTTGTCGCGCAGGAAGGCCATGTAGCGAAGAATTTCAGAATGAAGTGTCTGATACTCCTCCTTTTCGCTATGAAAAAGAAGGAAGGGATCGATGAAGAGAGGTAGGTCGCTAAGTAGGCACACATCCAGGGCGCCGTACTCGTCGAGGCTGGCCCGGTTCACACCAAAATGATCCGAGAAGAAGATGCCCATCAATCCCCCATCACTATCTGCTTCACCTATGGCAAGGCTCGCACAGAGGATCCCGATGCGCGACGGTATGCCGAAAACCGACGCGAGAGGGGATGCCCGGAGGCACAGCACCAGCCGCACGGCGGTCTCTCCCTTGGGGCGACCGTCAAGTACATGAAGAAGACGTAAAGCACGTGTGCCACATCGTGCGAGGGTCCTGATAATCGAAGACTGAAGGGCGGGATGGCCGCTCGTCAGTCGCTGAGGCTACGTAGGCGGCGATCGTGATATCAGGCAAGCAATCGGGACCACCTGCCTTCGCCCGGGAGGGTCGACGTCTGGATTCGCATCAAGCCAGCCCCGGGCTGACTCCATCACGTGCTCAATGACCTCAACCAACTCGCCGGACCGGCTCCGCAACCTCTCATCCAACTCATCAGCTAGCAGGCTGTTCTGGAGAGCAACTTCCCACCACTCATCCAAGTACCGCACAAGACCAGTCACCTGCTCGACAAGGCTGTCCGTAGCCATGCGTTCAAGCGACGACACAGACAGGCGCAGCAACGACTGTTGAAACCAGAGGCGCTTCATGACTTCAGCTACGGCCATACGGGCCTCGGGGGCAGTACCGCCGAGCGTCTGGTCTGGGTGCTGCAAGCGCACGACCTGGATCCCCCGGGCGTCAGCGACGGCCGTTCGTACCTCCTCCACAGCCCCGAAGAACGCTGCATACGCGTCACGGCGCATTTGCCAGCGAGCGTCGAACTGCTGCCCACGTACCTGCATCCGGACTGACTCCAACGCTGCCCCCGCCTGCGCTCTTGCGCCGACCCACGCAATCGCACCACCCAGAGCGGTCGCGCCAGCTCCAAGTACCGCGCCCTGGATCTGCGGGTCCATAGTCACACCTACCGATGTTGTTCTCGGGCACATCTCCATGCTGCGGACGCGTCAGTCCATCACGTGCCGTTCTTGCCCGGTCGTCCTCATCCAAACTTCGTGTCCCCTGGTCGAGATACTTCGCTGGCATGCTGATCCGTACGCCTGGACACTGAGCACATGCGATCACAACGGGGTGAGACCACATGACAGCTACAGCGACCGACGGTCGAGTCTGCTCCCGGTGTGGAGCGCGGTTAAGTCGCGCGAACTCAGGGACGGTGTGCGGCCCTTGTGAGCGGGCGGTGCACGATGCTCCCCCGAGCGCCGTATCGGCGTCGGGGCCTGCACCATGGCTCTACGAGGCCAGCGAGCAACAAGCGCCACCAGACGGGTCGAACCTCAAGGCAGCGCTACGGGCGTACCGAGCCACACACCACCTCACGCAGCAGGACCTGGCCGACCTGCTCGGATACGACCAGTCGTACGTGTCGCTGTTGGAGCGCGGGAAGCGTTCGATCCGGGACGTTGATGAACTGCGGCGGGTGGCCAGCGTCTTGGGGCTCCCCGAAGACGAGTTGGGATTGCTGCCGGCGGCCCTGTCCAGCCGCGGTGACTATGCACCCCGCGTGCCCGGACCCGCGGGGAAACCGCAGAACGCCGTAGAGGATCAACGGCGATGGAAGCTGGTGCGTCGCGAACTCAACCGGCGTCGCAGCGAGTTGACTGCCGCGGCGGCCGCGTTGTACCCCGAGTTCGAGCGGGCAGGGAACAGCCCGGTCCTGACACGGCCGGGTTGGATGGCGCCAGCGCCGATCGACCTCGCTGGAGTGGAGCTGTCATGGCTCTCCCAGGTGGAGCACCCAACCGTGGTCGGCTCCGAGCCGGAGGCCGAAGCAGTACGCCCCCTGTCCGCCCGTGGCGGGAGATACGACCGGTATTCCCAGGCCATTCGCGCAGTCGACAAGCCATCGCTCTTCGAAAACCGACCCAGTTTCCGCCTAATGGGCACCGACTGGGCCGGCGACACCGCGCGAATGGCCTTCGGATACACGACGTACTTCGACATGGTCGACGTATGCGAGGGCGTGTCCCATGAGTTGGCCAACGCCTGGCTCGCTACCGGCAGCGATCCCGAGTGGCTGCAAGCGCCGCGATGGGACGACCTGCCGTTCCGCTCGCTGGTCGGCGACCCGTTCGACCTCACCCGGCGCCCTCTGTTGCCGTCGATCGACACGCTGACCATTCGGCGAGACCGCGACCGCGCGTCGTTCGTCTTACACCACCGGTCCGCCGCGAACGTCGCGTTGGCCGGCGGGATCTACCACATCATGCCCGCCGGAGTGTTCCAGCCGTCGTCCGTGATGCCCTGGGACCAGTCCAACGACTTCGACCTGTGGCGCAACATGCTGCGCGAGTACGCCGAGGAGTTCCTCGGGATGCCGGAGGCTGACGGAAGCAGCGGTGAGCCGATCGACTACGACGGCACGGACCCCTTCAAGTCCCTCAACGAGGCACGACTCACAGGCAAGTTGCGGGCATACACCTTCGGTATCGGCCTTGACCCGCTGACGTTGGCCGGCGAGATCCTCTCCGTCGTAGTGATCGACGCCGACGTCTACGACCGGGTCTTCCAGACCATGGTCAGCCAGAACACCGAAGGCTCCGTCGTCTCCAGCAGCGCAACCGATGGCGCCGCGGGCATCCCGTTCACGGAAGCCAACGTCCGGCGGCTGCTGGACTCCGAGCCCCTAGCACCGGCCGCTGCCGCATGTATTGACCTGGCGTGGCAGCATCGGAAGCTGATGCTCGCCGGCTGAGGAGGACCCTTGCGCGTACTGGTGACCGGAGCGTACGGATTCGTGGGCAATGCCGTGGTGCGGAGGCTCTCTGAGGCCGGCCACGAAGTGACCGCGATGACTCACCGGCCGGTCGGCGATGAGCTACCGCCAGCGCCGGTCGCCGACACCGTGCACGCCGACCTGCTTCACCCCGAGCAGCTGCGCGCGGCCCTGCAGGGAGCCGATGCCGTGTGCCACCTGGCCGCGCTCACCCGAGTCCGCGAGTCGTTCGAGCGGCCCGACGACTACGAAGCCGTCAACCTAGGCGGCACGGTGGCACTGCTGGCAGCCTGCGCCGATGAGTTTGCTCGCACTGGCCAGCCTCTCCAAGTCATCCAGGCTTCGACCGCCGCCGTCTACGGCGTGCCTGAGCGCCAGCCGATCGACGAACAAGCGCCGCCCCAACCGACGTCGCCGTACGGCAAGACCAAGCTGGCCGCCGACGAGGCGCTGATCCACCGGGCTGGCAACGGTTCGGTGGGAGCAGTGATCCTTCGTGCGTTCAACATCTCAGGTGCCGTGGCCGGCGTAGGCGATTCAGATCTCACCCGGATCATCCCGAAGGCAGTCGCGGTCGCGGCTGGGCAGGCCTCCCACGTAGACGTCAACGGCGACGGATCCGCGATACGGGACTTCGTCCACGTCGATGACCTGGCACGCGCCTACGTGCAGGCCCTGCAGGTGTGCCAGCCAGGAACGCACGCCGTCTACAACGTCGGTGCCACCGCGGCGAGCGTCAGCGAGATCGTCGCCGCGACCGAGCGCGTCACCGGCCGCCAGGTCCCAGTCGTCCACCACCCACCGAAGCAGGAACCGTCGACTCTGCTGGCGGACACCTCGCTGATCCGACGGGAACTCGACTGGAAGCCAGAGCGGTCCTCCCTGGAGGAGATCATCGCCGACGCCTGGGGAGCCGTGACCCCGACCCGGACCTGAGACGGCACCCAGTACACGGACGCCCCTCCCCCTGGCGATCGCACGCACTGCAAAGGAGCGAGACCTGCCCGAACGGCAGGTCTCGCTCCTTTGCGGATACGACCTAGAGCCGGGCCTGCCGCCGGATCTGCCCGGCCTCGTCCAGGGCGCCGGCCCGTTCGTAGTCGGCGGCCGCCTCGGCCCAAAACTCCCTGGCCTCCGTGATCAAGCCTTGAGCCCTGAGCAGTTCCGCAGCATTGCGGCCAGCGTTCCCCGCCACATACCAGTCGTGGCTCGCTCTCAAGAGGTCTCGCGCCTGCCTGAACGACGCCAGGGCTCTGTCGAAGTGCCCCTCCCTTGCGAGCAATGCACCCACGTGGTTGCTGACCAGGCCCACTCCATGTGCGTCCTCGAGGCCCACGAAGAGGTTATGGGAACGCTCCAGGGACGCGTAGGCATCTGGCATTTGGCCGACCTGGGCCAGGACGACCCCCAGACTGTTGCGGGCGCCAGCCTCTCCGTAAGGGTCCTCGACGGCGGCGAACAGGTCTGCGGCCTCGGCCAGATGTGGAAGGGCAAGCTCGGGGTGGCCGAGCTCCGACAGTATGGCCCCTATGTTGGTGCGCGCATTGGCTTCCTCGCGCCGGTTCTCCTGGCTTCGGTAAGCGTCCAAGGCCGCGAGATAAGCCTCCAGCGCCTCGTCACGCCGCCCACACTGCCGCAGGGACAGACCGAGATTGTTGTGGGTGCTGGCCAGGCCTTCCTGCTCTGTGAGCCCCCAGGCCACCAGGGCACTTCGGTACGTCCGAACGGCCTCCTCGAATCGCCGCAAGCCGTGAAGTGCCTGGCCCTGGGCATCCAGTGACATGGCTTGGCCGTCACGATCTTCAAGATCCCGGGCACCGTCCCAGGCGGCTTGCGAGACGCGCAACAGGTCCTCGAAAGCCCTGCTGTGTATCAGGTGCCTCCGCAGGATGTGCGTCAGCAGGATCGCTGCCCGCCGGGTCTCCACCGGGGCTTCCCGGTCCGTTGCCCAAAGGGCAGCTGCCACCAGCCCGTGATGCTCGGACGCCAGCCATGTGAGCGCCAGGTCTCGGCTGCCGTGAAAGAAGTCCTTGTGCTCCGTGCCGAGCTCCTCCCCGAGGTACGCCGTCGCCGACGCCACGAGCATGAGGTAGCCGAGTGCCAGGTTGTAGCGGGCTTCCGAGGAGGTCTCGGGCGCTATGCCATCCTGCGCCGCCGAGGCCCTGGCGTGGCTGCGCACCAGGTCGTGCATCTGCCAGCGCCTGGGGTTCGGGTGGGCAGTCAGGAGGCATTCCGCCGTCAGGTCGTCGAGCACCGGCAGTACGTCCATGACGGGCATCGCGGCCAGGAGCGCCGCCGAGAACGGTCCGATGGCCGGTCCTGGGTGGAGTGCCAGCAGCCGCATGACGCGAGCCAACTCCGGTGCGAGGTGGGCATACAACGTGTTGAGGACGGGTTCGAGGGCGTGCTCCCGGCCGTACTGATCTCCGCCTCGCGCGCGCATGCGGTGCCCCATGGCGCTGATCTCCTCCGCGACAGCCGAGATCTTGCTCCACCGTCGGTACCGCAGGATCACGCTGGCGATGACCAGGGCGAGCGGCAGGTGCCCGCAGAGACGGGCGAGCCGGTCGGTGGCCTGCTCCTCCTTGGACACGCGGTCGTCGCCCAGGTTCAGCGACCTCGCGAGGAGACGACGACTCTCTCCCGGGGCAAGCTCTTCGATACGGAACTGCCGGACGGGAAAGGAGTGGAACACCTGCCGAGAGGTGAGGAGTACCTGATGCCCGCCCATGCCCGGAAGCAGGGAGGCGATCTGTGTGGGGTCGGAGGCATTGTCCAGCAACACCAGCATCCGTTCACGTCGGCTCAAGACGTCGCAGTATCGGCGGTATCGCCCCTGCGGTGTCGGTGGCAGTTGCGGCCCGTGTATCCCGAGGTCTTCCAGCAGCGACACCACGGCCTGATCAGGAGTGAGGGGGTCGTCGTGGTACCCCTGGAGATCGATGAAGAGGGCACCGCCTGGGAACCAGGCCTCAGCGAGGGCGCCATGGGCGACGTGCAGCGCGAGCGCGGTCTTGCCCGCGCCCCCCAGGCCAGCGATCGCGCAGACAGCCCCCAGCTCCGCAGTCACGGCACCCGGCCTGAGAGCGCTTCTGAGGTCGTCGACCTCGATATCCCGCCCGGTAAACGCCAGCGGCTGGCCCGGCAACGTGCAGATGGCCCCGGACTCGGCCTCTCCGGTTCTCAGGTGCCCAATGACATCACCGTGGATAGTGGCGTACCTAAAGTCGAACAGGTCACCGTCCCCCACGACCCGCCTCCCGTCGCACGGCGTCTTGTCTCCGTCAGCTACGTACCAGAGATACCCGCCCGCGGGCATCAATGTACGCATCGCGCCGAACGAGCTCGCTCCTGGCAATCGGTCAACTGTCTGGATAGCGTCCCCCTGGCTGGATTGGCCGCAGCCGCATGCACGGTGTGGGGCGCTCCCGTTCCAGAGGAACAATCCGTCGAACCTGGAAGAGGTTCCGTACAAGCATCGGCAGCCCTTACGGCCTCTGAGTAACTCGATGAACCCAGTTCGCTACCTTTCTGGTGCGCCTGGGAGCTGCCCTGCCATCCTCATCGCCGCGTAGTACGCGGCGCCATGACAGCCGACACCCCAGATAGGGCGGTGGCCAGGCCGAGACTCTGCAGGCGGGCAGCAAGGCCGGGCGTAGCCGCGAGACCCAAGCCCCCGTCCAAGATCACTCTGCGGAAGTGCAGGTAGCGGGGTAAAAATCGCTGGGGCGCACTCCTAGTCCTCCGTGACAGCCTGCCGCCGCGCGGTGAGCAACGACTCCGGCAGCTGCTCGCTGACCGCATGCCACGCGGTCAGCGCGTCCCGGGCCTTCGACGGCTCCACCGGATGCCCTTCCGCGATCTCTTCGACCAGGCCCGCCAAGGCGTGTGCCGCATCGATCACTGGCGGGGCCCACTCAGGCAGAGGTGTGAGGGGCGGATTCTGGGCATAGACCGCCTTGCCCTGGTGACCCACGACGAAGCCTTCGGCCCGCAGCACGCTGATCCCGTTCTTCACCACGGTGCTGGACACCTCGAACTGGTTCATCAGCTCAGCCGCCGACGGCAGGGGCGCGCCATTCGGGATCTCGCCGCTCTTGATGCGTTCCCGCAGGTAGTCGGCAAGCTGCCGGTACGCCGGCTTGCCCCTGAACTCGGTCATGCACCACACCTTCACCTGGGTCATCTCACCTATCTCACCTAGTCCACCACACTGCGGCCCCATCGCTCCCTACTCAATCCGGCGAGACCTGTTGCCAAACTTGGTGCACTAGGTGCACCATGATGAAACCGGGTGGGATTCCCGTGAGACAGAAGCCATATGACAGACCGTCATTGGTAGCGCTCGCAGGAACCCATCAACCTGGTGAGACAGAACGGCCCCGGCAGATACGGCCTGAGACGTGTTGGCCCACATCTCAAGCCTCTGCCGAGGCCGACGCATCGAGTCCCTGTCTAGAGGAGTTCAACGATGCTCAACGATCGTATCGCCGCATCGGCGATCGAATCCAAGTCGGCGGAACCGGCTTCCAGCTCCCCCTCTGACGCTCTGCGACAGCTCGCCGACTTCCTGGCCGGCGTCCCGGGTCTTCCGGAGCTCTACATCACGATGTCCGACAACGCGCGCGTCGGACTGCAGCTGCCGACGCACGAACCGGTGGAACCGCAGGACCGCTTCCCGGCCCTCGCGCGCCTGGCCCAGGCCATGGGATCCGACACGCATCTGAACGCGTGGAGCCGAGGCGGCTGGGTCTTCGAGACCCACGGCGCCGTCGGCGGCCTGCACATTCACGCCTACGCGCCCTTCAACGACGATGAGGTTGTGCCCGCGGGCGGGACCCAGGACGGGCAGGCGGACGCCTGATGGGCGCGGCTCCGTTCTACGACCAACGCCCTGTGTGTCCGAAGTCGAAGTGCCCGCGCTGCCGTCGCACCGTCTTCGTCTCGCGCTGTCACATGGCGCGCGGGGTGTGCGGGTCGTGCGGCTTCGAGTGGACGCCGTCCGCCAGGAAGGGGGCTGCGGCATGAACGAGCCGAACCTGCCGCTTCCCCAGGCTGCACAGCAGTACGTGCTCACCGACGCGCTCGGCCGTACGTATCTGTCATCGGCCCCCGCCCCGGCCGCCGTTGCTCCGGTGCATGCACCTACCGGCCTGGTCCCGTCGTGCGGTTGCTCGCACGCCCCGGCCGCGCCGTCTCGGATGTCCGCGATGTCGCCCGGCGCCCTAGTGGCAACAGGCGTGGCCGGCGCCCTGGTTGTCGGCGTGGTCCTGGTGGCGCTGCTGCTGTCGGTCGCGATCGTCGCCGCCTCCGTCGCCGTGGTGGCCGTCTCGGTCACCGTGTGCGCGATGGTGCTGCGGTCGATGACCCGCGACAGCGGACGCTCCCGCCGTGGCCCGCACGGCATCTGATCCGCTCCCCTCAACTCTCTTTCTCCGTACGGCTGCCGGGTGTCCCCGGCCTGGCTCAGCGCTGCCCGCTCACGCCCGACAGCCGTCCGATCCACGGAGGTTTCTCACCTCATGTCCACTCAGCCCCTCCCGCGCCGCCCGAAGCCGACCATCGCCTCGCTGACCGCTGCCAACTCCCAACTGCGGCGCCAGCTGGCCGCGTTGTGGCACGACAACGCCGAACTCCTGGCCGCCGCCCGCGCCGCCGTGATCGCGCACTACGACGGCCAGGCGCTCCCGCTCGCGGTGCTGATCGACACCCTCGATCAGTTGGGCGCCCTGCCGGAGTACGAGCCGATCCTCACCGACGTCGCCCTCGCGACGGCCGACGGCGAGACGCCGGCGCTCTCCGGAAGGCGCATCGCATGAGCGCCCGGCCCCGCTGCCCGGTCTGCGGCTGGCACCCCGCTTACCGCAACCAGCGCGCCGCCCGCCGCGCCGCCCGCACCCACGTCTGCCACCCCACGCACGCCCGGAGGACCGCGCGATGACTGACACCACCACCCCGGAAACCCGCCTGCGCCGCCTGCTACGGCTGGCCTCCCAGTCCCGCGAGGTCATCGAGCTGGAATGGGAGCGCGAGAAGCGCGAACGCATCGAGGCACAACGGCAGATGGCCGTGCGGCTGGCCGACGACCAGACGCAGGACGCCTTCCCCGACACCCTTGCCCGCGTCGTGCAGGCCGACGACTGGGCCGGTTACCCCGCGCTCTACGTCGACGGGATCGACTACGAGTGGGCCATCGCCCCGTGCGCGGTCACGTACCTGGACGAGGACGCGTGGCTGCACCACACCCTCACCTCCCAGCCGGGCTGCATGCCCGAGCCGCGCTGGACGTTGATCGTGCCTTGCGTGTGTGGCGACTACCGCGAGGTTGCCGTCTCCGACGACTACGGCCTCGCCCGCGATCTGCAGCACATCGACGACCACCGCGACGTCTGCTTCGGCGACTGCGCGCCCAGCGACCTGCCGCCCTCCGCCGACCGGCTCGCTGAGTTGCTGCCCGGTCAGGAAGGCGCGGCGTGATGAGCGCTCCGCAGCCACTGCCGGAGTCCGTGACGCTGCCGGACGTGCCTGTCGTACGCCGCCGCGCCTACCTCGCCGTCTGTGCCCACCACCCCGGCGTTCTCGGCCGGCGCTGGCACGTGTGGCACGCGAACGGCACCTACGCCGGCTACTGCACCGACCCCGGCCTGATCGACCTGACGATCGCCGCATTCGAGCGCGGCCCCGACCGGTAGCCGCCCCTGCCGCCCGCCCCGCGCGGTCGACCCCCGCACCCCGCGCCGGGCGGGCCACCACCCCCGCCGACTCACCTCTCCCACAGCCCTGTTGAAGGAGCCTCAAGTGTCCGCCCCCATCCTGTTGGCAGCCCCGTCCGCAGCTCCCGTGGTGACCATCTCGGTCCTGCTCCTGCTCCTGCTGCTCTTGATCGCCGGGATGCTCTGCTACTTCACCGAACACCGCTGGTCGACGCTGACCCTGGGCGTCCTGATCGGCCTCTATCTGACCGGCGACTTCGCCAACGGTGTCAAGGGCGCCGTCGCCCAGACGGTCATCGCCATCACCTCTGGCCTCAGCAACTCCCTGGGGTGAACGCGATGACCACCGAAGCTCTCACCCAGCCCACCACGCCGGAAGTACCGCGCCGGGACTGGCTGTTGTACGCCGGGATGGGCGCCGTCGGCCTGGCCGCTGCCGCATCGTCGTATGCCGCTCTGCAGGACCTCGCCGTGCGTACCGGCTGGTGGCCGTGGCTGTCCTGGCTGCTGCCGCTGACCACCGACGCCTATGCCATGACCGCCGTACGGGTGTGGCTGGGACAGTCCACCCGCAATGCCACGGCCCGCGCCTGGGCCAAGGCGAACGCGATCGGCGCCATCGTCCTGTCAGTGGCCGGCAACGCCGTCGACCACGCCATCGCCTCCCAAGTGATCGCCGTGGACTGGCCGCTGATCGTCGCGGTCTCCGCCATCCCGCCCGTCGTCCTGGGCCTGCTCGTGCATATGGCGCACCTGCGCACACAGCCCCCTGCCGACAGGACACCAAGCACCCCCGCCGCCCCGGCCGGAAAGCACCCCATGCCGCCCGCTCCGGCAGCACCCCCGCCGCCGGTTCCTACGGCACCCGCTGCCGAACCGAAACAACGGCAGCCCCGCCGACCCGTCGCGGCAGGCTCCAAGCGGCAGGCACTGCCGCCCGGCCCGACGGATGAGGAGCTGATCGCGGCAGCCCGCGAGCGCGTGGCGGCCGGGCAGGAGGCGTCGGCCACCTGGCTGATCAAGACCTACGGCATCGGCACCCGCCGCGCCGCCCGCATCCGCGACATCTCTCTCAACGCCCCGAAGCCCGACCCGGAACCAGCTGAGAACCCTGCTCCGGAGCCGACCCAAGCACCCGCCCTTGAGGGCGAGTTGGCCCTGACGGGAGGCGAGGGCTGATGGGCGCCGCATACGCCAAGTGCTACGACCCGAACGGGGTCCGGTTCGGCATACCGACCTTCCCGTGGCGGATGGCCCCCGACGGCTACGCCACCCGCCGTCAACTGCGCGCGAAGGGCCTGCGTCCAGGCGGACAGCATGTGTCCGCGCAGGTCCTGCGCTACACCCGCCACGGCTACGCCCGCGTCGCCTACCTCTACCGCGTCACGGACGCCAAGCCCGTGCGGCCCATGACGTCGCGCAAGTGGGGTGCCCTCGCGCTGGCGATGCTCGCCCGCCGCACCTGCCCCCAGTGCCAAATCACCTACAGCTACTGCATCCCCCGCTCCCTCGGCACCTGCGTCCTCTGCGCCTACCCCGCCCCGAACACCCCTGCCCCCGCTCAGGAGTTGACCCAGTGACCGACCCGATCGCCCTCGCCGCCGCCTTGCCCGCCGCGGGCTGGGCCACCCACACCCTGTGGCTCGCCCGGCGGTTGCGCATCGCCCGCACCGACCCGCTAACCGGCCTGTCCACCCGCGACCCGTTCACCTCCCGCGCCTTACGAACCACCGCGCGCCGGCCTTTGAGCGTGCTGTTGCTGGACGTCGACCGCTTCAAGCACGTGAACGACACCTTCGGCCACGCGGCCGGAGACGCCGTGCTCGCCGCGATCGGCCGGCGCCTGCAGCAGTGGAGCTCCGAACACGGCGGGTTCGCCGGGCGCCTGGGCGGTGACGAGTTCGCCGCCGCAGTCGACCTGGACGACAGCGCAACCACAGCCCTGGACGACCTGGTGCACCGACTGCAGCAGAGCGTCGACATAGACGAGCCGGCCCCGCTCTCGCCGCGCGTCTCGATCGGCTTCTGCCGCCCGGCCGACCGCCCCGGCCTGCCGTTCGACGTCCGACTCCGCGCCGCTGATGAGGCCATGTACGCGGCCAAGAGCCTCGGCACCCGCTGGCGCTACGCCACCCTGCAGCCCACCCACGCCACCACCGCCGGCCGCCGCGCCGGGCGCCGTGGCACCCACACCACCCACTGAAAGGACCCGGTCCCGCCATGCCCAACCGAACTCGGAAGGTGTCGTACGGCGGCACACGCACCGCGCACGTCCCGCGCACCCGTCGCCGCGACGCCCAGCCAATCGTCTTGGTCGTCCCCGAACGCCCGACCCTCACCCAGCGCGCGATGCGTGCCCTCGGTACCTGGCTGTGGGAGACACGACGCAGCTGGGCGCCCACCGGCATAGCCGTCGCCGCGTTCCTCGCCACCGGCATCGTGCACGTCCTGGCGTGGTGGACCGCGCTTGTGCTCGCCCCGGCCGTGGCCGTCCCGTTCGGCTGGCTGACCTGGGTCGGCAACCGTCGCCAGACCGATGACCGTTCCGTCCGCCGCTGGCGTCGCACCGTCGCCGCACTCGCCACCACTGCCACGGCCTGGGCCGCACTCTCCGTCGCCTTCGGCCCGCTCGCCCGCCCGCTCCCGCTGCTGTGGCTCGCCCTGGCCATCACGGCCCAGGTGCTGTGGCTGCGCACCCGCCGGGCTGCTGCCACCGCCCCGATTGAGGAGATCCACTGATGACCACACCCCCCAACAGCAACAACTGGCAGAGCAGCTTCAACTCCTCGCGCAGCGCCCCCGGTTCGCCCGGCGGCAACGCCGCCAACGGCAACGGCAACGCACGCCGCACCACCGGCGGCGGCTCCCGCAGCGGCGGGGCCCGGCACTACCACGTGCACGTCGGCGGCAACCCGCAAAACGGCGGCCAGGGGCAGGGCACCGCCGGGCCCGGCGGCGGCTTCTTCTCCCGCGGCGCCGGCGGCGGCACCAAGCAGGGCCACAGTCCGCTCGCCGACCCGCAGTTCTTCAACAGCACCGACGTCCGCAACTACTGCGACCAGGCGCGCAGCGTCTTCCTGCAGCTGTCCTTCGAACTCGCGGGCGCCGCCGAAGTCCTCAACGCCGCCCTCGCCCAAGTCCCGGACCCGCAAGGTCGCGGACGGATGGGCTCCCGAATGAGGGCCCGCCGGGTCAGCAAGAAGCTCAAGAAGACCGCCGACGACGTCCGCGACGCCGCGAAGAACGCGGTCGCCACCTACGCCGCGTTCCAGCGCGAGTTCGAACCAGAGCTGGCCCCCTACAACACCCGCCGCGCGGCCGGCCGCAAACGCTTCGACTTCAACCTCTGACCCGTCAACTCCCCTCGCAGCTCTGCTGATTCGCGTACGACCAGGAGGACCAGGCCGTGTCCCATCCCACCCCCGAGCAGCTGATCGAAGAGCAGCTACGCGCTGCCCAGGGCGGCGGCGGTGTTGTCGAGTACCTGCTGCACCGCCTCAAGCCGCACCTGCCGCCGTGGCTGGCCGGGGCAGGCACGGGCCTGGTCTCCTGGCCCGCCCACCTCTACTGGGCGGACAACGCGGCTGTCACCGCCGGCCTCACCCTCGCCTCGGTCGCGCTTACCGGCGCGACCTGGGCCGCAGGCAAGTCCACCACCGCACAGCGCCGCCTGCACTCCGCAGTCACCGTTGCGGCCAGTTCCGGCTGGTTCACTGCGGCCGCGATCGCCGGCCCCGACGCCGGACCGCTCGCTGGCCTTTACTTCATCGGCGCCCCCTCGCTGGCGCTGTCCTGGAACATCCGCCAGATCCTGCGCCGCAACCCCGATTCCACCGGCGGTGCCGACGGCGGCATCTGGGAGAAGGTAGGCCTGGCCAAGACCCTGACCACCAAGGCCGAAGCCGCCCCGAACAAAGCCACCATCGACTACCAGCTCCCGCGCGGCGAACTCACCAACGACGACGTCTCCAAGGCACTCCCGAAGCTCGCCTCCGCCCTGGACGTCCCGCCCAACGCCGTACGACACGCCCCGGATCCGGAGTCGGCTTCCCGCGGCGCCATCACGATCGTCCCGCACGACCTGCTCAAGAACACCGTGCCCTGCCCCGGCCCCTCGCACCCGGGCGGCTCGATCGCCAACCCGGTCCACGTCGGCATCTACGAGGACGGCGCCGAAGCGGCCATGTTCTTCCCCGGCGAGGCAGCCGCCGCCCGCAACGCCATGCACCTGCTCATCATGGGGATGACCGGCTCCGGCAAGTCCGAAGGCGGTCTCACGGCCCTGGCCGAAGTCTTCACCCGCCGCGACGTGATCGTGTGGGGCTCCGACCCGGCCAAGGCCGAACAGACCCTGGGCCCGCTGTTGCCCGCCTTCGACTGGGCCGCGCTCGACATGCCGTCCACGAAGGCCATGGTCGCCGCCCTGCACGCGGTCATCCCAGCCCGTACCGCATGGCTGGCCAAGTACGGCTACAAGCAGTGGGAACCGGCCTGCGCCCGCACCCAGGTCGACGGCTCGCCTGGCATGCCGTACCTGCTCGCCTGGTTCGAGGAAGCCGCCAAGACCATCCGCGAGACGGAGGAGGACGCCTTCACCGGCATCGCCCAAGAGGCCCGCTCCGCAGGCGTCTCCCTGGTCGTCTCCATGCAACGCGCCTCCCACAACCAGATGTCCACCGACACTCGCGCTTCCCTCGGCTCCTCCTGGTGCCACGGCGTCCGCAACGACACCGACGCCGGCTTCGCCCTGGACGACGACGTCCTGGACGCCGGAGCACGCCCGCACGTGTGGAAGGACAAGAAGCCGGGCTACAGCTACTTGGTCGCCAACGGCATCCCCGAGACGTTCTGGGCCACCCCGCTGCGCGACTACCTCACCGGCCGCGAATACCTGGAGTGGGTCGTCCTCGCCTTCGCCGAAGTCCGCGCCGCGATCGACCCAGTCACCGCCCAGGCCGCCGCCCAGGCCGCCGGCCGCAAGTACACCCAGCGCACCCGCCACCCGATACCCGGCACCACCCACGCCCAGCCCACTCAGGAGGACACCGACATGCCCACCCGCCCGCGCTCCATCCCCACCACCTCCGACGACGACCAGGACCACGCCTTCACCGCGTACGACGGCGAGGACCAGGACGACGACTTCGACGACGAGGATCTGGACGGCATCGACCCCGAGCAGGAACTCCCGCACCCCACCACCGTGGTGCAGTTCGCCGAACGGCCGCCCGCTCAGCCAAAGATCCAACTCACTCCGAAGCAGGCCCGCCAGGCCATGGAAGAGCTACTGACCGAGTTCGAGTCCGAGGGCCGCACCGTCGTCCGCCCCGCCGACTTCATGGAGCACTGCGACCGACACGGCCGCTCGCGCGCCTGGGTCTCCGGCCAGGTCGCCCAGTTCGTCATCGCCGGCCGCCTCGCCGAGACCGACGAGACCGGCGTGTACGTCATCGTCCGCGACGACGAGGACGAAGCCGCCTGACGGCCCTGACGCGTCAGACGCGTCTGACACCGCTGACGCCAACGGGCCCCAAACGCACGGGTCATACGCGCCCGCGACCCCCGTCAGACGCGTCTGACACCCCCGGCCTGACGCCCCTGACACCCCCGAGTTTCTGGACTTTCTGGACCGCTCTACGCGGGCGCGCGCGTCATGCGCGACCGCCTGCAATCCGCAGCAGGTCAGGCCTCTGACCTGGGGGTGTAACGGATTTTCGCAAGAGACGTACCTAGACGTGACCGGAACTGATCAAGACCGGTCCGAGACACCCCAAGCACCGAAGCACCGGAAGGGTCTCCCGTGACCGAACCGCATCCCCCTGCCCACAGCACCGCCCTGGCCCACGCCCTGAGCGCTGCCCACCGCGGGTTGGCGGTGATCCCGCTCAGCCGCACCAAGCTACCCGCAGTCCGCTCACCCCACCGAGCCGAGCACGGCCGAGTCCGCTGCCACGGCGAGTGCGGACAGATCGGCCACGGCATCCACGACGCCACCACCAACCCCAAGGCCGTACGAGCCCTGTTCGCTGTGGCCCCATGGGCGACCGGCTACGGCATCGCCTGCGGCCGCACCCCGCACCACATGATCGGCATCGACCTGGACGTGAAGAACGACATCGACGGCATCGCCAACTTCGAAGCCCTCACCCGCGAACACGCCTTCACCATCCCGCCCACGATCACGGTGGCCACCCCGAGCGGTGGCCGGCACCTGTGGCTGCGTGGCCCCGCCGACCGGACCATTCCCAACTCGGTCGGCCGCCTCGCTCCCGGGATCGACGTCCGCGGCTCCGGCGGCTACCTAGTCGGCCCCGGCTCCACCACCACCCGCGGCACCTACACCCTCGCTCCCGGCACCGAGGACCAGGTCCTCGCCGACGTCCCGGACGGTCTTCTGCAGCAGCTCACCCCTCCCGCTCCGGCAGCACCACACGCTGCGGCTCTGCTTCCGATCGCCGGCCGCCAGGCGGTCGCTCTCCTGCAGTTCGTCATCGACGCACCCGAGGGCCAGCGCAACGACCGCCTGTACTGGGCCGCTTGCCGCGCTCACGAGACGATCGACGCCCCAGCACTCGCGGAGGCGCTCATCAATGCCGCCACCCGCATCGGCCTGCCTGAGAGCGAGGCCCGCGCAACCGTCACGTCCGCCGCCCAGCGGATCGCGCGAGGCGCCCGATGACGAAGCACGTCAACGGCAGCACGCCGCACACCGAATCCGCCGCCATGGCCAGAGAGATCCTGACCGCCCACGGCGTCGACCCGGAGAAGAAGGGCCCGTCCCAGGCCTCCCAACTCGTGGCCCTGGCTCGCGAACGCTACGACCTGTTCATGTCCGACGACGGCCGCCCTTACGGCGTGAAGGTCGACGGCCCCAACCTCGCCCTGCCCCTGCGCGGCAAGGCCGGCCTACGCTCCCAACTCGCCCGCATCTACACCGACGTGAACAACGGCACGGTTCCGTCCCAGTCGGCCCTCGCCGACGCGATGACGGTCCTCGAGGGCCTGGCCGCGAACGCCGACCCGCGCACCCCACTCCTGCGCGTCGCCCGTCCCGACGACCAGATCCTCATCGACCTCGGCACCGCCGACGGCCGCTGCGTCAGCGTCGGCCCCGACGGCTGGCACGTGCGGTCCGCCTCCCCGATCGTCTTCCGCCGCTCCGGAGCCATGAAGCCCCTCCCCGCACCCGTGCGAGACGGCGACGGCCTAGCGAAGCTGCACGACCTGCTCAACACAACCGACGAGGGCTTCCACCTCCTGGTCGCCTGGCTGTTGGCCGCGTTCATCCCCGACCTGCCCCACCCGATCCTCGCCTTCCGCGGCGAGCAGGGCACCGGCAAGTCCAAAGGCGCTGCCATGGTGATCGGCATCATCGACCCCTCAGGCGCCCCGAAGCGCACCGCACCGCGCGACCTGAAGTCGTGGTCGGTGCAGGCCTTCAACTCCTGGGCCATCTGCCTCGACAACATCTCGATCATCCCGGACTGGCTCTCGGACGCCCTGTGCCGCGCGGTCACTGGCGACGGTGTCGTCGACCGCGCCCTGTTCACCGACGACGACGTGGTGGTCCTGGAGTTCCGCCGGGTCCTGGCCATGACGACAATCGACGCCGGAGCGTTGGCAGGCGACCTCGCCGAACGCCTCCTCACGATCGAGCTGCAGCTCATCCCGGACCGCAAGCGCCGCGAGGAAGCCGAACTCGACCGCGCCTACGCCGACGCCCACCCGGCCATCCTCGCCTCACTGTTCGACCTGCTCGCCCAGGTCCTCAAAGCCCTGCCCAACGTCGAACTGACCGAGCGCCCCCGCATGGCCGACTTCGCCCGCGTCCTGGCCGCCGTAGACCACGTCACCGGCTGGAAGACCCAGGAGTCCTACAAGGCCACGGCCGCCGACGCCGTAGCGGACGTCCTGGACGGCGAGCCCTTCGCCCAGGCCGTCGTCGACCTCGTACGCTCCGCCGGCTCCGAAGGCGTCACGCTGACAGCCGCCCAGCTCCTGGAGAGCGTCAACGCTCCGGAGAAGCTGCCGAAGAAGTGGCCCAAGGACCCCACCCGAGCCGCCGGCCAACTCAAGCGTCTCGCCCCGGCCCTGCGCACGATCGGCATCGACGTTGACGACTCCAAACGCCAGCCCGACGGCAACCGCTCCCGCCTCTACAACCTCACGGCATCAGAGAAGCACCGCATTTCAGCACCCGGAACACCCGCAGTACCCGAACTGGCCCCCGACCTGCACCAATCGCCGGGTGCTCACACAGACCCCAGCACCCGCACGAGCACCCGCAGCACCCGCATCCCCAGTCCTCCGGGTGCTACGGGCACTACACCGGGCGCTGAGCCACTCGCAGCACCCGGTGACCACAATCCGGCTGACCAGGCCGAACACCCAGTCCCGGGTGCTGCGGGCGTTCCGGGCGCTGGATTGCACCTCTTCTCTAATCCCACACCCTCATGCCAGGGCTGCGGCGATCCCCTGGACCCCGCCCTCGCCGCCGCCGGCGAATCCATCCACCCCGGCTGCGACCCCGAACCCATAGCCAGGAGCTGAACCATGCGCATCCGCCTGCACGGCACCGAAACCGAAGTCCAAGCCGCCGCCGACCACCTCGCCCACCTCCTGGACGTGCTCGACACGAGCCGCCTCTACCCAGACCGCCCACCAAGCCGCCTGGTCCGCCTCTACCTCACCGTCGCCCCACCGACTGCCACCAAATCCGAGATACCCAAGGGGGCCTGATCACCTTGCGACGCGAACCCCACATGAAGCTCATCGACGTCCTGGACGAACTCGGCATGTCCCGCGCCGCCTTCTACCGAATGCGCGCCCGAGGCAAGGCCCCGAAGTGCCTGAAGCTCCCCAACGGGCAGCTCCGCTTCCGCCGTGCCGACTTCGACGTCTGGCTGCAGAACTGCGAGGAGAACAACGCCTGATGGCCTTCAGCTACAAAGTGCACTTCTGGGCCATCCGACAGCGCTCGGGCCGAAGAAAGCCGTACGAGGTCCGCTGGCAGGTCAACTCCCGTGAGAGGTCAGAGTCCTTCACCACCAAGGGCCTCGCCGAAAGCCGCCGCTCCGAGCTGATGCAAGCAGCCCGTCGCGGCGAGCCCTTCGACGAAGAAACGGGACTGCCCGCCTCGGAGCTCCGAGCGAAGCTGCAGAACGTCACGTGGTACCAGCACACCCGCGACTTCATCGAGAAGCGCTGGGATGGCACCCCGGCCAAGTCGCGTCGCAATTTCGCGGACGCGTTGGCGACGATCACCCCAGTCCTGGTGAAAACGGAGACCGGCTGCCCGGACCCGCACGTACTCCGCCGCGCGCTCTACAGCTGGGCCTACAACAAGCTGGCCTGGCAGCAAGAGCCTCAGCCGGAGTGGCGCAAGGCCCTCAACTGGTTGGAACGGAACTCGGTCCCGATCGGAGACCTCGAGGACCAACAGACCCTCCGTAAGGCTCTGGACGCCCTGGGCAAGAGGTTGGACGGGAAGTCGGCCGCCGCGCGAACCGCACTCCGCAAACGCGCCTGCCTGAGCGACGTGCTCGGAATGGCCGCGGAGGCCAAGTACTTCACGACCGCCCTGAATCCGCTCCAGTCGGTGCAGTGGACCGCGCCACGCACAACCGAGGAAGTCGATCCCGAGGCGGTCGCCAATCCCCGCCAGGTCCGCCGCCTGCTCGCCGCTGTACGGGCTCAGGGCGACCGAGGCGAACACCTCGAAGCATTCTTCGGCTGCCTCTACTACGCGGGCATGCGCCCGGCCGAGGTCATCCGCCTCCAAAAGTCGCAATGCCGACTGCCGGAGAAGGGATGGGGAACCCTGACGCTCCGGGGCGGCACGGTCCGCGCCGGCCGAAGTTGGACCGATGACGGCAGCGCACACGAACAGCGAAGTCTGAAGTGGCGCGCTCCGGAGGACTCACGACCAGTCCCCATTCCCCCCGCTTGTACTCGCCTACTCCGCACGCACATCGAGCGATTCGGCACAGCCCCAGACGGCCGGCTCTTCCGCACCAACCGCAACGGCCTCGTCCAGGAGAGCGGCTACGGCGAGGCATGGGCAAAGGCCCGCGCCTCCGTTCTAACCCCAGAGGAAACGTCCTCCTCCCTCGCGCGACGCCCATACGACCTCCGCCACGCAGGCATCTCGTTCTGGCTCAGCTCCGGCGTCGACCCTGCCGAGGTCGCCCGCCGTGCCGGCCACAGCCTCGCGGTCCTGTTCCGCGTGTACGCGAAGGTCCTCGCGCAGTCGCAAGAGCGCGCCAACCGGCGCATCGACGCCGCGCTCAAGGAATGGGGCGAAGCCTCCGAACCTGACGGCCCAAAACTAGGTCCAAATTTCCCTACCTGATCAAGGCGGCTCGCTCCGCTCCCTGCTCGCGGCAGGGGGCACCCCGCACCGCACAACATGCGGCGGCCTCTCGTGAGAGAAAGACTATGTCGTGGGCTGAGGCCATCACCTCCAAATCAAGGCGAGGCTCCTATTCCTCCAAATGAGAAGTTGGGTCTACTCCTAATTCTTCACGCATCTCTTGCCGCAGGCGCGAGAGGAAGCCCCACGAGTCGGTCACACTTTGCTCAAAAGCCTGCAGTTCATCTGCAAAATTATTCATCTCCCCTTCACTCGAGGAGGAGAGCGCTAAGTGCTTTAATGTACCGTAACCTTCATTCAGTCTCCTGCTTGCCGCCGCCGCTGCTACCAGAATCCTCTGGGGGACAATCATCTGCGCCTCAGCGTAGCTGTCACGATGAGCGATTCGACGGGCCTCAAGCTCCTCCAGGCTCTCATTGATATCAGTTTCACTGAGCAACGCATGGAGAAGGTTCACCAATGCCGTCATATAGCGTCGACTCGCTATGTTTAATCCGATATAGCAAGCCCGGCGAATCTCGAGAGCTTCAAGTGAGCGCGCTTCAGTCAAATCCAAATTCCGTACGGTTTCAGCATGGAGACGCCCCTCTCGTTGCTGTTCAGTAGCTACACGAAGTTCCATTCTTTTCGTTTGGTCAGCTCGATACTGTGTGAGCAATGACCCGCCGAGTGTTCCCGCAACTCCAACCATGGAGATAATTAGCGAGGTGACACCACCGTCCATAAGATCTCCCTACACATACCGACACCCATGAAATCTCGGGTGGAAATCACAGGAGCCTCACCTCCGCACTTTCCCTACAATGCGGTACCAGTCACTACTACGCAATGCAACCGGAAGGAAATTTACAAGATCCTTCGCTGTTGAGCCAAGAGTGCGGGCTGGGAATTTACGAGAATTCAGAGAGCTCTAGTTGTTGCTGTGACGCCTGAGCCGGTGGAGGTGGATGGCCAGCCCGTGGATCGTAAGTGATGAAACTCGGCCACACTCTCGAATGCCTCGTTACAGAGTGTTCGATGACGCGCGATGCGCCTAGCGCTACTTTGAGCACACAATCTGGCTACGGGGGGCGTATGTCATCGATCTTTTGCACGGTCGTGCCGCCTCACATCCTGGACGCCTTAGTGCGGCATGAAGATCTCGTACTTTCCGGACTAGCGCGTCGAACTCTGGAGCGCGACGCCTACGAGCGCACCCACCGCCGGCTGACCACGGTGCTCGGTGCACCGACCGTCGCCGCGCCCACCGAGTCCGACAAGCCGAAGCGCACGATCTACGACGCGAAGCACAAGCAGGACCTGCCCGGCAAGAAGGTCCGCGCCGAGGGCTCCGACCCCG
>NZ_JALJRY010000043.1 GCF_024519455.1 Streptomyces sp. STR69 | reverse complement strand
TCCTGGCCCGCCACTACACCCGCAAACACGGCCCCAACGCCTACTACGGCAACCCGGACACGATGGCGGCTCCCAGTTGACCGCCGCCGTCCGCCGAACCGACCCACGCCGCGCCCGGGCAAGCGCCCGCCCGTGCCCGGGTGTGGCCACCGGTCCGCTTTCGTGCAAGGCCGGGCTCTATTGGGCGTACAGCCCGAAGTTGACGAACGGCGGGGCGGGAAGCCTCGGGTGGACGCGAAAGGGAGGGACTTTCCGCAGGAGCGGAGGGGGAGGAGCTTGCAGCTTGCCGGACGAGCGTGCCGGGGTTCCGGTGATTGCGTTCGGTGCTTCACGGAGAGCCGGACGGTCGAGTCCGCCGCCCCGGCGGCTGTCCTGCTTGGGCTGCTGCGGTGTGGCGCAGGAGTTCGGCCAGCACGGAGACGCCGTCGCGGTCTTCCAAGCCTGCGGTCATCGCCTGGTCGATGAGCTTGCGGTTCGCCTCCAGCTGGGCCATGGGTGCTCCCACGGATGATGCCAGGGCGTCGATCAGGGCCAGATCCTTGGCGACCAGTGACAGCGTCATGTGAATGGCCGCCTCACGTGGTCGTACGAAGTTGTCACGGTTGTACAGCACGAAAGGGGCCGCGGCTGCGCTCTGGGTGAAAGCGTCGTAGGCGTCGGCCCGGTCGATTCCGGCGCGTTCCGCGAGGACGAGCGCTTCGGCCAGCGCTGTTGCCAGCGACAGCAGCAGTGAGTTGATCGCCGGCTTCATGATGCTGCCGGCGCCCGATTCCCCGAAGTGAAGGATGCGGGTGGCCAGGACATCCATGACGGGACGCACGTGGTCGAGCGCTTCCTTCGGGCCGCCGACCAGGAAGGTGAGTTCACCGCGGGTGGCCAGTTCGACGGAACCGGACACCGGAGCGTCAAGGAGAACGGCGCCGCGTTCGAGAACCCGGGGAGCGAGGGCCTGTGCCGTCTGCGGGGCGATGGTGCTGGTCTCCAGGACGGTTGTTCCTGGGCGTAGCCCGGCGAGGATGCCGTCGGGCCCGTCGTAGACTTCGCCCACCGCGATGTCGTCGGTCAGGCAGATGATGACGATGTCGGCGGACGAGGCCGCCTCGCGCGGAGAGCCGACCACTCGCGCGCCGGTCTCTGCCGCGACGTCGAGGGCGCGCACCTGGATCCGGTTGGTCACGGTCACGCCGTGCCCTGCCCTGCGCAGGCGCACCACCATCGGGCGGCTGATGCGGCCGATGCCGACCACGGCCAGCGTGGGCAGGGCGTCGATCATGCATGGCCGCCGTTGAGGTTGAGGTTCACACCGTTCGCGGCCGGGTTCTCCAGCAGGAACATGGAGCCCTCGACGATGTCCCGCATCGTGGGGACGACACCGGTGAGGATCCGTGCGCGTGCCGCCTCCACGGCTCGCTCGTTACCAGCCCAGTACGGGCTGTCGCCGACCATGCCGGGATGGATGGCGTTGACGCGGATCGGCGCGAGTTCTTTGGCCAGCGTCGCCACCAGGCCTGTCACGCCGGCGTTCACGGTGGTGACCGTGGTGGAACCGGGGTAGGGCACATCCTTGGCCAAGCCGCCGAACAGCAGTACGGAGCCGGTGGGGGAGATGCGCGACTGCAGGGTGTGGACGACCGTGGTGTAGCCGATGATCTTGGCTATGGCCAACTCCGTTGCCCCGGCGATGTCGTAGCCGGCGATCGTGTTGTTGTCGCGTCGCATGCCGGTGAGAACGATCGCGTCGACGTGGTCGATGCCGCTCAGCGCGTCCTTACGGCCGCGCCGTATGTGCGAGCCATCGGCGGCGCGGCCGTCGTACCCCGCTACGAGCCGGTGGACACGGCCGGGGTGGTCATCAAGCCGCTGTCCGGACCCGTACCCTCGCTCGCCCTGTCGTTCGCGGTCCGCGCAGGACGCGAACCGAGTCCTGCTGTCGCCGCCCTGCTGAAACTCAGCCCCAACTACACGCGCGACGACGGGACGTTCTGAACGGCCACGACCGACTGACGTCACATTGCGAACCGATCTCCGAGTGTCTTTTGCGTTGTCCAGGGAGAGAGCAGTTCTAGCAGCCCATTCGAGGACATCGCGGTCTCACGAGGCGGCTGGTGCTGGAAGGGCCCCTGCGCCGCAATGGACTACTCCACGACGCACAACCTTCCGGAAGGCCGCTGGTCTGAAGAAGCACACACCTACGCGAGCTACTGGGGGGTAGTCATGCGACGGTTAGGTACTGCACTGGTCACGATGATGCTGGCGGGCGGCGGCCTGTTGGCCGGCACGGTTCCGGCGGTGGCCGCGCCGACGGCCGTGGACTGCGCCGTGACGTGGGGGAGCCTGGACAAGACCGGTGGCTCTGTTGCCTCCCGGCGACTGACCGACGTGAGGACCGGACAGCACGAGTGCTTCGACCGTCTGGTCTTCGACGCCCAGGGCACGGCGGCCGATCCGATCGGCTACACCGTCCGCTATGTCGCCGTACTGCACCAGGACCCGTCCGACGTCGTGATTCCGGTCGCGGGCGGAGCCATTCTGGAGATCTCGCTGTTCTCCCCCCGCTACGACCCGGCGACCGGAGAGCCCTACCCGGCGCTTCCGACCGTCGACGTCACCGGGTACCGGACATTCCGGGAGTTCAAGTTCACAGGCGGCTCCGAGGGATACACCCAGGCCGGACTGGGCGTACGCGCCCGGCTGCCGTTCCGGGTCTTCCAGACGGCCAACCATCTCGTGGTGGACGTGGCTCACACCTGGTGACCCCGTGTGGTCGGGGCGCGTCTCCGCGGCGCGCTCCGGCCTCCACTCCACCCGGCACGGTGAAACAGATCGGTGGCCGATTCCAACTCGGCGATCAGGCTGTGGACTTGATCAAGCCCGACACCCTCGCACAGGATTTCCGGCGGCCTCGGAGCGGGGTGTGGGCGATGCTGGTGAAGGCCAGGAAGTGCTCAGCTTTGCGTTCGTAGCGGCGGTGCAGTCTGCGGCATCCGGCTAGCCAGGACATGGTGCGTCCCATGGTCCAGCGGTGGCGGCCCAGTGGGGTGGAGGACTCGACACCTCTGCGGGCGATGCGGTGGCGGATGCCGCGTCCGCGTAGCCGTCGCCGCAGGTGGTCGTAGTCGTATCCCTTGTCGGCGTGGAGTTTGGCCGGTCTGCGCTGTCGGCGTCCGTGCCGGGAGCGGATCGGCGGTATCCCCTGCACCAGCGGGATCAGTGCCTGGCTGTCGTGCAGGTTCGCTCCGGAGATTCCGACCGACAGGGGCAGATCGGTCCGCTCGGTGATCAGGTGGATCTCCGAGCCGTACGTGCCCCGATCCACAGGATTCGGGCCTGTCAGCTCCCCCCAGGTGGCAGAGCTTGGCCCACACCCGGGTCCTGGACCGCTCAGTGAATCGACGGTGGGCCGTCGCTCCCGACGGACCGAACGACGCGGACGGCAACTGCTGCCATGTGCAGCCCGACGTGGCCACGAAGACGATTGCGGCCAGCACTTCGCGGTCGCCATGTCGACGTCGGCCGCCGCCCTGAGGTCGCGACGGAGCCTCCGGCACCACCCGCTGGAACAACTCCCACAACTCATCCGGCACTTGGGGCCTTGTCCTCCTTCAGGACGGGGAGCAGCCGCCGCTTCGTCTCAGATGCCCCGAGGGGTTGAGGGCCCGGACTTGGGTCCTCAACCCCTCGGGGCGTCAGTCGCCCGGGGTGGGCCGCAATCGCAGCGTCAGGATCTGGAATGGACGCAGCGTCACTTCCACGCCGTCACCGGCATGTCGGTGGCTCGTCGGATCGGCGAGCGGGCGTTCTAGAAGGTCCGTCGCGGTTGCCGAGGCCAGTGGGAACACGGTCGTGAGGGTGGCGCGGGCGCGTGTGCCACGGGACTCGTAGAGGCGTACGACGACATCGCCCGAGCGGTCGTCAGCGAGCTTCACCGCCTCGACGATCACGCCCTCGTGGTCGACCGCGACCAGGGGAGCGACCGTCGAACTGCCAGGCACCGCGCGTTCCGGGAGGTTGAAGTGGTAGCCCTCACGGGTCGCGTCCGCGACGTCGGCGCCGATCAGGAGCGCGTAGCCGAGCCGGTGCGTTCCCTGGTCCTGGTCGGGGTCGGGGAAGCGGGCAGCTCTGAGAAGGGAGAGACGGACCGTAGTGGTCGTACCTCCGTCGGGGCGGATGTCGCGGGTGACGTCGTGCCCGTAGGTGGAGTCGTTGAGGAGGGCGGCGCCCCAGTCGGGTTCGCCGACGTGGAGGAATCGGTGCGCGCAGACTTCGAACTTGGCGGCGTCCCAACTGGTGTTCGTGTGGGTGGGCCGCTCGACGTGACCGAAGGGGATCTCGGCGGTCGAGTGCGCGGCACGTACGTCCAGGGGGAAGGCGGCCTTCAGTAGCTTCTCCCGCTCGTGCCAGTCCACCACCGTGTCGATCACCAGACTCCGGGAGCCAGTCGGCAGCGAGAGGTTCTGTTCGATCCGTGAGTCCCCGAAGACCCGGACCACCTGGATGCCGTCGCTGGTCGGTGTCACCGACTGTGCCTCCGTGAGGTCGCGGACGGTGTTGCGGTAGAACACGTCAATGTCCCAGGCGTCCCACTGGTTGGGGAAGTCCTGGTGCAGTTGGAGCAGGTTGCCGACCGAACCGGGGGCCAGGGCCTCCCGGCCCGCTGCGTGGTCGTACGCCGAAGTGATGAGTCCTCGGCTGTCCACCGCGACCCGTACCACGCCGTTGTCGAGGACGAATCCGTCTCCGTCCACCACCGGCGCCACCGGCGCCACCGGCGATTGGGAACGCGGAGCGGCACCGAACGCCGCGATGCCGCCGCGGGTGTGGGGTGCCGCGTTGAAGACCACGGACCCGTCTCCCGGACCGGCCAGCGCCCGTTGCGCAACGCCGATCAGTTCTTCCAGTTCGCGGGCGACAGCCGCGTAGGTCTCCTCCGCCTCGCGGTGCACCCAGGCGATCGAGGTCCCGGGCAGGATGTCGTGGAACTGGTGCAGCAGTACCGTCTTCCACAGGCGGTCCAGCGCGTCGTACGGGTAGGGCTCCTCGCGGCCCACGGCCGCCGTAGCGGCCCACAACTCTGCCTCGCGTAGCAGGTGTTCGCTGCGTCGGTTGCCCTGCTTGGTGGCGAGTTGGCTGGTCAGGGTGCCGCGGTGGAACTCCAGGTACAGCTCGCCGGACCAGACGGGGGCGCCGCCGTTTCCCTGGTATTCGGCATGCGCGCGCTCGAAGAAGTCCGTCGGCCGCTCGATCTCGATCCGGGCCGAGCCCTCCAGGTCTCTCAGCCGTGCGGCGCGGGAGAGCATCTCGCGGGTGGGGCCTCCTCCGCCGTCGCCGTAGCCGAACGGGATCAGGGAGTGGTTGGCGGGGCCCTTGTCCTGGAAGTTCCGCACCGTATGGGCGACTTCGGCGCCGGACAGTTCGCCGTTGTAGCTGTCGACGGGCGGGAAGTGGCTGAAGATGCGGGTGCCGTCGATGCCCTCCCACCAGAAGGTGTGGTGCGGGAACTTGTTGGTGGTGTTCCAGGAGATCTTCTGGGTCAGGAACCAGCGCACCCCGGCCAGCTTCATCAACTGCGGCAGGGCAGCGTTGTAGCCGAAGGTGTCCGGCAGCCACATTTCCTCGGTCTCGACCCCGAACTCCTCCAGGTAGAACCGTTTGCCGTGGACGAACTGACGTACCAGCGCCTCGCCGCCGCTGATGTTGGTGTCGGGCTCCACCCACAGGCTGCCGGTCGGCAGGAACTGTCCGGTCTTCGCCTTCTCCTGGGCCCGCGCGTACACCTCGGGCCGGTGCTCCTTCAGCCAGGCCAGCTGCTGCGCCTGGGACATCACGAACTTGAACTCCGGGTGGTCGTCCATGAGTTGCGTGACGTTGGAAACCGTCCGGGCGACCTTGCGGACGGTCTCGCGCAGCGGCCACAGCCAGGCGGTGTCGATGTGTGCGTGCCCGACAGCCGTGATGCGGTGCGCGCCGGCATGTGCGGGTGCGGCCAGGACGGGGGCCAGGAGGGCCCGTGCTGCTTCCGCGCTGCCGCCGATGTCCTGGAGGTCGATCGCGTCCAGGGCCCGGCCGATCGCCTGGAGCAGCTGCCAGCGGCGCGGGGAGTCGGGGGACAGTTCGTGCATCAACTGGCCCAGGACGTCGAGGTCCTGGACGAGTTCGTGGACGGTGCGGTCGAGGACGGCGAGGTCCAGACGCCGCAGCCGGTACAGGGGTTCGCCCGGAGCGTCGGTGCCGTCGCCGAGCCAGGGTGCGCGTCCGCCCACCGGGGTGGGGCCGAAGGTCAGCTCGTCGGGCGCGGTGTGCATGACGACCGGATTCGCCGCGGCCTCGACGAAGGCGGTGAACTCCTCGCCGCCCTCCGCCTGTTCGGCGACGGGAACCCAGGTGTTGCGCGGGTTGAGCGCCTTCACCGCGGTGCCGTCGGCGCGGTAGACCAACCCCTCCGCGGAGAAGCCGGGGGAGTGGGTGGCGAAACCGAGGTCCAGCACGGCCTCGACCGTCTCGCCGGCCCATTCCGCGGGGATCGTCCCGCTGACCTTGAACCAGCTCGTCGACCAGGCCGGTCCCCACAGGTCGCCCACCCGGGCCGGCCGGTAGGGGGCGGCCAGGCCCTCGCGTACCGGCACCGGTTCGCCGGACACGTTCCAGATCTGCACGTCGAGACGGACGGACCGGGCGTGGACGGCGGGCCGGATCCGCTCGTTCAGTACGCGGGCCAGCCGCTTTTCGATGACGTCACGGTCGTTGTGCATGGGTGTCTTTCTTTGCATGGGTGGGGGGAGTCAGCCCTTGAGTGCGCCGCCGAGGGCGAAGCCGCCGCCGAGTTTGCGGGACAGCAGCAGATAGAGCAGGACCACGGGCATGGAGTAGATGAGGGAGAACGCCGACAACTGCCCGTACTGGGTCTGGTCGTGGGCGCTGAGGAAGGTGAACACGCTGACGGAGGCCGGGAGTTTCTCCGGCGACAGCAGCAGGATGAAGGGGACGAAGAAGTTCCCCCACATGCCGATGAAGGTGAAGATGGTGACCACGACGACGCCGGGTCGCATCAGCGGCAGCACCACCCGCCACAGCAGTTGCATGGTGTTCGCGCCGTCGATGCGGGCGGCCTCCTCCAGGACGACGGGTACACCGTCCATGAAGTTCTTCATCAGCCAGATGCCGAACGGCAGTGCGGAGGCGGCCAGGAACAGGGTTGTGGCGGGCATCGAGTCGATCAGGTTGACCTGCACGAACATGCTGTACACCGGGATCATCACGGCGGTGATGGGCAGGCCGGTGGAGAACAGGATCGTGTAGAGAAACGGCCGCCGCACCCGCGAGCGGTAGCGCGAGAGCGGGTAGGCGGCGAGCACGGACACCACGACGGTCACCGCCGTCCCGAAGCCGCACAGCAGCAGGCTGTTGAGCATCGGCCGGTAGGTGGTGTCCACGTTGAGGACCGCGTCGAAGTTGTCGAGCGTCAGCGACGAGGGCATCGTCAGCCGGAAGGAGTTGGTGTCGCTCACCGAGGCGAGCAGCATCCACACCAGTGGCAGCACGTACAGCGCCGAAACCGCCAGCAGTACGGCGTTGATCATGACGCGGCCCGGCCGGAAGCGGCGGCTCGGGCGCGCGGTGCCGGACTTCGGGGCGGCGTGTCCGGCGGATGTGGCGGGGGGCGTGGCGACGGCGGCCATCAGTCGTCCTCCAGTTTCAGCAGCCGGATGTACACGACGGAGAACAGCGCGCCCACCACGAGCAGCACCAGGGCGATGGCGGTGCCGTAGCCGATCAGGCTGTTCTGGAAGGCCTGCTGGTACATGAAGATCGGCAGCGTCTCGCTCTTGTTGCCCGGTCCGCCGCGGGTCATGGTGTAGATCAGACCGAAGACGGAGAGCGTCTGGAGCGTGATCAGCATCAGGTTGGTCAGGATCGACGGCCTGATGACCGGCAGGACGACCCGCCACAGCCGTTGCCAGGGGTTCGCGCCATCCATCTCGGCGGCCTCCGTCAGCTCCTGGGGCACGTCGTTGATGGCAGCGGTGAAGACCATCATCGAGAAGGCGGTCCCGCGCCAGACGTTGGCCAGGCACACTGCCAGGATCGGCATCGTGTACAGCCAGTTCTGCCCCGGGAGGTGCAGCGCGTCCAGCAGCGAGTTGAGCGAGCCCTGGTCGTAGAAGAAGGCGTACATCAGATAGCCGGCGACGACCTCGGGCAGTACCCAGGCAGCGATGACGACTGCGCTGACGAGTGCCCGCACCGGCTTGGTGGCCTTCTGCATCAGGATGGCCAGGGCCAGCCCGAGCGTGTTCTGGCCGATGACCGCGGAGCCGACCACGAAGACCAGGGTGAGCTTGACCGCGTTGAGGAAGTCGCTGTCCTTGAAGGCCCGGGTGAAGTTGTCCAGGCCGATGAAGCGGGCGCCGGAGGCGCCGGTGAGCTGCATGTCGGTGAACGCGTAGTACACGCAGTAGGCGATCGGCCCGGCCAGGAAGACGACCAGCAGTACCACGGCCGGCAGTGTCGGAAGTCCGCGCAGCAGGGTGCGGACGGCGGGGGCGGGCGCCTCACGGGACCGGCGGCGGGCGCCGGTCCCGTGAGGCGCAGGGGCGAGGGCGGTCACGAGCCGCCCTCGGTGGTCTTGTCGGCGCCCACGGCCGCCTTGACATCGTTATCAAAGGTCGATGCGGCCTTGTCGACGGATGCCTGACCGGTGGTCACGGACTCCATCGCCTTCTGGATCGCTGTGGAGACCTGGTTGTAGGCGGGAAGGCCGGGCCGGTAGTGGGTGTCGGCGACCAGCTCGGTGAAGAACTTGTTGGTCGGCACCGAGTTCAGATACGTCGAGTCGGAGGCGACGTCCGTGCGCACCGCGATGTTCGCGTTGGTCGCGTTCCACTGAGCGGCGTTGGCCTTGGTCTGGAGTGTGGTCGACAGGAACTTCCAGGCGAGATCCGCATTGCCCGCCTTCGCGGGGATCGACCAGGCCCACCCGCCGGACATGCTGGTACGGCCGGGTGCCTGTCCGTTCTGTGTCGGCATGGCCGCGGTGCCCATCACCGACTGCCACTCGGTCCAGGGCTTGGCCGCCGCGGAACTCCAGTTGTTGGGCATCCAGGAGCCGTCGATGTCGATCGCCAGCTTGCCCTCGGGGATCAGTTCGGTGCCCACGGTGGTCCCGAAGTTGGCGCCGAGCGCCTGCTCCTTGGACGGGCCCAGCCCCTGGCTGTATACGGTGTGGACGAAGTCCAGCGCGTCCTTGAAGCCCTGGCTGCCAACCACCCACTTCTTCTGCGAGGCGTCGTAGAGCGACTTGTCGCCGGCCGGTGTGCCGTAGAGCAGCATCTCGAAGCCCTGCATGGAGGACGCCTCGCCGCCCGCCTGGCCCGTGTAGAGGTTCAGCGGGGTGACACCCGGCAGCTTCGCCTTCACCTTCTTGGCGGTGGCGATCACGTCTGCCCAGGTCTTGGGCTGCCAGGGCACGGAGACCCCGGCCTTCTGCAGAAGCTGCTTGTTGTACCAGATCCCCCGGGTGTCGGTGTCGTCCGGCACGGCGTAGGTCTTGCCGTCGGACGCACCGGTCACCGCTCCCTTGGCGGCCTTGGCGTACTGCGACCAGTCACTCCACTTCGCCGTGTAGGCGTCAAGAGGCTTGAGATACCCGCCCGCGATGTCGGAGTTGATCAGCGCGGTGTCCTCGTAGACCAGGTCGGGAGCGGTCGCGGGGGAGCGCATCATGAGCTGGATCTTCGTGTAGTAGTCGTTCTCGGAGGCGGTCACGGGCACGAGGGTGACCTTGGTGCCCGGGTTGGCCTTGGTGAACTCCTTCACCATCGAGGAGAGGAAGGTGGCCTGGAGCTTGTTCGTGCTGTCCAGGTTCTGCCAGTAGACGACCTTGATCGACTTGGACGAGCTGCCTGAAGAGCCCGAACCGCAGCCGGTGACGGCCAGGGCGGTGGCGGCGGTGAGGGCCGCGGCGGTGACGATTCTCGACGAGCGCACAGTGGTTCCTCCGGAACGCGAAACCTGAGGGAATACCGGGAGTTTGACCGGATGAGAGGCCAGACCGACGGCGCCCCACGCTCGGCGCCGCCCTGCGCTGTCTGGCCGTCATGGCCGGATTTGGTGGGCGCTAGCTAAATCCATTTGATGGATGAAGTCAATGCTTCGAGTATGTAAACTTCGGCCACTGGCGGACCCGCCGGTATGCCTCCGGAACGGTTGCGTGGCCGGGCCGAGGGGGAGCGGGGGCTGATGTGAGGGGCTCAGGTGACTGACAGGTGACGATGCTCAGCGGGACGAACCTGCCGCGGGTCGGCGGCTACAACCAGGCCGTCGTGCTGGACGCCATCCGCACCACGGGACAGGTGAGCCGGGTCGAGCTGGCCGAACTCACCGGCCTGACCAACCAGACCGTCTCCAACGTCGTCCGCAAGCTGCTCGACGCCGGCCTGGTGGCCGAATCCGGCCAGGCCCCCTCCAGCGGCGGCAAGCGCCGCACCCTCCTGGCCATCCGGGCCGACGGGGCCTGTGCCGTCGGTGTCCACCTCGACCCCGACGCCGCCGTGATCGTCGTCGTGGACCTGGCCGGCGAGGTGATCGGCGGACGCCGGCTCCGGCTCACGGACGCCTCGGACCCCGCCGACGTCGTCGAGCGGGTCGCGCGCGCCGCCGGGCGCCTCGTCGAACGCACCGGCGTCGACCGCTCCCGGCTCCTCGGGCTCGGCATCGCCGCCCCCGGACCGCTCGACGGCACCACAGGGGCGGTCGTCTCACCGCCGAACTTCCCGGGCTGGGGCCGGGTCCCCCTCGCGGACATGTTCGCCGAGGCCACCGGTCTGCCCGTCGCCCTCGACAACGACGCCACCGCCGCGGCAATAGGCGAACGCTGGATCGGCGGTGCCGAGCGGGCGGGCAGCTTCCTGTTCATCTACTTCGGCACCGGCATCGGCGCCGGAATCGTCCTCAACAACACCGTGCTGCACGGCGATTCGGGTAACGCCGGCGAGTTCGGCCACATGGCGGTGGAACCCGGAGACCGCGTCTGCCAGTGCGGTGCCCTCGACTGTCTCGGCCCGTACGTCAGTCCGCCCGCGATCATCGACGACCTGCTGCGGCTGCACGGCCGGGACGCCGCCGACCGCATCGGTCTGACCGGCACGCCCGACTCCGTCCACCACGACTGGAAGGCCCTGCGCCGTGCCGCCCGCGGGGGCGACCCCGACGCCTGTGACGTCGTACGCCGTGCCGCGCGCCGGATCGGTGAGGCCGCACGGGGCGCCGCCAGCCTCCTCGACGTCAGCCGGATCGTCCTGGGCGGCGAGGCGCTGCGCGGCATCGAGCCGATCATGCGGGAGGAGATCGAGACCGCCGTCAACCGCACGTCCGTCGCCCGTGCGATCCGTCCCGTCGCCGTCGAGCAGAGCCTCATCGGCGAGACGGTGGGCGCGGTCGGGGCCGCGTCCCTGGTGCTGCACGGCAATTACGCGCCCGGGTGGTGGATGCTCACGGAGGTGTCCGGCTGAGTTCTCGGGGCAGGCGACGGATCGGGTCCTCTCACCGCAAATGCGGCGGGAGTTCACGGGGTTGCGGTGGGACACCTCCTCCAGGCGTCGAGATCGGATCCTCGCCAGGACCGGCGGTGTCAGGGCGGCGTCGTTCAGGGGATCTGTTGCGCCTGACGCCGGTTCAGGCGACGGACGTGGCTGCCGAGTTCGCGGAGACGGAGGCAGGCACCACAGCTCCAGGTGATCATGCAATGCCGGGGCGTGGAAGACGACTTCACTGCTTCTGCGGCCTACGGATCCGCTGGGAAGCACGCGACGGCATCCACGAACCTGCTGTTCTCGTCCTCGGATGTGCGTTCATCTGTCGGCGACGCTTGGACTTACGGCAAGTAGTTCTTCGACCCAGGCGTCGTCACCACCTCGTTCCGCCACCTCTGCCGGACGTGGCCGAGCTGCTCACGCGGGTCGGCGATCCAGCCGTCTCCCTGGTCCAGGACGACGCGGACCGAAACTCAGGACTCGCCACTGTCGTCCACGGTGACGACGGGGCGGGACTGCGAGAATTGCCTGTCGGTCTCGATCCGGATCCCGTTGTCGCCGTGGCCGTCCAGCGGATGTCCTCCCTGTCGGAGACTCGTCCAGGGCCGTTGACCAGTCGTCCATGGCTTCTGGCGACAGGCACAGGCCAAGGCGCCCGTCGGAGAAGGCGCTCGTGATGACGAGTTCGGCATCGAGGTAGTCGTTGTACGGCGTGTCCCCAGGCCTGTGCCGCCCCAGAATGCGCACTCGGACACTGCTGTGCGGGTCGATCAGGCAGCTCAGGTCCACCCCCTCGCCCTGATCCACGCGGCCTCCCGAAACCCCGAACGATCCCGATCGTCATGCGTGAGTCGCGAACTGGTCCTGGTCGGTATCGCGTCAGGAGTTCCTGGCGACAGGGGCAGGGGCCACCAGAGAGGGCCTGAGGGTGGCAAAGGAGAGGATCAGGGATGCCGTGAAGACCGAGTAGTGATGAAGGAAGAGTCCTACGGATCCCGGCAGCCGTTCACCTCTACGGCTGCCGGGATCAGCGCTGCTGGGGACGGTGCCATCGGCGGCGCCCGCGCCAGGTCACCTCAGGTGCGGTGCTGGGGCTCAGGCCACGGTCTGCTGCACGTATGGCGCGAGTTGGACCGGTCCGACCAGACCGTGGTTCTGCCTCGCGGACGTGCCGAACACTGTGGGGTTGCTGATCCGTAGCCGGTTGAACAGCGGGGTCGCCACCTCGATCTCGATGGTGTTGGCGCCGCGGCGCAGATTCCCGCCGAGGTCCACCACGGGGTTGAGCCGGTCGACGGGGTCGAGCGGTGTCCCGTTGACGGTGACCCGGCAGGTGTCGCTGACACTGCCCAGCCGCAACAGGGCCCCCAGTCCGGAGGTCCAGGTGTTCGGCAGCGTGACCGTCGTCCGGTAGCGGCCGATGCCGCCGACATCGGCCAGTTCGGGGATCTGCGACCACGGAAGTAGGGCGTCGAGTGTGAGGGTGTGTGTGACGATCGTGGTGGTGGTCGCGGTGGCGCCGGGCTGCCAGTCGTCGACGGAGAGCGTCCACTGGCCGAGGGTGAAGGCGGCCGGCACCTCGGGGATCTTCGTGGTGACCTTCCGGCCAGTTGACAGGGTGGTGGTGCGGGCACCGGCTGTGAAGGCGCGTACCGTCAGTGACCCGTCCGCGAAGAGCACACTGTCCGCGTCGGTCGTGACCGCGTGTGGACGGCTGCCGCAGCGGTCCCCGAACAACCCCGGGTCGCCCAGCGCGACGACGAGGGTCTCGCCCGGCTGGAGCGTCACCCGGAAGGTGAACGTGTCGCCGTCCTGGGTGTACTGGGCGAGCCGGGTGACCCGCCCACTCCACGGGTCGAGCAGGTAGGGGACCGCACCGGAGCCCTTGCGATGGGTTGCCCGCAGTGTGACGTCGTGGTCGATGAGGGCGACCGCTGGCTTGACGGTCTCGGCGTGCTTGCCGTTGCACAGGTAGTAGAAGTCGGCGTCGTCGGTGACCCGGTGGGCGTTCAGCAGGGTCGACGGCACGGAGTGGACCGCGTCGGAGGTCACGCCGAGTTCCGCGAACGCCGCGCCGACCAGGGTCTTGTCGGTGATCTGGCGGACATTCGGCAGGGCGAGCAACTGGGCCGTCAGAGAACGCAGTTCGGCCTGCTCCCCGTCGTCTGGGAGACCCGGGGTGAGCGCCTGGTCGAAGGCGCCGAGGAGCACGGTGGGCAGACCGGCGCGTGCGAACTTCAGGAGTCTGCGGGCGTCGGCGACGGCGAGCGTGGGATTGGAGCCGTAGAAGAAGTCGCCTTCGAGGAACAGGGCCTTGTAGGCGGGCCCGCCGGGTGCCAGGCGCTTGTCGGAGACCTTGGCCGCGGGCAGGTCGAGCAGTGGTCCGCTCAGGAACTGGTGGGTCCAGCCGAGCGGGATGCCTGTGGAGGTCAGCCAGGAGGCCCCGATGCCGGTCGCCGTGTAGCCGGTCTGCCGGAAGACCGCGATGTCCGCGCGGGCGGTGCCCGACTGGAGCACCTCGTGGACGCGGCCGAGATAGCCGGCGATGTCGGACACATGGCGCCAGGTCGGCTGCCTCGGCCCCCACGACTCGCCGTATCCCGGGGCTCCGCTGTACGGACTGAACGCGGCGAAGCCGGGCCAGTTGACGCCCGGCGCGGTGGCATAGGAGAAGCCGTGGATCACGGTCTGGTTGACGCCCGCCGCGTACGCGCCGCCCATGGTGCGCAGGAACTTGTCCCAGGTGGTGTTGTAGGCGCCGCCCGCGTACGCGCCGGCCTCGCAGGACAGGATGCGGTTGCCGGCCATGTCACGTCCGCCGGCCAGGCAGCGGTAGTCGTCGAGGTTCTTGAAGCCGAGCGACTCGCCCTCGGGGACGTCGAGAAGGGCCGCCGAGGCGATGGCGTCTGTCTGGAGGCCGTACGGCTGGGAACGGAGTTTCATGCCGTGTCCGTGTGCCCAGGACTTGAGCGCTCCGAGGTGGTGCTTGTTGAACAGGCCGGAGACGGTCTCCCAGAAGTCGTGCCGGATCTCCTGGGTGAGCCGGGCCTCGAAGGCGAAGATCTGGTTGCCGTTGTCGAGGACGACGGCCGGCAGATACGGCAGCAGGTCGCGTCCGGTGTGCTCGCGGAACGCGGCGGGCAGGCCAGGCGTCCACTGCAGACCCTTGGTCTCCAGCTCCACGGAGTCCTCGAAGAAGGTGCCGCCCGCCGATCTGAGGAGTGCGCAGAGTGTGGAGTCGAGGATCGTGGACTCCCAGTAGCGGGTGACGGCCGTGGTCCCGGTCGCACTGAAGTGGTCGACGACGTACGCGGCGGGCGAGGAATGCGGTCCCGCCTCGGGCTGCTGGCCCGAGCCCCGCTGCCAGTACGAGAGGATCACCCAGGTCGCCGAGTCGGGCGGGGTCCAGCTGAGGTTGCTGTCCGACACCTGGCTGGTCAGGTCGGTGACGCTGTCGGCGTCCAGGCCGGTCGCCCTGCCGCTGGAGTAGGCGGTGTTGACGCGGGCGGCCTGGACGGCGAGGAGCTTCTGCACGGTGACACCGGAGGCGGCCGGGTAGACGGAGGCAGGCACCGGACCGTTGAAGGTCGCGCCGCTGGTCAATGTGGCCTTGCCGTAGACGAGTTCCTTCACCGCGGCGTCGTCGTCGGGAGTGACTCCGGGCACGGCGACGGGCCAGCTCGGCCCGAGGGTGAGGTCGATGGTCAGCCCGCGGCGCGCGGCCTGCCGCAGCGCGGCCCTCACACCGTCGCGCCAGGCCGTGCTTCCCCACCCGCGATGGGCGGTGTCCAGCACGGAGGTGTCGGTGATGCTGTGGTGCACGGCCGCGATCTCGGCGCCGCCGAATCCCGCGTCGGCCATCTGGTCGATCTCCCGCGCGATCTCCACCGGGTCCACCAGTCCGTCCGGCCACCACCAACGGAACCTGGGCCGGACCGACTTGGCCGGTTGGGCGAACCAACTCGCCGAGGGCGCGCCCGCGGTGGAGCGAGCCGTCCCGGAGGAGGCGGCGTTCGCCGCCGGACCGAGTGCCGCGAGAACCCCGGTCGTCAGGCTGGCCGCCAGTACCGACCGACGCGTCGAGCCGCCACGCTGCGGGTGGGTTTCGTGCATGGTTCAGCCCCAACTTGTCATGGGTGAGAATGAGTTGAATCGTTTCAGTCAATCCAGGTGCGGGAACCTTAATTCGCCCTTCGAACCGGGGTCAATAGGAACGACAACGATTCAAGGCGACGAGAAGCGGGACGAGTTGGGGAAGTGATGCGGCGCGGGACGGGAGGACGGGCCGGACCGGTTGTCGGGCGGGTGCGGGTCGGGTGCGGGTCGGTGTCCGTCGGGAGGACCGGGGACGTCGTGCCGGCGACCTCGATGGCGGACCGGCGCTCGACGGCGATCGTTGGTGTCCTGCCGGCCCCGAGGATCCTCGGTATCAGGGTTCGGAAGAAATCGGATCCCCCTTACGTCTTCTCCGGCACTGAGTGCATCACATGTCAGAGCCAAGAGGGCGTTGGCCGTTGGCCGTTGGGCAGGGTCCGTGACCCGCGTGAGTTTCTGATCGGCCAGGTCTCCGCAGTTCCGGGCTTGTGCGAGCCGGTCAGGGCGGTCACCGCCGGAGGCGACGGGAGTGTCGAGGCCGGGGAGGTCCATCCGTTCCCGGGCTCCTCCGGCGCGCCCGGTTCCCCCGGCCTCGAGCCGCTGCCCGTCTCCGTCGCCGCCGGTACGGCGGCCGGTGAGGCGAAGGCGACGGCGGCCGTAGGGTCCCTACGGCCGCCGACTCGCAGAGGGCATCGCCCGGCGTTGCTCGCGCTCGACCCGGCCCTGGTCGTCCTCGGGACCGGCCAGTTCGGATCAGCAGACACCGACCCGGCCGCCCGGCTTCTGCTCGGCGCCGCGGCCCCAGCACCCGCTCCAGCGAAGGATGGATCTGGGTCAGCAGGCCGTGCAGCCGGTTCGTGACGCGGGTGGCCTCGCCGGCCAGGTCGTCGTCGAAGCCGACGATCATCTCCAGCTCGACGATCGTCTCGTCCTCGCCGTCGATGGCGCGCAGCGTGTGAGGCATCGCCCGGCAGGCGTCCGCGATGATGAACGCGTCCCGCGCATCCGTCTTGGCCTCACCCGGGTAGAGGTCGGCGATCAAGCGCATCGTCAGTCCGGGCAGGTAGGCGATGGGGCGGCCCATGGCTCTCGCAACCGCCAGCGGCAGGGCCCCGATTGAGGCCGGCTGGTCGACCACGACCAGCACCGTTCCGTGCTTGGCCTGGAGTTTCGCGAACAGTTCGCGGAGTTTGGCGAAACGGTCGAGCCCTTTTCCCAACAGCTACCGACCCGCGTCGGCGTACCGATCGCTGGTCGGGTCGGCCGAGCGGGGGCAGGGAACTTGAGCCGGATCGTCAGGGGCTCACTCCCCGGTGTCGGAGGCTTGTGCAGGGTCTGGGGGCGCGGTGCGGTCGAAGGGTTGATTCTGGCCATGCGCCCGCGTATAAATAAACAACTTTCTTTCCTACAGGCCAGAATGTCGAGACGAGGCCCCCGTGACCCGCCGTTATCCAGCAGGCCCGCAGCGGTTGCTGCGCTCGCTCAACGGCCGTGCCGTACTGGAGGCGATCGACGAGACGGGCCCGGTCACGACCACCGACCTGGCCGGGCGGATCACGCTGTCCCGGCCCACCGTCGCCGCCGCGGTCGCGCTTCTGCTGGAGCGCGGAGTCATCACCGAGGTCGGCCCGGCGACCGGCCGCAAGGGCCCGGCACCGGCCCAGTACCGGGTCAACGCCGACTGCGCCTTCGCGATCGGCGTGGACGTCGGTCACCGTAAGATCCGTGCGGCGGTTGCGGACGTCACCGGCCGCGTGCGTGGACGTGCCGAGTCCGAGCAGCAGGGGCATCGCGGCGCCGACGCGCTCGTCGCGCAGATCCTGGACATGTGCGTGGACCTGGCCGGGCAGGTGGGCCGACCGCTGGCCGACATCACCCAGGTGGTGGCGGGACTGCCGGCCGCCGTCGGCCCCGACGGACGACACCTGTCGTACGCCGCCGGACTTCCCGACGCCGGCCGGGGGCTCGGCGCCGCACTCGGCCGGGCGATCCCGGTTCCGTTGGTCCTGGAGAACGACGTGAACCTCGCGGCACTGGCCGAGCGAACCCACGGCCTGGGCACCGACACCGACGACTTCGTACTGGTCAGCCTCGGAGTCGGCCTCGGCCTCGGCCTTGTCGTCGACGGCCGGGTCCGGCGCGGCGCCACCGGAGTCGCCGGAGAGGCCGGTTACCTCCCCAGCGACCGCATGGTCGCCCCGGTCGGACAGCGCCGGGATCTCGTCCAGGAACATCTGGGCGCCCGCTACATCAGCGACCGGGCGCAGCGCCTCGGACTGCCGGGTGACGGCAGCCCGCGCGCCGTCTTCGAACTCGCCCGCACCGGGGACCCGGGCGCGCTGGAGATCGTGGACGACACCGCCCGCAGCGTCGCCTACGTGGTGGCCTGCGTCGTACCCCTCATCGACCCGGCACTCATCGTGCTGGGCGGCGCCATCGGCGCCAACGGCGACCTGCTGCTCGAACCGGTCGCCCGTCACCTGGCCGACTTCAGCACGTTTCGGCCACCCGTCGTCGCGTCGGGTCTCGGCCAGGACGCCGTGCTCACCGGAGCGACCACCATGTCGGCGGAGCTGGCCCGCGAGGCCGCCTTCGCCGCCGCCACCACTCCCGTCCCGCAGACAGAGTCACCGTCGTCTCTGTCCTGACCGCAGTGTGAAACACCGCGGCGACGCCGTCTTGCCGGACAGCGCCGCCGCACACGTCACCGGGCATTGCCGTGCCCGATCGACCGACCGATCCGTCACCCAGGGAATGCCATCTCCGAGGAAGGACGATCAGTGTTCAAAGCTATCACCGGGGCTACGGCCGTCACGGCCGCCGGCGTACTGCTGCTGGCCGGCTGTACTTCGACCGGATCCACCTCGTCTCAACCCGACTCGGCGATATCGCCGGGCGCCTCGCACAAGGCCACCACCGTCACGGTGTGGACGTTCAACCACCTCCCCAACGAAGTGGCCGCGTTCAAGGCCACCCTCAGCCGGCTGCACGCCAAGTACCCGTGGCTGACCGTGAAGTTCGTGCCCAACAAGGACGACGCCGCCTACGCCAAGGCTGTCGCCGCGGGCGATCCGCCGGACGTGTTCATCAGCTCCACGCCCGACAACGTGGCGAAGTTCTGCTACAACGGCACGGTCGCCGACCTGAGCCCGTACCTGTCCTCAGCGAAGATCGACACCGCCAAGACCTTCCCGCCCGCGACCCTCGTCTACACCCGATACCAGAGCAAGCAGTGCGCACTGCCGCTGCTGACCGACGCGTTCGCCCTCTACTACAACAAGAAGATGTTCGCCGCGGCCGGCATTACCAAGCCGCCCACGACCCTCGCCGAACTCACGGCCGACGCCAAGAAGTTGACCGTCAAGAACGCGGACGGCTCCATCAAGACCTACGGCTTCGTCCCCCGCTCCGACTACGACGTCAACCGCTACCTCTTCGTCGGCGCACACAGCGGCACCGAGTTCTACGGCAAGGACGGCAAGACGACCTTCGCCTCCGACCCCAAGTGGCGGCAACTGCTGGCGTGGGATCAGGAGTTGATCGACTACTACGGCACGGCGAACGTGCAGAAGTTCGTGGGCCGTTACCAGCCGCACGCCGACGACGCGGGCAACCCGCTGCTCACCGGCGCCGCGGCCATGGAGTACGACGGCGAGTGGCACGTGGGCGAAATCGCCGCGGAGAAGAAGGACTTCGACTACGGCGTCGTACCGATGCCCGTCCTCGACGGATCCTCCGGCACCTACGGCGCGGGCAGCACCCTCGGCACCGTCGCCTATCTGTCGGCGGGCTCCAAGCACAAGCAGGAGGCGTTCTTCGCACTCCAGCAACTCACCACCGACACCACGTTCCTGAACACCCTCGCCGACACGGTCTACAACATCCCCACCACGTTCGCCGCGCTCAAGGCCTGGGACAAGCGCGACGACCCGCACTGGAAGCCGTTCGTCGACATCTTCGAGAACACGCACTCCTCCTACAAGGCGCTCACCCCGGCCGGCGTCGAGGACATGGACACCTGGCGCGCGTTCCTGCTCGACTACGAGCAGGGCAAGACGAAGGACGCCGCGAGCGGTCTGGCCGCGGTCGGCAAGAAGATCGACAGCCTCAACTCCGAGAGCGGGCAGTAGAGATGACGACCGTCCTCGCCCCCGTCGGCGAGGCCCCGGGCGCGGCGCGCACGCGCCCTGCCCGGGGCGGGCGGCGCAGCCCGAGCCGAGCCCGCTGGTGGGTCGTCCTCGCCTTCCTGTCGCCGTTCGTCATCGGGTTCGCCGTCTTCGTGCTCTACCCGGTGGCGGCCACGCTCTACTACTCGCTCACCGACTTCCAGGCCGGCTCCTACCGGCCCGTCCAGTTCGTCGGACTGCGCAACTACCGCGCCCTGTTCACCGAGTCCGACACCTTCTGGGTGGCGGTGCGCAACACGCTGTGGATGGTCGTCGTCATGGTGCCGCTGCGCACCGGCTGGGCCATGCTCACCGCCTGGGTGATCATCCGCGTCAAGCGCGGCCGGGCCGTCTACCGCACCCTGTTCTTCCTGCCGTCGATGGTGCCGGTCGTGGCCTCGGCCCTGTCGTTCATCGTGCTGCTCAACCCGGTCGGCCCGCTGAACCGGCTGCTCGGCTGGGTGGGCGTCGACGGCCCCGGCTGGTTCTCCGACCCCGCCTGGTCCAAGCCCAGCCTCGTCCTCATGGCGCTGTGGGCCAGCGGCAACGTGATGGTGATCTTCTCCGCGGCCATGCTCGACGTACCCCGCGAGCTGTACGAAGCCGCCGAACTCGACGGCGCCGGCCCCCTGCAGAAGTTCCGCAGCGTCACCCTCCCGGCGATCTCCCCGGTCATCTTCTTCGCCCTGCTCACCGGGATGATCTACACCTTCCAGTACTTCACCGAGGCGTTCGTCGCCTCCAGTTCGGCCAACGCCACCTCCTCCAGCAACGACCTCATCGGCTACCCCGCCAACTCGTTGCTCTTCTACTCCACCGAGCTGTACCGACAGGGCTTCGCCTACTTCAAGACCGGCTACGCCTCGGCCATGGCCTGGCTGCTGTTCCTCGTCATCTTCGCGGCCACCGTGGTGTTCATCCGCGTCTCGCGCCGCTTCGTGCACCACGCGGGAGGCGGCCGATGAGCACCCTCGAACTGACGAAGCGTCACCCCCGCACTGGTCGACGCCTGTTGTACCTGCTGGCCGAGCACGCACCGGCCGTGGCGGTCGCCCTCTGCTTCCTCCTGCCGCTCACCATCGGCGTGCTCACCGCGTTCATGACCCAACACCAGGCGGGCACCGGCTCGTTGTGGCCCTCGCCCTGGGAGTTCGGCAACTTCCACGAGGTCTTCAAGGCCATGCCGTTCGGCCGCGACCTCCTCAACACCATGCTCTACGCCGGACTGTCCACGATCGGCGTCGTCATCTCCTCGGTACCGGTCGCCTACGCGCTGGCCCGGCTGCGCTGGCGCGGAAGGGAGGGCGTCTTTCTCGTCGTCCTGGCCGCGATGATGATCCCGGCCCAGGTCACCAGCCTGCCTCTGTATGTGATGTACGCGCACATCGGCTGGGTGGGCACGCTGAAGCCGCTGATCGTCCCGTCCTTCTTCGGTGACGCGTTCAGCATCTTCCTGCTGCGCCAGTTCTTCCTCACGATCCCCGACGAGTTCACCGAGGCGGCCCGTGTCGACGGCGCGGGCGAACTGCGCATCCTGTGGCGGGTGTTGATCCCCATGGCCAAACCGGCGATCGCCGCCGTGGGTCTCTTCGCGTTCCTCTACGCGTGGAACGACTTCTACAACCCCCTGCTCTACACGGGCAACAGCGACACCGGCCAGACCCTCGCGGTGGCCCTCAGCCAGCTCGCCAAGAACGGGCACCAGAACGCGTACCAACTCCAGATGGCGGCCTCGCTGATGTTCCTGCTGCCCGTCCTGGTGCTGTTCTTCCTGGCCCAGAAGGTCTTCGTCGAGGGCATCGCACTGACCGGCGTCAAGGGCTGACAGCCGTCGCCGCAACCACAGTTGGTCAAGGAGCACTCTGTTGAAAATCACCGTTGTCGGCGGTGGCAGCACCTACACACCCGAACTGATCGAGGGCTTCGCCCGGCGCGCCCGGGTGCTACCGGTCGGCGAACTCGTCCTGCACGACATCGACGCCGAACGCCTCGCCGTGATCGGCGCACTGTCCCGCCGTATCCTCGCCCGGCACGGCTTCCCCGGCCGCCTGACCACCACCACAGACCTCGCCGCCGCGGTGGACGCAGCCGCCGCCGTGCTCGTCCAGCTCCGGGTGGGAGGGCAGGCGGCCCGGCTGGTCGACGAGACCCTGCCGAACCGGTTCGGCCTGCTGGGCCAGGAGACCACCGGCCCCGGCGGCTTCGCCAAGGCCCTGCGTACGGTGCCGGTGGTCCTCGACATCGCTGCCGAGGTACGCCGCCGGGCCGAACCCGGCGCCTGGATCGTCGACTTCACCAACCCCGTCGGCATCGTCACCCGCGCACTGCTGGACGCGGGCCATCGCGCGGTCGGCCTGTGCAACGTGGCGATCAAGTTCCAGCGGCAACTGGCCGCCCGGTTCGGCACCGACCCCGACCGTGTACGCCTCGGCCACGCGGGCCTCAACCACCTGTCCTGGATCAGCTCGGTCACCGTCGACGGAGTGGACCGCCTGCCGGAACTCCTGACCGGCGACGCGCTCGACGACCTCGCGGCTCAAGTCCGCGTCCCTGCCGGGGCGTTGCGCGACCTGGGCGCCATCCCCTCCTACTACCTGCACTACTTCTACTGTACGGACGACGAGGTGAGGGCCCAGCAGGCCGGAACACACCGTGCCGACCAAGTCATCGCCATCGAAAAGGAGTTGCTCGCCCTCTATGCCGATCCCGGGCTGGACCGGCAACCCGAACTGCTTCAGCGGCGCGGCGGCGCCCACTACAGCGAGGCCGCGGCGGCACTGGTCACCAGCCTGCTCACCGGTGACGGCGCCCACCACTACGTGAACGTACGCAACAACGGTGTCCTCGCCGGCCTGCCGGACGAGGCGGTGGTCGAGGTCCCGGCACATGTCGACGCGTCCGGTCCCCACCCGGTCCCCGTACCGCCCCTGCCACCCGAGATGCTCGGGCTCGTCCAGTCAGTCACTGCGTACGAGACACTCACCGTCGAGGCAGCCTTGACGGGGGACCGTACGGTGGCCCGGCGTGCCCTGATGGCCAACCCGCTCGTCCGCGAATGGGCCCGGGCGGACGCACTGCTGAACGCGCTGCTGGAGGCCAACCGTCCCCATCTGCCCCGGTACTTCGCGAACGAGGCCGCTGATGCCTGACCTCGTGGTGGGCGTCGACGGAGGGAACTCCAAGACCGACCTCGTCCTCGCGGACACCGAAGGACGGCTGCTGTCCTGGGTACGCGGCGCAGGCACCCGTCCGCACACCGAGGGAATGGAGATCACCACCGAACGACTCGCCCGCCTGGGCCGGCACGCGCTGACAGTGGCCGGCCTGCCCGACACGACCCCGGTCTCGGTCGGTGCGTACTTCCTCGCCAACGTGGACCGGCGCACCGACGAACGCCTGGCGCTGGGGCAGTTGACCCGACTGGACGTGGCCGACCGGACCCTCGTGCGCAACGACACACTCGCCGTCCTCCAGGCCGGCGCACCCGACGGCTGGGGGGTGGCGGTCGTCTCCGGCGCCGGCATCAACGCGGCGGCGATCCATCCGGGCGGCCGCTCGGCCCGCTTTCTCTCCCTCGGGGACATCACCGGGGACTGGGGCGGCGGGCTCGCCGTGGCCAGGGCCGGCCTGGGAGCCGCCGTCCGCGCGGGTGACGGACGGGGCCCGGCGACCCGGCTGCGGCAGGAGCTGCCGGGCCACTTCGGCCTGCGTAGCGTGGAGTCCGTGGCGCTGGCCGTCGCCGGCGGTGACCTGCCGATGACCGCACTGCACGCTCTGGCACCGCTGGTCTTCGCCACGGCCGCCGGCGGCGACACCGTGGCCCGGGGCATCGTGGAACGCCTCGGCGACGAAATCGTCGCCATGGTCACCGCTCTGCTCCGCCGCCTCCGCCTCCTGCGCACCCCGACGCCGGTGGTACTCGGCGGCGGCACACTGCAGAACGACCAGATCCTGCTCCGCGACCACATCAGCGGCCGCCTGGCCACCGAAGCTCCGCTGGCCCAGCCCCGGGTCCTCGATGTACCCCCGGTCGCGGGCGCGTTGAGGGAGGCGCTTCTGACCGCGGGCGCCCCGGCCGCGGCACAACGCCGCCTCCGTGAGGCCGTCGCCGACCGGAAACCACCGCCGTCGCTTGTGACACCACCGTAGCGATGGGGGTGCGACACCCCATCGCGGGTCTGCGCCGGCGCTGACGTGGGAACGACGAAGGGGCCCTGCCGGCGCACCGGCAGAGCCCCCTCCCCACCCCTCACTGACCTGCGATGGTGCACCGAACACCGGTCGGGCCGGGCCGACCGGGTGTCAGGCCCTCTTGGGCTCCTAGGCACGGTCCGGTTGCTCACGATGGTCTCGCGGATCAACTCCGCGGCCCGCCGGGCCGATTCGGCGACCTCTATGGTGTGGGCGACGGTGTAGCGGCTGAAGGTGTCGACGATGACGTAGGCGTGATACCAGATGGTTTTGACCGGCCCGGCCGCCTCGGTAATTCCCCAGGTGAACACCTGCGACGGGGCGGTGGCAAGCAGCTCGGGCATCGCCCGGGCGGCGTGGGTGGCCTGTCTTCGGCGCTCGCCGGACCGGCCCTTGTCGCGCAGGATGCGGTACATCGTGGAAGCGGAGCAGTAGTAGCGCCCGGCATCCAGCTCGCAGGCCCAGATCCGGGCCGGCTCAAGTTCCGCGTATGCGTCGCGATTCATCAACTCCAGCACTGCGGACCGCTCTTCCGCCATCAAAGCCGAGGGCTGGACTTACGGTTTCCCTGGTTTCCGCTCCGGTGGGGGACACAGTCAGCGACAGCGAGTGGCCCGCGAGCTTCCGGTGGCCGACACGCGGCCGTATGCTCAGCTCACCCTCGACGCCGGTGAACGCCTCGCTGACGAGCCCGCTCGTAAATCGCCGCCAAACAGTACGTCAGGCCGATGAGAGTGCCGACGGCGATCCCAACCTCCTCAACAACCTCGGTGTGGCGCTAACCCACACCGGCAGTCACCAGGCAGCCGTCACCGCGTTGCAGGAAGCGGCGGCTACCGCCGCCCTCTCCGACCGGACCGGACTGCTGCACTGGACAACCTCGGCGTTGCACTCCACAACCCGGGGCGATACGACGAAGCCGTCGCCGCGTACCGGAAGGCGTAGCGTCTGCACCGGACGTGCGGCGAACGGGAAGAGGAAGCGCGGGCTCACTACAACGTCCTTGCGGTCCTCGCCGCGTGGCGGAACGCGGCGGCCGAGAACGAGCGGTGGGCAGGCCGGTACCTGCTTACAACAAGCTGGCCGCTCCGGCCGTCGCACGAGAGTTGACCTCGATTGCTCCAAGTTCCCCGACTGAGTCGAGCTCAGAGTCGTTTGGACACGTTCGCCGACACGAACAGAGATAATTTGCAGCGAAAGGTTCGTCTGAGCTTTCTTGCGGGGGCGTGATCCAGATTCTGATCTCCCGACGCCCCGCACAAGCACCGGCGCCGCGCCGGCATCTTCAGCCGGAGCGGCGCCGTCGGAGCATGGACCTGACGTGGAACGTTCAGGCGACGGTGAACCCCTCGAACGCGGCGACGCCCCGGGTGCCGGTCCAGCCGTTCGCCGCCGTCATGAAGACCCCGGCGTCCTGGCTGTCCACCGCCCCTCCCGGCGTGGCCGTGCCGACCGTCGTCCAGTTGACGCCGTCTGTGCTGCACTCACCGGTGTACGAGTTGCCGGACCTGGTCAGCCGCAGCCGCACCGGCGCGGTGAACGCCCCGGAGAGCGCGATGGAGTCGAACCGGCCGTCCCCGTCGGCATCCCACGACAGCGCGCATCCGTTGGACGGCGTCACCGCGAGATTGACGTACCCGGCCGATCCGTCGGCTGACAGGTCGTTGCGCACGATGATCCCGGCGCGCGCCCAACCCCCGGTGGCGTCCTGTGAGGTGACTGTCACTGTGGCGACCGATCTGTCGCCGAAGGCGCCCGCCCGGTAGACCGCGCCGAACTCGTTCGTGGCACCCCACAGATCAGCGCCGCCGCCCTCGACGGCCAGTGTGTCCCCCGACTCGCCGAACACCGCGTCGTTGAACGAGGCCGTACGGTATGGCGCCTCGATGCCCGTTCCCGCCAGCAGCCGCACCGCCGCGATCGCCGACCCAGCCGTGCCGCCCGTCCGGTACGTCGCCGTCACCGGCACCCTGCGCACCGGCTCCCCGGCGGCCTCCCCGGCCAGGGCGACCGTGAAGGACGCCGAGAACGACTCGCCCGGCGCCACGGAGGCGGCCGTCACCACGCCGGTCGGTTCCGCCGACATGCCCTCCGGCGGGTCGACCGACAGCGTCACGCCGGTCGCCGCCGCGAAGCCGTTGCGGTTGGTGAACGTCACGGTGACGGTGGCCGGCCGACCGGCCGACACCGAGCCCCGGTCGGCGGAGGCGGCCAGGTTGGTCTGGTGGGGGTCGACGGCCAGAGTGTCGCGGATCAGGCCGGCGAGCCGGTGGACGTCCCCGCCGGCCCGGACCGGGTAGGTGTCGTGCCGGTGCGCCCAGGTGTCCTCCAGCGCGAACCAGTCGATGGCCGCGGGCTCCTTCCCCTTCTTCAGCGCCGCCGACAGCTCGTCGAAGTACGTACGCCAGCGCGTCAGATAGAGCCCGCCGACCAGTCCGGACCACTCCCGGTTGGCGTAGTCGTGCAGCCCCTCGTCGCTCTGCGCGCGGCCGCCCCAGGTGGTGATGATCGACCGTGCGTCGTACTCCAGTTGGTCCTTCTCGGCTCCGGTGGCGCCCCAGGACCGGGCGTCGGCCAGCCACTTCCCCAGCAGGTGCTGCTCGCTGGTGGCCAGCACCCGGTCCATCAGCCGCATCCAGTCCAGCCACACCGCTGCCAGCCGGTCGAAGCGGACCCGGTCCCCGGCCTCGTACGCCGTCTTGATCTGCGGGAGCAGTATCCGGCTGCGGTTGGACAGCACCTGCCGGGCCACGTCGGCCAGGTCGTACCGGTAGGCGGAGCCGGCGCGCAACGCGGCCGGGACGCGCAGCAGTTCGGTGAGGGCGGTGTCGAAAACCGTGGTGTCGTACCGGTCGGACTCCGGGCCCCAGGCCGCTGCCTTGTTCGCGCCGAGACTCGGCCGGGCCCCGAACAGGCCGTCTGGAGCCTCGCTCCAGGAGTCGGCGCGCGACATGTTGTAGGCGGTGTCGCGGATCGTCCGCCATGCGGCCACGGCGTGCTGGTCGTCGGCGCCGTAGCGGGATGTGGCGTAGGCCGCGAACCAGTCGTCCAGGTCGATGCTGCCGGGTGTCCAGGCCAGGTCGGTCAGGAGCGCGAAGGCGGCATGGTTGTTGTCGGCGGCCTCGGGCATCGCGGCGATCCCGGCGAGCGTGCTGCCCTCCTTGTCCCGCCACTTCGGGTACTGGTCCACCCAGTCGGGAGCGTTGGCGCCGATCGGGGTGTGGCCACCGAAGTTCCAGATGCTGCCGAAGGCGTACGGGGTGCCGCCCCAGTCGCTCTCCCGGTCGGTGACGGTCGTGTAGCGGTCCGACAGGCCGTCGACGACCAGCATCCGGCTCTTGTCGACGGCGTCCAGGATCGCCTTCGACGGGTTGGTCTGCCAGCCCAGGATCGCCCACACGGCACCCGGGTGGGCGGCCTGCAGCGCGGCCTCGACGGCCTTCGCGGCGTCGCCGACCGGTACGTCACCGGCGTTGCCGCCCTCGTGCAGCAGGTCCATCTTGTACATCGTGCTGTCGCCGAACCGCTGTGCCTGGTGCCGGTAGAAGCCGGCGGCGACCTCGGTGAAGGCCGAGGTGCGGGGGTCGAGCCAGTCGGGGCGTTTGAAGGCTCCCCAGGTGCCCTGCGCGACGATCGTCGCGTCGCCTCCGTGCCGCTCGGTGAACCCGTCCGGCACGGTGCCGAAGTAGCCCGGCAGCACCGGCGTCATGCCCAGCTCCCGCACCCGGCCGATGATCTTCTCTGCGAGGGCTGCCCGTTCCTCGATGAGTCTGCGGGACATCGGGCCGCCGAAACCGGACATGTTCTGCAGCAGCCACCAGGGCTGGTGGGCCGGGGCGGGAATCCAGGCCCGCATCTCGGCGTCGGAGTAGCCGAACTTCCGGAACGTGTCGTAGTAGACCGCGTCGCCGCCGATGTAGACCAGCACCGCGTTGACTCCGTGCAGCGCGAGCACGTCGAGTTCCCGCTCCCACGTGTCCCACTTCCGGTACGGCGCCGTGTAGCCCTCGTTGGTGTCGTTGAAGGCGAACCGGTGGGGTACGTTCGCCGATCCGCTGATCTCCCCGACGGGCGCGGGCAGCAGCCGGGGGAGGTCCAGCTGCTCGCCGTTCCAGGAGACGGAGGCGTGTGCGGTCTGCCTGAGGTAGGTGTGGAAGCCGGTGAGCAGCACCGCCGGGCTGGTGCCCTCGACGGTGATCTGCCCGGTCCGGCCGGTGACACGGAACCGGTCGCCCTCGCCGGTGACGGGGCGCAGGGTGATCTGCCGCTGGTGGTCGGGCACGAGCCGCCGCAGTGCGGCCGCCGCGGGAGCCGGATCGAACCGGCCACCGGACGCGAACGCGCCCTGAGCGCGCGGCAGTAGCGTGGCGCCGCCCAGCACGATCGAACCCGTCAGTACCCGTCTGCGGGTGATGCCTCGGTTGTCGTTCATGAACGTCATGTCCTTCCCGGCGCTCAGGCGACCGTCATCGCGAACACGTGCAGAGCGGCTACGCCCGACTGGAGACCGTCGCTCACTTTCGGCAGGACCAGAGACCGCAGCTCCTTGCCCGAGTCGAGATCGACGCCGAAGGTGTAGAGACTGACCTGGTTGTCGTCCCGGCCCGTGGCGATGTGGCGGTAGGGCAGCACGACGGCAGCCGACGCGTTCGCCCCGTACCAGTCGGGCACGTCGACGGAGAACGCCTGCTCGGAGCCGTCGGCGTAGACGATCTTGCCGTCCCCCTTGCCCGCGCCCCAGGTACTGGTGCCGAGGAAGGCCAGCCGGGAACCCGAGCCGGACAGCAGCACGGTCTGCCCGGAGCAGATCACGTTGTCGAGGTTCCCCGGCTGGGTGTCCGGCCAGGTGAAGGTCACCCCGTCGTATGTGACCGCAGCTCCGGGGGTCAGCCCGGCCGCTGCCAGTGCCTGCGCGGACAGGCTGGACGCCGAACCGTCGATGTCGGCGACGGTCAGGGCGTCGTCGGAGGCGATGCCCGCGTTGTCGAAGGCGCCGCGAAGCGACCGGTACGGCAGCAGCACCGAGGAGGACGCGCGGGTGCAGTCGGAGCTGCCGGGGCCGACGTCGAAGAGGGCATGGGCGGTGAACGAGATCTCGCCCTCGGCGTCGTCGGCGAGCCGGGTGCGCCAGGTGCGGGTTGCCGATCCTCCGGGCGCCAGGCGACCGAGGGCGGACGGCCGTCCGGTGCCGTTCACGGCGAGGTACAGGACGGTGCCGAGCAGACCGACCCGGGCGGTGTTGGTGAGGGTGGCGGTCAGGGTCACGGCCGAGCCCGACTCCGGAGCGGACGGTGCGACGGTGAGTGAGACGGGCGGGGTGAGGAAGTCCTCGTCGGGGCGGTAGGTCTGACGGTGTGTCCGGCCGGTGCTCATGACTCCTCCACGGTGAAGTGGTCGAACACGGCCTGCACGGTCGTGCCCGGGTAGTTGAGGTTCACCGCGCTCGCCACCACCCCGGCGTCCAGGGCGCCGCTCGCGGAGGGCACGGTCGCGCTGCCGATCTCGTCCCACGCCAGCCCGTTGCCGGTGGCGTACGCGGTGTACGCGGTCCCGGAGCGGACCAGTCGCAGCCAGGCGGGGTGGTAGGAGGCGCCGCCGCCGGCCCAGGTGTCGAGATGCCCGTCGCCGTCGCTGTCGGTCATGAACTCCAGGCCGTAGTTGAGCGACATGGTGAGCACCGTGTAGCCGCCCTTCTCCGGCGCCGTGAGGTCGTTCGCGACCGCGATCCCGTACTTGGCCGAGGGGTTGTCGCTGCCGGTCAGGCTGATGGTCTCGACCTGCACCACGCTGGACTCGGTGGCGGCGCCGGGAAGGTGGATGACGCCCTTCTCGTCCGTGCCGCCGGACAGGTCCCGGCCGCCCGCCCAGATCACCAGTTGACTGCTGTACTGGCCGTAGGCCGCGCCGTCGGCGGTGGCGAAGGAGCGGTAGGGATCCCGTACCCTGACCGGCCGGTAGGGCACGGTGAACGTTCTGGCGGACCGGGCACAGTCGGCGCTGCGCCCGGCGACGTCGAAGACGACGTGCGCGGTGAACGACACGTTCCCGGCCACGTCCGTCGGCATCCTCGTCGCCCAGCTACGAGTGATCTTCGCGCCGCGTCGCAGGTCGCCGAGCGGGATCGTCCTCGTCGCGGTCGTCGCACCCGGATCCATCAGATAGAGGACGGCGTTGCGGAGCGGGAAGGGGCAGGTGTTGGTGAGGACCGCGGTGGCGGTCAGCGCGTCGCCGCCCGCCGGGTCGGCCGGATCGGTGGTGACGGTCAGGGCGGGGCCGAGGGTGTCCAGCGCGGTTCCGGCCGCCGTATGCGTCGTCATGCGGCTCACCTTCGGTTCCAGTCGACGGTGAAGGTGTTGGCGATGTCGCTGGGCAGGGTGGCCGGGACCTGGATGTGGACCTTGCCGTCGCTGCGCGTCCAGCGCAGCGGCCCGCCGTGTCCCAGCAGCCGGATCTGTGAGTCGGCGCTGACGGGTATGTCGGCGGGCACCGACAACGTCCCGCTGGGGGCGCCCAGCACGATGATGTTGAACTTGCCCGGCGAGACGGTGTAGCGGATACCGAGGGGGCTGCCTTCCTCCTCGGCCCGCAGCCACGGCGCCGATCCGTAGATCGCGGGGCCGTTGACGTCCAGCCAGGCGCCGATGTCGCGCAGCCGCTGCTGCATGATGTCCGGGATCGTGCCGTCCGGCCTGGGGCCGATGTTCAGCAGCAGGTTGCCGTTCTTGCTGGTCACATCGGCGAGCAGGTGGATGAGGAACTCCGAGGTCTTGTAGTCCTCGTCCAGCTCGAACTTGTTGTAGCCCCAGGAGTAGCCCATGGTGATGCAGCACTCCCACTTCTGCGGGTCCATGGTGGGGTTGGTGCGCTGCTCGTAGGTCGCGAAGTCGAAGTGGGTGTCGAAGCGGTCGTTGACCACGACACCCTTGGGCCGGGGGCGGTTCATGGCCCGGTTGTAGTAGTGGGCCATCGGCTCTTCGCTGCGCCACGGCGTGGTGTCGGTCTTGCGGAACCACTGGCCGTCGGCCCACAGCAGCTCGGGGTCGTAGCGGTCGATGATCTCGTAGAGCTGCTTCAGCTCGTAGTCCCCGACGTAGTCGCCGACCGGCCGGTAGCCGGTCATGGGGATCTCCTGGTCGGTGTAGAAGTTCTTCATGGGCCGGTCGAGCGCCGGATTGAAGAACTCGCCGAGCGAGTAGTACAGGCCGGGCCGTACGGTGCCACGCCTGCGCGCCGCCGCCATCAGCTCGCCCACCAGATCACGCTTCGGCCCGTACTTCCCGGCGTGACGGTCCGTCACCTGGCTCGGGAAGAGCGCGAATCCGTCATGGTGTTTGCTGGTGAGCGTGAAGTACTCGGCGCCTGCCTGCTCGAACAGCCGCACCCAGGAGTCAGGGTCGTAGTTCTCGGCGGTGAACCGCGGGATGAAGTCGTCGTAGACGAAGTCCTCGCCGTAGGTGTCGCGGTGGTAGGCCCACGTCTGGCTGTCCTTGGAGCTCTGGTACCACAGGTACCACTCGGCGGCCATCTGCCGTGCCGAGCCGGCGGGGACCGAGTAGACGCCCCAGTGGACGAAGATGCCGAACTTGGCGTCCTTGTACCAGCGGGGGACGGGGTGGGTGTCCAGAGACGCCTTGGTGGGGAGGTAGCCGGGGCTGCCGTTGGCGATCGCCTGTGCGGCGCCGGGCGGGGCGAGCAGTACGGCCCCGCCGAGAGCGGTGGCTGTCGTCAGGAACCTTCTGCGGCTGACGGTCAAGGAACTGCCTCTCAGTGAGTGGTCGAGAAGGAGTCGAAGACGGCGGTGGTGGTCTCGCCGGGGTAGTCGAGGTTGACGGCGCTCGCGACCAGGCCCGCGTCCCCGTCGCCGCTCGCGGACGACACGTTCGCGGTGCCGACCTGCTGCCAGGCGGATCCGTCGGTGCTCGCGTAGGCGGTGCAGGCGCTGCCGTCGCGCACGAGTTTCAGCCAGGCGGGGTGGTAGGAGGCGCCGCCGCCGGCCCAGGTGTCGAGCTTGCCGTCGCCGTCGCTGTCCGTCATGAACTCCACGCCGTACTGCCGGGACATGGCCAGCACGGCGTAGCCGCCCTTTGCCGGGTCCGTCAGGTCGTTGGCGACCGCGATTCCGGCTTTGGCGGAGGGACCGCTGCCGGTCTGGCCTACGACGCGGGCGATGATGCTGCCCGAGGCGGGCGCGGCACCGGGCAGGTAGACGGCCGCCTTCTCGTCTTTCCAGCCGGACAGGTCCTGGCCGCCGGCCCATATGGCGAACTGGCCGCTGTTCTGGGCGTATTGGGCGCCCTCGACGGTGGCGGTGGTCAGGTACGGCGCCCGGATACCGGTCGGGGCGGGGACGACGGTGGCGTCCACGCTGTCGCTGTCGTGCCGGACGCGCCCGCTCTGGCGGAAGGACGAGGTGACACCGATCCGGGCGGCGCCCCAAGCGGTGCCGTTCGGCGGGGTGACGGTCCAGGTCACGGTCGTGCTGTCGCCCGGGTCGAGCGTGCGCCGGCCGGTGCTGTCCGCTGTTGCGGTCCAGCCGTCCGGCAGGTCGAGCCGGGTGCGCACCTCCGTTACGGCGCTGCGGCCGGTGTTGGTGACGGTCGCCGTGATCTCCGAACCGTCCCCGGGGCGCAGGCTCGGCAGGTACGGGGTGAGCCGGACGCGGGCGGAGGGGCAGTCGCGGGCCACCCGGAGGCCGGCGAGGTCGACGGCGTCGGCGAACGCCTTCATCCCGGTGTCGTTGGGGTGCAGATGGTCGCCCGAGTCGAACGCGGCGGCATAGCGGGTGGGGTCGGCAGGGTCCCGTACCGCCCTGTCGAAGTCGGCATAGCCGTCGAAGACCCCGCCGGAGTCCCGGACGAACGTGTTGACCTGCTGCCGGTCGGCTTCCTTGGCCTCGGTCCACCAGTCGCCCCAGCCGCGATACGGGACGACCGTCGCACCGATCACCCGCAGACCGCGGGCATGCGCGCGCAGCGCGATCTCCTTCATGCCGTCGATCACCTGAGCGCCGGTGGCGCCACCCCAACTGAGGTCGTTGACGCCCTCGAAGAGGATCACCGTCCGGGCGCCCGGCTGCGACAGCACATCGCGCTCCAGCCGGTCCAGTGCCGAGGGGTTGCCGTCGGTCCCGGCCGTGATCCGGTTGCCGCTGATGCCCTCGTTCAGTACTCCGGCAGTGGTCGAGCAGGCCGAAAGCCGCCCCGCCAGATAGTCGGGCCAGCGCCGGTCGGCGTTCGCCGTGGAGGCCGCCCCGTCGGTGATGGAGTCGCCGAGCGCCACCACGGAGCCTCCCGCGTCACCGCCCCGTACGTCGACACCGGTCAGGAACGGGAAGGTGGAGTCGGTCCTGGTGAAGGCGTCCCCGCCGACGTCCCCGGCGTGGTCCCCGCCGCCGTCGGGCGTCCAGTAGACCGTCTGGAGACCCATCCAGTGCTGGCTGATGTGGGTCAGCCGGCCAGGGAAGTACAGGCTGACGACCAGGTCGCTGCGGGCCGGCACGCGGAGCCGGACGGAATCGCTCACCGCCTGCTCCCCGGCGGCGATCGTCACGCCGTCCTTGCCGCCGAACCGCAGCTGGTACGGCTTCGCGACGGCGGCGCCACTGTCCCGGCGTCCCACGGTCGCGTGCCCGATCGTCACGGGCTCGGTGGTGAAGCCGTTGGTCAGCCGGATCCGCACACTCGACCCGCCGGCGCTCACCCGCACGGGTATCCGTACGGTCACCTCCGAGGTTCCCGGGTCGTACGAGGCGTGCTGCGCGGTGGCCCAAGTACCCGTCCACGCCCGCTGAGCGGCCTCGGCGGGCGCTGCCGGGAGGAGCACCGTCAGGAGGGCAGCCACGGCTGCTGCCAGAGCCGCGCTTCTTCGGCGTCCACGCAGGTGTCCACGCAGATGTCCAAGCACAGGTCCTCCTCAGGAACAGCCGCGGCCGAGGCCGAGCGTGGTCAGGTCGATGGAGTCGGCGAAGGCCTTCATTCCGGCGTCGTCGGGATGCAGATGGTCGCCGGAGTCGTACGCCGCGCCGAGCCGCCGCGGGTCGGCCGGATCCCGGACCGCCTTGTCGAAGTCGGCGTAGTCGTCGAAGATCCCGCCGGAGGCCCGGACGAAGGCGTTGACCTGCTGCCGCCGGGCCTCCGTCGCCTCGCTCCAGCCACCCCAGGTGAAGTCCTTGTAGGGCGTGATCGTGGCGGCGACGACGCGCAGGTGACGCTGGTGCGCCCGGTGGGCGATCTCCGTCATGGCGGCGATGATCTGCTCGGCGGTGGCCCCGCCGAGATCGTTGATCCCCTCGAAGAGGACCAGGCTCCTGGCCCCCGGCTGGGAGAGCACGTCCCGTTCGAGGCGGTCCAGGGCCGACGGGTTGGTCGCGGTCCCGGCGGTGATCCGGTTGCCGGTGATGCCCGCGTTGAGCACCCCGGCGCCGGGCAGGCAGGCGTTCAGCCGGGCGGACAGCAGGTCGGGCCAGCGCTGGTTGGTGTCGGGCGTCGAGTAGGACCCGTCGGTGATCGAGTCGCCGAGCGCCACCACCGACCGGGCCCTCGGCGCGGTCACCTCGACGCCGCTGAGGAACGGCCAGCTGGTGGTGGTCCAGGTGTAGGCGCCACCGGCGGCGTCGGCGGAGTGGTCGCCCGCTCCGTAGTCCGTCCAGTACACGGTCTGCTGGGCCCACCAGTGGTCGCTGATGTGCGTGACCCGGCCGGGCAGATAGAGGCTGACCACCAGGTCGGCCAGGGCCGGTACGGTGAGGCGGACCGGGTCGCTGACCGCCTCGCCGCCCGCCGGGACGGTCACGTCACGCTTCCCGCGAACCTCAGGCCGTACGCGTGCGCCACGGCGGAGCCGCCGTCGCGCAGCCCCACGGTCGCGTGCCCGATCGTCACCGGTGCAGTGGCATAGGCGTTGGACAGGCGGATGCGTACCCAGGAGCCGCCGACGCTGGTGCGCACCGGCATCCGTACCGTCACCTCGGACATCCCCGAGACGTCGTAGTACTCGCTCGGCGCCGTGGCCCAGGTCCCGGTCCAGTCGCGCCGGTCGTCCCGCTGATCGGCGCCGGCGGGCGCCTCCGTCCCTGCCACGACGGCGACGACCGCCAGCAGCAACACCGCGAACCTGCTCCGTATCGCATGCATGTGCCGCCCCTTACCGTGTCGCGCCGGTAGCGCGGAGCGCCGTGAGCGCCTTGGCGGCGCCCCTGGCCCGGAGGTTCACGAACGCCGGGGTGACCCCGAGCGGCGCCGCGTACGCCTTGAGCGTCGTCGGGCCGCGGACGACCGTGCCGCGGTGGACGTCGCGCCACACTCCCGAGGGCAGGAACACGTCCCGGGTGGTGCCTTCGTCGAGCTTCGGCGCGGCCAGCACGGCCGGGCCGAGCATCCACTCGTCGGCGACCGTGTAACCCGCCTCGTCCTTCGGGAAGTCGAAGAACAGCGGTCGCATGATCGGGTCGCCGGTCTTCAGGGTCTGCTGGACCTGGTCCCAGATGTAGGGAGCCAGCCGCACGTGCGTGGCGATGGCCGCGCGGTACAGCCCGACCGTCTGCGGGTCGTAGCCGACCCACTCGCCGGTCGTCGCGTCCCTGACGCCGGTGGGTGAGGTCGAGGCGTACATGAGTGGCATCAGGGAGGCCGCCTGCGCCCAGCGGACCAGAACCTCGGCGGTGGGCGGCGGATACTGGAGCGAGCCGCCGATCATGTCGGTCTCGACGAACGGGTAACCGATCGTGGAGACCGCCAGGTTGGCCGAGACCGCGGCGCGCAGCCCGGCGAAGGTGGTCGGCTTGTCGGCCGTACGGGTGGCGAAGCCCTGGGCCTGCGCGGCGTTCCACGCGACCCGTAATCCCGCCCCCTGCTGGTCGAACTCGTCGGCCAGCTCGGTGCCGTATCTCACGTAGTCGGCACGGGTGGATCCCGGATAGGGGGCGCACCGGTCGTCGAAGAAGGCGGTGTCGAACTTGAATCCCGCCACTCCGGATTCGCTCACCTGCGCCTTGAGGCCCTGGGTGTACCACTGCCGCGCGGCCGGGTTCGCGAGGTCGATCAGTCCGGTCTGCCGACCGTTCCACCAGGTGAACAGGCACGGCCTGGACGGATCGGAGGGGTCTTTGAGCAGATATCCCTTGTCGACGGCCTGGGAGAAGCCGGCAGCGGTCTCGGGCATGTACAAGCCGGTCCACATGCCGAGGTCGAACCCGAGGCGCTTCAACTCCCCGGAGAGGGCGGGGAGATCGGGGAAACGCTCGTCGAAGTCGGCGGCGATCACGCTCTCCTCGATCTGCAGGGCGTGCCCGCCGAGCCCGGCGGCGGCCAGCGCACGAGCCCAGGCGAGTACGTTCTGCTGGTTCTGTTCGCCGTAGAGCTGTGCCCAGGAGTTCCACAGCGGTGTCGCGTACTGGGCGTAGGACGTGTCGGAGCGCTCGGGCTTGCCGACCAGCGCGATGTGGTCGCGGTACACCTCGGCGGGGGTGTCCTCGACGAACACCGTGGAGGTGGCCGGACGGTCACCTGCGACGGTGAACTCGCCGAGCCCGTTGCCGCCGGAGTTGATGCGTACGTCCATCGGCTCGTCGGTGTCGACCCGCAGCCCGGTGCCGTCGGCGGTGTACCAGAAGGGGGACACCACCTGGTACGACGCCGGGCTGAACGCGGCATCGACCAGCTGCCCCGAGTCCAGCGGCCACGGCTGGACGGTCTGGTCGGTGTTCTCGCCGTGCCCGTACCAGTGTCCGGCGCTGTCCAGGTCGTACGCCGTGCTGAGCACGTCGGCGGTGGTCCCGGACAGCGACCAGTTCACGTCGTACCGGTCGGACCGCAGAGTGATCCTCAGGTCCACGGTGACGTCCGGGAGATCGGTGGCGGCGGTGACGTGCACCGTGTCGCCCTCGCGGCTGCTGTCGGTGACCTCCCGGACGAGGTACCAGTCGTCGCCGATCCGGAACCGGAACGCCCCGGCCGCCGTGGCCAGCACGGTCCGACCCGCCCGTACCGTCGTGAGGGTCAACCGGTCTGTGGCGACGTGCAGTTCGTAGCCGGGTGTCGCGAAGGTGACCGGCCCGGAGCCCGTGGCGCCGGGAGCCGTGCCGAGCAGCGGGGCGGCCAGGATCAGCGCCGCAGAGCCGCGGCGGAGGGTTCCACTCCCGATGGGCATCAGGCACCTCCGCCGCAGGTCACCTTGGCGTCCGCCCAGTCGGCATGGTCCAGGGCGTTGCCGTCCCCGGCGTCCGAGACGACCAGTTCCAGCTGCCGTGCCCCGCTGACGTCGACGTCGATCGCCTTGGTGTCCGTGTCGCGGTCCACGGTGCCGCTGTCGTAGACCTGTTCGCCGTCGGCGAGGACGGTGAAGTCCACCGTGGCCGGGCCGTCGGAGCGGCCGTACGTCTCCTGGTCCAGGCCGAGCGCCGCGTGGAAGGTGGTGCAGCTGCCGCCGAGCCAGACCTGGGCGCTGCTCGCGGCGTGGGTGCCGAGCCCCTTGGCGTACGTGGTGTCGTGCAGTGTGAGGGGCAGGCCGTCGCCCTCGGCGTTCTCGCCGTTGGATTGGTCGCGTTCGACCGGGCCCCAGCCGTTGCTGCTGGACCGGAACGGCAGGTCGCTGATGTAGTGCTCGCCGGCCGTGAGCGGCGGTGGCTGAGCGGCGACCGCCTTCTCCCCGGTCACGGAACCGCCGTTGAAGGACGCCTTCGCCTTCAGGACCAGGACTGCGTCCGTCGCCTGGTCGGCCGGGACGTCGAGCGTCCACCGCGCTTCGGCCGTGGCTCCCGGTTTCACGGTGCCCACCTGTACCGGGTTCTGCGGCGTCGCTGTCCAGCCGTCGGGGAGGCCCGTCAGGCTGAGGACGGTGCCGCGCAACGCCCGGCCGGTGCGGGGTACCGCGACGGTGGCGGTGACCTGGTAGGTGCCGCCCGGCTCGACGATGTCGGGGGCGTCGACGCCCACGGTCGCCGCGGTGGCCTGCTGGGCGTAGACCGCCGCGTCGTACGAGGGTGCCCTGACGTCGGCGACGCGCAGGGAGGAGGTGACGTTGCCGAGTCGGGTCAGCGTCACCTTGCCGAGGCCGCCGCTGGTGCCGTCCTCGTTCCAGGAGGCGATGGCGATGGTGTTCCTGCCGTCGGCGCGCAGAATGCCGTTGGGGACAGGGAAGGTGTGCTGTGGGCCGGTGTCGTTGACGTACTGGCCCATCAGCCAGCCGTTGACGTAGATCAGGGCCCGGTAGTCGCGCTGGGCGTCGTCGGCGATGGTGACGCCGACGGAGACGTCCTGGCCCGCCGGCATACGGCTGGTGAAGCTCGTGCGGTACCAGGCGATGCCCGGGGTGGTGTCGGACGCCGGCAAGGAGGTGTCCTGCCACTTCTGGTCCGGGTAGCCCGGCAGGGTCCAGCCCGACCGCTCGCCGTACAGGCCGCCGGTGTTCATGGCTCCGCGCGCGGTGTCCACGGGCTGTTCGCCGCCCCGTGCGCCCTGGATGCGCCAGGTGATGCGGGCGTCGGAGCCGGAGAGATACGCGGCGGTCAGGCCGCGCGGCTGCTTGTGGTCGTCGCCGGCGTAGGCGAAGTCCTCGTTGTGGCCCATCGTGCCGACCAGGACGGAGACGACGTTGTCCGCCCCCTTGTGCAGCAGCCCGGGGTGGAGGGGGAAGGTGTGTCGGCCGGTCTCGCTGGTCCCGGCGAACTTCCCGTTGATCCACACCGAGTAGGCGCCGACGGCCCGCGAGGAGGTGTCGGGATTGGTCGCGTACGCGGTGAGCGACAGGGACTTCTCGGTGCCGGACGCCGTGAAGTGGCCCCGGTACCAGACGTATCCGTAGTGATAGCCGTACTCGTCCTGGTACGGGACCGGCAGGGTGCCGGGCCGGGTGGGGTTGTCGGTGGTCAGTTTGTCGGCGTACGTCCAGGAGGAGTCGTCGAAGGCGGGTGCGACTTCGGGTGTCTCGGTGGACTTCTTCCAGTGCGTCAGCTGCGGCAGTTTCACGTCCTTGGGCCCTGGCACGGACCCGAGCAGGCTGCCGGACGCCGTGCGGCGTACGGTGACCGGGCTGCCGTTCCAGGTGACGTTCCTGACGGCGGGTGAGGCGAACACCTCCAGCGGTCCGGCCTTCGACGCGTCGCCGGTGAGCGCGAGTGTGCTCCCCCTGGCAGTTGCGGTGCGCACGAGTTCGGTGCCGCGCACCAGGGTGCTGCCGTCGGGCCGCCAGAAGTCGGCGGCCTGGTCGTCGGTTCCGACGAGCAGCATCAGGTCGCGTCGGCCGCCGCCGTGGATCAGGATCCGGGTGAGGCCGGAGTGGGTGTAGTCCAGCTTCAGGTCGCCGTGGTCCGCGTCCCAGGTGGCCTTGGCCGTGCCGTCCAGCACGGTGACGGCGGGCTTCGACGCGTAGCGCAGCACGGTCTGCCCCGGGTCGCCGTCGGCGCCGTACAGCAGCGCGACGTCCCGGTTGGCGGCGGACGTACTCGTCATCAGCTCGCTGGTCGAGTACACGAGCCGCTGTCCGCCCAGGTCGTACCCGGCGACGAGGATCTTGCCGGTCTGCCCGTTGAGCCGCACGCTCACCGGATAGGTGCCGTCCGGGGTCTGCCAGTTGAACCTGGTGGTGGTGTCGGAGCCGGCCGTCGCGTCGGCGTGCCGCAGGTACAGGAACTGCGTCCCGGTGTCCGGGTTGGCGCGGGCCGTGAGGCTGGCCGTCTCGTCGGAGGAGGCGGGCGCGTCGACCGGCTCCGTCTTCGTCAGGGGGGCGGTGGTCGTGTAGAACAGGCCCTGCCGCTTGAGCTCGTCGTAGTCGGCACCGGTCTGGCGGGCCTCGGTGATCGGGGCGCCGTAGTCGTAGGACGTGTACACCTGGCGCGGGTCGGCGAGCCAGCCCCAGTTGGTGCCGCCGTAGGCCATGTACAGGTTCTCGATCGTGGTGCCCTGCATGATCTCGGCCTTGTTGACGATCTTCTGGTAGGCGGGACCCATGGTCTGGCGGCACTTGTCGTAGCCCGTGTCTCCCCAGGTCTGGAACCAGCCGGTGCCCGCCTCGAAGACCGCGAGCGGTTTCGTGGCGTCGGGGCGGGTCAGATCGGGCACCCACCACGGGCCCTGGCAGAAGGCGTTGTACTGGTCGAGCGCCCCGACGAAGTCCAGCCCCTCGCCGCCCGCGTACTGCGGCTCCGGCTCGTTGCCGACGAGCGGGACGGTGATCCCGTCGGACCGTGCCTGCTTGCTCAGGTCGACCATGTAGGCGCGGCCGTCCGGGTCGTACAGCTCGTTCTCGACCTGGTAGAGCAGCACCGGGCCGGTGCCGTTGCTGACCTGGTGGCGGGCGAGGATCGTGTCGATGTGGCGCAGCCACTCGTGGGCGGCGTCCAGGTAGTCCGGGTCGGTGGAGCGGGCCCGGCCCTTCTGGGTCGTCAGCCAGCCGGGGAAACCTCCGCCGTCCGTCTCGGCGTTGATGTACGGGCCGGGCCGGGCGATGACGTAGAGCCCGGCCTCCTGCGCCATGTCGAGCAGCTTGTCGACGTCACGGACGCCGGTGAAGTCGTACGTGCCCCGGGCGGGGGAGTGGTAGGCCCAGTCGAAGTAGATCGAGACGGCGTTCATACCGCTCGCCTTGATCTTCTGCAGGACGTCCCGCCACAGGTCGGGGCTGGGCAGCCGCCAGTAGTGGAACTCCCCGGACCACAGCATGACTCGTTGGCCGTCGATCGTGACGGAGTACTTGTCGTAGCCGACCTGGTGGACCGCCGTCGACCGCGCCGGGGATGCGGCCGAGGCCCGGGCGGCTGGGACCGCAGCGGTGAGTGCGGCGAGCAGCACGGCGGCCAGAGCGGTGGACAGGACGGTACGCAGCAGTTTCACGAGCTTCATGGGGTGCCTCCCGCGCAGGTCAGCCGGGCGGCGGCCCAGTCGGCGTGGTCGGAGGAGATGTCGCCGCCCCCGTGCACCAGTAGGTCCAGCCAGCCCGCGCCGGTGATGTCCACGTCGATGGCGGTGCCGCCGTCGGTGCCGTACACCACCGGGGTGTTCAGCAGCGTCCGGCCGTCGGCGACCACCCGGAACGAGACGCTGCCGCCGTCGCCCACCTCGTCGTCCACCCCGGCGGTCGCGGTGAACCGGGTGCAGCCGCCGCCGAGGTAGACGCGGACCTGGCTGTCGGCGTGCACGCCCAGGCCCTTGGCGTATGTGGTGCCGCCGATGGTGAGGGTGTGGCCGTCGCCGGCCTCGGACTCGCCGTTGGACAGGTCCTTCTCGACCGGTCCCCAGCCGTTCACCGCTTTGACCAGGGGCAGGTCGCTGACGTACGTGTCGCCGACCGGTGCGGGCGGTGGCACCTGGACGGCGCGTTCACCTGTGACGGTCCCCGCGCCGCCCTGCTGCCGCAGCGTCGCGGTCGCGGTCAGCAGGGCGTAGGCGACCGGGTCGGCGGGCGGAGTGACGGTGTACGTCGTGGTCACCGTGGCGCCCGGCTTCACCTGGGCGAACCCGGTCGGGCCGGTGGCCTTCGCACTCCAACCGTCCGGCACCGCGAGCGACAGCGTCACCTTCCGCGCGACGGCGGCGTGCCTCGGGACCGTCAGCGAGACCGGGACCTCGGCGGCCGCACCGGTGCTGAGGAACGGACCGGCGTCCACGGTGACTTGGGCCGTCGCCTGCGGCACGGTATAGGTCTTCGCGTGGTACGAGGGTGCTGCCACGGTGGCTACGTCGATGCCGCCGGCGACGCTGCCGAGGTCGACGAGCTTCGCCGTGCCCGGGCCCGCGTTGTCGGCGGTCGACCAGACGGCCAGGGCGATGGTGTTCTGACCCTGCTCGTGCAGCAGTCCCTTGGGGATCACGAAGCGGGTCTGCGGTCCGGTGGCGGGCAGGTAGCGGCCGATCAGCCATCCGTTGACGTAGACCAGCGTCTGGTGCGCCGTGCTCGCGCCCGCCGTCTGGCCGAGGTCCAGCCCGACGGAGGTGTCCTGGCCGCGTGGCAGGTCGAGCCGGGCGGTCGTGCGGTACCAGCGCACCCCGGGCCGCGTCGTCGCCGTGGCGGACGCCAGGGTGGTGCGGGACCAGCCGCCGTCCGGGTAGCCGGGCAGCGACCAGCCGCTCCGCTCGCCGTACAGGCCGCCGTTGTTGTAGGCGCCGCGGGCGGTGTCGACGGGGTTCTCGCCGTCGAGGTCGCCCTGGATCTTCCAGGTGATGGTCGAGGCGCCGCCGACCATCGCGGCGCTGATCAGGCCACGTGGTTCCTTCGAATAGTCGTGGCCCCATTCCTCGTTGTTGCCGGCGTTCACGGCCAGCACGGAGACGACGTTGTCCTCGCCGCTGGGACTGAGCGTCCCGGCCGGGATGTCGAAGGTGTGCGCCCCGTCCCCGGAGCTGCCGAGGTAGGTCCCGTTGAGCCAGACCGAGTACTGCCCCGTGGGTCCGGTGTTCGCGTCGAGCGCGAGCGCGGTCGCGTGACCGGTGGTGGTGAACCGGCCCCGGTACCAGACGTTGCCCTGGTGGTAGCCGTACTCGTCCATGGCGAGGACGGGCAACGAGCCGTCCAGATCGGGGTTGTTCGAGGTGAGGCGGGCGGCCGTGGTCCAGGACGAGTCGTCGAATCCGGGGGCCGCCTCCGGTGCCTCGTCGTGGTACTTCCAGGTGGTCAGCGCCGGCAGGTCCACCGTGCGGGGCGACCGGGTGACGGCGGTGGCGTCGCCGTTCCAGGTCGTCCTGGCCACCTTGGAAGTGTCGGCGATGACGTCGATCTTCGTCTTCTTCGTGGAGTCGCCGGTCAGCCTCAAGGTGCCGTCGGCGGTCACCTCGGCGGTGCGCACCAGCGAAGGGCCGCGGACGAGAACCGGTCCTGCGCCGGTGTCCTGGCGCCACCAGTGGGCGGTCTCGGCGTCGTCGGCGATGAGGAGTTCCAGGCCGTTGACGAAGACGCGGGCGAGGCCGGAGTGCGTGTAGTCCAGCCGCAGATCACCGCGGCCGGCGTCCCAGTGCACCGAGACGTCCCCGTCGAGGACGGTGACCTTCGGCTTCGCGGCGTAGCGCAGTACGGTCTCGCCGTCCTCGCCGTGCCGCCCGTACAGCAACGCCACCTCGCGGTCGCCGATCCGGGCGTGGGTCATGATCTCCGACGTGGAGTACACCAGCCGCTGGTCGCCCAGGTCGTAACCGGCGACGAGGAGTTTGGCGTCGCGGCCGGCGACGGTGACGGCGCCCTGCTGGGGCACCCGCGGGTAGTCGCCGTCCTTCCCCGAGATCGACAGCGTGGTGCTGTTCGTCGTCTTCACGGTGGTGTCGGCGTGCCGGACGGTGAAGAACTGGGTGCCGTCGTCGGGATTGACCCGGCGATCGATGCGCAGCGCGTCATCGGTGGGAGCCGGCGCGTCGGCCTTCTCGGTGCGGGCCAGCGAGCCCACGGAGGTGACCAGGTAGCCGAGCCGCTTGAACTCCTGGTACTTGTCGGTGAGTTGCCGGGACTCGCTGATCGCGGCCCCGTAGTCGTAGGAGGTGTAGACGGCGTTGGGGTCCGCCTGCCAGCCCCAGTTGGTGCCGCCGTAGGTCATGTAGAAGGACTGGCCACTCACCCCGGCGGCGATGTTCGTCTTGGCGAACACCCGCGTGAAGTCGGGGCCGGTGAGCTGGGCGCAGCTCTGGTAGCCGGTGCCGCCCCAGGGGTCGAAGGCGCCGCCCTGCGCTTCCGGGATGATCAGTGGCGACTGGGGTTTCCAGGCCTTGACGTAGCTGTAGTCGGGCAGGTTCCGCCAGGTGTCGGGCTTGGTGCAGTCGAAGCCCTGCGGGTAGGCGTCGAAGCCGTAGATGTCGGGGGCGCCCTTGCCGCTCACCCAGTTCTGGTTGGCGCCGCCGTCGTTGACGAAGGTGGGTACGTCGATGCCGTCGGCCCTGGCCCAGTCGATGAGCGTCTGCATGTAGTCGGCGTCATGGCGACCGCCCTGGTACTCGTTCTCGACCTGGTAGAGGATCACGCTGCCGGTGCCCCGGGTCAGCTGGTGCCGGGCGATGATCGGGTTGATCCGGCTCATCCACTCCCGCGCATCGGCCAGATAGCCCGCCTCGGAGGTGCGGTTGACTCCCGTGCGGGTCTTGCGCCAGGCCGGGAAGCCGCCGCCGGAGACCTCGGCGTTGATGTACGGGCCGGGGCGGGCGATCACGTACAGGCCTGCCCGCTCGGCCTCGTCCAGCAGCCGGTCCACGTTCCGGATACCGGTGAAGTCGTAGGAGCCGGGCTTGCTGGAGTGGTAGCCCCAGTCGAAGTACAGCGAGACCGCGTTGAAGCCGCCCGCCTTGATCTTCTGAAGCACGTCCCGCCAGGCGTCCGGGCTGGGCAGCCGGAAGTAGTGGATCTCGGCACCCCAGATGTACAGCGGCCTGCCGTCGATCTTCACCGAGTACTGGTCGTAGGTGACGGTGTGCGCCTGGGGCGAGGCCGCCTTGACCACCGTGCGGGTCTCGCCGTGGGCCGCCGTGGTGCCCAGACATCCGATGGCGAGCAGTAAGGCCGTGAGGAGAGCACTCCAGCGTCCCCTCATGACGTCAGCTCCTTCACCACGGCCGCCCGCGCGGTCTCGATGTCGGAGACGTTCTTCGTACGGCCGTCGAGGTCGCGGGTCGCGGTGGTGAGGGCGTCGGTCAGGGCGGAGTCGTCCTTGCCGCCTTCCTTCTTCCGCAACTGGGCGATCAGCTCGAAGTCCTCGATGCCTTCCTTCAGTTGCTCCCATCGGATGCTGGACATCGGGCCGTTCCTGCCGGGATAGACGAGGTACTCGTCGCCCTGGGTGAAGATGTACACCGGCTGCGAGAAGGGGTCGGACGTCCAGCTGTTGTACGACCAGCGCAGGAAGCCGTCCAGGTGGCGCTGGGCGGAGATCCACGGCAGCATCCGCGCCTCCACGGCGGGGGAGTACGCCAGGGTGTTGGGGTGGGCCGGGGTGCCGTACACGTAGAAGGTGGTGATCTTGCCGGCCGCGCGGCGCTCCTCGGCATTCTCGGCCGTCATCTGGTCGATGGTGTCCCAGCTGACGGACAGGTCGGAGGCGATGTCCGTCGTGCCGGCCGACCCGGCGACCGAGATCCGGTTGTCGAAGTCCGGTGCCATCTCGTGGACGAAGTCCTTGACCACGGTCATGGTGTCCACCGGCCGTTCGTCGAACGACAGGTAGGTGTGGTCCAGCCAGTCCTTGGTCTTCAGATGCCTGACGAAGGCGGGCAGGAACGTCCCCCACGCTTCGCGCCAGCGGGCGCCGCCCAGATCGACCGGCTCGTTGACGGTCTTGCCGGTGCGGATGTCGGTGTAGGTGAGGTGCTCGCCGTCCTGGAAGGCCAGCATCGAGAAGGCCCCGATGTCCGGTCCGAGCCCGGCCTTCAACGCTGTCCGGACGTATTCGTCCCAGCGTGAGAAGTCGAAGGAGAACCGGCTGCCGTCCCACTTCCAGCCGACCATGCTGGAGTACGGGGTGGCGGTCTGCGACTGGCGGGTGCCCAGCGACCACTGGTGGTGCCAGGGGTTGTCGACGATGGTGGTGTTGATGACCTTCTGGCCGTGGCTCGCCAGGTCCCGGTCGTAGGCCTCGATGAGTTTCCAGTGCTTGTCGGACCAGAGTGCGACGCCGCTGTTGAGCGCCATGGTCTCCGGCTGTGCCCACACGTCCAGGAAGAAGCTGTAGTCCTTCGGGTCCGGCACGGTGGCGTTCGCGACCTCGACGGACAGCGGATAGCTGACTCTGGTGCCGTCGTCGGCGGTGACCTTGACCGTGCCCGAATAGGTGCCCGCGGCGGCCGACTTCGGGATGTGGAAGGTGAACCACAGCGGCTGCGCCGCGTAGGCGGGCACGTCGATGGAGGAGCCCTCCTGCAGCGGGTCGCCGACGACGTCCGGGGTTCGGTCCCCGGACACTTCGGTGGCGGAGCTGACCTGGTCGATGGTGGCCGACCAGTCCATCTCGCTCTTGGAGCGCTGCACGGGCACGTACTTCACGAACCTGACCTGGGTGCCCGAGCCGGAGATCTTCGCCCCGCCGGGTCCTGCGAGGTCACCGACGCTTGCCTTCACGTCGTGCAGGGCGTGGCCGGAGGCGATGGCGAGCTGCGCGGAGACCTGCTCGTTGCGTACGGCGGACAGCGAGAGCCGTGTGGTGTCCTTGCCCTGGATGGCGGTGGTCGGGTAGCGCGGGACGCGGACCTCGGCGGAAGAGGCGAAGGATCCGGTGGGCACCCAGGTGATGGTGTCCCTGGTGCCCATGGCGTCGGCGACCTTGACGGTCAGCCAGGTGGTCGTGGACCTGGAGTTGACGTCGGTGTCCGGGGTGCTGGTGCCGGCGATCGCCGTGGTTGTCGCGGCTATGACAATGCCGGCGACGAAGGCAGCGACGGCGGTGGGAACGCGTGACATGGCCGGGCCCTCTCAGCTCAGGAGGTGACGGAGAATTCCTTGAAGACGGCCTCGGCCGTGTCGCCCGGGTAGTTGGCGTTGACCGCGCTGGCGACCAGCCCGGCGTCCTCGGCGCCGGCCGCGGACGGGACCTGTGCGGTGCCGACCGTCGTCCAGGTCTCGCCGTCCTTGCTGGCGTACGCGGTGTAGGTGGTGCCGTCACGGACCAGCTTCAGGTGGGCGGGATGGTAGGTGGAGCCGCCGCCGGCCCAGGTGTCGAGGACTCCGTCGCCGTTGCTGTCGGTCATGAACTCCAGCCCGTAGCTCTTGGTCATGGCCAGTACCGCGTAGCCGCCCTTCGACGGATCCGTGAGGTCGTTGGCGATGGCGATGCCGGCCTTGCCCGCCGGGCTCTCGCCGGTCTGGGAGACCAACTGGGCCTGTACGGTGGACTGTTGACCGGCAGCGCCGGCCAGATAGACCGCGCCCTTCTCGTCCTTCCAGCCGGACAGGTCCTGCCCGCCCGCCCAGATGGCGAACTGGTCGCCCGCCTGGGCGTACTGGGCCTCGGTGGTCTGCGTCGTGCGGTACGGATCCTGGACGCTGCCCGGAGTCGCCTCCACCGTCGCCCGGACGGTGTCGTCGACGGTGACGGTCTTCCCGGCGGATGTCCTGTACGTCACCGTGCCGGTGAGGTCATGGCCGGCCCATGCGGCGTCGGCGGCCGGGGTGACGGTCCAGTCGGTGGTGTACGCGGCCCCGGGTTTGAGGGAACGTGCGGTCGCCGTCGTGGTCGCCTGCGCGGTCCAGCCGTCGGGCACGGTCAGGGCGGTACGGACGCCGCTGAGGGTGCCCGTGCCCCAGTTGGTGGCGGTGGTGGTCACCTCGAACGACTTACCGGAGCCGGTACTGGGGGCGTCGGGGCCGATCAGCACGGACGCGGCCGGGACGCCGTCGCGCTTCAGCGCCCGGATCGCCTTGAGGGCGCCCTTGGCACCGAGCTTCACGAACGCGGGGGTCACTCCGAGCGGAGCCGCATAGCCCTTGAGCGTCGCCGGGCCGTGGATGACCGTGCCCTGGTTGACGTCGAACCAGTTGCCCGACGGCAGGTACACCGTACGGGTCGCACCGGAGCCGAGCTTGGGCGCGGCCAGGACAGCAGGGCCGAGCATCCACTCGTCGTCGACCGTGTAACTCGCCTGGTCCTTCGGGAAGTCGAAGAACAGCGGGCGCATGATCGGGTCGCCGGTCTTCAACGTCGCCTGCACCTGGTCCCAGATGTAGGGAGCCAGCCGCTCGTGCGCCTTGATCGCCGCCGCGTACAGGTCGATGGTCTGCTGGTCGTACGTCACCTTCCGGCCGGTGGTGACGTCATTGGTCTCCACCGGCGAGGTGGAGGAGTACATCAGCGGCATCAGCGAGGCCGACTGGGCCCACCGGATCAGGACGTCCTTGCTCGGTGCGGCCTGCCCGCCGGAGCCGCCGATCATGTCGGACTCGACGAAGGGGTAGCCGATGGTGGAGATCGCCAGGTTCTGGCCGACCGATGCCCGCAGCGAGTCCCAGCCGGTGCCCTTGTCGACCTGCCGGGTGACGAAGCCGGCCTGATGGGCGGTGGAGCTCCAGTGGACCCGGATGCCGGCACCCTGCAGGTCGAACTCGTCGGCCAGTTCGGTGCCGAGCTTCTGGTAGTCGGTGGCCTTGTAGCCGTCGCGCGGGGCGCACTTCTCGTCGAAGAAGCGGGTGTCGAACTTCAGGCCGTCGATGCCGTAGGTGGCCATCAGTTTCCTGAGATTTCCCTCGTACCAGGCCTTGGCGTCGGGGTTGGCGAGGTCGATGATCCCGGCGGTGCCGTTCCACCAGGTCACGTCGCACGGTTTGGTGGTGTCGGCGGCGTCCCTCAGCAGGTAGCCGTGGTCGGCGGCGTACTGGTAGTTGTCGGAGTCCAGGTTGATCCACAGGGTGACCCAGATCCCGAAGTCGAACCCCATGGCGTGGATCTTCTCCGAGAGGCCCTTGGGGTCGGGGAAGGTGGTGGAGTCGAAGGTGAGATTGCCGTACTCGGACTCCCACTTGTCGTCCAGCTGGATGGTGTGTCCGTCGAGTCCCTTGTCGTGCAGCTCGGTGGCGTAGTCGAGCAGTTTCTGCTGGTCGACGTGGGTGTAGAACTGCGCCCAGGAGTTCCACAGCGGCTTCTCGTACTGCGTGTAGGTGGCGTCGCTCTGCTGGGGCTTGCCCACGATCCCGATGTAGTCGCGGTACACGTCCAGCGGCGTCGACTCGACGAAGACGGTGGCCTTGTAGGTCGCGGCGGAGTCGACGGTGAAGCGGCCGAGGCCGTCCTTGCCGCCGTTGATCGACACGTTCATGGTGTCGCCGGTGTCGACGCGCAGTCCGGTCGAGGCCGAGGTGTACCAGAAGGGATCGATCATGTTGTACGAGGCGGGCCCGAAGTCGCTGTGCTGCACCTCTCCGCTGTCCAGCGGCCAGGGCTGGTCGACGCCCGGTCCGCCCTGTGGGGTCTCGGCCTCGCCGTGTCCGTACCAGTGGCCGGCGGAGGCCAGGTCGTAGGCGAGTCCGAGGCTGGTCGGGCTGCCGCCCTCGACATCCCAGTCCAGCTGGTAGCGGTCGGCTTGCGGGGTGATGCGGGCCTGAACCGTGGCGCCGGCGAGGGTGGTGTCGGCGGTGAGGGTGAGGACGCCGTTGTGCCACGTCCAGTCGGTGATGCCGGTGGCATGCTGCCACGCACCGTCGGACGTGGTGAAGCGTAGTGCGCCGGTGTCGCCGGAGGCGGCGGCGAGGACGGTTCTGCCCGCGCGGCGTGTGGTCAGGGAGAGTTCGTCGGTGGCCACGTCGAGGGTGTAGCCGGGGGCGCCCGCGGAATCCGGGACGGACACGGTGACGGCTTTCGCGCTGTGGGTCACCTTCGGCCCGGCGGCGGAGGCGCCGGACCGGGACGATGCGTGGGCCGCCGGGCCGGTGACGGGGGCCAGGAAAGCGGTGGTCAGGGCGGCGACAAGGAGGAAGCCGCTGGGTCTGCTCGGTCGGACGTGCACTCGGGTCCTCCTGTCGGACAGGACTGTGGCTCGATGAACGGCGATACGTGGTGCTGGGCGCGATCTGCGCGGTGTCGCTTCGGTGCGGTCACGAGGATGCGCGGTGCCTGAGCGATGTTTGATATTGCTTGGAGATGCAAGATTCAGCGCAATTTCGCTCATGCTCTTGCACGGTGCGCTGCCTGTCAATATGCGGTGCGGGAGGCCCAGTTGGGGCGAGGAGAGACTTCAGGGGCCGCCTGCGTGCCTGGTGGCGGACGGCCACAGGGCCTGTGAGCCACCCTCGCGAGCCCCGAGATCGCCCGAACCGAACAGTAAAATCTGTGTGAACGGGCGTCGGGTCGGGGCGGCGGAACGGGCCGGACGGTGTGGGTTGTCCGGGTCCGGGCCGCGTGCACCACGACGAGATCCGCGACCGGGGTGCGGCTGGGGGCTGGGTCACCCGCTCCACGCCGGGTCCCCGAACTTCGGCGCGAACACCTCCGTCCGGTGGCCTGCCGACGCGCGACTTCTGAGTGCCGATCGTGCACGCCTACTCGCGTTCGGATCGTGAACTGCCAAGCTGCGAGCGCCTGTTGGGCGCGGGTCTCGCACCGTGGATCGGTTCTGCGCCTGCGGATGTCCCGGGGCCTCGCCCGACGGGAGCTGCGGGAGCGCCGGTTCGGTGGTGGTGAAGCAGGCCCGGGCGGCCGGGGTCACGGCGGGGGAGTCGATGACGAGCGTCGGGTCCGCCGGCCCCGCCGCAGGGGTCCGCGGATCCGCGGTCGGCCACGGTCGCAGACGCCCGTCCCCGCGGTCGGCGGAGTGGTTCCAGTGCCTCCGTGGTGGTTGCCCGTCCTGGGTGCACGGCTTGACCGATGCGTGATCCGGCGGCCCTTGACAGCATGCGCGATTCATTGAGCATGATGATGTTAGTTGATTGAAATTGCCGATAATCGCGCAGAAACAAGCATGACAGTGCAGGCACTGCATGCGGAGAGGTACACCGTGAAACGGCACCTCATGGGCGTCGCCGGGGCCCTGACCCTGGCTCTGGCCCTCACCGGCTGCGGCAAGGGCAGCGCCTCCGACAGCAGCGGCTCCGACGGCAAGACGATCCGCTTCGTCGCGGCGAAGTACGACGACGACACCCAGGCCTACTGGAAGGCGCTCATCAAGGACTTCGAGGCCGCAAACCCCGGCTACCACGTGAATCTCGAAGTGGTCGACTGGGAACAGATGGACTCCAAGGTCAAGACATACGTCCAGACCAAGCAGGAGCCCGACCTCCTCAACTACAACAAGTTCTCCGACTTCGCCCGCGACGACCTGGTCTACAAGGCACAGGACGTCGTCTCCCCGGGGGTACTCGCCGACTTCCTGCCGCTGTTCAAGGACAAGGCCCAGTACAAGGGCACCCAGTACGGTCTGCCGTTCATCTCCAGCGCACGGCTGTTCTTCTACAACAAGGACATCTTCGCCAAAGCGAAGATCTCCCAGCCGCCGTCCACCTGGGCGGAGGTCGAGGCCGACGCCAAGAAGATCAAGCAGGCCGGATACATCGGACTCGGGTTACCCCTCGGAGCCGAGGAGGCTCAGGCCGAGTTCCAGATCTGGGCGATGAACAACGGCGGCGGCTGGACCGACGCCTCGGGCAAGTGGGCCATCGACCAGCAGGCCAACGTCGACACGCTCACCTACCTGCGGAAGCTGACAAAGGAAGGGGTCACCCAGCCCAACCCGGAGACCACCAACCGCAAGGACGTCTTCAACGAGTTCGCGCAGGGCAAGATCGGCATGCTCAACGGCGCCGTGTTCATGCGCAAGGGCTTCATCGACCCCGTCGACAAGAACCTGAACTACGGCGTCGCGGCCCTGCCGAGCAAGGACGGCAGCACCCACAAGACGCTCGGCGTGCAGGACTACCTCGTCGCGTTCAAGAAGAGCGACGGGTCGAACAAGCCCGCGGTGAAGAAGTTCCTCGACTTCTTCTACCAGCAACGCAACGCCGCACAGTTCGTCTCCACCGAGGGCTTCCTGTCGGTCACCAAGTCTGCGGGCGACACGCTGAGTTCCGACCAGGACGCCGCCTACTACAAGCCGTTCGTCGACGCCCTGTCCGACGCGCAGTTCGCTCCCGCCGACGATCCCGCCTGGGCCGCGGTCGACGGCGCCGTGAAGCAGCGCATCGGCACGGCGGTGGCGGACGCCGATCCGTCGAAGGTCCTGAAGAAGATCCAGCAGACCGCACAGAAGGGCGACTGATCAGGTGACGGTCCACGACGTCACCGTGAGCGCTGCCGAGGGCCGCCAAGCGGCCCCGGCAGCGCCGGAGCCGGCCCCACGCCGCCGCCACCGGCGCGGCCTGCGTGCGCTGGAGCCACTGCTGTGGCTCGGCCCCGCGACCGCACTCATCCTCGCCATGGTCGTCTGGCCGGTGGTCGAGATGATCCGCACCTCCCTGACACGCATCAGCTCCACCGGCCTGTCCCGCGGATTCGCGGGCGGTCGCAACTACGCCGACCTGTTCGCGGAGGACGACCTGCCGGGCGTGCTGCTGCGCACCCTGATCTGGGTCGTGGGGGTCGTGGTCGTCACGATCCTGCTCGCCCTCGGCCTCGCTCAACTCCTGAACACCCGGTTCCCCGGACAGCGGCTGGTGCGGTGGGCACTGATCGTGCCGTGGGCCGCGTCCGTCCTGATGACAGCCCTGATCTGGCGGTGGATGCTCAACGACTTCTACGGCGTGGTCAACGAGGTACTCATGGACCTCGGCGTCCTCGACACCCCCGTCAACTGGCTGGCCCACCCCGGGCAGGCGTTCGCCGCGATGATGGGCGTGGCCGTGTTCGTCTCGCTGCCCTTCACCTCGTTCGTCCTGCTGGCGGGGGTGCAGAGCATCCCCGCCGAGGTGTACGAAGCGGCACGGGTGGACGGCGCCGGCCCGGTCCGCACCTACCTGGGCATCACGCTGCCGCTGCTGCGGCCCTCGTTGCTGGTCGCCGCGATCATCAACGTGATCAACGTGTTCAACTCCTTCCCCATCATCTGGGCCATGACGCGCGGCGGCCCCGGCTTCGACACCGACACGACCACCACCTACCTCTACAAACTCGCCTTCGACAACCAGGCGGTGGGCGAGTCGGCCGCCATGGCCGTCGTCAACTTCGCGCTGATCCTGGCAGTGGTGCTGGTGTATCTGCGCGTCGTCCGCCGACAGGAGGACACCACGTGAGCCGGACCTCCGTCCCGGAAAGAACGCGAACCGCGGGAAGAACGAAGGCACCGAGACGTCCGATGAGGCTGCGCACAGTGGTGCTCACCGCCGTCGGCTGGCTGGTGGCGCTGGCGTTTCTCGCGCCCTACGCCGAGATGCTGCTGACGGCGCTCAAGCCGACGCCGGAGCTGATGAAGTCCCCGCCGTCCTATCTGCCGTCCCGGTGGGAGTGGTCGAACTTCAAGAACGTCTGGTCGCTGACGGACCCGCCGGTCACCGACGCGCTGCTGTTCTCCCTGTACGTCGCCGCGGCGGCGACCCTGCTCACCCTGGCCGTGGGGCTGCCCGCCGCGTACTACACGGCCCGGCACCGTTTCCGCGGGCGCGGCGCGTTCCTGGTGCTGGTGCTGGTCACCCAGATGTTCGCGCCGACCGCGCTGCTGGTCGGCATCTATCGGGAGATGGTCGGCCTCGACCTGACCGACACCGCCGAGGCGCTGATCCTGGTGAACGCGGCGTTCAACCTGCCGTTCTGCATCTGGATTCTCAACGCGTACTTCGCGAGCATCCCCAAGGAGCTGGAGGAAGCGGCCTATCTCGACGGTACCGGGCGGTTCGGTGCGCTGGTCCGGGTCACGCTGCCGCTCGCGATGCCCGGTGTGGTGACCGCCCTGGTGTACACGTTCATCGGCGCCTGGAACGAGTACGTGGTCGCGCTCACCATCACCTCCTCCAGCAACCGGATGACTCTGACCCGGGCCATCCCCGGCTTCGTCACCTCGTACCACGAGCAGTGGCAATACCTCTTCGCCACCTCGCTCGTCGCGATCGTGCCGGTGGTGATCCTGTTCGTCTTCGTGGAGCGCTACCTCGTCAGTGGCCTGACCGCCGGCGGGGTCCGGGGGTGAGCCGGCCACGACGTGTGGCGTCAGGCCCGGATGACGTCCACACCGGCCGCGGTGAACGGCTCCGTGAGCGCGTCGGTGGCGGCCCTGTCCGTCACCAGGACGTCGATGTCCTCCACGGCACAGATCCGGGCGAAGGCCCGCCGGGCGAGCTTGGAGGAGTCGGCGACCACGACGACCTGCTGAGCTCGCTGGGCGAGCGCCCGGTTGATGCTGGCCTCGCCCTCATGATGGGCGGTCGCGCCGTGGGTGACGTCGATGGCGTCCACGCCGATGAAGACATGGTCCAGCGCGATCTCCATCAGCAGTTCGGTGGCCAGCGGCCCTATGAGCTCGTACGACGCGGGGCGGGCCACCCCGCCGGTCACGACAAGCTTGACGTGTCGCCGTACGACCAGCTCGTTGGCGATGTTCAGAGCGTTGGTGACAACGGTGAGCGCGGTGTCCGTGCCACCGGAACTGAGGTCGGCACGGGTGGCGAGCGCCCGGGCCACCTCGGTGGTGGTCGTGCCGCCGTTCAGTCCCACGACCTCTCCGGCCTTGACCAGGCCGGCCGCCGCGTTCGCGATGCGTTCCTTCTCGGGCGCGTTGCGTGCGGCCTTGTAGCGGAGCGGGAGGTCGTAGGCGATCGCGTTGATCACCGCCCCGCCATGGGTGCGGGTGACCATCTGCTGGCGGGCGAGTTCGTCCAGGTCGCGCCGGATCGTCGCGGCCGAGGCCCCCAACGCGGTGGCCGCCGCCTCCACTTCGATCCGGCCGTCGCGTGTCAGCATGTCCAGCAGCGCGCTCCACCTGACCTGCGGTGCCGCCATGTTCATAGCCCCCTGTAGCGATGTGCCCGATTGAAGCGCGCCGGTGCGCGCTGTGCGCACTTCCATGAAAGCACATGGCTTCTTTGGGTAATTTATAGCTATCAAACGAGCAATTTCATGCAGCGCCATGATGTGTGGGTGGGTGAGCCGCCGGAGTCCCCATCACCCTGCATCCGGGTCGGATGACCAGTGCGGAACCGCCCCGCCCCGGCCACCCGGTTCGAAGAACAGCAACCGCGCCGAGCGCCACGACGTCGGCAGGACCGTCAAGCGCGCCGGGACCCTCGAGGATCACCAAGGCCGCCCGGACAAACACCGAGATCAGGGGCAACCTCCCAGTTGCCCCGGCGACGTGAGGCTGTCGACGACGTGGCGGAGAAATCCGGCCGCTGTACCGCCGTCGCACGAACGGTGGTCGAAGGTCAGGGACATGTTGACGACCTTGCGGACTTCGACGGGGCCGTCTTTCACCCAGGCGCGGTCGGTGATGCGGCCCACCCCGATCATCGCCGCCTGCGGGTGGTTCAGGATCGGCGTGGCGCCGTCGACCTGGAGACCGCCGTAGTTGTTCAGGGTGAACGTGCCGCCGGTGAGGTGCTCTGCGGCGAGCGTTCCGCGGCGGGCGAGGCCGGTCAGCCGCCGTAGTTCCGTGGCGAGTTCGTCGAGGGAGAGACCGGAGCCTGTCAACGCGATCAAGGCAGGTAGTGCGGTCTATCCCTGTGCCGGGATCGTTTGATCGTTGTGCCGGAGGTCGGGGGGCTTGTTGACCCAGGCGGCTTCGGGGAGTTTCGGTGGTTCGGATGCCCCGCGGACGAATCGTTCGGGGTGCTGGCGGTAGACGTTCGTGAGGACGTCGGCGCGCATCTCGCGGAGCTGGTAGGCGAGGCCGAAGTGGACGTCGAAGGGGGTATGCATGGCTATTCCGGAGTGCCGGTGGGCGAGGTTGTACCAGTCGAAGAAACCGGTGCACCAGGCGCGGGCGTCCTCGATGCAGCCGAACCGCCCGGGAAAGTCGTGCCGGTACTTCAGCGTCTTGTACTGACTCTCCGAGTACGGATTGTCGTTGGAGGTCTTGGGCCGCGAGTGCGACTTGGTGACGCCCGGGTTGTTCAGCATCTGCGCGACGTTGTGGGCGATCATCGGTGATCCGCGATCGGAGTGGATCGTCAACTCGCCCTGCTCCACCGGGTACTTGGCAATCGTCGAGGACAGGAACTGCTCGGCCAGCTCCTTGTTCTCGGATGCGGCGATCATCCAGCCAACGGTGTAGCGGCTGTAGATGTCGATGATCGTGTAGAGGCAGAAGTAGCTGCCCTTGACCGGGCCCTTCAGCTTCGTGATGTCCCACGACCACACCCGGTTGGGTGCGGTGGCGATCAGTTCGGGCTTCTTGCTCGGCGGATGCGTGGCCTGCCGGCGCCGTTCGCGGACCTCGCCGCGCCTGCGCAGGATCCGGTACATCGTCGCCTCCGAGCACAGGTAGATGCTGCGGTCCAGCAGTACCGCGCAGATCTGAGCAGGTGCCATGTCGACGAACTCGGCGGAGCGCAGCACGGCCAGGAACTTCGCCTCCTCCGTCTCTGTCAGGGCCCTCGGATGCTGCTTGCGCTCCCGCTTTGACCGCGCCGGAGCCGGGGACCTGCGGTGGTGTCGATACCAGGTCGCCCGGCTCAGGCCGAGCGCGGCGCACGCCTGCACCCGTCCCACCAGCAACGACAGCGATTCCAGGGCCTTGGCGCGGGCGGCCTCGAAGACCCCTCCCGCTGCGGTCACGGCTTCTCGCCCGTCGTCCCGTCGCTGCCCGTGGCGAGTTGATCCAGCAGCGGGGAGAGTTTTCCCTTCACCTCAACGACGGTGCGGGCCTTGCCCAACTCGTTCTCCAGCCGGGCGACGTGGGCTTCCAGCCGGGCGATCTCCCTGTCTCTCGGATCCGCCTTCGTCCGACCCGCAGGAGCGGCGAGCGCCGCCTTCGCGTCGTTGTCCCGCTGCTGGCGCCAGTTCGTGATCAGCGACGAGTACAGGCCCTCCCGCCGAAGCAGAGCACCCTTGCCCTGCTTGTCGAGCGTCTCGTACGCGGTCAGGATCCTCGTCTTGCACTCCGCCGAGTACCGCCGCTGCCCGGTCGACCGGGGTGTCACCTGTGGATCCGGGGCCCGTGGTCGTTGGTGCTGGCCACTACGGGCACTCCTCCTTCTCCGCCCTCGACTCAATGAATCATCCACTATGCCTGGCTTGAGTCACTTTGACAGAGAGGGGAGTTCACGAGTACCGGCGCGGATACCGGCGGGTTCGTCGACGAGCGTGCCGAGCACGTCGAACACGACGGCATCGATCTCTAGCTCTGACATGGGAGAGGTCGACTGGACGAAGCAGGGGTGTAAGAGGGGCTGTTAGCCGAACGCAGCGGGAAGCCACCCTGATTCCCGAACCGCACGGCCTGTGCGGCAACCGCATCAACGTCGCCAACCACCGCGCCCGCCAAGACACAACGCACGATCGGCGCACCACCTCCGCGTAGCCCCCGGAGCGAGCGACCGGCAGCGCGTCTGTGCAACGAACGGTGGAACTCGGTCGGTTTTCTTCAGCGGCGTCCGGCGGTGAGCCGGCCGTCGAAGGTCATGTCGAAGGCTTGAAGTGCGGCCTTCCAGCGCATGGTCCAGCGTTTGCGTCCGGTGCCAGTTGTAGTCGGCGGGCGCACTCGAGCAGACCCACGCCCTGATCGAGCACGGCGTGGATCTGGTGCTGGCGCTCCAGGGTGGTCTGTGCGGGGCCGGTATGCGCGGGACCACAGAACTACGGACAACCGGTCACGCCTGTCTCCTGGGGTGAAGGAATGCCATCGGCCCCCCAAGACCCTCGCCACCGCGACCGTCGACTGACTCCTCCGTCATGCCCACGTCACGGTCACGCAGGGGGATTCGATCAGGTTCACCGGGGGCACCCACCTGGCCGCCTCCGGGGGAACACCACGAGGCCGTTGACGGTTTGACAGTTCGACAGTGATCTGGCGGTTCAGACGGGCGGGCAGTGGCGGGAGATGCCGAGGGAGTTCGGTGTCTGGCCGACCGTCCACAACCGTGTCGGGATGGAGGAGGAGGGATGGTGCCCGGCGAGAGGCCGTTCGGAGTTGTGCTGCGTGATCTGCGGCAGCAGGCTCGTTTGACGATAGAGGAGTTGGCCGAGGCGTCGGGTGTGAGTGGCCGGGCGATCGGCGATATGGAGCGGGGGCGTAGCCGGGTTCCGCAGCGGCGTTCGGTGGTGGCGCTGGCGGAGGGACTAGGACTGGCGGATGCGCAGCGGGAGGCTCTGTTGGCGGCTGCGCGGGCGGGGCGTCCGACGGGTGCGGTGGCGGTGACGGGGACGGCCGTGCCGCCGCGATCCGTGGGGGACTTCACGGGGCGCGATCGTGAGCTCGCGCGGTTGCGGGAGGCTGCGGACCGGTCACGTACCGGCGTGGGGGGGTCGGTGTCGGTCGTCTCGGGTCCTCCGGGGTGTGGGAAGACGACGCTGGCGCTGAAGGCGGCGGCGGACCTGGCAGGGGAGTTCCCTGGCGGGTGTTTCGTGGTGGACCTGTACGGAGTGGAAGGCCCTGTGGACCCGGGTGAGGCACTGCTGAAGCTGCTCAAGGCCCTGGGGGTTTCGGACCGCCGGCTGGTGCAGGAGGATGCGCAGGGTCGTGCGGGGTTGCTGCGGGCTGTGTTGGGTGAGCGCCGGTGCCTGGTGGTGTTGGACAACGCCCGCAACGAGGAGCAGGTCCGTATGCTGCTGCCCCCGGGCGGGCGGAGTCTGGTGCTGGTCACCAGTCGGCGGCCGTTGACCGGGCTCGCGGACGTGGACCGCCTGGCGCTGTCGGAGATGGCGCAGGCTGAAGCCGTCGAGCTGCTGAGCCGAATCCTGGGCAAGGAACGGGCCGGGGCAGAAATCGAGGCCGTGGCGCGGGTGGCTGAGCTGTGCGGACGTCTGCCGTTGGCCTTGCGGGTGGCGGGGAACTGGTTGACGGTCCGGTCGGCGTGGAGCGTGGAGCACCTGGTACGCCGCCTGACCGACGAGGAACGCCGGCTGGGCGCCCTGGCCGCAGGTGACGTGCGGGTGGAGGCGGCGTTCGAGCTCTCCTACCGCCAGCTGGCTCCCCAGGCCGCCCGGATGCTGCGGCTGCTGAGCCTGGTCCCGGGGCCGGACATGACCGCTGCCTACGGCGCCGCCCTGACCGCCACCGACGTCTTCGAGGCCGAGGACGTGCTGGAGGATCTGGTGGAGGCCGGGCTGCTGCAGGCATCCTTCACTGGCCGGTATCAGCTGCACGATCTGCTGCGGCTGTTCGCGCGCGCCCGCCTGTTGCGCGAGGAGGAGCCCGGCGAGCAGGAAGCGGCCGAGGACCGGCTGCGTGCCTGGCTGCTGGACACCGCCACCGTCGCCGGCCGCTGGGTGGACGGCGCACCGCCCCCGTCCTGGCAGGGCCTGGTCTCGCTGGAGAGCCCGGAGCGGGCCCGGGCCTGGCTCGAGAGCGAAGCCCCCGCCTGGTTCGCCGCACTGCGCAGCGCGGCCGCTCGGGGCGAGCACACCCGGGTGGTGGAGACCGCCGCTGCCATGGAATGGCTCGTCGGCCTGTGGGCCCTCTGGGGGCACTGGCCCGAGGTCTTCCGCCTGTCCAGCGAGGCCGCCGCCGCCCTCGACGACCCGTACCTGCAGGCCGTCCACCTCAACCACTACTCCTGGACCCTGGCCGACTGCGGGCAGCGCTACGGCGAGGCCCTCGAACGAGCTGACGAAGCCCTCGAGTGCGCCCGCCGCGCCCAGGACGCCTCCCAGCAGGCCTGGGCACTGAACTATGCGGCACTGGCCCACTATTACCTCGGTGAGAGCCAGATGGGTTTCGACAAGGTTGGCGCCGCCGTCGACCTGTTCGAAGCCGCCGGCGACCACGAGGCCTGGCTGACAGCCATGACCTTCCACCGGGTCTTCCCGCGCGAACTCGGCCGTGCCGAGGAAGCCCTGGCCCTGCACGAGCGCATAATCGCCTTCCTGGATGCACCCGACTGCCCGGTGCGCGGGCACGTCGCCGACAGGTGCCGTGCCAAGACGATCAGCGGCCTCGGTCGCGACTACGCCGCTCTGGGGCGGTGGCGCGAGGCAGCCGACCACTTTCGCAGCGGCCTGCTCCAGACGCAGCGCATCGGCGTGCCCGACGTAGAGGGCAGCTTGCTCCTGGATCTTGGCCAGGCCCTGATCGAACTAGGAGAAAACGCCGAGGCCCGCTCCTGTTTCCGCCAGCTCCTCGCCCTCGGCGACACAGCAGACAGCAATGACCTGAAGGCCGCGCAGAAGCTCGTTGACTCGCTCCCCTGCGAGTGAGTAACGCCTGCCGCTGAACGGCATCTGCCGATCTCTCGGCTGTCAGTTCATCTGCGATGGCGGCACCGGCCTCTGGCAACTGGGCTGCAGATCAGCTCAGTTGCGGTCGTGAAAACGCCTGATGGTCACTCTGCTCACGGCACGCAGGGCGTCGACGATGCCGTGTTCGCGCGCGGCGGTCAATCGTGGGTGGAACCGGGCAGGGCCGCGGAAGCCCACAGCAGTCGGCCGAACGGATCCGTGATGACCTGGACGTTCATGCCGTGGCGCTTGTATTTCCCGGAGTGGTACGGGGGTGTCGGTGGTGACCCGTTCGATGGGCAGGAGGGTGCCGCCCAGGATCACGTACGCCTTCGTCCGGACGATCGTGATTGCCTGGGCCAAGGTCTGCGCGTGGGCGGCCGGCACTTTGACGGCCTCAACGGCGTGGCCTCCTCCGCCGACCGGAGTGGAAAGCCCCCTCGAGTCCAGGAGCAACTCAGCACCACCACCGGACCGGAGCGCCCCTCCCGCCGCGGATGCACGAGCCACGCGTGATCGGGTCGATCCACCCCTGCGCGGGCGACGCCGCGTTGGCATGGCGAGGAGTTCTTCCTGTATTTCTTCCTGGTCATTCCTGCGCGGCTGCGATGTGATCGATCAGGTGGCCCGACGCCCTCAAGTTGCTCCTTTCTGCGGCAGAGGTGCCGTACGCGGCTTGCTGCGCAGCGGCTCCGTAACGCCCGTGGCCGCTGCGCGGCCCTACGACCTCGTTAAGGAGTTGCCGTGCCGTTGATCCTTTCGACTTCTGACCTGTCCTCGTCGGATCGAGCTGATTTCTGGCATGACGCCGTATCGAGAACCTTCGTCCCTCTGGACGTGACCCTCCACGAAGAAGCTCCTTCGGCGGCGACGATCAGCAGCAGCCGGCTGGGCTTCATGCAGATCTCGACGGTCGCGGCCGGGCCGCAGACGGTCACCCGCAAGCCGCGGATGATCGCGAGGGACGGCAAGGAGTATTTGACGCTGACCCTCCTGCATCGGGGGATCGCCGAGCGTTCGCAGGACGGGCGCGACACGGTGGTGCAGCCCGGGCAGTTCTCGCTCTCCGATTCCAGGCGGCCCTTCAGCAAGACGCTGCGGCAGGCGTTCAGTTTCACCTCGTTCCACTTTCCGAGATCCGTACTGGGTGTGACCGACGTTGATCTGCGCGCGGTGACCGCCACGGCCTTCGGCCGGGACGGGGCCTCCTCCGCTTTTCTCGCCGGGCATCTGAAGCGTCTGACCAGGGCGGCGGAGTCGCTCACCCCGGCTCAGGGCCGCAGACTCGCCATGATCACCTGCGATCTGCTGGCCTGCGTGATCCAGGAGCGGGAACAACGCCCGCAAGCGCCCGTGGCCGGCCATGCCTTGCTGGCCCGCATCAAGGACCACGTGCAGTGGCACTTGGCCGATCCGGATCTGGATCCCGCAGGAATCGCCGCTGCCCACCACGTCTCCGTCAGGTACCTGCACAAGCTCTTCGAGTCGGAGGGCATCACCGTGTGCCGGTGGATCCAGCAGCAGCGCCTGGAGCGCTGCCACGGGGAACTGGCACGGGTGACGCCCCACGCGCCGAGTGTGTCGGCGGTGGCCCATCGATGGGGCTTCGCCAGCCCCTCCCACTTCAGCCGCGTCTTCCGCCTGACCTACGGCACCACTCCCCGTGAGTGTCAGGCGACAGCCCGCCTGAACCCTGGAAACTGACCGGGAATCTCCCGCAGGAAACGCATCTCCCTTGCCATCAGGCACGGTCAGGGAACGGGCGTTCCCCTCGTGTGGCCCGGTCCCTGGTGCAGCCGGGTGTCGCGCGGGAGAACCAGAGCGGTGTGCCGTCGGACCGGGCGATGACCTGCACGTTCATTCCCTGCGCGTGCACCGCCCCTCCTGGCACACCACTGCACCGGAACTCGGCGCGTACAAGCAGCAGTTGTACGACCACGAAGACACCGAGCAACGGCGCATGACCGCAGGGGTGGATAACCTCATTGACAACGAACTTGAACTGACACGGTCCGCGGCCAGTACCGGTGCGGACCAGCGCGCCGAAATCTCCGCCTACGCTGCCCGGGCCCGCATCACCCAGGCGCACGTCGTGTACCAGTCCGACGAGGTGTGGGCCAACACCGATTCCTCCAAGTGCCTGTACACCTACGCGGAGGTCTCCCACGGCAGCAGAGGAGGCTACGCCAAGTCCTACGGGCTGTCCTCCTCCGGCATCCCCCTCGCCCAGTTGTGCATCCTGGTCTGGAGTCGTCCCCCGGGCAACCTCAAGAGCGGATGGCAGTACTTCTACTGGGACGGCGCCCAGTGAGAGACCGCCATCGTGGTCTTTGCTGGTCAGCGGGGCTGGTGTGATGTCTCGTAGGGGCGCTCGTGCTGGTTGAGGTGGAGATCGGTAGCACGTGATCATCCGTCACGGGTGGCCTCTGGCCTTCTCGTACGGGGGACTTGGGCTGCCGCTAGGTTCTGCGGCGGGAGGGATGTTCATGACGGACGTGCTGACCTGGACGGTCGAGCGACGGGTTGAGCTGGCGGAACGTGCCGAACTGCTGCGCAAGGAGCTGGCCGGGATCGATGCCGAGGTGGCCCGGCTGGAGGCCGCCGAGGTGGTGTTCGGACAGTGGGCCGAGGCGACCGACGGCGGCCGGCAGCCGTCGCGCATTGTGGAGCCGGAGCCGGAGCCGGAGCCGGAGAAGGTGGTGGTCGGGCCGGGTGCGGGTGGGATGCGGCTGGTGCCGGACCGGACGGAGGGTATGGAGGCGGAGGTCCTTACGCCGGAGTATCAGCGGATCATGGCGATCGTGGCCGGCGCGAACGAACCGGTGATGGCCAGGGACGTCGCGATCGCCCTGGGCCGTGAGATCACACCGGGCAAGGTCGAGCCGGTCCGCGGTCAGCTACGCAAACTCTCCGACCGGGGCTGGCTGGCCCGGACCGGATCCGGCCGCTACCTGCCGCGCTGAGCGGCGAAGACTGCAGCGGAGCGGCCGATTCCCGCCGTAACACGAGGGCCCCCGGCGGGAGTTGGTGAGTGTGTGAAGACAAACCAGTCCGCCGAGGGCTCTCACGACGTTGTCTACCAGGTCCGCCTCCCGCTGTCGAAACGGACCATCGACCTCGTCGCCGGTCTCATACGTCGCCGTCGTCACCAGATGCGCTCCCGCTGGCGCAAGGCCGGCCCGGGCACCCAGGCGATCATCGTGCTCGCCATGCTCCGCCATGACCAGCGCCTTTCCGATATGGCCGGCGGCAACGACGTGTCCGCCTCCACCATCCGCCGCTGGGTCCAGGAAGTGATCGAACTCCTCGCCGCCCGCTCCCCACGCCTGGACCGCGCGCTGAAGAAGATCGCCCGCTTGGGCGGGGTAGTGGTTCTGTTGGACGGCACCCTCATCCGCACCCGACGCCGCACCGGGAGAGACAACCGGAAGAACTACAGCGGCAAGAACAAGGCTCATGGCCTGCTGTTTCTCGCACTTACCGATGAGAAGGGCAACCTGATCTGGATATCCGCGGCCAGGCCCGGCGGCTCCAGCGAGATCACCGCCTCTCGCCACAACAAGATCACTCGGCATCTGCGGGAGGCTGGGCTCGGGGCACTGGCCGACCTCGGCTTCGTCGGTCTGGACGACAAGCCCGACGACGACCCAGTGATCATCACCGGCCGCAAAGCAACCCGCAACCACCGCCTCACCGCCACCGAGAAGGAGGCGAACCGCCTGGTCAGTCGCGAACGCGCCGCGAACGAAAACGGCTTCGCCAACCTCAAGACCTGGCAGATCCTGACCAAGCTCCGCATGAACGCCCGGTATGCGACCACCCTCCTGCGGGCCCTGCTCGTCCTGGCGACCACCGAAGTCCAGCGGTGACGGACGATCACGCGTCAACGATCACGCTCCCGATCAGCACGAGCACCCCACCCGAACATCACACAAGCCCCGCTGACCAGCAAAGACCACGATGGCGGTTTCTCCATGAGGAACGAGTGCCAGCCCCAGTTGGGTGGACGAGAACGTTCACGGATCCGGGACCCTGCCCGGCTACACCACTTCATGGGACGCGATCGACAAACGTTGCTCACTCCCGCCTACGAAACCCGGGAGAGTTCGCGACCGGTAGGAGTCCGCGCTCCGGTCGATTCGGTCCGCGTCCACCCACCGGTGGGCGCTGTGCTCGGGTGCCGCGAACCGACGGGCGGATGGATCGCAGGCGTTCGTGAAGAGGCGGGGGCGTACGAGGGCTGTTCCTCCGTCCGATTCGGTCGCTCCGGCCCCGTGCTGCGCCGACTTCGACCTCACCGTCCACGACTCCGAGCTCATCCCCAATGGCACCTGCGCGCCCCTTGGGCGACATCGTCCAGACGGACTTCATCGCGCCCTGAACCGCTCGTCGGCGACTCGGAGCTCTACGGCGGCGTGGTCACCCAGGAGCGGGCCGGTGGTCGGCCGTGGTGGCCGGTCACGCCCGGCTCCCAGGACTCGCAGTTCGCGGTGGACGACAAGGGGCGGGGGCATGCACCCTTCTCTGTGGGGGACTTGCACTCCGGCACTCTGATCGGCAGCGCGGTGCTGTGCCACTACGGCTTTGTCTTCCGTGGCCCCCACCGGCTGCGGATGGAGACGCTGTCGGACAACGACGCGATGCTGTGCTCCGCCGAGCGCAACGGCATCGTTTGCGAGGGGGTGCCGCGTTCGGCGGCCTGGGTGATGGGGGAGTTCGTCGACGAGGTGCTCCTCGGGATCCTGGTCGAGGAATGGAAGCCGTGCCCGAAGAACGGGACCGGTGCCTGACCGCAAGCGTGCCCGACCCAGCCTGGACGCCCATCCGGACCTTCGAGGGTGAGGGCTAGGGCGACGGCAGTGCCAGGGTTGTCCTGCCACTGAGGAGGGCCTCTCCTTACGCCCGCTTCGGCGGGGCCTCGCGCCGCGCCGTCGCCGACCGTGTCCTGTCCTGTCGGCCGGGAATGCGCGGTGGGGCGGTGTGGTTGGAAGGATCGTGGGAGTGGAGGGGACAGTGTCCCCGGGCCTCACCTATTGCCTGCGGGGACGATCGTCCGGCTGAAGCCCCGCAGAGCACATCGCCGCGTAGGCGACCGCCCTCCATTCCCGCAACGCGCAGACGCGGCCCCGAGTGCTTCGATCGCCTCGGGGCCGCGGTATGTCCTCTCCTCTTCCGCTTCCGCGACGCACTGACTTCTCCAACTGGCCGTCGGCACAAGGGCGTAGCGTCCGCCAGTTGGTGCCGCAGGGGTTGACGGGCGTATTGGTCTAGGCCTTAATGGCTTCAGCCTGTTCACATGAACGGAAGGTGTTCATCAACATGAACAGGCGTGGTTTCCTCTACCCCCCACCGGCGCACCGGGTGCGCTGCGTCTTGGAGGACTCATGCGTCGAAAGAGCAGCTACACACTGGCCGTTGCCGTGACCGCCGGTGTGGCGGTGGCAGCGGTCCTCGCCCCCTCGGCGTCCGCCGCCCCGACAGCGGCGAACCCCGGGCCCGGCTTCCCCGCCCGGTACTCGGCACCGTACGCCGAGACCTGGAACTCCCCGTCCGCCCTCGCCAACGCACGCAATGCCACCGGCCAGAAGTACTTCACCCTCGCCTTCGTCATCGCCGGAAGCGGCTGCAACGCGACGTTCAACGGCGACACGTCCATCACCGACTCCTCCTGGACCGCCGCCATCAACTCCACGAGGGCGGCCGGCGGCGACGTCATCGCCTCCTTCGGTGGCGCCTCCGGCACCGAACTGGGCGTCGCCTGTACCTCGGTGTCGTCCCTCAAGGCGCAGTACAAGCGGGTCATCGACAGCCTCAACCTCACCCGCGTCGACCTCGACATCGAGGGCTCGACCCTCAACAACACGGCTGCAAACGACCGGCGCAACAAGGCCCTGGCACAGTTGCAGAGCGAGTACGCGACAGCGGGGCGCCGACTTGACGTCCAGTACACCCTCCCGGTCGACCCGACCGGTCTGGAGCAGAACTCCATCAACCTGCTGAACAACGCCAAGAGCAACGCCCTGACGGTCAATCTGGTCAACATCATGACCATGGACTACGGCCCGGCCATGGACATGGGCAAGGCGGCCACCGGCGCGGCGACCGCCCTGCACGACCAACTGGGCCGGATCTGGACGACCAAGAGTTCCGCGCAGCTGTGGGCCATGGAGGGGAACACCCCCATGATCGGCGTGAACGACACCACAGCCGAGGTGTTCACCACCGCCAACGCCACCACGCTCGCCGGCTTTGCCGCGAGCAAGGGCATCCAGGAACTGTCCTTCTGGTCGCTGGGCCGGGACAAGGCCTGCGCCACCAATGGTCAGCTGTCCGACACCTGCAGCGGCACGTCGCAGAGCGCGTACCAGTTCACCCGCACGCTCCGCTGACCCGACCCGGGCGACCCCCGGGGGCAGCGGAGTGCGGCGCACAGCGGCCCGGTGGATGGTGAAGACGGCGCTCAGAGCATCGGATGGACCGTGTACTGAGCGTCTCTTCAGCGGTCCGAGCCAGCGCTCGCAACAGTCACATCTGCGGTTCGCGGCACCCGCGTCCCGGGACATCGTCGTCGGCCGGCTCGGAGGCCGTAGTCCTTTCACCAACCAGGGAGTGCGGTACTTCGGTTCGCACGACGACAAGGCGCTCGACGCGGGCGCCTTCGTTGAGCAAGAGGCGGACTACAGGTCCACGCTCCGGGGCGTGGACCGGCGGCAGATCCACATGGCAATGCCCGGGGCGGAGGGCTCCCGGGAGCTTCTGGTGCCGCTGCTGGAAGCGATCGGACCGGACGCGTTCCGTGGACAGTACGGGGGCCGGGAGGCTGCGGCGGGAGGTCGGCGGCGTACGGGTTCGGGGTGGCGGCAAGGCGCGGGACGGCGAGTCGCTCGACTGAGGCCGTTCAGGTCAGTGCGATGCCGAGTCCCACCGTGGGCGTGCCGAGCGGCACGCCCACGGGGTGCAGGGGACCTCGGGGGCTCAGCCCGCGTAGGTCGCGAACAGTTTGGAGAACTGGTACGGGGTCTGCGGGATGTTCGTGCACCGGCTCAGGGCACCGGTGCAGGCGTTCCCGTCGCGGGTGACGTCCCAGAAGCCCAGCTCGCCCAAGTGGTTCTGGCGGGCGAAGGTGAGCACCTGCTGTGCGTCGGCGGCGGTGAACACCTCGCTGGCGGTGTCGTTCTGGCCGAGCATCGGGGTGAGGCCGACCATGGCCCAGGTCTGGGCGGTGGTGAGGTTCGGCCACACCGAGGCGATCTGGGCGCGGGTCGAGGTGGCGGCCTGGACGGCGTACGTGCCCATCTTCCCGGACGGGCTGGGTGCGGCGCTGTCGCCGTAGTCCATGGCCATCAGGTTGACGGTGTCGACGTTCAGGTTGTGCGACTTGGCGGAGTTGAGGATGTAGACGCCGTCGGCGGTGAGGCCGCTGGGCAGGACGGGGAGCGTGAGGGTGACCTTGAGGTCGCGGCCCTTGGCGCGCTGTGCGGCCTGCACGGCGGCCACGGCCGTCGAGCGCCGGTCGATCGAGGCGTGGTCGACCGCTGCGGCGCCCTCGATGTCGAAGTCCACGCGGTCCAGGGCGTAGGCGTCCACGACCTTCTGGTACTGCGCCTGGAGCGCGGTCGCGCTGGTGCAGGCGAGGGCCAGTTCGGTGCCCGACGCGCCACCGAAGGACGGCCGTACGTCACCGCCCATCGCGCGCAGGGAGTCGAAGTCCGCCCGGTCCCAGGCCGCGCCCGGGTCGAAGGAGTTGAACCAGCTGGCGCTGCAGCCGGTCGACCCGGCGGTGATGAAGCCGAGCGAGAACTGCCGCAGTCCGGTGTTCGTGGCGATCTGCGTGAGGTTGGGCGTCGGGTAGGCCCCGAGGTCGACGAAGGGGGCGGCCACGCCGGGGGTGGTGCCGCTGCCCGCGGTCGCGGTGAGCGTTGCGGAGTGCGCCGACTGGTTGTTGGAGTCGTCGAGCGCGGTCACCGAGAAGCTGTGACTGCTGCTGGGGAGCAGGCCGATCACTGTGAAGGTGGTGCCGGTGCCGGAGGTGGTGGCGATGACGTCGCTGCCCTCGTAGATCCGGTAGCCGACCACGCCGACGTTGTCGGTGGAGGCGTTCCAGCCCAGCGTGACGCTGCCGGGGCCGGTGGCCCGGACGGCGAGGCCGGTGGGGGTCGAGGGTGCGACTGTGTCGGCGGGGACGCCGGCGCAGGGGCCGTTGTTGATCAGACAGGCGCTCGGTTGGACGACCGAGCCGGTGTAGCTGAAGTCCATGCCGACGACGGGTGCGGAGTCACCGGGGGCGAGTGGGGCCTCCCAGGTGGGGGAGGTGATGGTGTACTGCGTCCCGGTGTGGGTGACCGTGCCGTTCCATGAACTGGTGACGGCCTCGGTGGAGGGCAGGGTGAAGGTGATGGTCCATGAACTGACCGTGTGGGTGGACTTGTTGGTGACCGTGTAGCCGCCCTCGAATCCGGCACCCCAGGTGGAGGTGATGCCGAAGGAGGCGATGAGGCCGGTGTTGTCGGCCGCGTGGGCGGCCGGGGCGGTGGTCGTGGCCAGGCCGCCGACCATCAGGGTGGCAGTCAATGCGGCGCGCAGCGACGCACGTCTCATGAGGTTGCTCCTCCGTGGGGCGAGGCCGCGCACGGCGTCGCGCCGGTACGCGGATTGCGGTGCCCTGCACGCCCGTCGCACGGTGGAGAGGTGTGGGTGGGGAGGAGCCGTGCGACGTGATCAGGGCGGGGTGAGGCAGGGGAAGTCCGTCGAACGGCGAGTCGTGAAGTTAATCGGAAACTTTCCTTACATCTGCCTGCGGTACGAAGCGTGGCCGTCCGCGTTGGCCTGCGTCAAGAGATCCGGGAAAGATTCGTCTAGACCAATTCCGGCCCCGGGGGCATGAGTTGCCGCCGGAGGCGGACGCGGATGATGCTCCTCGCGTCCGTGACGATCCGGGTCTTCACCTTCGGCTGGATCGGCGACTCGCCGGTCGCTTCGCACCAGGTCCCCAGGGAGATCGAGCCGGAAGACCAGGGCGTAGGCCTGGCCCGCCCTGGCCGGCAGGCGGAACGCCGAGGCGACACCGGCCCGCGGGAGGGCCCCTCCCGCGGATGGTCACCGCAGTCCGCTGTAGGCGGCCATGATGATCTCCATGCCGCGGCTGTCCTCCTGCTGCTCCCGGTCGAGCATCTGGTTCATCACGTAGGCCACCGTCATACGTGCCTCAGGGTCGCTCGCGACGAGGGAGCCGCCCCACCCGCCCCAACCGAACATGTTGCCGAACTTGCCGAAGCCCACGGTCCAGGACATCGAGGTCCGCAGTATCCGGTCCTCGCCGCGGAACACCTCCTGCCACGCGGGCTCGCAGCCCTCGGGGGACAGCAGCCGCACGCCCCCGGCGGAACCCCGGTTCGCCAGTACCGACTGGACGAGGGCGACGGACCGGGCGTTGCCGAAGCCGTTCACCGCGGGGATCTGCGCACGGCGCCAGGCCACGGAGTTGGCATCCCTGACCCGGACCGCGACACCGTCGTACTCCCGACGTGTGCCGTCCGGTCCGGACGGTGCGTCGGCGGTGTACTCGTCGGTCCGTGACGGCGGCGGGATGAGCGGTGCGACGCGGCGGTCGTCGGCGGCGGAGAGCCCGATGTGGAAGTCCGCGCCCAGCGGTTTCGCCACTTCCTCGGCGAAGAAATCGCCGAGGGAGCGGCCGGTGATGCGGCGGACGATCTCACCGATCAGGAACCCGAAGGTGAGCCCGTGGTAACCGGCGGCCGTTCCCGGTTCCCACTCGGGGGCCTGGGCGGCCAGCCCTGCCGTCACGCTCTGCCAGTCGTAGAGGTCCTCGACCGTCGTCGGCCCGGACAGGTCCGGCAGCCCCGCGGTATGGGACAGCACATGGCGTACCAGCAGACGCTCCTTGCCCGCCGCGGCGAATTCGGGCCAGTAGGCGGCGACCGGCGCGGACAGATCGAGCCGGCCCTGGTCGGCCAGGATCAGCGCGCACAAGGCGGTCATGTTCTTGGTCGTCGAGTTCACGCCCGTGAGGGTGTCGAGCTCCCAGCCGACGGTGCGGTCCGCGTCGGCGTACCCGCCCCACAAGTCGACCACCGGCTCGCCGTCGAGGTGGACGGCGACCGAGGCGCCCACATCGTCCTTGCCGAGCGACGCCGCCAGGGCCGCCTCGACTGCGGCGAACCGCGGCTCGCACAGCCCCTTGATATCAGTCATGTGCGCCAGCCTCAGGCAACACCGAGGCCACCCGCCCGACAGTTCCCGTACGCCTTCTGTCGGGCAGCGCGCGAAGAGATCACCTACACCTGAAGACGATCCGGTCGGCCGAAGGAGCTGCCACAGCCCAGTGCGCTGTCCTGCGAGGGAGACTCAAGGAGGCGGGGGAGACTTGAGGAAGAGGGACGGACACACGTGCTGGAGCGGCTGAATCAGGCGCTGGACCACCTGGAGGCCTGCCTCGACCGGGAGGTCGACGTGGCCGGGGCGGCCCGGATCGCCGCGGTGTCGGAGTACCACTTCCGGCGGTTGTTCTCCGCCCTCGCCGGGATGCCGCTCCCGGTTTACGTACGGCGCCGGAGGATGACCCTTGCCGCGGCCGAGGTGCTGGCCGGGGAACGCACGCTGCTCGATGTCGCGGTGCGGTACGGCTACGGCTCGGGTGAGGCGTTCGCCCGGGCGTTCCGGTCGGTGCACGGCATCGGTCCGGGCGAGGCCCGGCGCACGGGCGCACTGCTCACGGCACAGCCGCGCATGTCCTTCCGCGTCGTCGTCGAGGGGAGTACGACGATGCGCTACCGGATCGTGGAGAAGGAGCCGTTCCGGATCGTCGGCAGGAAGGCGCGGGTCCCGCTGGTGCACGAGGGGGCCAACGCGGCCGCCGCGGCGCACCTGGAGAGCCTGGACGAGCGGGCGATCGTACGGATGAAGGAGCTGGCCGACCGGGAACCGGAGGGGATCATGTCGGCAGCGGTGTATCTGACCGACAGTCGGGAGGAGGGGGCCGAGGCGGACTACTGGATCGGCGTGGCCACCGGCCCGGAGTCGGGCATCGAGGAACTCGACGTCCTCGACGTGCCGGCCGGTACCTGGGCGGTGTTCGACAACGACGGGCCCTATCCGAACGCGCTCCAGGCACTGTGGCGGGATGTGTTCACGCAGTGGTTCCCCTCGAATCCGTACACGAGCCGGCCAGGTCCGGAACTCCTGCGGACGCAGCCGGTGGAGATCGGCGAAGAGACCCACTCCCAGCTGTGGATCCCGATCGAGCGGAGCGGCGGTAGCGTCGGCGCCTGAGCATCGGTCTGCCGACGGGGCGGGGATGCTCCGGCTCGGCTTGACCTCACGGCTGGGCGAGCGGCGCCCGGAGCACTCGTAGACTCTTCCTGCCCGCAGGGGCGCATCGGGCAACGGCGGCCGAGGCGACAGGTTACAGAAACAGGGCGAACCGGACGCATTACGGTCCTGCCTTCCTCCCTCCCCGCATCCGCACGCGGACCGCAGCCCGTGAAAGGTACTCGCGCCCCATGCCACTGGCCCTGCTGGCCCTCGCTCTCGTCGCGTTCGGTATCGGTACGACCGAGTTCGCCACCATGGGGCTGCTGCCCCAGATCGCCGACGGCGTCGGCGTGTCCGTGCCGCACGCCGGCAACCTCGTCTCCGCCTACGCGCTCGGTGTCGTCGTCGGGGCGCCCCTCCTGACCGGCATCGGCGCGCGCATCGCCCACAAACGGCTCCTGCTCCTGCTGTCCGCGCTGTTCGTGATCGGCAACGTCGCCTCCGCTCTCGCTCCGAACTTCGGCCTCCTGTTCGCCGCACGGTTCCTGGCGGGGCTGCCCCATGGAGCGCTGTTCGGCGTGGGTGCCGTCGTGGCCTCTCGACTGGTCGCCCCCGAACGGGCCGGGCGGGCCGTGTCGCGGATGTTCCTCGGACTCACCGTCGCCAACATCGTCGGCGTCCCGGCCGGGACCGCTCTCGGCCAGCACCTCGGTTGGCGGTACGCCTACTGTGCCGTCGCCGTCATCGGCCTACTCGCGCTGGCAGCGCTGGCCGCCTTCGTCCCCCATCAGTCCCGCGGCAACCAGTCCGGCATCCGGTACGAACTGCGGGCGATGGCCAACCGGCAGGTCGCTCTCGGTCTGGCCACCGCCGTCGTGGGATTCGGCGGCTTCTTCGCCGTCTACAGCTATCTGGTGCCGATCCTGACCCACGTGACCGGCCTCGCCGACTCCTCCACCACCTGGGTCCTCGCCCTCTACGGCATCGGAATGACGCTGGGCACCCTCATCGCGGGTCCGCTCAGCGACCGGGCCCTGCGCCCGACGTTGTACGGGGGCCTCCTCCTGCTCGGCTCGACACTCGTGGCGTTCTACTTCACCGCGCACAGCACCGTCCCCGCCCTGGTGACCCTCGTGTTCATGGGCGCGATGGGCGCCCTGGTCACCACCCCGGTGCAGATGCTGCTCATGGCCAAGGCGAAGAACGCCCCGACGATGGCCGCGGCTTCCAACCACTCCGCCTTCAACCTGGCCAACGCCGGCGGAGCCTGGCTCGGCGGCCTGGCCATCTCCGCAGGCTGGGGCTGGGCCTCACCGGCCCTGGTCGGCGCGACGCTCGCCGCAGCAGGCCTCGCCCTCGCCCTCCTCGCGGGCCTCACGGACCGTGACACCAGCAGCTCCGCACTGATCACTTCTTCATCGGCCCAGACCCCGTCGGAGCCTTTGCCGACGACGTCTCAGACGTCGACCAGCAGCGACGCCTGAACGACGACCCGCTCCACAGCCTGGGCGTCGCGGGCGAGCGGTCCGCCACATTCACCTCGTGCCCGGCCCGGGTGAGGGCCGTGGCCAGGCTGCCGCCGACGCGGCCGTTTCCGAGAACTGCGATCGTGGTCATGATGATCTGGTCCTTTCCGTGCGTGCGGGACGGGTTGTGCGATCAGCGTGAGAGCGTGGCGGCGGCCTCGGCGTGCACGCCGGGCGCGGCTGCCAGGAAGGTCTCGCTCTCCGGCGTCCAGGGCCGGCCCTCGACGTCGGAGATCCGTCCGCCGGCCTCGGTGACGAGCAGCGCTCCGGGAAGCAGGTCCGCGCGGGCTCCGGCGAACTGCCAGAAGGCGTCGATGCGGCCGGCGGCCACGTTCAGCAGGTGCAGGGTGGCGGGCACCGAGGTCCGTACCACGAGCGCGTCGAGGAGCATCTCGGTGATCGAGGAGCCGACGCGCCGTACGACCTTCTCGTCCTCGTCCGGCCTGGCCTGGCTTGTGGCCACGATGGCCAGACCGAGTTCGGCGGTGTCGGAGACATGCAGGGGCCGGTCGTCGAGGTGAGCGCCGGCGCCGGCGAGCGCGGTGTAGGTCTCGCCGGTCAGGGGCAGGTGGACAACGGTGAGGACCGGCTGGTGGTCGCGCACGAGAGTGGCGGTGACGGCCCAATCGGGCAGGGCGTGCAGGTGGTTGACATTGCCTTCGGCCGGATCCACGACCCACCATTCACCGGCCGGCAGCGCACCGCCCGCGAGCTCGTCCTCCACCCAGCGAGCCTGCGGGCGCAGGAGTGTGAGGCGGGGGCGCAGGACATCGAGGACAGTGTCGTCGTTGACGGCGAGCGCCCGCATCAGCTCTTCGCGGGTCCGGTAGCGGACCACGTCGCCGAACCGCTCCCGCAGCGCCGAACCCGCCGCACGTACGGCCATCGTGGTCTGTGCGAGCAGGTCGGCGTCGGAGGCGACGACATCAGTGGTCTGCAGCGTTTCGGACATGGTGGTGCTCCCGTCTGAACAGGGGGATGAGGTGGGTCGGGCCAAGCCGCGCGTTCCGTCGCGCTCTCTTGTCTCGAAGGTATGCAGCCCCGTCGTTAACTTCAACTGCATGTCAAGCACAGCTAGGATTACTCTCATGCAATTGGACTTGAACCTGCTCGCCGCGTTCGACGCGCTGCTGGAGGAGGGCAGCGTGGCCGGGGCAGCCGCGCGCCTGCACGTCACGGCCCCCGCGATGAGCCGGAGTCTGGGCCGGATCCGGCGCACGACCGGGGATCAGATCCTGGTGCGCACAGGGCGCACGATGACACCGACGCCGTACGCGATCGCCGTGCGGGAGCAGGTGCACGCTCTGCTCCAGCAGGTTCGGGGGGTGCTGGCACCGAGCCGTGAACTCGACCTCGCGACGCTGGAGCGCACCTTCACACTCCGCTGGCACGATTCCCTCGTCGCTCTCAGCGGGCCCGCACTGCTGGCGGCCGTTCGGAGGCAGGCGCCGGGTGTGCGACTGCGCTTCGTCGCCGAATCGAGCATCGACACTCCCGAGTTGCGGCGCGGTGAGGTCGACCTGGAGGCGAACGCCAACCGCCCGAGCGCACAGGACATCCGTGCCGAGCGCGTGGGCGAGACCCGCCTCGTCGTTGTCGCGAGGCGGGGGCACCCCCTCACCCGCGTCCCGGCCGTCACCGCCGAGCGGTACGCCGCCGCCGAGCACATCGCCGTCTCGCGACGTGGAAACCTCGGCAACGCCGTCGACGACGCTCTCGCGCGACTGGCTCTCACCCGCAGTGTGGTGGCGGCGGCTCCCACGGAAGCGGCCGCGTTGGAGTTCGTGCGCGGCTCTGATCTCCTGGTCACGGCCCCCGAAGCCACCACACGCTCCGCGGTCGAGGGCCTCGGCCTGGTCGTGCTCCCCCTGCCGCTCGAACTGCCGTCGGCAGCGGTGTACCTGTCGTGGCATCAGCGCTACGACACCGACCACGCCCACACCTGGCTGCGCGGGCTGGCGCGTGCCGCGCTGACCGATGCGGCAGGATCGTCAGTGTGATGTGCGCCGTCGGGAAGACGACCGTGAGGGTTGCGACGAGCGACCTTCGCCAAGATGGTCCCTTCCCGGGCGGGTTGAGGGCATGGTCGGCCGGCCGGCGGCGCACGGTGACGGCGGAGACCGAATCGGCGATCGCCCGGGCGGCGACCTCGCGGGCCGGTTCCGGGCGTGATCAGCGCGCCGCTGGCACACCGCTCTCGGCGGGCAGCCGGCAGGCCAGGGCCTTGACCTGGGTCACCTGCAACGCGGTGAACGAGGGCGGCCGCCCTGGCCGCTCGGGGTCGGCCAGACCGGCCAGACCGTGACCGGCGATTCGGCCGCGCCGGCAGCGGACCGGGTCCAGATGCAGTCCCGCCTCACGGGCGATCCGCGCGTCGTAGCGCCCCCTGGCCGCGTGCGATACCGCATGCGCACGCATCGCAGCCGGTACTCGGACTTGTTGCCGTAGGCCGTCTTCTTCAGTCGTTCGCGCTCGGAGGCGCGCAGGGCTGTCGGGCGGGCGGCGGCAATGGGCAGTACAGGCAGGTCGATCGGCAGAAGTGGATCAGGACAGGCCAAAGCCTGTCGCACCGGGTTTCGGTCTGCTGTTTCCTGCTGCCGGGGCGTTTCGTAGGCTCCCGCCCGCGCCGAGCAGCGCTCAGCGAGTCGGACGGTAGGTCGCGATGATCACTCCGCTGCTGGTCGGCAGGGCGCTCTCCAGCTGCAACTTCTTCAGGGGCGCGTCGTCGGCGAACAGCTTCTTGCGGCCCTCGCCGGCCACCACCGGGTGGATCAGAAGTACCAGTTCGTCCAGCAGGTCCTGCTCCAGCAACGAACGCACCAGCGTCGGGCTGCCCGCGACGGTGATGTCCTTGCCCTCGCCCGCTTTGAGCTCCTCGATCGCGGCCGCCAGATCACCCTTGATGAGCGTGCTGTTCGCCCAGTCCTCCACGCTGTCCAGTGTGGAGGAGACGACGTACTTGGGCGAGTCATTGATCCACTTGGCGAAGCCGGAGTCCTCGCCGCTGGTCACCGTCGGCCAGTACCCGGCCCACTCGGTGAAGGTCGTTCGGCCCAGCAGAATCGTGTCGGCCGTCTCCAGCGTCTTTCCCAGCGCCGCGCCCATCTCCTCGTCGAAAGCGAACTGCCACTCGTTCGGCGACTGGGCGACACCATCGAGCGAGACGAAAAGACCCGAAACAACCTTGCGCATGATTCCTCCGTGATGAGTTCGGGGTCCTCTGCCCGGTCCCGGCCGAACAGCGCTGCGGCCGGGGCGGACCGACACCGTCGGTTACGTCAGGAAGGCTATGCGGGCACAGGGGAAGAGGGCTTGTACAGAAGCGACAGCGGCTCCGTCCTGTCCGGAGCACTCAGCTGAGTGGCTGTCCGGCCGATGAACCGGGTCAAGGACCGCGCCAGGTGCGGCTGGTCGAAATAGCCCAGCCCATGCACCACGTCCTGCGCCGGCACCCCCTCCTGGATCAGAACCGCCGCCTCGCGGGCGCGGTGGATCTGCCGGATGGCACCCTGGGTGAGGCCCGTCGCCGCGACGAAACGCCGCTGGAGGGTCCGCTCGGAGACATCGGGGGTCGTGCCGCCGAGCACCGCGGGCACGATCGGGTCGCAGTCCACGATGCCTTCGCGCACCATGCGCCGCACGAACGCCTCCGCATTGTCGTAATCGGGCACGTGCCAGGCGGAACCCTTCAGCCACACCGAGCGCCGCGTCACGTCGGGGATCTCCGCGCTGCCACCCACGAGCGGGCCGACCGGCACGTGAGGCATCGAGGTGCCGAGAGCGAAGCTGATACCGAAGAACGTGGCGTCCTTGGGAACGGGAGCCGGACAGGCCCTGGGCTCGGGGCCCAGCACGGCCGCCTGCACCTTGCCGTCGTGCTCCCAGAAGACAAGCTCCCAGTGCGACGCCGCGATCGACGTCATCCGGCCGACCTCGATGCTGCGACTGCGCCATACCCGCTCGATGTACGGCAGCTCCGACGGTCGGCTCTCGATCTCCAGACCCAACCGGATCAACCCCCGTCCACCGCTGCCCGAGCCGCCAGTGTGTCACGTCGTCCGGACGGCCAGAGCGCGCGAGATGTGCGCGGAATGGCGGCGCGGCTCGGCCTGACCGCGGCCAGTGGCCCGATGCCCGCAAGGCGCGTGTGTGAGACCCTTCACCGCTTCCGGGCGGGGGAGCATTGCAACGAAGACGCCGGGATTCACGCACGGGATCCGGTCTGCCGGTCGCCCCAGCCATCGACGGGGGCGCGAAGACTTTGCCCCCGCCGCCCTGGCGGTATCGATAGCCGCTGCACCAGCACTCCCAACCCTCCACCCGTCGGTCCACGCAAGGGAGGGAGTCTCGGGGCCCAGTTGAGAATCACGGACGCGGACGGCATGCGGATCACCTGTTTCGCCACCAACACTCCCGACCGGCCGATCGCCGAACTCGCGCTCCGTCACCGGCTGCGGGCCCGCGCCGAGGACCGCATCCGGGCCGCGCGTTCGACCGGGCTTCGGAACCTGCCCCTCCACGACACCGCCCAGAACCAGGTCTGGATGGAGATCGTCCAGCTCGCGCTCGACCTGCTGGCCTGGATGCCCATGCTCGCCCTGACCGGACAGGCGAGGCTCTGGGAACCGCGGCGTCTGCGGTTCCGCCTGTTCTCCGCAGCCGCCCAGCTGGTCACCACCGGCCGGCGCCTCCTCCTCCGCCTCGCATGTCACTGGCCCTGGACAGTTGAGGTCACCACCGCTCTGCAACGGCTCATGCTGCTGCCAAATCCGGGCTGAACAGCGCATCCACCTGCCCCTGCGAGAGAGCGTTCCAGTCCAGAGCAGTGGAACCCGGCGTCCATCCGACACAACACTCGGGCTACTGGCCTGCCCCACAAGCAGCCAGGGAACGCGAAACGGCCTACCGACTCCGTCGGCAGACCGTCACGAAAGATCGAGGCTAGTCTCAAAGAAGAGATCACCGAGTGGCCGTCAATACACCACTCCAGCGGACGTGACCAGTACGAACTCCGTACCCCACCAGTAGCCTGAAACCAAGCAACTCGACTCCACCCAACTCGGGACAGTCCGGAGTCTCCATTCGAACCTGGGCGATTCAACGGGCACCTGGCGCGATTGACATCCACAAGTCTTGACAATTGCTCGACCTGCTGGTGGGGGAGGCCGTAGATCTGGTCGTCGCGGTCCGCGCGGACCTGA
>NZ_JALJRY010000042.1 GCF_024519455.1 Streptomyces sp. STR69 | reverse complement strand
TGCCATCACGCCGCCATCACGTCTCCCACGAACGCATCCAGCGGGCCTGCCGTTTCCGGCAGACCCGCTGGTGAACACCGTCGGGACGACAGGATTTGAACCTGCGACCCCTTGACCCCCAGTTGCGGAGTCACCGAGCGGCGTGCGAAGGGTCGTTCTTCGAGGTCAGTGCTCAGCGTACTCGGCCGAGTAAAGGAGTCTGCGTGCTCAAGCCTCCGCCGGACAGCCTCGTTGACTCACGCACCGCCTTCCGCCCGGGCAGGCGCAGGCGTCATTTTCCCTGAGCCCGGACTGAACGCGGACCGCCCGACGGATGACTAGCGGGACCTCTGCACAGGCCCGGATGTGATGCACAAGGCCGTCTGTGCTTGGAGGATCTTCGTGCGATAGAACAGGAGACCCAATCGCCCACCCTCAAGGGCGAGTTCGCGGGGGAAGGGAATACTCGTGGGGCTGCCGTCGGATCTGAAGGTCATCGCCGAGGGCATGATCAAAGCGTCCATGGCCATGGTGGACACGGTCATGGTCGGCGCCAGGGACACCACCATCGCGCTCTTCCACGAGTTGGACCGGCAGCACGGCATGGCCGGCGACGACGACGCGGGCAGCGCGTTCGACAAGGTGTACAACTCGGCCGCGGCGGAGACGCTCGACAAGATGGGCTTCAGCTCGTACGTCATGGGCGAGACGGGCAAGGGGCTGATGCGCAACGCGCGCGAGTTCATGGCACGCGAGAGCGCCGTCACCTCCGCGATCCTCCAGAAGCAGGTGGACCTGACCCAGGGAATGGGTGACCCGGGGGCCGACTGCACGGAGAGTTTCCTCGGTCTGGGACAGGAACTCCCCGAAGTCGTCGGGGACACCGCCTGGTACGACCAGTACGCCCCCGCGGGGATGAGTGACCGCTTCCGCGGCTCGCCGGAGAAGCTGCGCGATGTCGCCGGCTCGTGGCGGGCCGGCGGGAAGATGATGCTGCGCTTCCTGGAGGATGCCCAGGTCTACGCCCACACGGCGGACAAGGCGCATTCGGGACAGGCCGCGGACGCGTTCCGCATCTACTTCAAGGGGTTCGTCGGCTTCGCCGCCCCACCGGAGCAGGCGCACGCCGACGAGACACTGGTCGCCAATCTCGTGGCCGCGTGCACCCAGCTCGCCAAGGCCTGCGACCAGTATGCCGACCACGTCGAGGCAGCCAAGAAGAAGATCACTCAGGACAGGGTCAATCCCTTCCACGTCGACATGCCCTGGGACTCACCGATGTTCGGCGGCAACGGCGACGACGGCGGACTCCTGAACGCCGTACTCGACGATCCGTGGATCCACCGGCTGGGCAACGTCGCGCACGCCCTGGACGACTCGCAGAAGCGCGTCAAACTCCCGCACGGCTCGGACGGCGCGCCCGGACTGCCCGGAGCGCCGTTGTTTCCGGTGCCGATCCCTGCGCCGTTGCCGCTTGTGCTCGCCTCGTATCGCGGGCAGGCCCCCGGCATCCTGCCGATGGGCGCCGGGATCAACAGGGTCGACCCGTCCATCCCCAGTCAGGATCCCATCCCACCTGAGCCCGGAACCACACGTCTTCTCGGCCCGGCTGAGCAGCCGCAGTTCCGAACGTGGCTGAACTCGCTCAACACGGGCGGCTTCGCGGGCGGTGGCGGTCCCACCAACGCGGACAACGCCTACCAACTGCGGGTGGCCGGCTATCCGGAGCGCGAAGTGCCTCTCACAGGCCACAAACGGGGTCTCATGGTGGACGGGATCCGCCCGGTGGACGGCTACCTGGTGGAGGCCAAGCACGTCCGGGATCCCGACTGCACGAAGGGCAGCTTCCGCAGCATCGCGCGGGTCAACGACACGCTCGCCAAGCCGGTCAAGGTGGACGCCAACGGCAATCCCAAGTGGGATCCGGTGATCGATTCGATGTACGGCGACGACAGCCGGGAGCTCACCCGCTACAAGAAGGCCATGGACAACCCGGCGAACTCGGAGATACGCGGCCTTGAGATCGTGACCAACGGCAAGACGAACGCGGCCTACTGGGAGTCGATGATGGCCATGAACGGCGTCACCGGATCCGCACGGTACGTGCCCTGAAACCGAGGAAGCTCGTGTCAGTTCCCCGCAATGTCAGAACCACCTTCGGCTTCTACCCGCCCGAGAACAACCCGGCCGCCTGGCAGGCCGACCTGGAGACGTTCAGGAACGCACTGGAGCAGACCTTCCCGGACGGGACCCTGGAGCGCCGCGTCGATCCACTGCGCGGCGTCGACGTACTGGACTTCGACATCGAGGTCGCGCCCGATATCTGGATCACGGGTACCGCGGCGATGCCGGCCCCCGACTACGCGTACATCACGCTGGGAAACGTGACCGCCGACGAGGCCGCTACGTTCGCACAGTGGCTGCGTGACTCCTACGTTCCCTCGCCGGCCGTCGTACGGTTCATCAGCAGCGCCGCCATGGCCAACGGCGAGGAGACTCCATCGCCGCTTCCCGCCACCGGCGACTCATCCGAGATCGAAACCGTGCTCCGGGCCCACCTGACAGCAGCCGGAATCGAGTAGCCGAGCTCCTGCCGCACGGGAAACCGACGAGATCCTCAGGCGACGCGCGCCAATATGTGGTCAAGCAGCTCGGCGATCAGGACGGCGTTCTGATCGCCGATGACACCAGCTTTTTGAAGAAGGGAGTACCGTCCGCCGCGGTGCCGCTCCCACCCCCGTATCTACTGGGATTTGCTTGCCGCCAGATCGTTGAGAACAGCGTTGACCGTGGACCAGCACAGATCGGCCGTGTCGAAGTCTGCGCTGTGTTTGGCTCGCTTCTCCGCGAGTGGGTGGACCAGGTTGCGGTAGGTCCGCAGCAACTCCGAGGCCATCTTCGCGTCCTGGTCGATCCATCCATTGACGTGGGCGTGTTGGACCAGATCCTGCAACCCGGTGGCGCGTAGCGGCCTGGAAAGAGCCACGCTTGCGGGCCTGACTTCAGCTGCGTGGACCAGGACGCCTTCCAGGAGGCTGCCGAGCATCATGACCGCGGACGTGTAGGCGCCGTGTTCCTGGCAGATGTGTGCCTCATCGAGACGCAGTTGAACTGCGCGGGCCAGGTCCGGGTCGGCGACGATGTCGGTGATGGCTACCTTGAGTTCCACCCGCTGGAGGCGTGGTGGTTCGTCGGGGTTGTACTCGACGAGGACGGGTTGGCCGTTTCGGTAGTCGATGCGGCGGCCTTCCAGGGCCAGGACTTCTTGAAGGCGCTCGCTGACGGGGTCGTATTCGCTGGGCTGTTGCTGGTACTCGCGGCGGTCGGCCAGTCGCAGGACGACACGTTCGATGTCGTCGGCGTCGTCCTCTTTTTTTCCGTTCGCGCAGGAGGTCCAGGATCCAGCGCTGTCGTGGGCTTCCGTCGTGATCGGGGACGTCTTCCCAGCCGGCCCGGCGGAGGAAGAGCGCCAGCTCCCAGCCCCGCCGTCGTTTCATGCCGGGCTCATCGCCGCAGATCATAGCGGCGAGTTCGTCGAGTGTGCTGTCGTCGAAATTCTCCATGTCAGGCCGCCTCGTCGTCGTCCAGCTCGCCGTCGTAGGGGTCGGTGTCTTCGTCATCGGGTTCGGCTTCGGCCAGTCCGACCGGTGTCCATGACGCGTGAGGTTCGGTGTCGTCCGTGGATGTCGCCGACGTGGTGCGCGGGTGGATACCCAGGTCGGTCAGGCGTTTCCACAGCGGGGCCAGGGCCTCTTCCGGTGAGAGGGCGAAGGCGCTGCTGCGTACGCGCCAGAAGGTCCAGCCGGCGCGGCGCAGTTCCCGTTCCCGCTCGGCGTCGTCGTGGATCTGCTGGCCGTCGGAGTGATAGGGGCTTCCGTCGCATTCGATGGCGAGGCGCCCGTGGTCTCCGGTGACGACGAGGTCGATGTATTTGCCGTTGACTTCCGCTGGCAGGACGCCAGGCCTCAAATCTGCGGCCACCGGACTCCCACTGGTCTCCTCGGCAATCACGACGCGTACCACGACGGCGCTGACAGCACGGGTCGGCTCCGCTTCCAGCTCAGCTAACACGGGACCACACACCAACAGCTTCCGTGACCGCACCAGTGTGGTCTCCACCTCCTGCACAAGGGCCGCGGCTCGTCCGCCGCCGGTCACAGCCGTGATCGGGCTCATCGTCCTGGCCGACCACTGCACAGACGTGGTCGGAGCCCTCGCACACGACCCGTCCTAACGCTTCTGCTGCCTACGCACCCACCGTCAGGAAGGCGTACGACCGGTGCAAGGTTTCCGCAAGGTCCTGGCATGCCTTCCGTCAGTCGGAGGGGGCAATCACCCGGCAGAAGAGGCCAAGCCAGGTCTCACGGACAACGGGGGCATCATGTCGGCGTTACGGAAGAATACGGAATTCTCGGCCGAAGAACGCGAGTGGCTGACGCTCGTCGAACGCAAAAGGGTGCTAGTCGTCGTGCACACCCTCGCCTATGGAAAGCGGCTGGTCGACGTTCTGTCGCTGCTGGAGGCCGACTTCAGAGTGCATGTGGTGTTCACCGCTCCGCCGCACGCCTTCGGCGACGAGGTGCCGCGCTACCTCCAGGGGCTGGGAGGCGTGGTGCTGCCGTGGGACGAGGCGGTTCAGATGACATTCGATCTGGCCCTCGCCGCCGGGCCGCGAGGCGTCGAGAAGATCTCCGCCCCTCTGATCACACTGCCCCACGGAGCCGGCTATCTCAAGCGACTCGTCTCGGGACCATACTCGGGTGTAGCCGGCCTCCGCCGGCAAGATCTTCTCCCCGGCGGCCAGTTGCCTGCCGCCGTGGTGGTGCCCCATCACGCAGAACTAGCCGACTTGGAACGGCATTGCCCGGAGGCTCTGCCGCTCGCTCACGTGGTCGGTGATCCGGTGTACGACCGGATCGCGGCGAGCTTGCCGCTGCGTGCCGAGTATCGCCAGGCCCTGGGCCTCTCGGACGGCGAGAAGTTGGTGGTCGTCGTCTCGACATGGGGGGCGCTCTCGTCCTTCGGCCGGATCGAGGCGCTGCTACCGCGGCTTATCACCGAGTTGCCCGCTGGGCAGTTCCGGTCCGTCCTTCTCGTACACCCCAATGTGTGGTCGGGGCACGGTTCTTGGCAGGTCAGGTCCTGGCTGGCGGGCTGTGCCAGGCTGGGCATCGCGCTCGTACCGCCGGAGGCTGATTGGCGCAGTGTCCTAATCGCGGCGGACTGGATCATTGGCGACCACGGTTCGGTGACGCTGTACGGCACACTCACAGGCGTACCGATCCTGCTGGCAAGTTCACCGGAGCGGGAGATCAACCTCGCCTCGCCCGCCGCCGCTCTCGCCGCGACCGCACCGGCACTTTCGCCCTCCTATCCGCTCGTCGGTCAACTCCACTACACCGCAGCTGAATACCGCAGGGATGAGCATGCGGTGATCGCCTCGCGCATCACTTCGGAACCCGGCCGCTTCAACCGCAACATGCGGCGGCTCATGTACCGCCTCATGGGGTTGGGTCAGCCTGCTCACGAACCGGAGACGGCCCCCGTACCGGTGCCTCCGTCCCTGGATACGTGGGCGCGGCAGCGCGGGGAGGTACGGGCGTGATGCGCTTCGTCTCCGTCCGACTGCGAGCGTCGCTACCGTACGCGTGGGATCCGCCACGGGACACGGTGCCGGGCTTGTTGCTGCGCGTGAGGTCAGCCGGAAGGGAATTCGACGTGTTGGCCTGGGTCGGTCTTACGAAGCCTGGTACTCCGGGCGACGCCGACGATCCGGTGGCCAGTGTGGATGAGCACGTCGCTGTGGATGCCGAGTTGTGCCGGCAGATCCCGTGGTCGGCCTGTGCCGATGTGCTGCATGATCGGCACCCGCGCCCATTCGCCGATGCCGCACTTCGGCTGGTTGACATCAGGGCCGCCTATCCGGGCTGCCTCCTGGCCGCCGCTCCACTGACCGGAGGAGGTTGGGCCGTCACCGAAAGCACAGGCCGAACCGTCGTGTCACTTGCCCGCCAGGTTCCCCCGGACCAGCCTCTGTTGGCGTCCTGTCTGCACGCCTGGCTCGTGGCAGGGCACCTGCTGTGCGAAATCGAGGACATCCACGTGTTGTACGGCAGGTGAGATCGATCGTGCCTACGGTCGCCGGAGTCGGCGTGCGTCTGCCGGGCTGGTGGTCTCGTACAGAGCGAGAGCTTGGGCGTGAAACTCCTCTGCTGCCGTTTCCTCGCCCCGTTCGCGCGCGGTGTCGCCGAGCATCTCCAAGGTACGTGCTTGCCAGTGGACAGCCCCAGAGGCCGTGAACGCGGTGAGTGCCTCTTCCATCTGTGCGATACCCGCGGCGTGGTCACCGGTCCGAACGTGGGCACGGCCGAGGAAGGCGAGAGCCCGGGCCGCGTCATGTGGGTCAGGAATAGCCAGGAGTCCATCCCGGGCCTGGGTGAAGCAGGCGACGGCCCGCTCGGGGGCGTGCTCGGCGAGGGCGACCTCGCCGAGCACGACGCGGGCGAGGGCTACCCCGCGCAGGTAGCCGCACTGCTCCCAGCTCGCCACCGCACGGTTCAGGTGTGACACGGCCTCGACGTAGCGTCCTGCCTCGTAGTGGCAGCCGCCGAGGCCGAGCAGCGCTTGGCCCTCGTCGCGGGCGTCCCCGGCGTCGCGTGCCGCGCGCAGGGATGCCCTGTACCACTCGGTGGCCTCGTCTATCCGGCGGGCGGCGCTCAAACCGATGGCTCCTGAGTTGAGCATCTGCCGTTCCGCCTCCAGATCTCCGTCGCTGCGGGCGGCTTCCAGACCGATGCGGTGGGCCGCGATCCACAGGTCGTAATGGCGTAGTCGGAGGAACAGCGGCCACATGGCATCTACGAGTTGCCAGGCTGTGGCGTGCCAGCTGTGTTCGACGGCCAGTCGCAAGACCGCCATCAGGTGGGAGCGCCTGGCCTGGAGCCAGGCGAGAGCGCCGATATCGTCGGTGAAGGGCGCCGTCAGCGAGCCCGGGTAGGCGTAGGTCCGGGGCAGGGTGAACTGGATGGGTGTGATGTGGCGTTGAGCCTCGGTTGCGGCCTGGAGGTACCAGTCGGCGACTTGTCGCAGGCTGCGTTCGCGGTCCGCCTCGGTGTCCGTCGCGCTCGCACGGTCGCGGGCGTGGACCCGGACGAGGTCGTGAAAGCGGAACGTATCGGGTCCTATGTCCTCCAGCAGATTGGCCTCGATGAGTTCGTCCAGTCGGTGTTCCGCCCAGTCCAGAGACTCCGCGCAGGCCGCAGCGGCTGCCCGGGCATCGAAGTCGGGCAGGGGCAGCAGGCCGAGTACCCGGTACATCCGGGCAGCCTCTTGGCTCAGCACCGCATACGACGCGTCCAGGGCCTTGCCCACAGTTGCCTCCCCTTCGACTTCGAGCACAGCCAGGCGGCCGACGTCCGGGGTGAGAGCTTCCGCCAGTTCGGCAATGGGCTGTCTCGGGCGAGCGGCGAGCCTGGCGGAGGCGAGGCACACCGCGAGGGGCAGGCCCGCGCAGAGGTCTACGATCCTGCGGACGGCGGGCAGTTCACCGGAAACCCGGCCTTCGCCGGCGCCGCGGATGAACAGCTCCATCCCGGCGGCATGATCAAGCACTTGCAGCGAATGGAAATCTGCTCCGTCCAGGCGCAGCCCCGTCAATCTGTGACGGCTGGTCACGACGACGAGGCCTCCGGACCCGCCCGGTAACAACGGCCGGATCTGTGCCGCGGAGAAGGCGTTGTCCAACATGACCGCTATCCGAAGATCTGCGGTGACGGACCGCCACAGGGACGCCTGCTCGGGCAGGTCGATGGGCACTGCCCAGGCGCCGAGCGCCCTGAGAAACCGGCTGAGGATATCTCCGGGGCCCGCCGGTCCGTCCGCTGCGTGCCCACGCAGGTCGGCGTACAACTGCCCGTCGGGGAAGGCGGATCCGTGTTGGTGAAGCCATCGGGAGGCCAGGGTGGTCTTGCCGACGCCGGCCGGGCCGTTGATCACGATCAGCGGCTTACGGGTTCCGACGTCTGCGTGTCGAGTGAGCAGGCTGTCCAGAACTGCCAGTTCGTCTCCGCGATCAGTGAAGTGTGCTGGAACAGGGAGGAGCTGACGGGGCGTCGGTGGTGGTGCCGGTGGGGTGCTCTGCACTTGGATTCCGCCGTGCACGTCGCGGGCCTGGACGGTTGGTCCGTAGAACTGGGCCGATCCGCCGATGGAGTTGCTGCTCTCCGTCCCCCGCTCTCCGCTCCCTGTCGCAGCCATGCCGCTCGTCCCCCTCTGGCCGGTTGCCCGTTATATCGATCAAGGCGGTCCTACCCCCGCCGCACCTTGCACGATGCAGCCCCGCCGTAGTTGGACGCACCACAAAGAAACGATTCAGCCAGCGCATTTTCCGGTTGATTCTGCCAACGGAGCACACGGCGCACCGTCAGCGCCTCTCATCAGTACGTCGGTTCCGTCCGGACGTCGGCATACCGATTCAGTCAGTGCAGAGCCGCATCTGGAAACACCCTCCGCTTCCTGTCATGCTCTTCGCTCCATGACATGCCCATTCCCCTCTGCCATGTTCGTCGAAATGGCCGATTCAGCGGGAGGCGCTGATGGAGTTCCAGGTACTGGGCCCGGTAGGACTCCGGGTGGAAGGTCAGCGGGTGGAACTCGGCTCGGACAAGGAGCGCGTTCTCCTCGGCCTGCTTGCGCTGGACGTGGGCCGGCCGGTCGCGCTGGGCATGCTCGTGGACCGGCTCTGGGACGGCGAACCGCCGCCGCACGCTCGCGAGAGCGCGCACAGTTATGTCTCGCGGCTCCGCAGGCGGCTGCGACTCGTCGACCCGTCATCCGCGAACGCGCCCCGCATCGTCAGCCGAGCCCACACATACACGTTGGAAGCCACCCGCGAATCCGTCGACTGGCACCAGTTCCAGCATCTGGTAGCGCGGGCCGGTACTTTTGCAGCACACGGTGACGACGAGCGGACGGCGAGCCTCCTCGAACGCGCCGAACACCTCTGGCGGGGCGAAGCGTTGGCAGGGCTGCCCGGCCTGTGGGCCGAGACCATGCGCCGGACACTGGCGGAACGACGGCTCAGCGCCGCCGTCGCCCGCATCGCCGCCTGCCTGCGGCTGGGTCGGTTCACGGAGGTGAGCGCGGATCTGTCTGGCCTCGTCGACCGGCATCCGGGCGACGAGACGCTCGCGGGTCAACTGATGGTTGCGTACTACGGCAGCAACCGGTACACCGACGCACTGCGGGTACATCAGGAAACCCGCCAGCTCCTGATGTCGCAATACGGCTCCCGTCCTGGCGCAGAGTTGAACCGCATCCACCGTGGGATTCTTGATCGCGCGCCGGCCGCCGATCTCGTCCGGGGCAGAACAGCCGCGCCCCGCTCCCCCACTACCGCGGCGCCTCCACCTCCGCCGAGGAATCTGCCAAACCAGCCGCCGCTGGTCGGCCGTCGCACGGAGCTGCGGGCCCTGAGTGCTGCGGTCGACGCGGCGGCACAGAACACCTCGGTGATCAGCGTGGAGTGCGTCAGTTCCATCAGCGGCATGGCCGGCATCGGCAAGACCGCCGTGGCGGTGCACAGCGCGCACCGGCTTGCCGAGCGGTTCCCTGATGCCCAGCTCTACCTGGACTTACGCGGCCACTCCTCTGTCGGCGAACCTCTCGGTCCCGGCGCAGCATTGGCCACACTGCTCAGACTGCTGGGCGCGCCGGCCAACACCATCCCCATCGAGTTAGAGGGCCGTACCGCGCTGTGGCAGACCATGCTGAACCAGCGCCGGGCCGTGATCGTCCTCGACGACGCGGTGAGCGCCGATCAGATCCGTCCACTGCTGCCAAGCGGCTCGCCCTCACTGACGATCATCACCAGTCGACGCCACCTGCCCGGCCTGCCGCACGCCCGGCACATATCACTCGACGTATTGCCGACAGACGACGCCATCGCCCTATTCCGCTCGTTCGTCGGCGAGGAGCGTACCCAGGACATCCAACAGACCGCCCTGCTCGTTCGACTATGCGGCCATCTCCCGCTCGCGATCGAGCTGATCGCCGGCCGCTTCCGCGCCCACCCGGCGTGGACGCTCACCACACTGGCCAACCGCCTGACCCGCGCCGAGGGCCGATTGGGCGAAATCAGGGATGCCGAACAGGAGATGGTCCGTGCCCTCGACCTGACTTATCAGACCCTCACAGACGAGCAACGCTCTGCGTTCCGTCGCCTCAGCCTGCATCCCGGCCCGGACTTCGCGACGGACTCGGCTGCCGTGTCACTCGGCTTGTCCCCGTCTGCCACCGAACGCATGTTAGAGGCGTTGCTTGCCAGCAGTCTGCTCCGCGAGCTGACCCCCGACAGATATCAGTTCCACGACCTCTTGCGCGAGTACGGCCGGTCCAGATCCCTCACTGACGATACCGACCAGGACCGCGCCGACGTCCTCCGGCGCCTCACGGACTTCTACATCGCGGCCGCCGACCGCGCCGACCGGGTCGCGTATCCCCGCCGCATCAGGGCCGCCCCGCCGCGAGACCACGTCCACGCTCAACTGCCCCACTGGCCAGACGCCGAGGCAGCCCGGTCTTGGCTGGCCACCGAGCGGGCGAACCTGCTAGCGGCCGAGCAGCACGCCGGCAGCCAGGGCGACGCCTCAGGCGCCGCCCAACTCGCCTATGCCATGGCTGGCTTCCTCAACGAGGAATGCCACTGGCAGGACGCCCGGGCCGTGCTCCAGAACGCCGTCGATCACTGGACGCGGACCGGCGAGCAGGCGGCGCTGTGCCGCGCCCTGGTCCACCTCAGCGCCGTCCACGCCCATATCGGGCGCTACCAGGAGGCCGCCGACTGCGGCAACCAGGCCCTGCAGATCTCCCACGCGACAGGGGACACGGAGGCGGAAGCCGAGGTGTTGCGCACGCTCGGCACCCTGCACTGGCACCTTGGCGACCACCGAGCCGCGCTCGTCCTCTTCCAGAAGTCGTTCGCCATCACCGCAATATCCGGAGATTCTCTGGACCGCGCCCGGCTGCACAACAACATGGCAGTCACCCTGCTATTTCTCGGGGAACTCGACCGTGCACTCGAACACTTCCAGAAATCACTCAGCGGATTCACTGAAGCGGGCGATCACGCCGCACTGGGAAAGACACTCAACAACATTGGCGATCTGCACATGCGCCGCGGAGATCTGGAATCTGCCCAACGCTCCTTCGCGGAATCACTTACTTTCCTTGAGCATTCTGGAAACCGCTACGACCGCGCCACAGTACGCGGCAGCCTGGCCGACGTCCTCACGGAATCAGGCGACACCGGTGCGGCACTCCACCTCTACCAGGAAATACTCACGGAATTCCGCTCGCTCGGCGACCGCAAGAGTCAGGCCGACACCCTTCTCGGTCTGGGAGAAGCATACCGAAAAGCAGGCAACATCGAAAGGGCGGAACGATATCTCGCGGACGCCCTTGACATCGCGCGCACGATCGGAGCGGCCCACCAAGAGATACAAGTGCTGCGCCACATCGGGGAAACCTACTTTGACGCCGACCAACTCGACTCGGCCAGGGAGCATCTGGAGGCAGCTCTTTCCCTAGCCGAACACACAGGCGATGCCGATGAGATAACGAAGACGGAGAACGTCTTGACAGACGTAAAGCTGAAATTAAAGGGCGCCGCCAAAGCGCAGGCATCACCGCAACAAACGTTCGATCTACCCGGCAGTAATTAAACCCGAAACCATCAAGCCCCGTTCGATTACCCATACAAGCCGACGATCAGATAAGGTCCCCTCCGCAAAGAAGTCGATCAAGGAGGGACCTCGTTTACGTGAACAGAATGCGTCGACTGACCGTTGGAGCCGGCCTCATCGTCACCCTCGGCATTCTTGGCGTGAGCGCGCCAAATGCATCGGCGGCAGAGCTCGCCTCCACCGCAACGGTCAGCGCGAATCGGTGCATCATGATGTGACCCTCCGAGGGTCAGTCGGCGCACCGGGGTGGCAGCACACGCTGCCACCCCACCCATCGCATGCGAAGGGGCGGAGAGAGAGTTGGAGCCGATTTCGGTGGCACTCTTGGCGGCACTGGCGGGCGGAGCCGGCGGCGAGGTCGGCCAACAGGCCTGGGCGGCGCTGAGCTCACTGGTACGACATCCGTTTCGGCGGCGCGGCAGCAATGCACCTGCCGTGGCCGCCAGTTCGGGAGAGGCAGAGCTGGCCCGACTGGCGGCGTCCCCGGACGAAGTGGCGCGGGCGCATGCGTTGAGCACAGCACTCGCCATCCGGGCTGCGTTGGACGCGGATTTTCAGGCTGATTTGCGGCGGTGGTCTGAGCTGACCGATTCGCTGGACACCGGGAGCTTCCACAACGAGATCAGCGGCGGCACCTTCGCTGCGCCGGTAGTCCAAGGCCGCGACTTTTCCCACATTTCCTTCCAGACTCCGCCCTCCCCACAGGCCGAGCCCGAGACGGACACCCCGACAGCGTCGGGGTAAAGGTGCCTTCCAGGCCCTCATCTAATAAGGCAGATTCGCGAAGGAGGCGACGATCTCCTGCGCCGCCCGGCGCAATTACTGCCGCGACCCTGCCCCGCTCGGACCGCAACACCGCGTCAAGATCACCTCGGCACCAGAAGACCGAACTTGAGAACGGCAACCGAACGCCCCCGGCTGCCATCACGCCGCCATCACGTCTCCCACGAACGCATCCAGCGGGCCTGCCGTTTCCGGCAGACCCGCTGGTGAACACCGTCGGGACGACAGGATTTGAACCTGCGACCCCTTGACCCCCAGTCAAGTGCGCTACCAAGCTGCGCCACGTCCCGGTTGCGCCGCACCCGGTCGGTCGGGTGAACGCGCAGGTAAACCCTACCGCATGTGCCGGGTCACTTCGGCGGCGTCGGGGTGTCGTGGGTGCGGTACATCGCCTGGATGTCCAACTCCAGTTGGACGGTGGGGCCGACGACGGCGATGCCCCGGGCCAGCATGCTGCGCCAGTTCAACGTGTAGTCCTCGCGGTGCAGTTCGGCCGTGGCGAGGGCCGCGCAGCGGAGTTCCTCCGCGTAGCCGCCGTTGACGGTGCCCAGGTAGGTGGTGTCCAGGTTCACCGAGCGGCTCACGCCGTGCATCGTCAGCGAACCATGCAGCGTCCACTTGCTGCCGCCGCGGTAGGCGAACCGGGTGCTGGTGAAGTCGATGTACGGGTAGCGCTCCACGTCGAGGAAGTCACCGGAGCGCAGATGGTTGTCCCGCGTGGTGTTGCCGGTGGTGATGCTGGACGCGTCGATACGGACGTGGACCTTGGACTCGGCCACCTCCTGAGCGATCTGGATGCCGCCCTGGAAACGTTCGAACCGGCCGTGCACATTCGCCATGCCGACATGCTTGGCGATGAAGCGGATCGCGGTGTGCGGCGGGTCGAAGAGCCAGGTGCCGGGCGGCGGGAGTTCCTGGGCGCGGCCGGGCTGGAGCCATACGCGTTCGGTGGGCGCGGCGGTTCCGGCGGCGATCTCCACCGTCTCCTGGTGCGGCTGGAGTCCCTGGGCCGAGACGAGGAGGCTGTAGCGCCCGGGCGGCAGGGCGGCGAGGAAGAAGCCGTACGGGTCGGTCGTACCGGAGGCGGCGACGCGGTGCGAGTCCAGGGCCGTCACCGTGACGTCGGCGGATGCCATGGGCGCGCCCACCGGGTCGACGATCTCACGGCCGAGGCCGCCCGCGCCGGGCGGGAGGGGGAGCGAGAGGCCCGCCGCCGTGGCGGAGGCGCCTTGGGGCCGCCAGCGCCTGAGCAGTGCGAGGGCCATGGTGATCACCTTTCTTCACAGCAGTCGTGCCGGCCTACGGCGCCGGACGACACGCTCCCGATCGTGAAGGCTCGGGTGGCGGAACGGGTGTCTCAAATCGAGACACCCGTTCCGGCGCCCTCCGCGTAGCGGCGGACGATCGGCTCCAGATAGTCCGCGTGCGGGCCCACGAGGAGCGGGAGTTGGGCCGTCGAGTGGATCAGGGCGATGGCGTCCAGTTCCGGTTCGCGGCCCCGGGCCCGCTCCGCCGCCGCCATCGCCTCGTGCCGCGCGCGCACTTCGGTCTCCGGGAGCGACGGCGCGCGGAAGAGGACGCCGATGCCGCCGTTACCGGCGCGGGTGACGTTCCAGAAGGTGAGGTCCTCGGGCCGGGCCTCGATGCCGGTCTCCTCGATCAACTCCCGTGCGGCGTGGCGGCGCAGGGCCCTCATGTCGAGCGGTTCGTCGCCCTCGGGGGGTTCGAGCGAGCCGCCCGGCAGCTGCCAACGGCCCGGCGCCGCCGTGGAGTTGGACATCCGGCCGACCAACAGGCGTCCGTCGTCTGCCGGTTGGAGGACGGAGACGAAGAAGGACGGCAGCCATGAGCTGGCGAACGGGACGTGGCGCAGGGCGAAGTGCCGGTACGTCGTCCTGACCCAGGAGACGACCAGTTCGTACGGCCCCTCGCGGTGCGTGCCCGCGCACACCAGGACCGGCCCGTCGAAGAAACTCGGGTTGACGCGCACCAGTTCGTCCCAGACCCGGTTCATGGCGAACCGCTCCTCGGGGGTGAGCCGAGGAGCGGCGGATTCGACGAGCCGGAGCCGGTGGACGTCCAGGAGTTCGGCGCCGGGGCGCCGCGCGCTCTGTTCGATCATCGGTTCATGCTGGCACACCGGCCGGGTCAGTTCAGGGCGCCGGGCGCCACCACCGAAGCCTCCACCTCCGCCTTCACGAGCGACGACTCGGAGGTGCTGACGGTCGTTCCTCCGCCCCGGCCGGCCCGGCGCACCGGCACCATGAGCGCGGCCAGCGCCGCCGCCAGGCAGAGCACCGCCAGCAGCGCGAATCCGTGGGTGTACCCGGAGTCGTACGGCAGGCCTGATGCCTGGAGGTGGCCGGTGACCAGGACGCTGGTCACCGCTGCGCCGATGGAGCCGCCGATGGTGCGGATGTTGGCGTTCATGCCGGTCGCGGCGCCGGTCTGCTCGGGCGGGACGCTGCCGACGATGAGGTTGGCCATGGAGGCGAAGGCGAGTCCGATGCCGAGGCCGAAGATGCCCGCGACGAGGGCGATCTGCCACTGCTGGTCGTGCCAGAGGGCGAGGATCCCGCAGGCGACCGCGCCGAGTGCGGCACCGGTGGTGAGCAGCGCCTTGGCGCCGACGACGGGCTCCAGTCGGCCGCTGAGCACGCCGGAGACGAACATCGCGATCAGCATCGGCAGCATGAGGAGTCCGGACGCGGTGACGCTGGCGCCGAAGCCGTAGCCGGCCGACGAGGGGGTCTGCACGAAGCCGGGCAGGAAGGACCAGATCGAGTACATGCCCGCGCCGAACAGCAGCGCGGCGGTGTTGGTGGTCCACACGGAGGGCAGTCGCATCACCTTGAGGTCGATGAGCGGGCTGCGGGAGCGGGCCTCCGAGAACAGCCAGGCCGCGAAGAGTACGACGGCCGCGGCGAACAGCCCGACGACCCGTACGGAGCCCCAGCCCCAGGTGCCGGCCTGGCTGAGCGGCAGCAGGAGGGCGACCAGCCAGCCCGAAAGGAGCACGGCGCCGGACCAGTTGACGCGTCCGTCGGCGCGGCTGGGCGACTCGGGGACGTAGCGCAGGGCGATGAGGGTGGTGACGGCGACGATGCCGACGGGGAACCAGAACAGCCAGCGGTAGTCGAGCGCGGACACGATGGGTCCGGCGGCCACCATGCCGACACCGCCGCCCGCGGCGATCACGGCGGACAGGTTGCTGATGCTGCCGGGGACCTGGGACGCGTCGAACTCGTCGCGGATGATGCCGAAGGAGAGCGGGAACAGCGCGCCGCCGATGCCCTGGATGACCCGGGCGATGATCAGTACGCCGATGTTGGGCGCGAGCGCGGCGACCAGACAGCCGGCCAGGACGGCCAGGAGGACGGCGACGAGAGTGCGTTTCTTGCCGATCAGGTCGCCGACGCGGCCGAGTATCGGGGTGAAGACCGAGGCGGACAGCAGATAGGCCGTCATCACCCAGGTCGCGGTGGACTGGGAGGTGTGCAGCGCGTGCTGGACGGTCGGCAGGGCCGGCGCGATCAGCGACTGCAGCATGGAGAAGACGCCCGCTCCCGTCGCGAGGACCGCGAAGGTGAGGCGGGTGGTGGAAGTGCGGGGCATGGAGAGCCTCTCCGAAACAAGCGGGCAGGGCGCGTCCGCACGCACACACGTCCACGGCGGTACGCACCCACCACTGCTAAAGTGGAGGTACCCCTCCACCATAACGGAGGCACCCCTCCGGTTCAACCCAGACCGCCCCGGGAGGCACCAGTGACGGCCCAGCCGTTCCCCGTCAGCGAGATCGTCGCGGCCCAGCGCCCCCACCGCAAGGACGCCGCCCGCAACTACGACGCCCTGCTGGCCGCCGCCCGCGAGGCCTTCGCGGAGCACGGCGCGGAAGCCTCGCTGGAGGACATCGCGAGACGCGCGGGCGTCGGCATCGCCACCCTCTACCGCAACTTCCCGACCCGCCGGGCCCTCTTCGAGAGCGTCTACGCGGACGAGGTCAACGCCCTGTGCCAGGTCGCCCTGTCCGTCGCCGACCAGGAACCGTGGGAAGCGCTGGTCTCGTGGCTGAACCGTTTCGCGGGCTACATGGTGACCAAGCAGGCGGTGCGCCAGGCGCTGGAGAACGACTCGGAGATCTTCGGGACCTGCCGCGAGTCGATGTTCTCGGCGGGCGGCCCGCTGTTCGAGCGCGCGCAGAAGGCGGGCGTGGCCCGCACCGACATGGACTTCGGTGATCTGCTGCGCCTGGTGGCCGGGGTCACCGGGACGACGTTCGTGGACGACGTCCAGCGCGACCGCGTCCTGGCCATCGCACTGGACGGTGTCCGCACGAACCACTGACTACACGGGGGCGGTTCCCTCGTACGCCGCCCGCAGCAGGGCGAGTACGCCCTCCTCGGTGACCGGCCGGGGGTTGGCGTACGCCTGGCTCACCGCCTGTGCGGCGGCCGTCGCCAAGTCGCTCTCCTTCAGGCCGAGTTCGGCGAGCGAGCGCGGCGCCCCGAGCCGTCCGGCCAGCTCCCACAGGGCTGTTGGGGCAACCGAGGCATCCAGCGCACGGGCCACGGCGGCAGCCGCCTCCGGTGCGGCGGGCGCGTTGTACGCCAGCGCGTACGGCAGCACCACCGTGTGGGTCTCCGCGTGCGGGAGGCCGAAGGTGCCGCCGAGGACGTGGCACAGCTTGTGGTGCAGGCCCATGGTGGTGGCGCCGAGGCAGGAGCCGCACAGCCACGCCCCGTACAGGGCACGGCCCCGGGCTTCCAACGACCGTGGTTCGACGGCCAGTTCGGGCAGTGCGCCCGCCATCGCCCGTACGCCCTCCTCCGCCATCAGCGCGATCAGAGGTGAACTGTCCGGGGCGTACAGGGCCTCGACGGCGTGCGCGGTGGCGTTGACGGCGCTGGTCACCGTGAGCGGGACGGGGAGTCCGAGGGTGAGCTCCGGGTCGTAGACGACGCTGCGGGGCAGGACGGCGGGGTCGCGGCCGGTGCGTTTGGCGCCGTGTTCGGTGAGGCCCCAGACCGGGGTCATCTCCGAGCCGGAGTAGGTGGAGGGCACGGCGATCAGCGGGAGTCCGGTGCGCAGGGCGATGGCCTTGCCGAGGCCGATCGACGAGCCGCCGCCGACCGCGACGCATCCGTCGGCGCCCAGCGAGCGCGCCAACTCGACGGCGCGGTCGGCGACTTCGACCGGGACATGCATCTTCGCCTCGGCGTGCACCCCGACGCACACCTCGCCCAGCGAGTCGGCGACCGCCTGCGCGGTGTCCGCGCCCCGGGCGCCCGAGAGCACCAACACCCGGCGCAGACCGAGCCGTTCGGCCTCACCCGCGGTGGCGGTCAGTGCGGCGCCGGGCCGGAGGACGACCCGCATGGGCTGGGCCTCGTAGGCGAAGTCGAGGAAGTCCTTCACGCGCTCTGCTCCAGTACGAGGTCGAACTGCGCGTGCCGGAAGGGGTTGGCGATGCCGAACTCCCGTGCCAGGGACGGGTCGTCGGTCGGCGTGAAGTCCTCGACGAGGCTCTGTTTGACGGCGAAGACGGCGTCGGAGTCGAGGTAGTCGCTGCCCGCGACGAAGATGTGGGTGGTGACGGGGGTGTGGCCGTCGGCCGAGGCGATGAAGTGGATGTGGGCGGGGCGGTAGGGGTGACGGCCGGTCGCCCTGAGGAGGTCGCCGACCGGGCCGTCCGTGGGGATGGGGTACGGGCTCGGCACGCAGGTGCGGAACCAGAAACGGCCCTCGGCGTCCGTGGTGAACAACCCCCGTCCGTTGCCCGGGGGTTGGACGTCCGGCTGCTGCACGTCGTAGAAGCCGTTGCCGTCGGCCTGCCACACGTCGAGGAGGGCGCCGGGGAGCGGGGTGCCGTCCTCCGACACGATCCGGCCGCTGACCACGCAGGGCTCGCCGCCGCCCACCAGGTCGATGTTCGCGCCGAGTTCACGGACCGGCGACTCGGTCATGTGGAAGGGGCCGAGCACCGTCGACTCGGTGGATCCGGCGACCCGGTCGCCGTTGATGGTCTCCACCAGCATCGACAGGCCGAGCACGTCCGACAGGAGGATGAACTCCTGCCGGGTGTCCGTGCACGACTGGCCGGTCTCCGTCAGGAAGCGGATCGCCTGCTCCCATTCCGCCTGGGTGAGGCGGGTCTCCTGCGTGAACGCGTGCAGATGCCGGATCAGGCCCGACAGCAGTTCGTGCAGGCGGGGGTCGGCGGTGTCCCGCAGACTCGCGACGGCCTCGTCCGTGACGGTGACGTGAGTGGTCATTGCGGCTCCCTAACCGATACGAAATGTCAGCCGTGCCCGAGGATGCGGCGCAGCGCGTCCGTGAGCAACTGTTCGGCGTTCCCGGCCGCGTCGGCGTGGCGGAAGGCGACGTATCCGTCGGGGCGGACGAGCAGGGCTCCCCCGTCGGAGACCTCGCTCAGGCGGGCCCAGTCGCCGTACGGGTCCTCGTACTCCTGGCCGGGGCCGATCACGACCGTGGCGATGTCCAGGGACTGCGCCTGCGCCGCGCGCAGCCACCTCTCGCCGCCGATGCCGGTGAGGAGGGTGAAGCGGCCCTTGCCGACCGTGTCGAGGGTGGAGACGGTGCGGGTGCCGGAGGTGATCCAGGCGTGCGGGAGCTTGGCGCCGGGGCGGGAGCTGGGCTGGTGGTACAGCTCGGGGTCGCGGTCGAAACCGGGGTCGGGCGTGCCGTCGGGGACGATCGCGTCGGACGTGTAGCGCTGGTTGAGGTCGACGCCGTGCGCGTTGAACTCGTAGACCTTGTAGGCGATCGCCTCGCGCAGCGCGGCCCGTTGCTTCTCCGCGGCCTCGGTGGCGTCCTTACGGGCCTCGATGTTGGCCCACAGCTGCTCGGGGGTCTGCGGGGAGAGTCCGTCGAGCGCCTCGAAGATCGGGGCGGTCTCGCCGATGGACTTGTTGGCGCGGGTGACGATCTGCTTGCCGACGGGCGCGCGTTCGGCGTCGTAGGTGTCGAGCAGCTTCGGCGTGGCGGTTCCGTCGAGAACCAGCTTCAGCTTCCAGGCCAGGTTGTAGGCGTCCTGGATCGAGGTGTTGGAGCCGAGCCCGTTGGACGGCGGGTGGCGGTGTACGGCGTCCCCGGCGCACAGGACGCGGCCGTTGGCGTAGGTCTCGGCGTACATCTCGTTGACCGTCCACGCCGAGGACGACTTGATGGTCACGGGGAGGTCGTCGTCGCCGACCAACTGCCGTACGACGGACAGCGCGTACTCCTCGGTGAGGTCGGGGGCGCCGGCGCTCACGTCGTAGCCCCACACGATCAGCCACTCGTTCCAGGGGCTGACACAGCGCACCAGGCCCGCGCCGATGCCGCCGACGGTGGCGCCCGGGGCGAGCACCCAGTAGAGGGTGGAGGGGCGGTGAGCGGTGTATTTCGTCAGGTCCGCGTCGAAGACGATGTTGATGCTGCCCGCGACCCCCATCTGCCCGCCCATCGGCAGCCCGGCGTCCTCGGCGACCTGGGAACGGCCGCCGTCGGCGCCGATGAGGTACTTGGCGCGGATCCGGTACTCGTCGCCGCGCAACCGGTCCTCGACGGTGACCGTCACACCGTCCTCGTCCTGCTCGAAGGACTTGTAGACCGTGCTGAAACGGACGTTGGAGCCGCGGGCGAGCGCCGCGTCGACGAGCACCGGTTCCATCAGGTGCTGCGGCATGTCGCACATGCGGGTCGGGCTGGCCAGGTCGTGGGCCGCCTGTACGAGCGGGTCGTTGCCCCAGGAGCGGATCCGGCCCAGTTCCTCGCCGGCGAGGCTGGTGCAGAACGTGGTGTTGCCCATCAGGTTCTGCGGGGTCGCCTTGGCCAGCACCTCGTCCTCGACACCGAGGTCGCGCAGGACCTCCATGGTGCGCTGGTTGGTGATGTGCGCGCGGGGCGTCCTGGTGAGGCGCGAGTAGCGCGTGACGACGATGTGGGGGACGCCGTAGGTGCTCAGCGCCAGCGCGGCGGCGGCACCGGCCGGGCCGCTGCCCACGATCAGTACGTCGGTCTCGACAACGTGCACGGCGGGACGCTCCAGGGGGATGAGGCAGGTTGAGACTGGGGTGAGAAAGGCACCGACTCTTCACGATCATCATGCGGGCGGAACACCCTCGGGTGTCTCATTACGAGACAGTTACAGCCCCGCTGCGGCTGCCGCCACGGGCCCGATACGGTGAGAGGCGTCATGACCATCGTGGAGCACTCCCCCGCCCTCGCCCCGCTGCGCCAGGCGCGCGAGCGGTTCCTGACCGGCCGCCCGCTGCCCGACGGCGTCCCGGACGAGGTCCTCGCCGCGTGGCGGCGCGCCCGCTTCTTCGGCGTACGACACGACCTCGACGGTCCGCTCCACGATCCCGAACCGCCCGTCGAATCAGCCCTGTTGGAGGCGGCGCGGCCGGTGCTTGAGCGCATCGCGCCGGCCCTCGGCGGGCACTCTGCGCTGCTCCTCACCGACGAGCGGCTGCGGGTGGTGTGGACGGCGGGCGAGGTGCCCGGCGGTGACCGGTGCCGTGATCTGGCCGAGCGGGAGGTGGGCCACAACAGCGCGGCGCTCGCCCTGCGCACCCGGCGCCGGGCCGAGGTGCACGGCCCCGAGCACTTCCTCGACGTGTGGCAGGACGTGTCCGCGGTCAGCGTGCCGCTGCTCGCCCCGGAGACCGGCCAGCCGCTCGGCACGGTGACGGTCGCGTCCGGCCTGTGCGCCGGCTGCGGCCCGCACCCCGGGGCCGCCCTCGCGGAGGCCGCGGCCGTCGCGGTGGAGGCGGAACTCCTCGCCCGCTCCCGTACGGCCGAACGGGTGCTCCTCGACGCCTACACCCGCGCCGCACACGGCCCCGGCCCCGCGGTCGTCGCCCTCGACGGCCGCAACCGCCTGATCAGCGAGGCCGCCGTCCGCCTCGCCACCCCCCAGGTACTGGCCGCCCTGGAACGCGCGAGCACCGGCCGGGAGTCGTACGACGCGACGCTCCCCGACAACGCCGGCTGCACCGCCGTGATCACTCCCGTACGGCACGAAGGTCACGTTCTCGGGATCGTCGCCGTGCTCGAAGCGCGCGCCGCCGACGTACCGCGTCCCGTGCCGCGCCCCGCGCTGGCGCTCGCGGGCGGGTCGGTGCCCTGGCGGCACGCGGTCGCGCGGGCGGTCGAGCTGGCCCGGGTCCCGGAACCGCTGCTGCTGACCGGCGAGCGCGGCACCGGCAAGACCGCGCTGGCCCGTGAACTGCTCGGCGAGGCCGTGCCGTTGGTCGCCGACGCCGCCGAGTCTCCGGAACTGGGCGTGAAATACAGCGAGTTGGCCGACGGCCGCCCACTGCTCCTGCGGCACGCCGAACGGCTGGCCCAGCCGGACGTCGCCGCGCTCAACTCCCTGCTCGACGAACACCCGGACGTCCATCTGCTGGTCACCTACACGCCCGGCACTCCCCCGGGCCCCTGCTTCCAGCGCCTGCTCGACACCCTGGCCGCCCGGTCGGTCGCCCTGCCCGCGCTGCGTGAACGCCGGGAGGACGTCCGGGAGTTGCTGCCGGTCCTGGCGCCCCGGCCGGCCCCGGGACAGCCGCCGCTCAGCTGGACGCTGGACGCGCTGCGGGCCCTGGAGGAGCACCCCTGGCCCGGCAACGTCACCGAACTCGCGCATGTCGTCAGGGCGTTGGCGGAGCACCGGCGGGTCACCGGTCCGGTGCGGCGGGCCGAACTGCCCGACCCCGTCCGGGAGGGCCCCGCGGCCCGGCGACTCAGCCCGATGGAACACGCCGAACGCGCCGCGATCCTGGCTGCGTTGCGCCGGCACGGCGGCAACAAGGCACGGGCGGCTGCCGCGTTGGGCATCGGGCGGGCAACCCTGTATCGGAAGCTGCGCGGTTACCAGGGCGCCTCCTGAACCGGCCTATTTGATCAGGGCGTTCGCCACGACCACGACCACCCCGAGCAGCGCGTCCACCGCTCCGATCGCCACGGCGACCGCCCAACTCCGCGCCGACCAGCGGGCGGTGACCAGGCCCAGGCCGAACAGCAGGGCGATGTTGAGGACGAAGGCCGCGTACTCGACGCCGTTCGCGGGCCACCAGCCCCAGCCCGCCCCGGCGAGCAGCAGCACGGTAGGAAGTGCGGCGGCGACCAGCGGCCACTCGTCGCGCAGGGTGCGCAGGGCGTCCCAGCGGCGGTGCGGGGCGCGCTCGGCGATGTAGTGGGCGTACCCGTGGGCCAGCGCCGAGGCGCCGGCGGTCACCAGCAGCCACAGGGCGTCGTAGCGGCGGCTGCCTTGGGAGGTGTGGCCGTACTGGGTGAGCGCGGCGACCATCGAGCAGGCGAGGACGGCGCCGTAGACGCCTCCGAAGAGGATGTTCTCCCGGGTCTCGTGCGAGTGCGGGTGCGGGTGCGGTTCGGGGACGGCTTCCGTGGTCTGCGCCATGCCCTCCACGATCACCTGGCACCACACGGGCCGCCACTCCGCGACGAAGTGTCCTCCGACCTGGGGCGATACCCCACACAGTGTCCACGCCCGGGGCGCGCCCGGCCGGGCTAGGGTCGCGGCATGACGCACAGTTTCGTTGTCCGTATCCCCGACGCCGAGCTCGAACCCGAGCCGCTGGACCCGGCGCAGATCGTCTCCGGTACGCCGGAGGTGACCGGGAAGGTCGTGTGGGAGTCCGAGGACGGGCGGCAGATCCGCGGGATCTGGCAGATCACCCCTGGCGTGGTCACCGACACGGAGGCGGACGAGCTGTTCGTCGTGATCAGCGGCTCGGCGACCATCGAGGTCGAGGGCGGGGAGACCCTGAAGGTCGGCCCCGGGGACATGGCCGTGCTGCGCGAGGGCGACCGTACGACGTGGACGGTGCACGAGACGCTGCGCAAGGCGTACGCGATCAACCTCTGACGATCTCCGATGATCCTCAACGGGGCCCCGCCAAGGGCATGTTGTAGGGCGTGACGACCTGGATCGCGGACGGCAGGGCCGGCCCCGCGGGCGGCAGCGCGTCGTGGGCGCGCATCACGATGCGGCAGGCCTCGCGGACGTCCTGGCGCAGATCGTGGTGGAGGACGGCCGACAGCCGCTGCTCGTGCAGCAGCCGGGTGTTGTCGTGGTCGAGGTCGTGCGCGACGAACACGGCGCACTCGCGGCCCAGGTCGGCGAAGGCGCGCAGGGTCGCGATGTTGCCGCCGCCGATCGAGTAGACCGCGCGGATGTCCGGGTCGCGCTTCAGGGCGGCCCGGACCAGCTCGTACTGGGTGGCGTCCAGGCCGTGGCCCTCGGTGATCTCGACGAGGGCCCGGTCCGGACAGCGGGCGCGCATGGTGCTGCGGAAGCCCATCTCACGCTCCTCCTCGTTGCGGAAGAAGCCGCTGCTCAGGCTGGTGAGGACATTGCCGGGGCGGTCGCCGAGCCACTGGCCCATCAGATAGGCGGCGGTGGCGCCCGCCGCCCGGTTGTCTATGCCGACGTAGGCGAGGCGGGCGCTCGCGGGCAGGTCGGTGACCAGGGTGACGACCGGGATTCCGGCGGTGACGAGCCGGCCGACGGCCGCGGTGATCTCGGGGACGTCCGGTGCCTTGAGGATGACGCCCTGCGAGCCGCGCCGGGCGATCCGGTCCAGGGTGCCGACGAGCTCCTTCACCGGCGCGGTCTCCCGGAAGTGGAAGCGGGAGCGCACCACGGCCGGGTGCAGATCGGGCAGCTCCGCCTCCAACGCCACCCGTACGGCGGTGGAGAACCGCTCGGGCGTCTGCATCACGATGTCGATCATGAACGTACGGCCGACCAGCCGGACCTGGGTGCGCTGCCGGTCGAGATCGGCGATGGCCTGCCGGACCTCACGCTCGGTGCTCGCGCGGACACCACCCCTGCCGTTCAGCACCCGGTCCACGGTGGCCTCGCTGAGGCCCGCCTGACGTGCGATTTCCCTGATCGGGAAGGGGTGGCCCACCGGTCGTCTCCTTGAGGGGTTTTTGATGGCTCGCTGCCGGTTGTTCGAAGGGTTTGTACTGACAAGAATGACAGGACCGCACCACCACGTGACCCGAGGGGACGACGATGTCCTTCACATCCGCAGAACGCCCCGCCTGGCTCACCGAGCAGGACTGCGATCTCGACGCCTTCCGCGCGCTCGTCGAGCAGCCGACCGACCTGGGCGATTTCCCGTACGCGTCCTCGGTCGAGCGGAACGTCCTCGTCTACGACAGCGACCGGCTCCGCAAGTCGGTGGCGGCCGGTGAGCGCCGTGAGGTGCAGGCCGAGCTGGTGCGGGTGTTCGCCGAGGGGCCCGGCATCGTGGTCCTGCGGGACGCGTTCCCGGACGCGTCGGTGGTGGACCGTACGACCGAGGTCTTCGACGCGCTGATCGCCGAGCAGCACGCTTCCGGAGCGGGCGCCGGGGACCACTTCGCGAAGCCGGGGGCCAACGACCGGGTGTGGAACGCCCTGGAGAAGGCCGCGCTCTACGATCCGGAAGCCTTCGCCGACTACTACGCGAACGACATGCTGGCCCTGGTGTCCGTGGCCTGGCTCGGTCCCGGCTACCAGGTCACCTCGCAGATCAACGTGGTCCACCCGGGCGGCGCGGCCCAGACCGTGCACCGCGACTACCACCTCGGGTTCCTCGGCAACGAGGCCGCAGCCGGCTACCCGGCGCATGTGCACCGGCTCTCCCCCGTGCTCACCCTCCAAGGGGCCGTCGCGCACTGCGACATGCCGGTGGAGTCGGGGCCGACGATGTACCTGCCGCACTCGCAGAAGTTCGAGCCGGGCTATCTGGCGTGGCGGCTCCCGGAGTTCCAGGCCTACTTCGAGTCCCACCACATCCAACTCCCGCTCGCCAAGGGCGATGCCGCGTTCTTCAACCCGGCGCTGTTCCACGCGGCCGGCACCAACCGCACCACCGACGTGAAGCGCATGGCCAATCTGCTCCAGGTGTCCTCCGCGTTCGGGCGGGCGATGGAGACGGTGGACCGCGAGGCCGTCGCCAACGCGGTCTTCCCGGTGCTGCTCAGGCGCAAGGCCGAGGGTGTGGGCGAGGAGTGGCTGAACGCGGTCGTCGCGGCCAGTGCCGAGGGCTACCCGTTCCCCACCAACCTCGACAACGACCCGCCCGTCGAGGGTCTCGCCCCGCCCTCGCAGGCCGACATCGTGCGCCGCGCGGTGCGTGAGGGGTGGGCCCCGCAGGCGCTGCGCGGGGAGCTGCGGGCCGGTGCCGAGCGGCGCGAGAGCTGAGACCGGGAACTGAGGACCGAGTGCTGAGGAACACCATGGGGCTTCGACTTCTCGACGACAAGGTCGTCCTCGTCAACGGCGGCAGCCAGGGCGTGGGCGCCGCGATCGTGCGGGCGGCGGTGCGCGAGGGCGCGGTGGTGTCGTTCACCGGCCGCCGGGCCGACGTGGGCGAGAAGCTCGCCGCGGACACGGGTGCGCGCTTCCTGCGGGCGGACCTCGCCGATCCGGCGCAGGCGCGCGACAGCGTCGTACGGACCGTCGAGACCCACGGGCGCATCGACTGCCTCGTCAACGCGGCCGGGCTCACCTCACGCGGCTCGCTGCTCGACACCACACCGGAACTGTTCGACCAGCACATGGCGATCAATCTGAAGGCACCGTTCTTCGCCATGCAGGCGGCCGTGGCCGACATGACCGCCCGCACGGCACCGGGCACGATCGTCAGCATCGGCTCCAACTGCGCCCACGGCGGACCGCCCTTCCTCGCCGCGTACTCCGCCGCCAAGGCCGGGCTCGCGGGCCTGACCCGCAACGCCGCGCACGCCCACCGCTTCGACCGGATCCGGATCAACACCGTCAACATCGGCTGGACCGACACCGAGGGCGAGGACGCGACCCAACGCGCCTTCCACGGCGCCGGGGACGACTGGCAGGAACAGGCCGCCGCCCGGCTCCCGATGGGCAAGCTCGGCCAGCCGGACGAGATCGCCGACTTCGTGGTGTTCCTGCTCTCCGACCGGTCCGGCGTGGTCACCGGTTCGGTGATCGACTGGGACCAGAACGTCCTGGGCGCCCTCGACTGACCTTCAACAACGGCAACAACTCCCGCACCCCTCAAGAAAGCAAGAGCACTCATGCGCATCGGAATCCTCGGCCTCGGCCGCATCGGCGCCTTCCACGCCGAGACCCTGTCCGGACTCGACGTGGTCGAGTCCCTCGTCGTCGCCGACCCGTTCGCGGAGGCCGCCAAGAAGGCCGCCGAGCGGTTCGGCGCCGAGGTCGCGGACTCCCCCGAGGCCGTGCTCGCCGCCGGGGTCGACGGTGTCGTGGTGGCCGCGGCGACCGACGCCCACCCGGGTCTGATCCTGGCCGCCGTCGAGGCGGGCATCCCCGTCTTCTGCGAGAAGCCCGTCGCCAAGACGATGGCCGAGGGCGTCAAGGTCCTCAAGGCCGTCGAGGGCAGCGACGTGCCGATCCAGATCGGCTACAACCGCCGCTTCGACGCCGGCTTCGTCGCCGCGCGCGCCGCCGTGCAGTCCGGCGAGTTGGGCAAGCTGCACACCGTGCGCTCGACCACGCTGGACCCGGCGCCGCCGCCGGCCGCGTACATCGCCGCGTCCGGGGGCATCTTCCGGGACTGCTCGGTCCACGACTTCGACATCATCCGCTGGGTCACCGGCCGCGAGGTCGTCGAGGTGTACGCGGTCGGCGGCAACCGGGGCGCCGAGTACATCAAGGAGGCGGGCGACGCCGACACCACCGGCGCGATCCTCACCCTGGACGACGGCACCATCGCGGTAGTCTCCAACTCCCGCCACAACGCCCGGGGTTACGACGTCCGCATGGAGATCCACGGCTTCACGGACTCCATCGCGGTCGGCCTGGAGGACAAGCTGCCGCTGCGCTCCGTGGAGCCCGGCGTGACCTTCCCGGCGGGTGTCCCGCACGACTTCTTCATGGACCGCTTCACCGCCGCCTACCGTGCCGAACTCACCGCGTTCACCGAGGTCGTGGCCGGCACCCGCACCTCCCCCTGCACCGTCGCCGACGCGCTGGAGGCCGGCTGGATCGCCGACGCCTGCACCCTGTCGCTGCACGAGCACCGCCCCGTCACCATCCAGGAGGTACGCGAAGCATGAGCGGTCCGGGCCGGGAACCACTGCGCATCGGAGTACTGGGAGCCGCTCGGATCACCGAGAACTCCCTGATCGGCCCGGCCCGGACGACCGGCCACCGCCTCGTCGCGGTGGCCGCCCGCGACCGGGACCGGGCGGAGGCGTACGCCGCCGCGCACCGCGTCGAGCGGATCGTCGACTCGTACGCCGACCTGATCGCCGACCCCGAGGTGGAGGTCGTCTACAACCCCCTCGCCAACGGTCTGCACGGGCCGTGGAACCTCGCCGCGCTGGAGGCGGGCAAGCACGTCCTGTCGGAGAAGCCCTCGGCGAGCAACGCCGAGGAGGCGGCCGAGGTCCGGGAGGCGGCGGCGAAGGCCGGCACGGTCTTCATGGAGGCCTTCCACTACCTCTTCCACCCGGTCACCCGACGCCTGCACGAGCTGCTGGCCTCCGGTGAACTGGGCGAACTACGGCACGTCGAGACCCTCGTGGCGATCCCGGCCCCGCCGGACACCGACCCGCGCTGGTCGCTCGACCTGGCCGGCGGCGCCGTCATGGACCTGGGCTGCTACAGCCTGCACGCCCAGCGCATGCTGGCCCCCTGGGCGGGCGGCGCACCCCGGCTCGTCTCGGCCAAGGGCGGCGAACGCGCGGGCGCGCCGGGCGTCGACGAGTGGCTGGACGCCGACCTCGCCTTCCCGAGCGGCGCGACGGGCTCCGCCCGCTGTCACATGGCCTACGACGAGATGGTGATGAGCTGCCGGATCACCGGCAGCCGGGGCGAGGCGTTCGCACCGAACTTCGTCCTCCCCCACCTGGACGACCGGGTCGTGGTCCGCACGACGGACGGCGAACGCACGGAGCGACTCGGCCGCCGTTCCTCGTACACGTACCAACTGGAGGCGTTCGCCGCCCGGTTGAGAAACGGCGCACCCCTCCCGCTGGGCCCGGACGACGCGGTCGCGACGATGACCCTCATCGACGAGGCCTATCGGGCGGCGGGCTTCGCACCGAGGCCGCGGGTGTCGGTTCTGCGGTAGACGAACGTCGGGTACGACGCCCCGACCACCCGCTCCCACGCCCGGACGATGTCGATGTCGTCCGGGCGTTCCGCACGGGCCCGGGCGAACGCGATGACACACCGGGCGTGGACGTCTCTGACGTCGGTGCGGCGGGTGAGGTCGAGCAGGGAGCGCAGGGCGGCCACCGCCTCCTCGGAACGATCCGCGGCCAGCCGGTCCTGGACCTCGATGTCGAGCGCGACGGCGAGAGCCGAGACTGTGACCGCCAGTTCCGCGTCGACGCCGGGGATGCCGATCAGCTCGCTCAGGACGGCCTCGGCCTCCTGGTAGCCGGCCACCGCGGCGGCGTGGTCGCCGGCGAGGCCGAGGGCCTGGGCCAGCACCCGCAGGCGGCGGGCCGTCGGGGGACCGTGGGTCTCGCTGTCGGACTCGGCGAGCCGGCGGGTGAGGGCGACTGCTTCGCGGGCGCTCGACACGGCCGACCCGGCATCCTCCGCACTCTGCTGACGGATGCTCAAGTTGGAAAGGATCCGGGCGAGTTGGTCCTCGTGCCGCCCGACGCGCCGGTATGCGGCCACGGCCCGTTCCGTGTCCGCCACGGCCTTGAGGTGGTCGCCGCTTCGCCGGTGACAGCGGGCCAGGTCGTCCAGGGTGTCGGCGAGCAGCGGCTCGAAGGCCTCCGGGCGGTCGGCGGCGAGGCGGGTGTACAGCCCGGCAAGTTCCGTGAGGGTGGTCAACTGCTCGTCATACGCTGCCAGTTCGTCGAGGACGAGGCCCAGGCAGCGCAGCGCCTCGGCGAACCACTCGGGCTGGTCGGCCAGTTCACGGGCCAGGGAGACCGCCTCGTCGGCGCTCGTGCGCGCGGCAGCGGGAGAGCCCGTCGCGCTGTGGCAGTAGGCCAGGTCCGTGAGGAGCCGGACACGCAACGGCAGTACGAGTTCCGGATAGAACCTCGCGATCGTCCCGTACACCGCGTCCTTCGCCTCGGACTCCAGCGCAAGGACCTCCTCGTACCGGCCGAGCGCCCGCAGTCCGCCGGCCAACTCGACCAGCACCTGCGCCCGCAGACGCAGGAAACGCGACAACTGCCGTACGGACACGGCCCGCAGCAGGGCGGCACACTCCAGGTACACGGCGACGGACTCCGCCGTACGGCCGAGAACGGCGAACGCGAGCCCCTGTGTGCGCAAGGCGACCGGCAAGGCACCCAGGCCTCGGTCCCGCCGCGCGGGCGGTGCCGAACCGCGATACAACCGCACGCACTCACGGGCGGGTTCCTGGGCCTCCTCCGCCCGGCCCCCGAAGACGAGCGCCTGTGCCCGTGCGTGAACGGCGCACGCGGTCAGGGCCGGGGACATCCTCGCCCCCGGCACTCCCAGCGCCGCGTCCACGACGGTGTCGGCTTCCGCGTACCGCTCCGCCAGCACCAGGGTGTGGGCGTGTACGACCAGTGCGCGGCTCAGCGCGTCCAAGTGGCGTTGCGCGGGGTGCGTTTGTTCGACCTTGGGGCGGTACAGGGCGACCGCTTCCTGGGCCCAGGCCGACCGGCGAGCGGGCGGCGGCGGGTACAGCAGGGCCCAGCCGGGGACCGCGCAGTGCAGCAACGCGGCCCCGAGCAGCGGGACTCCCGGACCGGGAGCCAGGTGTGCCGTCGCGCGCAACAACGGCAGCAGCATGCGCACCGGCCCCATCCGAGCCCCCCTTGGTCGTCCGCACTCGAGGACGACTCAAGTACGGCTCAAGGACAAAGGACAACGGAGAACAGGCGGTGGTTGCACGGGCACCGCCCCGCGAAGTCGCTATCGGTAGAACGCGGGCCGCTCCACCAACTCGACCTCCACCCGCACACCCTCCTCCAACGCCCGTACCCCCGCCTCGCACACGGCCGCCGCCGCGTAGCCGTCCCACACGCTCGGGCCGGTGATCTCGCCGCGGCGGGTGGCGTCGACCCAGGTCTGGATCTCGCGGTCGTAGGCGTCGGCGAAGCGTTCGGTGAAGTCCTGGGCGATGGTGCCGCCCCAGCGGCCGGCCATGTTGGTGACCATGGCGTGGCCGTCACCGATGCGGGCGGTGCCGCGTTCGCAGACGATCTCGGCCTGGACCTGGTAGCCGAAGCCGCAGTTGACGAACATCTCGACGTCGACGATCGCGCCGCCGTCGGTCTCGAAGACGACGAACTGCGGGTCCTGAAGGTCGTCCGGGGCGCTCGCCGAGGGGCGCGGGCGCAGCACCTGGACGGCCGTGATCTCGTGCCCGAGGAGCCAACGGGTCGCGTCGGTCTCGTGGGCCACGGAGTCGCTGATCAGCATGGAGCTGGTGAAGAAGGGCGGGCTGGCCGCGTTGCGGTGCCGGTTGTGCAGCATCAGCGGTCGGCCCAACTGGCCTGTTTCCAGGAGGGACTTGAGCTTCATGTACTCGGCGTCGTAACGCCGCATGAAGCCGACCTGGACCCGGCGGTGGCCGAGGCGCACCTCGGCCTCCAGGACGCGCAGCGCGGAGGCCGCGTCGGGGGTGAGCGGCTTCTCGCACAGGACCGGGAGGTCGTGCTCGAAGGCCGTCAGCAGGGCCGCCTCGTGGGCGGGGCCCGGTGAGGCGATCAGCACCGCGTCGACGTCGGCCGCCGCCATCGCGACGCCCGGGTCGGTGTACGCGGTGCAGCCGTCGATCCCGGACGCGACCCGTTTGGCGCGCTCGGCGTCGACATCCACGACGGCACTCACCCGGGCGCCGTTGACCACGTGCTCGATCCGGCGGACGTGGTCCGCCCCCATCTTTCCGGTTCCGACGACTGCCACTCCGAGCGTGTCGCGCGGGTTCATGGCCATCGGCCGTCCTTTCGGCTCGTCAGGGTCGTCACGTTGCTCACGCGGCTCACATTCGTCAGGCACCGCAGGAGCGGAGGAACTTGCGGGTGCGTTCCGCGATGGGGAGGGGCTTGTCCGGCTCGCACGGGTACATGTCCTGCTCGACGATCGCGAACAGCTCCACGCCGAGGCGCTGAGCCGCGACCAGCACCGGCTCCAACTCCGGTACACCGGACGGTGGTTCGCACATCACGCCACGCTGCACGGCCGGTCCGAACGGGATCTCGTTCTTGACGACGTCCGCGAGGATCTCCGGGTCCACCTGCTTGAGGTGCAGATAGCCGATGCGTTCGCCGTAGGTCTCGATCAGCTTGACGCTGTCGCCGCCGCAGTAGGCGTAATGCCCCGTGTCCAGGCAGAGGTTGACCAGTTCGGAGTCGGTCGAGTCGAGGAAGTGCTCGACATGGTCCTCGGTGTCGAGGTGGGTGTCGGCGTGCGGGTGGACGACGATGTCGAGCCCGTACGCCTCCTTGACCTCGTGCCCGAGGCGTTCCATGCCCTTGGTGAGGTGGGCCCACTGCTCGCCGGTCAGCTCCGGGGGCTCCAGGATCTCGGCGGTCTTGTCGTCCCGCCAGAAGGAGGGGATGACCACGAGGTGCTTGGCGCCCATCGCCCGGGTGAGCGCGGCCACTTGGCTCACGTGCTCCCAGGTGGCGTCCCAGACGGAGGGGCCGCGGTGCAGGCCGGTGAAGACCGTGCCCGCGGAGACCTTCAGGTCGCGTTGTGCGATCTCGTCCGTGAGCCGGGCGGGGTCGGTCGGCAGATAGCCGTACGGCCCCAGCTCGATCCAGGAGTAGCCGGCCTGGGCGACCTCGTCCAGGAACCGCTGCCACGGCACCTGTTGGGGGTCGTCGGGGAACCACACGCCCCAGGAGTCGGGAGCGGAGCCCACCCGGATGCGGTCCAGCACGGGACGGTCGGACATCTCAGGACGTCCCTTCGGGCGCGCTGCTCGCCGAGGCCTTGAGGTCCGTCGCCTCGGGGAGTTCTTCGACGTCGACGCCGCGGACCTGGGACAACTCGTGCTTGAGTGCGGCGAGTTCGGTGCCGCCCGCCATGTGGTTGGTGAGCTCTTCCAGGGTGATCTCGCTGCGTTCGGCGGAGAGTT
>NZ_JALJRY010000041.1 GCF_024519455.1 Streptomyces sp. STR69 | reverse complement strand
GACGAACGGCTCAGGCCACTATCTGCCCGGCAGTTGTGCCCCCGCGTACAACGAGTGTTAGACGTCACTGAAAATGCCTACGAGTGCGGCACTTTGGGCAGCTTTGCGCCAACAAGATCGGTAAGCGTGCCTGCCGACGAAGAGGTGCAGTTTTGGGGCGGCACCTTGCCGACGAAAGGGCATGTGAAAGGCCCTCCCGGTATCTCTTGGCCGAGCGCCGGGAGGGCCGTGTAGCGCGCGGAGGCGCTGTGCTCACGGTAGAGGTCGACCCGGCGCGGGTCGAAGTTCGCCTGGTGCGAGGCGAGTTGGTTTGTCCCGATTGCTCGGGCGTGTTGCGGCCGCGGGGGTGGGCACGTTCGCGTGTACTGCGGGACGCTTCCGGCGGTCCGGTGGTGGTGCGTCCTCGGCGGTCGAGGTGTGGGGGGCTGCGGCATGTCGCATGTGCTCCTTCCGGTGTTTGCGCTGGTCAGGCGGGCTGACCTGGCGGAGGTGATCGGGTCGGCCCTGGCGGCGAAAGCAGCCGGGGCCGGGGCCCGCTCGATCGCTGGGAGGCTGGGCCGCCCGGTCGAGACCGTTCGCGGCTGGCTGCGCAGGTTCACCTCCAGGGCGGAGGAGGTCCGGCGGTACTTCACGGTGTTGCTGGTCGATGCCGGTGTTGACCCGGCTCCTCCTGGGCCGGCCCACAGCGTGTTCGCGGACGTGGTCAGTGCGGTGGTCGGGGCCTGGTGGTCGATCGGATCGAGGTGGCCGCACGTAGGCACGGTGTCGCCCCGGCGGGTGGCCTGCGCGGTGTCCGGCGGGATACTGCTGGCGCCTTCCTGGCCGGTGGAAACGATCAACACGAGCCGCCCCTGACGCCACGCCGACACAGACTGTCACCGTCACGCGTGTGTATTCACGCTGCGTGAGAGGGCTGGTGGCCAGGTGGGGCAGGAAGACCAGACACGGCTTGAGCGGGCTCAGGCGATCGGCCTGTTCCGCTACATGCTGATCAGAGAGGCCGCGGACCCGACGCTGTCGCGTCGCCAACGTGGCTCCCTGGTCCGGGAGTTGGCGGCTGTTCCGCATACCGATCCGGACGGGCGGTCGGTGCGGATCACCCGGTGGACGCTGGACCGCTGGATCCATGACTGGCGCGTGGGCGGCTTCGACGCCCTGGTGCCGTCCCCGCGCCAGTCCCGGCCCCGGACTCCACCGGAGGTGATGGAGCTGGCCGCCTCGCTGAAGAAGGAGAATCCGTCGCGTTCGGCCGCTCAGATCCGGCGGGTCATCGGGGCCAAGCTGGGCTGGGCGCCGGACGAGCGGACCATCCAGCGGATGATCGTCCGCGAAGGGCTGACCGCCCTGCAGGCTCCGCTGGCCCCCGCCGTGTTCGGCCGGTTCGAGGCTGATGGCCCAGGGCGCGTTCAAGTTCCTGATAGGTGAGGCATGTCGGCTCTCGGGAGAACTGCCGGGGCAGGTTCGGCTGCTGGACCTGGTGCAGTGCGTGGTTGCGTTCAGGTGTGCAGGATGGGTCGGTAGATGAGCTCCTGAGTGCGGCCGTCGAACGTCCGGCTCTTGATCAGTTCGAGGTCGAAGTCGGCCGCGCCCTCGAAGATCGGGTCGGTCCCGGTCTGGCCGCTGATCACAGGGAAGATGGTCACCTGGACGCGGTCGACGAGCCCTGCGGCCATGAGCGCCCGGTTCAACGACAGGCTGCCGTGCGAGCGCAACGGCACCTCGGACTCCTTCTTGAGCCGGGCGACGACGTCAACGGCGTCTCCGGCCACGACGGTCGCGTCCGGCCAGGCGAAGGGTCCTGCGAGCGTCGTCGACACCACCGTTGTCGGCATGCTTCGCATCCGGGAGTTCACCGGGTCGAGGTCGGCCTCTGGGATCGGGCCCAGCAGCTCCACGAACTGCCGAAAGGTGTTGGTCCCGAGAACCATCCGCTGCTCCTGGCTGATCACGGCAAGGCGGTTGTCAAGGAAGTCAGGGCCCTGTTTTCCCCAGTAGCCGCCCCAGTTGCCGTCGGGACCGTAGGCGCCGTAGCCGTCGAGGGTGGAAAAGACGTCCCAGGTGTAGATCGCGGTCATGGTGCTCTCCTCGAGTGCGGTTGATGGCGTGTTGTGGATACAGACGAGGAGCCATGACGAAACTCATCGCACTTGGACTCCTGGATTCGCATCATCTTCGATGCGGGTCGCCTTTAGGTCCCCGGTCGGGTGGGCTGCGAAGCTGCGTCTGCTCAGGGCTTGATCAAATTTCGTAGCTGCCGGGTTGTTGGTGATGCCCAGGATGGGGAGTGCCCGCCCGGGCTCGTCGCGGATCGCCCGGGTGGTCTTGGCGATGTTGTCGGCTCCGAGAGTTTTCAGCACGCCGATGGCGAGGTTGCGGAGGGTCGCCATGGCCCGTGGTGCGGTCCCGGCGTGGACGGTGAAGGCGTCCTCGGCGAAGGTGACGTCCCTGATGTGGTGCGAGGAGTTCTCCACTCCCCAGTGCCCGCGAATCGCGGCGGCCAGGTCGGCGGGCCCGGCTTGATGGGCGTCGAGGCTGGTGACGGCGTAGACACTCTCACGGGTCTCGCGCCGGCCGGTCTGCTTGCGGCGGCGATGGATGCGGATGGCGAGGCGGGCGTGGGGAAAGGCGATTCCGCCGAGTTCGTCGGCGATCCCGCAGGTCTTGATCGAGCGCGACTCGTGGCGTCCGTGTCCGGTCCCGGAGACGGTGTGCTGGACTGCGATGGACTGCCAGGGCAGAACTGCGAGTTGGGTGTAGGCGGTGGGCTGGTTGGTCTTGATCACGGCGATGTAGTGGGCCTTCTTGGTCTCGACCAGCCAGGAGATGTTCGCCTTGACCGAGTGCAGGGCGTCGAAGGTGACGACGGTGCCGGTCAGGTCCAGGGGTTCCAGCAGCGGACGGAAGTGTGTGGTTTCGTTCGTCTTCGCGCCGATCTCCACCTGGGCGAGGGTCACGACGGTGCCGTGAGTGACCGCGGAGAGCAGATGCCTGCGCGTCGCGGTGAGACGGGCTGATCCCTTGAGTGCTTTGCCGTCGACAGCGATCGCGGGGGGCCGCCCGGATGCGGAAGGCGACGGCGCCCAGGCGGGTTCGGTGGCGGCGCGGTGCCGGTCGGCGAGGTAGGCGCCGACCGCCCGGTCCAGGGCGTCACCGTCAACAGCCCCCAGCACACGGCCGATCGTGGTCGGTGACGGAGCGTGCCGCCATCTCAGCAAGTGGCGGCGGATCCCGATCACTGTCAGGAGTGCGTTCGGGGCACGCTGCCCCCACTCGGCGAGTTCGTCGATGCTCCTCGCTCCCGAGACGACCGCGCAGGCACACACCAGCAGGACCGCTGTCAGCGAGTACCACCGGCCCCGCCGGGAGCGCGGGTCGGGCACCGAGCGAAGTAGGGGCGCGGGTCGGCGATCCGGCTGGTGTCCAGCGGACTCAGTTTCACCAGCACGGCAGGGATGGGAGAGGTTGCAGCAGGCACGGGCCACCTCATGATCATCTGGCTTAGACACCACAATGATCACGAAGCCCGTGCCTGCTCTGCTATGCGCCCCAACCGGTCACAACCCGACCAACCGCGCTACCCCGGAACTTGCAACCGCCCTGCCGGCAAGACGGAACAAGAGACCACCTCAAAGACCTGTGGATCGAAACGGCCACCGACAGTCGATCTCAGACCTGCGCATTGCGATGCGTGGCTCCCAGGTGCCCGACTTGCCAAGATCCCAAGGTCACCAGAAACAAGAAACCACAGGTCAGAGGCCTGACCTGTGGTTCACCATGGAGCCGCCTTCGGGATTCGAACCCGAGACCTACGCATTACGAGACCACGAGCGATCGTGTCGTCCTATGATTCGTCGTGCCGCGTGGTGACGTTGTGCCTGATCAGAGCATGCGTGGCAGGTTGACCCGTACCGCCTGATGCCGCGCCGTCCAAAGGTGTCCGGCCACCGGCTGGCCACCGGGAGGGCCCTTGCTGGTGGCGGGAAGCAGGGTCACCGAGATTGTCGGCCTTCGACAACCCCTTCGCACACGTGCCTGATCGCCCGCAGGTCGCTCCGGAGACGGTCCCCATTTCCAGCGCTCTCGGTCACGGTTCCCGCTTCTTCGCCCTCGCGCACAGAGGGGCTGTGCGGCGCGCCGTCGCATAGGGTTGGGGCAACCGAGGGGGATTTCGGACACAGCGGATGATCATGCGGCGGTCGTGCCGGCGAGGCGTCATGGTCGCACTCGGTCCAAGACCTGCGCACGGTGCGCCGACGCAACCTCCTCGCGCATCCGTGAGGTGATCGACAAAAGGTTTCGCACCGCAAGAGGAGCCACCTCGATGACCACGGAACGGGAAGGATCCCAACACCGCCAGGCAACGTCAGACCTGACGGGACGTGCCGGCGAGCTGGACCTCATCAAGGCCGTCATCGAGGACACCGGCAAGTCGGGCGGCTCGCTCACACTCTTCGGCGAACCCGGAGTGGGCAAGTCCGCATTGCTCGACGCGGCCGCCGATCTTGCCCTGGAGAACGGCATGCGGACGCTGCGGGCGGCCGGGGCCGAGTTCGAGGCCAATATCGCGTTCGCGGGGCTCAATCAATTGCTGGTGCCGCTGGCTCCGATGTTCCCTCGGCTCGACTCGTCCCACGAGAGCGCCCTGCGGGTGGCGCTGGGCTTCGGCGACGGTCCGACTCCCTCGCGGCTCCTGATCGCGACGGCAACACTGTCGCTGCTCCTGCTCGCTGCGCAGGATCAACCGCTGGTGGTCATCGTCGACGACACCCAGTGGCTCGACGACGTGAGCGCCGACGTGCTGGCGTTCGTGGCCCGACGGGTCGCCGACACCGCGGTGCGTGTCCTGACGGCGGTCCGCACCACCGGGCAGCCGCCGGCCGGTGACGGCAGCAGCCTCACCGTCCGCTCCCTCGACGATGCGGCGGCCGAGTCGCTGCTGATCGGGCGCTACCCGGATCTGGCCGAGCCCGTGCGCCGGCGCATCGTCACCGAGGCGCAGGGGAACCCGCTCGCCCTGGTCGAGCTGCCGGCCGTGCTGACCCCGGACCGGTACCCGACCGCCGATGCCCTCCCCGCCGTACTGCCAATGACCGAGCGGCTCAGCCGGACGTTCACCTCCCGCATCTCCGCACTCGCTCCCGCGACCCGGGACCTGCTGTTGCTGCTGGCTCTGGACGGCTCGGGGCGGGCGCTGTCCGACGAGGGTGTGGTGGGCTCCGGTGCCGCGGCCCAGCTGGATATCGCCGAACACGAACGCATCGTCGTGGTCGACCGGCAGCACACGGTGGTCTTCCGCCACCCGCTGGTGCGCTCCGCGGTGGTCGAACTGGCCGGGCCCGAGGCCCGGCGCAGAGCCCACCGGGCGCTCGCCAAGGGCCGGGCGCTGGATCCGGGGCACCGGGCCTGGCACCTGGCGGATGCCTCCTTCGGTCCCGACGAGGAGGTGGCCAGCCTGCTGCAACGCGAGGCGATCCAGGCACTCAAGCGCGGGGACCCGACGGCCGCGGTGGCGGCGATGACCCGCTCGGCGGACCTGAGTCCGGACCTCCAGCAGCGCTCGCAGCGGCTGGCGGCGACCGCGTACTTCGCCGCAGAGGTCCTGGGCGACCTGCGGTCGGTGTCGAGCCTGCTGAGCGATGCCAGGCGGGTGCACGCGGGCGTGGGCTCGCTGGCCGCCGCCTCAGCGGCGGCTTCACTGCTGCTGTACTCCGACGGGGACGTCATCTCCGCGTACCGGGTGATCAGCGCCGCGCTGCGGGCCCCGGACGTCGAGCCCGCCGCGGAGGAGGTCAACTCGGCGATCTGGATCCTGTCGCTGACCGTCGCCCTCAACGGGCGCAAGGAGATGTGGGACTCCTACCGCGAGCTGGTGGAGCGGTACCGCGACCTGCTGCCCGAGTCCGTGCTGATCCGCTCCGAGATCGCCACCAACCCCGCCACCGCCTCGCCCGAGGCACTGGCCACCCTCGACCGGCAGATCGCCGCCCTGGCCACCGAGCGCGACCCCGGGCAGATCATCCGCGTCGCCTACGTCGCCAACGACGTGGACCGCCTCGCCGACCTGCGCGAACCGCTCCTGCGGGTGTGGCGCGAAGGCAGGCAGGCGGGTGCCGTCGCCTCGGTGACCAACGCGCTGATGCTGTTGTGCGGGGAGAGCTACCTGGCCGGGCGCTGGGACGACACGATGCGCTTCGCCGAGGAGGGCCTGGAACTTGTCGAGGCCTACGGATACCTGGAGTTCGTCTGGTACCTGAAGTACAGCAAGGCCCTGGCCGCCGCCGCACTGGGCCAACAGGACGTGGCGGAGGAGCCGCTGGAGTGGATGCTGTCCTGGTCGCTCCCGCGCCAGGCCTTCATCGTGCCGCAGCACGTGTACCGGGTGCGGACACTCGCCGCCATCGGCCGCGGCGACTACGAGACCGCGTACACCGAGGCGGTCAGGATCAGCCCGCGCGGCGTGGAAGGCGGCACCGCCCAGCAACTGCAACTGTTCGTGGCCTACGACCTGGTCGAGGCGGCCGTACGGACCGGCCGCACCGAACAGGCCCGGGAATTCGTCGACGCGATGCTGCGCATGGGCATCGCGAAGATCTCCTCCCGCTGGGCGCTGCTCGTGGCCGGGGCCCAGGGGCTGGTGTCCGAGGGCGAGGTGGCGAGCGCCCACTTCGAGCGGGCCCTTGCGGCGGCGCCCGAAGAGCTGTGGCCCTTCGAGCGGGCGCGGGTGCTGCTGGCGTACGGCGAGCACCTGCGCCGGGAGCGGGCCGCCGTCGAGTCACGGGTGCAACTGGTCGCGGCGCTGGCGCTGTTCGACCGGCTGCGGGCCGCGCCGTGGGCCGAGCGCGCCAGGAACGAGATGAGGGCCACCGGCCTGTCGCGCCGACCGGCCGACGTGAGCCAGGTCCAACTCACCCCGCAGGAGCTGCAGATCGCCACGCTCGCGGCGTCGGGACTGACGAACAAGGCGATCGGGGAACGGCTGCACCTGTCCGCGCGCACCGTCAGCGGGCACCTGTACAACGTGTTCCCCAAGCTCGGCGTCACCGCGCGCGCCGGCCTGCGCGACGCTCTCACCGCGCTGGGCGAGCAGCACGATGATCCGAGGTTTCTGTAGCCAGGGAGAACAGCCGGGTCGGGTGACTGGTACGGCGAGGGAGCCCGGGCGCGCGCCGCAGTAGGCGCTGAACAGCAAGGAGCCCGGCAGCGCGTTGGTCGCGCTGCCGGGCTCCTTGCTGTCGGATCAGGCGTCGATGTCGACGACGATCTTGGCGTGGGCCGAGCCGTCCTCGACGGCCGCGTGGGCCTGCGCGACCGTGTCCAGGGTGTAGCGGCGGGGGTCCAGCAGTGGCTTGAGCAGGCCCGCGTCGGCCAGGGCGGCGGCTTCGCGCAGGATCTCGCCGTGGTGCTCGCGGCCCTTGCCGGTGAGCATGGGCAGCAGGGTGAAGACCCCGGAGTAGGTGGCGCCGCGGAAGGAGAGCGGGGCCAGGCTGTGGCTGCCCCAGCCCAGGGCGCTCAGGACGTGGCCGGTGTAATGGCGCACCGCGGCAAAGGAGTTGTCGAGGACGGCGCCTCCGACGGTGTCGAAGACGATGTCGAAGCCCTCGCCGCCGGTGTGGGCGGCGACGTACTCCTCCACCTCGGTGGTGGCGTAGTCGATCGCGGTGGCGCCGAGCCCGCGGACGGTCGCGGCGTGGGCAGCCGAGGCGGTGGCGAAGACCTCGGCCCCGCGGGCGCGGGCGATCTGCACCGCGACGTGGCCGATGCCGCCTGCTCCGCCATGTACCAGGACCTTGTGTCCGGCGCCGACCTTGGCCCGGTCCACGAGTCCCTCCCATGCGGTGACGACCGACAGCGGCAGCGCCGCAGCCTGGCGCATGGTCAGAGCGGCGGGCTTGTGGGCGAGCAGGCGGGCGTCGGCGGCGGCGTACTGCGCCAGCGATCCCTGCAGGTCACCGACGCCGCCGCTCAGCCCGTACACCTCGTCGCCGACGGCGAAGCCGGTCACCTGCGGCCCGACCTCCTCGACCGTGCCTGCCAGGTCCAGGCCCAGCACCGCGGGCAGGACAGCACGGGCGTGTGCGGCCTGACCGGCGCGGATCTTGGTGTCCAGGGGGTTCACGCCGCTGGCGGCGATCCTGACCAGGACCTGGCCGGCGCCGGGCACCGGCTTGGCGATGTCGGCCAGTTCCAGCGGGGTGGCGAATTGTCTGAGCACGGCTGCGCGCATGGTCACTGTCTTTCGGTGAGTCGGGGTGGTGGCCGCCGTCATGCGGGGCGGTGGAGCTGGGGGCGGGCCGCTCGCGCCGGTGTCGCCAGGTCGAGGACCGCTGCCGTGAAGGCGGCGGGGTTCCCCTGGGGGAGGTCGTGCGCTGCGTGCGGCACGCGGCGGTGGGTGCGCGGGGTGCCGAACCCGGCGGAGCCCGCGCATGTCGTCGCCGTGGGAATCACGGCCGTAGCAGCCACTGGGCCTCGGCGCTCGCGCGTGAGGGGCGCCAGTCGATGACCGTGTGCGTGGCCACCTCGGCGATGCCGAACGGGTCCAGGGCCAGGATGCGGCCCAGTGCCTCGCGGTCGGCGGCCCGGGCCAGGACGAGGCCGCCCGTCCTGGGGTCCTGGCGGCCCGAGGCGAGGAAGTGGCCGGCCGTGTAGTTCTCCTCCAGCCAGGCGTTGTGGGCTTCCAGGTGGCGGTCGATCTCTTCGAGCGGCGCGGTGTAGTCCAGGATCACGATGAACATGGCGGGCACTTCCGATCTTCGGACGGGCGGTCAAGGGGTGGGGTGCGGCGTCAGGTGTCAGGCGGGTTGGACCCGGGCCCAGAAGTCGTTGAACTCGACGCTGTCGAAGAACGCGACAGCGCTGACGATCCGCTGGTCACGCATCGTCAGGAACCAGGCGTAGGTGTTGTCGTAGCGCGAGCCGTCCCGCACCGTCGCGCTCGCATCGAACAGGGCGACAACGGTGTCCCCGTCGGCGTACAGCGCGCGGACGGACGGCACCAGCGGGCTGCTCATCCGGGCGTTGAACGGATAGATGACCGCGTCGAGGAACGCCTCGCGGGTGGGGTAGGTGCCTGAGGCGACGCTGTTGCCGACGATGGTCCAATCGGCGTCCTCGGCCAGCAGGTCGAACACTCCGCCAGTACCGGCGGCCCAGGCGTCGAACGCCTCCGCGACCAGCTGCTTGTTGGCTTTCTCGGACATGGGGTTTCTCGTTTCATCGGTGAGGGATGGTGGGGGATTCGGCGGCTGCGCCGTCCCTGTCCATGGTCGTCGCCGCCCCGCGGCCGGGCATGAGTCATCCGACCCGGGTTGCACCGACCCGGTCCCACCTGGGCGGGTACGGGCAGCGGCCCGGTGCGCTCGTCACTGGCACCCGGCACACCCGGTGCGGTGGTGTCGCCGCGGGCCGCACGGCTTCGATGCGAGGGCGGCGCCGCACAAAGACCCCGTGGAGTCAGGTCGGATGACTGGTGCGGTGCGGATGACCCCGGGGCGACGCTTCAGTTGTCCCCGCCGCTCGGCAGGGACAACGCATCCCGACCCAAGGAGCACCCCATGCCGTTCGTCAACGTCAAGCTCGTCGACGGAGTGTTCACCACCCAGGAGAAGCACGACATGGCCGCCGCCCTCACCGAGGTCATGGTCAAGTTCGAGGGATCCGAGGCCTTCCGCGAGATCGTCTGGGTCCTCATCGAGGAACTCCACACCGACGGCTGGCACATCGGCGGCAAGCCCTTCGCCGGCCCCGCCACCCTCCTCGACACCCTCGGCCGCTCCGCCGCCACCTACCAGACCATCGACGGCCACCCCGTCACCCGCCCCGACCTCGCCAAGGCCGCCCCCTACCAGGAGAAGTGACCCCACCCGGCACGACCTCCGGCACGACCCGAAGAGGAACGGCCATGCCCATCACGCAGATCTCGCCCGTCATCCTCACCCTGGACGACGCGGCCACGGCCACCGCCGCAGGCGTCCACAAGGCCACTGAGCTCGGGGTCCCGTACACCTTCACGGTCCTCGACGGCGGCGGCAACACCGTGCTGGTGACCCGGATGGACGGCGCGGCGCTCGCCTCCATCGACACCTCCCAGGCCAAGGCCCGCACCTCCGTGTACTTCGGCGCCGCGACCGCGGACCTGGCCCCCGCCGTGCAGTCCGGCGCCCCGCTGTCCTCGATCCAGACCGCCACCACGCTCCGGCTGGCCTTCGTCGCCGGCGGCGTCCCGATCACCGACGCCCGCGGCGTCGTCGTCGGGGCAGTGGGGGCCGGCGGCGGATCACCCGCACAGGACCACGAGGTCGCCGCCTTCGCGGTCCAGGCCCTGCGCCGGCCCTGAACCGGCGGCCCTACCCCCGCCCCGTCACACCGTCACGTCCACCCCCTCCCAATCAGGAAGCGAAGCCATGCCCTACATCACCGTCGCCAAGGAAAACACCACCGACGTCGACCTGTACTACGAGGACCACGGCGAGGGCTCCCCCGTCGTGCTGATCCACGGCTACCCACTCGACGGCAAGTCCTGGGAGCTGCAGATCCCGGCGCTCCTCAAGGCCGGACACCGCGTCATCACCTACGACCGCCGGGGCTTCGGCCAGTCCAGCCAGCCCACCACCGGCTACGACTTCGACACCTTCGCCAACGACCTCGACGTACTGCTCGACGTACTGCGCCTCAAGGACGTCGCCCTGGTCGGCTTCTCGATGGGCACCGGCGAGATCGGCCGCTACATCGGCACCCACGGCACCGACAACCTGCGCAAGGTCGCGTTCCTGGCACCCATCGAACCGTTCCTGCTGCAGACTCCCGACAACCCCACCGGCCTTCCCGCCGGCGTGTTCGACGGGATCATCTCGGCCGCGGAGTCGGACCGGTACGCCTGGTTCACCAGCTTCTTCGACGACTTCTACAACCTCGACGTGAACCTGGGCACCCGCATCAGCGAGGAGGCGGTGCGGGGCAGTTGGGTCACCGCCACGCGCATGTCCCCGTTCGCGTCCTCGGCCGTGGTGCCCAGCTGGCACACCGACATGCGCGCCGACATCGCGAAGATCGACGTGCCGACGCTCATCCTCCAGGGAACCGCCGACCGGATCCTGCCGATCGACGCCACCGGCCGACAGTTCACCAAGGCGGTGCCCGACGCGCAGTACGTCGAGATCGACGACGCCCCTCACGGGCTGCTGTGGACCCACGCGGACCAGGTCAACACCGCGCTCGTCGACTTCCTCGCTTCGTAGTCGTCACGCGGGCGGGCAGGAGCCCGGCCACTGCCACTTCCTGCCCGCCCGCGTACCGCCCGCCCGCCACTCCTACTCCCGCGGAGAAGAAATCAACCATGAACGCCAGTCCCCTCGTCCCCCTGCTCGACGCCTGGCAATGGCAGGCAGACGCCGCCTGCCGGGGCATGGCATCGGCCGTGTTCTTCTCGCCTCCCGGCGAACGCGGCCACCGCCGACGCAGACGCGAACAACGCGCCGTAGAAGTCTGCAGGGCCTGCCCGGTCCTCGACAGGTGCGCCGCGTTCGCGCTGAGCACCCGTCAGCCGTACGGAATCTGGGGCGGCCTGACCGAACACCAGCGTGACATCCCACGCCCCGAGTCGAGGGCCGCGTGAACGCAGCCGACCCGCCCCGGCAACAGAGGCTCCCGCCGCCCCGCCCGAAGTTTTAGACGAACCCTTATTCGATAAGGAAGGCAGACCATGTCACAGGAAACCGCACGTCCCGCCGACTCCTCCGGGGTCCACCGCCTCGGCGGCGACCTGCCCGTCAACCGGCTCGGCTACGGCGCGATGCAGTTGACGGGCCCCGGAGTGTGGGGCGACCCCAAGGACCCCGAGGAGGCCGTGCGCGTGCTGCGCCGGGCCGCCGAACTCGGCGTGAACTTCATCGACACCGCCGACTCCTACGGCCCGTTCGTCAGCGAGCAGCTCATCCGCAAGGCCCTGCACCCGTACTCCCAGCACCTGGTGATCGCCACCAAGGGCGGACTCTCCCGCTCGGGCCCGGGCGACTGGCGCGCGCTCGGCCGCCCCGAGTACCTGCGGCAGCAGACCGAGCTGAGCCTGCGTCACCTGGGCGTGGAGCGGATCGACCTCTACCAGCTGCACCGCGTCGACCCCAAGGTCCCGCTGGCCGACCAGGTCGGTGAACTGCTCCTCATGCAGCAGGAGGGCAAGATCCGCCACATCGGCCTGTCAGAGGTGACCGTGGAGCAGATCGAGGAAGCCCGGAGGATCGCGGACATCGTCTCCGTGCAGAACCTGTACAACCTGGCCGATCGCGGTGCCGAGGACGTCCTGGAGTACGCCGAGCGGGAGAACCTGGGCTTCATCCCGTGGTTCCCGATGGCCACCGGCCGGCTCGCGCGCCCGGGCGGCCCGCTGGACACGCTCGCCAAGGAGCACGGTGCAAGCCCCTCCCAGCTGGCCCTGGCCTGGCTGCTGCGGCGCTCCCCGGTGATGCTTCCCATCCCCGGCACCTCCCGCGTGGCCCACCTGGAGGAGAACACCCAGGCCGCGCAGGTCACCTTGACCGACGCCCAGTTCCAGGCACTCAGCCAGGCCGTCTGACCAGCGCCCCGGCCCTGGCGGGCCCAGCGCACTCCCCTCCCCGCAGCCACCCCCTGGGCCGGGTCGCACGAGCCTCCGGCCCAGGGGGTTCCACACGCAAGCGACTGCATGGCACGGCCGACCTGCTGGACCTCGTCCTGACAGCCCATGGAGCACCGCCTGCCCCGGCTTCCCCCTCACCCGCTCACCCCCACCCAAGGAGATCCACCATGTCATCCCCCGCCCCCGGCTGCGCACCCTTCTCATCACCGCCGCCGTCACCGCTTCGGCCAGCCTGTCCCTGATCCCGTTGGCCTCCGCCCACACCAGCCGCGCCGCCCCCAAGCCCACGGTGGTACTGGTGCACGGCGCCTTCGCCGACGCTTCGAGCTGGAACGGCGTGGTCGAGCGGCTGCAGCGCGACGGCTACCCGGTCATCGCTCCGGCCAACCCCTTGCGCGGCCTGGCCGAGGACTCCACCTACGTCGCCAGCGTCCTGGCCAGTATCAAGGGACCGGTCGTCCTGGTGGGCCACTCCTACGGCGGCGCCGTCATCTCCCAGGCCGCCGTCGGCGACCCTCAGGTCAAGGCCCTGGTCTATATCGCGGCGCTCGTCCCGGACAAGGGCGAGAAGCTGAGCGCGCTGTCGGACAAGTTCCCCGGCACCAACGAACTGGCCCCGCCCTGCGCCCGGTGCCCTTCAGCAACTCCGACGGCACCGGCGGCTCGGACCTGTACGTCGACCCCGCCCGCTTCCGGGCCGTGTTCGCAGCCGACCTGCCCGCCTCCCAGACCGTCGTGATGGGCGCCGAACAGCGCCCCGTCGCCGCCGCCGCGTTCGCCTCCTCGGCCACGGCCGCCGCCTGGCACACCATCCCCTCCTGGGCCCTGGTCGCCAGGCAGGACAAGGCGCTGGGCGCACCAGTGGAGCGGTTCGAGGCCCGGCGCGCCCACTCGCACACCATCGAGATCAACAGCTCCCACGTCGCGATGATCTCCCACCCCGGCACCGTCACCCACCTCATCGAGGACGCCGCCACGACAACGGCCCGCTAGAGAATCGGTCCCCTGGAGAAGGGAAAGACGCAGTGCGGTGCGGCGTCGAATAGAGTCGGGACTGACAGGGGAATGAGGCGCCTCCTCATGAGCGCAGAGCACCTGGGCACCGAAGGCCAGGGCGTCGCGACCGGCCTGACCGGCCGGTCCAGCGAACTGGACCTCATCCGAGCAGTGATCGACGACACCGCCCGACTCGGCGGCTCGCTGACCCTGTTCGGTGATCCCGGCGTGGGAAAGTCCGCCCTGCTCGACGCCGCCGCCGATCTCGCCCGCGCCCGGGGTATGAGGACGTTGCGGGCGGCCGGCGCCCAGTTCGAGGCCAATATCGCGTTCGCCGGCCTCAACCAGCTGCTGGTACCGCTGGTCCCGCTGTTCGCGGAACTCGGCCCGGACCACGAGAGCGCTCTACGGGTGGCACTGGGCTTCGGCGAAGGCGCGACCCCCTCACGCATCCTCATCTCGACCGCAGCTCTGTCACTGCTCCTGCTCGCCGCAGAGGAACAACCGCTGGTCGCCATCATCGACGACGCCCAGTGGCTCGACGACGCCAGCGCCGACGTCCTGTCCTTCGTGGCCCGGCGGGTCGCCGGAACCCGAGTGCGGGTGCTCTCGACAGTCCGTACGACCGGGGAGCCCCTGCGCGTTCGCGGCGACGTCAACAGCCTCACCATGCGTTCCCTGGACGATGCGGAGTCCGAGGCCCTCCTGCTCGCCCGCTACCCGGACCTGGCCGAGCACGTGCGCCGACGCATCCTCGCCGAGGCCCAGGGAAACCCGCTCGCCCTCGTCGAACTGCCCGCGACGCTGGCCTCGGACCGGTACCCCACGGCGGACATGCTGCCCACCGTGCTGCCGCTGACCGAACGGCTCACCCGGATGTTCACCGCCCGGATCACCGCGCTAGCACCGGAGACCCGGGACCTGCTCCTGCTGCTCGCCCTGGACGGTTCGGGCCAGGCGCTGTCCGCCGCGAGCGTGGTGGGACCCGATACCGCCGACCACCTCGACATCGCCGAACGCGAGCGCATCATCGTCGTCGACAGCCGCCACTCGATCGTCTTCCGCCACCCGCTGGTGCGCTCCGCCGTCGTAGAACTGGCCCGGCCCGAGCAACGGCGCAGGGCCCACCGGGCACTCGCCGGCTGCCGGCGCGCCGATCCCGGACGCCGCGCCTGGCACCTCGCCGATGCCTCCTTCGGCCCCGACGAGGAGGTGGCCACCCTCCTCCAGCACGAGTCGATCCAGGCACTCAAACGCGGAGACCCCTCCGCGGCGGTAGCGGCCATGACACGCTCGGCCGATCTGAGCCCCGATCCCGAGCACCGGTCACAACGCCTGGCCGGGGCCGCGTACTTCGCGGCCGAGGTCATGGGAGACCTCCAGTCGGTCTCGCAGCTGCTCACCGATGCGCGCCGCCTGGACGCCAACGTCGGCTCGCTGGCGACGGCTTCGGCCGCGGCCTCGCTCATGCTGTATTCCGACGCCGACGTCGTCTCGGCCTTCCGGGTGCTCACCACCGCTCTGCGGGCCCCCGAGGCGGAGCCGACCGCCGAGGAGATCAACGCCGCGATCTGGGTCCTTTCGGTGATCGCCTCGCTGAACGGACGCAAGGAGATGTGGGACCCCTACCTCGAACTGGTCGACAAGTACCGCGACTTGCTGCCCGAGGGCTTGCTCGTCCGCTCCGAGGTCGTGTCCAATCCGGCCCTCGTCTCCCCTGAGGCCCTGCACACCCTGGACCAGGAGATCGCGACCCTGACGACAGAGCTCGACCCCGGGCAGATCATCCGCGTTGGGTATGTCGCCAACGACGTCGACCGCCTCGCCGACCTGCGCGAGCCGTTGCTGCGCGTCTGGCAGGACGCCGCCCGCACGGGGGCCGTCGCCTCCGTCACCAACGCCCTCATGCTGCTGTGCGCCGAGAGCTACCTCGCCGGCCGATGGGACGACACCCAGCGCTTCGCGGAAGAGGGACTGGAGCGCGCCGAGTCCTACGGATACGTCAACTTCGTCTGGTTCCTGCACTACAGCAGGGCTCTGGCCGCAGCCGCGCTCGGGCAGCAGGACGAGGCGGAGGAACCGCTGGAGGAAATGCTGGCCTGGTCGATCCCGCGCCAGGCCTTCATCGTGCCGCAGCACGTGTACCGCGTACGGACCCTCGCGGCGATCGGCCGCGGCGACTTCGAGACGGCGTACACCGAGGCGACCAAGATCAGCCCACACGGACTGGAACCAGGCACCGCCCGACAACTCCAACTCTTCGTCGCCTACGACCTCGTCGAGGCAGCCGTCCGGACCGGCCGCTCGGACCAGGCACGCGACTACGTCGAAGCGATGCTGCGGATGGACATCACCAAGATCTCCACCCGCTGGGCAATGCTCGTGGCCGCAGCGCAGGCGCTGGTGTCCGAGGGAGAGGCGGCGAACGCCCACTTCGACCGGGCCCTCGCAGCGGCGCCCGAGAACCTGTGGCCCTTCGAACGCGGACGCGTACTGCTGGCCTACGGCGAACACCTGCGCAGGGAACGGGCTACCGTCGAATCACGCATCCGCATCAACGCCGCGCTGACGATCTTCGACCGACTGCGAGCCGCCCCATGGGCCGAGCGCGCCCGAACCGAACTGGGCGCGACCGGCGTATCCCGACGTCAGACCGGCTCGACGGACACCCGACTCACACCCCAGGAGCTGCAGATCGCAACACTCGCGGCCTCGGGCCTGACGAACAAGGCCATCGGCGAACGGCTCCACCTGTCCGCCCGCACGGTCAGCGGCCACCTCTACAACGTGTTCCCGAAACTCGGCGTCACCGCCCGCGCGGGGCTGCGCGACGCACTCACCGCCCTCACGGCAAACGAAGAGCTGCCGCCTTGACGGCTCGCCGGACAAGTCCCGGCCAAGACCAGTCTCCGTCGAATCACGCCAAGACATCCGCGCCTGTCCCACCGGGGCGGGCGAGAAGGTGGTTGATCCGCCTGAGCATCCAGCAGGATCTCGGACATCGCGTCAGTGTCGGCACCGTCGTCGCCGAACCATTCAGGCGCTGGCCTGACTTCGCCGGAGGCGGGCCGGCAGAGGCCGAGAAGGTCTGCCAGGGCCGGCAACCAAACGAGGGGCAGTTGGAACGCGTGATTGTCGGGTCGGCACAACAACCGTTCCCCTGCGGCCCCCAGTTGCGCGGCCGAGCGCGAGCCCGTTTGCATGGCGGCTGCACGCTTGGCCACCAAATGGCCACCACGTCATTCCGAACAGGCCGAGGCAGATCGACAGTAGGCGACAAAAGGCCAGTTCAAAGCCTTGCAGGGCGGAATCGCCACCGACCGTCAACCTGGAACCTACGCATTACGATCCACAGACCGCGCGTGTCCGTTTAGCCCGAATTCTAAGGTCAACGAAAACAAGAAACCCCAGGTCACGGCGAGTGAGTCCTGGGGTCCCTCAGAGCCGCCTTCGGGATTCGAACCCGAGACCTACGCATTACGAGTGCATGGCCGCCGAAGCCATCGGATGCCGTCCAAGCATCAACGACCCAACCCCCACAGGCATCTCACGCAGCACGGGATACGTTGTAATCAGCCCCCGCCAAGAAGTCCCCAAAAAGTCCCTGACGTGCCTCAAGACAAGCCCGAGCATGTCAAAACCACAGGTCAACCCCATGATCAGCAGCTGTCCACATGAGCGTGAAGTACAAGGAGACCGTGCGCGGGGGCCTCGCGGTGAACATCATCGAATGCTGACGGTATAGGCCCTGACCAGTGCGTTCTTGTCTTTCAGTGCTGTCAGGGCCTTCCCTGCCCACTCGGCTGAAAGTCCTGGGAAATCCCACGGGACAGGCGTCTGGAGGCGCACCGTTCGAGCCTCCTCCCTGACGCCGCGCCAAGACCGACCCCGCATCGGGGCGCTCAAGCCCGTCCCTCCGCACGCGAGAGCTCACCCTGGCGCCCGGGGCAAATCCGGGCATGGAATCCGTAAGTAACAAACACGGAATGGCTGGGCAATCTCCGTGCGTCACTCTCGCCTTGGCCGTCCGGCGAGAGGAAGTCGGCACTGAGCACGGAGGGAAGCGCCATGAGCCTTGTCAGCGAGTGCTGCATGGACCTCCGGTGCCGTGTCCACAAGTCGGCGTGGACGCGCGGGCGCGTGGCGCACGGTTCACATTCGGCGTCCGAGAGCTCCCGCACCTGATCGCGTACCGACGGCCGCGGCCGGTGGCCCTGCCCGTCCTGTGGTTCCGCGGTAACGCTCTCCCCTGACCGGCTCGTCGCCACGCGCTTTCCCCACGCACTTCTCCTGACGCCGTCGTCCTGGCGTGTGCGCCTCATGGTGCCTGCCGGGCCGTTCCCGGCCGCGCTTCGTAGAAGGACCTGCGCATGACCACTGCTCTGCCCCGCCCGGCCCCGCCCCGGGACTGCACGTTCGACCCCGACGACTGGGCGATCCTGGCCCAGCACTGGTACCCGATCGCCCTGTCGAGCGAGATCGGCGACGCCCCGGCCGCCGTACGCCTGCTCGACGTGCCCCTGGTGTCCTACCGGGTGGGCGGCAACGTGGTCGTGGCCCACGACATCTGCCCGCACCGGGGAGTCCCGCTCAGCCTGGGCTCGGGCGACGGGAGCGGCATCACCTGCGCGTATCACGGGTTGCGCTTCGGCGACGGCGGGCGGTGCGTGCGGGTGCCGGCGCATCCGGAGTCGAAGATCCCGTCCCGGCTGAACCTGCGGACCTACCCTGTCGTCGAGCGGTACGGGCTGGTGTGGACCTGCTTGCGGCCGGCCCCGGACACCGATCCGGCGATCCCGGTCATGGCCCACTGGGACGACAAGGGATTCCAGCAGATCAACTGCCCCTGGATCGACATCGCGGCCTTCGCCGGCCGCCAGCTCGAGGGCTTCCTCGACGTCGCCCATTTCGGCTTCGTCCACCTGGAGTCCTTCGGGGACCCCGACAACGTCGAGGTCCCCGACTACACACCGGTCCGCCGCCCCTACGGCTTCTGCGTCGACTACTGGAGCACGGTCAGCAACTATCCGCGCGGCGCCAAGGAGGCCCCGCCGGGCTTCCAGTGGCTGCGCCACTTCGACGTGCACCTGCCGTTCACGGCAACGCTGACCGTGCACTTCCCCGACGGCGGGCTCCTCAACATCATGAACGCCGCTTCACCGGTCTCCGCCCGCCGGACCCGCATGTTCGCGCCGATCGCCCGCAACTTCGACACCGACCAACCCGTCCAGGCCGTATACGACTTCAACCGGACGGTCTTCGAGGAGGACCGGGCCATCGTGGAGGTCCAGAAACCCGAGAACCTCCCCCTGGACCCCAGGCTCGAAGTGAACATCCCGGCCGACCGGAGCTCCGTCGCCTACCGGCGCGGACTGCGGGACCTGGGCCTGAGCCACTTCTTCACCGCATAGGGGCATGCCGTGAAGACCCTCGACGCCATCGTCCACGCGATCTCCGTCGCCTCCGCCACCAGCCGCAGCCACGAACTCCGGGCAGCGACCGGAGCCGCCCTGCCGTCCTTCGAGGCCGACGCTCACATCGACGGCCGTCTCGGGCCTTCTCTCATCCGTCAGTACTCCCTGTGCAACTCCCCCCAGGACGACGGCCGTTACCTGATCTGCGTACGGCGTGACGATGCCGGCCGGGGCGGCTCCGGCACCCTGCACCGCGACCTCACCGCCGGCCGGCGGCTGAGGATCCCGCCCCCGCGCAACCACTTCCCGCTCGCTCCCCCTGCTGTCGATGGCCGAAGCACCGGCCGCGCAGGGAGCAGCGTTCGTCGGCACCGGGCTGACCGCCGAACTGCCGGCCTCGGAACCGGACACAGCCGTCCATGTCTACGGGCCCGACGGCTTCATGGCCCACGTCATGGCCAAGGCTGGGGGCCGCAGCCGGCCGGCGGCCCGGCCGGCCGCACACCGAATGCTCCGCCCCGGCAGTTCCGTTACCTGCCGGGGGCGAAGTCGCCACCGAATCCACCGTACGGACCGCGGGCACCGGCATCGGCCGCCCCGTTCCTGCCGACCGCACTGTCGCCGATGGCCTCACCGCCCAGGGCGTCGAGGTCGCACTCTCCTGCGAGCAGGGCATCCGCTGCGTCTGTCCGACCCCCGTCCTGGCCGGTGAACCCGACCACCACGACGAGGTCCGGACCCCGGACGAGCGCGCAGCCGACGACCGGATCACCATCTGCTGCTCCGGTGCCCGCACCCCCGACCCCTCCTAGACCTCTGACCTGGGATCTGTGATCCCAGGTCGCTGCCCGACCCGAGACCGGCGCGGCCACGGTCGGGCTTCGCCCTCTCCATGTTCCGCCCATCCAGGTTCTTCATGTCCGCCATGAGCCGGTGCCCACCCGGCCAGTGAAAGGAACGCGTGCAATGACCATAAGTTCGAGCAGTGACGACAGAGCGTTCACCGCCGACCGCCGTCTCTTCCTCAAGCGGGGACTGCAGCTCGGCGGGGCCGTGCTACTCGGCGGCCCGCTGCTCGCCGCATGTGGCGACTCCGACTCGTCGTCCTCGGCCTCCTCCTCGTCCTCCGGTTCCAAGGGTTTCGGTGAGCTGACGCTGCGGCTGTCCTGGATCAAGAACGTCGAGTTCGCGGGCAGCTACATCGCGGACAGCAAGGGCTACTACACGGACGAGGGCTTCTCGAAGGCCACGCTGATCGGCGGCGGCCCGTCCGCGACGCCGATGGAGACGGACGTGGTCACCAAGAAGGCGCTCGTCGCGATCAGCGCCCCCGACATCACCGGCGCCGCCGTCTCCAAGGGCGCGCCACTGAAGATCATCGGCGCGCAGTACCAGAAGAACCCGTTCTGCATCATGTCGATGGCCAAGGACCCGATCACCAAGCCGGAGGACATGTACGGCAAGAAGATCGGCGTCCAGGCGAGCAACGAGTCCGTGTGGGCGGCGTACCTCAAGGCCACCGGGCTGGACGGGTCGAAGATCACGAAGGTGCCGGTGCAGTTCGACCCGCTGCCGCTGACGCAGGGCACCGTGGACGGCTGGTTCTCCTTCGCGACGAACGAGCCGAACACGCTGCGCCTGAAGGGCTTCAAGGTCGCGACGATGCTGCTCGCCGACACCGGCTACCCGCTGGTCTCGGAGACGTACATCGTCCGCCAGGACACCATCGACAAGCAGCGCGACCTGCTCAAGGCGTTCCTGCGCGCGGAGATCAAGGGCTGGAAGGCGAGCGTCGCCGACCCGGCGCTCGGCGCGAAGCTCGCGGCCGAGACGTACGGCAAGGGGCTCGGGCTGACGACCAAGGAGCAGACCCTCGAGTCCGCGGACCAGAACAAGCTGATCGTGAGCGCCGACACCAAGAAGAACGGCCTGTTCACGATCACACCGGAGCTGATCGAGGAAAACATCAAGACGCTGAAGTACGGCGGCCTCGACATCACCGCCGCCAAGCTCTTCGACCTCTCGATCATCGAAGAGATCTACAAGGAGAACCCCAGCCTCATCTGAGGCTCCGGCGGTACCGGTGCGGCCCCGTCCGCCCGCCGGTACCGGCTTCCCCTACCCGCACCCCACACCGAGGTCGCCAACCGATGAGTTCCGCAGCCGCTGTTCCCGAAGCATCCGACGACTCCGCACCGTCCGGCACCGGCACCGGCACCGGACTGTCCCTGCGTGGACTGAGCAAGGAGTTCAAGCTCGGCCGAAACCGCGTACCCGCACTCGCCGGCGTCGACCTGGACACGACCGAGGGCCAGTTCCTCGCGCTGCTCGGGCCGTCGGGCTGCGGCAAGTCGACCGTTCTGCGGATCCTCGCCGGGCTCGACAGCCCGACCGCCGGTACGGCGCTCGTGCACGGCGAGGCCCCGGAGGCGGCCCGCAAACGGCACCACCTGGGCATAGCCTTCCAGGACGCCGCGTTGCTGCCGTGGCGCTCGGTCGCCGCCAACATACGGCTGCCGCTGGAGATCAGCGGAATCAAGGCCGACCCGGCGGCGATCTCCGACCTCATCAAGCTGGTCGGTCTCGAAGGCTTCGAGAAGGCCCGCCCCGCCCAGCTCTCCGGCGGCATGCGCCAGCGCGTCGCGATCGCCCGCTCTCTGGTCGTCGACCCCAAGGTGCTGCTGCTGGACGAGCCGTTCGGCGCGCTGGACGACATGACCCGCCAGCGGCTCAACCTCGAACTCCAGCGCATCTGGCAGGCCCGCGCGGTGACCACCCTGCTCGTCACCCACTCCATCAACGAGGCCGTACTGCTCAGCGACACCGTCGCCGTCATGTCCCCCCGGCCCGGCCGCATCGTGGAGACCGTCACCATCGACCTGCCCCGCCCCCGCACCCCGGAGATGATGCGCTCGCCCGAATTCCACGCCTACGCCGACCAGTTGTCGGAACTCCTGTTCGGCCGCGTCGACATCCCCGGCGACGCTCTGGAGCCCGCGGCGGAGGCGTCATGAGTGCGCGGCGTTCCGCCTGGGCCGGAGGGGCCGTCGGCATCGCGGCTCTGATCGGCGTGTGGTCACTGCTGTCCACCACGGTCGTCAGCACGGGGGACGGCGTGCCCACCCCCTGGGCGGTCGTGGCGAGCGTGTTCGACGACGGCTGGTCCTTCTACAGCCCGCATGTCACGCAGACCGCGGGCGAGGCCCTGACCGGATACCTGATAGGCAACGGGCTGGCACTGGGCCTGGCGGTGCTGGTACTGCTGGTGCCCGTGCTGGAACGGGTGATCACGCAGATCGCGGTGGCCTCCTACTGCATGCCGATCGTGGCGATCGGCCCGATCCTGTCGCTCGTCCTCGACGGGGACAAGCCGATGTCGGCGATGGCCGGGCTGTCGGTCTTCTTCACCACCCTCATCGGCGCGCTGCTCGGGCTGCGCTCGGCCGACCCGGCCGCGCTGGACCTGGTACGCGCCTACGGCGGTGGCCGCTGGCAGCAGATGCTGCGGGTCCGCCTGATCGCCGCGCTGCCCAGCACGCTGGCAGCCCTCAAGATCGCCGGTCCGGCGGCGCTGCTCGGCGCGATCATCGGCGAGTACCTGGGCCGCGTCGACAGCGGCCTCGGCATCGCCATGACCATCGCCCAGCAGCAACTCGACGTGCCCCGCACCTGGGGCATCGCCCTGGTCTCGGGCGCGGTGGCAGGCGTCGCGTACGGCGTGGTCGGGCTCGTCGCCCGCTACGCCCTGCCGTGGTCGCGCACGACGACAGTGGAAGGCGGACACGCATGAGCACCACGATCAGTACGCGGACGGCACCCGCGTTGCGGATCACGGCGGGCGTGCTGCGCCCGCTGCTGAACGTGGTCGTGACGATGGCGGCCGTCATCGTCCTGTGGATCGTCTTCCTACAGGTCTACGACCTGGACCCGCTGGTGGCCAAGTCACCGATCGACATCTTCCACTACCTGTTCACGGGCGCGGACGCGGGCGCCCACCGCTCCGTGGTCGCCTCCGGTCTGGGTCGCACACTGCTCGACGCCGGGGTCGGCTTCGTCGCCGGGCTGGCGGCGGCGGTGGGGGTGGCGGTCGTTTTCGTCCTGCTGCGGAGCGTCGAGCAGGCACTGCTGCCGATGGCGGTCGTCGTACGCTCAGTGCCCCTGGTGGCGATGACCCCGCTCATCACCCTCATCTTCGGCCGCGGCCTGATGGCCACCACCGTCATCAGCGGCCTGATCGTCTTCTTCCCCGCTCTTGTCACCATGACCTTCGGCCTGCGCTCCGCCTCCCGCCAGGCGGCCGACCTGTGCCGCGCGTACGGCGCCGGGAGCTGGACCGTCGCCCGCAAGGTCATGCTGCCCAGCGCGGTTCCCGCGTTCTTCGCCAGCGCCCGGGTCGGCGTCCCCGGAGCCCTGATCGGCGCGATGCTCGCCGAATGGCTCTCCACCGGACAGGGCCTCGGCTACGCCATGCTCAAGGACTCCTCCACCTTCGACTACGACCACCTCTGGGCCTCGGTCGCGGTCCTCACCGCCGTGTCGGCACTTGCGTACAACATCATCGCGGCCATCGAGACCGTCGCCCTGACCCGCTTCGCGCCCAACATCCGCCAGGGCACCTGACCCGCCCGACAGCGCGACTTGTTCCCCTCCCCGGGGGCGTGGCCTCCCCTTCGGCCTCTTCGGCCCATGGCCTCGTCCTGCCCACAACCGGAGACCTGCACCATGGGTGCTTCCGCCCTCTCGGCGCCCCCGGGCGGTCCTGATCTTGAGCTGGTCGTCAACCGACGCCCCTGCCCCCAGTCGGAAGTATCTCCCCTCACTCGACGGAGGACTCGTGACAGACCTGACTGAGTTCATCTCACACCTGCCCAAGTGCGAGTTGCATGTGCATATCGAGGGCACGCTGGAACCGGAGCTGAAGTTCGCTCTCGCCGCCCGGAACAACATCACGCTGCCGTACGCCGACGCGGACGAGATGCGGGCCGGCTACGCGTTCCACGACCTGCCGTCGTTCCTCGCCTGCTACTACGAGGGCATGTCCGTCCTGCTGACCGAAGCCGACTTCTACGACCTGGCGTGGGCGTACCTGAACAAGGCGAAGGAACAGAACATCCGCTATGCGGAGATCTTCTTCGACCCGCAGGCGCACACCTCCCGCGGCATCACCTTCGACACGGTGATCCGCGGTCTTCGCCGCGCGCTGATGGACGCGCGCCGACTGCTCGACGTGCGGGCACAGCTCGTCATGTGCTTCATGCGGGACTTCTCCGCCGAGTACGCCATGGCCACGCTGATGGAGTCCCTTCCTTACCGGGAGTGGATCATCGGGGTCGGGCTGGACTCGGACGAGCGGGGCAACCCGCCGGTCAAGTTCGCCGCCGTCTTCGCACGGGCACGAGCGGAGGGCTACCAGCTGACGATGCACTGCGACGTGGACCAGGAGAACTCCGTCGACCACATCCGCCAGTGCCTGGACGTCATCGAGGTGAACCGGATCGACCACGGCGTGAACTGTCTGGAGAGCGAGGACCTCCAGAACGAGATCAGAGCGCGCGGTCTGGGCCTGACCGTCTGCCCGATCTCCAACAGCTATGTGCGCGGCTCCACCTGGCAGGACGCCGTCCGCAAGATGCTCGACGCCGGACTACGCGTCACCATCAGCTCCGACGACCCGGCCTACATGAACGGCTACGTCACCGAGAACCTTCTCGCGGTGCAGGCCGCCACTCCGCTCGCCCCGACAGAGCTCGTACAACTCCAGCGCAACGCGTTCGAGGTCGCCTGGCTGCCCGACGCTGTCAAGGACGCCTACCTCGCTGAGCTGGACGGCTACTTCACTCCGTAGTACCAAAGCCGGCCTCTTCGACATCGCCTCCGGTCCGGCCGGAGGCCGCGACAGGCTGACGTTCCAGGAACACTTCGGGTGCATGCCGGAGACCATCGGATTCTCCGACGAGTTGTGCTATCGCCCACCTCGCGATGCCTGCCCCGGTGAAGACCTGGCCCCGCTACAAGGTGACGGTCACACTCGTCGATCGACGACGAGATCGCTGCCGTGCCCGGGCCGGTGCTCCGGGCGATCAACGTCGCCGGGGTGCCCGGCACAAGGCTGCCCGCGGGACATGCGGACTCGTAGCGAGCCTGTGGCGCTCTTTCGGCGCGGAGGCGGGGCAGTTTGCGCTGCCCGAAAGGAGCACCGATGCGTAGCCGAAGACTTTCCGCACGCTGCCGCTGCCGATCAGGTTCCGGGGGGGTACCACCCAGCGAAAGCTCACGGATATGCCTGCACGAACACCAACGACCCGACTCCCGCAGGCACGTCACGTACCATCCGACGCTTCGCAGGCAGTCCTCGGCAAGTAGTCCCCGAAGAGTCCCTGACGGCGGCCAGGAGCGCATCGCTCCTGCTTGGCTTCGGCGTCCTGACACCGCTCACCGCGCTCGTCGCGTTCCCGCTCACGGCCCCGACCCGGCACCAGGGCGGCGCGGCTCCTGGCCGTCGTCACCGGCGCGCTCGCCACGACGTTCACGCTCCGCCTCGTGACGGTGACGACGCTCGGGGCGATCGGCTTCCTGACCATCGCCTACGCCTACAACATGGTGCTGACGCCGTTCCGTTGAACCACGTTGAACCGAGGCGGGTGGCATCAGTGCCAGGAGACGGGGCTGCGGTAGCCGGCCACGCGGTCGAGGCGGCGCCAGCGGGCCTGTGGGCGGCGGTTGCCATGGGCGAACCGCGGAGTGGCGGCGCGCTGGGCGGCGGTGCGGGCCGCCAGAACCGCGATCAGTGCTGCGAGTTCCTCGGGAGTGGGATCGCCGTGGATGACGCGGAAGTCCCCCTGGTCCATCTGCTGCCCCTTCGGTGCGCTCACTGAGGTGGGTTGCCGTGCTTGCGGGCGGGCAGGTCCGCGTGCTTGGTGCGGAGCATCCGCAGGGAGCGGACGAGTACCTCGCGGGTGGCGGCGGGGTCGATCACGTCATCGACCAGGCCGCGCTCGGCGGCGGCCGTGGACGGTGCCCCAACCGGTGATCACGCCGTCGGTGTAGGGCTTCTCCGCCTCAAGGCCGAAACCGGTGGCACGGTGTCGGCGCAGCGGCTCGACCTCGTTGAACGAGCCCTCGTCCAGCAGCAGCCCGACCCGCTCACGCGCGGTCAGCTTCCCCCTCGCGTGCTGTGCCTCCGTCGCCGCCGCGCTCGGCCCCGCCAAGGCCTGCTCACGAATCGCGAGCAGCTTGGCCACGGCGGACATCCCATTACCCCCTCACTGTGATCTGAACGCTGATCCGAACTGCTGGTCGCAGCCGGTCGGCGTAAAACCGTCTGGGCGGCGGACAGCTTGCCGCGTCCCGCGAGGGCGGCGAGGCCACCCTCGAACTGCACCCCGGCCGTCAGGTCGATCAACAGGTTCCGGAACTGCGGGATCACGACCAGGACGTGGGCTTTGGTGCCGTCGAGCAGGTCGAGGGTGAAGAAGTCGCTCGCGATGGTCGCCTCGGCCCGGGAGCGCAGGAACGTAGCGTCGTTTCACCAGGTTCCGGTGCCACAAGCCCGATCCGCCCATGTCGGCTTCGGGCGCGCGGTCACGCGACGCTTGAGCAGCGCGACCCGGTGGCGAAAGAGAAGGGCACGAAGATCGTGAACTGTGCCCTGCGGGTGACCTGCACGGACTGCTTCACCGAGCCTGAGTCGAGCTTCCTTCGCTGAACTTCCGTCGAGTTCGGCAAAGGAAGCGGCGGTGACATACAGGAACGCGCGGCCTGGGGATGGGCCCCAGAGTAAGCATCTCGATTCATCGTGAAAACTCTGAGAATTCACGAGTGATCGAGGTCTACGAATAATCGAGGTCAGCCGACCGGCGTCTCGCTGCCCGCGATGAGCCTGCGGTATTCCTTGGCGTTCAGGACGAGGTCCTCGTCCAGCGGGTCGAAGATCATGCCGTAGACGGAGTGGAAACCCTGATAGTCGAGCTGGCAGAACTCCAGCGTTTGAGAGACCGGGGCGAGGTACTCCTCAAGGGTCCGTCGGGCGAGGCCTTCCGCGGCGTAGGTCTCCAGGGTGCTGCCGACCGTGACGGCCAGCCAAGCCTTCTTGCCCTGCAGCGCAGAGGCGGAACCGTCGAAGGTGAAGGCGAAACCGTGAACCAGCACCGCGTCGAACCAGGCCTTGAGCAGTGGGGTTACGCTGTACCAGTACACCGGGAACTGGAGAACGACGGTGTCGTGCTCGCGCAGCAGCTCCTGCTCGCGGGCGGCATCGATCTTGAAATCGGGGTAAGTCTCGTAGAGGTCGTGGACGGTGACGTTGTCCAAGTCCTTGATCCCGGCGAGCCAGGTGGCGTTGCCACGGGATTCCGCGAGGTTCGGGTGGGCGACAATGACGAGGGTGCGATTGGTGGTCACTGACTGTTCCATTTCTCGTATAGGACGCAAACCCGTGTGCGTCCTCACTGTCAATGTTGGCGAGCGGGTCGACCGTGTCCGCGGTCATGCGTTCTTCTCGAACGCTCTGCCTCTTAAGTAAAGGCAGTCGGTGATCCGAGCGGCATTTATCACGCAATATTGACGGACTCGTTCCACCGGCGACCGTCCTGGTGGTGGATATTCACGCTCACCCCCAACGCCCACGGGGGTTCGGTGCAGTCGGGATGCGTCTGGCTTGTGATCATCCGGGGCCGAGGCGTGCGAGGGGTTGGTGCGGGTTGCGGGCGTTGCGGCCGAGGCCGGCGGCGGTGTTGACGGTCCCGGCGGGCCTGAGCGCGCCGGTGGAGAGGCTGCGGCAGCTGGCCATGGCGCGGGGCGTGTTGCGGGTCCAGAGCTGGGAGGCGTTCCCGGCGAGGGTGGCCTGTTCGGCCGTCGGGCTGGTGACCGCGTAGATGGTGGTGATCGTGGCCTTGCCGGTCTTGCTGTCGGTGCGCCGCCGCGTGATCTGGATGGTCTGCCGGGTCCCTGGGGAACAGCGGGTTGTTCACGGTGGCCGCCTTGATCCGACGGATCTCCGCGCGGCCGTGGTCTGTGGCCCAGGCCCGGCCTGGCCTGGCCCTGGAGCGGAATGTCCTTCCGGGGAAGGGACTTGAGCTGCCTGCGGAGCTTGTTCATGTGCCCTTGCCGATGCCGATGACGATGTAGTGGGCCTGGCGTCCTGGCAGGTAGGCGGCGTGCTCGCGCTGGGGTTGCAGGGCGTCGGCGGTCACCACGACCCCGGCGAGGTCGGCGACCGTGTCCGGCAGCGGCTGGAAGCGGGTGGTCTCGCTGGTCTTGTCGCCGACGTCGAGCTGGGCCGGGACCAGGCCGGTGGCGTGGACCCTGGCGGCGAGCGGGTGGCTCTTGCGGCCGCCGGCCTTCGCGGGCGGCCGACAGGTTCATGCTGCCGTCCACAGCCGGCGTGCGCGGCCCGGCCGTATCGGGGCGGCCAGGCCGTATGAGGGCGACGGTCCGCGAGCCGGCGCCCCTTCGCGAGCACCCCGCAGGCTCGTGCCGTCCACAGCCGGCGTGCGCGGCCCGGCCGTATCGGGGCGGCCAGGCCGTATGAGGGCGGCGGTCCCCGAGCCGGCGCCCCTTCACGGGCGCCCCGCAGGCTCGTGCCGTCCACAGCCAGCGTGCGCGGCCCGGCCGCATGAGGGCGGCCAGACCGCATCAGGGCGGTGGTCCGCGAGCCGGCGCCCGACCGCCGCGTCGGCGGCGTCGCCGTCGATCCGGGCCGGCAGCCGCCGCACCGCGGACTCGGAGGGCCGTTGCCGGGCGGGGAGCACCGGATCGGGGCGGACGCCGAGCTGGGCGAGCACGTGGGCGGGCGCGTCGACGATCCACTCGCCTGCCGTCGGCAGGGAGGTGGCCCCGGCCAGGACCGCGCACGCGACCAGGGCGAAGGACGACGGCCGGTGGGCGGCGCACCCCGCGCGGATCACGCGGGTCCGGTACCTCGGCGCGACGTTCCAGCAGGCCCGGGGCCTCGCCGGGCAGCACCGGTGCTGCCTCGCGGAGCTGGTCAGGAGCGGACAGATATCGGCGACGATGCGCAGGCAGGCACGGTCCTCCACTCGGATCACCGGGCCGTAGAGAAGTCCATGATCCGGGAGACCGCGCCTGTCACGCTTCCCGGCCCGCCCTGCCCACCCGGCCCATCCGGTCCGTCCGGCCCGACAGACCGTCATGAAGCGGACGTCAGCCGACTTCACTGAAGCCCTGCCAGGCGAAAACAGTGCATGCCGCCGCACAGGCTGAAGATCAAGCTTGGATTGACCTCACGTGTGCCGGTCGTTTGCCGCTCCGGGAAATAGCCCGCAGGGACTCATGGGGTGAGGAGTTCGCACTCCTTGATGACCAGCACCGTTCCGTCCTCGCTGAAGACCCGGCATTCTCCCTTGACGGTGACGGTGACGCCCAGGGGGACGCCTCGCACAATCCGGAATGATTCCTTGATTCGGTGGTCAAACGGCAGCACGAAGATGGCGAGGTGGGGACCTCCGGGGGCATCGGACACCTCCACCACCGGCGTACCATATTGACTTTCGCCCGTTCGGATTGAGATTCCCTCCAGGGTGAGGAATTTCCCGTAGTAGGCACGCTCGGCGGCGGCGCGGTCCGCGGTGAATTCGTTGTGGAGGTCTCGAATCTTCATTGATTGCCGCCTTCTCTAGTGTCGCGTGATCATGCTGGTCTTATGCGAGTTGTCGTCGACTGGTGCTCCGCGCTCGAGATCTTCTTACGGTTGCGCGGAGCTTGGCGTTGAGGTCTTTGACCGAAGTGTAGGTGCCGCAGTTGATGGCTTGTCGTTCGTACGCATTCAGAAGGAATACGGCCGGTCGGTGACAGTTCGTGACGAAGCCCTGCTAATGCCCTGCGCCGGAATAAGGGCCCACAGGGTCACTGCCCGATGGTGTTGAGTTCGGCGATGGCCTCGTCGGGCAGTTGCAGGTCAGCCGCGGCGATGTTCTCCCGCAGGTGAGCGACGCCCGAGGTTCCGGGGATCAGCACCGTCGACGGCGAGCGCTGCAGCAGCCAGGCGAGCGCCACCTGCGGCTCGGAGGCGCCGAGGCGGCGGGCGACGTCGCGCAGGACCCGTGACCGCAGTGGGTGGAATCCGCCGCCAAGGGGGAAGAACGCGGCGTAGGCGATGTTCTCCTCGGCGCAGCGATCGACGAGGTCGTCGTCGGCGCGGTCGGCCAGGTTGTACTGGTTCTGCACGGTGACCACGGGGGCGATGGCCTGGGCCTCGGTGAGCTGGGCGTCGGTGATCCCGCTGAGGCCGAGGTGACGGATCAGCCCCTGCTCACGAAGGCCGGCCAAGGCGCCGAACGGCTCGGCGATGGAGGACCCGTCACCGCCGAATGCGGCCGTGCGCAGGTTGACCACGTCCAGGGTCTCCAGGCCGAGGTGCCGGAGATTCTCGTGGACCTGGGCCTTGAGGTCGGCGGGGTCCAGGGAGGTGATCCAGCCGCCGGTGGCGCTGCGGCGGACGCCGACCTTGGTGACGATGTGCAGACCGGCCGGGTAGGGGTACAGGGCCTCCTTGATCAGTTTGTTGACGACGGTCGGCCCGTAGAAGTCGCTGGTGTCGATGTGGGTGATGCCGAGCTCGACCGCTGCGCGCAGCACGGCGATCACCTGAGTGCGATTCTTGGGCGGTCCGAAGACACCGGGACCGGTCAGCTGCATCGCGCCGTATCCCATCCGGGTAATGCTCAGGTCGTCAGCGAGGGTCAACGTCTGCAGGGCGGGGATACTCATCCGAAGGCCTCTCGGGTCTGTTCACGGCATCGTTGCGGACCGCTCGGCGCGGCCATTGGTTGGGCTTCCATATTTGCGGCGGAGGCAGGGACGCGGCCGGGTGGCCAGGGTCACGAGCCCCTGGCCACCCGATTGATAGAAGTCGAGCGGGCCCTGATCATTCGTGAAATCTTCGAGTTTTTCACGAATAGTCAAGGTATTTACCCTGAGGTCGAGCCTCGGGCCCCTCGCTCCCGGACGTCACCGGTCACCGGCGGTTCATACGACGGACGCTGCCGGATTCCTTCCGGTAGCCGCGTCGACGATGTCACCCTGGGGGGAATTTCGGACGGTCGCAAAGTTGAACGCCTTGTCGCGAATGGTGATCGTCCACGAGAGTCCAGACCTCTCACCCACGGTGAGCCCCAACACGATGAGCGGCATATGCCACTCGTACTTCACGAGTGTGCCTCGGTCCGCATGGGCGTCCGTGCCGTCGTGCGCCGATACATTGCCGTAGTTGTTGACGGCAAAGACGTCGGGCGTGGCAATCATCTTCCCGATTCGGGCCTGGCCGGCCTCAATGAAGTCCTCTCGCCGCTCGAGGCGAGACAGCGCGTCTATCTCGCGCTGCTCCTCGGCGCGATAGTAGTCACGGATCTGGATTCCCGTGCTCTGCTCGATGACGCTTCGCGGCACCGTCAGAAACCGAAGCGTGTTGCCGAGGGGAAGCTTCGGCGAGTAAAGGCTGTTCTTGAGGACGAACATGTTCGCGCTGTCACGGTCAAGGAAATCTGCCCTCATCCTTTCCAAGAAGGGACCGATCTTGACCGGCGGCTCAGCGCCTTCGGCGAACGCGACGGGGAGTTCTTTGCTCGCACCGGAGGGCGAAGTCTGAGCGGGCGGCAAGAAGTCCGCCAGCTCATCAGCCCGGATCCCCAGCTCTTCGAGACCTTGGGCTATCTGGAAGCCGTCCTGCCGGGTCTTCAGGGTCTTCATCAGCGCCTGGTGGAATCGGAACACCTTGTATCCGTCCTGCAGCGGAAACGGAATACACGTAAAGATGCCCTGCAGGTGAGGATCGGAGCGATAGGTGACGGAGGCGAGCAGAAAGCTGTCGTAGTAGCTTTCGTACTTTTCCGCGAGGAGCCCCTGGAAGGAGGAGAGGGGGAAATCCTCGGGAGTGTCGAAGGTCAACTCCACCAGGTGACACTTGGAGAAGAGCGGATTCCCCCGGAAGAAGTGCTTCATGGCCTCCTCGAACTCGGTGAGATCGAAGGCCCTGTCAACCTTGTACGTTGAGAGCGACGGAAAGAACTGCGACGCGTCGATGAACGGGAACGTGGTCAGGGAGAGCCGAAGGATCTTGTCGGCGATGGAGACGGGCATTTGGTTACCTCCATTAACTGGTGTGTGCCGGGAAGCGCTGTCGGTGTTTTCCCGTCAGAACGCGCCACATGATGCCCGGGGTGCACACTGCTGTCGGCGGTTCGAGCAAGTACTGGACTTTCAGGAATTTCTCGGCCACGACCATGTCCGTTTCGGCCGCGGCGAGCACCTTGTCCATGTAGGAGTTGATGAGCCGCACGGGAAGTGGCCTCGGACCTTCGATCTGAGGCAGGGCCAGGTCACTGCCGGTCGCCATCTTCCAGGCGACGCCGATGGGCTTGGCTGCCTTGCGGAAGAATCGTTGCGCGACCTGATCCAGGTCACCGCTCAGCGATTCACGCAGCGCCATCGCCTGGAGCGAGGCCACCGTCATCCCCTGGGCGTAGATGGGGTTGAAGCTGGATATCGCATCGCCCACCACCAGCAGCCTGCGCGGGAATCGGGTCAGCTTCTCGTAGCGGCGGCGCACGCTCGCCGGGAACCGGTGCGCGGAAATCTCGCTGAGCGGCTCGGCGTCGCGGATCGCCGCGAAGACGTGTTCGGGAACCAACGGCCTGGCGAACTCCACCCACCCGGCCGGGTCGGTCGGCGGATGGTGGTCGCGGTAACCGATCAGCGTCAGGACCCAGCGGCCGTCCTCTTCCTCCAGGAATTCCGCGCCCTTGGGGCTCCCCGGTGCGTGCCCGATGATCACGACCTTCTCGCGGCCCATCGAACCGGGGGCCGGCCGCAGATACCGGCTGGTGTACATGATGTCGACGTCGATACGCTCCTCAAGCGGCGGCTCGTATCCCATCTCGACCAGCCACTTGGTGGTCCGTCCGGACCGGCCGGTCGCGTCCACCACCAGATCGGCGGGGATCACGTCCTCAGAGCCGCTGCCCACGTTCCTGACACGCACACCGGTGACAGCGGCATTGTCCGAGGTGGTCTCAAGGCCGGTGACCTGGCACTCGTCGATGACCTTGATCTTCGCAAGATCCCCGATCCGGGCGCGGAGCCGACTCTCCAAATGCGGCCGGCTCGGCTGGTAGGTGCGGGACAGATCGGCGTACTCGCCGTCCATGCACAACAAGTGCCCGCCCAAGCGCATCCGCAGCTCGGCAGGTCCGTCGATGACGGGCGCTCCACCGGCAACGAAGTCGTCGAGTATCCCGGGGAACAGCTCCTCGAAGATCTTCGCGCCCTTGGAGAGCAGGCCATGAGCGTGGCGGCCCTGCGGCACACCTCGCCGCTGAGTCCGCTGCCCCTCCGGCAGTTGGTCACGCTCTACCACCGTTACCCGGTCGAATGCCTCGGAGAGCACCCGGGCAGCAAGTAGACCCGAGATACTCGCTCCCAGCACCACCGCATGTTCACCGATACGCTTCACTGGAATTCCTTCTGGTTGGGCAGGTGTCTTGTGTGGAGTAAGTCATGCAAGATATGGGTGATCGCGGCCGATGCTCGGGCGATAGTTTCCCGAATCCTTCGATATAGAAATCATCGGGATGTGAAGTGCGCACCGCGAACATAAGTGCCCCATAGGTTTGGCCACCGCACGTGGCGCAGTATTGGCCTGTTCGTTCCATCGAGCGCGGCTCGCGTGGCCGAAATTCACGTCGGCTGCGAGGCGTCGGCGCGCGCAGGCGGCACGTGTCCGGGCACCGGCGCCGGGCCGGAGCTCCGGGCTGCCGGTAGCAGTGGTCGCGGGCGCCCCTAATAGAGGGGACAGGAGTGCAGGCCCACAGGCGGGCCGACTCCCGGACCGTCGACCGACCGTCGCCCGGAGCCCCGATCGGTGGGCTCGGGGCTCAGGGCTCAGGGCTCGTAACACGATCATGGTGTCCGCTTGTTCGTCCTTCGCCAGTAGATGAAGGCGCGTGTGAGCGAGACGTGACAGACACGACCCGACGCCGGGTCGGCTCGCGTCGGACGTGCCGACTGTCGTCACCCTTGTCACCGGGAACCAGGGCGCGTGCCTGGGTGAAGTCGGGGACGTTGCCGCGGTCGTGATCACTTTCAGCGGCGTATCGCTGCCTTCGCGGATCAGGTGGTGTTCGCCGGCCGACCCGCCGCGATCGACCAGGGACGGATCAACCCCGGCAGCCCCTCTTCGCCCGCACATGAAAGGAGTCCACGCAGGCGCGCGTCCAGTCGATCCGCCGGGCCGCGTTCAACTCCGCGAGCAGCATCCGGTGGACCTGGTCGAACACTCCCGCTTCCGTCCACCGGTACAGCCGGCGCCAGCATGTCTGCCCCGAGCCGAAGCCCAGTTCAGGCGGCAACTGCTGCCACGTGATGCCCGTGAACAGCACGAACAGGATTCCCTGCAGGCACAGCCGGTCGTCCACCGGCCGCGGTCCCGGGGAGCGCTCCGGCCACGGCGGCAGGACCGGCTCGATCAGTGCCCACAGCTCGTCATCGACCGTCCACGGTGCACTCACACCACCACAACGGACGAATCGTCACACCGGACACGGCTCACCAGCCCACAGCCACAAGATCGTGTTACGAGTGCGCGGGCAGAGTCGCGCCCGCCATGGAGCAGATCCATCAGACGGTGATACCGGCTGGAATTTTTCGGTCAGACAGCGGTTACCGGCTTCCCGAACCAGCGAGGGTATGAACAAGATTTCGTCTACCCGCAGTGCGCGGGACGGGGGCTCACCAGAAATCTCATGGACCAATGCATGACTGTGCTCTTTCGGCGTCGTCATGCCTGGTTTTGCCTGCCCTTGTGCGCGCGGCGACCCCGCTTTACTTCGCCACTAGAGGAAGAGCCAATGGTCGACATCACCGGCACCGCTGAAACCACCGATACGTTGTCGAGGTCCCGCGGCGACGCGGAACTACGAGCGAGCAACCGTGCAATCGTGGAGCAGTACATGAATACCCGCGGGCAGGATCGCCTGCGCCGGCACCTTCTGTTCACCGAAGACGGTACCGGTGGTCTCTGGACGACCGAAACCGGGGAGCCGATCGTCATTACGGGCAGGGACCGACTGGGTGACCACGGCCAATGGTCACTCAAGTGCTTCCCCGACTGGGTCTGGACGAACATCGAGATCTTCGACACACAGGACCCCAACCAGTTTTGGGTCGAATGCGACGGCGAGGGAACGATCCGCTTCCCCGACTATCCCGACGGCCACTACCGCAATCACTTCCTGCACTCCTTCCTGTTCGAGAACGGGAAGATCAAGCGCCAGCGCGAGTTCATGAACCCCTGCCAGCAGTTCAGGGCTCTGGGCATCGCCGTACCTCAGGTCAAGCGGGCCGACATACCGACCTGAACGCCGTTCGCCGGGCGTCTTCTTTTCAATCAATGGAGAAGGTCGTTATGGGAAACATCCTTGCCGACATCGATAGGGCCCAGGCGCGCCATCAGCCCGAATGGGACAATCCCTCACAGGTCGAGCTCGTACGAGCGATGCTGTCATCCGTCACACCGCTGGTGACCGCGGCGCAGGTGGAGAACCTCCGCGCCCACCTGGCCCGCGTCGCCACCGGCGAGATGCAGGTGCTACAGGCCGGGGATTGCGCGGAGGACCCGGCCGAGTGCACCGCTGGGCACATTCAAGGCAAGACCGGACTCGTCGATCTGCTTGCCCAGACCCTGGAGACCGCCACCGGCAAGCAGACGCTGCGGGTCGGGCGGATCGCAGGGCAGTTCTCCAAGCCCCGCTCCAGCCAGGTCGAAAAACTCGGCGACGACGAACTGCCGTCCTTCTTCGGGCACATGATCAACGGGCCGGAGCCCACCTACGAGAGCAGGCGTCCCGATCCACTGCGCATGCTCACGGGCTACATGGCTGCGCGGGAGATCACGACGCGGCTCGGGTGGGTCGGGTCAGCACCTCGGCCTGCCGGGCCTGTTGTCTGGACCAGCCATGAAGCGCTGCTTCTGGACTATGAGATATCGATGCTCAGAGAGCTCGACGGCGGTCGGCATTTGCTCGGCTCCACCCACTGGCCGTGGATCGGCGAGCGGACCCGGCAGATCGACGGCCCGCACATCGCCCTGCTCGCCCAGGTGGCCAACCCGGTTGCCTGCAAGGTCGGCCCGTCAATGACTGTCAGCGAGTTGGTCGAGCTGTGCGACCGGTTGGACCCGGAGCGGGAGCCGGGCCGGCTTTCACTCATCGTGCGCATGGGCGCAGACCTCGTCGCTGACAGGCTGCCCCGGCTCGTCGAGGCCGTGCAGTCGGCGGGACACCCGGTGGTCTGGCTCAGCGACCCGATGCACGGGAACACCGACTGCGCGGCTGACGGCACCAAATACCGGCTCGTGGAAACCGTCGCCCGGGAAGTCCGCGGCTTCCGGCGGGTCCTGGACCTGGCGGGCGTTCCGGCCGGGGGGCTTCACCTTGAGGCGACTCCCGACGACGTGACCGAGTGCGTGCTGGACACGGCCGAGCTGGGATCGGGCCCCGTCACCAGCTTGTGTGATCCGCGGCTCAACACCCCCCAGGCCATCAAGGTGGTCTCGGCGTGGTCCGAGTACTGAGATTCCTAGAGAGGGAGCCTTTGATGACGGGAATACCGCCGATCGCGCCTTACCGACTGCCGCCGAGGGATGCGCTGCCGGAAAACACCGTGCGCTGGACCGTCGACCCGGATCGGGCGGTGCTCCTCATCCACGATATGCAGAGCTATTTCCTCAAGCCCTTTGAGGACGGCATGCGCAGCGAATTGGTGAGTAACATCGCCGACCTCAAGAAGCGCTGCGGAACGCTGGGGGTGCCGGTGGCCTACACCGCCCAGCCCGGCGGGATGACGGACCGGCAACGCGGGCTCCTGAAGGACTTCTGGGGCCCCGGCATGCGCACGGACGAGACCGAACGCGCGGTCGTTCCCGAACTCGAACCCGACGCGGACGACTGGATGAGCACGAAATGGCGCTACAGCGCGTTCTTCGGGTCGGAGCTGCTGCAGCGCATGCGCGCGCAACGGCGTGACCAGTTGATCATTTGCGGTGTCTACGCGCATATCGGTGTGCTGTCGACTGCTTTGGAAGCGTTCTCCAACGACATCCAGCCCTTCCTGGTCGCCGACGCGCTCGGCGACTTCTCCGAGGACCGCCACAGGATGGCCCTCGAATACGCGACACGGTGCTGCGCCATGGTGGTCCGAACCGAGGACGTGCTCGCATGAGCGCACTGCTTGAGCAGGTTCTCGCGCTGGAACTACCCGCCTTCGCGATCATCCACCGTCCCGAAAGCGGCTCCCCCGGCAGGCTGGACATCCTGACCGGCCGGGTGACCGAGTACAAGTCGCTGGACGACATCCCGTTGGCGGACGACTCCGGGCCGGGTCCCGCGCTCGACACGTTGGTGCTCGTCCCCTACCGGCAGCTGGCCGACCGCGGCTTCGCCGCGCGGGACGACGGCACGCCCCTGCTCGCGATGAGCCTCACCGCTCGCGACACCGTGCCGGTCGCCACAGCGCTCGCCCGCTTCCCGCAGGTCCCGACAGAATTGGCCGACGGTCACTTCGACGTGGACGACACCGCCTATGCGCAGATGGTGCGTCAGATCGTCACCGAGGAGATCGGCACCGGCGAGGGCGCCAACTTCGTGATGAAGCGCTCGTTCGTCGCGGACATCGGCGACTACTCCCTGAGCAGCGCCCTGTCGTTCTTCCGGCGGCTGTTGGAGCGCGAGGAGAAGGCCTACTGGACCTTCATCATCCACACCGGCCGCAACACCCTCGTCGGTGCGACACCGGAGCGCCATATCTCGCTCGCCGGCGGCACAGCCGTCATGAACCCGATCAGCGGCACGTACCGGTATCCGTCCGGCGGCCCCACCTTGCAGGGGGTCATGGAGTTCCTCGCCGACGTCAAGGAGACCGACGAGCTCTACATGGTCCTCGACGAGGAACTGAAGATGATGGCCCGGCTGTGCGATGACGGGGGGCGCGTCCACGGGCCGTACCTGAAGGAAATGGCGCGGCTGGCGCACACCGAATACCTGATCGAAGGCAGGACCAGCCGCGATGTGCGGGAGGTCCTGCACGAGACGATGTTCGCCCCGACCGTCACGGGAAGCCCGCTGGAGAGCGCCGCCAAGGTCATCTCGCGCCACGAGCCGAAAGGACGCGGCTATTACAGCGGGGTCGCCGCGCTGATCGGACGGGACGCGGCCGGACAGCAGACACTCGACTCGGCGATCCTGATCCGGACGGCCGACATCGATCCCGGCGGCCGGATGAACATTTCCGTGGGGGCCACACTGGTGCGCCACTCCGACCCGATGGCCGAGGCCGCCGAGACCCACAGCAAGCTGGCGACCCTGCTCAACGCGCTCAAGTCCGACCGTTCATCCGGCTACGCGGCCAACCCGGAGGTCCGCGCCGCCCTGGAGCGCCGCAACGAGGGGATCGCGGGCTTCTGGCTCCGGGACAAGGGCGACCACCCGTCGGCCGGGGCCTCGCTGGACGGCATGACGGCACTGGTCGTGGACGCGGAGGACACCTTCACCGCGATGCTCGACCAGCAGTTGCGGTCACTGGGGTTGTCCGTGAAGGTCCGCCGCTTCGACGAGCCGTACGACGTGGCGGCCTACGACCTGACGGTCTTCGGTCCCGGTCCGGGAGATCCGCGGATGACCTCCCACTCCAAGATCGCCAAGCTGCGGCAGTCGATCGACACCGCGCTGGCGGGTCGCCGGCCGATGCTGGCCGTGTGCCTGAGCCATCAGGTGCTCAGCACGAAGCTCGGCTTCGACCTGCACCGCCGCGAGGTACCCAACCAGGGCGTACAGCGTGAGATCGAACTGTTCGGCGTGCGCGAACGAGTGGGCTTCTACAACACGTTCGCCGCGCACAGCGCGGTGAGCAAGCGAACCGTCGACGGGATCGGCGTGGTCGAGGTGAGCCGAGACCAGGAGACCGGCGAGGTGAACGCGCTACGCGGGCCGGGCTTCGCCTCGGTTCAGTTCCACGCCGAGTCGGTGCTCACCGTCGACGGCCCGCGCATCATCCGAGAGGCGATACAGGGGGTGCTCGGCCGATGAGAGTGGATGTCGTCTGGTGGGACCTGGCCAGGTCCCACCAGACCGTCGAATCCCTGGAGAAGGATCTTCGTGACGGCTCCGTCGAGCCGTGGCACGAGGTCAAGGGACTGCGCCTGAAGCTGTGGATCGCCGACCGTGAACGCGGCCGTTGGGGCGCGGTCATGTGGTGGGACTCGGACGTTCCGGCAGATCAGCAGCTGCCCCCCAACCGGGCGGCCGAGCTGATCGGGTACGCACCCGACCACCGCACCGCCTTCGACGTCGCAGCGGTGGCCGAGGGGATCGACTCGCACGGCCTCGCCTTCTCCGCCGGGCCCTCGGTACCGGCACAAGCCCTGGAGCGCGGGTAATGCACCGATACATGGTCGTAGACGCCTTTGCCAGCGAGCCGCTGCTGGGCAACCCGGTCGCCGTCTTCTTCGACAGCGAGGATCTGACCGGTGAGACGATGCAGCGCATCGCGAAGGAGATGAACCTCTCCGAGGTCACCTTCGTGCTGCCGGCCGAGCAGGACGGCGACGCACGGATCAGGATCTTCACCCCGGTGAACGAACTGCCGTTCGCCGGGCACCCGATGCTCGGCACGGCCTTCGCACTCGGTCGGACCTGGGGACGCGACAGGCTGCGGCTGGAGACCGCGATGGGGGTCATCCCGTTCGAGCTGGGTACCCGCGACGGCGCCGCGTGGGTCCAGATGGAACAGCCGGTTCCCAGTTGGAAGCCCTACGATCTCGCCACGGACCTCCTGGCCGCACTCGGGGTCGGGTCATCGACGGCCCCGGTCGAGATCTACCGCAACGGGCCGCGGCACGTGTTCGTGGGGTTGAGCGACGTTGGGGCGCTTTCCGCTCTCCACCCGGATCATCGCGCCCTCTCGCGCTTCCCCGATATGGCCGCCAACTGCTTCGCCGAGGCGGACGGGGGTTGGCGAACGCGGATGTTCTCCCCCGCCTACGGTGTGGTCGAGGACGCGGCGACCGGTTCCGCTGCCGGGCCTCTCGCGATTCACCTGGCCAGACACGGGTTCGCCGAATACGGGCAGGAAATCAGAATTACCCAGGGCGTGGAAATGGGACGCGCGTCGGTCATGAGGGCGACCGCCGAGGGGGTCGGCGAGTCAATTCACTCGGTGCACGTCGGCGGGCACGCTGTCGCGGTCGCCGAGGGAACAATCAATGTCTAACGGGGGAGTCTTTCATGGACGCAAGTGAATTCGAGTCCCTCAGCGGGAAGGTCGACCTCCCCTTCCCCGAGTACGACGAGCCGCCGTCGGATCCTCTCCAGCTGGTGCGCAGCTGGATTTCCGAGGCACGGGAAAGCGGAGTCCGCGAGCCCACCGCGCTGGCGCTGGCCACTGCGGACGCCCGCGGCCGTGCCTCCAACCGGGTGGTCGCCATCACCGAGGTCACCGACCTCGGTCTGGTGTTCACCAGCCACACGTGCAGCCAGAAAGGACGCGAACTCGCTGCTACGGGGTGGGCGTCGGGTTTGCTGTACTGGAGAGAGACCGGTCAGCAGATCATTCTCTCCGGTCCAGTCGTGCTGCTGCCCGACGCCGAGTCGGACGCCCTGTGGTCCGCCCGGGCGATTCCGTTGCACGCCATGTCGACGGTCACCCGGCAGAGTGAGCCACTGGAGGACGTCGAGGCTCTGCGCGCCAGGGCACGCAGCCTGGAACTGACCGGGTCGCCCCAGCCCCGGCCGGAGTTCTTCGTCGGCTACCGGCTGCAGCCCGCCGTCGTCGAATTCTGGAGCGCGAGCTCGGACCGGCTGCACCGCAGGCTGCGCTATGACCGCGACTCGCTTGAGTGGCGTACGAGCCGACTGCAGCCGTAATCCCCACTCCAGTGCCCGGATACACCCGACCCTTTCCATGAGGGAGAGACAATGCCCTTTACCGCAGAACAGATTCTGGATCTTCCATTCGACGTCCAGCCCGATCCGGACGAGTTCATCCGCGCCGCCATGGAGTGGCACTTCAATCCCGAGACCGGCTGCAGGTTCTGGCTGGACCGAGCCGCCGGTCTCGGCTTCGATCCGCGAGCCGATATCAAGTCGTACGAAGACCTCCGGCTCTTCCCGAACATGGCCGCGGAGCTTCGTGACGTCCGTGGCGAGGACCTGATTCCCGGGGGATACGGAAATCAGCCCGACGTGATCGGGTTCTTCGAAAGCGGCGGCACCACCGGCGCCCCGAAGCGGGTCGTTCTGATGCGGGACTGGCTCGATCGCATGGTGAGCTGGAGCAACGCGAACCTGGACCGCCACGGTGTGCCGCGCGGAGGGAACTGGCTCGGAATCATCCCGACCGGACCGCACGTCGTGGGCACCCTGTTCCGGCAGCACGCCGTGACGCACGGCCGCCACGGCTTCACGATCGACCTCGATCCGCGCTGGGTGAAGCGGCTCATCGCCGACGGTCAGTTCGGGCAGGTCGACGCCTACGGCCGGCACCTCATCGACCAGGCCGCCGACGTCCTGCGGACGCAGGACATCGGCCTGCTCACCATCACGCCCCCGCTGCTGGAACGGCTGTCCAGGGACGAGAAGTTGGTCGCCCTGGTGAACGAGCGGGTGAAGTGCATCAGGTGGGGAGGCACTCAGATGGACGCCGACTCCCGGCACCTCTTCAAGACCGAGGTGTTCCCCGAGGTCGCGCTGTGCGGCGAGTACGGAAGCACGATGATCATCGGGGTCGCGGGCGAGCGTGCCGGGATATCCGTCGACGGTCCGTGTGTCTTCGACTCGTTCTCCCCCTACGTGACCTTCACGGTCGTAGATCCGAAGAGCCTTGAGCCGGTGCCCTACGGAGAGCGGGGCCGGGTGCTGGTCAACCACGTCAGCAAGTCCTTCCTGCTGCCCGGCAACCTGGAACGTGACCTCGCCACGCGGATTCCTCAGGTGAACGGCCTGGTCGGGGACTCGGTCGCCGACATCTCCACGGTCGCGGTCTTCGAGGACGAGGACGTCATCGAGGGGGTCTACTGATGATCGACCTGCCCGCGCTCGGTGCAACGGGTGCCTACCGCTCCAGGAACATACAGACGGTCACCGATGTGGCAGGCACTGCCCTCGCGGAACTGAGCCTCGTGCCGCCGTTGTATGTCAACCGCACCATGGCGGCGCTGCGCCGGGGCAGCGGCATGCCGGCCGACGAACGGGCCGACGCGATGATCCGTGCGGCCGAGCTCTTCGCGACCGCGACGATCGACGGCCTGACCGTCGAGGAGTATCAACACGCTGTCAGCAGAGTCGGTGGAGTCCCGATCTCCTCCGTCGTCACGGCGACCGCCACGGTCGCCGAGCGGGTGGCGAAAGCTCATGCGAGCGTCCAGTACGCGCGTCCGCGGGGGGCGGTCGACAACTGGCGCGATCCGCTGACACGGACCGGCCGTTCGGTGTGGACACGGCGCGGAGACGTGTTCGCCGTGCACGCCGCGGGCAACCATCCCGGCACCCACAGCATCTGGCCGGAGGCACTGGCGCTGGGCTACCGCGTCGCGGTCCGCCCGTCGAGCCGCGATCCCTTCACCCCGCACCGGCTTGTGACGGCACTGCGGAGCGCGGGATTCGCCGACGATCAGGTGGTGCTCCTGCCCACCGACCACGCCGGTGCCGACGCCATTCTGCGCGGCGCCGACCTGGGGATGGTGTACGGCGGCGAGGAGGTGACCCGCAAGTACGGCGAGGCCGCGACGGTGCTGCCGCAGGGGCCGGGTCGGTCGAAGATCCTCATCACGGCGGACGTGGACTGGCGCGACCACCTGGACGTGATCGTCGCATCCGTGAGCGGCCACGGCGGGACCGGATGTGTGAACACGACAGCCGTCTTTGTGGAGGGCGACCCGACTCCGCTGGCCGAGGCGGTCGCTGCGCGGTTGTCCACCGCGACCCCCCTGCCGCCCGAGGACGACAAGGCCGTACTCCCCGTACAGCCGGTCGCGGTCGCCAAGGCGATCGAAACGTACCTGCTGAAGAAAGCAGCGGGCGCCCGGCCCTGGCTCGGCGGCGACGGCGTCGTGGGCGAACTCGGGGACGGGAGCGCCGCGTTGCTGCCGGCCGTCCACCAACTCGACGATCCGGCCGCTCCGCAAGCAGGTGTGGAACTGCCGTTCCCTTGTGTGTGGATCGCGCCGTGGACACCCGAGGCCGGTACGGACCCGCTGAAGAACACGCTCGTGCTCAACGCGATGACCCACGACACCCAGCTCATCGACCGCCTGCTCGACGAGCCGACCATCAGCAACCTGTACCTGGGAAGCCGGCCCACCTACTGGATGGACCCGTCGGTACCGCACGACGGCTACCTCGCCGACTTCCTCATGCGGAACAAGGGCGTTGTCCGGAACGGACTCCCCGTGTCTGTCGGCCGCCACTGAAAGTGGTTCCGGCGACGCTCACGTTCGCACCGTGAGCGCGGTTCCGATGTCGCCCGCGGCGGCTCGCCACCGGGACGCTTCCTCCAACTCCAACGAGATCGAAAGGGTCCTACCTTGTCCCACTCCGTGGAACCGGCCGACGTCCTGATCGTCGGCGGCGGGTCGGCCGGCGCGGTGCTCGCCGCGCGCCTGAGCGCGAACCCCGCCCGGCGCGTCGTGCTGCTTGAGGCCGGGCCGGACTACGGCCCCACCCAGTTCCCCACCGCGCTGCTCGACGCCAACCGCATAGCCGATCTCGATCACGACTGGGGATACACCTCACGGGGCGGGCGACTGAGCCCCGAGATCGCCACTCTGCGCGGCAAGGTGATCGGCGGGAGTTCCGCCGTCAACGCCGGCGCCGCCCTCCGCGCCCGCGCCCGCGACTTCGCCCGCTGGGCCGAGAACGGGCTCGACGACTGGAGCTTCAGCGACGTCCTGCCGTACTTCCGTGCCCTGGAGAACACCCCCACCGGCCAGGACGAGTTTCACGGGCGAAGCGGGCCGATGCCCGTGCGCCAACTGGCCGACTCCGATCTGACCCCCGCGCATCGTGCCTTCATCGACGCCGCGGTCGCCCGTGGCCACAAGCGGATCGCCGACTTCAACGGTACCGAGCAGGACGGCGTCGGAGCCTTCGCGGTCAACGTCCTCGATGGGGTCCGACAGAACACCGCACTGGTCTACCTCACCCCTGAGGTGCGCGCCCGCCCGAATCTCAGCGTGCACGGTGCCGTCACCGTCGACCGGATCCTGTTCCACGGTGGCAAGGCGACCGGAGCGGTCACCGCCGACGGGACCGTGCACAACGCCGACGAGGTGATCCTCTCTGCCGGGACCTACGGAAGCGCGGCGATCCTGCTGCGCTCCGGCATCGGCCCCGCCGGCGAACTGGCGGCGCTCGGCATCGAGCCCCTCGCCGACCTACCCGTCGGACAACACCTGCAAGACCACCCTTTCTGCCCCGCGGTCTATGCCCTCGCCCCGGGGCGAGGGGAGATGGCTCCGGCCCTCGGCGCACTGCTGTGGACCGCCTCCAGCGAGGCCGCGGACGGTGAACTCGACCTGAACGTCGTCGCCGTGCATCCCAACGGCGCTCCGTTCATGCCCGCCGGCGGCGTCATCGCCCTCTCCACGGCTCTCGTGCTCCCCGAGGCGCAGGGCACGGTGCGCCTCGCCGGCCGCGATCCGCTTGCCCAGCCCTTGATCGACCACAACTACCTCGGCACCGACCGCGACCGCCGACGCATGCTCGAAGGCGTACGAATCGCCCGTGATCTGGCCCGTGACCCGGCACTCGCGCCGTCGCTCGCCGGGCTTCTGATGCCGCGCGAACTGCCCGACGACGCCGAGGAACTGACGCGGGTGATCGAATCCAGCCTCTCCATCTACGGTCACCCCACCTCCACCGCCCCCATGGGTGCCGCCGACTCGCCTCAGGCCGTCGTCGACTCCCGCGGAGCCGTGCACGGACTCGCCGCCCTGCGTGTCGTGGACGCCTCGATCATCCCGTACGTGCCCTCCAGCGTCACCAACCTGACCACGATCATGCTCGCCGAACGCATCGCCCACCTCGTCTACGACGACTGACAGCCGTGCTTCCCCTGGCTGAACTCGGCAGGAGTTCAGCCAGGGAGCCCGCATCAGGCCGAATCACTGCGTCTGGGGCTGCTGTGCAGGAAGGGACTGCAGGATTTGAGGGTCCTCTGGACAGGACTTGTTTCGATCATGCGGATGGAGTCCAGCATGCTGAGACTGTCGGCCAGATAGTCATGCAGTTCACTGGGACTCTTGCACAGGACCAGGGCCACCAGGTTGGTCGGGCCGGTGGTGGAGGCCAGGAAGGCCAGTTCCTTGTGTTGGATCAGGGTGTTCGCCACCTGGTTCAGGTGCGCGGGGGCGACGGACATCCACAGCAGGGCTTGCGTGGTGATGCCGTACACCTCCGCGCTGATCTCGACGTCGAAGGTGAGCATGCCGCTGGCCTGCAAAGCGGCGAGTCGCCGCGTAATGGTCGAGGAGGACTGGCCGGTCTCGGCGGCGAGGTCCGTGTAGCTGATGCGGCCGTTGTTCTGCAACGCGGCCAGCAGCTGCCAGTCCGCCTGGGTCAGGGATGAGCGCTTGGGCTCGTCAGCTTCATCCGACGAGTCGAGTCCTCGGCGCAGCTGTTCCTGCTGCTCCTTGGTGAGAGCGCTGGTGTGCCCCTGCCATGCGGTGGGACCGCCCAGATAGTTGTGCAGCAGGCGGTGCGCCGACACCTCGGCGATGTTGGCCACACGAGGGATCTCGCGGAACAGCAGCGTATGGTGCGCCGCGGAATTCATGACGAAACATATTTCGGTTCCGCCTGACACGAGCCGCACCCAGGTCGTGTCGTCCCGCCGAGCCAGGCTGTACGCGACACTCTGAGCGGTGTTCGGGCTGGCCGTGAGCCTCAGAATCCATTTCCCGGCCGACGATTGCCGCGGATTCGCCACCCCGACAACGCGAAGCGACAGCTCACTGCTCAGCCGCCCGTAACGACGGGCGACTGTTTGTGTGGAGACGCCCAGAACCTCGGCGATCCGGCTGAATGGCGCCCGACCGTCGATACGCAGGGCATGAATGATACAGTGGTCCAATTCATCTATTGTTGGGACCGTTGGCTCAGAAAAATCGCCCACTGGCCGTTTAGGCCCATGGACGCTCAGCACGGTTTGCTCAGCAAGGTTTGCAGCACCAGTTTTCCCCCGATAGCCTGGGACAGGACCTTGTCAATGGACTTGACTGTGGGCGACGGCGATCTTCATCACCAAAGCCCCGGCACGTTCCGTTCGATCATGGTGGTCAGCCAGTTCTCGTGATCGGTCACGCTTTGCCGGCCGTGGCGCGCGAGCATGGAGTCCGCAATCGTGGTCTGAGGAATACGCGTCCGCCGAGTACCGGCATCACGTCCTGGCATTCCAAGCGATCAAGGCCGAACGATTCGGCAATATCGCATGCAGCCGCTGCCACTACACCAGCCCCCCGACCAGCTCCTGAACCACTACGGACCATGACCATCTCCACGAAGTGGATATCAATACGTCAAGAGCAACTCGCCGTTTTCCTGACTTATTGCCAGGATTTGGTCGGCGGAATCCACTGGGCCCAGTCTTCGGACGAGTGTACACAGGTTCTCGCTCTCCGTGTGTACGGCGGAAGTATCTGCAGGTGGCAGCGGTGGAGCGGCCCCGTCCTTCAGCGCGCCGGTCCCGGTCGGCGAGCGCGGCTAGGAGCCCCCGCCTCCCGGGGAGACAAGTCCCGTCTCGTACGCGAGGACGACGGCCTGGACGCGATCGCGGAGATCCAGCTTGGACAGGATGCGGCCGATGTGGGTCTTGATGGTGGTGGGGCTGAGGAGCAGGCGGTCCGCGAGTTCGGCGTTGCTCAGGCCCGTCGCGAGCAGGCGGAGCACCTCCAGTTCGCGCGGGGTCAGGCCGGACAGGTCGCGGTGGAGACCGGCCGGCCGGTCCTCCTCGCGCTGGGCGAAGCGTTCGATCAGACGGCGGGTGATCGCGGGGGCGAGCAGGGCGTCGCCGGACTGCACCAGGCGTACGGCGGCGACGAGATGCTCGGGGCTGACGTCCTTGAGCAGGAAGCCGCTGGCGCCGGCGGTGAGCGCCGCGTAGACGTAGTGGTCGAGGTCGTACGTGGTCAGGATGATGACCCTGGTGCCGTCCGGGCCGTCGGCGAGGATCCGCCTGGTCGCTTCTATGCCGTCCATCTGTGGCATCCGGATGTCCATGAGCACGACGTCGGGCCGGGTGCGCCGGACCGCGGCGAGCGCCTCGGCTCCGTCGGCCGCCTCGGCCGTCACCTCGATGCCGTCCGCGGCGAGGATCATTCCGAAGCCGGTGCGGACGAGGGCCTGGTCGTCGGCGATGACGGCGCGCAGCGCCGGCCGGTTCACGCCGTCCGCCACGGGACTCGGGCCTTGACCCGGTAGCCACCGGCGAGGGTCGGACCGGCCGTGAGTTCGCCGCCGTAGACCGCAAGCCGTTCCCTCAGTCCGATCAGCCCGCGGCCGTTGCCGTCCGGCCGAGGGGCGTCGCGGGCGGCTCCGGTGTCGGTGATCTCGATCTCCAGTGAGTCTCCGGTGTATCCGACGGTGACGGAGGCATCGGCGCCGGGCGCGTGTTTGATGGTGTTGGTCAGTGCCTCCTGTACAACGCGGTACGCCGCGAGGTCCACCCCGGGCGGCAGCGGGTCGGGCGGCAGCGACATCGCGATGCCGACCGGTGTCCCGGCGGCACGTACCCGCTCGATCAGGGCGTCGAGCTGCCCGAGGCCGGGCTGCGGTTCGAGGCCGTCGGCGGGGCTGTCGGGGCGGCCGGTGTCCGGGGCGGCCAACAGGCCCATCACATGCCGCAGTTCGGCCATCGCGGCCCGGCCGCCGGCCTCGACCGCCAGCAGGGCCTGCTTCGACCGCTCCGGCGCCGCGTCCATCACCTTGCGTGCCGCGCCCGCCTGGATGACCATCACGCTCACATTGTGGGTCACGACGTCGTGCAGTTCGGCGGCGATCCGGGCCCGCTCCTCCTCGACGGCCCGGCGCATGCTCTCCTCCTGGACCTGCTGCAGCCGTGTGTACCGGTCCCGGCTGGCCGCCAGCCGCCGCTGCCAGAAGCGGACGGTGCTGGCCAGCACCCCGGCGACCAGCAGCACGACCGCTGGGGTCGACCATCCCGGGAACACCGGATCCGTACCCCGGAACGCAAAGCCGACCAGCACGGCGGCGACGACCAGCCCAGCCGTCGCCCGCGCCCGGTGACGGCTGTACATGGTGGCGCTGTAGGCGCCGATGACGCAGGTCAGCACGTTGATCCAGGAGGCGGCGTCGCCGATGACCGCCGTCGCGCCCAGCACCACCCCGAACGTGGCCAGCGGATACCTGCGCCGGGCCGCCAGCGGCAGCGCGGACAGGACGACCAGCGGCCAGGCCGGGGCGGAGGGTTCGCCCTCCACGACCCGCGAACCCGGTACGGGGGGCACGGGCGGGCGCGGGACCGGCAGGCTGTCCCGGGCATACCCGGACTCGACCTTCGAGCTGACCCGAACCGGCCCGTCGCCGGGATAGCGCGACGCCACGACCAGCGCGAGAACGGTCAGCAGGACCGCCAGCACCACATCGGCGCGCACGGCCCGCCGCGACCGCGGGGCATCCTCCGCCTCCGACCGCAGCGCGTCGCGCAGTTGCCGACGCCAGCCTTGCCGGCCCTCCGTCTCCACCGGCTCATTGTGCGGTCCCCGCGCCCCCTTCCGCGTCCTCCTGCGCGGCCAAGTCGCCGTCCCTCAGGCGTACTTCGCAGGGATGAGGCCGCGGGCACCTCCTTCGCAGGGAGGCCCGGATGTCGGTGCCGCGGCCGACGCGCCCCACAGAGCCACGGCCCTACCTTCGCTGGGCCGACACAGACATCTCCCTCTCGGCCGTCTCTCCGACCACCTCCCTCTCGACCGCAAGGACGGACCACACCCATGACTCACGTGATCGAACTGGCGGGCGTGGCGAAGCGCTACGACAGCGCCGGTGCGCCCGCGCTCGGACCGCTGGACGTCAGCGTCGCCCAGGGCGAGGCGCTCGCCGTGACCGGTCCCTCCGGCAGCGGCAAGTCCACGCTGCTGAACCTGGTCGCCGGCCTCGACAAGCCGACCGAAGGCGCGGTGACCGTGGCCGGGCAGCGGATCGACCGGTTGAGCGAGCACGCGCTGGCCCGGTTCCGCCACGAGCGGATCGGCATGGTCTTCCAGTTCTTCAATCTGCTCGACGACCTCACCGTCGCCGACAACATCCAGCTTCCCGCCCAGCTGGCCGGGACCCCGCGGCGCAAGGCGGCGGGCCGCGCCGACGAGCTCATGGAGCTGCTGGGCATGACCAGGCACGCCCGCGCCTACCCGGGCCGGCTGTCCGGCGGCGAGCGCCAGCGGGTCGCGGTCGCCCGGGCGCTGGTCAACCGGCCGGCGCTGCTGCTCGCCGACGAACCGACCGGCGCGCTCGACACCGCCTCGGGCCACGACGTACGGGAGCTGCTGCTGGAACTGCACCGCGGCGGGCAGACCCTCGTACTGGTCACGCACGACATGGCGCTGGCTCAGGCGTGTGCGAGCCGCACCATTCACCTGGTGGACGGCCATCTCTCCCTCGACACGCGTGCGGAGGCCGTCCGATGAACCTCTTCGGCACCGGCGCGCTCGGCCGGGTCGTACGTTCCGGGGTGGGACGGCGCCGGGTGCAGACGGTGGTGATCGCCGTGGCCACCATGATGGCGGTCGCCGCGGCCGTGATCGCCGGATCGCTCATCGTCGCCTCGAACGCCCCCTTCGACCACGCCTTCGCGAAGCAGCACGGTCCGCACATCACCGCGCAGTTCGATCCGGCCAAGGTGAGTGCGGCGCAGCTGAGGGCGACGGGGCGGCTGGACGGCGTCACCGCGAGCGCGGGGCCGTATCCGTCGACGACCATCAGTCCGGTCGATCCGGACGGCGGGCACCTGCCGGACCTGAGTCTGGTCGGGCGGTCCGGTCCGCACGGCGACGTGGACGACCTGGACCTGCAGTCCGGCCGGTGGGCCGCGAAGCCGGGCGAGGTCGTTCTCTCCGCGTCGTTCAAGAGCCCCTTCCTCAAGGTCGGTTCCACCCTGAAGGCTTCGGACGCCGCCGACAGCCCGACCCTGAAGGTCGTCGGCTTCGCGGTGTCGGCCGGCCAGACCGCCGATGCCTGGGCGACCCCGGGGCAGGTCGGTGCGCTGGCCTCGAAGGACACACCGGTCACGAGTCAGATGCTCTACCGCTTCGACTCCGCGGGGACCAAGGCGCAGATCTCCGCCGACCGCAAGAAGCTCACCGCCGCCGTACCGTCCGGGGCCTTGATGGGCACCCAGTCCTACCTGGACACCAAGCGTGCCGCCGACACGGGCGCGGCGGCGACCATCCCGTTCATGGTGGCCTTCGGCGTCCTCGGCATCGTGATGTCCGTGATCATCATCAGCAGCGTGATCAGCGGCGCGGTCGGCGCCGGCCTGCGCAGGATCGGCATCCTCAAGGCCATCGGCTTCACCCCGCGCGAGGTCGTACGGGCGTATGTGGCCCAGGCGCTGATCCCGGCCGGCGCCGGTATCGCCCTCGGGGTCGGGCTGGGCAATGTGCTGGCCCTTCCGCTGCTGAAGGACACCGAGCAGGTGTACGGCTCCGCCTCGCTGACGGTGGCCTGGTGGGTGGACGTCGTCGTGCCGGCCGTCGCGCTGCTGATCGTCGCGATCGCGGCGCTGGTCCCCGCGCTGCGGGCCGGGAGGCTGCGCACGGTCGAGGCCATCGCGATCGGCCGGGCACCCCGCACCGGGCGCGGCCAGTGGGCGCACCGGGCGGCCGGGCGGCTGCCGCTGCCGCGGGCGGTGAGCTACGGCCTCGCCAGCCCCTTCGCGCATCCGGTCCGTACGGTCGCGATGCTGCTCGCGGTGGCCTTCGGCACGGTCGCGGCGACCTTCGCGGTGGGGCTGACCTCGTCCCTGAACGCGGTCGGCAGCGCGTCGGATCCCGAGGACCGCGCGGCGGTCACCGCCGTCGTCGGCGGGCCGACCGTTCCGGGTGGCGCCGGAGGCGGAGTTCGCCACATGCACCCCGGGGAAGGAAGCGGCAGTCCTCCGTCGGCCGACCCGGCGAAGGTCCGCGCCGCCATCGAAGCGCAGGCCGGCACGGCTTCGTACTACGGCATGGCCAAGGACGACGTGACCGTGGTGGGGATCTCCGGCTCGGTCCAGGCCACCCTCTACCAGGGCGATTCACGTCCCGGCAGCTACGAGATGATCTCCGGGCACTGGATCACCGGCGCGGGGCAGGCCGTCGTACCCACAGGTTTCCTGGAACGGACCGACACCAAGATCGGCGACACGGTCCGGGTGACCCTCGGGAAGGACACTCGGACCCTGAAGATCGTCGGCGAGGCCTTCGACACGTCGAACGACGGCCTGTCGATCCACGCGGACCTCGCCAGTTTCGCCGGGGCAGAGCCCCAGGTCTTCCAGATCGAGGTGAAGCCGGGCGTCTCCCCCGCCGCGTACGCCGAGAAGCTGCATACGGCGGTGGAGCCATTGGGCGGCGACGCCATCGCCAACTCCGCCTCGCAGCAGGAGAACATGATCCTCGTCCTGAATACGATCGCGGTGCTGCTCACCCTCATGCTGGTCTCCGTGGCGGGCCTCGGTGTGCTCAACTCCGTCGTCCTCGACACCCGTGAACGAGTCCACGACCTGGGCGTCTGCAAGGCACTCGGTATGTCGCCGCGGCAGACCGTGAGCCTCGTACTCGCCTCGGTGGCCGGGATCGGCGTGCTCGGCGGACTGGTCGGGGTACCTCTCGGGTTCGCGCTGCACGGCTTCGTGCTGCCGGTGATGGGGCACGCGGCGGGCACGAATCTGCCGCCGGCGATCCTCGATGTGTACGACGCTCCTCAACTGGTGCTGCTGGGGCTGGCCGGCGTCGCGATAGCCGTGCTGGGCGCGCTGCTCCCGGCCGGCTGGGCGGCCAAGGCCCGTACGGCGACGGCGCTTCGCACGGAGTAGGCGGTCAGCGCGCGCCCTGGGACTCTCCACCGCGGCACGCTTCGTGACGTCGTACCGGAAACGCTTCGGGGTACGCACCGTCGAACCCTTCGCCGTGGAGGCCTGCGACGCCCTGCTCTTCGTCGCCCAGGGGCTGCGCGCGCTGGGCACGGCCGGGGTCGAACGGGGTGCCGTGGTGCACGGGCTCCGCGCGTCCACCTACAAGGGGCTGGCCAAGACCATCCGCTTCGAGGCGTCGACCGATCAGTTCCACTGGGTCGACGGCCTCTTCCTGCACCGCGTGGAGAACGGCGGCCCACACTTCCTCGGCCACTACGACAAGGCCTGACCGGTGCACACCCGCCCGGCCTTGGAGACGGCACGGGAAAACGGGCGGAGGCCGGTCGGCTCCCCTGCTGCCGACCGACTCCCGCCCGGGTCTCTCGCTCTCGGTGGCGTCCGGGCTTCGCGAGAAAAGGCCGGAGCACTTCCGAAAGTGGTCTGTGATGCCGCTCAGGCCAGTTCGGCAGGGCCCTCGCGACTGCTGCTGGCGCGCTCGTACAACCGCTGACGCGCCCTGCCGCCGACCCGGCGGATGCCGGCCCGGGTGTCGTTGAGCGCGCGCGAGACCTCGGCGACCAGCTGCATGGACTCGGCCATCTGCTCGAAGAGGCCGACAGTGGACGGAACCCATGTTCCTTCCGGTGCGTGCTGCTGTCCTACCGACGCGCACTTGCTGAGCAACTCGCCCATCAGACGGTGGAATTCAGCAACGTCCTCATCGGTGAAGTCGTCAATGGTTAATTGATACATATTCGGCGCAGTCGGCCCGCGCATACGCAAAACTCCTTGGCGGTGGGTGAAGAAGGAACAGCTGACGGAGAGCACTTGACGCATACCCGACCCGCCCGCCGAACGGGTCCTAGTGCCCGAGCCCCGCTCCCCCGTCGACCGGAACGACGGCGCCGGTGATGTATCCGGCACCACCGGAGGCCAGGAACGCGACGGCCGCGGCGACCTCCTCGGGCCTGGCGAGACGGCCGAGGGGGATCTGGCCGGTCAATTGCGTGCGTTGTTCTTCCGTGAGGTTCTCACTCATCGAGGTCTCGGTGAGACCGGGTGCGACCACGTTGAAGGTGATCCCGCGAGCGCCGAGTTCCCTCGCCATCGAGCGGGCGAATCCGATCAACCCCGCTTTGGACGCCGCGTAGTTGGCCTGTCCGCTCTCGCCCCTCAGGGCGACGGCGGAGGAGATGAACACGACGCGGCCCTTCCTGGCGCGGAGCATTCCCCGGGTGGCTCGTTTGACGACGCGGAAGGCGCCGGTCAGGTTGGTGTCGACGACCGCGGTGAAATCCTCTTCGGACATGCGCAGCAGCAGCTGGTCCCTGACGATTCCCGCGTTGGATATCAACACCTCGACCGGTCCGTGCTCCGCCTCGACGTGCTCGAAGGCGACGTCGACCTGATCGGCGTCGGTGATGTCGCACCGAACCGCGAGCAGACCCTCCGGCGGCTCGCCCGTCCGATAGGTCACCGCGACGCGGTCACCGGCGGCTGCCATACGACGCGCGACGGCCAGGCCGATACCGCGGCTGCCCCCGGTGATCAGGACTGAACGGGACACAGAATGCCTTTCCGGTCTCTTGGTTCGCCGTGGGGCGGGCTTCTGACGGATGCGGTCGATCAGGGGTGGCAGCTCATGAAACCTCCGCTTGTTGTCGCTTGATCAACCATCCTCGACATGGACGCGTGCAGGAAGCCTCAGCATGTGCAGATGCCTAATGCTGAGGGGGATAAAGAGTGCACAAAGCCGCCATTTTCTCGTGTTCGAGCCCCCGCAACGCCCCGTTGCCGCTTGAAGTCCGGCCCGGGAAGAATGCGTCCCCATGACTGATTCGACCCAACTCCACGAGATCGCGGCCGGCGTGCACATGTGGGCCCCCAACGGCGTGGACACATGGGGTCTGGCCAACTGCGGGCTGGTCCACTCGGACGGCGAGGCCCTCATCGTGGACACGCCGTACACCCCGGCGCTGACCGAGGCCTTTCTCGCCGCGGCCCGCCGCGTGACGGGCGACATCGTGCCGAACACCGTGGTGGCCACGCACGCCAACGGCGACCACACCTGGGGCAATCAGTGCCTCGCCGGCAGCGAGATACTCGCGACGGACGCGGCACTTGAGCACCAGTGCGTGGAGCCGACACCTCAGCAACTGCACGCGCTGGTGCGGGACAGCGATCCGGACCAGCCGCTGGGCTGGTACTTCCGCCGCCACTTCGGGAAGTTCGACTTCTCGGACATACAAGTCCTGCCGCCCACCGCGACGTTCAGCGGTCGCCACGATCTGACGGTCGCTCGGATACCCGTCGAACTGCACGAGGTGGGCCCCGCCCACACCATGGGCGACCTGGTCGTCCATCTCCCCGAGCAGCGGGTCGTGTTCGCGGGCGACATCGTCTTCTCCGGTGACCATCCCTGTCACTGGGCCGGCCCGCTCGACCAGGTCTCGGCGGCGGGCGAACGCATCCTGGCCTTCGATCCCGAGTGGATCGTGCCGGGCCACGGCCCGCTGCTGACACCCGACGAACTGCGCACGTACATCGCGTACTTGGACGACCTGTCCGACCAGGCGCTCCTGTTGCACGGTCAGGGGAAGACCCCGATCGAGGCGGCCCGCGTCCTCATCGACGAGGACCGCTATCCGGGTCTCGGCCTGCCGGAGCGGCTGGCCATCACCCTGTCCACGGAGTTCCGCCACCTCAACGAGGACCGTTCACGCCCGAGCCTCGTCGAACCGTTCGCACTCGCCGCCCGGATCGCCTGGCAGCGCGCGTCGGACACGGCGGCGCCCGCCTGATCCCCAACTGGCATACGGGGTTGGACAATCGGGCCTCCTCCGGTGCAACCAGGACCACCCCCGGGGACCGCGGGCGGAAGCCTCGTCGCCCACGCGCGGCGGATCGCCGGTAGCGTCGCCGACGAACTGCCGCCCGCAGGAACGGACCCGCCAGCGTGACCGACCCGTTGCAGGACCCCCGGTTCTTCGCCGACCCCTACCCGACCTACGCCCGGCTGCGGAATTCGGCGCCGGTGCAGAAGGTGCCCACCGGTTCCGGAGGGCGCTTCAGCTATCTGGTCACGGGCCACGCGGAGGCCCGGGAGGCGTTCACCGACCCCCGGCTCTCCAAGAACACCGCGCGGTTCTTCGCCGGCCGGCTGTCCGACCGCGACCTCCATCCGGCCGTCTCCCAGAACATGCTGGCCACCGATCCCCCGGAGCACGCGCGGCTACGGGCCCTGGTGACAAAGGCGTTCAGTACCGGAGCCGTCGCACGGCTGCGCCCCTGCATCGCCGGCCTTGTCGACGAACTGCTCGACGCCTGGCCGGAACACGGACCGGTGGACCTCGTCGCCGGCCTCGCCGTACCGCTGCCGGTCACGGTCATCTGCGAGATGCTGGCGGTGCCCGAGGCCGACCGCGAGCGTGTGCACGCGTGGTCCGGCGAACTGTTCGCCGCGGGAGATCCCCGGCGGATCGACGCCGCCTCGCAGGCCGTCGGCACCTACATGACCGACCTCGTCGCCGCCAGGCGCGCCTCCCCCGGCGAGAGTCTGCTCGACGATCTCATCGCGGTACGCGACGGCCAGGACCGACTGACCGAGGACGAACTCGTGTCGCTCGCCGTGCTGTTGCTCGTGGCCGGCCATGAGACCACCACCAACTTCATCGGCAACGCGGCCCTGGCACTGCTCCAACACCCGGAGTCCCTGGCCCGGTTGAAGGCCGAGCCGGAGCTGTTCGGCACCGCCCTTGAGGAGTTGCTGCGCTTCGACTCGCCGGTGGGGATCGCCACGTTCCGCTACAGCACCGAAGCGTTCACGCTCGGCGGGACCGACATCCCCGCCGGCGTTCCGGTGCTCATCGCGCCCGGCGCCGCCAACCGCGACCCCTCCCGATTCCCCGGCCCGGACCGGCTCGACCTCGACCGCGGTGCCACCGGGCACCTCGCCTTCGGCCACGGCATCCACCGCTGCCTGGGGGCACCGCTCGCGCGGGCCGAGGGCGAACTGGCGCTCCGGGCCGTCTTCGCCCGCTTCCCCGACGTACGACTGGCACTTCCCGTGGAACAACTGGAGTGGCGGCACACGCGGTTGACGCGCGGCCTCACGTCCCTGCCGGTCGTCGTGTGACGCGAGTGCTTGCCCGACGTGGAGTCAGCTCGCCCTGGCCGGGCCCGAGTTGTCGACGGCGAGGGAGACGGCGAGGGCGCCGAGGACCGTGCCCATCGCGTAGCGCTGCGCCTTGAGCCAGGAGGGGCGGCGTTCGAGGAAGACGGCGATCGCCCCGGCCGCCAGGACGATGGCGAGGTTGACCGCGATGCTGACCACGATCTGGACCGAGCCGAGGACGAGGCCCTGGAGAAGGACGTGCCCCTTGTCCAGGTCGATGAACTGGGGGATGAGCGAGAGGTACATGATGGCGATCTTCGGGTTGAGCAGGTTCGTCATCAGGCCCATGGTGAACAGCTTGCGCGGTGAGTCGTGCGGTACGTCCTGCGGGGCGAAGACGGAGACACCGCCCGGCTTCAGGGCGCTCCAGGCCAGGTAGGCGAGGTACCCGGCACCCGCGAGCTTCACCGCGAAGTACAGCTCGGGCACGGCGACGAAGAAGACCGACAGGCCCAGGTTCGCGGCGAGCAGATACACCATGAAGCCGAGTGCCACCCCGCCGAGGGAGACCATCCCGGCGCGCCTGCCCTGGGTGATGCTGCGGGAGACGAGATAGATCATGTTCGGGCCGGGGGTGAGCACCATGCCCAGAGCCACCGCCGTCACGCCGAGTACACCGCTCGGTTCGACCATGAATACCCCTTGTGCTGTCGGTGCGTTGGCATCCCTCGGCCGCCGCTCGGAGCGTATTCCAGACCAATGCCTCGATGCAATGCAGATATTGCACTCGGTGCAATGCCATGATTGGATGGATGCTCGATCGAGAAGGGCGGGAGAGCGGAGAGCCGTGCAGGATTACCAGACCGTCGCCGACACCGTGGCCGGGGAGATCAGGTCCGGCGCCCTCCGCCCGGGTGACCGGCTCCCCCCGCAGCGCGAGTTCGCCCGGCGGCACGGCATCGCCAACTCCACCGCCACGCGCGTGTACCGGGAACTGGCCCGCCGGGGCCTGACGGTGGGCGAGGTGGGCCGCGGCACCTTCGTCCGCGCGATGTCCGCCGACCTCTCCGGCTCCGCGCTCACCGAACCCGCCGACGGCCGCCGCATCGACCTGGAGCTCAACTACCCGGTCGTCCCCGAGCAGAGCGCGCTCCTCGCCGAGGGTCTCGCCGGTCTGCTGCGGCCCGACGCCCTCCGGTCCGCCCTGCGGCCGGTCGGCACCTCCGGCTTCCCGGCCGCCCGGGAGTCCGCCGCCGACACGCTCGCCCGCGGCGACTGGCGCCCGGACCCGGCGCGGATCCTCTTCGCGGGCAACGGACGGCAGGCGATCTCGGCCGTCGTCACCGCCCTGGTACCGCCGGGTGCCCGGCTCGGCGTGGAGGAGCTGACGTACCCGGTCGTCAAGGCCGTCGCCGCCCGGCTCGGCATCACCCTCGTGCCGCTGGCCATGGACGACGCGGGGCTCGTCCCGGAGGCCGTCGAGGAGGCGCACGCCGCCGCCCCGCTGCACGCCGTCTACGTCCAGCCGAGGCTGCACAACCCGCTGTCGCTCACCATGCCCGCCGAGCGCGTCGAGCGGCTGGCCGAGGTACTGCTCGGGCTGGGGATCCCCGCGGTCGAGGACACCATCTGGGCCTTCCTCCGCGACGAACTGCCGCCCCTCGCCGCGTACGCCCCCGAGCAGACGGTCCTGATCGACAGCCTGTCCAAGCGCGTCGCCCCCGGTCTGACCCTCGGGTTCACGGTGGCACCCGGCGCCCTGACGGGCGTGATCGTCTCGGCCCTGCGCTCCGGCGGCTGCGCCCCGGGGCGGTTCGCCCTGGAGGTGGCCCACCGCTGGCAGCAGGACGGCACGGTGAAGGCGCTGGTGGCCGCCAAACAGCGGGAAGCGGCGGTACGGCAGGGGATCGCGGCCCGGCAGCTCGCCGGGTTCGCCGTGCGGAGCGATCCCCGCTCCTTCCACTGCTGGTGGCAGCTGCCCCGCCCGTGGCGCGCGGACACCTTCGTCGCGGCGGCCGCACGGCACGGCATCGGGGTCGTACCGGCCGCCGCGTTCACCGTCGGCCGCAACCACTCCCCCAACGCCGTCCGCCTCGGCCTCGCCACCCCCGACCCGGAGACCCTCTCCCGGGCACTCGGCACCCTCGCCGAACTGGCCCGCTCGACACCGGAGGACCTCGTCACCGACTGACGTGGTGGTGTTCCCTAAGGTGGGTCGCCGTGGATCTCGAAGCAGTACGTACCTTCGTCGCCGTCGCGGAGGCGGGCCAGTTCCAGAAAGCCGCCGCCGACCTGTCGATCAGCCAGCAGGCCGTCTCCAAACGCGTCGCCGCGCTGGAACGCGCCCTCGGCGTGAGGCTGTTCACCCGTGCCCCGCGCGGTGCCGAGCTCACCATCGACGGGCAGGCGTTCCTGCCCCACGCCCGCGAGCTGCTGCGCGTCGCCGAGCGCGCGGGCGCGTCCGTGCGCCCCGGCCGCCGTCCGCTGCGCGTCGACGTGATCGCCTCGCGCGTCGCACCGTCGGCCCTGATGCGCGACTTCCACCGGGCGCACCCCGAGATCGACCTCGACGTGGTGATGCTGTCCGACGTCGAGACGGCCGTCGCCGCCATCAGGTCCGGTGCGATCGACGCGTCCTTCCGCGCCGTCGCCATGCCGGGCCGCCCCCTGCCCGAGGACATCGAGTCCGTCCGGGTGCTCGACGAGCCGCACCAGCTCCTCACCGGCCCCGCCCACGCCCTGGCGAACGCCCGCTCGGTGACCCTCGCCCAGCTCACCGGGCACCGGATCTGGATGCCCGGCCTCGCTCCCGGAACCGAGTGGACCGCCTACTACGACGACCTCGTCGCCGAGTTCGGCCTCACCATCGAGGCGACCGGCCCCAACTTCGGCTCCGACGCGCTCCTCGACACGGTCGCCGAGACCCCGGCCCTGGCGACCCTCACGACCGCGCGGACCCGCCTCGTCTGGCCCGCCGGCCACGACCTGCGCCGTATCCCGGTGACCGGCCCGACGCCCGTGTACCCGCACTCGCTCCTCTGGCACCGCGACAACCCCCACCCGGCGCTGCCCGTCCTCCGCGCCCACCTCGCCGCCACGACGGCCGGCCAGGACACCGCCGGGACCTGGGCACCGGGCTGGGTGATTCCGCGCTGACCCGGGCCCGCCCGCCGAAGATCGCGCACGCCCACGACGACGGTAAGTCTGCCCCCGGTTCTGCCCCTGCGGACTTCCCGCCACCCGGCCCCCGTCCGGTAAGAGGGAAGGGCACCCGTCCAGCGAAGGGGAACCGCGCATGCGTATCCAGGGAGAGCACCACTCGGGCGCCGACCGGGCCGGCGGACGACCCGCGCCCCGGCCGGCCGCCGCCCTGCCTCCCCTCGCCGCTCTCCAACGGGCCGCCGGGAACGCCGCGGTGACCCTCGCGATCCAGCGGGCACGGGACGAGGAACACGCCGTAGGGCCGGAAGACACCGGTACCGGGGCGGCCGTGCCGGTTCAGCGGCGGTCGTCCGTCACCGACGCCGTCGGCTCCCCCGGCCGGCCCCTGGAACCCCGCATCCTCCAACGTGCCGAGCAGGCCTACCGCATGGACTTCGGTCATGTACGGGTGCACAGCGGCCCGGTCGCCCAGCGCTCGGCCGAGGAACTCGGCGCCCTCGCCTACACCACCGGTTCCCACATCGTGCTCGGCGGCGGCCGGGTCGACGACGAGGTGATGTACGAAGAGGTCGACCATGTACGGCAGCAGGCCCTGGGGCCCGTGCCCGGCACCCTGAACGGTACGGGCGAGAAGGTCTCCCACCCCGACGACCCGTTCGAGCGGAGCGCCGGCGCCAACGGCCGGAAGCTGGCCCGGGGCGCCGCCCCCGACCTCGCCCTGCCCGGAGCCGCCGTACCGGCCGGGGCGGTGCAGCGCAGCGCGGACGGCGATGTCCCCGTCCAGCGGGCGGACCGCCCCGGACCGTCGACCACAACCGCTCCCCCAACCTCCCCCTCACCACCGCCCTCCGCCTCTCCCCCGGCCATCGCCCGGCTCGCACGGCTGCTCGTCGGGGGGAATCAGGAGATCCGGAACAAGGACGTACGGAACGTCATCCACCGGCGGGGACGCAGTGGGCCGAGCTTCTCGGAAGGGGAACTCGAAGCGATCGAGGCGGCGGCGGCCGAGGACGCCAAGTGGCTGAAGACCGTGGGGATCTGCACCCATGCCGAGGCGCTGGCCTACATCAAGGCGGGTGACTTCCGCAGCTGGCTCCAGCAGCCGGAGGGCAAGCGCCTGCTCGTGGCCACCCTGCGCTGGCAGCAGAACATCGAGGAGCGCGGCCAGGGCAAGGAACCGGACAAGGCCACCCGCTCGGACTACCAGCTCGGCCGCCACATGGCCATGCACGCCGAGGGCACCCCGCAGGCGGAGAAGGACCAGCTCACCGGGGAGCGGAACGAGCAGATCTTCCAGACCTTCGTCAGGACCATGCTCCCGCCCGGCATCGACGACACCGCGCCGGACGCCGGCAAGCACCGGGAGCGGGTCGAGCGCGGCACCGAGGTGCTGACCAAGATCTTCCTGGTCCTGAAGGAGGGGCTGAAGGTCTTCAACCCGGAGGCGGGCATCCACGAGGACTTCGAGGACGACGTGGCCCACGCCCTGGCCTACGGCGGACGCGTCAACATCCGCATTCCGCAGCTCGCCGACGGACAGCACGGCTACGAGCTGCCCCAGTGGCTGCACATCACCAAGGAGAACCGGAAGCCCTGGGAGCCGAAGTCGACGCCCGCGGAGCCGGTGTACCGGCGCGGGTTCGGCACGCATCACATGGAGATCGGCGACAACAGCGCGGACGGGACGCGGGGCGAGTTCGTCGAGAAGGGCGAGATCGGCGCCACCCTGCAGAACTGGGTCGATCCGCACAGTCACCTCTACGGCCTGCCGATGGCCGTCGGCGGCATGGGCAACACCGACTACCACGGCGACACCATCCTCCCGAACGAGTCGTACGGGCACATGTTCATGGGGTACAAACCGCCGACCCACAAGCGTGACGGGGCGTTGCAGGTCGGTATCGAGACCGCCGGGCCGGGGGGCCGTACCCCCGACGGCTATCAGCACGGGGTGACGAGCAGCGAGAAGAACAACAACCCCGTGAGCCAGTTCGGCGGGCACAAGGACGACAAGATCGGCGCCGACGCCCCCCTCCGCTCGAACCAACGCCTGGTCGATCTGCAGGAGTTCGGCGACTGGGTGCAGAAACTGAAGGACCTGGAGAAGGACTGGAAGACCGAACTGGCCAAGGCGAAGACCCACAAGGAACAGGCGGACCTGTACCGGGACCTGATCGGCAGGCGCGGCGGCGCGTAGGCGAGGGAATCCGGCCCCGCCAGGGACGGAGTACGGTGACAGTACCGAGCGCACCTCGCACGCCGTCACCGTTTCGGCGTCGCCCTCGGGGAACGGCAAGGCCGGAACGTCCACGTGTCCGGCCGGAAACGAGCCGCCCCAATGAGTCTGTTGAGTCTCGGAGTACTCTCCTCCTCCCGCAAGGAGAACGAGTTCCGTCTGCCCCTGCACCCCAGCCATCTCGAACGCGTCGCCCCGGATCTCCGTGAGCGGATCTACCTCGAAGAGGGCTACGGCGAACGGTTCGGCGTCGCCGACGACGCGCTGCGACCACTCGTGGCGGGCCTGCGGTCCCGTGAGCGACTGGTCGCCGAGTGCGACATCATGCTGCTGCCCAAGCCCATGCACGACGACCTCGCCGAGCTGCGCGAGGGCCAGGTGCTGTGGGGCTGGCCGCACTGTGTGCAGGACGAGAAGACGACGCAGATCGGCATCGACCGGCGACTGACCCTGATCGCCTGGGAGGCCATGAACCACTGGACGTCGACGGGCGCCTTCAGCGTCCATGTGTTCCACAAGAACAACGAGCTCGCCGGCTACTGCTCGGTGCTGCACGCCCTCCAGCTCGGCGGGCTGACCGGCAGCTACGGGCGCCGGCTGCGGGCCTGCGTGATCAGCTTCGGCGCCACGGCGCGCGGCGCGGTCACCGGCCTGGGCGCGATGGGCGTCTCCGACGTCACGGTCCTCACCCAGCGTGCCGCCGCGGCGGTGGCCTCGCCCATGCCGTCGGTCGTGATGGGGCACTTCCAGGAGCGGGAGGACGATCCCTCGCGCCTGGAGGCCGTCACCGGGCTCGGGCCGGTGCCGCTCGCGCAGTACCTCGCCGGGTTCGACATCGTCGTCAACTGCGTTCTCCAGGACACCGACGCCCCGCTCATGTTCGTCAACAACGAGGAACTGGCCCTGTTCCGGCCGGGGACCTTCTTCATCGACGTGGCCTGCGACGACGGCATGGGCTTCGCCTGGGCCCGCCCGAGCGGTTTCGGCGACCCGATGTCAACGGTCGGTCCGGGCTGCCACTACTACGCGGTGGACCACAGCCCGTCCCACCTCTGGAACTCCGCCACTTGGGAGATCAGCGAGGCGCTGCTGCCGTATCTCCGCAAGGTCATGAGCGGGCCCACGGCGTGGGACGACGACGTCACGGTCCGCAAGGCCATCGAGATCCGCGACGGAGTCGTCCAGAACCCGAAGATCCTCTCCTTCCAGCACCGTTCGGCCACGTACCCGCACGCGGGGGTCTAGGACCTGTTGACCCCGGCGGCCACCGCATGGCCGATGAAGAGGTAAACAAGCGCGGGCAGGCCGTAGTTGACCACGGTGCGCCAGTCGGCCGAGTGGATGGTGAACAGGTTGTGCGACCAGCCCGAGAGCCAGTTGGCCGCGTGGTGGACCCAGTCGACCGTGCTGTTCGCGGTGTTGGCGTCGAACAGGTAGAGGCCGATCCACAGGATCAGGATCAGTGCCGCGATGTCCGCGATGACGGAGATGACCGTCCCCGCGGGGCTTCCGCCGTAGCGTGGTGACATGCTCAACGGGTGGCCGGGAAAGCCGAGTTGAAACCTTACGACGCCCGAACCTCCTCCGGGAAGTGACGCTCGATCACCTCCGCCACCCCGTCCTCGTCGTTGGAGAGGGTGACGTGGGTGACCGCGTCCAGGACACTCGGGTGCGCGTTCGCCACGGCATACGACGTGCCCGCCCAGGCCAGCATCGGCAGATCGTTGGGCATGTCGCCGAAGGCCATCGCCTCTACGGCCGTGATGCCCCGGTCGGCCGCGAACCGCCGTAGGGCGTGGGCCTTGCTGACGCCCGCGGCGATGGCCTCGACCAGCCGCTCGCCGTTGGAGTGGTAGACGGTGACCAGGTCGCCCAGTGCGGGAGCGGCGAGGGCGAGCAGCTCGTCGGCGGACAAGTGCGGGTGGCGGCCCACGAGTTTGGGGGCCGGGCGGTTCCACAGGCCGCTCTCGCCGGGGCGCCGGACGGTGATGTCGGCGTCCCAGGCTCCGGCCTCGTAACGGTCGTCGCCGTGTAGTTCGGTGGCGTGCTCGACCGCGAGGCCGATCTCCGGGATCGCGGCACGGAGCCGGCGGACGGTTTCGGCGAGCGTGCGGGGGTCGATGGCGTGCTCCGCCACGACACTTCGGGTGCCCATGTCGTAGACCAGCGCGCCGTTGGAGCAGATGGCCGTGCCGAACGGGCCGAAGGCGTCGGCGATCGGGCCCATCAGACGCGGCGGTCGGCCGGTGGCGAACACGAACTCGGCGCCGGCGTCCCTGATACGGGCGAAGGCCGCGACGGTACGTGCGGAGACGGTGCCGTCGCCGCGGACGACGGTGCCGTCGAGGTCGGTGGCGACGAGCCGGGGCCGGCCGGTGGGGTGGGTCGAGGGCGGCGGCAGGTCGGTCATGTGCGGCTCCTCGCGGGGGCTCGGACCGGCGGCTTCGGCCCAGGGTCGCCGTTCCGCCGCCCGAACTCGGTGTGTTCCACGCCGAGTTGATCGGTAACGTAAGACGATCATCCGGTACTTGGCACTCGGGGGAAAGATGACCATCGATTCCGCACTCGTCGGCCGGCTGCTCGCCGCGCAGTTCCCGCAGTGGGCCGACCTGCCGCTGACCCTGGTGGAGCAACCCGGTGCGGATCACGTCATCCACCGGCTCGGCGACACGATGTCCGTACGGCTGCCGCGCAGCGACTGGGCGGACGGGGAGGCCGCCAAACAGCACACCTGGCTGCGGCACCTGGCCCCGCGACTGCCGCTGCCCGTACCGGAACCGCTGGGACTCGGCACCCCGGGCTGCGGCTACCCGTGGCACTGGTCCGTCACCCGCTGGCTGGACGGGACCACGGCGACCGTCGAAGACCTCGCCGATCCCGACCTGACTGCTCGTCAACTCGCCGCATTCCTACGGACGTTGCGCGAGATCCCGCCCGCCGACGCGCTGCTCCCCGGTGTCCACCCCGAGCTGGTCCGCGCCCCGTTGGCCGACCGTGACGAGGCGACCCGTGCGGCGATCGAGGCGGTGGCCGGGGTGTTCGACGCCGCCGCCCTGACCGAGGTCTGGGACAACGCGCTGCGCGCCCCCGCGTGGGAGCGCGAACCGGTCTGGTGCCACGGGGACTTCCACACGGGCAACCTGCTCACCGCCGACGGCCGCGTCTGTGCCGTCATCGACTTCGGCGGCGTGGGGATGGGCGATCCGGCCTGCGATCTGGTCATCGCCTACACGCTGCTGTCGGCCACCACCCGGCCGGTCTTCCGTTCCGTCCTCGGTCTGGACGACGCCACCTGGACGCGCGGCATGGGCTGGGTCCTGGCCACCGGGCTGAACGCGTACACGAGTCACGCGGCCACCGAACCCCGCGTGGCCCGGCAGACCACCCGCCAGCTGACCGAGGTCCTCACCGAACACACGGACCGCCGCCCCCTCCGCGAACGCACCGCCCCCTAGGTCCTGGCTCCTAGCCGAAGGCGGGCAACACCTCCCGCTCGAACAACCGCAGACTCGACCACGCCAACTCCATCGGCATGCCCCCGCACAGCGGATGGAACTGGGTGAACGGCCTTGGCGCGGCCTTCAGTTCGCGCACGAACCGCTCGGGCGTCAGCACCCGGTACTGGTCGCCGCGCCGCAGCTCCGCAAGACCCTCGGCCGTACGGAAGGGTGCCGCCACATCGTCCTGGGCCTGCCAGATTCCGTAGGCGTTGGTCTCGTGCAGGAAGTACGGCGCCATCCGCTCCCAGCCCTCGTCGGGGTCCTCGGCGAGGGCGACCACCCGGTTCGGCCCGATCGGGCTGGGGCCGGGGTCGGGGCGGCCCAGCTTGCCGACCTCGTCGCGGTAGTGGTCCCACACCTCGGGCACCGAGGGCACGAACCCGTCCGCGATGCGGGCCGCCCGCCGCGCCGCCGGTTCGCTGCTGCCGCCGAGCAGTACGGCGGGGCCGCCCGGCCGGTACGGCGCGGGCGTGACGCGCACCGTGCGGCCCCGGTAGGTGAACGGCTCCCCGGTGAACGCCGACTTGAGGGTGGTGACCACCTCGGTGACCCGCTTGGCGCGCTCGTTCATCGGTACGCCGAACATGGCGAACTCCTCGCGCACATAGCCGCCCGCGACGATCAGGTCGACGCGCCCGCGGCTGATGTTGTCGAGGACCGCCAACTCCTCGGCCAGGCGCAGCGGATCGTGGAAGGGCGCGATCAACGCGGCGACGAGGAAACGGACTTGCTCCGTGCGGGCGGCCATCGCCGCGAGCATCTGGACCGGGCTGGGCAGATAGCCGTCCGGCGAACCGTGGTGCTCGGAGACGGTGATCCGCGTACAGCCGAGTCCATCGGCCCACTCGGCCATGTCGAGGGCCGCCGCGTAACGGTCCGCCATGGACGTACCGGCCGACTCCGGGTTACGGAAGTCGAATCGAAGGGCGAACCCCACACCAGGACCAGTCATCGTTCGAGAATATGATTCTCGATGACGAGAACACAATATCCGCGGGCAGGAACAATCTTTGCCAAGCCGGCGGAAGGTGATGTTCCCCCAGCCTCTACCGAGCAGTAACCCCTTCGCCCTACGCTGCTGCCGCCAACAACGCGCCAACCAGGCCACGGCGAAGGGGACTTGACACCCATGAAGGCGATAAGACGGCTGGCGGCGCTGCTCGGCGCCACGGCTCTGCTGCTGACGGGGGCCGCGGGCAACGCCCACGCGGCGGCGCCGAAGTTCTCGGAGACGACGACGATCGGTACCCACAACGCGTACGAGAAGGACAAGTACACGTACTGGGCGCAGGCGTTGGACTCCGGGGCCTCGCTGCTCGAACTGGACGTCTACGTCGACAGTTTGAGCAAGCGGTGGCGGGTCAGCCACAGCGACCTGTTCGCCAACGACAACAACTGCGAGTACGCGAGCACCCCCGCCGACCTGTACAGCAAGGACCGCAACCAGGATCTCGGCAGCTGCCTGGACAACATGGCCGCCTGGAACACCCTGCACCCGGACCACGCGCCCATCATCGTCAAGGTGGAGATGAAGGTGGGCTTCAACCAGACCATCGGTCTCGGCCCGACCGCGTTCGACACCCTGGTCTCGCAGAAGCTCGGCAGCAGCGTCTACAAGCCGTCCGACCTGCTCGGCTCCTCGTACTCCACGCTCGACGCGGCGGCCAAGGCGAACGCGTGGCCCTCCCGTGACGCCCTCAAGGGCAAGTTCATCTTCGAACTGATCCCGGGCACGGTCGAGCAGGCCAACCCGTTCGACCACTACTGGACCGACCAGGAGTACGGCGACCATCTCCGGGACCTGTACGCGGCCGGCACGATCGCACAGGCGCAGGCCTTCCCGGCCGTACTCGGCGCGGCGAACGGCGATCCGCGATCGACCCGTTGGACCTCGGACACCTCGATCCGCCCCTGGTTCGTGTTCTTCGACGGAGACGCGGCGACGTACGTGAACAACAGTTACGACACGTCGTTCTACTCCACGAACCACTACATCCTGATCATGACGGACGCGTACGCGGTGGCCCCCGCGATCTCCTCGACGGCTCCCACGGACGCGGAAGTCGCCGCGAAATTGGCACTGTTGGCCGCCGATCACGCAAGTGTGATCACCTCTGACTGGTCGGCGAAATCGGCGGCGGTACTCAGCTCGGCGGCCACCAGAAGCTGAGGTTCCGGATACCGGGGACAGGGCACAAGTCCCCCTATGCTGCATGGAATCGACGTAAGCGCATACCAGTCCACCGCGTACGGCACGGACGGCTCCTCCTTCGTCTTCATCAAGGCGACGGAGGGCCGCTCGTACGTCAACCCGAGACTCACCGCCCAGACGAAGACGGGCCGGGACGCGGGACTGGTCGTCGGCTTCTACCACTTCCTCTGGCCCGGCGACATCACGGCCCAGGCGGAGTACTTCGTGAGCAAGGCCCCTGAGAAAGCGGGCGACTTGCTGGCGGTCGACTGGGAGACGACGGGCGACGGCACCCACGCGTCCAACGCGGAGAAGGACAGCTTCATCCGCAAGGTGAAGGCACTTCGGCCGGGCAACAGGGTCGTCCTCTACTGCAACCGCAACTTCTGGCTGAACATCGACAAGACCTCCTACGCGGGCGACGCCCTGTGGATCGCCGACTACACGACGGCCGGCAAGCCCCGCATCGAGGCGAACTGGACCTTCCACCAGTACACGTCCGACCCGCACGACAAGGACGTGGCCGACTTCGCGAGCAAGGCCGCCCTCCAGGCCTGGGCCAGAGGCGCCTGAGCCACCCGGCCGCGGGACCGGCGGGCAGCCGACCTGTCAGCGCTCAGCCCGTGAAGTCGCCCGTCCGCTCCGGTGAGGCCTCCGCCAGGGCCTTGGTGACGCCGTCCACGCCCTCGCGCAGCCCGTAGACCGGCGTCCCCGGCTGCTGACGCCAGGACTCGTCGAGGCTGCCCGCGTCGACCGTGTCGAAGCCGAGGTCGTCGATCAGGGCCCTGACCACGCGCTTCGCCGCCTCGTCGTCACCGGCGACCGGGAGCGCGAGGCGGTCGGGGGCGCCGGCGGGGCGGTGCCGGTCCAGGATGTCCTGGGCGTAGGTGCCGTTGAAGGCCTTGATGACGGTGTGGCCGATCTGCTCGGCCGTCCAGCGGCTCTCGGTGAGGCCCTCGTCGAGGATGGCGGCGATCCTGCCGTCACGGCCGGGGTAGTAGTTGCCGGTGTCGATCACCGCGACGCCGTCCGCCGCCTCGTCCAGGAATCCCTTGGGCAGGTTCGGTACGGCCTTCAGCGGGACGGTGACGACGACGACCTCGGCCCCGCGCGCCGCCTCCGCCACCGGTACGGGGGTCGCGCCGGTCTCCTCGGCCAGTGCGGTGAGTGTCTGCGGGCCGCGCGAGTTGGCGACGGAGACGTCGTGGCCGAGTGCGGTGAGCCGCCGGGTGAGGTTGCCGCCGATGTTGCCCGCGCCGATGATGCCGATCTTCATGACAGACCCTTCGCCGATCCAGAATCGATGCACACGCATGCTTCTGGGTGCGTGAACCCCGCCCGATCGCCGGCTATTCCGGACCGCCGCCATACAGGTGACCGGACAGGACGACCGGGGCCCCCGGCGATGGTCAAGACTCCGTCATGGGACACCGGCGGCTGAGAGGGCGCGAGTCGGCCGACGTACTAAAAGAGCAAGGCAGAGGCGACTCACGACGAAGGGCCATTTCTTGATGCCACGACGCATCGTCCCCAACCTGGTCGCGGGGCTCGCTTCCGTGTTCCTGCTGGGAGCCTGCGGCTCCTCGACCGACACCGGCACCGGCCCCACGAGCGCGGCTCCCGCAGCACCGGCCGCGTCGAGTCCCGCGCCCACCGCGTCGGCTGCTTCGGCACAGGGCGAGGCCGGCGGCTCCGCGAGCGGTGACCCCGGCACGACCACATCCGTGACGGCCCGGTCGACGAACGGCGCGGGCGTCGTGGTCACCGACGACCAGGGGCTGGCCCTCTACCGCTACGACAAGGACGAGCCGAGTCCCTCGAAGTGGACGTGCAAAGGTACGTGCACCAAGACGTGGATCCCTGTCATCGTGCAGGATTCCGTTCAGACGTCAGGGGTTGCCCAGAGCCTCCTCGGTACGGTCCACCGGAACGGCCTGAAGCAGCTGACCCTGGCCGGCTGGCCGCTCTACCGGTACGTCGGCGACACGGCGGCCGGGCAGGTGAACGGCCAGGGGAAGGACGGCGAGTGGTACGCCGTCACTCCCTCCGGCGGGAAGTCCACCGCGACCGCTGGTTGATCACGGCGGAGTCGGTTCCCCGCGCGACCAAGGACTTCCAGGACCTGTTCCGCTTGAACGGAATCTCGAAGATCTTCGAGAACAGCCAGGCCCCGCACAGCGAAACGGGAAGGCCCAGGGCGAGTGTGAACCCGAACGTGGGCAGCCCGGGTGACACGAAGTGCGGGGCCACCCGGCGAATCACGGTCAGGACGATCGGAAGATGGATCAGGTAGAGGCTGTAGGAGAAGTCGCCGAGCCTGCGCACCGGGCGGGTGGTCAACAGCCGTACGAGAAAGGCGGGTTGGCCGGTGGCGACCGCGGCGAGCAGCATCGTCATGGCCGGTGCGATGGCGAGGTCTGTCCAGAAGTAGTGGTTCACCGTCCAGACGGAGCCCTGGACGGCGCCGAGAGCCAGGACGGGCAGGGCGGCCAGGACCGCGAGCCATCCCCAGGGCAGACGTCGAACCTTGTCCGACGCGCTGATGATCCCCGCACCTATCACTCCGGCGGCGAACACCGGGGCGAGATGGGGGGCGAGCCAGTTGTCGCCCTCCACGGGGGACGCGCCGGCCGCCATCAGCCCGCCGACGACCACCGGAAGCGTCACGCACAGAGCCAGGATCGCGGCGCCCCACCGCCGACGGACGAACAGCAGGAGCGGGAAGAGGAGATAGAGCTCCGACTCCACCCCGATCGACCAGAACGCGCCGTTCGGTGTCGGAGCGGTGACCATGTCCTGGGCGACGAAGCCGTACACCAGTACCGTCATGCCGGTCGGCGGCCCGAAGTGCGAGGCCGGTACCGCGTACCAGGAAACGAGCAGGCTCAGGATCAGCGCCGCCCAGTACGGGGGCAGAATGCGCCAGGCACGCCGGCGCAGGAACTGGCCGACACCGCCGGACCGCCAGCCGTGCCGCGCCGGGGAGATCGCCAGGGAGAACCCGGAGAGCACCAGGAAGAAGACGACGGCGAGACGCCCGAACATCAGGCCGTCGAGCCAGCGAGGCGCCGAACTGTTCGGGTACCCCGGGAAGGTGTACAACCAGCAGTGGAACAGCACCACATACAGTGCCGCCAGACCGCGGAGACCGTCCAGGCCCAGCACTTGTCGGCGGCCCGGTTCCGCGCTCCCCGTCCCGTCCCGCTCCGGCGGAGTGGCCAGGTCGAGAACGCTGCCGGCCGGACGGCTCGAATCCACTGAAATGTCCAGCCCTTCCCCCGGTCACCGCACACCGGCGACACATCCTGACGGCCCGCTACCGCCCACAGCACCTGATACGTCACATCGGGCCGAGCCGTTCAACGGACGGAAGGGGCGCCCGTCCACCGAAGGACGGGCGCCCCTTCCGCTCGGGTCGTTCCCGGGTCACTTGTTCAGGTGGGCCCAGAACTCGTCGAACGACAGGACCTTGTCCCCGTTGAGGTCCCTCGTCTTGATGATGGCCTCGGCGACCGCCTCGGTCACGTTCCAGTCGCCTCCCTCTGCCAGGGCGGTCTTGAACTCGGCCGCGGTGATGAAGCCGTCACCGTCCGTGTCGATCCGCTGGAAATGCTTGCGTGCTTCCTCGATGTCCGCCACCGGATCCGCCCCTTCGTAACGCTTTACTGCCTGTTGACGGAGGCCAGATTATCCGGCCGCGCGAGCACGCAGTGCGGCGACCACCCACGCGAACTCCTCCCGGTGCGCTCCCGCGGGCCCCGAGCCCTTCACCGTGGACAGCAACTCCCGGTACCGGGCGAGGCGGTCGTTGGCCGCCGACTCCATCCGCTCCAGCACGACGGCCGGGTCGCCGCCGTCGCCCAGCACCTCCCGCACGATCTCCGCCGCTTCCGGCGACTCGGGAGCGATCCCCCGCTGCCGGGCCTCCCCGCCCAGCTGCACCAGGCGCATCGGGAACCAGGTGGACCGCCCGCGGACGGCGGCGCGCTCCTGGTCCGAGGCGTTGAACTCGACCGCCTTGCGCATCTGCGCCCGGAACTGCGGGTCCTGCACCATTTCCGCCAACTCCACCCAGGCGTCGACCTGTTCGGGGGTCGGGTCGTCCGGCAGGTCCACCGCGATGGACCGCATCCGCTCCTTGATGCACGGATCCACGGTGTCGAGCCCGTGGAACAGCTCGTCCACGAACTCCTCCATGATCCGCCTGCGTTCGGCTGCCGACAGCCGTGCCAGCTTGTTCATGAGCGTCATCTCCTCTGCGGTCGAACCACGTCGCGCCACGGTCGACAGCACCGCCCTGGTCACCCGCAGCGAGCGGATCTGCGCGTCCAGCGCCACCACATGGGCGGCGGCCACCTCCGCGACTGTCGTCTCCCCCGCCAGCACCTTGCGTACGTCGTCCAGGCCGAGGCCCAACTCCCGCAGGGTGCGGATCAGTTCGAGACGGGCGGCGGACTCGGCGTCGTAGAGCCGGTAGCCGCCGGCGGAGCGGGTCACCGGGGTGAGGACGCCCTCGTCCGACCAGTAGCGGATGGTGCGCACGGTCAGTCCGGTGGCCCTGGCCAGCTCCCCGATGGTGAGCAGTGCGGTGCCGTCGTCGATCATGTCGTGAGTGTGGGCCTTCCAGTGGGTGGAGACTCAAGGAGTGCGAGGAGCACGGCGATGGAGACTCTCCGGGACATTCTCGACGCGGCGGCGCGGGGTGTCTTCCCACCGCCGGACGGCCGTACGACCGTCGTGCCGCAGGCGTCCGAGCGGGACGCGGGGGTGCTCGCCTTCACCGCGCACGCGGTGGTCTTCACGGACGAGGATCCGCGGTGGGTCCTCGACACCCTGGCCGCCGTGCCCTGCGACGCGCTCGCGGCGCCGATGAACCCGCGGTTCCTGACGGCCCTGCTCGACCGGACGGGCCGTACGGCGGAGAACGTCGACGCGATGCTCGTGGGTGCCCCGCTGCCGGGCGAACCGCCGCTCCCGCTGGAGGAGATCACGGACGGCGACCACCCGAGGATCGTGTACGCCCGCAACCGGCGCGACGACGTGCGCGCGTGGACGACGGACGGCGGGGTGCTGGTCATGGGCCGCGGTATCGCGGGCCGCCCGGAGGTCTCGGTCGAGATCGGGGAGGGCGTACGGCACCGGGGGCTGGGGCGCGCGCTGGTGGCCGCCGCGCGCCATCTGGCGACCGAGCCGCTGTGGGCGCAGGTGGCGCCGGGGAACGCCCGCAGCATGCGGGCGTTCCTGGCGGCGGGCTACCGTCCGGTGGGTTCGGAGGCGCTGCTGCTCAGTGCCACGGCTGGTAGTACGGGTTGCTCTCGCAGTCGCTCATGATCTCGACCTTGGTCTTCTTGTCGACCGGGCAGACGCCGATGATGTACTGCCGCTTGATGCCGCCGGGGAAGGCGACCTCGACCTGGTCGGCCCACTTGTGGGTGTCGCCGATGGTCTTGTTGACGTCCACACCGCCGGGGGCGTCGATGTAGTAGTTGTAGCCCGACTTGTACCAGGTCTTGTACAGGTCGTGGTCGTAGGTCGTCGAGACGTACGGCGAGGGCTGGTTGACCAGGACGTACTTCTCGATGTCGTACTGCCCGTTGATGACGTCCTTGGGTGCGAAGCCCTGGTCGAAGACGACCGCCGGGCCGCGGCTGTCGCTGCGGTAGAGGGTGCCGCAGGTCGTGCGCCAGACCGGGTCCGGGGTGATGCGGCTGATGTCCACGCGCTGGTCGACGGCGGCCGTCGCGGGGTCGGCGACCTCGGGGCAGGCCGGTGCGGCGGCCCTTGCCGGCGTGTGGGTGGGGACGGTCGCGGCCGTGGTGGCGAAGACGGCCGCGAGGGACAGGACGGCGGCAGCGGCTCGCCGCCGCAGGTGAATCGTGATCATGCACGGCACGATTCCGGTTCCACGGCGCCGAGTTGCGGATCATCACCCGTACGGGGGCGTGTCCAACTGGCCGCGTTTCAATCCGACTTCAGCGGAAGATGCCGGTGTGGCCGAGCGAGTAGCGGCCCGGCTGCGGGTAGACGGCGAGGCCGTGCGGGCCGCCGCCGACCTTGATGCGGGCGAGCTGGGTGCCGGTGCGGGTGTCGATGGCGTACACCTCGGAGTTGTAGCGGCCGGACAGCCACAGGACCTTGCCGTCGGCCGAGACGCCGCCCATGTCGGGGCTGCCGCCGTGCGGCAGATGCCACTTCTTGGTCAGCTTGTTCTTGGTGAAGTCGAAGATGGAGATGCTGCCTTCGCCCCGGTTGGAGATGTACATCTCGCGCGAGTCCCGGCTGATGTACAGGCCGTGGCAGCCCTTGCCGGTGGGCAGGAAGTCAGGCTTGGCGAAGGTGTCGCCGTTCAGCACCCACATGCCGTTCGCCATCATGTCGGCGATGTAGAACCGCTTGCCGTCGGGCGAGATCTTGACGTCCTGCGGCATCGCCCCGTGGAACGGCAGCTTCTGCTGCCCGATCACCTTCATCTTCTCGGTGTCGACCTTGAGCAGTTCGCCGCTGAACTCGCAGGAGACGATGAAGTACCGGCCGTCCGTGGAGAAGTCGGCGTGGTTGACGCCGTAGCAGCTGACCGGGACCGCCTTCACCGTCTTCATGGTGTGCGCGTCCCGGAACACCAACTGCCGGTCCAGGGAGGCCATCACGATCGCGTACTTACCGTTGGGCGTGAAGTAGAGGTTGTACGGGTCGTGGACGTCAACGGGCTTGCCTGCCTTGCCCGTTCGCGGGTCGATCGGCGTGAGGGTGTTGCCCCGGTCGTTGTTGACCCAGAGCGTCTTCAAGTCCCAGGAGGGCACGACGTGTTGGGGCTGGACTCCGACCGGGATGGTCTCGATGACCTTGTACGTCTTCGGGTCGATCACCGAGACCGTGTTGGAGCCGGTGTTGGGGACGTAGACCCGGGACGGGAAGTCCCGCACCACTGGGGAGAGTCGGCCCGGCCGGTCGGCCGCGTAGACGTCGGCGGGGTCGAGCACCGGCGGCATCCCGGGCAACCCCTTCGGCACCTGCGGCTGTTGCTTCTGCTGCTGCGGCTGGAGGGCGGGCTTGGTGCCGAGGGCCTCGTCGGCGTGGTCCTGCGATCCGCAGCCGGCGAGGGCGGCCAGTGCGGCGAGGGCGGCGCCGGTGACCAGGGCTCGGGTGAGGGGGATGTGTCGCATCAGCTCAGCAGCTCCGTGGTCGTCACCGCGCGCAGTCCGCGGCGGTCGAGTTCTTGCAGTACGGCGGGGAGCGCGGCGACCGTGCCGGCGTACCCGAAGTGCATGCTCACCACGGAGCCGTCGCGGACCTCGGCGAGCACCTTGCGGGTGATGGCAGGGGCGCCGGGCTCGGTGAAGTCGAGGGAGTCGACGTCGTAGGACAGCACATGCGGGTAGCCCACGCGGTGGGCCAGGCGCTGGACGAGGGGGGACGCGGCCGGGGCGCGCGAGGGTCTGAACCAGGTGCCGATCGAGCCGGTGAGCCGCTTGAGGCGGTCGGCGCAGGCGGTGATCTCGGCCAGGGCGTCGGTCTCGGACAGGGTGTTGACGGCGATGTGCCGCTGGGTGTGGTTGCCGAGGTCGTGGCCGCCGTCGAGGATGCGGCGGGCCATCCCGGGGTGGGTGTCGAGCCAGGTGCCGACGGCGAGGACGGTGACGCGGGCGCCGTGTTTCTCCGCCTCGGCGAGGAGGGCGGTGGCGATCTTGGGGTCGCCCTGGCCGTGGAAGGTGAGTGCGATCCGGGGGCGGTCGCGGGGTCCGTGGGTGATCTGCGCGGGCTGCCGGGGGAAGGCGCGCGGGGCGGGGGCGGTGAGCGGGGTCGCCTTGGCGGCGGCGGGGGCGGGGGCGCGGGCGGGAGCGGCGGGGGCTGCGGCGGGGCCGGTCGTGGCACATCCGGCGGCGAGTGCGCCCCCGGCGACGAGCCCGGCACCCGCACGCAACGCCGTACGGCGGTCGGTCGTGGTCACCCGGTCCATTTAAGGGGCGTTGAGCAAGAAAGCGGGGCATTAACCCGATCGAGGGACCCTCACGGGTCGCGCCTCGAACGGTCGTCCGCACGGGGTTGCCCGGCCGATCCAACTGCGGTTCGACAGCGCCCCACCGGGGCGCGGGGAACTGCGCGACCAGCCACAGCGGCGCCGCGGAAAACCGACGACCTGCCCCCGTCACACGCAGCGGAGCGTCACGCGTTCAACGGTCGGCGACCCGCATCTCGAACCACGTCGTCTTGCCTCGAGGCAACAGGTCGACGCCCCAGCGGTCGGAGAGTTTGTCGACGAGGAAGAGGCCGCGACCGCTCAGGTCCATCTCCTGGACCGGCATCAGACAGGGCAGGCCCCGGGACGGGTCGCGGACCTCGACGCGGATCCAGCCGCGACGGCGCTTCATCCGCAGTCCGAACACCCGGGCGCCCGTGTGCCGTACGGCGTTTCCGACCAGTTCCGAAACCAGTAAGACGGCGTCCTCGGTCATTTTCGGGCTGAGTCCCCAGTGCCGCAGGACGACGATCTGGGTGAGCCGGCGGGCCGCGGCGGCGGACTCGGGGCGGGACGGGAGCGGAACTTCCGCCTCCGTCGGATCGCCGAACAATTCGATCGCTTTGAGTGCCCGCTCGTCCTCGACCGCAGGCGACCAGCGCGCCGCGGTCGCACGGCCTTGTCCCCGCGGCTGTCCGATACCTTCCAGCCCCGCCATGCGTCCATCATGGCCGCCCCGGACGGCCTCCGGGGCGGTTCCGGAGGAATACGCCCCCCGGAAGCACCTGTTCCGCGACATCCGATTGGCATATGCCAGTGGCATTTCAGCGTCGGCCGCAACCCCTCCGACCTGCGGCGAAGGCTCTGTTGGAGGCAATCGACAGGCTCCCTCGACAAGGCAGACTTAAGGTCACCTTAAGGTTCCCATAAACCATCCCGTCGAGGGACCTGTATGAGACATCGCGTCAATTGCAAGTGGCTGAGCGGTATTTGACCGTCCGGTTCACCAGACTTCGACGGTCCGGTTCACTGGAACTTCGCCTTGCCGGGGCCCTCTTCGACGAAGCTGCGCATCCCGATCTCACGGTCCTCGGTCGCGAACAGCCCCGCGAACCACGTCCGTTCGACCGTGAGCCCGGTCTCGATGTCCGTCTCCAGACCGGTGTCGATCGCTTCCTTCGCCGCACGGAGCGCGATCGCCGGACCCTGCGCGAGTTTCGCCGCCCACGCGTGCGCCTCCGTGTAGACCTCGGCGGCGGGCACCAGCCGGTCCACCAGGCCCAGTTGGAGCGCCTCGTCGGCCTTGACCATACGGCCGGTGAAGATCAGGTCCTTCGCCTTCGACGGTCCGATCAGCCGGGCCAGCCGCTGTGTGCCGCCCGCACCGGGGATGAGGCCGAGCAGGATCTCCGGCTGCCCCAACTTCGCGTTGTCGGCCGCGATGCGGAAGTCCGCGCACAGCGCCAACTCGCAGCCCCCGCCCAGCGCGTAGCCCGTGATGGCCGCGACGACCGGCTTGGGGATACGGGCCACCGCCGTGAACGAATCCTGCAAGGCACGCGACCGCGCGACCATCGCCGCGTGGTCCATGCGCTGCATCTCCTTGATGTCCGCGCCCGCCGCGAACACCTTCTCCCCGCCGTAGACCACCACGGCCCGCACGTCCTCGCGGCGCGTGGCCTCCTCGGCGAGCTCCTTGAGGCGGTCCTGGGTTGCGGTGTCCAGCGCGTTCATCGGCGGGCGGTCGAGGCGGATGGTGCCGACGCCCTCGGCGACTTCGAGATTCACGGTCATGCACGCAGGTTAACGCGCGCTAACGACAACGGGCCCGGTGCTGTGGGTCACAGCACCGGGCCCGTATCTGTCTAGGAAAGTGTCACGCAGTCCACTTCGCCCACGACATGTTCCAGCCGTTGAGCCCGTTGTCGGGTGCCACGGTCGCGTCGTTGGAGTTCTTGACGACCACGACGTCACCGAGGATCGAGTGGTTGAAGAACCACGCGGCCGGGACGGTCTTGCTGTAACCGCCCTTGACGTCCCGGAGGCCTATGCAGCCGTGGCTGGCGTTGTAGTTGCCGAAGGCGTCGCCGCCCCAGTAGTTGCCGTGGACGAAGGTGCCGGAGTCGGTCAGGCGGGTGGCGTGCGGGACGTCCTTGATGTCGTACTCGCCGCCGTAGCCGACCGTGTCACCGTTCATCCGGGTCACGGTGAGCTTCTCGCTCATGACCATCTGGCCGTTCCAGGTGTCGTAGCCGGGCTTGCCGGTGGTGACCGGGATGGTCTTGATGGTCTTTCCGTCCTGGGTGACCTTCATCGTGTGCTTCTTGGCGTCGACGATGGAGACCTGGTTGCGGCCGATGGTGAACTTGACCGTCTTGGTCTGCTTGCCGTAGACGCCCGAACGGCCTTCGACGCCGTCGAGGTTGAGCTTGACGGTGACCTTGGTGCCGGACTTCCAGTAGTTCTCGGGGCGGAAGTCGAGACGGTCGTTGCCGAACCAGTGGCCCTCGACGTCGACGGCCGGCGAGGTCGTGATGCTGATGGCCTTCTTCACGTCCCCGGGGTGCGTGATGCCCCGGGTGAAGCGGATGGAGAACGGCATACCGACGCCGACCGTGGAGCCGTCCTCGGGGGTGAAGTAGCCGACGAAGGTGTTCGCCGGGGTCAGGGTGGTGAAGCTGGAGTCCTCGGCGGCGACCCGGCCCGCGGAGTCCTTGGCGACCGCGTGCACGGTGTACTTGGTGGAGGCGGCGAGATGCGTCGCGGGAGTCCAGGTCGCGCCGCCGCCGGTGATCGCGCCGTCGACCTCGGAGCCACCGGCGTCCTTCACGGTGACCTCGGTCAACTTGCCCTTCGCGGCGCTGATCTTGAGGGCGCCGCTGGTGTCGACGGACTTCGAGCCGTCCTTGGGGGCGATGGTGACGACCGCCTGCGACTGCTTGGTCTGGGCCGTGTCCGAGGCCTTGTCCTTGGCATCGCCGGACCCGGAGCCGGAGTTGGAGCTACCGCCGCCACCTCCGCACGCGGTGACGGCGAGCAGCAGCACGCCGAGGATCAGCGCCAGCAAGCCCTTGTTTCTCCGGCCGCGCGCGTCAACCGACGCCCCCGATATCGGTCGCACGTTCAAGACTTTCTCCCCTCGCCGGGCCTGGTCCGGCCCGCACCCCTTTGCGCATCTGACGTGCGCATCCGCGCATATTAACTGCCAGGATTTGAGCTTCGTGTCAGGTGATTGTCACCGTTCGGTCGCAACTTCAACTGCCGCCTGACGCAGGGTGCCCGCCCCGTCTCCGGTCACTTGACCGCACTGCCCGCCTTCCACTCCTTCCAACCCATGTTCCACCCGCCGAGGCCATTGTCGGGAGCGACCTGTTTGTCGTTGCTGTGCACGACCTCGACCACGTCCCCGACGATGCTGCGGTCGAAGAACCAGCCGGCCGGAGTGTCCGAACCGCCGCCCTTCACGTCCCGCAGCCCCACGCACCCGTGGCTGACGTTGACGTGTCCGGGGGCGGCCGGCGCCCAGTAGTTGCCGTGCAGGAAGGTGCCGGAGTCGGTGAGCCGCATGGCGTGCGGGACGTCGGGGATGTCGTACTCGCCGCCGAAGCCGACCGTACGGCTGTTCATACGGGTCACCTCCAGCATCTCCATGACCACCATTTTCCCGTTGTACGTCGTCCGCCCGGGGGCACCGGCGGTGATCGGCACGGTGGCCAGGAGGTCGCCGTCGCGCCGTACCTCCATGGTGTGTTTGACCGCGTCGACCAGGGAGACCTGGCTGCGGCCGACGGTGAAGGAGAACGTCTTGTACTGGAGCCCGTAGACGCCGCGTGCGCCTTCCACGTCGCGCAGGCGGAGGGAGACGGTGACCTGGGTGCCGGGTTTCCAGTAGGACTCGGGGCGGAAGTCGAGGCGGGCGTTGCCGAACCAGTGCGGGCGGACCTCGACGGCCGGCTTCGCGGTGACATGGATGGCGCGCTCGACGGCGGCCCGGTTCTCGATCTCCCGGTTGAAGCCGAGGGAGACGATCATTCCGGTGCCGACCGTGGCACGGTTCTCCGGGGTGACGTATCCGATGAACCGTTCGTCGGGGACGTAGGTGGTGAACGTGGTGTGCCGGGCGGAGCGGCGGCCGTGGCCGTCGAGGGCGACCGCGTCGACGGTGTACCGGGCGGCCAGGGCGAGCTTCGCGTCCTCGGGCTCCCAGCGCAGACCGTCCTCGGAGATACGGCCCGGGACGGGGGTGTCCTGGGCGTCCTGCTCCTTGACGACCTGCACGGACTCCAGGCGCCCGCTGGGCACCTTGACCAGCAGTCGCCGGTCGGGTTTGACTCCCTTGGCGGTGTCGTCGGGCGAGATCCGGATCACATCCTCGGGCGCCGGTGCCTTGCCGAAGAGCTCGTCGATACCGCTCCCGCCCGAGCCGTCGGAAGTACAGCCGGTGGCTCCGGCCAGCAGTCCTGCCCATGTCAGTACGGCGGCCAGTGCGACCCCCGCGCGCCGCGCGCGCCCTTGTGCATGCCTCACGGGGTGCTCAACGAGCGGGCCTGCCTCAGGGAAACGTGAGTGCGACCCAAGCTCTGGGCAGAACAGTGGGGAGGATGACAGGACAGGGGCTCGCGACCGGGACGTCGTGCGCCCTTCACCTCGTCGTTCCATGAGCCGCAGGAGGCCGGACGGTGTCGAGCGCAGCCGAGCAGGAGGCCGTGCAGGAGGAGCGCGTCGAGGGCGGCGTGCCGATGGAGCGATCCGTCGACGACGCGGCCGTACCGGCACCACGTGCCGCCCCCCTACTGAACGGCGCCCCGCACCGGGCGCCGGTCGTGCCCGTGTGGCCGGGGACGCCGATGCCGTTGGGGGCCCGGTTCCGGGTCGGCCCGGACGGGGTGGCGGGCACCAACTTCGCGCTGTGGGCAGGGGGCGCTGAGGCCGTCGAGCTGTGTCTGTTCGACGAGCAGGGGGTGGAGACCCGCGCCCCGCTGACCGAGCTGACGCACGAGATCTGGCACGGCTTCCTGCCCGGTGTGCTGCCGGGGCAGCGCTACGGCTTCCGGGTGCACGGCCGCTGGGACCCGTGGACCGGCGCCCGCTGGAACCCGGCGAAACTGCTCCTCGACCCTTACGCGCGGGCGGTGGACGGCGAGTTCGGGCTGCCGCCCGAGGTGTACGCGCATGTCCGGGACTGGCCGCAGCAGCAGGTCGCGGACACCGTGCGCGACGACCGCGACTCAGCGCCCCACGTCCCCAAGGGAGTTGTGGTCCACGACGACACCACCGACGACGAGTGGATGGACGACCGCCGCCCGAAGACCCCGTGGGCGGACTCGGTGATCTACGAACTCCACGTGGGCGGCTTCACCAGACTGCACCCCGGGATACCCGAGGAACTCCGGGGCACCTACGCCGGGTTGGCGCACCCGGCGGCGATCGAGCACCTGGTGAAACTGGGCGTGACGGCCGTGGAACTCCTCCCCGTCCACCAGTTCGCGCACGAGGACCATCTGCTGCGCAAGGGCCTGAAGAACTACTGGGGTTACAACTCGATCGGCTACTTCGCCCCGCACGCGGCCTACGCGGCGACCGGTACGGCGGGTCAGCAGGTCGGCGAGTTCAAGCGGATGGTGCGCGCGCTGCACGAGGCCGGGATCGAGGTCATCCTCGACGTGGTCTACAACCACACCGCGGAAGGGGGCGAGTTGGGGCCGATGCTCTCCCTCAAGGGCGTCGACAACCGCGGCTACTACCGTCTGCAGAGCGACGCCCGCCGCTACGCGGACTACACGGGCTGCGGCAACACCCTGCACGTGGTGCAGCCGCACGTGCTCCGGCTCATCACCGACTCCCTGCGCTACTGGGTCACCGAGATGGGCGTGGACGGCTTCCGCTTCGACCTCGCGGCGGCGCTGGCCCGCTCGATGCACGACGTCGACATGCTGTCCCCGTTTCTCGCGGTCATCGCCCAGGACCCGGTGCTACGACGGGTGAAGCTGATCGCCGAGCCCTGGGACGTCGGCTCCGGCGGCTACCAGGTCGGCGCCTTCCCGCCCCTGTGGACGGAGTGGAACGACCGCTATCGCAACGCCGTCCGCGACTTCTGGCGCGGTGCGCTGCCGGACGTACGGGACCTCGGATACCGCCTGTCGGGCTCCAGCGACCTGTACGCGTGGGGCGGCCGTCGCCCCTACGCCTCGGTCAACTTCATCACCGCGCACGACGGTTACACCCTGCGGGACCTGGTGTCGTACGAACACAAGCACAACGAGGCCAACGGCGAGGGCAATCGGGACGGCACCGACGACAACCGTTCCTGGAACTGCGGGGTCGAGGGCGAGACCGACGACGAGCGCGTACAGGCGCTGCGGCGGCGGCAGTTGAGGAACCTCCTCACCACGCTGCTGCTCTCCACGGGGGTGCCGATGCTGGTCGCGGGTGACGAGCTGGGGCGGACCCAGCGGGGCAACAACAACGCCTACTGCCAGGACAACGAGATCAGTTGGGTGGACTGGGAGCTGCGGGACGACCCGGGCTGGCGGGCGCTGACCGACCTCACCGCCCGGCTGATCGACCTGCGCCACCGCCACCCGGTGCTGCGCCGCCGGGCGTTCTTCTCCGGGCGGGCCCGATCGGCGGACGGCATAAGGGACTTGGCCTGGTTCACCGAGCGCGGCACGGAGATGACGGAACGGGACTGGTACGCGCCCGCCGCCACCCTGGGCATGTACCTCTCGGGGCGGGACATCCCCGGCCGCGACGAACGCGGCGACCCGATCCTCGACGACAGCTTCCTCGCCGTACTGCACGCGGGCGACCGGCCGGTGAGCTTCGCGCTGCCGGGGCCGCCGTGGGCGGAGCGGTACGAGGTGGTCGTCGACACCTCGCGGGAGGAGCAGGGGGAGGCGCCGGGGGTGGTGCACCGGGCGGGGTCGGCGATCACCGTGCCGGCCCGGGCGGTGCTGCTGCTGAAGGTGCTGGGCTGAGCGCCGCCCTCAGCCCAGGATCCCCCGGTCGTACGCCGTCGCCACCGCCGCCGCGCGGTCCTTGACGCCCAACTTGCCGTACAGGTGGGTGAGATGGGTCTTGACGGTCGCCTCGCTGATGAAGAGTTCGCGGGCGATCTCGCGGTTGGAGGTGCCCTTGGCGACGAGGGCCAGCACTTCGCGCTCGCGGGCGGAGAGCGGTTCGTTGCCGGGGGTCTGGGGGCCGCGCACGGCGGAGACCAGGCGGGAGGCGACGGCGGGCGAGAGGACCGTACGGCCTTCCGCCGCCGCGCGGACGGCGGTGAACAGCTCGTCGCGGGGCGCGTCCTTCAGGAGATAGCCGGTCGCGCCCGCCTCGATCGCGGGCAGCGTGTCGGAGTCGGTGTCGTACGTCGTCAGGACGAGCACCTTCGCGCGGGCGGCGCGGCGGGTCAGTTCCCGGATGGCGTCGACTCCCCCGCCGGCCGGCATCCGCAGGTCCATCAGGATCACGTCCGGGTCGAGGGCGGCGGCCCGCTCCACGGCCTCGACACCGTTCGCCGCCTCGCCCAGGACGCGGAATCCGGGCGCGGACTCGAACATGCCGCGCAGACCGTCCCGTACGACGGGATGGTCGTCGACGATCAGCAGGGAGATCAGCAACTCGTCACTCATGGCGGACCAACGGTACGCGAGCCGACAGGGCGGTGCCGTGACCAGGCTCGGACTCGACCGTGAGCGTGCCCGCGATGCGCTCGGCGCGGACCCGCATGCCGTCGAGGCCGAAGCCGCCGGTGCGGGTGCGTTCGGGCAGCGCGAGGGGGTCGAAGCCCTGTCCGTCGTCGCGGATGTCGAGGATGACGTCCTCGCCGAGGAAGGAGAGGGTGACGCCGACGCGGGTGGCGCGGGCGTGCCGGGCCGCGTTCGACAGGGCTTCCTGGGCGATGCGGAGCAGGGTCGCCGAGACCTCGTCGTGGAGCTGTTCGGTGGTGCCGGTGACGGTGAACTCGGCGCGGACGCCGGTGCGTTCGCCCCACTCGGCGACCGTGTTCTTCAGCGCCTCGGGCAGTCCGTCGTGCTCCAGGGCGACGGGGGCGAGGTTCTGCACGGAGCGGCGGGCCTCGCCGAGGCTGTGCCGGGCGAGCGCGGAGGCGCGGTCGAGGTGGGTGCGGGCGGTCGTCAAGTCGGGTGCGTTCGCCACGACTTGGAGCTGGGCGATGATGCCGGTCAGGCCCTGGGCGATGGTGTCGTGGATCTCGGCGGCCAGTCGGCGTCGTTCGTCGGCGACCCCGGCTTCCCTTGCCTGGACGAGGAGTTGGGTGTGCAGGGCGGCGTTCTCGTCGAGGGCCTGCTGGAGGGCGGTGTTGGTGCGTTCGAGTGCGGTGATGGTTTCGCCGCGCTCGCGGGAGCGCAGTGACTCCTGCTCGGTGAGATGCGCGATCGCCATCTGCAGACCGGAGTTGGCGGCCACGAGCGCCGCGAAGAGGACCCATTGGAGCCCACTCCGCAACGGCAGCCCGCCCGCCTGCGCTCCGGCCACCGTGACCGCGCTCGCGAACAGCCCGACCCGCTGCGCCACCGTGCCCGGGATCAGTTCGTCGGCGTCCATGAAGCCGGAGGCGGCGTAGAACGCGAAGAACGGGTCGATCCAGGTGAGGACGAAGGCGATGGCCCAGCGGACGACGTAGTACAGAGTCCCCGCCCGCGACGGGGTCCGGCCGCGGCCCGGTCGGCGGGAGCGGGTGCCGTGCCACCAGAGCTGGACGACTAGCGCAGCGCCGGCCAGGGCCCAGCCGGTCCGCCACTGGGCCGCGGAGTGGTCGAACAGACCGGCGGAGGCGACCGCGAGGACGACACTGACACCGAGCAGCCCGTACGGCCCCCATGTGTGCAGCTGCTCCCAGCGACGGTCGATCTGCCTGTCCCTGGTGGTCATCTCCCCAGTCTGCACGGCCGCCTCCCCTACTCCCAGCGGAACCAGCGCGAGGCGCCGGCCGTCAGCAGTATGGTCCAGGCGACCAGCACACCCAGGTGCGTCCAGCCCGGCCAGTCGCCGGCCGCCGCCCGGTTCAGGGCCTCGGCGGCGGCACCGAACGGTGTGTAGCCGACGATCCGCGCCATGACGTCCGGCATGGAGTTCACCGGGATCCACACCCCCGCGCAGAACATCATCGGGAAGAACACGGCCGACCCGATGGCGCCCGCGATCTTCGTCGTCCGCGACAGCGCGGAGACCACCGCGCCCAGCGCGAGCGCGGCGAGGATCGCGAGGAGCAGGGCGAGGAGATAGCCGATCGGCTGCTTCGGAAGGCGTACGTCGAAGGCGAGGCGGCCGACGATCAGCGCGCACAGGGCGGAGGCCAGGGCCGCCGTGCCGTAGACCACCATCTGCGCGGAGAGCAGGGCGGAGGGGCGGACCGGGGTGGCGGACATACGGCGCAGGATGCCGCGTTCGCGGTAGCCGGTGAGGTTCTGCGGCATCGACTGGAGCGCGCCGACGATCATGCCGAGCAGGACCGCGACCGGGACGTACACGTCGATCGTGCGCAGGCCGCCGAGGTCGGCGTCGTGGTGGCGGAAGCCGGGGATGGAGCCCAGGATCACCAGCAGCAGGGTGGGGAAGGCCAGGATCCAGAAGAGGGCGCCCGGTTCGCGGCGGAAGAGGCGCAACTCGGTGCGCAGGACTGCGGTGTTCATCGGGTGACCTCCGTCAGGTCCAGGAAGGCGTCGTCCAACGTGGCGTCGGAGACCCGGAGTTGGTGGGCGGTGATGTGTCCCCGGGCGAGCAGGGTGATGACGGCGTTGACGGTCTCGTCGGTGCCGGAGAGGGTGATCCGGCCGTCCTTGCGGGCCACGGAGGTGAGCGCGGGCAGCACGTTCAGGTCGCCGTCGTCGAGCGGCGCGGAGGGCGTGAAGCTGATGACGGTGGACCCCGCCGAGCGGCGGATCAGTCCGTCCGGGGTGTCCAGGGCGGCCACCTTGCCCTTGTCGATCACCGCGATCCGGTCGCAGAGGCGCTGGGCCTCCTCCATGAAGTGGGTGACGAGCAGGACGGTGACCCCACTGGCCCGGACCTCCTCGATGAGCTGCCAGGTGTCGCGGCGGGCCCGCGGGTCGAGCCCCGTGGTCAGCTCGTCGAGGACGACGACCCGGGGATTCCCGATCAGCGCGAGCGCGATGAACAGGCGCTGCTTCTGGCCACCGGACAACTTCGCGAACCGGGTGGTCAACTTCGCCGTCAACCCGAGGCGTTCGGCCAGCGGCTGCCAGTCGGCGGGGTGCGGATAGAGGGCCGCGTACAGCTCCAGGGCCTCGCGGACGGTGAGCTTGGCCTGGAGTTCGCTCTCCTGGAGCTGGGCGCCGAGGACACGGGCGACCTGCTCGTGGTCGGCGACGGGGTCGAGGCCGGTGACCCGGACCCGACCCGCGTCCGGGACGCGCAGTCCCTCGACACACTCGACGGTGGTGGTCTTGCCCGCGCCGTTCGGGCCGAGGATCCCGAAGATCTCGCCCTCCTCGACGGCGAACGAGACACCGTCGACGACGGCCCGGCCGCCGTAGGACTTGCGCAGTGCGGTGACTTCGATGACAGGTGTGGCTGACATGCTCCGAGGGTCCCGCGGGGGCCGGGTCGGGCACATCGGCCATCGCGCTCGAAGGGGCATCAACCGATCGGTTGATGCCCTGGTACGACCCCCTGGTCGGCCAAAACTCGGTGGGCACTGTCAGTGCTGGTCCGTAGGCTCGCCCGTGATGTCGACGACACACGCACCCACCGAAGACCGATCCGCCGCCCGTACGCTCGCGCGGCTGTGGCCGTACGTCCGCCCCGTGCGGGTACGGCTGTTCGCCGCGGCCGGGGTGGCCGTCGTCGCGTCCTGTACGGGCCTGGTGTTCCCGCTCGTCCTGAAGTGGATGGTGGACGGACCGGTCGCCGACCGGGACTCGGCGGGGGTGTGGCTCGGGGCCCTGTACCTGCTGCTGCTCGGCATCGCGGAGGCGGGCCTGTTCGGGCTGCGGCGGTGGCTGGTCGCGCGGCCGTTGTCACGGGTCGAGGCGGGGATGCGCGCGGATCTCTACCGGCATCTGCAGCGGCTCCCGGTGGCCTTCCACGACCGCTGGCCCTCGGGTCAGCTCCTCTCCCGGGGCACCACGGACCTCATGCTGCTGCGCATGTTCCTCGCGTTCCCCCTCACATTCCTGCTGGTCAACGCCGTGACGATCCTGGTTGGCGTGATCATCATGCTGCTCCAGGACTGGACACTGGGACTGGTGATCCTGGGGCCCGCCGTGCCGGTGATCGTCACCTGCGTGATCTTCGAACGGCGGTACGCGCACGTGGCGCGGCTCGCGCAGGACCAGGTCGGCGATCTGACGACGGTCGTCGAGGAGAGCGTGCTCGGCATCCGCATCATCAAGGGCTTCGGCCGCCACCGCAGCCAGGCACGGGCCTTCCGCGACCTCTCCCGCACCCTGCGCGGCACCGAACTCCACAAGGCCCGCCTGCTCGCCGCGATCTGGGGCATCATCGTGACGCTGCCCGAGCTGGCACTCGGTGCGACGCTGGTCCTGGGCACGGTCCAGGTGGCGGACGGCAACCTGTCGGCAGGCACCCTGGTCGCCTTCCTCTCCACAGCACTGGCCCTGCGCTGGCCGGTGGAGTCGATCGGCTTCCTGCTGGCCATGAGCCAGGAGGCGGCGACGGCGACAGAGCGCTACTTCGAGGTCATGGATGAAACCCCGGAGGGGGAAGCGCCCCGAGGGGGCGCGCCCAGCCCCCACGCCGGTGCACCCGAAAACGACGGCATCCGCTTCTCCTCAGTCTCCTTCCGCTACCCAGACGCCCCGCCGGATTCCCCACCCACCCTCGACCGCATCGACCTGCACATCAGACCCGGCGAATCCATGGCCCTCGTCGGCGCCACCGGCACAGGCAAAACCACCCTCACCGCACTCGTCCCCCGTCTCCACGAGGTGACATCGGGCCACATCACACTGGACGGCGAGGACATCACGGCGATGCCCCGCCAAACGCTGCGCGCCCTCGTGGCGGTGGCCTTCGAGGAACCCACCCTGTTCTCGACCAGCGTCGGCGAAAACGTACTGATGGGCGCCGAAGAAAGCGCGGGACAACCGGAGTTGGACCGCGCACTGGCCGTGGCCCAGGCCGACTTCGCGCACGCGCTGCCACAGGGCACGGAGACCCGCGTCGGCGAACAGGGCCTGAGCCTCTCCGGCGGCCAGCGCCAACGCCTCGCGCTGGCAAGGGCGGTGGTCGGCAGGCCCCGCTTCCTCGTCCTGGACGACCCGCTCTCCGCGCTGGACGTCCACACGGAGGCCGCAGTCGAGGCAGCCCTGCGTCAAGTCCTCGCGGACACAACGGCGTTGATCGTGGCCCACCGCCCGTCCACGGTCCTGCTCGCCGACCGGGTGGCGCTGCTGTCGGACGGCCGTATCACGGCGGTCGGCACCCACCAGGAACTCCTGCGCACGAACGCGGAGTACGCGCATCTCATGTCGGGCATTCCGTCGGGCACCCCGGAACAGGAGGACGAACGATGACCGCCCCCACCACATCGGCGCCCACCACCGACGACCACGAACCCCCGCGCCCGCCCGCCGTGGACGACCCCTTCGACCACGACGACCTGCCCACTCCCCCGGGCGCGACCGCCGCCCTCCTGCGTTCGCTGCTCGCGCCCATGAAGGCCCGCGTCGCCGTCACCACCCTCCTCCTGCTGCTCCAGCAGGCCGCGGTGCAGGTGGGCCCGCTGCTGGTGGCGTACGCCATCGACCGGGCGGTGCCCGCCTTCCGCGATCACGACCACGGTCCGCTGATCGCCGTGGCCGTCGGCTATCTGCTCTGCGCACTGCTCTCCGGCGGCCTGCAGTACGCGTTCATCGGCGCCTCCGCCCGCGTCAACCAGGACGTGCTGCTCGATCTGCGCGGCCGGATCTTCCGGCACGCGCAGGCGCTCAGCATCGACTTCCACGAGCGCTACACCTCCGGCCGGCTCATCTCCCGTTCCACCACGGACGTCGAGGCGCTGCGCGAACTGCTCAGCGAGGGCCTCCAGGAGCTGATCACGGTCATCCTGTCGTTCGTCTACATCTCGGCGATGCTGCTCTGGCTGGACCTGGGGCTGGGCGCGGTCGCGGTGGCGTCCTTCGTGCCGCTGTATCTGCTGGTGCGGGTCTACCAGCGGCGCGCGGTGCGGGTGTACGGGGTGCGGTCCACGGCGATCGCGCGGGTGATCGTGAAGTTCGTGGAGACGATGAACGGCATCCGCCCGGTGCGCGCGTTCCGCCGCGAGGCCGTGAACGACGCCGACTTCCGGGTCCTCAACCAGCGGCACGAACGGTCCAACGGCGACGCCCTGTTGGAGATGGCCCGCTATGTCACCGGCTCCCGCCTGGTCGCCAACACCGCGGTCGCGGTGATCGTGCTGTGGGGCGCGAACCGGGTCGCGGACGGCTCACTGGAACTGGGCGTCCTGGCCGCCGCGGTGCTGTATCTACGACGGCTCTACGACCCGATCGACCGGCTCGGCATGTTCCTCAACTCCTACCAGTCGGCAGCCGCCTCCCTGGAGAAGATCGCGGGGCTCCTCGCCCAGACACCTTCCGTGCCCGAGCCCTCAACGCCCGTGCAACTGCCCGCACTTGAGTCGGAGCAGCCCGGCCGCGAGGTCGTCTTCGACGGGGTCCGCTTCGCCTACCGCACCGGCGGCGAGGTGCTGCCCGTCTTCGAGCTCACCCTCCCCGCCGGACAGACGGTCGCCGTGGTCGGCTCCACCGGCGCAGGCAAGTCCACCCTGGCCAAGCTGCTGGCCCGTTTCTACGACCCGTCGGACGGGCGGGTGCTGCTCGACGGCGTCGACCTGCGCGAGCTGTCCGGGCCCGAACTGCGGCGCGGGGTGGTGACGGTGACACAGGAGGCGTTCCTGTTCTCCGGCACGGTCGCCGAGAACATCGCGATCGGCCGTCCGGACGCACCCCGTGAGGAGATCGAGCGGGCCGCGAAGGCGATCGGCGCGCACGACTTCATCAGCGCGCTGCCCGACGGCTACGACACGGACGTACGCAAACGGGGTGGCCGTATCTCGGCCGGTCAGCGTCAACTGGTGGCGTTCGCGCGGGCGTTGCTCGCCGACCCGGCGGTACTGATCCTGGACGAGGCGACCAGTTCGCTCGACGTCCCGGGCGAACAGGCCGTGCAGCGGGCCATGTCGACGGTGCTGCGGGGCCGTACGGCGGTGGTGATCGCGCACCGGCTGTCCACCGTCGAGATCGCGGACCGGGTGCTGGTCATGGAGCACGGCCGGATCGTCGAGGACGGCCGCCCGGCCGAACTGATCGCGGGCACCGGCCGGTTCTCGGATCTGCACCGGGCGTGGCGGGACAGTCTCGCGTGAACCGACGGCGGCTACGGGGGCAGTGGTGATCGACGCGTACGAGGATCCCGGGACACCCGACTGTCGCGGCGGCTGGCACTTCCTGTGGTGGCTGGTGATGCGGCAGCGGGGGCGGGCGGTGTCCGGGGCACTGCTGTCGAGCGTCTGGATGGTGCTGATGGCGGCGGCGCCGTATCTGATGGCGCGAGCCGTCGACGACGGTCTTGTGCCGGGCCATCTGGGCACGCTCGCCTGGTGGACCGGGGCGCTGTTCGTGGTCGGGGCGGTCAACTCGTGGCTGAGCATCATGCGGCACCGCACCATGACCCGGGTGCGGATGGACGCCAACTTCCGCACGGTGAAGCTGATCGTGGGCCAGGCGGTCCGGCTGGGCGCCGTGCTGTCGCGCCGGGCGCGGGCGGGCGAGGTCATCACGATCGGCGTCGGTGACGTGTGGACGATCGCCCAGTCCCTGACCGTCGTCGGACCCGGCTTCGGCGCCCTGGTCGTCTACGGCGTGGTGGCGGGGGTGCTGTTGTCGATCTCGGCGCCGCTGGCCGCCGTAGTGCTGCTGGGGGTGCCGGTGCTCGCGCTGCTCGCGGGGCCGTTGACCCGGCGGCTGCAGGGCGTGGAGACGGAGTACCGGGAGCGGCAGAGCGTGCTGACCGCGCGTATCGCCGACCTCTCCGGCGGCCTGCGGGTCCTCAACGGCCTCGGTGGCAAAGGGCTGTTCGCGGACGCGTTCCGGCGTGACTCGCAGCGGCTGCGGGCGCAGGGCTACCGGGTGGGCGCGGTGGCGAGCTGGGTGCAGGCGATCGGGGTCGGGCTGCCGACCCTGTTCCTCGCCGTGGTGACCTGGCTCGCGGCCCGGCTGGCGGCCCAAGGACAGCTCAGCGTGGGCGAGTTGGTCGCCGTGTACGGCTATGTCGCGGTCCTGGTGGGCCCGGTGGCCTTCTTCGTGCAGATGGTCTACGAACTGAGCCGGGGTGTGGTGGCCGCGCGGAGGGTCGTACGGCTGCTGGCGCTCGAACCCGAGGCGGACACGGGAACGTCGGCCGCGCCCGCCGAACCGGCCGCTCTGCACGATCCCGACTCGGGGGTGCGGGTGGCGCCGGGGCGGCTGACCGCGCTGGTCGGGGCGCGGCCCGGGGAGACGCTGGCCGTGGTCGACCGGCTCGGCCGGTACGCGCCGTCCCGGGTCACCTGGGGCGGGGTCGCGCTCGACGCGATTCCGCTGGACCAGGTCAGGTCCCGGATCCTGGTCGCGGACAACGAGGCCGACCTGTTCGCCGGACCGCTGCGGGAGGTGGTGTCCGGGCGACGGGAGCGGTCGGCGGAGACCGTGGAGCGCGCCGTGTTCGCGAGTGCCGCCGACGACATCGTGCAGGGGCTGCCGGAGGGCCTGGACTCACTCGTGGCCGCACAGGGCCGCAGTCTCTCCGGCGGGCAGCGCCAACGGGTGCGGCTGGTAAGGGCGTTGCTCGCCGAGCCCGAGGTGCTGCTCGCGGTGGAGCCGACCTCGGCCCTGGACGCCCACACGGAGGCGGCGGTCGCCCGGCGGCTGCGCGAGGCGCGCTCGGGCCGTACGACGCTGGTGACCACGACGTCCCCGCTGGTCCTGGACCAGGCGGACACGGTCCTCTACCTGGTCGACGGCAAGGTGGCGGCCGGCGGCGACCATCGCCGGCTGCTGGCCCAGGAGCCCGGCTACCGCGCGCTGGTGGCCCGGGACGCGGACCTGGACACGGAGGAGGTCGTACGGTGACGGCGGACAAAGGTCAACTCCCGATCGCGGAGCGGGCCGAGGTGCGGCGGGCCGCGTTCGGGCTGATCCGGGTGGACCGGCGGGCGTTCGCCGTCGTGCTGGTGGTGAACGCGCTGGCGGCCGGGGCCGGGCTGGCCGGGCCGTGGCTGCTCGGGCGGATCGTGGACGAGGTGCGGGCCGGGGCCGGGGTGGCGGTCGTGGACCGGCTGGCCCTGGTCATCGTGGTGTGCTCGCTGGCCCAGTTGCTGCTGGCGCGCTGGGCGCGGTATGTGGGGTACCGGTTCGGGGAGCGCACGCTGGCCCGGGTCCGGGAGGACTTCGTCGACCGGGCGCTGGCGCTGCCCGCCTCGGTGGTGGAGCGGGCCGGGACCGGCGACCTGACGGCGCGCGGCACCTCCGATGTGGCGACCGTGGGCACGACCCTGCGGGACGTCGCACCCGAACTGCTGGTCTGCTCCGTGCAGGCGCTGTTCGTGATGGGCGCGGTGTTCGCGCTCGATCCGCTGCTCGGGCTGTTCGGGGTGGTCGGTCTGACGCCGATCTGGTTCGCGCTGCGCTGGTATCTGCGCCGGGCCCGGGACGGCTATCTCGCGGAGGGCGCGGCGATGTCGGAGGTCGCCGAGATCCTCACGACGACGGCGTCCGGGGCGCGCACGGTGGAGGCGTTCCGGCTCCAGGAGCGGCGGATCACGGCGAGCCGGGACACGCTGCGGACCGCCATGCGGGCCCGGTTGTACACGCTGTATCTGCGGACCGTGTTCTTCCCCGCGATCGAGGTGTCGTACACGATCCCGGTGGCGGGCGTGCTGCTGGTCGGCGGGTGGCTGCACGGACGCGGGGCGGTGGGGGTGGGCGCCGTGGTGGCGGCGGCGCTGTATCTGCGGCAGTTCACCGATCCGCTGGACCAGATCCTGATGCGGGTCGAGCAACTGCAGAGCAGCGGCGCCTCGTTCGCCCGGGTGGAGGGCCTGGCCCGGGCGCCGCGCGCGGAGGACGACGGGGACGCGCCGGCTCCGGCGGACGACCGGATCGATGTGACCGGGGTGCGGTACGCCTACGAGCGCGGCGGCGAGGTGCTGCACGGCGTGGACCTGTCGGTGCGGCCGGGCGAACGGCTGGCGGTCGTCGGCCCGTCCGGCGCCGGGAAGACCACGCTGAGCCGGCTGCTGGCCGGAGTCGACGCGCCGACCGAGGGCACGGTGACCGTGGGCGGGGTGCCGGTCTCCGACCTGGCACCGGAGACACTGCGCCGCCAGGTCGTGCTGGTCACCCAGGAGCACCACGTGTTCCTGGGCTCGGTCCGCGAGAACCTGCTGATCGCCGAACCGGCCGCCACGGACGAGGAGTTGTGGGCGGCACTGGCGGCGGTCGGCGCCGAGGACTGGGTGCGGGAGCTGCCGGACGGGCTCGACACCCCGCTGGGCGCCGACGGTCGGGCCACGGACGGTTCACAGGCGCAGCAACTCGCGCTGGCCCGCGTGGTGTTGGCCGACCCGCACACGCTGATCCTGGACGAGGCGACGGCCCTGCTGGATCCGGCCACCGCCCGGCACACCGAACGCGCGCTGGCCGCCGTACTGGAGGGCCGTACCGTCATCGCCATCGCGCACCGGCTGCACACCGCCCACGACGCGGACCGGGTGGCGGTGATGGAGAACGGCCTGCTGACCGAACTCGGCCCGCACGAGGAGCTGGTGGCGGCCCAGGGGGCGTACGCGGCGCTGTGGCATTCGTGGCACGGCGAGCGGTCGTCACGTCCGTAGCTCCCACTGGTTCGTATAGCGAACATGACCACCCGGACAACGAACGATTTCCGGCCAAGTTCCTGACGCGCTCCTGACAGAAAGCGCGGGCTGGTGCCACTCTTCCCACTGGCGCTTCACAGCAACCCCACAGTTTCACTCCTGTGATCCCTGTGATCTCCCCTGGTCGCGCGATCCGCGACCGTCCTGAAGGAGTCAGTGTTGAGAAGCAATTCCTCGCGCAGACGCACCTCCCACATAGTCGCCGTAGCCGGCGTCACCGCTCTGCTCGCCGCGGCCGTCCAGGCGGGCGCGACCTCCTCCGCCGCTCCGGCCAAACCCCTTGCCAGCAAGGGCAATCCGGCGCACATGGCCCTCTCCCTCTCCGCCTCGCAGCGCGCCGAGCTGCTCCGCGACGCCCAGTCGGCGCGGACCACCACCGCCAAGGACATCGGCCTGGGCGCCAAGGAGACGCTCGTCGCCCGTGACGTCATCAAGGACGCGGACGGCACGGTCCACACCCGTTACGAGCGCACCTACGCCGGACTCCCGGTCCTCGGCGGTGACCTGGTCGTCGACACCGCCAAGTCGGGTGCCACCGAGCGGGTCGTCAAGGCGACCAACGCCACCATCGCGGTCGCCGACCTCACCCCGAGCGTCGCCACGGCGACCGCGGAGAAGCAGGCCGTCTCCCGCGCCAAGGCGCTCGGCTCCACCAAGTCGGCCGCCGACTCGGCCCGCAAGGTGATCTGGGCGGCGAGCGGCAAACCGGTCCTCGCCTACGAGACGGTCGTCGGCGGCCTCCAGGACGACGGCACCCCGAACGAACTCCACGTCATCACCGACGCGGCCACCGGCAAGAAGCTCTACGAGTACCAGGGCATCGAGAACGCCACCGGTACCGGCAACACCCAGTACAGCGGCGCGGTCTCGCTGACGACGACCCAGTCGGGCACGTCGTACAACCTCACCGACGGCGACCGCGGCGGCCACAAGACGTACAACCTCAACCACGGCACCTCGGGCACCGGCACGCTGTTCTCCCAGACCAGCAACACCTGGGGCAACGGCACCACGTCGAACGCGGCGACGGCCGGCGCCGACGCGCACTACGGCGCGGCGGAGACCTGGGACTTCTACAAGAACACCTTCGGCCGCAGCGGCATCAAGAACAACGGTGTCGGCGCCTACTCCCGCGTCCACTACGGGAATTCGTACGTCAACGCGTTCTGGGACGACAGCTGCTTCTGCATGACCTACGGCGACGGCTCCGGCAACGCGGACCCGCTGACGGCGCTGGACGTGGCGGGGCACGAGATGAGCCACGGTGTCACCTCCAACACCGCCGGGCTCAACTACTCCGGTGAGTCGGGCGGGTTGAACGAGGCGACCTCCGACATCTTCGGCACCGGCGTCGAGTTCTACGCCAACAACTCCACCGACGTGGGCGACTACCTCATCGGCGAGAAGATCGACATCAACGGCGACGGCAC
>NZ_JALJRY010000040.1 GCF_024519455.1 Streptomyces sp. STR69 | reverse complement strand
CCCGGCCGCTCGCTCGCTTCTCAAACGGGCTGGAGCGGACCTAGTCAAGGGTGACCCGAAGGGTCATCGCCGCAGGCGACGCGACCGCAGGGAGCGCCCTTTACTCGGTCCGTGGAAGCCCGACACTGACAAAGAAGCGAGTGGCCCAACGTTCACCTGCCAACCAACCCCCACCGCGCTCACCCCTGAACCTGTGCCTCCAACACCGCATAGTCCGCGAAGCTGCGGCGGTAGCGGGTGTGTCTGGTCTCCTGGGTGTGGCTGTGCTGCCACTTCTCCACGGTTGTCGGGTCGGGGCATGGTCCGGATGTTGCGGCGCAGGAGACGCAGTGAGCCTCGTACTCCGGTTCCATGCCCGGGTCTTGCGTGATCGCGAAGGGAATGAACCGGGAGATTCGCCGGTGCCGGATGTCGTGGTCCCGGTGCTGGTGCCGGCGCAGCAGGACGTTCGCGTCGGTCTCGGCGGTGCCGTCGTTGCGGGCGCGGGCGCGGGCGTCGTGGCGGAGTGCGGCGAGGTCGGCGCAGGACGGGCAGTCGGGGATGGGGGAGGGTGGCGTACTGATGTCGTAGGGCACCGAATTCCCTTCGCCGGAGCGGGAGTTGGCCGCCTTCACGTTCGCGCTCAGTCGTTCCTCCGGAGTCGCGGGACGTACCGACCCGGGGTTGGCCTCCCACTCCCGGCCGCCGCCGACCGGGCGCAGCATCGCGTAGGGGCCCGCCTTGCCCCGATACTCGCCCACCTTGTTCGCACTGGCGTCGTAAACGAGCGTTCCCTGTTCGATCTGCTTCGAGATTGGCTCAACCATGTTCACTCCGGGGCCACTTCATCACTCTGGGTGTATTGAGAGTCGCGTAGGGGAACGGTGCGTATCAATGCTTGACGCGTGCCACTGGGCCATTGCCACGGAGGGGAGGCCGGTTCTGTGACCCAGCGAAATGCGGAGGCCACGGGCGGAGTCAGTAACGCGGTGCTCTTCGGTGACTTACTCCGCTTCTATCGGGAAGCCGAGTTGCTCACCCAGGAGGCGTTGGCCAAGCAGATCCCTTGCGACCGTTCCCATGTGGCCAAGGTCGAGGCGGGCACACGGGTTCCGCAGGAGTCGTTCGCGAAGAAGTGCGACGAAATCCTGGGTACGGGTGGGGCGTTGCTGCGCATGTGGCGCCAGATCGACTGGTACCCCGAGGTCCAGCATCCTGATTGGTTCGAGCGGCGGGCTGAGATGGATGGGCGGGCGGTAGTGCTGAGGGAGTATCAGGACCAGGTCATTCCGGGCCTGTTGCAGACGCCCGGCTATGCGCATGCCCTGTTCAGCCGTAGTCGCACGGACGTTGACGAGATCGAGTCGCGCGTCCGGGCCCGATTGAGCCGCCAGCCGCGTTTCCTCGCCGACGAGGGCCCGTTGTACGTCGCTGTTCTGGACGAGAGTTGTCTGCGTAACGCGGTGGGTAGTCCGGAGACCATGCGGGACCAGTGCGCCCATCTACTGAGTGTCGGTCGGCGTCCCAACATCCGTATCCAGGTGGCCCCGGCGGGTCTCTTCGGACTCATTCGCCCTCGCAACTCGATGTCGTTGATCGAGCTGCCGGACGGGCGGTGGGTCTATTCGGAATCCCTGGACCGTGGCCACTTCAACAACGATCCGACCACCTTCGCGCGCCACAGCCAGACCTATGATGTGCTCAGGGCGGACATTCCGTCGGCCCGCGAATCCGCCGCTCTGATCAGCGACGTGATGGAGGGTTACGAGCACCATGGACAGGCACGAACTCGGCCCGGCCACCTGGATCAAGAGCAGCTACAGCGGCGACAACGGCGGCAACTGCGTAGAAATCGCCCCCGCTTTCCCCGCCGTGGTCCCGGTGCGTGACAGCAAGGTCTCCGAGGGCCCGGTGCTGGTCGTCACCCGCGCGGCCTGGTCGGCGTTCACGGCGACGCTTCGCTGACGTCGTCGCGGGGTGTGTGAAGGGTGCTTACTCCGCCACCCTGAGCAGCAACTTCCCCGTGCTCGTCCGTGCCCCCATCACCCGGTGCGCCTCCGCCGCCTCCGACAGCCCGAACTCCGCTGTCACCGGCAACGACACCGTGCCGTCGACCACCGTCGCGAACGCCCGCTCGGTCAGGGCTCGTAAGGCCGCCGGGTCGGTCTGTGCCAGGGTCAGGATCGAGAAGCCGGAGACGGAGAGGGCGCCGGGGTACAGCTCGGGCTGGCCCAGCTGCCAGGGTTCCGCCGAGCTCGCGTTGCCGAAGGAGACCAGGCGGCCGTAGGTCGCGAGGGAGGCCAGGCCGGCGCGGAGTGTGTCGCCGCCCACCGGGTCCAGGGCCAGGTCGACCCCGCGCCCCGCCGTCGCCGCCCGCACCGGCGTCTCGAACTCGCCCACGAACACCTCGTCGTAGCCGTACCCCCGCGCGAACTCCGCCTTCGCCGCGCTCGATACGACCCCGTACACCGCCCCGGCGCCCGCCGCCCGCGCCAACTGTCCCACCACCGTGCCGATTCCGCCCGCCGCGCCCTGTACGAGCAGTGTCTCGCCGGGCTGGAGGCGGCCGACCGAGTGGATCAAGGCGTACGCGGTCGGCAGGACGGTGGGGAGGGTGGCGGCCGTGCGGAGGTCCACGCCCTCGGGGAGGGGGAAGACCGTCACCGCGTCGGTGACGGCCACCTCCGCGTACGCGCCGCCCGCCGTCAGGGCCGCCACCTCCTGGCCCACGGTGAGACCTTCGACACCGGCGCCGATCTCCCGTACCCGGCCGGAGACCTCAAGTCCCGGTACGAAAGGGAGACTTGGCACCCGGTAGCCCTCGCCGCGCGCCTTGAGGTCGGCGAAGTTCACCCCGGTGTACGCCACGTCGACGCTCACCTGGCCGGGGCCGGGGCGCGGTGTCTCCGTCTCCACGCTCTTCAGGACCTCGGGACCGCCGTACTCCTGGATTTCGACCGCGCGCATGCCGGACTCCCTGCTCGACTGTTCAATGAAAAGCGAACACTCGCGAGTGTATGGTTTTCATCGAACACTCGGCAAGTGGGAGGCCCGCGTGGCGCAGCGAGACGGCAGCACCGGAAGTCACCGGGCCGCCCCCGAACACACCCACCCCGACGACGTCCGCGTGCAGTCCGCCCTCGCCGCGCTCGCCGATCCCGTACGCCTCACCCTCGTAAGGGAGTTGGCGGGGGCCGACGACTGGACCCGTACCTGTGGCAGCTTCGACGTGCCCGTCGGCAAGGCCGCGCTGAGTCATCACTTCGCCGTGCTGCGGGGCGCGGGGATCGTGGAACAGCGGGACGAGGGGCCCAAGCGGGTCAACCGGCTGCGGAGGGAAGAGTTCGGTGCCCGGTTCCCGGGGCTGCTGGAACTCGTGCTGCGTGCAGAATGAGTCGGGTCATGTGCTGCACGCGGGCCCGTCGTATCTCCAGGCAAGGAAGACCCTCATGACCTCCCCGAAGACGGTTCTGATCACCGGTACGTCCTCCGGCATCGGCCTGGCCACGGCCGTCGGCACCGCACGGGCGGGCTGGACGACCATCGCCACCATGCGCGACACAGGCAAGGCGGACGCCCTGCTCAAGGCCGCCGCCGAGGCGGGCGTCGCGAACCGCGTCCAGGTCAGGCGCCTGGACGTGACCGACACCGTCGGCCTCACCGCCTGCCTGGACGAGGTCGTCGCCGAGCACGGCCGCCTGGACGCGTTGGTCAACAACGCCGGCGCAGCCCAGGTCGGCACCATCGAGCAGAGCAGCGTCGAGGACGTCCGCGCGGCGATGGAGGTCAACTTCTTCGGCGTGGTGGCGATGACCCGGGCCGCCCTGCCGCACCTCCGCGCGTCGAAGGGCCGGGTGATCACCGTCAGCAGCGTCGGCGGCGCCGTCGGCCAGCCCTTCAACGAGGCGTACTGCGCGGCCAAGTTCGCCGTCGAGGGCTTCATGCAGTCGCTCGCGCCGGTCGCCGCGACCGTCGGCGTCGACGTCACCGTGGTCGAACCGGGTGCGGTGGCAAGCGAGTTCGTCGCCAACCTCGGCCTGGACGTCCCGGCCCTGCTTGCCGCCGCCGGTCCCTACGGCCCGGCGCTTCAGGCCTACATCGCCCGCACCCAGCAGTCGTTCGGCAACGCCCAGACGCCGGCCGAGGCGGCCGTCCCGATCGTCGACGCCCTGACCGCCGCCCACCCGCCCTTCCGCGTCCAGACCTCGCAGTGGGCCCGCGACTTCGTCGCCACGACCCTCGCCGACCCCGACGGCTCCGCCGTCCAGGCCCTCACCGGTACCTGGGTCCGCTGACAGCTCCGCGTCCGTGATGCCCAAGGCAGCCGGTCGAGCAACGCCCCGATGATGGCGGTGGCCCTCTCGGCGGCCTCCTGGACCGCCGCGGCGTCCCGTTTCAGCGGCCGACCCGCCGACCAGCACCTCACCGTCCTTCGTGAAGGCGACGGCGGACGGCGTGGTCCTGGTGCCCTCCGCGTTGGTGATGACCGTGGGCTCTGAACGCGTCCGGCTCCCGCCGCGTCACAGTGTCGGGTCAGGCGTAGGAGGGGGATTCGGCGTGGAGAAGCACCTGAAGAAGTACCTGTGGACCTTCGTGGTCGTCGCGATCGTCGCCGTGGCGGTCCTGGTCGCCCTGGCCGTGCACGGGCTCATGAATCTGGGTGCCGACGACGGGACCGTGAGCGGCGCCCGGCCGAAGGCCGACACCGGTGTCCATCGCGCGTGCGTCGGCACCCGCCCCGTCGACAGCCTCCCCGACGCCTACGACGACAACTCCCCCCTCGAACCCCTCGAACGCGTCGTCGCCCGCATCGACAAGCTCGCCCACGCCGACCGCTACGCCGCCGTCTACACCGGTCTCTCCCTCGACGAGGACAGCAAGAGCGTGGACGTATGGCGGGTGCCACCCTCGGCCATCTTCGACGCCGAGGTCTGCGGGTCCGTTGTGAAGGGCGTGACCGTGCGGCTTCACGACGCCGACGTCGACCGGAAGACGCTCGACGCGCTGGCCGAGCGGGTCGGCGACGACATGAGCCGCTGGGACGGCACCTTCCGGATGCGTGAAGTCGGCGTGGACGAGCGGGGGTTCGTGCTGGTCGGGGTCGACGACCCCGACACGGCACGACCGATCGTCGAGAAGGCCTACGGCGCGGAGAACGGCCGGTACATCAAGATCGAGCACGTGAATCAGGCGTCGACCTTGGTCGGCTGAGGCTGAACCCGGCCCTTCTGTCCCGTAACCGAACGCAGCACCACGTACAGCACCGCGCTCAGCACGAAGCCCACGATCGGCGTGCTGTCGCCGAACGACGGCCAGTGCTTCGGGACGTAGCCGACGTAGTCCTCCTGGTTGGAGAAGAGCGGGACCGAGACCCCGATGCCGATCAACAGGGCTGCCAGGCCCGGCCAGTTGGTGAAGGTCGGGTCGGTGAGGCGGGGGGCCAGTTCCTCGGTGGGGGTGCGGGACTGGAACCAGCGCTCCACCAGGACCACGCCCAGCCAGGGGGCCACCCAGTACGCGATCACCAGCAGGAACGCCTCGTACGCCGAGCCCGCGTCGGACAGTGACGCCCACGCCGCCGCCGTACCGGCCACGCCCGAGACCACCACCAGGACACTGCGGTTGAGCCAGGCGGGGAGCTTCAGGCCCAGCGCGGTGAGCGAGATCGCACCGGAGTAGACGTTGAGGGCGTTCGCCGAGACCGCGCCGAGGATGATCGCGATCAGCACCAAGTTGCCGAGCCAGGACGGGAGATGGCCGGTGAAGGCCGCCGTGGGCGTCGCGTCCTTGGGGGCCAGCAACGTCGCCGAGGCCGCGCCCATCACCGCCACGAACGTCACCGACACGAACAGGCCGACCGCCGGGTAGAGGATGGTCCTGAACTTGTTCGCCGTGCGCGGGAGATAGCGCGAGTAGTCCGTCGCGTACGGGTTCCAGCCCGCCGCGTAGCCCCAGGCCGCGCTGAGCGCGAGCAGGAAGCCGCCGATTCCGCCGCCCGTGCCGCCACCGCCCAGGTGCGCGTCCTTGAAGGTCCACACGCCGGCCAGCAGGAAGATCACGGCGAGGGCCGGGAACGCGTACTTCTCGAAGGTGTGCACGAAGTTGTGGCCGATGAAGCCGATGAGGATTTCGGCCACGACCACGAGGAGCAGCGACGGGAGGGGACGTAGACCCGTCAGGGTGTTCAGTGCGAAGGCCGCGCTCACGCTGTTCACCGCGAACCAACCGACGCCCGCCACCAGGCCGTTGGCCGCCGACGGGAGGATGTTGCCGCGGAAGCCGAAGGAGAAGCGGCCGATCACCATCTGCGGGACGCCGAAGCGCGGGCCGTCCAGGGAGAGGAAGCCCTGCGTGATCGCGCCGAGGCCGGTGCCCAGGACGATCGCCGCGGTCGCCTGCCAGAAGCTCAGGCCGAAGAAGAGGACCGAGATCACGCCGATGTAGACGGTCGCGAACTCGATGTTCGGGGAGGCCCAGGTCCAGAGCAACTGGAGCGGGCTGCCGTGCCGTTCGGCGTCGGGGATGGGCTCGGCACCCGCCGTCTCTACGGCGATGACCTTGTCACCGTATTCGGGGGCGAGGGTGCCGGCGGTATCGGCGGGAGCAGTCGTCATGCGAGGTAAGTGTCCGGTTCCTGCCGGTCCGGGCCCAGAGGCGCAATGTCCGTACCGGGCCGCTCACCGGCGTACAACCTGCACGTATCACTCGGCCTTGGGGTCGTCCTTGAGGTCGTCCTTGTTCAGGGACTTCAGGAACTCGGGGTTGTCGTCCGGCGCGATCCACCGGCCCTGCGCGGCCGACGCCTCGTCCCCGGTGCGCCGTGCCCGGCCCGCGATCAGCCAGGCGACCGGGCCGACCAGGACCTCCCCGAAGAGCAGGATGACGAACACCCACGCCAGCTTCGGCATGCCCCGCACGTCCTCCTCGGGCGTGTTCAGGCAGTCCACGAAGGCGTAGATCCACAGAGCCAGGACCAGCAGGAAGGGCAGATACCTGAGCATGGTGGCGAGATTCTCCTGAGAGGTGAGACGGCCCCGGTCGGGGCCAGGTTAGCGGGTGGGTAAGAATCACGGTCCCCGGCTTGTCCTGTTCGGTACCGCGCGCAGGATGGGGGGATGGCGCGAGTGGTCGTGCAGTGCAGTCAGGGGCACCTCTTCTCGACGGTGTGGGTGCCTTTCGCCTCGTTCAAAGCCGTGCGGCTGGGACGGTCGCGCTATCAGAGGTGTCCCGAATGCGGACGTTTCCGGCTGGTGCGTAAGGCATCCGACCGTACGACCCGCAACGGCGACCCGTGAGCCGGGTCGCCGGGCCCGTGCCGGATACTGGGACACATGGCTTACGACGATCTTCGCTCCCTGCTCAGGGCACTGGAGCGCGAGGGAGACCTCAAGCGCATCAAGGCCGAGGTGGACCCCTATCTGGAGGTCGGGGAGATCGTCGACCGGGTCCAGAAGGCCGGTGGGCCCGCTCTTCTCTTCGAGAACGTCCGCGGATCGACCATGCCCCTCGCCATGAACGTCTTCGGGACCGACCGGCGGCTGCTGAAAGCGCTGGGGCTGAAGTCGTACGGCGATATCTCGGACAAGATCGGCGGGCTGCTGCGGCCCGAGCTGCCGCAGGGGTTCGTGGGGGTGCGGGACGCCTTCGGGAAGCTCGGCGCGATGACGCACGTACCGCCGAAGAAGGTCAAGGACGCGCCCGTGCAGGAGGTCGTCCTCCAGGGGGACGACGTCGATCTTGACGCGCTGCCCGCGCTCTTCACCTGGCCGCAGGACGGCGGGTCCTTCTTCAATCTGGGGCTGACGCACACGAAGGACCCCGAGAGCGGGATCCGCAATCTCGGGCTCTACCGGCTCCAACGGCACGACAAGCGCACCATCGGCATGCACTGGCAGATCCACAAGGACAGCCGGAATCACTATCAGGTGGCGGCGAGGCGGGGCGAGCGGCTGCCCGTCGCCATCGCCTTCGGGTGTCCGCCCGCCGTGACCTACGCCTCCACCGCGCCCCTTCCCGGTGACATCGACGAGTACCTGTTCGCCGGGTTCATCGCGGGCAAGCGGATCGAGATGGTCGACTGCAAGACCGTGCCGTTGCAGGTGCCGGCGCAGGCCGAGGTCGTCATCGAGGGGTGGCTGGAGCCCGGCGAGATGCTGCCGGAGGGGCCGTTCGGGGACCACACCGGGTTCTACACGCCGCAGGAGCCGTTCCCGGCGCTGACCATCGACTGCGTCACGATGCGGAAGCGGCCGTTGCTTCAGTCGATCGTCGTAGGCCGGCCTCCGACGGAGGACGGACCGCTGGGACGGGCGACGGAGCGGTTCTTCCTCCCGCTGCTGAAGATCATCGTGCCGGACATCGTGGACTACCACCTGCCCGAAGCGGGCGGATTCCACAACTGCGCGATCGTCTCCATCGACAAGAAGTACCCGAAGCACGCCCAGAAGGTGATGCACGCGGTCTGGGGTGCGCACATGATGTCCCTGACCAAGCTGATCGTGGTCGTCGACGCTGATTGCGACGTCCACGATCTGCACGAGGTCGCGTGGCGAGCCCTCGGCAACACGGACTACGCCCGGGACCTGTCGGTCGTGGAAGGACCCGTCGATCATCTCGACCATGCCTCCTACCAGCAGTTCTGGGGCGGCAAGGCGGGGATCGACGCGACGAGGAAGTGGCCCGAGGAGGGCTACACGCGGGACGGCGGCTGGCCCGAGATGGTGCTGTCCGACCCGGAGACGGCGGCGAAGGTCGACCGCCGGTGGAAGGAGTACGGACTTTCGTGAGCAGCGCATCAGCCGCGATCCCGCAGCCGGGGCGCACCAAGGCGTTCCTACGCCTCGTCATGATCGAGCACTCCGTCTTCGCCCTGCCCTTCGCCTACATCGCGGCGCTGACCGCGATGTTCCGGCTGGACGGGAACATCCACTGGGGGCGGCTGCTGCTGGTCACCATCTGCATGGTGGGGCTGCGCACGTTCGCGATGGCGGTGAACCGGATCATCGACCGGGAGATCGACGCCCGTAACCCGCGCACGGCACACCGCGAGCTGGTCACCGGCGCGATGACGGTGAAGCACGCGTGGACGGGCGCGCTCGTCGCCCTGGTCGTCTTCCTGGGCTCGGCGGCGCTCCTCAACCCGCTCTGTCTGGCGCTGGCCCCCATCGCGGTGATCCCGATGGTGGTCTACCCGTACGGCAAGCGGTTCACGAACTTCCCGCAGGCCATCCTCGGTCTCGCCCAGGCCATGGGCCCGATCGGCGGCTGGCTGGCGATCACCGGCGAGTGGTCCTGGGACGCGGTGATCCTCGGACTCGCCGTCGGCATCTGGATCGGCGGCTTCGACCTGATCTACGCCTGCCAGGACATCGAGACCGACCGCGAGATCGGCGTCATGTCGGTCCCGGCCCGCTTCGGCATCCCGGCGTCCATCTGGGGCGCGCGGGTCTGCCACGCCATCACCACGGCCCTGCTCGCCTGGTACGGCGCGGCGACCGGCGCCGGTGCCTTCTACTGGTTCGGGCTGCTGATCGTCGCGGGCGCGTTCCTGTACGAGCACTCGATCGTGCGGCCGCATGATCTTTCGCGGTTGAACAGGGCGTTCTTCAGCGTCAACGGGTTCATCGGGATCGCCCTGTTCGTGTGCGCGCTGCTGGATCTGCTGGTTCGGGGTCTGACCGTGTGAGTAGCGTCCGGCTTACCATCGAGGGCAGGACCCCAGGGAGGCCAGCGTGACCGTCTCGGGCATCGACCGCCTGCACTCGCAGCTCAGCAAGCTGGAGGGCATGTTCCCCGGCTATCTGACGGAGATTGTCGAGGGCAGCATCGTGATGAACCCGGTCAGGGCGTTCCACGGACGAACCATCCAGCGTCTATGGGCGATTGTCGAGGATCAACTGCCCCAGGGCTGGGCCGTGGTGAGCGATGTGGCTTTCCCCTTCGACGACGCCAATGAGTTCTGTCCCGACCTCGCTGTCATTCCCGCCGAGGCGGAGGCCGAGAACCTGAGTGCCTACCCGTTCGACCTGATCGAGTTCGTCGCCGAGGTCGTGTCCCCGGAAAGCATCCGCCGCGACTACGAAATCAAGGCCCAGTGGTATGCCTCCCGGGGCATCGCCAACTACCTTGTCCTCGACCCTCTCAAGGGCCACGCCGTCACGATGTGGAACCCCGGCCCGGACGGCTATCGAGGCCGCGACACCCTCCCCTACGGCCCCGACCTCACCGTCGACTCTCCCCTGGGCAAGCTGACGATTCCGACCGCGCACCTTCCGGTTGACCCGAAAGCCCGCCCTCAGGACTGAAGCTCCGGCCTCTGTTGGGCGGGGCGCCGGAAGGCGAACGCCGCCGCCACCCCCGCCCCCAGCCCGACCAGATGCGCCTGCCAGCTCACCCCCGACTGCGTGGGTGCGAGCCCGAGCAGTATCGACGTGCCCCAGACCGCGCCGATCAGCAGGCCGACGGCGATGCCCAGCGGGCGGCGCTCGACGAAGCCGCTGACCAGCAGGAAGCCGAAGAGGCCGAAGATCAGGCCGGAGGCGCCCGCCGTGTTGGTGTGGGCCGGGGATATGAGCCAGACGCCGAGACCGTCCGCGACGATGATCAGCGCGCAGACCGCGGCGAACCTGCGGATGCCGCCCAGCGCGGCGAGGAAGCCGAACACCAGCAGCGGCACACTGTTCGCCGCCACATGGGCGAAGCCGAAGTGGATGAACGCGGCCGGGACGATGTCGATCAGCTGGGAGGGCTCGCGCGGCACGATTCCGAGGCTGTCGAGCGCGTGGCCGGACACCACGTCCACCACTTCGAGCAGCCACAACAGCGCGACCCAGCCCACCATCAGCTTGGCCGCGGCCTTCGCGCGGTCGCCCCGCGACCACTCCAACTCCGTACCGGACATGGCACCCCCCACGGTCCACTCGTCCCCACAGAAGAACGCCCCGGCCCCCTTGGCCGGTTCCCGTTCCGCGACGCCAGCTAGGCTCGGTGTCGTGAACCCAGTCAAGCCAGGAGAGACGCCGCGTACGCCTTGGATCGTAGGGGTGTCCGGCGCTTCCGGCACCCCATACGCGGCTGCGGTGCTGCGCGGGCTCCTCGACGCGGGCGAGAGTGTCGACCTCGTCGTGTCCCGGGCGTCCCGGCTCACCCTCCTCGACGAGACGGGGATCTCCTTCAGGGACGCGCACTGGCAGGACGACCTGCGGGAATGGCTGGCCCGCGGCGCCGACGGCAAGCCCGGCACCTTCGTGCCCGACATCGACGCCGTACGGCACTGGAGCGCGGGCGACCTCGCGGCGGGGCCGTCCTCGGGGTCGTACCCCGCGAAGGGGATGCTGATCGTGCCCGCGTCGACCGCCTGTGTCGCCGGGGTCGCCCTCGGGCTGAGCAAGGACCTGTTGCAGCGCGCGGCGAGCGTGACCCTCAAGGAGCGGCGCAGGCTGGTGGTGTCCGTACGCGAGACCCCGTTGAACGGGCAGACGCTGCGGCACCTCGTGACCCTGGACGACCTGGGCGCGGCCGTCGTGCCGGCCTCGCCCGGGTTCTACGCCGGCGCCACCCACATCCAGGACCTGGTGGACTTCGTCGCCGGGCGGGTCCTGGACGCGGCGGGTGTCGAGCACGATCTGTACCGCCGGTGGAAGGGCGACCTCGGGGGTTCCCGCACCACCGACAACTGACGTACGGCACCCACGAATTCACCTTCATCACCTTCATCACCTTCATCACCTTCATCACCTTCATCGTCATCACTCGTCATCACCGGAAGGCAATCGATCGCATGGACGCGGTGGACAGGCAGCTCATCCAGGCCCTGAGAGAGAACGGCCGGGCCTCCTACGCGGAGCTGGGGCGCCTCGTCGGCCTGTCGGGACCCAGCGTCACCGACCGCATCAACCGGCTGGAGGCGGCCGGTGTCATCACCGGCTACCGCGCGACCGTCGACTCGGCCTCCCTCGGCCTCGGCGTGATCGCCCTGATCGGCATCTCCCTCTCGGACGCCGCCGACCACGAGGACGTGGCGGCCCGGCTGAAGGACCTCAGCGAGATCGAGGACTGCTGGTTCATCGCGGGCGAGGACTCGTTCATGCTCAAGGTGCGGGCACCTGACGTGGACGGCCTGGAGAAGACCATCCGGCGGCTCAGCGGCACGAAGGGCGTCTCCAGGACCCGTACCACGATCGTGCTCTCCACGAAGTGGGAGAACCGGGTCGGAGAGCTGCCCGAAGAGGCTTAGGCGTACCGTTGACCGAGTCTGTCTTAGGAAGAGGTATGGGCATGGATGTCGGGCTCAAGCGCGAGCTGGAGCAGAAGGTCCGCTCCGGTGAGCGGCTGTCCCGCGAGGACGGCGTCGCGCTGTACGAGTCGGACGACCTGGCCTGGCTGGGCGGGCTGGCGCACGAGGTGCGGACGCGGAAGAACGGCGATGTCGTCCACTTCAACGTCAACCGCCACCTCAACATGACCAACGTGTGCACCGCGTCCTGCGCCTACTGCTCGTTCCAGCGCAAGCCGGGCGAGAAGGACGCGTACACGATGCGCATCGAGGAGGCCGTCCGTCTCGCCAAGGCGATGGAGGGCGAGAACCTCACCGAGCTGCACATCGTCAACGGCCTGCACCCGAACCTCCCCTGGCGCTACTACCCGCGCTCCCTGAGCGAGCTGAAGAAGGCCCTCCCGAACGTCTCGCTGAAGGCCTTCACGGCGACGGAGATCCACCACTTCGAGACCATCTCGGGGCTCAGCGCCTCCGAGATCCTCGACGAGCTGATCGACGCCGGCCTCGAATCCCTCACCGGCGGCGGCGCGGAGATCTTCGACTGGGAGGTCCGCCAGCACATCGTGGACCACCGCACGCACTGGGAGGACTGGTCGCGCATCCACCGGCTGGCGCACGAGAAGGGCCTCAAGACCCCGTGCACCATGCTCTACGGCCACATCGAGGAGCCGAAGCACCGGGTGGACCACGTGCTGCGGCTGCGCGAACTCCAGGACGAGACCGGCGGTTTCCAGGTCTTCATCCCGCTGCGCTACCAGCACGACTTCGTGGACATGAAGGACGGGAAGGTCCGCAACCGGCTGCAGGCGCGTACGCAGATGGCCACCGGCGCGGAGGCCCTCAAGACCTTCGCGGTCTCGCGGCTGCTCTTCGACAACGTCCCGCACGTCAAGGTCTTCTGGGTCATGCACGGCGTCCAGACCGCCCAACTCGCCCTCCAGCACGGTGCGGACGACATGGACGGCTCGGTCGTCGAGTACAAGATCACCCACGACGCCGACAACTACGGCACCCCGAACAAGCTCACCCGCGACGACCTCCTCGACCTGATCCGCGATGCCGGTTTCCAGCCGGTCGAGCGGAACACGCGCTACGAGATCATCCGCGAGTACGACGGCCCGGACCCGGCGCGGCGCGAGTCCCCGCAGCCGATGCGAGTGTGAGAACGGCACGATGGCGCTCACTTTTGAACTGGACCCCGCGATAACCCCTGCCCTGCGCGAGGAGATCCTCACCCTCTGGGCGGACGTCTCCAACGCGGGCGGCTCGGTCGGCTTCGTCGCACCGGTCACCGCGGACGAGATACGGCCCGAGCTGATCAAGCACTTCGTCTCCATGGCGGAGGGCCGCACCCGGCTGCTGGTCGGCCGGGACGAGACGGGCACGGTCGCCGCGACCGTGTTCCTCGCGTTCAACACGCACCGGCTGATGCTGCACTGGCTGTGGCTCTACACGGTGATGGTCCACCCCCGCCACCAGGGCAAGGGGTACGGGCGGGATCTGCTTGCCGCCGCCGAGAAGGCGGCCCGCGGTCTCGACGGCATCGAGGCGATCCGCCTCACCTGCCGGGGCGGGCACGGCCTGGAGCGGTTCTACGGCTCCTGCGGCTACAAGGAGGTCGGCCGGGTGCCCGGCGCGATCCGCGTCGCCCCGGGGGACGACCGGGACGACGTCTTCATGCTGCTGCCGCTGCTGTGAGCCCCTGCAGTGAGCCGCGCACCCCGCCCGAAGATCGGTGGGGGCGCGTGCTTCACTGAGTAGGACTGTTCGGTTGAGTCTGTTCGTTACGGAAGAGTGGATTGAGATGTTCCGCTACACGCTGTGGCGCCTCGGGGTCTTCGCGGGCTGCCTCGGAGTCGTCTGGGGCCTCGTCTACCTCGGCGTCTTCCCGCGCGGCTTCGGCGAGTCCAACGGCATGTGGATCGTCCTGCTGGCGCTGGTGATCTCGGCGCCGATCAGCTTCGTGGTGCTGCGCGGGGTGCGCGACCGGGCCTCGGTGCAGATCGTCGAGCGGGTCGACCGGATGAAGGCGAACCTGGACGCCAACCGCAACCAGGAGGACGAGGCCGTCGACGCCGCAGGTCCTCAGGGCCAGACTTCCTGACCCCTGGGCCGAACTACCCTTGCCCCCATGGGTGCCGTGAAGACCAAGCGGATGCCGCGTGCGGTCCGTGAGCAGCAGATGCTCGACGCCGCCGTGCGGACCTTCGGACAGCGCGGCTACATGGCTGCGTCGATGGACGAGATAGCCGAACTCGCGGGCGTGTCCAAGCCGTTGGTGTATCTCTACCTGAACTCGAAGGAAGACCTGTTCACCGCGTGCATCCGGCGCGAGGGGCAGGCGCTCACCGAGGCGGTGCGGGCCGGGGTCGACACCCGCTCGCCCGCCGACCGCCAACTCTGGGACGGACTGCGGGCGTTCTTCACCCACACCGCCCAGCATCCGGACGGCTGGTCCGTGCTGCATCTCCAGGCCCGCACCCACGGCGAGCCGTTCGCGGCCGAGGTGGCCGCGATGCGCGCCGAGCTCGTCGCGTTCGTCACCGAGTTGATCGCGGTCACCGCCCGCGAGGCACACCGCGACCCCGACCTCGCCGAGCGCGAGGTGGCCGGCCTCGCGGAGGCGTTGGTCGGTGCCGCCGAGTCGCTCGCCGCCTGGTCCAACACGACTCCGGGCGTCACCGCGAAGCAGACGGCGGCGACCCTGATGAACTTCGCGTGGGCCGGCCTCGGCAACCTCATGGAGGGGCGGCCCTGGACGCCGCCGGCCGGCACCGAGGACCGACCCTGAGGTCTCAGACGGCCCCCCACTTCCGCAGCGTCGGCGCCACCCGCTGATACCCCACCCGGTACACGGCCTTGGCGCCGCGCCTGGCCACTCCTCGTACGGCCTTCTTCACCCGGCCCGAACCGCCCGCGCCCAGCGGGGTGTTGAGCGGGCGGCCCTTCTCGTCGAAGCCGTTGCGGGCCAGCAGGCCGTTGAGGTAGATACCGGCGCGTTCCGGTGTGTAGTAGGGGCGCAGCGTCGGCAGTGGTCCCGCGGCGCGCAGCGCGGCCACGCGGGCGCGGGCGGCGGCGTAGGGGTCGCTCTTGCCGATGCCCTGTGCGTCCGCCCAGGCGGGGTCCGGCGACGGCAGGGCGCCGGCGTCGAGTTCGTCCCAGGAGGCCAGGCAGCCGGAGTGGATGAAGTAGTGGTTGCCGTGCGCCTCGCGGACGCCGAAGTCGGTGAGGATCGCGGTGGGTATGCCCCGCTGGATCGACTCCAGTGCGGCGGTGGAGCTGACGGTCACCAGGAGGTCGGTGCGGTCGAGGACCTCGCCCATGTTGCCGTAGACCAACTGGAGGTTGGCGGGGGCGGGTTCAGCCAGGTTCTGGATGAGGAGCTGGTAGGGGTCGGCCTCGACGTGGGTGGTGTGTTCGCCGGGGAGGCTGCGCAGCTTCATCAGGACCTGGCGGTCGGGGTGGCGCCGGGCGTGTGCGGCGGCCCGCTCCAGGAGCCGCAGCCGGTCCTGCTTGCTCTTGGGGACGGAGGGCTGGACGGCGAAGGTGACGGTGAACGGCCGCTCGGTGGACGGGCGGTAGGGCTCGCCGCCGAGGAAGGGCAGCGCGCACTCCACCACCGAGTCCGGGTCGACCCCGACGCTCGCGAACGCGGCGCCGAACCGGCGTGCGTCGTAGGCGGAGTTGGCGAGGACGAGGTCGCTGCCGCCACGGGTGAGGAGTCCGTCGACCATTTTCTCGTAGACGACGCCGACGTATCCGGTGACGGTGATCGGCCGGTGTTCGCGGCCCGCCCAGGCGAGGCCGAGGCTGTGGGTGAGGGCGAGGACCGTGCCGCCGGAGACGGCCATGACGACGATGTCCGCGTCGGCCAGTTCCGTGTCGTCGACCAGTTCGGCGGCGGGGAGTTCGCGCCGGCTGTCGGGTTCGATGCCGATCTCGGCGAGCTGCCGCTCGGTGGGGGTCGACCGGCCGCGCAGGAAGTACGCGTCGAGGGCGTGCCCGGGGGCGATCTGCTGGGCCACGGACGCGCCCCACTTCCAGCGGGTGTCCGAGTCGGCGAGTACGGCGATGCGTCTGGGGGGCATGGCTCAGGGGCCCTTCCTGGCGGGTCCGGCGAAGTGAGCCGAGGGTAAGAAGCGTTCCTGAGGAGTGCATGAGCGATCGCTTGAAAGAGCCTTGGGTGAGCTGGGGTTTCCCTGTGCGGAATGCTCAAGGGCCCTTTGCTCGCCTGGAGTTTCGCAATCGCCCGAAAGGGGGCGGACATGTTTTGTTCGCCCACTGTTCATGGGTGTTCAGGCAACGGGCGGGCGCACGAACCCCTCCACGTGTACCCGCCCGGCCGCGTCCCGCAGGGCGAAGCGGTCGTCGAGGGCCGCGTACTCCACGGTTCCCGGCAGCAGCACCGGCGCCCTGAACTCGGCCCGCGCCAGCGCGCGTTCGGGGGTTCCGTGGGCGGCGAGGCAGCGGGCCGCCGTCCACATGCCGTGCGCGATGGCGCGGGGGAAGCCGAACAGGCGGGCGGTGAGCGGGTGGAGGTGGATGGGGTTGCGGTCGCCGGACGCGGCACCGTAGCGCCGGCCCACGTCCTCGCCGAGCCGCCACTCGGCGACGGTGGGCAGCGGCAGCGGCTCCTCGGTCGCCCTGGGCGGCTGTGCTTCGGTGCGGTGCCGGGCGAGATACGTGCTCCGTGACTCCCAGACGAGTGTGTCCCCGGTCCGCATCTCCGTCGTGACCGTCGCCTCCGTGCCGCGTCGGTGCGGGGTCAACTCGTCGACGTAGACCGTGAGTTCGTACTCCCCGGTGGCCGGTACCGCCGTGTGCCGGGTGATCTCCACCGAGGTGTGGACCAGGCCGAGCAGCGGCAGTGGGAAGGTGCGGCAGCTCATCAGGCGCATGGCCAGCGGGAAGCCGAGGACGTGCGGATAGGTGATGGGCAGGGCGTCGTCGCCGGTGGGGAAGCCGCACACCCGCTCGTAGGCGGCCAGCTTTGCCAGGTCCACGCGGACGCCGGGCAGGACGAGCCGGGTGCGGGGGAACTCGGCGTCGGCGCGGGGCCGTTTGAAAGGGGAGAGGAGGGCGCCGCGGAGGAGGAGCGGGGTGAGCGCGGGGGCGTCGGTGAGGGGCGGATAGGGGTTGGCCATGTCCCACTCCCGGGTGGTGTCCTGGGCGGCTCTTTTCGGCTTACTTCGGAGTAAGGTTACCGCAGGTAAGGCCAAGTGGGGCGAGCCGGGCGGCCCATGACGGGTGCATGGGTGACGCACCGCCGGCACAAGGCCTGCGCATGGCCGACAAAACCCTGCGAACCCGCCGAGGTTGCACAGGCCCGGCCCCGTACCACCCCCGAAACCGCACCAAGTCCCCACGAGAGGCCCGTACGATCTGCGACCTGACCCGAGGTAACACCCTGCCGCGGGCCCGGATGAACGCCTCGGTACGCGCCATGCGTACCTAATGCAGCAGAGCGGTACAAGCTGCACGCCTCAGGAGCTGCCATGTCCCTCGCCTACCCGTCCGGCTACGACTACGACGGCGCGCCCGTACTCGTGGAGCCCGAGATACGGCGGCTGGACGGCGTGGTGCGCGAGGTGTCCGTACCGCCTCTCGTGCCGCCGGCCACGCACGGCTCGCTCGCCGACGTGCCGTTCGAGAACGCGGCGGCGACCCCCGACCACCTGGTCCTCAGCAGACAGGCGGAGGACGGGAGTTGGGCGGACGTCACGGCGGCCGAGTTCGCCGAGCAGGTGCAGGCCGTCGCCAAGGGGCTGATCGCGGAGGGCCTCGCGCCGGGCGACCGGATCGCGGTCATGGCGCGTACGTCGTACGAGTGGACGCTCCTCGACTTCGCCGCATGGGCGGCCGGGCTGGTCACCGTCCCCATCTACCCGACCTCCTCCCTCTTCCAGATCCGCTGGATCCTCCAGGACACCGGCGCGGTGGCGATGGCCGCCGAAACGGTTGCGCAGGCGTCGGCGCTCGGCCCGGAGACGCCCCGGCTGCCCGACCTGCGCCACATGTGGGTCTTCGAGAAGGGCCATCTGGACCGGCTGGCCGAACTGGGCCGGGGCCTCCCGGACCAGGAAGTCGCCGTACGGCGTGGGGTGTTGCTGCCCGACACGCTCGCCACCGTCATCTACACCTCGGGCACCACCGGCCGCCCCAAGGGCTGCGCGATCACCCACGGCAACTTCCTCGCCGAGGTCGACAACGCGATCGAACTCCTCTACGGCGTCTTCAAGAACAAGCAGAACGAAGAACCCTCCACGCTTCTCTTCCTTCCCTACTCCCATGTCTTCGGCCGGATGGTCGCGGTCGCCTGCATCCGCGCCCGGGTCCGCCTCGGACACGCGGCGAGCCTCAAGTCCGAGGACCTGCTGGCGGATCTGGCCAGCTTCCAGCCCACCTTCCTGCTGGCCATCCCGTACATGCTGGAGAAGGTCTTCAACAACGCGCGGGCGAAGGCGGAGAAGGGCGGCCGGGGCAAGGTCTTCGACCGCGCGACCAACGCGGCCGTCCGCTACGGCGAGGCCCTGGAGACCCGCCAGTCCGGCAAGGGCTCGGGCCCGAGCGGCCCGCTGAGGACGGCCCGTGCCTTCTACGACCCGCTCGTCTACCGCAAGATCCGCAACGCCCTCGGCGGCAAGCTCCGTTACGTCATCTGCGGCGGCTCCCCACTGGGCCGCCGCCTAGCCGCGTTCTACGCCGGCGCGGGCATCGAGATCTTCGAGGGCTACGGCCTCACCGAGACCACCGCGGCGGCGACCTGCACGCCGCCCCTCAAACCCCGGCTGGGGACGGTGGGTTGGCCGATGCCCGGCACCAAGGTCCGGATCGCCTCGGACGGTGAGATCCTGCTCGCCGGCGGCCAGGTCTTCCGGGGCTACTGGGACCCGCACGGCGACGGGGTCGCCTCCGCGTCCCAGGACGGCTGGCTCGCCACCGGCGACATCGGTCACCTCGACGACGAGGGCTATCTGACCATCACCGGCCGCAAGAAGGAGATCCTGATCACCGCCGGCGGCAAGAACGTGGCCCCGGCCCCGCTGGAGAACTGGCTGCGCGCCCACCCCCTGATCGGCCAGTGCATCGTCGTCGGCGACCGCCGCCCCTACGTCGCCGCCCTCATCACCCTCGACCTCGAAGGCATCACCCACTGGCGCCAGATGAACGGCAAGCACCCGGTCCCCGCCGAACTCCTGGTCGACGACGAGGAGTTGAGAGCGGTCCTGCAACGGGCCGTCGACGACGCCAACAAGCTGGTCTCCCGGCCCGAGTCCATCCGCCGCTTCAGCGTCCTCCCGGTGGACTTCACGGAGGCGGCCGGACATCTGACGCCGTCGATGAAGCTGCGGCGCGAGGTCGTCATGCGGGACTTCGCGCGGGACATCGAGGCGCTGTACGCGAACTAAGCGCCGTTCGGGGCGATTTGGCGTTTTGGTGTGGACCTGGTTATTGACTTCACAAGACCCCCGCGCGACATTCCCAGCCCATTTCCCCGTCGGGCTGGAGCGGCCATGACCCCGAGCACGGACGCACATGCGGAACTCCCGCGCAGAAGAAGCGTGTTGGCCGGTGGTGCGGTCGCCGCGCTCGCCGTCGCCGGAGTCTCCTCCTCGGCCCACGCGGCCGACCTTCCCCTCCTCGGCACCTACGACGTCGTGGTGATCGGGTCGGGAGCGGCCGGGATGACCGCCGCACTGACCGCCGCCAAACAGGGCCTGAGCTGTGTGGTGGTCGAGAAGGCGCCCACCTTCGGGGGCTCGGCCGCCCGCTCGGGGGCCGGGATCTGGATCCCGAACAACCCGGTGATCCTGGCCGCCGGAGTCCCCGACACCCCTGCCAAGGCGGCCACTTACCTCGCCGCGGTGGTCGGCGCCGACGTCCCCGCCGACCGGCAGCAGTCCTTCCTCGCCCACGGCCCCGCCATGATCTCCTTCGTCATGGCGAACAGCCCGCTGCGCTTCCGCTGGATGGAGGGATACAGCGACTACTACCCGGAGTTGCCCGGTGGCCTTCCCAACGGCCGTTCCATAGAACCCGATCAGCTCGACGGCAACATCCTCGGCACCGAACTCGCCCACCTCAACCCGCCGTACCTGGCCGTCCCGGCCGGCATGGTCGTCTTCAGCGCCGACTACAAGTGGCTCGACCTGGCCGCTGTGAACGTCAAGGGCGCCGCCGTGGCCACCGAGTGCCTCGCCAGGGGGACGAAGGCGGCCCTGCTCGGGCAGAAGCCGCTCACCATGGGGCAGTCCCTGGCCGCCGGACTGCGCGCCGGACTCCAGTCCGCGCAGGTGCCGGTATGGCTCAACACCCCTTTGACCGACCTGTACTTGGAGAGCGGCTCCGTCACCGGAGTCGTCGTCACCCGCGACGGAACCGCCGGGCTGGTCCGCGCCCGGCGCGGGGTCGTGGTCGGCTCCGGCGGCTTCGAGCACAACGCGGCCATGCGCGCCCAGTACCAGCGCCAGCCCATCGGCACGGACTGGACGGTCGGCGCGAAGGAGAACACCGGTGACGGCATCCGGGCGGGCCAGAGGGTGGGCGCTTCGCTCGCGCTGATGGACGACGCCTGGTGGGGCCCCGCCATCCCGCTCCCCGCCGACCCGTACTTCTGCCTCGCCGAACGCACCCTCCCCGGCGGCCTGTTGATCAACCAGGCCGGTTCCCGCTTCGTCAACGAGGCCGCCCCCTACAGCGACGTCGTCCACACGATGTACGACCGCAACGCCGCCGCCCCCGACATCCCGGCCTGGCTGATCTTCGACCAGAACTACCGCAACCGCTACCTCTTCAGGGACGTGCTGCCGACGTTCGCCTTCCCCGACGACTGGTACAGCTCGGGCGCGGCCTGCAAGGCGTGGACGCTGGACGCCCTCGCCACCTCCATCGGCGTCCCGGCGGCAGCCCTCCGCTCCACCGTCAGCCGCTTCAACTCCCTTGCGGCGAGCGGCAAGGACACCGACTTCGGACGCGGCGACAGCGCCTACGACCACTACTACACGGACCCCGCCATCCTCCCCAACTCCTGCCTCGCCCCGCTCTGGCTGGCCCCGTACTACGCCCTCCGCATCGTCCCCGGAGACCTCGGCACCAAGGGCGGCATGCGCACGGACGCACGGGCGCGGGTACTGCGGGCGGACGGTTCGGTGATCCCCGGTCTGTACGCGGCGGGCAACGCGAGCGCGGCGGTGATGGGGCACAGCTACGCGGGCGCGGGCTCGACGATCGGTCCGGCGATGACGTTCGGGTATGTGGCGGCGCTGGATCTGGCGGGGGCGCTGTAGCGGTCGTAGGGCTGCCGGTACGGCTTGGTCGTCACCCTGGCCATGACCCTGGTCATCACCCGGTCAAGGGATGGCCAGGCTGGGCCCAAGCGGCCGTATGCATTGCGCATGCAACGGGCCGGTAGGGCTGACATAGCCGGATTTGGGTCCTCGGTCGGTGGCTACTGTGATGGCGCGAATGCGTCCACAGCGACCACGACGACCTTCGGGGAATCACGGGGAAGAGGAGCCGGCGGTGGGGGAGCCGAACCGTTCACGCCTTCTTGAGTACGCGCAGGGGCCGGCGGCAGCGGGGGTGCCCGAGGTGCGCCGGTCGAGCCTGCTCGACTACGCGGAGGCGACACCGCCACCGGGTCCGGCAGCGGACGGGCGGCCGGGGCCCCGCCCCGGGGTGCCGCCGTACGAGACGGCTGTCTGCGTGCCCGCCCATCCTCGGTATGTCGACGCGGTCGACGACGACGGGCGGCCGGTCCGGGTGCCGTTCGTCGTCTACGAACTCTTCGAGCATCCCGCGCGGCACACCGCGGCCTACGCCTTCACCACGGTCGAGAAGCTGGTGGCCGCGTTCGGCGAGGCCCAGCCGTGGGTTCTCACCTCGATCGGGCCGCTCGCCGAGGCGCTGGGGGAGCGGGGCGCCACCGTCGTCCTCGACCCGAGGGTGGAGCAGGGGCGGCACAACTGGCAGCCGGCCGACGTGGCCGCCTACGCGCGGGAGGTGCGCTGATGTCGGCCGACTTCAAAGCGGTGCTGAGCGACCTCACCTCGATGGCCACCACCTTCCACGACCAGGCCACCGACTACCGCAAGCTGCACCCCCAGGTCTCCCCGCCCGTGGTGAGCGGGGGCGACGCGGGCCTCGACGACGCGATCAAGGAGGTCGCCCACCTCATCCTCGGCCTGCACGCCCTCTTCGCCGACCGGCTCGACGACCACGGCGACAAGGTCGCGTACGCACGTGACTCGTTCCACCGGCACGACGTCGACGTCCACGGGGTGTTCGACGACCTGATGGTGGGAGAGGGCTGATGGGCGACAGCTGGATCGGCGGTGACATCGGCGGACTGCACACGATGGCCACCACGTACAAGAACGCCAAGGACCAACTCGACGACGTGGTACGGCCGGTGACCGGTGCCGTCGAGTCGCTCGTCGACGACGCCGGGTGGAAGGGCGACGCGGCGGAGGAGTTCCGCGCGAAGTGGAGCGAGGACGCGCTGACGGCCGGCGCGTTCGCCAGCCTGGTGTTCGAGGCCGGGGACATCCTCGGCACCCTCGCCGACGCGCTGTCCACGTGCGAGACGGCACTGCAGAACGCGGAACATGTCGCGACGGGCAAGGGCGTGTCCATGGGCGACAAGGGCGTCCCGCTGCCCATGGTCACGGCGAACCCACCCAGCGCGGCCGACCAAAAGGCGATCTCCGCGATGACCGAGTACGACACGGTCCGCAAGGAGGTCGCGCACACCGCCCAGCACGCCAGGCTGGTCGCCGCGGACAAACTGCGCGGTCTGTACGCCCAGGTCACTGACAAGGTGCCGACCGGCGACAAGATCACCATCGCCGACGCGCTGCGCGGTCTGTACGCCTACGACGCGGAGGACGCGCGGGCCGGCGCCAAGGAGGCGCGCGCCCAGCTCGACGACGCGAAGGCCGCCGAGCAGACGGCGAAGAAGGAACTCCGCGCGGAACGCAAGGCGTACCAGAAAGCCGGCCGTTCACTGCCCAAGGACCTCCCCGCGAAGGGCGCCTACCGCGACGCGGTCATGAAGGTCGACTCCCTGGAGGAGGCCGTCGCCCGCGCCGACGTCGGCAGCAGCAAGCTGCCGTACGACCGGCTCCTGAACGTCAAACTCGCTGACGCGGCGGACGCGTTGAGGCTGGGCAAGGGGCTTGAGGCACTCCCGGAGTTCCTCAAGGAGGTCCCGGTCATCGACGTCGCCGCGGCTGCCGCGTGCGGGTTGGTGGAGGCGAAGGACGACCATGACAAGGGGTGGTCGTGGCAGCACGCGGTGACGGTGGATGTGGGTGCGGCTGTTGGTGGTGTGGCCGTCGGTGCGCTCGCGGTGGCGGCGGCGCCCGTCGAAGGCGCGGTGGCCGTGGCGGCGGTCGGCGTCGGGGCGGCGATCCTCGGGACGGATGTCCTTGACCACTCGTTCCACGAGCACTGGAGCGAGGACATTCATGACCACGGTGTGGTCGGCGGCGTGCTGCACGGCGTCGGCAATGTCGCCTCGGAGACCGGGGACGACGTCGTACGACTGAAGGATGACGTGTGGCATGGCATCAAAAGCCTCTTCTGACACCCCGGTGACGGGAAGTCCCACCCGGATCCCGGCTCTGCCCGCGCTGGGCACCACGTGGTACGAGCGCGGGGTGCGCTACTGGCTGCGCAGGATCGCGACGGCCGCGCTGTGGCTCTCGGTACTGGCCTTCCTCTGTTACATCGAGTTCAGGCTCTACGTGGGTGTTCCCCGCACTGATCTGCCGCCGACCGTCCGTAGGGTCTGGGACGTGGTGCAGGCGATCATGTGTTGCGCCGCCCTGGTCTGGGGGTGGGTGAAGCAGCGCCGGGAACTGCGCAAGGGCCTCCTGGACCCGCCCACTCCCCAGCAGGCCCGGGCCGCCAGACGCGGGCAGAGCACGCGGGCACCGGGTCTGGCTCGTGCCGCCGTCCTCCCCGCGCTGATCGTGGCTCCCGTGCTGCCGGCGATTCTCGCCTATGCCGTCAGCTGGTCCGTCGCATGGCTCACCGTCCGCGAATACCCCAGCGAGGTCGGTGCCCGACAGGCCCTAGAGCACAGTCGCGGCCTTTAGACCGGTCAGGAACGCCTGCGCTGACGACTCCCCGAGTTCCGTGTTCGCCTCCCGTACGGTCCGTGACCGCAGCGCGAACCCCGCCGTCTCCAGCAGCTCGGCCATCGCCTCCGGTCGCCGCCGTTCGAAGTCCAGGCGTACCGGGTGGCCGAAGGGCCGGTCGAGGGTGAGGGGTCGGTCGCCCGCCTGGAAGGCGATCAGGAGATGGCCGCCGGGTGCCAGGACGCGGTGGAACTCCGCGAACAGGGACGGGAGTCGGTCCACAGGGGTGTGGATGGACGAGTACCAGGAGACGGCCCCCGCGAGCGTTCCGTCGGGGATGTCCAGCTCCAGCATCGAGCCCTGCTGGAAGCGCAGTCCGGGGTTCTCGCGGCGCGCGATCGCGAGCATCGACCCGGACAGGTCGAGGCCGAAGACGTCCAGGCCGAGGGAGGCGAGATACGCGGTCGTACGGCCCGGTCCGCATCCGAGGTCGGCCACTTGTCCGCCCCCGCCGCAGCCAACCAGCTCGGCGAAGTCGGCCAGTACCGTTCCGTCCCGTGGCCCGGTGAGCTCCCCGGCGAACATCTCCGCGTAGTCCTCGGCGACGGCGTCGTAGAAGGTCCGGGTGGTGGTCACGAAGCCGGCTTCGGATTCGGTTTCGGCTTCGTCTTCGGTGGATGTCATGGGCCGGGACCCTACCGACCCCCACCGACAGCCCGCCCAACCGGCGGAGACAAAGGCAGGAGCCCCGTCGCCTTGCGGCACGGGGCTCCTTGGGTACTGCTATCTGTTCCGGATCAAAGCACCAGGCTCCGAGACCGAATGACTGCGATCAGGTGACTCAGACGGGGGTGACGTTCTCCGCCTGCGGGCCCTTCGGGCCCTGGGTCACGTCGAAGGAGACCGCTTGGTTCTCCTCGAGCGAGCGGAAACCGCTCGCGTTGATCGCGGAGTAGTGAACGAAGACGTCGGGGCCTCCGCCTTCTTGGGCGATGAAGCCAAAGCCCTTTTCGGCGTTGAACCACTTCACGGTTCCGGTAGCCATAAGCCCTCCTTGGGCCCAAAGGGTTGCCCTGCTCCAGAACCCTGCAAGTGTGAAAACAAGTCCCGCACTACTGCATACGTCTGAAAACGACTAGAGCCTGCGGTTACATGCTCCGCAGGCTCTGTACTGCAAGGGAAACCAAACTGCAACTTGGCGGCGAGCCTAGCATGTGGGCAGCCGAAAGCAATAGAGGCCAAGATCACATCACTCGGACGTTTGAAGATCGCCAGAGGCTTGACTGTGGGGCCGAAGTATGGAGCGTACCTCATGAGGTCTAGCCTCACGTTGTGGACAATTCTCGCACCCGGCCGCGCGTCGGCCACATCCAGTTCCTGAACTGCCTCCCCCTGTACTGGGGGCTCGCGAGGACGGGCACGCTTCTCGACTTCGAGCTGACCAAGGACACCCCTGAGAAGCTCAGCGAGCAGCTGGTGCGGGGAGATCTCGACATCGGGCCGATCACGCTCGTCGAGTTCCTCCGCAACGCGGACGACCTGGTCGCCTTCCCCGACATCGCCGTCGGCTGCGACGGCCCGGTGATGTCCTGCGTGATCGTCTCGCAGGTCCCGCTGGACCAGCTGGACGGCCGCCGGGTCGCCCTCGGCTCCACCTCGCGGACCTCCGTCCGGCTCGCCCAGCTCCTCCTCACCGAGCGCTACGGCGTCCGGCCCGACTACTACACCTGCCCGCCCGACCTGAGCCTGATGATGCAGGAGGCCGAGGCCGCCGTACTCATCGGAGACGCGGCCCTGCGCGCCAACCTGCTCGACGGGCCCCGCTTCGGCCTTGAGGTGCACGACCTCGGGACGCTGTGGAAGGAGTGGACCGGGCTGCCGTTCGTCTTCGCCGTGTGGGCCGCGCGTCGCGACTACCTGGAGCGCGAGCCGGCCATCACCCGCAAGGTCCACGAGGCCTTCCTCGCCTCCCGCAACCTCTCCCTGGAAGAGGTCGGCAAGGTCGCCGAACAGGCCGCCCGCTGGGAGGACTTCGACGAGGAGGTCCTGGAGCGGTACTTCACCACCCTCGACTTCCGCTTCGGTGCGCCCCAGCTCGCCGCCGTCGCGGAGTTCGCCCGCCGGGTGGGGCCGACGACCGGCTTCCCGGCCGACGTGCACGTGGATCTGCTCCAGCCGTAGGAACCGGACGGGCGCGGCGCACTACCCTGCTGGAAGTCGTACGGGGGAGGGGTGGACGGCATGCAACCGCTCGGCAGCGACGAACCCACGGTCGTGGGGCCCTACCGGCTGCTCGGACGGCTCGGCTCCGGCGGGATGGGGCGGGTCTATCTCGGGCGTAGCGCGGGCGGTCGTACGGTCGCGGTCAAGATCGTGCATCCGCACTTCGCGCTCGACGAGGAGTTCCGCGCCCGCTTCCGCCGCGAGGTCGACGCCGCGCGCCGGGTGGGCGGCGCCTGGACGGCCCCTGTGCTGGATGCGGACCCGGAGGCTTCCGTGCCGTGGGTGGCTACGGCCTACGCTGCCGGGCCCTCCCTCTCCGCCGCCGTCACGGACGGCGGGCCGCTGCCCACGGCCACCGTACGGGCGCTCGGCGCGGGGCTCGCCGAGGCGCTGACGGCCGTCCACGAACTGGGGCTCGTGCACCGGGACGTGAAACCGTCCAACGTGCTCCTCACCCTCGACGGGCCGCTCCTCATCGACTTCGGGATCGCCCGTGCCACGGACGGCACGGCCTCCCTCACCTCCACCGGCGTCTCCGTCGGCTCGCCCGGCTACATGGCCCCCGAGCAGATCCTCGGGAAGGGCGCGACGGGGGCGTCCGACGTCTTCTCTCTGGGCGCCGTGCTGGTCTACGCGGCCACGGGCGAATCGCCCTTCCCCGGCGACTCCTCGGCCGCGCTGCTCTACAAGGTCGTCCACGAGGAACCCGAACTGGGGGAGATGGGGGGCGAGTTGCGGGAGCTGGCCGTGGCCTGTCTCGTCAAGGACCCTGCCTCGCGGCCGAGTCCGGGCGAGGTGTCCCGGCGGCTCGCGCCGGAAGGGGCCGCCCGGCTGGTCGCCGGTGGCTGGCTGCCGGGGGCGCTGGTCGAGCAGGTCAGTCGAAGTGCCGTACAGCTGCTGAACCTTGAGGCGGCGGGAGTGGCCGAGGGGATGCCGTCCGGGCCGGTGGGGTTCAGCAGTCCCTCGGTGGGGGCGGGGGTCGGTACGGTCGAGGCGGGGGCGTTCGGGCCGGCCGCCGGGGCCGGGGCGTTCGGGCCGGCGCCGGTGATGCCGAAGGAGCCGGTGGGGTCGCCCGTGGGGCCGCCCACTCTTGTGCCCGAACCTCGTGACACGCCCCCGTACGACGGCCTGCCGCTGAGCGACACCGTTCCGCCGGACACCGGCAGGCGTCCGGGGAAGTTCTCCGTGTCCGTCGCCGCCACGACCGCTCCGGGTGCGAACGGGCGGGGCCGCAGGGTCGGTTGCACCGTGGCCCTGGCCGTCGCCGGGGCGCTCGCGGTGGCGACCCTCGTGCCGACCTTCCTGTACTGGATCCACCCGGGCGGCAAGGGCACGGACAACTCCGCGGACTCCGCCCCCACCGCGACCTCGACCGGCGGGCCGGGCAACGCGTCCAGCGGCGAGCCGAGCGGCGTGGCGAGCACCGCGTCCAGCAAGGAGCCGAGCAGCGGGCCGAGTTCACCCGTGCCCACCCCGCTGCAGTCCGTCCCCGCCGCCTACCTCGGCACCTGGGAGGGCGAGGGCACCGCACTCGGCGGCACCCTCCCGGACGGGACCTTCCGGCTCACGGTCGCCAAGGCGAGCGTCGGGCAGCAGCTGGGCGTCCTGCGGCAGACCGACCAGCTCGGCGGTGTCTGCGACGACGTACTGACCCTGAAGCAGGTGACCAAGACCCGGCTCGTCGCGAGCGCCGCGGGCGCGAAGACCAACCGCGACGTGTGCAACCAGGCCGCCCACACGGTCACCCTCACCCCCACCGGCGACGACCTCACCTACGCGTCGGACAGCTCCGCCGAGGGCTCCCCGACCGCACGGTTGTCCAAGGTCGGGTAGCGGTCCGATGGACTACGACCATCTGCTCATCGCCCTCGCGGGAGTGTGGGGCGCCGGTGCGGGCGCGGTGGTCGCGCGGGCCGGGCGGCGTGGTGCCGGTACCGCGCTCCTCGTGGTCCTGCTGTGCGTCGCCCTCGCCGTCGCCACCGGGATCAGGCCCGAGCTGGCGGTCTGGCTGCTGCTCGCACCGCTCGCGCTCCTGCCCGCCGTCGCCGCCCTGGCGCTCCCCGCCGCGGGTGTCGCCCTCGCCCTCCTCGGTGTCGCCACCGTCCTGCCCGAGCACGCCGGTCACTGGACGACCGCACTGCGCGGGGCGCTCGCGCTCGGCGCCGGGTACTACGCGCTGTCCCGCCTCGACCCCGGCGGCGGTGGCCTGGGCGCCGGGGAGGTGAGACTCGCGGTGGGGGCGGGCGTCGTCCTCGGGTGGTACGGGTGGCCGACGCTGATGCTGGGCGCGTTCGCGGGGTTTCTGCTGCGGGCGGTGTACGGGGCCGTCCCCGGCGGGAGACAGCGGGCCGGCGTCCGTTTCGGCCCGTTTCTGCTCGCGGGCGCGTTCCTCGGGTTGCTGGTCGGGGCGTACACGGCCTGAGGTCGGGGTGCGCGCGGCCTGAGGTCGGTGCGGGAAATCCGCTGGCGTAGGCTGGCAAGGTCCGTCCGCAACCCTTGACGAAAGGGACCCTCCCGGTGACCGAGAAGGCCGAGCTTCAGTCCGTCCTCGACCGTGCCGCCGAGGGCGGGCGCATCACCGCCGAAGAGGCGCTCGACCTCTACCGCGACGCCCCGCTGCACGCGCTCGGCGCCGCCGCCGACGCCGTACGCAAGCGCCGGTACGCGGGTACGGAGCACATCGCGACGTACATCATCGAGCGGAACATCAACTACACGAACGTGTGCGTCACGGCGTGCAAGTTCTGCGCCTTCTACGCCGCGCCCAAGGACACCGCCAAGGGCTGGACGCGTGACCTCGACGACATCCTGCGCCGGTGCGCGGAGACCGTCGAACTCGGCGGCACGCAGATCATGTTCCAGGGCGGACACCACCCGGACTTCGGCGTCGAGTACTACGAGAAGCACTTCGCCGCGATCAAGGCCGCGTATCCCCAGCTGGTCATCCACTCCCTCGGTGCGTCCGAGGTCGAGCACATGGCCCGGATCTCGAAGGTCTCCGTCGAGGAGGCCATCTCGCGCATCCACGCGGCCGGTCTCGACTCCTTCGCCGGTGCGGGCGCGGAGCTGCTGCCCGCCCGCCCCCGCAAGGCGATCGCCCCGCTGAAGGAGTCCGGCGAGCGCTGGCTGGAGATCATGGAGGCGGCGCACAACCTGGGCGTCGAGTCCACGTCGACCATGCTCATGGGCACCGGCGAGACCAACGCCGAGCGCATCGAGCACCTGCGGATGATCCGTGACGTCCAGGACCGGACGGGCGGCTTCCGGGCCTTCATCCCGTACACGTACCAGCCCGAGAACAACCACCTGAAGGGCCGCACGCAGGCGACGCTCTTCGAGTACCTGCGGATGATCGCCATCGCCCGCCTCTTCATGGACAACGTCGCTCACATCCAGGGCAGTTGGCTCACCACCGGCAAGGAGGTCGGCCAACTCTCCCTGCACTACGGCGCGGACGACCTCGGCTCGATCATGCTGGAGGAGAACGTCGTCTCCTCGGCCGGCGCCAAGCACCGCTCCAACCGCCTGGAGATCATCGACCTGATCCGCAAGGCGGGCCGCGTACCCGCTCAGCGGACCACCACCTACGAGCACATCGTCGTCCACGACGACCCGGCGAACGACCCCGTCGACGAGCGGGTCATGTCGCACATCTCGTCCACGGCGATCGAAGGCGGCACGGCCCACCCCGAGTTGAAGCTCCTGTCCGCCAACTAGGGCTGCTGTGCTGACGATTCACACGGCGGACGAGGGGGGTGCCGTCGCCGTCGAGGGCACCCGGATCGCGGGCGTCGGGACGCTGGCGGAGATCCAGGCCCGCTTTCCCGGCGCCCGGGTGCGGAGTTGGCCGGGCCTCCTGGGCCCGGCCCGCATCCACGAGGGCCCACTCCCGGACGCCCCGAGCCCACGGGAGCGGATCCACGCCGTCCTGAAGACGGGCGCGACGGCTGTCCTGGAGAAATACGTCGACTCGGCCGAACTCCGGTCGGCGGCAAAGCGCAACGACGTCCTGATCCTCACTCACCCGACCGTTGCCGACCAGGGCCGAGCCGACCTGGCCGTATTCGACGAGACCGGCGAGTGCATCGCAACGGTGTGTGCGGGTCGGCTACTTCACAGACGCCGGTGAGGGAAGCGCCCCCACGGCCGTCAGTCGGCAAACAACCAGTCACCCCGCAAACGCTTCCCCGAACGCCCCAGAGGCCTGCGTCACCCCACTGCAATCAGTCGCCGCATCGTCATCGGACGACCCGCTCTCACACTGCTGATCCCGAAACGTCGACCACATCGACACCCACGCGACCTCCTTCTCCTCGGCGAACTTCCGCACCTGAGCCGCGTCCGACAGCGAAAACGTCTCCCCCGACACATCGTTGACACCGAGCATCGATGTGAGCGCCATCCCCTGCCACGCCCCCGCGTCCGACAACCCGAACACCTTCTTCAACTGGGTGTGCGTGGCCGTGGCCGACGTGATCGCGTAGTCGCCCATGTCCCCGGTGTACGACTCGCCGTAGTTCATCGTCATGATGTTGACCGTGGAGACCTCGACCGCGTTGTCGTTCGCGGACTCCAGCAGCGCCAGGCTGTCGGAGTCGAGACCGGACGGCATCACGGGCAGGGTGAAGGAGACCTTGAGGTCGGTGCGTTCCTTCTGGAGCAGGGCTATCGCCTTGGAGCGCAGGGCGACCGAGGTCGAGTCGGTCAGGGTGTCGCCCTCGATGTCGAAGTCGGCCTGCGTCGATCCCGCCGCGTCCAGCGCCTCGCCGTAGGCCTTCGCGAGGGCCGTCGCGCTGGTACAGGTCTCCGCCAGCTCCTTGCCGGAGGCCCCGCCGAAGGAGACGCGGACGGTGGCGCCGGACGTCTTGAGCGCCGCGATCCTGGATTTCACGGCCGCGTTGTCGATCGCGGTCGTACCGTTCCACTTCGGCGTGCAGCTGCTGCCGGAGGCGATCACGAAGGCGAGGTTGTACGTCGTCGGGGACCCCGAACTGTCCATGCCGGAGGCGGTGGTGACGCTGACGTACGGGGCGTAGGACGTGCTCGACGAAGCAGCCGAAGGCGTCGGAGAGGCGCTTTCGGAGGGGGTGGTCTCGGCCTTCTCCGTGGCTTTGGATGCCGCATCCGACGAGTCACCGGAGCTGGAGGAGCAGCCGGTGACCGTCAGGGCAAACAAGCAGGTGAGCCCGGCCGCCGGTTTCAGGAAACTCCTCATTGAGTATGCACCCTTTCCGCGTGGGGACGGTGATTTCTGTCTCAGGATGGAAACAGAGTCGGTTTCCGCAGCCTAAATGAAGCACATGGGGCTGTGTCTTACGAAGACAGAGAAAACATAGGAAACCCACGGGTATCGTTGCTCGAATCGGTCAAGTCGGGCGACGAAGCGGAAAATTGAGGACACTACTGACACCGGCCGCTCATATGGCATTTCCTGGGTTCTCTAAGGAAAGGCACAGGTTGCGGCATTTTTCTTGGCGGGCTCACAAGGGAATCAGAGTTTTGGTCACATAAAGGCGGCCTAATGTCTGGGGAATGCAATCCGAGTCCGCCATCGATAACAGCGCCTCTGCGCGAGGTAGCCGCCGCAAACGCGGCAACGGGTCCGCAGAAGGTCCCGTGTTCGTTGACAACTCCGGCCGCCGGTCAAAGGTGCTGCGCCGGATCGGCCTCCTCATGGGCACCGTCTGCCTCGGGTACGCGTTCGTACTCGGCATGGCGTTCATGGGCTGGGGCATCTCGATCAACCCCTCCTCGCTGCTGCCCTTCGGCGGCGGCCAGGCCGGTTCGGCCCCCGGGGGCGGCTACGGCCCCAACGGTGGCAGAGGCGGCGTAGCGCCCTCCGGTGTTCCGACCGGCGCTCCGACCGACATCCCCTCGGGCGCCCCCACGAGTGCGGCCCCGTCCTCCTCAGCCACCGCACACTGACCGGAGCGCCACCGCAGCCATGACTACGACGACTCCCTCGCGTGGGCGCCGACGCGCCCCCACTCGGATGGAGCGCGCGGCCGGCAAGGCCGCCGCTCTCCAACGGCCCCGAGTGATCCTCGCCCTGCTGCTTCTCCTCGGCCTCACCTGCGTGATGCTGCTCGACGGCTACCTGCGTGCGGAAGTCGGCGGCGACCAGCGCGTCCGGGACGGCGCGAGCGCCGGCAAGGTTCCCGACAAGGTGCTCAACGGCGGCCCGATCCTGACCTTCCGCAACGGCTCGCCGGTCACCCAGACCATCCCGAAGAAGACCATCGTCCTCACCTTCGACGACGGCCCGAACCCCACCTACACGCCCACGGTCCTGAAGATCCTCAAGAAGTACGACGTGCCGGGCACGTTCTTCCTGGTGGGCTCGATGGTCTCGCGCTATCCGAGCATCGTGAAGCAGATGGTCGCGCAGGGCAACGAGGTGGGCATCCACACCTTCACCCACGTCGACCTCTCCTACCAGAGCGACGCCCGCATCAAGCGGGAGATGGAACAGACGCAGCTCGCGCTCGCGGGCGCGGCCGGCATCACGACGACGCTGTTCCGCGCGCCGTACTCCTCGGAGACGGACGCCATCGACAACTACAGCTACCCCGTCTACAAGAAGCTCGGCGCCTCCGGCTACACCAGCGTCTTCGTCGACACCGACAGCGACGACTGGAAGCAGCCCGGCGTCGCGAAGATCATCAAGTGGGCGACGCCGTCCGGGACTTCGGGCTCCTCGGTGCTCTTCCACGACGCCGGTGGTGTGCGCTCGCAGACCATGAAGGCGCTGCCCACGTACATCGAGAAGATGAAGGCGAAGGGCTACACGTTCACCACGGTGAGCGGCGCCATCGCCAAGAACGCCTCCGCCGAGCGGGCGGCGAACGGCACGGGTGCGGGCGCGAGTACCGGTGCCGCCGCCGGGACGAGCACCGGCACGGTCGAGGCCGGCGGACAGCCCTCCGCGGCACCTTCGGGAGCGCCCGCCGGCACGACCCCGGGCGGCGGCCAGACGGTCGGCTCGGCTGTCGGCGGCACGGGCGGCACCCAGAACGGCACCCGCAGGACCTCGGTCCTCCAGGGCGCCCACCGCGAGGCCACCGGTATGACCCTCTACGAGGGCAAGGCGCTCATCTACGCCGTCACGGTCGCCGAGTGGGTGGTGCCGGGACTCGCGGCGGGCCTCACGGTCGTCGGCGTCGCCGTGATGAGCCGCTTCGGGATGATGCTGATCCTCGCCCGGCGCCATTACAGACAGCGCAACAAACGCCGGTTCAGCTGGGGACCGACCGTCACCGGACCGGTGACCGTCATCGTCCCGGCGTACAACGAGAAGGAGTGCATCGCCAACACCCTTGAGTCGCTGGCGAAGAGCACCCACCCGATCGAGGTCATCGTCGTCGACGACGGCTCCTCGGACGGCACCTCCGAGATCGCCCGCGAGGCGGCCCGCTCCTTCGGCATGACGAACGTCCGGGTCATCCGCCAGGAGAACGCCGGCAAGCCCGCCGCCCTCAACAACGGTGTGCGCAGCGCGAGTTACGACATCGTCGTGATGATGGACGGCGACACCGTCTTCGAACCCGACACCGTACGGCAGCTCGTGCAGCCCTTCGCCGACCCCGAGGTCGGCGCGGTCGCGGGCAACGCCAAGGTCGGCAACCGCAACACGATCATCGGCGCCTGGCAGCACATCGAGTACGTGATGGGCTTCAACCTCGACCGCCGCATGTACGACCTGCTGCGCTGCATGCCCACCATCCCGGGCGCGATCGGCGCGTTCCGCCGTGAGGCGGTGCTCCAGGTCGGCGGCATGAGCGAGGACACCCTCGCCGAGGACACGGACATCACCATCGCCATGCACCGTGAGGGCTGGCGGGTCGTCTACCAGGAGCACGCCAGGGCCTGGACCGAGGCCCCGGCCTCCCTCAAGCAGCTCTGGTCGCAGCGCTACCGCTGGTCCTACGGCACCATGCAGGCCCTGTGGAAGCACCGCAAGTCCCTTACGGACAAGGGTCCTTCGGGCCGCTTCGGCCGGGTCGGCATGCCCCTGGTGGTCATCTTCCAGATCATCACGCCGGTCTTCGCCCCGCTGATCGACGTCTTCACCGTCTACTCGATGATCTTCGTCGACTTCTGGGCGTCCCTCGCGATGTGGTTCGCGGTCCTCGGCATCCAACTCCTGTGCGCGGCCTACGCGTTCAGGCTGGACCGGGAGAAGTACCGCTACCTGCTGATGATGCCGCTGCAGCAACTGGCCTACCGCCAGATGATGTACCTCGTCCTCATCCACTCCTCCATCACCGCCCTGACCGGCGGCCGGCTGCGCTGGCAGAAACTCAAGCGCACCGGCGAGGTCGGCACACCGGCGGGGGCGAGCTGATGACCTGGGAACAGCAACAGGGCTACGGCGGGTACGGCCAGCCCCAGCAACCTCAGTACCCCCAACAGCCTTACGGTTATGACGGCTACGGCCAGCCCCAGCCGTACGGCCAGCCGCAGCAGCCGTACCCGTATCAACAGCAGCAACAGCCTCCGCAGTACGTCGACCACGGGCAGCCGGTGTACGCCACGGCGCCTCTTCCCGTCGTAGAACCGGAGTTGGAGCCGGTGCCCGAGTCGGTGGCCGAGCCGGAGCCGGAGCCCGAGTCGGTGGCCGAGCCGGAGCCGGTTGTCGAGGAGGCTCCCGAGTCGAAGCCCGCGGCCGAACCGGCGGGCCGGGACCGGTACTTCGACACCCTGCGGGCCGTCGCGCTGATCCGGGTGGTGACCTACCACACCTTCGGGTGGGCCTGGTGCGGGATGGTGTTCCCCTCGATGGGGATCATGTTCGGGCTGGCCGGGACGCTGATGGCGAAGTCGCTGGAGCGGCCCGCGTTCAAGGTGGTCAAGAGCCGGATGCGGAGGCTGCTGCCGCCCTTCTGGTTCTGGGGCTTCTTCGTGGTCGTGGCGATGATGATCCACGACTGGATGCCGGGCTGGCAGATCGTGTTCTGGGTGGTGCCGGTAGGGGATCCGCCGGGCAACGCCTGGGGGCTGCAGGCCTGGGAGATCCTCTGGTACCTGCGGACGTACCTCTGGTTCGTGCTGCTCTCGCCGGCGCTGCTGTGGATCTTCCGCAAGGCGCCGATCCCGGTGCTGCTGCTGACGCTGGTGCCGATCGTGGTCCTGAAGTTCGTGTGGTCGGGGCCGGACAACCGCTTCGGCAACGCCCTGTGGGACCTGTCGACGTACCTCTTCTGCTGGATCCTGGGCTTCGCCCACCGCGACGGGGTGCTGCAGAAGCTGAAGCCGTTCCTGGTGGTGACGCTGTCGGTCGCCGCGATCGTGTTCGGCGGCTGGTACGCCTTCACGCACCAGGCCGAGGCGGGCGGCACCTACGACCTGGACGAGAGCCCGCTCGCCCAGACCTACTGGTCGGCCGGTTACGTCATGCTGCTGATGTGGGCCAAGGCCTACTTCAACATCGACTTCGCCTGGCTGACCCGCTTCAAGAAGCTCGACCGGATCGTCACGATCTTCAACTCGCGGGCCGTGACCATCTACCTCTGGCACGAGATCGCCCTCGTGCTGGCGGTGCCGCTGACCGACCAGTTCTGGAAGGTGCCGGCCTTCGAGAAGTGGCTGCCGCTGGGGAGCCAGTGGTTCATGTTCGGCATCGGCTGGATTCTCATCGCGCTCTTCATCGTGCTGTGCGGCTGGGTGGAGGACGTGGCGGCGAAGAAGAAACCGAGACTCCTGCCGTCGTGAGATTCCTTTTCGACGCGTGCGCTACGGGCCGGGTGCCTTCGGGGTGCCCGGCCCGTACTGCCACAATGGGCATGTGACCCGCGCATCCCTGGACAAGCAGCCGCACGAAGTCGCCTCGATGTTCGACGACGTGGCGGAACGGTACGACCTCACCAACGACGTGCTCTCGCTCGGCCAGGACCGCCGATGGCGCAAGGAGGTCACCAAGGCGGTCGACGCCCGCCCCGCGCAGAAGATCCTGGACCTGGCCGCCGGTACGGCCACGTCCTCACTGCCCTTCGCCCAGAGCGGCGCCTACGTCGTCCCCTGCGACTTCTCCCTCGGCATGCTCCAGGTCGGCAAGAAGCGCCACCCCTGGCTGCCGCTCACGGCCGGCGACGCCACCAGGCTGCCGTTCAAGGACGACACGTTCGACGCCGTGACGATCTCCTTCGGGCTGCGCAATGTGCAGGACACGGACACCGCGCTGCGCGAGCTGCACCGGGTGACCAAGCCGGGCGGCCGGGTGGTGATCTGCGAGTTCTCACACCCGACCTGGGCGCCCTTCCGCACGGTCTACACCGAGTACCTGATGCGCGCGCTGCCGCCGGTCGCCCGCGCCGTCTCCTCGAACCCCGACGCCTACGTCTACCTCGCCGAGTCCATCCGCGCCTGGCCCGACCAGCCCGCGCTGGCCGAGCGCCTGCGCAAGGCCGGCTGGTCGAAGGTCGCCTACCGCAACCTGAGCGGCGGAATCGTCGCCCTGCACCGGGGTTTCAAGGACGCCCCGGGCTGCTGACGGCGCGGGCTCCGCCGACGGTGTGGGCTCCGCCGGCTGATCACCGGCTAGCTGATCACCGTCGCGAAGAACGTGTCGCCCGGCGGCTCGTCCAGCTCGCGCTGCATCCCGCCGCTCGGCGGCCTCGGTATCCGCGGCTCGCGCATACCGCCCCCGCCGTCCCCCTCACCGAAGTCGAACCACACGTAGACCATGGAGTCCCGCGGCACCTCGGCATCGGGCTGCGGGTACTGCCGTACGACGTAGTCGACGACGGCGAGATGGAAGTCGGGCCGGTCCGGCGCGTTGATGAACAGGCCGCGAGCCTGGGCTGTCTCGCGCGCGTCCACGGCCATCAGGCCGACGAGCCGCGGTACGCGCACTTCAGGTGTTTTGGGCGTTAAGCGCACAGATGTCACCCCCAGCGGTACCGGAAGGGTAACCCCGGTCCGGTCCCGACCGGAAGCATCAAGTGTCGTTCTGTAGCTGTTAGTTACTCTGAGTTACAGTATGAGCCGGTAGCAGTGCCCCTCCTCCTTGCGTGTGGGCGTGGTGAAGACCTCGGCGAGGTGCATGCCCAGCCGCTTGGTCACCGCGATGGACCGGGTGTTGCGGGCCAGGACCATCGCCACCACGCTCGGCACCCCGGCCGCCCGCACCCGCTCCAGGGTCGCCTCCGCCGCCGCGGTGGCATACCCCCGACCCCAGAACTCCCTTCCCAGCCGCCAGCCGATCTCGATCTCGCCCTTCGGTCCCCAGTCCTGCGGCCACGGCTGGGCGCCGGTGAAGCCGATGACGCGGTCCGAGTCGTCGAGCATCGTCCACAGACAGAAACCGCGCTCCGCGTCGTGCCGGCGCTGGCGGGCGGTCAGCTCCTCGTAGACGGACAGTTCCGCGGGCCTGCCGCCGTGGAACTCCATGACGTCCGGGTGGTCGAAGACCCGGTGCCAGGCCACGGCGTCCTCATCGGTCGGGACGCGCAGCCGTACTGCGGGGAGAGCTCGGTTCACGGGGCAGCCCTTCAGCCTGGTGATCAGTGGCGCTGAATAGACTGCCCATGTCCAGTGCCGGTCGGCACGCAGATTCCGAACTTGGGGAGATCCCGCCGTGACCGAGCCCCTCTCCGAAAACACCGCCGATGTGATCGTCGTCGGCGCGGGGCCAGCCGGCTCCGCCACCGCCTACCACCTCGCCAAGTCCGGACTCGACGTCCTCCTCCTGGAGAAGACCGAGTTCCCGCGCGAGAAGGTCTGCGGCGACGGCCTCACCCCGCGCGCCACCAAGCAGCTCGTGGCCATGGGAATCGACATCTCCGAGGAGGCCGGCTGGCTGCGCAACAAGGGCCTGCGCATCATCGGCGGAGGGGTGCGCCTCCAGCTGGACTGGCCGGAACTCGCCTCCTTCCCGGACTACGGCCTCGTCCGCAAGCGCGACGACTTCGACGAACAACTCGCCCGCAACGCCCAGAAGGCGGGCGCCCGCCTCTACGAGCGCTGCAACGTCGGCGCCCCGATCATCGACGAGCGCACCGGCCACATCACCGGCGTCAACGCCAAGCTCGGTGAGGAGAAACGCGAAGTCACCTTCCACGCGCCCCTGGTGGTCGCCGCCGACGGCAACTCCACCCGCCTCTCCCTCGCGATGGGCCTGCACCGCCGCGAGGACCGCCCCATGGGTGTCGCGGTCCGCACCTACTTCACCTCGCCCCGCCACAAGGACGACTACCTGGAGTCCTGGCTGGAACTGTGGGACCGCCGAGGCGCCGAGGACCGCCTTCTCCCCGGCTACGGCTGGATCTTCGGCATGGGCGACGGCACCTCCAACGTCGGCCTCGGCGTCCTCAACACCTCCGACTCCTTCAAGGAGTTGGACTGGCGCGAGGTGCTGAAGGCCTGGTGCGCGTCCATGCCCGAGGACTGGGGCTACACCCCCGAGAACATGACCGGCCCGATCCGGGGCGCCGCCCTTCCGATGGCCTTCAACCGCCAACCCCACTACACGAAGGGGTTGTTGTTGGTCGGCGACGCCGGCGGCCTGGTGAACCCCTTCAACGGCGAGGGCATCGCCTACGCCATGGAGTCCGGCCAGATCGCCGCCGACGTCATCGTCCAGGCCCACGCCCGCCCCACCACCGCGAGCCGCGAACTGGCCCTGCGCCGCTACCCGCAGGTCCTCAAGGACACCTACGGCGGCTACTACACGCTGGGCCGCGCCTTCGTGAAGCTCATCGGCAACCCGAAGGTCATGAAGATCGCGGCCCAGCGCGGCCTGACGCACCCCCTGCTGATGAAGTTCACCCTGAAGATGCTGGCCAACCTCACCGACCCCACGGGCGGCGACGCGATGGACCGCATCATCAACGGGCTGAGCAAGGTGGCGCCGAAGGCATAGCCGTGGAGCAGGCTTCGGGCTCGGGCGCGATCAGCCGCTGAGCGCGGCCGTCCTGGCGGCCCGGCGGGCGAACACCTCGTCCCGTCGGTCCGCCACCTGCCGCAGCGCCTCCTTGCGGTCCCGCTTGGAGAGCCGGTCCAGATAGACCTGACCGTTGACGTGGTCGGTCTCATGGGCGAGGCAGCGCGCGAAGTAGCCTGTGCCCGCGATCACAAGCGCGGTGCCGTCCTTGTCGAGCCCGCGCACCACGGCCCGGTCCGGACGCGGTACGTCCATCACCGCCCCCGGCACCGACAGGCACCCCTCGCCCTCGTCGAGCAGCCGGCGCCCGGCCGGGTCGAGCGGGTCGAGGACCGGATTGATGATGTGTCCGACATGCCGGACGCCGTCGTCGTCGAGGCAGTCGTACACGAACAGGCGCAGATCGACGCCCACTTGGTTGCCCGCGAGACCGGCTCCGTCGGCGATGTACATGGTGAGGAACATGTCGTCGATGAGCGCGGCGAGGTCGGGACCGAACTCGGTGACGTCCCGGCTCGGCCGGTGCAGAACCTCTTCGCCGACCTCGGTGACGCGGCGCACGCAGCCGCGCCCGGCCTCGGGTGCGGGGCGGGGGTAGGAGTCGACGGGGCTTCCCTGGACGAAGACACGTGGCATGAGTTGCTCTCCTCGGGTTTGGCGTCCGGCTGTGTGGTCAGCCGAACTTGAGAACCTTGAGAGAAGAGCTTTCCAGGGAGACCGCGAACTCCGGTAGTGGGGACGCCCGGAGAGCGCGCGGCAGGACCGGGGTACGCCGAGGGGACCGTCGCCCCCGAGGCAACGGTCCCATGCTCACGGCGTTGTGCGCGGGCTCAGAGCACCCGCACCGCGCCCGTCGGCGGGTCGTAGGACAGCGGCCTCTCCACGATGCCGGTGGAGGGGTTCTGCGCGCCGACGAACATGCCGTCGCCCACATACACGGCGACGTGGTACGCGCTGCCCGCGCTGCCCCAGTACAGGATGTCGCCGACCTGAAGGTTGCTCAGGGACACCTGAGTACCGGCGGTCGACTGGTCCTGGGAGACACGCGGCAGGCTGATGCCGACCTGCTTGAAGGCGGCACCGACGAGCCCCGAGCAGTCGTAGGCGCTGGGGCCGGTGGCGCCCAGGACGTAGGACTTGCCGATCTGCGCCTTCACGAAGGCCACGACGGCCGCGGCCGAACCCGTGGCCGTGGAAGAGCTCGTGGAGGTGCTGCTGCCCGTGGAAGCGGCCAGGGTGGTCCGCTCGGTGCTCCGAGACGTGGCGCGCTCCGCAGCGGCCTTACGGGCGTCCTCCTGGGCCTTCTTCTTCGCCTCCGCCTTCTTCTGGGCGTCCGCGAGGTCCGCCTTGGCCTGCTTCGCGGCGTTTGCGGCTGCCGTGTCGCGCTCGGCCTGCAGCTGGTAGTTCGCCGCGGCCTGCTGGGTGGCCTCGGCGGACTGTGCGACCTGGGTGGACAGATCGGCCGTCAGGGTGGGCAGTTGCAGGGTCTGCGTCGTCTCGGCCGCGTTGGCCGAGGCCGCGCCCGCCGCCGCCATGCTGAGAACGCCACCGGCAACTCCGGCACGCACGGCGATGTTCGACGTCGCGCTGCGGCGGGGTTTCCGGTGGCTGCGTATGTGAGCGGTGTGGGACATGAGACCAACCGGTATCAGGGACTCCTCCATACCTTCAAGAAACGTGTGCTGCGCCACAATTGTTCAACGGACACCTCGAACTTCGGGTGTGTCGTTCTTTATTGACGCCGTAACGGACATTGCGGACCTGCCCGATCAGGCCGGTGATCACGGTCTTTCGTCGTTACGTCCGAATTGCCTGACGACTACCACTGGTTGGGACAGGTGGCCAAGCCCGGTTCTCATGCGCCTCTCATGAGTGTGGTGCAGGTCACGGAACGGTTACCGGAATGCTTGCGTCTCGCGTGGGTACCGCCGACGGGTGACTTCGTGAACGCGTGCACGCGTCCACACCGTGCCGACCGACTCCTTCTGACGTGTGAACGGGCTCCCACTATCAAGCGGTCGCGTCCAACTCCAATTTGCATGCAAGAGAAGTCTCTTGATATTGAGACGCCGCCCGCTGCCTGCGGTGACGAGCGCGAATGTCACGTCTGGTGATCGTTCGGGCGCTTCACGTGTGAAGATCGCCGCTCACTCGACGTGATGATCCTTCGTCGGGTGGTGGAGATCACAAAGCTTGTGTAATACCCCGTGTCGCAGATCACAGAGCGACGGGCATAAGATGCGGAGCGGTTGGGCTTGTGACCTGCTTCACATGTTCGCGATCTTCGCCGGGACGGGCGGGAGTTGCCGAGTGTGTGAGGTGGGTGTGAGTCCGACGCCATCGCCAGCAGTCAGTGCCGACTGAGAGGAGCGAGGAGCGGTGAACGCGTATGCGCCCATCCTCGTACTGGGAGCCCTCGGGGCAGGCTTTGCGATCTTCTCCGTGGTCATGGCCACGCTGATCGGTCCGAAGCGTTACAACCGGGCCAAGCTCGAAGCGTACGAGTGCGGCATCGAGCCGACCCCCACGCCGGCCGGCGGCGGGCGCTTCCCCATCAAGTACTACCTGACGGCGATGCTCTTCATCGTCTTCGACATCGAGATCGTCTTCCTCTACCCCTGGGCCGTCACCTTCGACGCCCTGGGTGTTTTCGGGCTCGTGGAGATGCTGCTCTTCGTGCTCACCGTCTTCGTCGCGTACGCGTACGTATGGCGGCGCGGCGGCCTGGAATGGGACTGAGGGGCCTTTAACTCATGGGACTCGAAGAAAAGCTGCCGAGCGGCTTCCTGCTGACCACCGTCGAGCAGGCCGCGGGGTGGGTGCGCAAGGCGTCCGTCTTCCCGGCCACGTTCGGACTCGCCTGCTGCGCCATCGAGATGATGACGACCGGCGCCGGACGGTACGACCTGGCGCGCTTCGGCATGGAGGTCTTCCGCGGTTCTCCGCGCCAGGCGGACCTGATGATCGTCGCGGGCCGGGTCAGCCAGAAGATGGCGCCGGTGCTGCGGCAGGTCTATGACCAGATGCCGAACCCCAAGTGGGTGATCTCCATGGGGGTTTGCGCCTCGTCGGGCGGCATGTTCAACAACTACGCGATCGTGCAGGGCGTCGACCACATCGTCCCGGTCGACATCTATCTCCCGGGCTGCCCGCCACGGCCCGAGATGCTGATGGACGCGATCCTCAAGCTCCACCAGAAGATCCAGTCCTCCAAGCTCGGCGTGAACGCCGAGGAGGCGGCCCGCGAGGCGGAGGAAGCGGCGCTCAAGGCACTGCCCACCATCGAGATGAAGGGCCTGCTGCGGTGAGCGACGCGAACGGCACCAACGGAGCCGCCCCGGAGCAGGATCCGGGCGCCTCCAACCTCCCCGGCCAGCGCGGCGAGGGCGAGGAGATCCGCGTCCAGCGCGGCATGTTCGGCGCCAACAGCGGCGGTGACACGTCCGGTTACGGCGGCCTGGTCCGCTCGGTCCGCCTCCCCGGAGCGTCCAGCCGGCCCTACGGCGGCTGGTTCGACGAGGTCGCCGACGAGTTGGAGGGCGCCCTGGAGGAACAGGGACTGCTGCCCGGAAACGCGATCGACAGGACGATCGTCGACCGCGGCGAACTCACCTTCCACATCGAACGCGAGCACCTGCTCCGCGTCGCCCAGACCCTGCGCGACGACCCGGCCCTGCGCTTCGAGCTCTGCACGGGCGTGAGCGCGGTCCACTATCTCCATGACAAGGGCCGCGAACTGCACGCCGTCTACCACCTGCGCTCGATCACCCACAACCGGCTGATCCGCCTCGAAGTCAGCGCCCCGGACAGCGATCCGCACATCCCGTCGCTGGTCTCGGTCTATCCGACCAACGACTGGCACGAGCGCGAGACCTACGACTTCTTCGGCATCGTCTTCGACGGCCACCCGGCGCTGACGCGGATCATGATGCCGGACGACTGGCCGGGCCACCCGCAGCGCAAGGACTACCCCCTCGGCGGCATCCCCGTCGAGTACAAGGGCGCCCAGATCCCGGCTCCGGACCAGCGGAGGTCGTACTCGTGAGCACGCAGTCAGCATCCGCTTCGGCCGCTTCGGCGCGCGAGACCACCGAGGGGACCGTATATACGGTCACCGGTGGCGACTGGGACGAGGTCGTCCAGTCCGCGGCCCGGGCCGACGACGAGCGCATCGTCGTCAACATGGGGCCCCAGCACCCCTCCACGCACGGTGTGCTCCGTCTGATCCTGGAGATCGACGGCGAGACGGTCACCGAGGCCCGCTGCGGCATCGGCTACCTCCACACCGGTATCGAGAAGAACCTCGAATACCGCACGTGGACGCAGGGCACCACGTTCGTGACGCGCATGGACTATCTGACGTCCTTCTTCAACGAGACCGCCTACTGTCTCGCCGTCGAGAAACTCCTCGGCGTCGAGGACCAGATCACCGAGCGGACGAAGATCATCCGGGTGCTCCTGATGGAGCTGAACCGGATGTCCTCCCACCTGGTGTGCATCGCCACCGGCGGTATGGAACTCGGCGCCACCACGATCATGATCTACGGATTCCGTGATCGTGAAATGATTCTCGACATCTACGAGCTCATCACGGGCCTGCGGATGAACCACGCGTACATCCGCCCCGGCGGACTCGCCCAGGACCTGCCGCCCGGAGCGGTGGACCAGATCCGCGAGTTCGTGAAGAAGATGAAGAAGAACCTCCCGGAGTACGACAAGCTCGCCACCGGGAACCCCATCTTCAAGGCCCGTATGCAGGACGTCGGTTACCTCGACCTGGCCGGCTGTATGGCCCTCGGTGCCACGGGCCCGATCCTGCGCTCCACCGGTCTGCCGCACGACCTGCGCAAGGCGCAGCCGTACTGCGACTACGAGACGTACGACTTCGACGTCCCGACCGCAGACACCTGCGACTCCTACGGCCGCTTCCTCATCCGCCTGGAGGAGATGCGCCAGTCGCTGAGGATCGTCGAGCAGTGCCTGGACCGGCTGCAGCCCGGACCGGTCATGGTCGCCGACAAGAAGATCGCCTGGCCCGCCCAACTCGCGCTCGGGCCGGACGGGTTGGGCAACTCGCTCGACCACATCAAGAAGATCATGGGCACCTCCATGGAGGCCCTGATCCACCACTTCAAGCTGGTGACCGAGGGCTTCCGCGTCCCGCCGGGACAGGCGTACGCGGCGGTCGAGTCGCCCAAGGGCGAACTCGGGGTGCACGCCGTGTCCGACGGAGGCACCCGCCCCTACCGGGTCCACTTCAGGGACCCGTCCTTCACCAACCTTCAGGCCATGGCGGCGATGTGCGAGGGCGGCCAGGTCGCCGATGTCATCGTCGCCGTCGCGTCCATCGACCCCGTGATGGGAGGCGTCGACCGGTGACCACCAGTTCTTCGGAGCAGGGCGTCAGTCTGGGCATGCCCCAACTGCCCGCGCCCGCCTACCCGGACGACGTCCGGGCCCGGCTGGAGGCCGACGGGCGGGAGATCATCGCCCGCTACCCGGACTCCCGCTCGGCCCTCCTGCCGTTGCTGCATCTCGTGCAGGCGGAGGAAGGTCATGTCACGCGCACAGGGCAGCAGTTCTGCGCGACGCTGCTGGACCTGACGACGGCCGAGGTCGCAGCCGTGGCGACCTTCTACTCCATGTACCGGCGCCGCCCGAGCGGCGACTACCAGGTCGGGGTCTGCACCAACACCCTGTGTGCGGTGATGGGCGGCGACGCGATCTTCGAGTCCCTCCAGGAGCACCTGGGCGTCGGCAACGGTGAGACCACCGGCGACGGCAAGGTCACCCTGGAGCACATCGAGTGCAACGCGGCCTGCGACTTCGCGCCGGTGGTGATGGTCAACTGGGAGTTCTTCGACAACCAGACCCCGGCCAGCGCCCGGCGCCTCGTCGACGACCTGCGCACGGGCGCACCCGTGGAGCCCACGCGCGGGGCGCCGATGTGCACCTTCAAGGAGACCGCGCGGATCCTCGCCGGCTTCCCCGACGAGCGGCCCGGGGCCGTCGAGGCAAGCGGCGGTGCGGGACCCGCGTCGCTGGTGGGCCTCCGCCTGGCCAGGGGAGAGACCGCACCCGCGCGCGTGGTCCATCCGCGGGGCTCCTCCGCAGTGCCGCAGGACCAGTCGCCGACGACCGAGCACCTCAGTTCGCACGATGCGCCGCAGGACACGTCGGCCTCCGACCCCGCCCACCCGGCGGGGCCTGTCGCCGAGGAGGGGGAGTGATGACCTTGGCACCCGAACTGAAAGACCACAGCCCCGAGAAGCTGCTCGCACCCGTGCTGTCGGCCTTCTGGGACGAGGACGAGTCCTGGACTCTGGACACGTACCGAAGGCACGAGGGATACGAGGGGCTCCGCAAGGCGCTCGCCATGTCGCCGGACGACCTCATCGCGTATGTGAAGGACTCCGGTCTGCGCGGTCGCGGTGGCGCCGGCTTCCCCACCGGAATGAAATGGCAATTCATTCCCCAAGGGGATGGAAAACCACACTATCTAGTTGTCAACGCCGACGAGTCGGAGCCCGGAACCTGTAAGGACATCCCGCTCCTCTTCGCGAACCCGCACAGCCTCATCGAGGGCATTGTTATCGCGTGTTATGCCATCAGGTCTTCGCATGCCTTCATCTATCTGCGTGGTGAAGTCGTCCCCGTATTGCGGCGGTTGCACGAGGCCGTGCGTGAGGCCTACGCGGCGGGCTACCTCGGCGAGAACGTCCTGGGCAGCGGGCTCGACCTGCAGCTCACCGTGCACGCGGGCGCCGGCGCGTACATCTGCGGTGAGGAGACCGCACTGCTCGACTCGCTCGAAGGCCGCCGTGGTCAACCGCGGCTCCGTCCCCCTTTCCCTGCCGTCGCGGGCCTCTATGCGTGCCCGACTGTGGTGAATAACGTCGAGTCGATCGCGTCAGTTCCCGCCATTCTGCAAAAAGGCAAGGAATGGTTCAGGTCGATGGGCAGCGAGAAGTCTCCGGGCTTCACGCTCTACTCGCTCAGCGGCCATGTCACCAGTCCCGGTCAGTACGAGGCGCCGCTCGGCATCACACTCCGCCAACTGCTCGACATGAGCGGCGGGATGCGCGCCGGACACCGCCTCAAGTTCTGGACGCCGGGCGGTTCTTCCACGCCGATGTTCACCGACGAGCACCTCGACGTCCCTCTTGATTACGAAGGAGTGGGTGCCGCGGGTTCCATGCTCGGCACAAAAGCTCTGCAGTGTTTCGACGAGACGACCTGCGTCGTGCGTGCCGTCACCCGCTGGACCGAGTTCTACGCCCACGAGTCCTGCGGCAAGTGCACACCGTGCCGTGAAGGGACGTACTGGCTCGTGCAGTTGCTGCGTGACATCGAGGCCGGCAAGGGCGCGATGTCCGATCTCGACAAGCTGAACGACATCGCCGACAACATCAACGGCAAGTCCTTCTGCGCCCTCGGCGACGGCGCCGCCTCGCCGATCTTCTCCTCGCTCAAGTACTTCCGCGAGGAGTACGAGCAGCACATCACGGGCCGGGGCTGCCCCTTCGACCCGGCCAAGTCCACGGCCTGGGCCGACCGCACGGAGGTGAACGCATGACGGTGACCACGAGCGCTCCCTCCGGTGGAGGGGAGGCGGCGGTCCCGCCGGAAGATCTCGTCTCGCTGACCATCGACGGCGCCGAGATCAGTGTGCCCAAGGGCACTCTGGTCATCCGCGCCGCCGAGCAACTCGGCATCGAGATCCCCCGGTTCTGCGACCACCCTCTCCTCGACCCGGTCGGCGCCTGCCGTCAGTGCATCGTCGAGGTCGAGGGACAGCGCAAACCGATGGCGTCCTGCACGATCACGTGCACGGACGGCATGGTCGTCAAGACCCAACTCAGCTCGCCCGTGGCCGAGAAGGCCCAGCACGGTGTGATGGAACTGCTCCTCATCAACCACCCGCTGGACTGCCCGGTCTGCGACAAGGGCGGCGAGTGCCCCCTGCAGAACCAGGCCATGTCCCACGGCAATGCCGAGTCCCGCTTCGACGGCAGGAAGCGGACCTACGAGAAGCCGCTCCCGATCTCCACCCAGGTACTGCTCGACCGCGAACGCTGCGTGCTGTGCGCCCGTTGCACCCGCTTCTCCAACCAGATCGCGGGCGACCCGATGATTGAGCTGCTGGAGCGCGGCGCGCTGCAGCAGGTCGGCACCGGTGAGGGCGACCCCTTCGAGTCGTACTTCTCCGGGAACACCATCCAGATCTGCCCGGTGGGCGCGCTGACCTCGGCGGCGTACCGATTCCGCTCCCGCCCCTTCGACCTGGTCTCCACGCCCTCCGTGTGCGAGCACTGCTCCGGGGGCTGCGCGACCCGCACCGACCATCGGCGCGGCAAGGTCATGCGGCGCCTGGCGGCCGTGGACCCCGAGGTCAACGAGGAGTGGATCTGCGACAAGGGGCGCTTCGGCTTCCGGTACGCGCAGCAGCGCGACCGGCTGGAGACGCCGCTTATCCGCAACCCCGAGGGCGAACTCGTCCCGGCCTCCTGGCCGGAGGCGCTGCAGATCGCCGCGCAGGGCCTGCTCGCCTCGCGGGGCCGCACCGGTGTCCTGACCGGTGGCCGGCTCACCATCGAGGACGCCTACGCGTACAGCAAGTTCGCGCGCGTGGCGCTCGACACGAACGACATCGACTTCCGCGCGCGCGTGCACAGCAGCGAGGAGGCCGACTTCCTGGCCGCCCGGGTCGCCGGACGCGGCCGGGACCTCGACGGTACGGGCGTCACGTACACCTCCCTGGAGAAGGCGCCCGCCGTTCTGCTGGTCGGGTTCGAGTCCGAGGAGGAGGCGCCCGGCGTCTTCCTGAGGCTGCGCAAGGCCTCGCGCACGCACGGGCAGCGGGTGTTCTCGCTGGCCACGTTCGCCACGCGCGGGCTGGAGAAGGCGGGCGGCATCCTGCTGCCCGCCGCTCCCGGCACCGAGACCGAGTGGCTGGACGCGCTTGCGAGCGGGGTCGGCCTGGAGGATGACGGAGCCCGCGCCTCCGAGGCGCTGCGCACCGAGGGTGCGGTCATCGTCGTGGGCGAGCGGCTGGCCGCCGTCGCCGGGGGCCTCACCGCCGCCGTACGGGCCGCTTCCGCGACCGGCGCCCGGCTGGTGTGGATTCCGCGCCGGGCCGGGGAGCGCGGCTCCATCGAGGCGGGGGCGCTACCGTCACTGCTGCCGGGCGGGCGTCCGGCGACCGATCCGCGCGCGCGTGAGGAGGTCGCCGCCGCCTGGGGTGTCGCCGAACTCCCGCACCGCTACGGCCGCGACGCCGGTCAGATCGTCGAGGCCGCCGCCGGTGGTGAACTGCGGGCGCTGCTCGTCGCGGGTGTGGAGCCGGGCGACCTGCCCGATCCGGCACGCACGCGTGCGGCACTCGACGAGGTCGGCTTCCTGGTGTCGCTCGAACTGCGGCCCAGCGAGATCACCGAACACGCCGACGTCGTCCTTCCGGTTGCCGCGGTCGCCGAGAAGGCGGGCGCCTTCCTCAACTGGGAGGGCAGGGTCCGCTTCTTCGACGCCGCGCTCAAGCCCGAACAGATGACCCGCACCCTCGCCCCCACCGACGCGCGCGTCCTGCACATGCTGGCCGACGCCATGGACGTACACCTGGGACTGCCCGATCTGCGCACCGCGCGTGCGGAGTTGGACCGGCTCGGTGCCTGGGACGGACCGCGCGCCACCGAACCGCTGGAGACCGCGGGTGTGCTGCCCCGGCCCGCCGCCGGGGAGGCCGTGCTCGCCGGGCACCGGCTGCTGCTCGACCAGGGCGCGCTCCAGGAGGGCGACGACGCGCTCGCCGGCACTCGGCACGCCGCCCACGCGCGCGTGTCGGCCGCCACGGCCGCCGAGGCGGGCGTCAAGGACGGCGACGCGCTCGCCGTGACCGGCGCCTCCGGAACCGTCGAACTCCCGCTGCTGATCACCGAGATGCCCGACCGCGTGGTCTGGCTCCCGCTGAACTCCGCCGGCGGGGGCGTCGCCTCCGACACCGGGGCGCTGCCCGGCGCACTCGTCCGCATCGGCCCGGCCACGCTCGCGGGCGAGGCCCCCAAGGAGGTGGAGGCATGAGCAATCTGTACCTCGCCGCGGAAGACCTCTCGATGTTCGGCCGCGACCCCTGGTGGCTGGTCGTCGTCAAGGCGGTGTTCTGCTTCGCCTTCCTGATGATCACCGTGCTGTTCTCGATCGTCTGGGAACGCAAGGTCGTCGCCTGGATGCAGCTGCGCATCGGCCCCAACCGGCACGGCCCCTGGGGCATGCTCCAGTCGCTCGCCGACGGCGTGAAGCTGATGCTCAAGGAAGACCTGATCGTCAAGCGCGCGGACAAGGTGATCTACATCCTCGCGCCGATCATCGCGGCCATCCCGGCCTTCATGGCGATCGCGGTGATCCCCTTCGGGCCCGCCGACAACGAGGTGTCGATCTTCGGCCACCGCACCACGATGCAGCTCACCGACCTGCCGATCGCGATGCTCTACATCCTCGCGGTCGCCTCGGTCGGCATCTACGGCATCGTTCTCGCGGGCTGGAGCTCCGGCTCCACCTACCCGCTCCTCGGCGGCCTGCGCTCCTGCGCCCAGATGATCTCCTACGAGATCGCCATGGGTGCCGCGTTCGCCTCGGTGTTCCTCTACTCCGGGTCGATGTCGACCTCGACGATCGTTGAACAACAGCACGACCGCTGGTACATCATCCTGCTGCCGGTCTCCTTCATCATCTACGTCATCACGATGGTCGGCGAGACCAACCGAGCCCCCTTCGACATGCCGGAGTCCGAGGGCGACCTGGTCGGCGGCTTCAACACCGAGTACTCGTCCATCAAGTTCGCGCTCTTCATGCTCGCCGAGTACGTGAACATGGTGACGGTCTCCGCGGTGTCGACCACGCTCTTCCTGGGCGGCTGGCGGGCCCCGTGGCCGATCAGCTCCTTCTGGGAGGGCGCGAACCACGGCTGGTGGCCGATGCTCTGGTTCGTCATCAAGGTCCAGCTGCTGCTGTTCTTCTTCATCTGGCTCCGCGGCACCCTCCCGCGCGTGCGCTACGACCAGTTGATGAAGCTCGGCTGGAAGGTCCTGATCCCGGTCTCCGTGGTCTGGCTGATGCTCGTCGCGACCGTGCGGACCCTCAGGAACCAGAACTACGACTTCGCCGACATCGCCCTCTACATCGGCGGCGGTGTACTCGCCCTGCTGTTGCTGTCCTTCATCGCGGACATGTTCCGCCAGAAGGCCAAGGACGACGCGCGACTGGCCGAGGAACCCGCCGGGTTCGACGCGATGGCGGGCGGATTCCCCGTACCGCCGCTGCCGGGACAGGAGTTGCCACCGGTGCCTCGGCGCCCCTCGCGACGCGAGCGGGAGCTGATTGTCAGTGGTGGCTCGGATACTGGCAGTGACGGATCTCTGGATGGAAAGGAGGCGTCCGATGGCTGAGGAGCCCAAGGAGACCACACCCGGTTTCCAGAACCCCGTGGCCGGCTTCGGCGTGACCTTCAAGGCCATGTTCAAGAAGCGGCTGACCGAGCAGTACCCGGAGCAGCAGAAGACCACAGCCCCCCGGTTCCACGGACGGCACCAGCTCAACCGCCATCCGGACGGCCTGGAGAAGTGCGTCGGCTGCGAGCTGTGCGCCTGGGCCTGCCCCGCCGACGCCATCTATGTGGAGGGCGCCGACAACACCGACGAGGAGCGCTACTCGCCGGGCGAGCGGTACGGCCGCGTCTACCAGATCAACTACGCCCGCTGCATCCTGTGCGGCCTGTGCATCGAGGCGTGCCCCACGCGCGCGTTGACGATGACCAACGAGTTCGAACTGGCCGACAGCAGCCGCGCCAACCTCATCTACACCAAGGAACAGCTGCTGGCCGGCCTCGACGACACCATGGTCGACAGCCCGCACGCCATCTACCCGGGGATGGACGAACAGGACTACTACCGGGGCCTGGTGACGGAGGCCGCACCCGGCACGGTGCCCCAAGTAGCCGTCTCCAAGGGCGAGAAGCCCAAGGAAGAGGGGGTGGGAGCATGAGTCCGCAGCTCGCCGCCGCCTACTCCACCTCCACCGGCGAGGCCTTCCAGTTCTGGGTCCTCGGCACGGTCGCGGTGATCGGCGCCCTGTCCACCATCCTCATGAAGAGGGCCGTGCACAGCGCCCTCTCCCTCGCCGGGACCATGATCATCCTGGCGGTGTTCTACCTCGCCAACGGCGCCTACTTCCTGGGCGTCGTGCAGATCGTCGTCTACACCGGCGCGATCATGATGCTGTTCCTCTTCGTGGTGATGCTGGTCGGCGTCACGGCCGCCGACTCCCTGACGGAGACCATCAAGGGCCAGCGCTGGCTGGCCCTTCTCTGTGGGCTCGGCTTCGGCATCCTGCTCTTCGCGGGTATCGGCAACGCCTCGCTCAACCAGTTCGACGGCCTGAGCACGGCCAACGCGAACGGCAACGTGCAGGGCCTGGCCGCCCTCATCTTCACCAAGTACGTCTTCGCCTTCGAAATCACCGGCGCCCTGCTGATCACGGCCGCCGTCGGCGCCATGGTTCTCACGCACCGCGAGCGCACCGAGCGGCCCAAGACCCAGCGCGAGCTGTCCGAACAGCGCGTCCGCGAGGGCAAGCACGTCCCGCCGCTCCCGGCCCCCGGCGTCTACGCCCGGCACAACGCGGTGGACGTCCAGGGCCTGCTGCCCGACGGCACCCCGTCCGAGCTCACGGTCAGCAAGACGCTCCGTGACCGCGGCCAGATCCGTGACGTGTCCAGCGAGGCGCTGAACGACCTGCGGGCCCTGGAACAGCGCGCCGAGGAGCGCCTTGAGCGCACCGAGATCGCGCCGGCGAACCTCAAGCGGACCGAGGAGGCGTCGAAGTGAACCCCGTCAACTACCTCTATCTCTCCGCCCTGTTGTTCACGATCGGCGCCACCGGCGTACTGATCAGGCGGAACGCGATCGTCGTCTTCATGTGCGTCGAGCTGATGCTCAACGCCTGCAATCTCGCGTTCGTCACCTTCTCCCGGATGCACGGCAATCTCGACGGTCAGGTCATCGCCTTCTTCACGATGGTCGTCGCCGCCGCGGAGGTCGTGGTCGGGCTCGCGATCATCGTGTCGCTGTTCCGTTCCCGCCACTCGGCCTCGGTCGACGACGCCAGCCTGATGAAGCTCTGAGGGGTCGCTGAATCGTGGAGAACCTGATTGCGCTGCTGGTAGCGGCGCCTCTGCTCGGAGCGGTCGTACTGTTGTGCGGCGGCCGGCGGCTCGACGCCGTCGGCCACTGGATCGGCACGCTCCTGTCGTCCGCCTCCTTCGTGATCGGTGTCGTCCTCTTCACCGACCTGCTGGGGAAGAACGCCGAGCACCGGACGCTCATGCAGCACCTGTGGACCTGGGTCCCCGTCGAGGGCTTCCAGGCGGACGTCACCTTCCGCCTCGACCAGCTGTCGATGACCTTCGTCCTGCTGATCACCGGTGTCGGCTCGCTCATCCATCTGTACTCGGTCGGGTACATGGAGCACGACGAGCGCCGCCGCCGCTTCTTCGGCTATCTGAACCTGTTCCTCGCGGCGATGCTGATCCTCGTCCTCGCCGACAACTACCTGCTTCTGTACGTCGGTTGGGAAGGCGTCGGTCTCGCCTCCTACCTGCTGATCGGCTTCTGGCAGCACAAGCCCAGCGCGGCGACCGCCGCGAAGAAGGCCTTCCTGGTCAACCGGGTCGGCGACATGGGCCTGTCGATCGCCATCATGCTGATGTTCACGACGTTCGGGACCTTCGCCTTCGGGCCGGTCCTCAGTCACGTCGGTGACGCCTCCGAGGGCAAGCTCACCGGCATCGCCCTGATGCTGCTCCTCGCCGCCTGCGGCAAGTCCGCCCAGGTGCCGCTGCAGTCCTGGCTCGGCGACGCGATGGAGGGCCCGACCCCGGTCTCCGCCCTCATCCACGCGGCGACCATGGTGACCGCCGGCGTGTACCTGATCGTCCGCTCCGGAGCGATCTTCAACGCGGCGCCCGACGCCCAACTCGTCGTCACCGTCGTCGGCGCCGTCACGCTCCTCTTCGGTGCGATCGTCGGTTGCGCGAAGGACGACATCAAGAAGGCCCTCGCTGGCTCGACCATGTCGCAGATCGGCTACATGGTGCTCGCCGCCGGACTCGGCCCCATCGGCTACGTCTTCGCGATCATGCACCTGGTGACGCACGGCTTCTTCAAGGCCGGGCTCTTCCTCGGCGCCGGTTCGGTCATGCACGGCATGAACGACGAGGTCGACATGAGGAAGTACGGCGGCCTCAGGAAGTACATGCCGGTCACCTTCATCACCTTCGGCCTCGGCTACCTCGCCATCATCGGCTTCCCGGGCCTGTCCGGCTTCTTCTCCAAGGACAAGATCATCGAGGCGGCCTTCGCGAAGGGCGGCGCCGAGGGCTGGATCCTCGGCGGTGCGGCCCTGCTGGGCGCGGCCATCACGGCGTTCTACATGACGCGCGTGATGCTGATGACCTTCTTCGGAGAGAAGCGCTGGCAGCCCGACGAGAACGGCAACGAGCCGCACCCGCACGAGTCCCCGAGGACGATGACGATCCCGATGATCGTGCTGGCCTTCGGATCGGTCTTCGCCGGCGGCATCTTCGGCATCGGCGACCGCTTCCTGCACTGGCTGGAGCCCATCACCGGCCACGAGGAGGGCAACTCCCCGGTCAGCGCCCTGACGGTCACCCTGGCCACCATGGTCGTACTCGTCATCGGCGTCGGGATCGCCTGGGCGCAGTACGGGCGCCGTCCGGTCCCGGCCGTCGCCCCGCGCGGCTCGCTGCTCACCCGGGCCGCCCGCCGCGACCTCCTCCAGGATGACTTCAACCACGTCGTCCTGGTGCGCGGCGGCGAGCACCTCACCCGCTCCCTGGTCTACGTCGACCACACCCTGGTCGACGGCGTCGTCAACGGCACGGCGGCCTCGATGGGCGGCCTCTCCGGAAGGCTGCGCAAGCTGCAGAACGGCTACGCGCGGTCGTACGCGGTCTCGATGTTCGGCGGTGCGGCCATCCTCGTCGCCGCGACCCTGCTGATGAGGGCGGTCTGATACCGATGTCCTTTCCCCTCCTGACAGCGACGGCGGCGCTGCCGGCCCTCGGGGCGGTGGCCACGGCCGCCGTCCCGGCCGCCCGGCGCACCGCCGCGAAATGGCTGGCGCTGTTCGTCTCCCTGGCGACGCTCGTGCTGGGCATCGTCGTCCTGGTGCGCTTCGACCCGGGCGGCGACCGCTACCAACTCACCGAGTCCCACGCCTGGATCGCCGACTTCGGGGTCCGCTACGAACTGGGTGTGGACGGCATCGCGGTCGCGCTGATCGCGCTCACCGCCCTGCTGATCCCGTTCGTGATCCTGGCCGGCTGGCACGACGCCGACCCCCTGGAGACCGGCAGCAAGCGCTGGCGGCCCACTCAGGGCTTCTTCGCCCTCATCCTTGCGGTGGAGGCGATGGTGATCATCTCCTTCGAGGCCACCGACGTCTTCCTCTTCTACATCTTCTTCGAAGCCATGCTGATCCCGATGTACTTCCTCATCGGCGGCTTCGGGGACCGGGCCCACGAGCACGGCGACGAGGCGGCGGCCACCCAACGGTCGTACGCCGCCGTGAAGTTCCTGCTCTACAACCTGGTCGGCGGGCTCATCATGCTGGCGGCCGTGATCGGCCTCTACGTAGTGGCCGGGAACTTCTCGCTCGCGGAGATCGCGCAGGCACGGGCCAACGGCACGCTGCACATGGCGACCAACACCGAACGCTGGCTGTTCCTGGGCTTCTTCTTCGCCTTCGCGGTGAAGGCACCGCTGTGGCCGCTGCACACCTGGCTGCCCAACGCCATGCAGGAGTCCACCGCGCCGGTCGCCGTGCTCATCACGGCGGTCGTCGACAAGGTGGGCACCTTCGCGATGCTCCGCTTCTGCCTCCAGCTCTTCCCCGAGGCCAGCAAGTGGGCGACGCCCGTCATTCTCGTCCTCGCCCTGATCAGCATCATCTACGGGGCGCTTCTCGCGGTCGGACAGCGGGACATCAAGCGGCTGGTGGCGTACGCGTCGATCTCGCACTTCGGGTTCATCGTCCTGGGCATCTTCGCGATGACCAGCCAGGGCCAGTCCGGCGCGACGCTCTACATGGTCAACCACGGTATTTCCACGGCAGCGTTGATGCTGGTCGCCGGATTCCTGATCTCGCGGCGCGGCTCGCGTCTGATCGCCGACTACGGAGGGGTGCAGAAAGTGGCCCCGGTGCTCGCCGGCACCTTCCTGATCGGCAGCCTGGCGACCCTGTCGCTGCCGGGACTTGCGCCCTTCGTGAGCGAGTTCCTGGTCCTGGTCGGCACGTTCACGCGCTACCCGGCGATCGGGATCATCGCGACCTTCGGGATCGTCCTGGCCGCGCTGTACACCCTCGTCCTCTACCAGCGGACGATGACCGGCCCGGTGAAGCCCGAGGTCGCCACGATGCCGGACCTGCGACCGCGTGAACTCCTGGTCGTCGCCCCGCTGATCGTGCTGCTGATCTTCCTGGGCGTCTACCCGAAGCCGATCACGGACATCGTGAACCCGTCGGTCAAGCAGACCCTGTCCGACGTACACAAGAAGGATCCCAAGCCCTCGGTGGAGGCGGCCAAGTGAGCGCAACAGCCGTCCACAGCCTGTGGACAACGGCGGCAGCCGCGGACCCGATCTCGAAGATCCCCACGCCGAAGATCGAGTACGGGCAATTGTCGCCCACCTTGATCATCCTCGGCGCGGCGCTCATCGGGGTACTGGTCGAGGCGTTCGTCCCGCGCAAGTCCCGTTACTACGCCCAGGTGTTCGTGTCCGTCGTGGCGCTCTGCGCCGCCTTCGCGGCGGTCGTGGCACTCGCGGCGGACGGGTACGGCACCACCAAGGCACACATCGCGGCGATGGGCGCGATCGCGGTCGACGGACCCTCCCTGTTCCTCCAGGGCGTGATCCTGCTCTCCGGCCTTGTCGGCCTGTTCACCTTCGCCGAGCGGCGCCTCGACCCCGAGGCGCACGGCAACCGCGTCGACTCCTTCGCCGCGCAGGGCGCGTCCGTGCCCGGCAGCGACAGCGAGAAGGCCGCCGTCAAGGCCGGGTTCACCACCACGGAGGTGTTCCCGCTCCTGCTCTTCGCGGTCTCCGGCATGCTGGTCTTCCCGTCCGCCAACGACCTGTTGACCCTGTTCGTGGCCCTGGAAGTCTTCTCCCTCCCGCTCTACCTCCTGTGCGCCCTGGCCCGCCGCAAGCGGCTCCTGTCGCAGGAGGCCGCGGTCAAGTACTTCCTCCTCGGCGCCTTCGCCTCCGCGTTCACCCTGTTCGGCATCGCGCTGCTCTACGGCTACGCGGGCTCGATGTCGTACGCCACGATCGCGCAGGTCGTCGACGGCTCCATCACCAACATCAACCCCGCCCTCGCGGACACCATGGGCAACGACGCGCTGCTGCTCATCGGTGGCGCCATGATCGTCATGGGGCTGCTGTTCAAGGTGGGCGCGGTGCCGTTCCACATGTGGACGCCCGACGTCTACCAGGGCGCGCCGACCCCGGTCACCGGCTTCATGGCCGCCGCGACCAAGGTGGCCGCCTTCGGAGCGCTGCTCCGGCTCCTCTACGTCGTGCTGCCGGGCCTGCGCTGGGACTGGCGGCCCGTCATGTGGGGCGTCGCGATCATCACGATGCTGGGCGGCGCGATCGTCGCGATCACCCAGACCGACATCAAGCGACTCCTGGCGTACTCGTCGATCGCCCACGCGGGCTTCATCCTCGCGGGTGTCATCGCGACCACCAGGGACGGCGTCTCGTCGGTCCTCTTCTACCTGGGCGCGTACTCGTTCGTGACGATCGGCGCCTTCGCGGTCGTCACCCTCGTACGGGACGCCGGCGGTGAGGCGACCCACCTGTCCAAGTGGGCCGGGCTCGGACGCAGGTCGCCGCTGGTCGCGGCCGTCTTCGCGGTGTTCCTGCTGTCCTTCGCGGGCATTCCGCTGACGGCCGGTTTCGCCGGGAAGTTCGCCGTGTTCAAGGCGGCGGCGGCCGGCGGCGCGGCCCCGCTGGTCGTGGTCGGTGTGCTTTCCTCCGCCATCGCTGCGTTCTTCTACATCCGCGTGATCGTGCTCATGTTCTTCAGCGAGCCGAGGCCCGACGGCCCGACCGTCGCGGTCCCGTCCCCGCTGACCATGGCGACGATCGGGATCGGCGTGGCGGTCACGCTCGTCCTCGGTGTGGCCCCGCAGTACTTCCTGGACCTGGCGAACCAGGCGGGGGTCTTCGCCCGCTGAGTACAGGCCGAAGGCCCCGGTTCCCTTCGCGGGGGCCGGGGCCTTCGTGCGTGTGCGGTCAGGCTTTCGGGCAGACGACCTCGGGGTTCCAGGGTGCGAACAGGCCCTTGGGATTGGGCTTGTAGATCCAGGCGTGGAGGGTGAAGTAGCCGGGGAGCAGGCCCTTCTGGAAGGTCTGCCCGAACAGCGTCGGCGCGGCCTGACCCGTGTCCTTCACCACCCACTCCACGGCGACCAGCCGGCGTCCCTCGACGAAGTCGGACCCGTCCGCGTACAGCAGGGCCGCCGGTTTCGCCGGATCGAGTGAATCGATGTTCGCCGGGTTGACGTAGTGGTAGCCCATGCCGCCCTCGGTCGGGTCGGCGACACAGGTGTCGGTGCGTACGTATCCGCCGCCCGCGGCGAACGCCTCGTACCCGTACTTCGAGGTGGCCTGGTACGTCTTGCTCAGCGTGGTCCACACGGACGGGTCGGGGTCGGACGCGGCGTGGGCCGGGGCGGCCGTCAGCGCGAAGGCCGCGGCAGTCGCCACCGCGACGGCGGCCTTGACGACACCCCGCAGGGGCCGGGAGGACGGGGGCCGAGGGGACAGCGGCCGAGGGAACATGGTGGGGCTCCTTGGACTTCGGGAGGCGCCCGCGCACGGCGCGCCGTCCGTTCGGTGGCGTGGCGGACCTCCCCCGGCCCGCCCGAGCAGCATGTTCCGGCCGTAACGGTCGCGCCATGTGACGGGAGCCATTCGACTGACCACACCCGGTCACCGCCACCGGCCTGTGGATAACTCCGACGCTGTCAGCGCGGAGCCCTATCGTGGACGCAGTGGTCGAGGGACGACGTACGGGGGACGAGCGATGCACGGGATGGGCGGGACGGTTGTGACGACCGAAGTACGGACGCCGACGGCACACGGCGAGAGCGAGGCACTGGCCACGCTCCACCGCGTCTTCGGCTACGACAGCTTCCGCGGCGCGCAAGAAGAGGTCATCGAGCATGTGGTGGCCGGCGGCGACGCCGTGGTCCTCATGCCGACCGGTGGCGGCAAGTCGCTGTGCTACCAGATTCCGTCCCTGGTCAGAGCGGGTACGGGAGTCGTCGTCTCTCCGCTCATCGCGCTGATGCAGGACCAGGTGGACGCGCTGCGGGCGCTGGGCGTGCGCGCCGGGTTCATGAACTCGACGCAGGACTTCGACGAGCGGCGCGTGGTCGAGGCCGAGTTCCTCGCCGGTGAGCTGGACCTGATCTATCTCGCGCCGGAGCGGCTGCGGCTCGACTCCACCCTGGACCTGCTCTCGCGCGGCAAGATCTCGGTGTTCGCGATCGACGAGGCGCACTGTGTGTCCTCGTGGGGCCACGACTTCCGCCCGGACTATCTCTCCCTCTCACTCCTGGGCGAGCGCTGGCCGGACGTCCCGAGGATCGCGCTCACGGCGACGGCCACGGACGCCACGCACAAGGAGATCACCCAGCGGCTGAAGATGCCGGACGCCCGGCACTTCGTGGCCAGCTTCGACCGGCCCAACATCCAGTACCGGATCGTGCCGAAGGCCGACCCCAAGAAGCAGCTGCTGAGCTTTCTGCGCGAGGAGCACGCGGGCGACGCGGGCATCGTGTACTGCCTGTCGCGCAAGTCCGTCGAGACGACCGCCGAGTTCCTGTCCCGCAACGGCATCGAGGCGGTGCCGTACCACGCGGGCCTCGACTCGGGCACCCGCGCGGCACACCAGTCCCGGTTCCTGCGCGAGGACGGCCTGATCGTCGTCGCGACCATCGCCTTCGGCATGGGCATCGACAAGCCGGACGTACGGTTCGTCGCCCACCTGGACCTGCCCAAGTCGGTGGAGGGCTACTACCAGGAGACGGGGCGTGCGGGGCGTGACGGATCACCCTCCACGGCCTGGATGGCGTACGGCCTGAACGACGTCATACAGCAGCGCAAGATGATCCAGTCCAGCGAGGGCGACGAGGCGTTCCGCCGCCGCGCCGCCGCCCACCTGGAGGCCATGCTCGCGCTCTGCGAGACGGCACAGTGCCGGCGCGGCCAACTGCTCGCCTACTTCGGGCAGGACCCCGACGCGGCGGCCTGCGGCAACTGCGACACCTGCCTCACCCCGCCGGAGACCTGGGACGGCACGGTCGCCGCGCAGAAGGTGCTGTCGACGGTGGTGCGACTGCAGCGTGAGCGGGGCCAGAAGTTCGGCGCCGTGCAGATCGTCGACATCCTCATGGGGCGGCGGACGGCCAAGGTGATCCAGTTCGACCACGACCAGCTGTCCGTGTTCGGCATCGGTGAGGACCTGGCCGAGGGTGAATGGCGGGGCGTCGTACGGCAGTTGCTGGCACAGGGGCTGCTCGCGGTCGAAGGGGAGTACGGCACGCTGGTGCTCACCGAGGCGAGCGGCACGGTGCTGCGGCGCGAGCGGGAGGTGCCGCTGCGCAAGGAGCCGAAGAAGCCGGCGGGTGCGCGGTCGGGGTCGTCGTCCTCGGGCCGGGGCGAGCGCAAGGCCAAGGCCGCGGCGGTGGAGTTGCCCGAGTCGCTGCAACCCGCGTTCGAGGCCCTGCGCGCATGGCGTGCGGAGCAGGCTCGGGAGCAGGGAGTTCCGGCGTACGTCATCTTCCATGACGCCACGCTCCGGGAGATCGCGACGGTGTGGCCCACGTCGGTGGGGCAGTTGGGGGAGATCAGCGGGGTCGGCGAGAAGAAGCTGGCGACGTACGGGGAGGGCGTGATCGGGGTGCTGGCCTCGTTGGGCGGGGCGCCGGCCGCGGCGGAGGTGCCCGCGCAAGTGCAGGCGTCGGCACCCGCAGCGGGCCGGGCGGCAAAGGATGTTGACCCCGGCGCGGACTACTGGCCCGAGATGGACGCGGAGCCGGAGCCCGAGGACTGGATATAGGGGGCGGCCCCTCCGACCCGCCGCCCGCTACAGCGCGCGGGTCGCGTACGCCCTGACGTCCGCGTCCGAGTCGGCGGTCGCCGTGGCGAGGGCCGCGCGGGCGTCGGTCGTGCGGTGCCGGGTCAGGGCGAGGACGGCCGCCTTGCGTACGTCGGCGTTCGGGTCGACCGGGGTCTTGGCCTGGACGGGAGTGGCCGGGGCCGAGGCGGGGCTTACAGGTGGGGTCGCGGGGGCGCGGTCGGTTGACGAGCCGACGTGGTCGCGCCGACGCTGTCGGTCGGGTGCTGTTGCCGACTGTCGTCAGGGCGACGGCCCGGCGGCTGGCAGCCGCCCCGGGTATCGGCCTAGGGGTCTCAGCCGAGGGGCGGGGCAGCAGGCCATGTCCGGTGGGTCACGGTTGTCAGCTCAGTGCAGTCAGCCCCGGTGCGAACACGATCAGGAGGGGCAGCAGGGGGATCATTGCCGCCACGGTCGTTGTCAGGGCGCGGCGGCGGCGGCCCAGCCTCGGGCGGGGGTCCAGGAGGCGGTCGACGCGTTCGCCGAGGAGGCGGTGGCTGGAGGCGCAGGAGAGGACACCGCGGTGGTTGTTCAGTTCGATCAGTGCCAGCGCCGTGGTGAGGTGGCCGCATCGGCGGGACGCCGTGTCGTCGGCGGCCAGCTCGACCAGCCGGTGGGTCTGGTCGCAGAAGTGGGCGAACAGGGGGACGTGCGGGAAGCCGGAGGCCAGCGCCGTCGACAGATGCAGCAGCCAGTCGTGGTGGGCGCGGGCGTGACCGCGTTCGTGGGTGAGGACCGCGTCGAGCTGGTGGCCGGTGAGGCGGTGCAGGGCGCCCGTGGTGACGACCAGCTGGGGCGGATGGCCCGGCATCCACCAGGCGTCCGGGTACTCGTCCTCCAGGACGAGGAGGGGACCGCGCGCCGGGGGCAGCCCGGCGGGCAGGTCGGGGGCGCGCTCCCGCAGCAGGGCGCGGGCCAGGCCGCGCCGACGGCGGGCCTCGGCGAGTTCGCGGGCCAGCATCGCCGTCGTCCAGGCCGCGCCGCACGCCAGCGACAGCGTGAGGGCGACGGCCCAGACGGGGGCGGCGGAGAGGTCGTAGGCCGCGGTGACGGCGGGCGGAGCCGGGGCGAAGACATGGTCGCGGACGGTGTGGAAGACGGCCGCCGCGCCGAGCACGAGGGCGCCGAGACAGCACAGCAGGACCGTGGCGACCAGGCACTGCCACACCCACAGGCCGACCACGGGTTCCCGCTCGGGCCACACGGCCCGGGTCAGCGCGCGTGGAACCGGCACGGCGGCCGAGAGGGCGACGACGCTCAGCAGGAGCAGGCAGACAGTCATGCCACGGGCTCCGGATCCTGGTCAACGGCACAGACAGAGGGAAGAACGGGGGCTGCGGGTGCGGCTGTACCCGAGGGCGAGCGCACGAGCTGTGGGCCCGCCCGCCGTCAGTATGACTGTCCGGGAGGCCGGAGTCAGGTGTACGGCGAGCACCGGACGCACCCGCGACCCACCTCAGCCCCGCGCCGCGATCCGTCCGGTGACCTCGCCGAGCCCCACCCGTGTCCCGTTCGCGCCCGGTGCCCACGCCGACAGGGTCACGACATCCCCGTCCTCCAGGAACGTCCGCTTGCCGTCCGGGAGTTCGAGGACGTCCCGCCCGTTCCAGGTCAGCTCCAGCAGCGAACCGCGTTCGCGTTCCGTCGGCCCGCTGACCGTGCCGGAGCCGTACAGGTCGCCGGTGCGCAGGGAGGCGCCGTTGACCGTCATCTGGGCGAGCTGCTGCGCGGCCGTCCAGTACATGGTGGAGAACGGCGGCTCGGACACCGTATGGCCGTTGATCGCGACCGAGATGCGGAGGTCGTAGCCGCCGGGCTCCTCCGCCGAGTCGTCCAGATAGGGAAGGAGTTCGTGTGTGCGTTCGGGCGGCGCGATCCGCGCGTCCTCCAATGCGTCCAGCGGGGTGATCCACGCCGACACCGAGGTGGCGAAGGACTTGCCGAGGAACGGGCCGAGGGGGACGTACTCCCAGGCCTGGATGTCGCGTGCGGACCAGTCGTTGAGGAGGCACAGGCCGAAGACGTGTTCGCGGAAGTCGGCGAGGGCGACCGGCCGGCCCATCTCGGACGGCGTGCCGACCACGAAACCGACCTCTGCCTCGATGTCCAGGCGGATCGACGGGCCGAAGACGGGCGCCGGGTCGGACGGGGACTTGCGCTGCCCGGACGGTCGTACGACCTCCGTGTCCGAGACCACGATCGTGCCGGAGCGGCCGTGGTAACCGATGGGCAGATGCTTCCAGTTGGGGGTCAGGGAGTCGGGCGCGTCGGGGCGGAAGATGCGGCCGACGTTCCGGGCGTGGTTCTCGGAGGCGTAGAAGTCGACGTAGTCCGCGACCTCGAAGGGCAGATGCAGGGTCACCGCGGAGAGCGGGTGGAGGAAGGGGGCGATCGTCTCCTGGTGGGACGGCACCGTCACCCACGCGGTCAGCGCGCGCCGGACGTCCGACCAGGCCGTACGGCCCGCGGCGAGCAGCGGGTCGAGCGTGGGGTGCGCGAGGAGCGAGACATACGGCGAGCCGAGCGCGGCGGCAGCGGCGCCCGCGTCGAGCACCTGGTCGCCGAACCGGACGCCGACGGTCCGTTCGTCCGAGCCGAGGGGCGAGAAGACGCCGTAGGGAAGGTTGTGCGGGCCGAAGGGATCGCCCTCGGGAAGATCGAAGGGGGGCATGGCGTGCTGCCTCACTCTCGTACGTACTCGCATGTGGCCGCGCCACACGTTACGGGTGAGTTGCAGGGATCGGCAGTGTCTAAAGAGTTCGCAATGTCCGAATAGGCCTTGTCGGAGTGGGCAATTCCGGCTTAGCGTCCTTTGGGGGACACGGACGGGGTGGGTCCGGTCCGTAGGGGGGACACGTGGGGGGACCCGTGGCCAAACGCACCAGCATGCCTTTCGAGGCCGACCGCGAGGTGCCGGGCCTGATCGTGAAATTCGGCGCCTATCCGCTGCATCACGGCGGGGTGGGCGCGATCCGCAGTCTGGGCCGTCTCGGCGTGCCGATGTATGCGATCACGGAGGACCGTTACACACCGGCCGCGGTATCCCGTTACCTGGAGCGTGCGTTCGTCTGGCCGACGACCGGCACCGAGGAACCCGAACGACTCGTGGAGGGACTATTGCGCATCGGGCGCCGCATCGGCCGTCCCGCCGTCCTCATTCCCACCGACGAGGAAGCCGCCGTCCTGATCGCCGAGCACCAGGACGCGCTCACCGACCGTTTCCTGTTACCGCGCGTGGATCCGAAGCTGCCGCGCCACCTAGCCAGCAAGCAGGGGCTGCACGAACTCTGCGTAGAACACGGCATACCCAGCCCCACGGCCGCCTTTCCGCAGTCCTACGACGACATCGTCGACTTCGCGGAGAAGGCCCGCTTCCCGATCGTGGCCAAGAACCGGGAGGCGTTCGTACGACGCTCCCAGCCCGCGGTGAACGGCACGACGAAGATCGCCACCCGCGAGGGACTGCTCGCGCTCGCCCGTGACTGGGGCGAGCATCCCGGCGTGATCCTCCAGGAGTACCTGCCGAGGGAGGAGGCCGAGGACTGGATCGTGCACGCCTACTTCGACCAGGACTCCACCCCGCTCGCCCTGTTCACCGGCGTCAAGGTGCGCTCCTGGCCGCCGCACGCGGGGATGACGGCAAATGCATATGTCGTGGACAATCCGGAACTCTCGGATCTTGCCGCGCGTTTCATCAAACAGATCGGCTTCACCGGAATCATCGACCTCGACCTGCGCTTCGACCGGCGCGACGGTCAGTACAAACTGCTCGACTTCAACCCCCGCATGGGCGCCCAGTTCCGGCTCTTCGAGAACGAGTCGGGGGTGGACGTCGTCCGCGCCATGCACCTCGACCTGACCGGCCGCTCCGTCCCGGAGGGGGAACAGCGCGCCGGCCACCGGTACATCGTGGAGAACATCGACCTGCCCGCCCTCCTCGCCTACCGACGCAGCGGCTATACGACGCCGCACGCGCCGCCGAAGGCGAGCGGGACCGAGCTGGCCTGGCTCGCGGGTGACGACCTGCGGCCGTTCTTCACGATGCTCGCTCGCTTCGTGCGGCCCGGCGCGAAGCACCTGTATCAGCTGTGGCGCACCAACCGGCGCGGCAGCAGCAGCACCAGCACCAGCACGAAGTGACGAATTGACGTCCTGGGGAGGGACTTCGTGATTCAACCGGTAGCAATCATCGGCGCCGGCCCGTTCGGCCTGTCCACCGCCGCGCATCTACGGGCGCGCGGCATTCCGGTCCGTGTCTTCGGCGAGCCCATGGTCAGCTGGCGCGACCACATGCCGGCCGGAATGCTCCTGAAGTCGACCCCGGCCGCCTCCAACTTCGACGCCCCGCAACCCGGCCACAACCTCGTCGACTACTGCGACGCGGCCGGCATCCCCCGCCTGGTCACCGACGAGGACATCATCCCCGTCGAGACCTTCATCGGCTACGGCGAGTGGTTCCAGCAGAAGCTGGTGCCCGAGCTGGAGCGGGTACGGGTCGTGTCGGTGGACCGGAACGCGGACCGGAACGTGGACCGGAACGTGGACCGCAACGCGAACCGGAACAAGGGTGGCGGCTTCGAACTCAAGCTGGATTCGGGGGAGTTGTTCACGGCACGGGCGGTCGTGGTGGCGACCGGCCTCCACGGCCTGGCCCACCTTCCGCCCGAGCTGGCGGCAGCGGCGGCCGACGGGCCAGCACCCACCGGTCCCGTCTCGCACAGTTCCCAGCACCACGACCTCAGCGGGTTCAAGGGCAAGGAACTGATCGTCGTCGGCGCCGGCCAGTCCGCGCTGGAGACGGCGGTACTCGCGGCGGAGGCGGGCGCGCAGGTCCGGATCGTCTCGCGTGGGCGCGGCCGGGTCGCGTTCGGCGCGGCGCCGTGGGACCAGCCGAAGCTGCGTCCCGAGTCGCCGTTCGGGCGGGCGTGGTCGCTGTGGGCGCTGAGTTACTACCCGCAGCCGTACCGCTATCTCCCCGAGCAGACCCGTCACTACCTGGTGCGCCGGGTGCTCGGTCCGCTCGGCGCGTGGTGGCTGCGCGAGCGGTTCGCGGGGAAGGTGCAGGTCAGCGAGGTCGACCGGATCGTACGGGCGGACGCGGAGGCGGGCAGTCCGGTCCTGACGGTCGGCACGCACGGCGGCGGTACCGAGCGCCTGGGCGCCGACCACGTGATATCGGCGACGGGTTATCGGGTCGACATCGCGGCGATGGACTTCCTGGGCCACGAGCTGCGCACCCAGCTCGCGGTGAGCCGGGGTACGCCGAAGCTCGGTGCCGGGTATGTGTCGTCCGTGCCGGGGGTGTACTTCACTGGGCTGCCGGCCGCGTCGTCGTACGGTCCGGTGATGCGGTTCGTGTGCGGCACGGAGTTCGCGTCACCGCGGCTGGCGAAGCATCTGGCGGCGGCGCACGGGTAGTTGGCGGGAGTTTACGGGAGGTGACGGGCTTTCAGGTGGTTCTGGGTGACCGGGCGACGCGGAAGCCCACGTCGTCCACGCGGAAGGTCGGATGGCTTCGGCGCCGTACGGAGGCACGGCAGCTCCAGTGCTCGTCGAACCATCCGCCGCCGCGCAGTACCCGATAGGTGCCGTAGACCTCCGGGTCGTAGAGGTCCCAGCACCACTCCCACACATTGCCCAGCATGTCGTGCAGGCCCCACGGGTTGGGCAGTCGGCCGCCGGGTTCGTGGGGCCGCTCCTCGGAGTTGCCGCGGTGCCAGGCGATGTCGTCGAGCGGCCCGTAGCGGGGGCCGGTCGTCCCGGCGCGGCAGGCGTACTCCCACTCGGCCTCGGTGGGGAGGCGGTAGCCGCCGGCGGAGGGGTCGTGTACGACGGCTTCGCCCCGGATGTCGTATGCGGGAGTCAACTCTTCTGTCTTGGAGAGGGAGTTGCAGAAGAGTACGGCGTCCAGCCAGGACACGGTCTCCACGGGGAGGCGGTCGCTGCCGTGTGCGGTGCTGGGGTGTTCGCCGGTGACCTGGGCGTACTGCGCCTGGGTGACGGGGAGGGTACCGAGCTCGAAGGTGGCGAGGTCGACCGTCCAACTGCGTTCCGTACGGCGGTCGGAGAGGGTGACCTGCCCGGACGGTACGGGGGTCAGCTCGATGTGCGTGGTGGTGCCCATGCGTTACGTCAGCTCCAGGAGCGTCGGGCGGAGGCGGGTTGCGGTGGTCGGGAGTGTGCGGGTGCGTGGGTGCGTGGGTGCGCGGGTGGTTCGCCTGGGGTTTGTCGTGGGTCGGTGCCGCGCCGGGGGGTGTCCGTCCTCGGAACGGCGCGGAATCGGGTGCCTACCAAGGCGGCCGTGTTGACGCGCCAACCGCTGCGGGCGGACACCCCCCGACACGTCACCTTCTCGCCGTGCGCGGCCGACTGCCCGCTGGGGTGCCGAAGAGTCTTTGCCACGCTGGCTCCCCTGGGCGCCGAACTCTCGCTCCGGGGCGAAGGCGATGTCCAGTTCCGCCCATGTTGGGAGCAGGAAGACGCGGATGATGCCGGTGCCCAGATACCAGCGGTCGCCGGTTCCGGTGCCGGTGCCGGTGCCGGTGGCAATAACGGTGCCGGTGCCGGTGCCGGTGCCGGTGGCGGTGGCGGTGCCGGTGGCGGTGGCGGTGGCGGTGGCAATAACGGTGGCGGTGGCGGTGGCGGTGGTGTGCGAGTCGGTGTGGGCTAGGAGTTGGGTGCGGGTGCCGTTGCGTTGTTCGGGGGTGAACATGGCTCGATGATGCATGTCGAGGGCCGTGCTGATCGGGTTTGGCTTGTGCGCCATGACAGTTGAGCATTGTCATCGGTGATTGGCCGCCAGTAGGTTCGGGCCGTCGATGTTCGAGCTACGGGGAATGCGGGGCCTGGAGTGGCGCTGCTGGACACACTGGTGACAACGGGCGTCGGGGCGCTGTCCGCCACGGTCGGGGTCCTGGTCGGCGGCATCGTCACGCACCGGGCCCAGGACCGTCAGTGGCTGCGGGACAAGCAGCTGCTCGCCTACCAGGAACTGATCAGCCACTACGCCAAGTTCACGATGACCATCAGCCGCGCCCATGCCGGTCGGCAGGGATGGGACTACGACTGGAGCGAGTGGAGCGCGACCCTGACCCGTGCCAGCCTGGTCGCCCCCGCGGCCGTCGCGGCCGAGATCGACAACTTCGCCAAGGCCATCGACGGGTTCCTGAACAAGGTGGCGCGTGACCCGGCACGCGACCCGACGCGTGATCCGTTGAGCCAGGAGGAGTTCGCCCAGGCCAACAGGGCGCCCGCGCAGGCACAGGTGCAGTTGGTCAACGCCATGCGACGCTCACTGAGCAAAGACCAAGAGGCGTTGCCCTTCTGGATGGGCGGGTCTCTCGCTAGCAGTTCCGACGACACCTGACAGGCGAGGCGCGGCCGGAGCAGCCATCCGCCGTGCGACGTAGGTCCGCCGTCGGATGTGGCCGGGCGCCGCACGGCATAACCTCCCCACATGACGGCAGTCGACTCTCATCCCGGCGCTCCCCGTGGCTCGGAGCAGCGCAAGCGCGAGGCGCTTGAACGACTCGCGCGGGACAACGACGTATGGGTCGCCACCGCCGACGCCACCGGCGAGCCGTGCCTCGTTCCGCTGGCCTTCTGGTGGGACGGCGAGGCGGTGTGGCTGTCCACCCGCGACACCAACCCGACTGGGCGCAACCTGTGCTCCTCGGGTCGGGTACGGCTCAGCTTCGGCCATAGCCGGGACGTGGTCCTGATCCACGGCACCGCGCGCATGCTGACCCGCGAAGAGCTTCCGGCTGGGGTCGGCGACGCCTTCGCCGCCAAGGACGGCTGGGACCCTCGCGAGGACCACCCCTCGTACGTTTTCTTCCAGGTCACCCCGCAGGTGCTGCAGGCGTGGGGAACGGTTCCCGAGATGGTCGGCCGGACCCTGATGCGAGACGGGAAGTGGCTGGTCTAGGGCGCGTCTCGAAGGGGTCACCGCCACTGGTTGATGACCGCAAAAGTGTGACGCTTTGGGGTGGAGTGTCACGCTTCTGGGGAAGGGGTGCGGGGTGGTGTGGTGTGGGGTGGGGTGGGCTTCGGATTTGTATGTCACGAAGTTCGTCCATGTGGCGACGGTGACGGAGAAACGGGGGCCCCGGGTGTCGTGCTTGGAGTCGCGGATGTGGGTCGCGGCGGGGGTGGTGGCCACCTCGACGCAAGAATCGTCTTTGCCGCTGCTGTAGCTGCTCTTGAACCAGGCCGGTTCGGGCTCACGGATCATGGTTTCCCCAGCAGTTGCTCGATGAAGGCCCTCGACTCACGTGGTGTGAGGGCCTGAGCCCGGATGATGCGATACCGCAGTTCATGGATACGGAGCTGCCTGGGCTCGGAGACCGGCCGACCGTTTGCCACGGCCGGTGAGCGTCCCACTGCCGAGCCGTCGGCGAAGCGTCTACTCCTCCAGGACGAAGCTGAGTACAGGCCCGGGGTCCCGCTTGAAGATGGTCTTGCGTGCCAGACGCGCGGCGCGACTCATCAGAAGAAGGGCGCGCGTGTATCCCGGCGTCTGCAGCAACCCGTGGACGTTCAGGGGGTCGTAGAACTGAAGTTCGGCCACCTGGGCTTCCGTCTTCGCCAGGGCCCGCACCTTCTTCGGGTACCGGACCCGGGCGACATCCTCCTTCATCGCCGAGATGAGTCCGTGCGCGTCCAACTTCTCCTCGGACTTGTCCAGATACTCGGGCCGAGGGATCCGCTTCCCTGCCTCGATCTTGTAGACCAGGTCCTCGCCGTACCCCGCTGTCACCGCGAAGTCCGCGGCCCGCATCCCCACCGCTTCGCGCCGCAGCTTCGACTGGCGCCCCACCGTCGCGAGGACCGCCAACCCCCACTCGTCGTCGGGATCCACCTCCCAACCCGGCTCGTCCACCTCGTTGTCCAGGCTCATCCCGCGCTCCTCCGTCGTACGGCCGTGCTGCAACGCCCCCTACCCGTACGGCCCCTGTCGACAGCCCGGACATCACTGGACAAGCACCGGACAGTCACCGTACGGGTTGGACTCGTCACGCGGAGGTGTTACGACCGGTACCGCCCCAGCGTCCTCAACCCCGGCAGTGCCCTGTCCTGGAAGTCGAACAGCGCCAGGTTCTCCCACGCGTTTCCGGACGTCGGGTCGGTCGGGTCCCAGCCGTCACCGGCCCGGTACGTCCATACGCCTTCCCAGTAGCAGTAGCCCAGGCCCTTGTTGCCGGGCACATCCACCATCAGGTCCGCCACCGTGCGCAGCCACGCCGCCTGCCCCGCCGGGGTGGCCGGGTACCCCTCCGTCAGCTGCGAGGGGTCGTACATGATGTCGTTCGTCGCGTCCTCGCTCTCCAGCGTGAACGGATACGCCGTCTCCGCGATCAGCACCGGCTTGTCGTAACGCGCCGCCAGATCCGCCAAGTTGGCCGCCGCAGCCGCCGGGGCGCCGTGCCAGAACGGGTAGTACGACTGGGCGATGATGTCGAAGTCGACGCCGTCGGCCACCACGTTGTCGTACCACCAGCGCGACGTGCCGTTGTCGCCGCCCGAGGCGATGTGGAGCATCGTGCGGATGCGGGGGGTGGTGTCGCGCGCCGCCGTCAGACCCGCCTTCAGGAATGTCGTCAGGTTGCCCCAACCCCCGGCGTCGTCACCCCAGTTCTTGCCGGTGGGCCAGAGCAGGCCGCCGTTGATCTCGTTGCCGATCTGCACCAGGTCGGCCGGAGTGCCCTGGCGGCGCAGCGCGCCCAGCACGTCGGCCGTGTGGTCGTAGACCGCCCTCGTCAGGCCCGCCACATCCAGGTCCGCCCAGGCCGCCGGCTTGGTCTGGTGGGACGGGTCCGCCCATGTGTCGGAGTAGTGGAAGTCGACCCAGATGCCGATCCCGGCCCGGCGCAGCCGCTTCGCCAGCGGGAGGATGTGCTTCTTGTTGTTGTAGCCGTCGGCCGGGTTCACCCAGACCTTGAGGCGGGCGTGGGTGACGCCCGCGTCGGCCAGGATGCGGATCGGGTCGTCCCTGCGGCCGTCCGCTCGGCGATACACCGCGCCGTACGCCTCGTCCTTGGGGAGGGAGGAGATGTCCATCCCCCGGATCTCCAGCCGGCGCCGGTCCGCGGGCGTCGCGGCCACCGCGGGCGCCGCGCCCAGCACCGGTATCGCGAGCGCTGCGGCACCCGCCGCCGTAAGAACACTGCGTCTGCGCATCACAGAGCTTCCCTTCGGTAAGTGCCCCTAGAGGCAAAAGAGACAGAAGAAACAAGCGAGTTGAGCCGAGGTTCAGCGCGGGTCCCGGAAGACCTCCACCCCGCCCGCCGGTACCGCCGCCCAACTTCCGTCCGGCAGCACCACCTTCACCTCGCTCCCGGTGTGGTTCACCGCGAAGCGGAACGTCCCCGACTCGCCCTCCCGTACGACGAGTTCGACATCGCGCGGCAGATCGACCGGCGTGATCCCGGCGTCCGCGAGGGCGAGGTCCACCACGGCGGCCAGGTCGGCACCCGTCAGCCGTGTCGCCAGGTACCACGCCGCCCCCGACCCCACCGCGTGCCGCGTCAGCGCCGCCCCTCCCGCCGTACGACCGTCCGCGAAGACCGCGACCGTCTCGCAGCCCGCACCCGGGATCACGACCTCGGACCACAGATCCGCCTCGTACAGCGCGCCGTCCGTCCCCCGGACCGACACCACCTCACCCGGCAGCAACGGGTCGAACTCCTCGACGGTCAGGCCGAGTACGTCCCGCAGCGCGCCCGGATACGCGCCCGGATGCAGCGTGTCGTTCTCGTCGACGATCCCGGAGAAGAAGGAGACCAGTACCGTCCCGCCCCGCGACACGTACCGCTCCAGGTCGGCGCCGACCCCCGCCGGCGCGGAGTACAACTGCGGTACCACCAGCAGCGGATACCGGGACGGATCCAGGTCCCCCAACCCCGTCGGCGGCAGGAAGTCCACCGTCAAGTGCCGGTCGTAGAGCGCCTCGTAGAAGGAATCCAACCGCTCCCGCGCGTCCAGGTCCTGGCTCGGCCGCCACTCCAGGCTCTGCGCCCACCAGGAGTCCCACGACCACACCATCGCCACGTCACCCCGGGTCCGCGTACCCCTCAGATCGGCGAGACCGGCGATGCGTCGGCCCAGGTCCGTCACCTCGCGCCAACCCCGGTTGTCCGTACCGGAGTTCGCCAGCATCGCCGTATGGAACTTCTCCGCGCCCGACTGCGACTGCCGCCACTGGAAGAACATCGCGCCCTCGGAGCCCCGTGCCACGTGCCCGAGTGAGTTGCGGGCCATCTCGCCGGGGCGCTTCGCGGGGTTGTACGGCTGCCAGTTGACCCCGGACGTGGCGTGTTCCAGGAGCAGCCAGGGGCCGCCGCCCGCCACCGAGCGGGTCAGGTCCGCAGCCAGCGCCAGGTTCACGTGGGTGCGGCGGCCGTCGGTCATCAGGTAGTGGTCGTTGGTGACGAGGTCGACCTCCTTCGCCCAGGCCCAGTAGTCGACGGTCTGGCCCTGGCTCGGCGCGACCATGAAGTTGGTGGTGACGGGCACGCCGGGGGAGAGCCGGTGCAGGATGTCCCGTTCGGCCACGAAGTTGGCGCGGGCCTGCGCGTCGGCGAAGCGGTGGTAGTCGAGTTGCTGGGTGGGATTGCATACGGACGGGGTCGCGCGCGGCGGGGTGATCTCCTCCCAGTCGCCGTACTGCTGGCCCCAAAACGCCGTTCCCCAGGCGTGGTTGAGGGCGTCGAGGGTGTCGTAGCGCTCCCGCAGCCACCCCCGGAAGGCCGCCGCACAGACATCGCAGTAGCAGGCGAGCACCGGGGCGCCGTACTCGTTGTGGACGTGCCACAGGACGACTGCCGGGTGGCTGCCGTAGCGCTCGGCCAGCACGCGCGTGATCGTGGCCGCGGCGGCACGGTAGTCGGGGTTCGAGTGGCAGATCGCGCCGCGCGAGCCGAAGGCGAGGCGCACGCCCTCGCGTGTCACCGGTAGCGCGTCAGGGTGCGCGCGGTAGAACCACGCGGGCGGTACGACGGTCGGCGTGCCGAGGTTCACCGCGATGCCCGCCCCGTGCAGCAGGCCGATCACCGTGTCCAGCCACTCCCAGTCGTACTCGCCCGGTCGCGGTTCCATCCGGGCCCAGGAGAAGACGCCGAGGGAGACCGCCGTGACACCGGCCTCCCGCATCAGCCGTACGTCCTCCTCCCAGACCTCCCGCGGCCACTGCTCGGGGTTGTAGTCACCTCCGAAGGCGAGCGGCAGACGGTCGTGCGGGGCGGGGGACGGCATAGGTTCGCTCCCGAAGTTGATGGCTATTTCTGTGATCGTGCACATAGGTGGTCGCGGGTCGCACCCATCAGCAACAAGTAGGTAACCCCAGGCGACACCCATTGACAAGGGTCCGAAACAATTCTCTACTGTGCACGGTCACAGAGCCGTGGACAGGCTCGCACTCAGTCAGGGGAGATGAAGATGTCGATCCACCGCCACCAGTTCAGCAGGCGCAGCATCCTTGCCGGGGCAGCAGCTGTCGGCCTCACCGGCACCCTCGCCGCCTGCGGCGGTTCCGACGACGACTCCGGCAAGAGCAGCGGGCCCGTCAAGCTGACCTACTGGTCCTGGGCGCCGAACATGGACAAGGTCGCCGCGATCTGGAACAAGAAGAACCCGGACATCACGGTCACCGTCTCCAAGCAGGCCGCCGGCAAGGACATCGTCTCCAAGCTGATCACCGCGAAGAAGGCGGGCAACGCCCCCGACCTGATCCAGGTCGAGTACCAGTCGCTGCCGACGCTGGTGTCGAACGACGTCCTCGCCGACATCTCGAAGTACGCGAAGTCCGCCAAGTCCGAGTTCGCCGAGGGCCTTTGGGCCATGGTGACGCTCGGCACCGACGCGGTGTACGCGATACCGCAGGACTCCGGCCCGCTGATGTTCTTCTACCGCGAGGACCTGTTCAAGCAGCACAACCTGACCGTCCCCGCCACCTGGGACGACTTCGCCAAGACCGCCCGCGCCGCCAAGAAGGCACTTCCGAACGCCTACTTGACGACGTTCTCCTCCAACGACCCCGGTCTGTTCGCCGGGTTGGCGCAGCAGGCCGGTGCCAAGTGGTGGACCGTGGGCGACGGCGGCAAGTGGACCGTGGGCATCGACGACGCGGCCACCAAGAAGGTCGCGGACTTCTGGGGCGGTCTGGTCCAGGAGGGCGTGATCGAGAACCAGCCGATGTACACGCCGGCTTGGAACAACGCGCTGAACAAGGGCACCAACATCGCCTGGGTCTCCGCCGTGTGGGCGCCCGGTGTGCTGGTCAGCTCCGCCCCCGACACCAAGGGCAAATGGCGGATGGCGCCGCTGCCGCAGTGGAGCGCGGGCGAGAGCGTCACCGGCAGCTGGGGCGGTTCCTCCACCGGTGTCTCCACCGACTCCAAGCACGCCGAGGCCGCGGCCAAGTTCGCGGCCTGGCTGAACACCGACCCGGAGGCGCTGGCCGCCCTGGTCAAGGAGGTCGCCATCTACCCGGCGGCCACCAAGGGCCAGTCCGGCTCGGTCCTCACCCCGCCCGCGTTCTTCCCGAACCAGACCGACTTCTACGACACGGCCGCGAAGATCGCCGCGACCACGGCCGCCTCCGCCTGGGGCCCGAACGTCCAGGTCGCCTACGACACCTTCAGCGACGCGTTCGGCAAGGCCACCAAGGCGAAGAAGGCGGCCCAGTTCGACACCGCGCTCGCCACCATGCAGTCGGCGACCTTCACCGACATGAAGAAGCAGGGCTTCAAGGTGACCGAGGCATGACCAGCACTCCGCTCAAGGGCTCCGACCGGACGACGGCCGGGCCCTTGGCGGACGGCACCGCCACCTCCGTCCGCCCCCGCCGCCTCCGCCGCCGTGGCCGCAGCGCGCCGTACTGGTTCCTGGTACCGGCCGTGCTCCTGTTCGCCGCCTTCACCGTCGTACCGATCGGGTACGCGGTGTGGCTCAGTCTCCACAAGGTCCAGGTCAAGGGCATCGGCCTCGGCAAGGGCGCCCGTCAGCAGGTGTGGAACGGCATCGGCAACTACACCGACGTCCTGAACGACTCCGAGTTCGGCCACAGCGTCCTGCGCGCCTTCGGCTACGGCCTGATCGTCATCCCCACGATGCTCGGTCTGGCCCTGGTCTTTGCGCTGATGCTGGACACCCCGCAGGCCCGCAGCGCCAAGTTCGCCCGGCTGGCGATCTTCCTGCCGTACGCCGTCCCCGGCATCATCGCCGCCCTCATGTGGGGCTTCCTCTACCTCCCGACGGTCAGCCCCTTCTACTACATCCTGCGCGAGTTCAACCTCCCGCAGCCTGACCTGTTCGACGGCGGCAACCTGTACCTGTCCTTCGCGAACATCGCGGTGTGGGGCGGCACCGGCTTCAACATGATCGTCATCTACACGGCCCTGCGCTCGATCCCGCAGGAGATCTACGAGGCCGCCCGCATCGACGGCGCCTCCGACCTGAAGATCGCGCTGCGGATCAAGATCCCGATCGTGATGCCGTCCCTCGTGCTCACGTTCTTCTTCTCGGTCATCGCCACGCTCCAGGTCTTCACCGAGCCCATGGCGCTCAAGCCGCTGACCAACGGCATCTCCGGTTCCTGGAGTCCGCTGATGGCCATCTACGACGCCGCCTTCCTCCGGTCGGACATCTACGGCGCCTCCGCCACCGCCGTGGTGCTGGCCCTGGCGACCTTCGCACTCTCCTTCACCCTGCTGCGCGTCTCCGACCGCTACACCCGGGAGGACCGGGCATGACCCCCCTCACCCTCACCGCCGACGCCGACCAGGGCCTCAGCAAGCCGAAGCGCACCGCCTGGGTGCCGACCCTGGTGCTCATCCTCGGCTCGCTCTACTGCCTGATCCCCGTGGCCTGGGTGGTCATCGCGGCCAGCAAGGGCCACGGCGAACTTTTCTCCACCTTCACCTTCGCCCCCGGCACCGGATTCCTCGACAACCTCAAGGAGTTGAGCTCCTACCGGGACGGCATCTACTGGCAGTGGATGGTCAACTCCCTCTTCTACGCGGGCGGCGGCGCCCTGCTCTCCGCCGCGGTCTCGGCCGCCGGCGGCTACGCACTGGGCCGATTCGCCTTCAAGGGGCGGGAGTTCGTCTTCAAGCTGATGCTGGCCGGCGTCCTGGTCCCCAGCATCGTCCTGACGGTCCCGCAGTACCTGCTCCTCTCCAAGCTGGGCCTGGCCGACTCGTACTGGTCGATGCTCCTCCCGTCGATCCTCTCCCCCTACGGCGTCTACCTCGTCCGGATCTACGCGGCGGCCTCGGTGCCCGCCGAACTCCTCGAAGCCGCCCGCATGGACGGCGCGAGCGAGTGGCGGATCTTCTCGCGGATCGCGGTGCCGATGATGATGCCGGGGCTCATCACGGTGTTCCTGTTCCAGTTCGTCGGCATCTGGAACAACTTCCTGCTGCCGTACGTGATGCTCGCGGACGACACCAAGTTCCCGATCACACTGGGCCTTTACACCCTGCTCAACCAGGGCGCCTCCCAACCCGCCCTCTACACCCTGGTCATCATGGGCTGCTTCCTCGCGATCCTGCCGCTGATCGCGCTCTTCCTGGTGATCCAGCGCTTCTGGTCGCTGGACCTGCTGAGCGGCTCGGTCAAGGCGTGAGACAGGTACCGCGCTCCAACTCCCCCCACTGAACCGGCAGAACGAGGAACATGACCACCAGTCCGAACGGACGCCGCAAACCGCCCACCATCCACGACGTGGCCCGGGAGGCAGGCGTCTCGCGGGGGACCGTCTCCCGGTTCCTCAACGGCGGCCACTACGTCTCACCGGCCGCCCGCACCGCCGTGGAGACGGCGATCAGGAAGACGGGCTACGTCGTCAACCGGCACGCCCGCTCCCTGAGCACCGGACGGTCGGACTCGGTGGCGTTCCTCCTCACCGAACCGCAGGAGAAGTTCTTCGAGGACCCCAACTTCAATGTCCTGCTGCGGGGTTGCACCGAACACCTGGCCCGCCACGACATCCCCCTGCTCCTGATGCTGGCCTCCTCCAAGGACGACCGCCGCCGCCTCACCCGCTACATCACCTCGGGCCACGTGGACGGCGTCCTCCTCGTCTCCAACCACAGCGGCGACCCGGTGGCGGCCGAACTCCGCCACGCGGGCATCCCGTTGGTGGCCTGCGGCAAACCGCTCGGCCCCGCCTCCAAGTACAGCTACGTGGCCGCCGCCGACCGCGACGGCGCCCAGGAGATGGTCCGCCACCTCATCTCCCGGGGCAGACGCCGCATCGCCATGGTCACCGGCCCGCTCGACGCCCCCGGCGGCCCCGACCGCCTGGCCGGCTATCGGGACGTCCTCACCGAGGCAGGCCTCCCGCACGACCCGACCCTCGTCGTGGAGGGCGACTACCGCCGCACGGGAGGCGAGGAGGCAGCCCGCAGACTCCTCACACAGGCCCCCGACATAGACGCGGTGTTCGTAGCCTCGGACCTGATGGCCCTGGGAGTCGTCAACACCCTTCAGCAATCCGGCCGTTCGGTCCCGGATGACATCGCTGTCGGAGGCTTCGACGACTCGGCGGCGGCCACGGCGATCACCCCCGCCCTCACGACCATGCGCCAGCCCTACGACCGCATCAGCGCCGAGATGGTCCGCATGCTGCTCGCGCAGATCGCCGGCGAGGACACGGCGGGCGTGATCCTGCCCACCGAACTGGTGATCCGGGAGTCGGCATAACCGCCGTAACTGTCAAACCAACCGGAACGCGGGTAGACGTATGTGAAGGCAGCAGCCGTCCGGTTCGTGTCGAGTCGGTGGGGCGTTCCATCCGTATTCTCTGATCATGGCCGCACCCCTCGCATATGCACTGATCGCCACCGACCTGGACGGAACGCTGCTGCGCGGCGACGACACGCTCTCCGACCGGTCCCGCATCGCACTCGCGAGGGTGACGGCGGCCGGCGCCCGGCATCTCGTCGTCACCGGCCGGCCCGCCCCGAGGGTGCGCCCGCTGCTCGAAGACCTCGGCAGCAGGGGGCTCGCGGTGTGCGGACAGGGCGCGCAGTTGTACGACGCCGGCGCGGACCGTCTGCTCTGGTCGGTCACCCTGGACAGGGAGTTGGCGGAGACCGCACTCGGCAAGATCGAGGCGGAAGTGGGCCAGGTGTACGCGGCGGTGGACCAGGACGGAGTGGACGGCCTCACACTGATCGAGCCCGGCTACTTGATGCCGCACCCCACGCTCCCCGCGGTGCGGGTGGGCAGGCGCGACGACTTGTGGTCCGAACCGATCAGCAAGGTGTTGCTCCGTCACCCGGCCCTGGAGGACGACGAGTTGGCGTCCACGGCGCGCTCGGTGGTCGGTTCACTGGCCTCGGTCACCATGTCGGGCCCCGGCACCGTCGAACTCCAGCCACTCGGCATCACCAAGGCGACAGGCCTGGCCCTGGCCGCCCAACACCTCGGTCTGCACCCCGCCGACACCATCGCCTTCGGCGACATGCCGAACGACATCCCGATGTTCGACTGGGCGGCACATGGGGTGGCGATGGCCAACGCCCACCCCGAACTCAAGGCGGTGGCGGACGAGGTGACAAAGTCGAACGAGGACGACGGAATCGCCGAGGTCCTTGAAAGACTCTTCAACTGAAACGCGCCCCTTCAGGGGCGCGGGGAACTGCGCGACCAGCCACGACGGCGCGAGAGTCGAACAAACAACCCGTCGTGGCTGGTCCAACGTTTCTAGTAAGCCCCGTACACGTTGTCGATCGACCCATAAACCGCCGCCGCGTAGTTGCAAGCAGCCGTGATGTTCGCGACCGGGTCATACGGGTCGAACGAAGTCCCGACAACGTGATACGCGTTGAACGTCGGGTCGATGACCTGGAGAAGCCCCTTCGACGGCGTACCCGCCGCCGCGTTGGAGTCCCAGTTGTTGATCGCGTACGGGTTGCCGGACGACTCACGGATCACGTTGCGGTAGATCCCGTTGTACGTCCCCGGAATCCCCTTCTGCGCCATGATCGCGAGCGACTCACGGATCCACCCGTCAAGGGTGTTGGGGTACCCGGCGACCGTGGTCGACGAGGTCGTGGCGGCCGAGGCGGTGGTCGCCCCGACGATCGGCAGGGCGAGTATCGCGGCACCGGTGCCGGCGACGACCACGCGGCGGACGAGTCGGGCGCGGCGGGACTGAGCGGATGCAGGCATGACGAGGTTCCTCTCCGTCGCCTGCGAGGTGAGCTGTCGGGTTCGGGCTGGGAGGTGCCCGGCCACGCCCTCACGGACGTGACTTAACCCCAAGCCGTCCCGGTGCGTGACCGGTCCGGCGACTTACCTGGGTCCCCCGCTCCTGCCGTGCGAGAAGTTCGTGACTGGGATGCCGGGCGGCGGCAGGATTCGGCGTTCCGCTCGACAGGCCGGGAAACTATGCGAGAGCACATGTCCGGAACAAGTGGCGGAATCACACCTAACCCCTATTGACCTTGGTCTGAGGCGTATGGGGCACTTGATCCTTTGCGCGAGCCAAGGGTCAACTGTCAATCGCCGCAAGGGGAAACGCCAGCGTGCCGGACCATAGGCCATGCACAGGAACGCGTGACCCAACTCACGGCGAGATTAAGAACGGCAAATCGGGCATTCGTCCTCAACTGGCAGTTCTCGGAATCCTTTTCTCCCAAGTGTGGTGAAAGATCACTTCGCTGCCCTCGGTGCAGATCACCTCATTCAAGGTAATAAAGTACGTTTCGTCGCAGGTAATCTCCGACCGCGTCCGCACGGTCGTGTCCCATCCCGGCTCCGGCCGATGCAGCCGGATCGTCCAGTCGGACCGCGTGCGGGCGGACAACGGATCCGACTCGTCGATCGTGTACGTCTCCAGCGCGTCCTCGGTGAACTCGAGCCCGTCCGGATACACACGCGTGCCGCCGTACCGGGGGTCCACCTCCAGCCGCCACTCGCCCTTCGCGACATCCCGCACGACCAGCCGCTCGGGCCGCGGCTCGTCCAGCGTGGCCGCGTGGTTGACCCCGATCGGCGCGGCCTCCTCGGGCTCGTCGAAGCGAATATCGCCCGTCAACTCCCGCTCCCGCACCGGGAGTTCCATCGCACTCCCCTCCGGATCCAGCGTGAACCCCGCACCCGACCCCGGCTGCGGCCAGATCCACGGCCAGTACGCCGACGACACCGCGAGCCGGATGCGATGCCCCGGCGGAAACGCGTGCCCGATGCCGTTCAGCTCGAAGGTCACGTCTTCGGTGGCACCCGGCGTCCACGGCACCGCCCGGTCCCGCCCGTGCCGCGCCGACAGGTTCAGCACACCCCGGGTGACCAGCGTCGAGGAGCCGTCCGGGGCGACATCGCACAGCCTCGCGATCACCTGCCCGCGCTCCACCTCACTCGTCAGCCGCAGCCGTACCCTCGGCCGCCCCAGCACCCACGTCTCGGCCGGCACCTCGAACTCGAAGCACGCCGACCGCGCGTCCTCGTCCCGCTGGTCCGGCGGCAGATCGGCGTCGTTCCCGAACGGGAAGAAACGGCCCGCGTCCACACCGGTGTGCATGGGGGAGCGCACCAGGACGGGCGCGCCCCGGAGGCCGTACGTCGTCGTCTTCACGTGCGGCGAGGGCCAGGAGGGCTCGCCGACCCAACGGCCCGGCAGGGTGTCGTAGACCGTGGCGGGCGGGTGCGAGTCGCTGACGTAGGCGCGCAGGAGCGGGTCGGCGGTGACGCCGGTGTCCTTGTCCTTCAGCCAGTGGTCCCACCAGCGCAGGGTCTCCTGGAGGAAGCCGATCGCGGGGCCCGGCGGCAGGCCCCGGTCGGGGTACTGGTGGGACCAGGGGCCGATCAGGCCGCGTACCCGGTCGGGCGGGAGGTGCTGGACGAGCCGTAGGACCGTGTCGCGGTACGGGTCGTGCCAGCCGCCCACCGCCAGGACGGCCGCGCTGATCGCGCCGTAGTCCTCGCAGACGCTGCCGTGCTTCCAGTAGTCGTCGCGGAGCTGGTGGGCGAGCCAGGTGTGGATGAACGGGTCGATCCGTTCGAGGCGCTTGAGCCACATGTCGCGCCAGATCAGGCCCGCGTACTCGGGGTCCGGCGGGCGAGCGACGAAGGCGAGCATGGTCGCGGCCCAGGCGTGCAGGTCGACGGCGAGGGCCGAACCGCCCATGTAGTGCACGTCGTTGTCGTAGCGGTCGTCCGTGGAGCAGACGGTGACGATCGCCTTCAACGGCTCCGGCGCGAGGGCGGCGATCTGGAGGGAGTTGAAGCCGCCCCACGAGATGCCGAACATGCCCACCTTGCCGGTGCACCAGGGTTGCCCGGCAAGCCAGTTGACCACCTCGACGCCGTCGGCGAGTTCCTGCGCGTCGTACTCGTCGCCGGGCGCGCCCTCGCTGTTGCCGTGGCCCCGGACGTCGACCCGGACGGAGGCGTAGCCGTGGCCCGCGTACCAGGGGTGGCGCTGGGCGTCCCGGGGCGCGGTCCAGTCGGTCAGGCGGTACGGGAGGTATTCGAGGAGCGCGGGGACGGGCTCGTCCGTCAACGGGCGCCACACGCGCGCGTAGAGGCGTGTTCCGTCCGCGAGGGGGATGCGGATGTCCTCGTGGGTCGTCTCGTGGGGGAAGGACGTACGGATGCGCATGAGGGGACCCCTGGGTTCAGTGGACCGGGTGCATGGTGCGGCGCAGCCAGGGCGCGGCGGCCGTCACCGCGAGGCCGGCGGCCACCGCGATCGCGCCGTTGACGCCGAAGTAGGCCGGTTTGGAGACGTCGTCGTAGAGCTTCACCGTCTGGGCCTGGATGCCGTTCGCGAGGGCGAGGGACAGGAACCAGAGGGACATGGTCTGGCTGGAGAAGGCGGCCGGGGCGAGCTTCGTGGTGGCCGACATGCCGGAGGTCTCCAGGAGGATGTCGCCGAGGCCGAGCAGGAAGTACGAGCCGACGATCCACCAGGCCGACATCCGGTAGGCGTCGCCGCTGTGCCCGCTGGTCGGCAGGACCATCAGCAGGAAGGAGAGGCCGCCCAGGACGACCCCGATCGCGATCTTGTCGGAGGCGTGCGGCTGGCTCCGGCCCATGCGGACCCAGAGCGCGGCGACCACGGGCGCGAGCCCGACCTCGAAGGCGCCGAGCGCGCTTGCGTACCAGCTCGCGGGGAAGTCGAAGCCCAGGATGGTCGTCTCGGCGTTCGACGCGGCCAGCAGCATCATCGTCGAATAGGCCTGGAAGAGAATGAAGTTGAAGACCGTGGAGGCCAGGAACAGCATGATGTACGGGCGCAGTCGGCCGCGTTCCTCGGGGGTCACGCGCGGGCTCATGAACATCACTGCGAAGTACACGACCGGGGCGATGACCGAGACGACGGTCAGCAGGTCCACGAAGCGGCCCATCGTGAGCCATCCGGCGAGGGCCAGGCCGGTCGCGAGCACGGCGGCGACCACGATCCCTACGACGATCGGTCGCACCGCGCGGTGCAGCGCGTCCGGCGCGAGCGCGAACTCGGCGGTGTTCCTGCGCCCGGCGAGGTGGCGGCGGCCGGCGACGTACTGGATCAGTCCGAAGGTCATGCCGACCGCGGCGGCCGAGAAGCCCCAGTGCCAGCCCTCGTGATCGCCGAGCCAGCCGGTGATCAGCGGGCCCGCGAAGGCGCCGATGTTGATCGCCATGTAGTAGAGCGCGAAACCGGCGTCCCGGCGCTCGTCGTCGGTGCGGTAGAGCCTGCCGACCATGGTGGCCACGTTGGGCTTGAGCAGGCCGGTGCCGGCGCTGATCAGGCCGAGGCCCACCCAGGTCATCGTGCCCGTGGGGACCGCCATCGCGTAGTGCCCGCAGGCGATGAGGACGCCGCCCCACAGCACCGCGCGGTACGAGCCGAGGATGCGGTCGGCGAGCCAGCCGCCCGCGACCGAGACGAGATAGACCAGGGTTCCGTAGGCTGCGGATACGGATGCGGCCGTTCCGGACGACATGCCCATGCCGCCGTGCGCGACGGTATCCGCGAAGTAGAGGACGAGGATGGCCTGCATGCCCAGGAACGAGAAGCGCTCCCAGACCTCAAGACCGGAGAGCGTGAGCAGCCCCTTGGGCTGGCCGAAGAAGGCGTGGTCGTCCTCGGGAGGCGGCTGGTCGGCGGGCTCGGCCTCGAGTGCGGTTCGGGACACCATCCGCGGCTTCCACCTAAATAGATAGTTATCCGTTCTTATCAGGTGATCAAAAACATACCGGTCGTGATCCGATACCGCCCGGCCTGGACTGTGGTGGGTGGCACCTGTGATCGAAAGCCGACCGGATACGCTGACTTGAGTGAAGGCAGCGACCTATCGACAATCCGTGTGACCGCCCAGGGACACCAGCAGACAGGAGACCCCTCGTGACCGTCGTCGGGCCGTTCGGGCTGAGCGTGCGGGACCAGGCTCTGGAAGCCGATGTCCAGGCCGGAATGGCGGCAGTCGAGGAGGGTCTGCTCGAAGCCACCAAGAGCGAGGTGCCCTTCATCACGGAGGCCGCCCAGCATCTCGTGCGCGCGGGTGGGAAGCGGTTCAGGCCGCTCCTCGTCATGCTCGCCGCGCAGTTCGGCGATCCCTACGCGCCGGGGGTCGTCCCCTCCGCGGTCGTCGTCGAGCTGACCCATCTCGCCACGCTCTACCACGACGACGTGATGGACGAGGCGGCCGTGCGCCGAGGCGTGGACAGCGCCAACACCCGCTGGGGCAACTCGGTCGCGGTCCTCACCGGCGACTTCCTCTTCGCGCGCGCGTCGCACACCCTGGCCGATCTCGGGCCCGAGGCGGTGCGTGTGCAGGCCGAGGCGTTCGAGCGGCTGGTCACCGGCCAGATCCTGGAGACCGCCGGCCCCTCCGACGGGCGCGACCCGGTCGAGCACTACCTCGACGTGCTCGGCGGCAAGACCGGCTCCCTGGTCGCGGTCGCCTGCCGGTTCGGCGCGATGATGTCCGGCTGCGACGACACGGTCGTGGACGTCCTCACCCAGTACGGCGAGCGGCTCGGCGTTGCCTTCCAACTCGCCGACGACGTCCTGGACATCGCCTCGGACGGCCACGAGTCCGGCAAGACCCCCGGCACGGACCTGCGCGAGGGCATCCCCACCCTGCCGGTGCTACGGCTCCGGGAGCGGGCGGACCGCCTCGGACTGGCCGAGGACATCGCCCTGTGCGAACTCCTCGACTCCGACCTCACGGACGACGACCGCCTCGCCGAGGCCATCTCCCGGCTCCGCGACCACCCGGCCCTGGAACAGGCCCGCCGCGACACCGTCCGCTACGCGGAGGACGCCCGCTCGGCCCTGGCCCCGCTCCCCGAGTGCGACGCCAAGGTCGCCCTCCTGGAGATGTGCGACGCGGTGGTGCACCGGGCGGGCTGAGTCCCGTTCAGTAGCCGCTGCCTCCCGTGCTGGAGGCGGTGGCTGTCGTGGCCTTCGCCCCGGTGGGCGTCACCGCCCACCAGGTGCCGTCCACGCCCTGGCCGTAGGCCTCCTTGGGCTTGTCGTCCTTGGCGTACCGGTAGAGGGGCCAGCCGGCCAGCGTGAGCTGCGAGGTCCCGCCGGAGCGCTTCACTGTCGAGACGAGGCTCTTGTCGATGCCCTTGACGGTGACGGAACCCTTGACGGTCGCCGCGGGCCAGACCACCGCGCAGGTGCCGTAACAGGTGACCTTCGTCGGGTGGACGGAATCGGCGTCGAAGCGGTACAGGACGTACCCCTTGCTGTCGGTCACGACGGTGCCCACTTTGTCGACCTTGGCGGTCATGAGGGTCGTCGCCGTGGTGACCGCGGCCGGTGTGCCGGCCGAGCCGCCGCTTCCACTGCTGCCGCCGCTTCCGCATCCGGCGAGCGTGAGGGTCAGGATCGCGGCGCCCGTGACCGCGTATCCGGTGAGGTGCTGGGTGGCGTGCATGGCGACCCCTTCGGTCGATGCGATGTGCTGCCACTCATATGTACGGATTCAAGACGGTTTCTACTCGATGCAGGTCAACTGACCTGTGCGGGCGGCGCCTTCCCCTAGGGGTTTCGGGGAGGCGTCGCCTCCGTGTGTCATACCCCAGGTGTACGCGGAGTTGGCTCCCCGGTCTGACGCTTATCCCTCGCCGATTTGGTCAGATGGAGAACACGGAAATCACCACTCCTCACCGATTCGGGTGAGAATGGCGGCACAGGGTGGGACGCGCAGAAGACGGACCGGCCGCCGCCGACGACGGAGGTAAGGCAGACATGGCACCGTACGAAACCGACGACAGCACGGACACCGGAGAGGCTGACGAGCTCCGGTCCGGGCGGCGCAGGGCGGCGCGGTACATCGTCCCGGTCACCGTGGTGGGGGTGGCGGCGGCGACCATCGGACTGGTCCCCGCGCTCGCCGACTCCGGCGACCCGAATCTCCCGAAGATCACCGCACAGCAGCTCCTCGACAAGGTCGCCAAGTCGGACGTCCAGCAGCTGTCCGGCACGGTCAAGATCAGCACGGACCTGGGCCTGCCCGACCTCGGCGGCCTGGAGAGCAGCATGCTGTCGGGCGCCACGAAGTCCGGCGACGGCTCCTCCGCCGACCCGACCGGCAAGCTCACCGAGCTGGCCACCGGCAGCCACACCCTGCGCGTCGCGGCCGACGGCCCCGACAAGCAGAAGGTCTCCCTGCTGGAGAACGCGGCGGAGTACAGCCTCATCCACAACGGCAAGGACGTCTGGGGCTACGACAGCCAGTCGAACGAGGTCTACCACGCCACGACCTCCGCCGACGCGTCCAAGAGCGACGAGACCAAGGCCACGCCCAAGGGCCTCACCGACGAGGCGCTGAAGTCGGTCGACGACACCACCTCGGTCACGGTCGACGGCACCGAGCACGTCGCGGGCCGCGACGCCTACAAGCTGCTGATCAAGCCCAAGCAGTCCGGCACGACGGTCGGCACGATCAGCATCGCGGTGGACGCGAAGACCGGTCTGCCGCTCAAGTTCACGCTCACCCCGGCGAGCGGTGGCGCGGCCGTCGTCGACGTCGGCTTCACCCAGCTCAGCCTCGCCAAGCCGGCCGCCTCCACCTTCGACTTCAAGGTGCCCAAGGGCGCGAAGGTCACCACGGAGGACAGCCCGGCGAAGGCGACCCCGGACCACTCCGCCCCGTTCGGCAAGAACGACAAGCCTGGCAAGGCCGACAAGGGCCTCGGCAAGAGCACCGACGACCCGACGGTCATCGGCAAGGGCTGGAACTCCATCGCCGTCTTCGAGACCGGCGGCCAGGGCATCCCGTCCGGCGGCTCCTCGTCCGGCGGCGGAGACCTCGGCGGCTTCCTCAGCTCGCTCGGCGACCAGGTGAAGGGCTCCTTCGGTTCGGGCACGGTCTACTCGACCCGCCTGATCAACGCCCTGGTCACCGACGACGGCAAGGTCTACGTCGGCGCGGTCACCAAGAGCGCGCTGGTGAAGGCGGCCGACGCGGCGAAGTAGGCAAGTACCTTGTGGAGCACGGGAATTGAGGGAGCCGATGGACGAACCGTCCGCCGCAGAGCCGGGATCACGGCAGGTGGTGGACGCGGGTGACGGCATCATCGCCACCCGCGGCCTCACCAAGCGCTTCCGCGGCGGACAGCTCGCCGTGGACGGTCTCGACCTGACCGTCCCGGCGGGTAGCGTCTTCGGCTTCCTCGGTCCCAACGGCTCCGGCAAGACCACCACCATCCGCATGCTGATGGGCCTGATCGAACCCACCTCCGGCACGGCCCGCGTCCTGGGCCGCCCCATGCCGAGATCCGTCCGCACGGTCCTGCCGCACGTCGGCGCCCTGATCGAGGGCCCCGCCCTGTACGGCTTCCTCTCCGGCCGCGACAACCTCCTGCGCTACGACGCCGCCGACCCGACCGCCGACCCGCGCACCCGGCGGACCCGTGTCGCCGCCGCCCTCGACCGGGTCGGACTGACGGCGGCCTCCGGCAAGAAGGCCAAGGCGTACTCCCTGGGCATGAAGCAGCGGCTGGGCCTCGCCTCCGCACTGCTCCAGCCCCGCAAGCTGCTCGTCCTGGACGAGCCGACCAACGGCCTCGACCCGCAGGGCATGCGTGAAATCCGTTCCCTGATCCGGGAGTTGGCCTCGGACGGCACGACGGTCTTTCTCTCCTCCCACCTCCTGGACGAGATCGAGCAGGTCTGCACCCACGCGGCGGTCATGGCCCAGGGCAGACTGATCACCCAGGGCTCGGTGACCGAGCTGGCGGCCGGGGCGAGGGGGCGGCTGGTCGTGACGACCCCGGACACCGGAGACGCGGCACGGGTGCTGAAGGAACAGGGGCTGGCCGACGTGGTCGTAGCCGAGGAGCGGGTGACGGCCGAGCCGCCGGACCGTGAACTGGCCGAGGTGAACAAGGCGTTGGTGACCGCCGGGGTCCGCGTCCGCGGCTTCGGCGTCGAACGGGCCTCCCTGGAGGACGCGTTCGTGGCGCTCACGGGGGAGGGCTTCGATGTCGCAGGCTGAAGTGCTGCGCAGAGTCAGCCCGTTGTGGACCTTCGGACTGCTGCGCAGCGAGCTGGTCACCACGTTCCGCCGCTGGCGCACCCTCGCACTGCTCGGCGTCCTGGCCGCCGTGCCGATCCTGGTCGGCATCGCGGTCAAACTGGAGACCCAGGACGGGTCCGGGCCCGGGCGCGGGGACGGCGGGGGAGGGCCGGCGTTCATCGCGCAGATCACCAACAACGGCCTGTTCCTGGTGTTCACCGCCCTGGCCGCGACCCTCCCGTTCTTCCTGCCCATGGCGATCGGGGTCGTCGCGGGCGACGCGATCGCGGGCGAGGCCAGCGGCGGCACTCTGCGCTACCTCCTGGTGGCCCCGGCCGGCCGCACCCGCCTGCTGCTCACCAAGTACGCGACGGTGATGACGTTCTGCCTGGTGGCGACCCTGGTCGTGGCGCTCTCGGCGCTGACGGTCGGGGCGCTGCTCTTCCCCCTGGGCGACCTGACGACGATCTCCGGCACCCAGATCAGCTTCGCGGACGGACTGGGCCGGGCGTTGCTGATCGCGCTGGTGGTCGCCGCCTCCCTCATCGGCATAGCGGCCCTGGGGCTCTTCATCTCGACGATGACGAGCAGTGGCATCGCGGCGATGGCGACGACCGTGGGCCTGCTGATCACCGTCCAGATCCTCGACCAGATCCCCCAACTGCACGCGCTCCAGCCGTACTTCTTCTCCCACTACTGGCTGTCCTTCGCCGACCTCATGCGCGAGCCGGTCTACTGGGACGACCTGGTGAAGAACCTCGGCCTGCAGGTTCTCTACGCGGCGGTGTTCGGGTCGGCGGCGTGGGCGAGGTTCACGGCGAAGGACATCACGGCATAAGCGCCACGGCACTGCGGCCGGTCAGGTATCCGTTCGTCTCGTGCGGGAAGCGCGCGAGGGCCGCGTCCTGTGCGAAGAACGTCTTCGCGCGGGACAGCGCCCGCTCGTCCTTCAGCACGTCGCCGCGTGCGCTGCCGTTGCCCAGCAGGACCCCGCCGAAGAACATCTTCATGTACGCGGCCGAGTTGTTGAGCGTGCCGACCAGCGGGTCGGCGACCGCCTCTTCCTCGTCGGCGAGGACGGAGACGCCCCAGAGGGTGCGGCCGGCCATCGTGGCCTTGAAGTCCGCGCCGGGGACGCGCAGCCAGTCGGACCAGTAGTCCAGGTAGCGCTTGGTGAGGCCGGACACGGAGTACCAGTAGACCGGCGAGGCGATCACGATGTCGGTCGCGGCGAGGGTGGCGTCGAGGAGCCGCTTGACGTTGTCGTCGGTGGGCGCCTGGACGGGACCGTCGCGCCGGATGTCCACGAAGTCGGGGAGCGGGTGCTCGGCGAGGCGTATCCACTGCTGCTCGACGTCCGGGGGCAGTTGCTCGGCGGCCCGGCGGGCGAGCAGCTCGCTGTTGCCGTCGGTGCGGGCGCTGCCCAGGACGAAGAGGAAACGGCGGGTCATGGGTCCCCCAGAGGTAGTCGGCGCGCGATTGTTATAGCCGTCTGCATTATATGCGCGCGCAATTACTTGTCCATGGGGTGAGGGTGCGGATGCGGGTGCCGGTCCGCCCCCGTGAGCCGGATCAGGGCCTCGGTCTCGCGGGGCGGCTCACCGCTCGGATCGCCGAGCCGCCAGGCCGGCACCCAGGGCACCCGGTACACGTCGATCACCGACTCGATCGCCCTGACATGCGCGGCGAGCTCGCGCGGCAGCCGCCCCGGCGCGTCCGCGACGAGGACCACCGCGTCGAGGTCCAGCCCGGCCGGCGCCGCCCCGCGCCGGAACACCTCCACGGCCCGCGAGACGGACGCCAGCCCGGCCGCGTGCGTACGGGCGACGAGCAGCACCGACGGCGGGTCCTCGGGCCCGGGCCAGTCGCGTCCGCAGTCCTGGCCGCCGTAGACCGTCGTGAGGGTGGTGACGCCGGCGCCGCCGTGGGTGGCGACCCAGGAGAAGCGGCGCCGGGAAGCGGGGATACTGGAGATGCGCTCGGGCGCCGCAGGTGTGCCCGCGCGTGGACCGTCGTCCACCGGTCCGCGGAGCCAGATCTCCGGCCCCCGCCGTCCGCCTGTCTGCATGACCGAGTTCCTCCCTCGTGGCCCCGCCGGATCCTCACGGCCTCCGAACGGGCGCGACGGGTCCGGGAACTCCTGGGACGAGGCTGTGACGTCGCGGTGACCTGAGAACCGGAAGGGAACGGCGAGACTCAACAGTACGCGTACGAACGGATCTTGACGCTGGGGAGCGCCGGCCGGCTCTCCGGCGCATGCGAGTGAGGGAACCGATGTCTCGACTCAGCCGCGAGAAGAAGCGGGAACAGAAGCGAGCGGCACGCTCGGCACCCGCGGCGTCACCCTTCGAGGTACGCGTCCCCGTGGACGGCCCGGGCGCGGGCGGCGCGTCGATCGGCGGCGTGCCGGTCACCGTGCCCCCGGGCGAGGAGATCCAGCAGGTGGTCCTGACCCACCTCCACCGCATCGCCACGGCCACCGGCCACCCCGTCCACGCCACGATCCACGACGACCGCATCGGCTATGTCGTCCCCCTCCAGATAGACCTGGACGGTTCTACGCACTTCACGGCGGAGCCGCGGGCGACGGGGACGGCAGCGGGTGCGGGAACTGGGGAGGTGGCTGTGCGGGGTGAGCTTGTGGCGCCCTCGGGTACGGGTGCTCCGGCGGGCTATCCGCCGCCGCAGCCTGCGCTCCCGCCTGCGCTTCCGCCCTCGCTCTCACCTGCGCTTCCTGAGGACCGTCGGTCGGGCGACGACCCGGCGACGCATCGGCTGCGGGCGGTGCCGGTGCCGGTGTCGGAGTACGAGGGAGGGGCGGCGGGGCAGGTGGTCCCGACGTTTCCGTTGCGGGCGGTGCCCGAGTCGGCGGGGGAGTCGGCACCCACGTTCCCGCTGGCCGCCGTGCCGGAGTCGGCGCAGACCGGCACACCGCTCGGCTCGGTCCAGGCCCCGACGGGGCAGTTCGGTCCGCCGCCGAGCATGGACGCTTCACCGCAGGCCATCCCCACGTCCGCACCGAGCTCCAGCCTCAGCCCCACGCCAGTACCCGTATCCACCCCGGCCCCTATCCCCGACCTGGTGCTCACCGCTCCCGAACCGGATCCCAAGCCGACGCCCGCGCGTGGGTTCGACGCGGTGGCCGAGGCCGTGCTCGGGGACGATCCGGTGGTGACCGCCGGAGAAGGCGTCGCGTTTCTCGCGGAGCCGATGGCGCGGATCAACGAGGCCGTGAAGGCGGGGCGGATCGAGGAGGCGGCGGGGCTCGCGGAGCGGACCGTGGACGAGGCGGCCGGCGCCCTCGGGCCGGACCACCTCGAAGTGCAGCGGCTGCGCGAACTCACCGCCTACATCGCCTACTTGGCCGGTGACCCGGTCCGCTCCTTCCACCTTTCCCTCGACCTCGCCCACATCCGCCACCGCGCCCACGACGCGGAGGGCGCCTACGGCAGCGTCCAGAGCGCGGCCACCGCCTGGCGTGCCGTACGCGATCCCGGACAGGGCCTGTCCCTCGGCCGCGCCCTGATCGACCTGTGGACCGAACTCACCACCGAGGACGGCCCCGCCGTCGAGGACATCGAGCAACTGGAGTCCGCCCGCGCCCGCATGGGCCGCCTCACCGAACGCGCCCGCCGGGCCGCCGACTGAACCCCCGGGCGCGAAAGGCTGCGGGAACGGCTGCGGGAAAGGCCTACGACACGCAGAACTCGTTGCCCTCCGGGTCCGCCATCACCACCCACGCACCGGCGGGCTCCGACACCTGGCGCAGCACGCTCGCCCCCAGCCCCGTCAGCCGTGCCACCTCGGCCTCCCGCCGTCCCTCGCCCGGATGCAGATCGATGTGCAGCCGGTTCTTGACGGTCTTCGCCTCCGGCACCCGCTGGAACAACAGCCGCCGGCCGAGCCCGGTGCCGCGCTCCTTGTCGTACGGGTCGTCGGGATGCCGTACGGCCATCAGGTCGCGGAAGGCCGGGCGGCCGTGGAAGTCGACGGTCGCGGCGGCGGGCAACGCGCCGAGTTCCAGGAGCCGTTCGACGAGCGCGCTGTTGTCCTCGGCCTCGTAGTGCAGCGCGGCGGCCCAGAAGTCCGCCTGCGCGTGCGGGTCGGCGGCATCGATGACGAGCTTCCAGTGGACCGGGGCGGGGGTGCCTGTCGGCTCGGGAGTCTGTGTCATGCCTTCCACTGTGGCACCCGGCACTGACAGGACGCGTTCGCCGGACTACGCCTCCACCGTGTCCACCGTGTCCACCGGGTTCGTACTCGCGGTCGCGCCCGCGGCCTTGTCCTGGAGGACCGCTGTCGCAGCTGCCGTCGCTGCCGCCCTGCCCCTGCGCGCCGTGCGCCACGCGTCCGTCGTCAGCAGGACGAGGGCCAGCCACACCAGCGCGAAGCCCGCCCAGCGTGCGGGTGGCATGGACTCGTGGAAGTAGAGGATGCCGAGCAGGAACTGGAAGACCGGTGCCAGGTACTGCAGCAGGCCCAGCGTCGACAACGGCACCCGGATCGCCGCCGCGCCGAAGCAGACGAGGGGGAGTGCGGTGACGATGCCGGTGGAGGCGAGGAGCGCGGCGTGCCCGGCGCCCTCCTGTGCGAACGTCGCTTCGCCGTGCGCGCCGAGCCACAGCAGATAGCCGAGCGCGGGCAGGAACTGGATCGCGGTCTCCGCGGCCAGCGACTCGATGCCGCCGAGGTTCACCTTCTTCTTGACCAGCCCGTAGGTCGCGAAGGAGAAGGCGAGGCAGAGGGAGATCCACGGCGGCTGCCCGTAGCCGACGGTCAGCACGATCACGGCGGCGAGACCGACGCCGACCGCGGCCCACTGGGCCGGGCGCAGCCGTTCCTTCAGGAGCAGGACGCCGATCGCGATGGTGACGAGGGGGTTGATGAAGTAGCCGAGCGAGGCCTCGACGACGTGGCCGCTGTTGACGGCCCAGATGTAGACGCCCCAGTTGACGGTGATGAAGCCCGCGGCGATCGCGACGAGCCCCAACTTGCGCGGCTGGCGCAGCAGTTCACCGATCCAGGCCCAGCGCCGGACCACGAGCAGTGCCACGACGACGAAGGCGAGCGACCACACCATCCGGTGGGCGAGGATCTCGGCGGCGCCGGCCGGCTTCAGCAGCGGCCAGAACAGCGGGACCAGTCCCCACATGCCGTACGCCGCGAAGCCGTTCAGCAGCCCTATGCGGTGCTGTTCGCCCTTCGGCCTGCTCGGCTTCCCGCTCACGGGCCCCTCCTTCGCGCGCCTGCCCGGCTGCGTCGGTGCAACCTGCACGAAGGTAGCGCCGAGCGCCCCCGTCTGTCATGCCCGTATCGCCATACGGTCATGACAAGCGGGGGAGCTCCCGTGCGCGGGCGGTGTCAGCCCTTGAGCGCGAGCGCGATCGACTCGGTGATCGGCGTGGTCGGACGGCCGGAGAGGCGGGACAGGTCACCGGTGGCGATGACCAGCTCGCCCTTCTCGATGGAGGCGTCGACACCGGCGAGGATCGCGGCGAACGGCTCGGGCAGCCCGGCGCCGGTGAGGATGCCGATGAGGACCTCGCCGGGGACGTTGTTGTAGGCGATCTCCTTGCCGGTCTGCCGGCTCAGCTCGGCCGCGTATTCGGCCAGGCTCCACGCCTCGTCGCCACCCAGCTCGTACGTCTTGTTCTCGTGGCCCTCGCCGGTCAGTACGGCGACGGCGGCAGCGGCGTAGTCGGCGCGGGAGGCGGAGGAGATCCGGCCGTCACCGGCGGCGGCCACGACGGCGTTGTGCTCCAGGACCGGGGCGAGCTGCTCGGTGTAGTTCTCGTTGTACCAGCCGTTGCGCAGCAGGGTGTACGGCAGCCCGGAGGCGAGCAGGGCCTCCTCGGTGCCGTGGTGGTCGTCGGCCAGGGCGGCGGTGAGGGTGCCGGGGGCGCTGGTGTAGGCGAGGAGGGCGACACCGGCCGCCTTGGCCGCCGCGATGACGACCTTGTGCTGCTCGACCCGGCCCTTGTCGAACTCGTTGCCGGAGATCAGCAGCACCTTGTCGCCGGCGGCGAAGACGGAGTCGAAGGTCTCCGGGGTGTTGTAGTCGGCGACCGCGATCTTCACGCCGCGCTCCGCGAAGTCGGCGGCCTTCTCCGGGGTGCGCACGACGGCGGTGATCTGGTCGGCCGGAACCTTCTCCAGCAGCTGTTCCACTACGTGACGGCCGAGGTGTCCGGTGGCTCCGGTGACGACGATGCTCATGATGACGGCTCCTTGTGGGGTGCGATGGCACTAACCCTAGGTGGTGCGCTAACTCTGCGAAAGTACCCACTTTGAAGTAAGGTACTGGCATGGCAGTAAGCAGCGAGGTGGCGGGCAAGTACACCGGCGGCGAGACGATGTGCCCGTACCGCCTGATCCTGGAACACGTCACGTCCCGCTGGGGCGTCCTGGTCCTCATCGAGCTCCTTGACCGCCCGTACCGCTTCAGTGAACTCCGCCGGGCGGTCGGGCAGGTGAAACCGGTGAGCGAGAAGATGCTGGCCCAGACCCTCCAGACCCTGGAGCGCGACGGCCTGGTCCACCGCGACGCGCAGCCGGTGATCCCGCCGAGGGTCGACTACTCCCTGACCGACCTGGGCCGCGAGGCGGCGGAACAGGTGCGGGGGCTGGCGCTGTGGACGGAGGCGCGGATGGGGGAGGTGGAGAAGGCGCGGGAGGTTTACGACGCGCGGAAGAGGGCGCTCTGAGCAGGAGCGACGTGGTGTGCCCCGGGTGACTGAGGGCATGTGCACGGCGCCAGGGGGCACACGGGTGTCAGGGCGTTGGTCGACATGTGAGACCCAACCATCCATGCGCCCCCTCTCCGCCTCCCACGCCGCCTTGAGTTCCCGGGCACGCTTGGGGTGGGGTGCGCGACTGCTGTGCCCAGCCTGCGTTCCCCCTGGTCGGATCGCGGGCCGTCAGATCAGGGGGATGCCGTCACATGCCCACACGGAATTCGGCCGCGCGAAGTATCGGTTCTGCAATGGTGGCGGGGCTGGCCCGGCTGCGTTCTCCCTTCGCCCGCGGTGCCGCCCGGCGCAGGAATCAGGACGAGTTCTTCGCAGAACTTCTGCGGCAGTTGGCGCGTATGACCGAGGAGGTGCGCCGCGCCAACCTGATCCAGGAATACCGCATCGCCATGGAACAGATGGACCGGACGATGGACGACCCTTCGCTGGCCGATGCGCGGAGTACGCTGGGCGGGATCTCCGAGGCCAAGCGTCGACAGATGATCTTCGCCAACCGTCAGTACGCGTCTCTCCTCCTGTCCTATCGCATAGGGACGTTCGACTGGAGGGAACTCCTCGGTCACCTGAGGATTCTCTGTAGGAATTCCCTTTTTGCGGAGTATTGGGACCGAACGGGCGAGCATCGCAGAAGTCTTCCGGCCGACTCCGTGGAACGGCGGGTGGGTGAAGCCGTTGACACCATTATGGAAGAACTCGCCGATGATCCAGATGAATGGTGGGTTGTCGGGCATTTAGGGGAGCCGCCGTGCCCCTGACGTGCGGCATCACCACCCGATGTGATGTGGCACAATTAAAATGGCCGGAAAAATAACCGTTCCGACCAACAGAAGGCTCTCCGAGTGCTCAGCGAACATTCTGCAGCTGTTATCATCCGTCGCCTCGGAGACCCGCCTCGCATGAGAGGCAGTCACACCAACGAGACCTGCCCCGATCTATTCGAACTCAGTGACGGTAATTTTGCCGTTATTGGTACGGATCGCACCGAAGAACTCGATGCCCTTCTCCCGGCCGACGCCGCCCGGGCAGACTATGAGCGAATCGTCGTCATTACCCGTGACACATTGCTCCGCGCGAAGCGGGACATCCCCGACGCGTGACCGGAACGGACAAAGGGCCTGGGCGAGACGTCCAGGCCCTTTCGCATGTCCGGAGCGGAACCGTCAGCCGGTGACTGTCCAGGTGTCGCCGCCGGTGAGCAGTGCGGCGAGGTCGCCT